>NZ_JAGIOH010000001.1:6309056-7654834 GCF_017876625.1 Streptomyces syringium
AGCCGGAGCGGTCGTCGGGCTCGGTCCGCTCGGCGAGGGTCAGTTCGGACGGCTTCTGCCGGTACGTGCCGTCGGGGCGGATCCGGTGGGTGTCCACCGCGCCGAGCCGCCAGTGGGCACCGGAGTCGTCGCTGTAGGCGAGCGCCGCGTGGTTCGCCGTGGGCCGCGTGCCGTCGTGGCTCTCGGCGTTGACCCCGACGATCAGCCGGCCCCGGTGCCGCCCGCGCGTGAGCTGGATGCCGTGGCCCGGCCCGGTCGCGTACCAGGAGTTCCAGCCGCGCGGCCGGAGCGTCGCGCTCAGGTCGCGCGGCCGCGACCAGGTCAGACCGTCGTCGTCGCTGTACTGGAGATGGGGGGTGCGCTCACAGGGCGTATCGCAGTTCCCGGCGTCCGGACGGCCCTTGTTGTACGTGGTGGCCAGCACGATCCGGCCGGTGCGCCGGTCGACGACGGGCGCCGGGTTGCCGTGCGTGTCGCCGCGCCCGGCGTCGACGACACGCAGCGGGCCCCAGGTGCGGCCGCCGTCGGTGGACCGCTTGAGGACGACGTCGATGTCGGTGGCGTCGCCGCAGTTGTGCTTGCGGCCCTCGGCGAAGGCGAGGAGCGTGCCGCGCACGGTGGTGACGAGCGCGGGAATGCGGTAGCAGGCGTAGCCGGGGTCCTGCGCGGCCTTGAACAGCACGCGCTCCTCGAAACCGGTACGGGCCACGGTGGAGGGGTCCGCGGCGGGGTCTTCCAGTGCCGTGGCCGGTGGCTGGGGGAGAAGGGCGAGTACGGCGCCCGCGAGCACGGCGCCGGTGACACGCCGTACGGCGGTGCGTCTGAGGGTGCGCGGGGGCTGTGCCGGAGGAAGCGGCGCCATGGCCCGTCCCTTTCGCGTCGAGGCACGTCATGACATGTCGTGACACGGTGGACCGGGCGTCCCACACCACCCATGTCCGGTGGGCCGAACGTACGTGGCGGCTCCTCACCCCACAAGCGCCATGAGCCGAATGCGCTCACACGGGTCGCAGGACCACCTTCCCCCGGTTGGTGCGGGACTCGATGATCGCGTGCGCCGTGGCCGCCTCCTCCAGCGGCAGTTCGACGTGGACGCGCGGCCGCAGCCGCCCGGCGGTGAACAGTCCCCACAGCTCCTGCCGCCACCGCTCCATCAGCGCGGGGCGGTGGCGGGCGACGAGCGCCATCTGGAAGCCGATGGCGGACTTGGCGCCCACCAGCAGGTCGTAGGCCTCGATGGTCCCGCCGCCCGAGCCGTACGCCACCAGCCGGCCGCCCGGTGCCAGCGAGGCGACGGCGGGGGAGAGCAGCTCGCCGCCGACCGCGTCCAGGGCGATGTCCACGGGTTCGAAGGGCATCGCGGCCGCTTCGGGTCCGCCGCGGGTGGGGAGTTCGTCGTAGCTCACGACCTCGTCCGCCCCCAGCGACCGTACGAAGTCCGCCTTCGCGGCCGAGCCGACGGCGGCCACGACCCGCCCGGCGCCACGCGCCTTCGCCAGCTGCACGGCGAGGTGCCCGGCGCCGCTCGCGGCCGCCGTCACCAGCACCGACTCGCCCTCGGCCGGGCGGGCGGCCTCGTAGGCGCCGAGGGCGACCAGTCCGCAGCGCACGAGCGCGACCGCGTCGGTGGCGCTCGCGCCCTCGGGGACGGATGAGGCCATGGCGGAGTGGAGGAGGGAGTGGTCGGCGTAGCCGTCGCCGAAGCACAGGCCCGTGACGCGCTCGCCGACCGCGAAGCCGGTCACGTCCGGGCCGACGGCGACGATCTTCCCGGCGACCTCGCCGCCCAGGCTCGCGGGCAGCGGCAGACCGCCGCCGCGGACCTTGCGGACCACCGGCAGGGTGACGCCGATCGCCTCGGTGCGCAGCAGCAGTTCGCCGGGGCCCGGCCGCGGTACGTCGGTCTGCTCGACGCGCAGGACCTCGGGGCCGCCGTTCTCGTGATACCGGACGCGACGCATGGGTTACCTCTACCTCCACCGATGTCGTTGGTGGCTCCAACGATACGAGAATTCATGGGTGAGGCCAATGGTTTTTCGTGGGGGTGCCCAACGATTCGGTGGATAGGGTGCCGCCATGTCAGAGAACGAGCCCGCCCTCACCCGGATCCGCTCCCTGCCCAGCTGGCTGCTGGGCCGCGCCTCCGCACGCGGCCGCCGCCTCGTGGGCGAGGCGCTGGCCCGCGAAGGCATGCGCATGCCGCACCACGCGGTGCTGTCCGCCGTCGCCGACCTCGGGCCGGTGGCCCAGGCCGAACTCGGCCGCACCACCGGCTTCGACCCCAAGGACATGGTCGGCATCCTCAATGACCTCCAGGCCGACGACCTCGTCACCCGCACTCCCGACCCGGGCGACCGCCGTAAGAACGCCATCACCATCACCCCCGAGGGACGCAGACGTCTCACCCGGCTCGCGAAACTGGGCGACGAGGCGAACGAGGCACTGCTCGCCCCGCTCACCCCCGCCGAGCGGGAACAGTTCCTCGCCCTGCTGACCCGGGTCGTGGAGGCCGCGGGCCAGGCCTGACCTTCCCCGCCCGCCCTTTCTTC
Source organism: Streptomyces syringium (assembly GCF_017876625.1). NCBI lineage: Bacteria > Bacillati > Actinomycetota > Actinomycetes > Kitasatosporales > Streptomycetaceae > Streptomyces > Streptomyces syringium. The sequence goes on from NZ_JAGIOH010000001.1 coordinate 6,311,606, forward strand.
GAAAGCGCGGGCGAGAGTCCCCCGGATCTGGTGGGATGTCACTTCGCACGGAACGGGGCACGGGGCACGGGGGCGAGAGCAATGGGTCGGGACTTCGGGGATGTCCTCGGGCTGCCACAAGCCCTGCCGGACATGCCGCTCTCCCCCCTCGTGCCCGGCTGGGCCGAACTCCGCGCCGCCGAACGGGCCGCGGGATTCCGGCACGCCGCCGACGCGCTGCTGCCGCCCGGCAGCACCGGCGGCGCCCCCGGCGCGTACTTCCAGATCCTGGACGGGCTGCGCGTCCCCGGCCGCGGCGGACGCCGCAGACACGTCGACCGCGCCCTGCTGGCCGAGGCCCGCGACGCGGCCCTGCGCGCGGGCGCGCCGGAGCCGGTGCGCTCCCTCTTCGCCCACTACGACGCCGCCCTCGCCGAGCACCCCATGGGCCTGCGCCGGGTCGTCCTGTACCAACTCCTCCAACTGCTGCGCGACACCCCGCGCGGCCCCAGCGCCCAGGCGGCGACGGCCCTCGGCGTCGACCCCGCCGAAGCCGCGGCCCTCGCCCACGCCGCCCGCCGCGCGGCCCGGACCACGCCCGCCGCCCGCGCGGCGGCCGAGACCCTGCTCGACGTCTGGCGGGCCGGACACACCCGGCGGGCCCACGCCCTCACCCGGCAGGTACCCGCCACGGCACCCGCCCCGGCGGGTGATCAGCGTCTCGCCCACCTGGTGACCCGCGTCGCGTCCCGGGCCCGCCGCACCGACGCCCTCCTCCGGGAAGCCCACGCCCTGGAACGCCGCGGCGCCACGGATGCGGCGGCCGACCACTACCTGCGCGCCCTGCTCACCGCCGAGGACGACACCGACGCCCTCCACGGCCTCCTGCGCACCTGCCGCCCCACCGTCCTGCGCGCCGAGGTCCGGCAGGACGGCGTCCGGCTGCGCCGGCCCGCCGACCCCCAGCAGCCCCCGGACCACCGCACCTGGCGGCTCCTGCGCGGCGCGGCGGGGCGCGACGCGTGGACGGAACTCACCGTCCCCACGCCCACCAGCGGCGGCGGCGACATCGTCGACGGGGCCGCCCCGCTCGGCGAGCGCGTCCGCTACGCCGCCCTTCCGCTCGACGGCGGCCGGATCGCGGGAAGACCGCTCGTCAGCGCCGAGGTCCTCGTCGCACCCGAGGTGTCGGACGTGACGCTGGCCGACGGCCGGGCCCGCGTCGACGCCCAGTGGCGGACCCCGCCGGGCACCCACCGGGTCACCGTCGTACGGACCGGCCCGGACCCCGCGGCCACCGACGTGCCCGCCGGCCCGCACGGATTCACCGACCGGGGCCTGCCGCCCGGCGAGCACCGCTACCGGATCCATTGCGTCTACCGCACCGCCGCAGGCCGGGAGGTCCGCTCCCCGGGGGTGGCCGCCCACCGTACCGTCCACCCCTGGCCCGACCCTGTGACCGGCCTGACCGTACGCCAGGGCGAGGAACCCGGCGTCCTGGACGTCGACTGGACCGGTGGGGCCCGCGGACAGGTGCGGCTCCTCGACTGGCCCGGCCCGCCGCCCCCGCCCGGCGAGGATCTGCGCACGCCCGCCGCCGACCTGCCGCCCGAGCTGTCCTGGCCCCCGTGCGGAGCGCCCCGGGCCGGGAGCGCCGCGTACCGCCCGCCGGCCGGTGCCACCACCCGCCTCACCGCCGTCACCGTCCTCGGCGACCGGGTCGTGGCGGGCCCCAGCGTGCGCGTCGACGTGCCCGAAGGCGTGCCGGAGCTCACGGCCCGCCGCACCGAGCCCACCCGCGCCCGGCTGACCTTCGACTGGCCGCGCGCCACGGACCGCGTCCTCGTCCGCTGGTGGCAGTCGGACCAGGCCCACGAGCGGCGGCTGACCCGCAGCGCCTACCTCCGCGAGGGCCTCCACCTCGCCCTCACCCGCGCGCCCGCGCGGTTCCGCGTCGAACCCCTCGCGGTCGCCGACGCGGACGTCGTCCTCCCGCCCGCCTGCGCCGAGACCGTCCTCCCCGCAGACGTGGCCATCGGCTACGCGCTCGACCGCCCCGGCTTCCTCACCGCCCGACGCCGCCGCGTCACCGTCCAGGCCGACACCCCCGAACCCGCCGGGCCGGCCGGTGAAACGGGTGAAGCCGCCCCGGAACTACCCGGGTTCGTGCTGGTCGCCCGCGCGGCAGGCACCTCCCGCCAGGCACCGGCCCCGCCGCGCACCGAGCGGGACGGCACGCCCGTACTGCGCCTGAGCGGCGCGGAGTTGCTCGCCGGGCCCGTGCGGTGCGACCTCGACGCCGCCGTGGCCGACGCGGGGGTCCGCCGCCCGTATACCCTGCGAGCCTTCCTGACCGGGCCGCACGCCCCTGCCGTACGACTCGAAGAACCCCCGCACAAGGACCTGGTGGTGCGCTGACATGACGACCGTCATCTGTCCCTACTGCTTCACCCGTGGCCAGTCCGGCCGGCTCGGCTACCGCTGTCTGATGTCCGCCTCCGGCATCCGCGGCGGCACCAAGTGCGACCCCGAACGGGACGACGTGTGGGCCCAGTTCAAAGGCGCCTCCGTCGCCCCGCAGGCCCGGATGCGCGGCCCCGTCTTCGACCCGCCGCGCGCCTTCCGCATCGGCGCCAAGCGGGCCGACTGCCCGGGCTGCGGCGTCGCCACCCCCGTACGGGTCTGCCGGCAGTGCCACAGCGACCTGCCCAGCGACTACTGCGACCAGGACAGCCGCATCATCGCCCTGGTGGGCGCCAAGGCCACCGGCAAGAGCACCTACGTCGCCGTGCTCGTCAACGAGTTGAGACACCGCGTCGGCGGCGCCTACCGGGCGTCGCTGGCCGCGATGGGCAGCGACACCCAGCGCCGCGACCGGGACATGGCCGCCGAACTCTACGAACGGCTCCAGCTCCCCGAAGCCACCCGGCCCGCCGCGCTGGGCTTCAACGACCCGCTGCTGTACCGGCTGAGCGTGCCCCACCGGGGCCGGTTCGGCGAAGGCAGCCGGCACACCGCCCTCGTCTTCTTCGACGCCGCCGGCGAGGACCTGCGCAACGCCGAGGCCATGGACCGCTACACCGCCTACCTCGCCGCCGCCGACGGCATCATCCTGCTGGTCGACCCGCTGCAGATGGCGCCCGTCAGGGAAGAGCTGGGCTCCGCCGGCGGGCCGCCCCTGCCGCCGGTGGAGACCGCGCCCCAGCAGATCGCCGCCGACGTGGCCGCCCAACTGCGCGGCCACGGCCGCTCCGGCTCCCGCGGCCGCCTGTCCACCCCCATCGCCGTGGCGCTCACCAAGACGGACATGCTGCGCCCGCTGCTCTCCCCCCAGTCGCCGCTGCACCACAACGCCCCGCACCACGGCGGCGCCCTGGACGAGGCCGAGCGCCCCGTCGTCCACGAGGAGGTGCGCTCGCTGCTGGAGGGCTGGGACGGCGGGGCGCTGTGCCGGCAGCTCGACAGCGACTTCTCCGACGTCGCCCTCTTCGGCCTCTCCGCGCTCGGCGCCCCGCCGCCGGCCGACGCCCCCGCCGACGCCCCCAAGTCCGGCCCCCAGCCCACCCGGGTGGAGGACCCCCTGCTGTGGCTGCTGGCCCGCCGCGGCCTGCTGCCCGTCCGCAAGGCCAAGAAGGGAGCCGCGTGAACCTGCCGCAGCTGCACTACACCTCCGCCGCCCCCGGCCCGGACGGCTCCGGTTTCCGCTTCACCGCCGTCAGCGCCGCCCTGCCCACCGCGCTGCTGGGGGAGGTCGAGCAACTGGTGGGGTACGAACCCCCGCGCGACGCCCCCGGCCGCCCGACCCGCGACGAACTCGCCGTGTTCCCCGTCGCCTTCAGCCACAACGCGCTGTCCGACGGCAGCCGGCTGCTGTGCCGGACGGTCTACACCGGCACCGACTACAGCGGCCGCTACGGCAACTTCCACGCCCACGCCGTCCGCCTGCCCGAGGACGGCTCCCTGCCCGGCGGCCTGCTGCCCATCGAGGCGTGGGAGTCACCGTCGTGGACCGACCGCACCCCCGACGAGCGCCACCCCGGCCCGCTCACGACCCTGACCCCCGCCCGGCGGGTCGACCGCGCCGGCCTGATCCGCTTCTGCCGCGCCCGCGCGGACCGGCTCGAACCCTTCCTCGCCGACGTACGAGCCCTGCTGCACACCCCCGACGCCCCGCAGCTCCTCGTCGTCGAACGCGACAGCGCCGACACCGCGCACTGGATCGCCGTCGCCAGCGCCGTCCTGCCCCGCGACCGGGCCGACCGGCTCACCTTCACCACCTACACCCGCCGGCCCCAGCTCGCCCGCCAGCAGATCGTCGGCACCCTCCCGGACGCCGACTTCGACCTCGCCGGGGCCGCCGCCGACCACCGCTACCGCGTCCACGACTGCGCCGGAGGCCACTCCAGCCCCGCCCGCCGGGAGCCGGACCCCTGGGCGGCCGTCGCCGCCCGCGTCTGGCTGGCCGACCGGCCCGAACTCTTCGCCGAGGCGGCCCGGACCGGCCACGACACCGGCTCTGACGCCGGGCTGCTGGCCGTCCTCGCGGCCCGCGCCGGCATCACCCTCGACGCCACCGGGCGCACCGCCGCGGCCCGCGCCGCCCACGAGCACACCGGGTCCGACGACACCCTCTGGCCGCCGCTGCTCACCACCCTCGCCGCCGGCGGCACGGACCGCACCCCCGAGGAATGGACGGCCCTCGCCGGGCTCGCCGAGGAATTCTCCCGACTGGCCGACGACACGGCCACCGCTCCCCTCCGGGGCGACCTGCACGACGCACTCGACCGGGCGGCGGCCGCCCCCGACAGCCCCCTCGGCCCGCTCCTCGCCCTGCTCGGCCTCGCCGACGCACTCCGCGCCACCTACGGCGGCGCCGGGCCCGCCCTCACCGCCCGCCTCACCGCGGCCCTGCTGGACGGCACCGCCGAGGACCGCCAAGCCGTGCGCACCGCCCTCGCCCCGCACGGCACCCTCACCGCCACCGTGCTCGACGCCCTCGACCAGCACGCCGCGACCGACGACCCGGGCCGTGTCTCCCACGCCCTCGCCGCACTGCCCGACGCCGACCTCACCGGTCACCCCCACCTCAGGACGGCCCGCGAGTTCGGCGTCCTGACGGCCGACGGCCGGCTGCGCCCCGACCGGCCGGCCCTGCTCGACGCGCTCATGAAGGCCGCCGGCGCCGAGCACCAGGCCGAACCGTCCGTCCTGCGCGCCGCCTTCCGCCTCGTCCAGGGCGACCGCCCGCTGCGCCCCGTGGAGGCGGGCACCCTGCTCGCCCAGCTCCCCGCGGCCTGGCACCGCGCGGCGGGCCTCGACGAGGTGTTCATCCAGGCCGCCCTGGACAGCGCCCCCGACGACCGGGAGGCACCCGACCTCGCCAAAGCCCTGCTCGTCCACTGCGCGAGCGCCCTCGCCCCCCGGCAGCGGGCCGCGCTGCTCCTCCTCGAACTGGCCGGCGAGCTGACCACCGGCGAAGCCCAGCCGGGGTTCACCGAACGGGCGCTCGCCGTACGCCCCCAGGCGGCCCCCCTCGAACCCGGCATCGAGGAACGACTCGGCAGGGCCCTCGCCGACCGGCTGCTGGCCGAACGACAGCCCCCCGGCGAACTGCGAGCCCTCATCCACTCCGGCGACGAGATGCTGCTGCGCACCTACACCGAGCGGGCCCGCGGTGACGGCGTCGGCAGCGCGCTGCGCCGCTCCCCGTCGTACGCGGCCGCCTGCTTCGTCGCCTGGCACACCGCCTCCGGAGCCGACCCCCTCTGGGAGCGGACCCGCACCGAACTGCTGTCCTCCGTGCTGAAGCCCGTCGTACGCCGGATGCCCGCCGAGGACGTCGACGCCCTCCTGGAGAGCCTGCGACGACGAGGAGGCGGCTGGGCCGAGGCGTTCGGGGACTGGCACCGGCCCGGCGTGCTCGGCAGGCTCGGCGGCCGCTGGCGCGGCCGCGGCGGCCGGGCCCCCGGACCCGCCTACGGGCCGGGAGACATCGAACGCCCCGGTGAGGAGCACGGCCGATGACCTACTTACTGGGCGGACCGTTCCAACTCTGCGTCCTCGCCGTCTTCCTGCGCACCGCACCGGAGTTCCTCTGGCGCGCCCTCAGCACGACCGGCCGCTGCCTGGGGCCGTGGCAGCCCGGCGTCCCCGACCCGCGCCTCGAGCGGCCCGGCACGGCGGGCGAACCGGCCCACTTCTCGTACTGGTTCCGCCAGGTGTGGAAGGACATCGGCTCCGCCTCGCGCAGCGGAGCCCGCGCCGTCGAACACACCCTGACCAAGGAGTGGTACGGCCGGATCACGCGCAATCTGCTGCACGGCCGCCGCCCGGGCGGCTCCCGGGGGGTGAACGGCTTCACCCGCTGCGTCCTGTGGCTGACCGGCCTGGGCGTCGCCGTGGGCGCGGCCCTCGGCGCGGCCTGCACCGCCGGACTGTTCGCGGTCATACTGCTGATGCTCGCCCTGCTGGTCGCCGTGGTGTGCGCGGCCCTCGCCGCGACCGCCCTCGCCGCGCGGGCCGTGGAAAGAGCCGGGCTGCTCGCCCGCGGCGTCCGTATGAAGTGCCCCTACCCCGGCTGCTACCGGCCGATCGCCCTGCCGGTCTACCACTGCCCGGACTGCGGTGCCTCCCACGCCCGCCTGCGCCCGGGCCGCTTCGGCGCCCTGTGGCGGATCTGCGCGTGCGGCCGGAAGCTCGCCACCAGCCTTCCGGCCGGCCGCGACGCCCTGACCGGGCACTGCCCGCACTGCGACGAGCGGCTGCCCCGGAAGCTGGCCGCCGCGCGGATCGTCCACGTGCCGATCGTCGGCGGCACGTCGTCGGGCAAGACGATGCTGCTGGCGGCCATGGTCGCCGGGCTGCGCTCCTGGGACCGGCGCGGTTCGCTGGAGGTGGAGTTCGCCACCGTCGAGGACGCGCGGGAGCTCGACGCGCTCGACCGGCAGCTGGCCGGCGACGGCTTCGCCTACGCCACCACCGCCCGGCAGCCACGGGCCTTCATGCTGCGGGTCTCCCGCGGACGGCGCCGTCGGCTGCTGTATCTGTACGACCCGATGGGCGAGACGCTGCGGGACGCGAAGACGGTCCGCGAACAGCAGTACCTCGCGCACGCCACCGGGGTCGTCATGGTCGTGGACGCGCTGGCCGAGCCCGGGGTGCGCGCCCGGCTGGGCGGCGACGACGCGCCACGGGCGGTCTCCGCCCGCCCCTCCCCGGAGGGCCCCACCGCCACGTACGACCGGCTGGCGGGGGAGATGCAGGCACTGACCGGCCGGCGCCGGCGCACCCCCGTCGCCACGGTGGTGACCAAGCGGGACGTCCTCGACCAGCTGGTCTCCCTGCCCGTGCCCGGTCCGCGCATCGACTCCTGGCTGGAGAGCATCGGGCTGGGCAATCTGGTGCGCGGCCTCGACCACAGCTTCGGCCGCACCCGCTACTGGGCGGTCAGCGCCCACGCCGCCACGGGAGCGGACGCGCAGAGCGGTGAACAGCGCCGGGCGGCCGAGCCGGTCCTCTGGCTGCTGTCACAAACGGGACTTCCCGTAAGGAAGTTGCTCGCGGCCGAGGTCGCCGAGGCCCGTGGGGCGGGAAAACGCTGACGGGCCCCACAGACCCGGTTAGGGTCGACGCTGTCTGGAACGACGAGGGAGACCACCCCAGGTGACACCCGCATCCACCCGCGCACCCACCGGGGTGCCCACCCATACCGCGCGGCAACGCCGCGTCGTCCTGGGCCTGTTCGTCGCCGCGTCCGCCATGGTGGGTGGCGCGGCCGTGGCCATCGTCCTGCTCATGCTGAACGGAGGGTGATATCGACGTGAGCGACATTCCCGGAGGCCCGATGGAGAACCGCCCGGTTCACTTCATCTGGATCCTCGACTGCTCGTACTCCATGTCCGGGGAGAAGATCGGGCAGCTCAACTACGCGATCCGGGAAGCGATCCCGGAGATGCGGTCGGTCGCCCACGACAACCCGGCGGCCCAACTGCTGGTGCGGGTCATGACCTTCTCCACCACGGCGCAGTGGCACACGCCCGTCCCCGTCTCCATCGACGACTTCACCTGGCAGGACGTCCAGGTCGACGGCGGAACCAACCTGGGCGCGGCGCTCGCCCTCGCCGCCCGCGAGCTGGAGACGCCGCCCATGCCGCAGCGGGCGCTCAAGCCCGTGCTGGCCCTGGTGTCGGACGGCCAGCCCCTCGACGAGTGGCGGACGGGCCTCAAGGCCATCGACGCGACGCCCTGGGGCAAGAAGGCCGTACGCGTGGCCATCGCCATCGGCCAGGACGCCGACCGGGGCGTGCTGCAGGAATTCCTCGGCAACCCCGAGCTGCCCGTTCTCGACGCGAACAGCCCCAAGCAGCTGGCGGCGGCGATCCGCTGGGCCTCGACCGCCGCGGTGAAGGCCGCCTCGCAGCCCGTCGCCGGCGGTCTCACCAAGGCCCCCGGGCCCGCGTTCGCGCCGCCCACGCTCGACGACGACGATGACGACGCCGTGTGGTGAGCGTGCCGCACTGGGAAATCCTGCGGGGCAGCGTCCAGGGCCCCGCCAAGGCCCGCAATCAGGACTGGTACGAGACCGACGCCCCGGCTGACGACACCCTCGTCCTCGCCGTCGCCGACGGGCACGGCTCGGCCGCCTACACCCGCAGTCATCTCGGCGCGCGGTTCGCCGTCGACGTCTTCATCCGGTGCGGCCGGGCGTTCGCCGAGCGGGCGCGGGCGCCGGAGGACCTCCGCCGGCTGCGTCACGCGGCCGGCCACTGGCTGCCCCGGGAGATCGTGCGCGACTGGCAGGAAGAGGTCCGTCGGCATCTGCGCGACCACCCGCCGGCCGACGCGACCGACGACAGCAAGGCCTTCCGCCCGTACGGCACGACGCTGCTGGGCGCCGTCCTCGTGCCCGGCCTCTTCGCCGCCTGGCAGCTCGGGGACGGCGACCTCATGGTCGTCGAGGCCGACGGCTCGGTCGGCGCGCCGCTCGCCCCGGCCGAGCCGGAGCTCGGGGACGAGACGGAGTCGCTGTGCGCGCCCCGGGCGTGGGAGCTGATGCGGGTGCACTGGGCGCCCGTCGCGGACCCCGACCGGATGCCGCGCTGCGTCACGCTCTCCACGGACGGACTGTCGAAGAGCTTCGCGGCCCAGGAGGGGTTCGTCCAGTTCGTCCGCGAACTGGGCGAACGGCTGGACACCGTGGGGGCCGACGCGATCCGCGAGGCCCTGCCGGGCTGGCTCGCCCACGCCGGAGGGTACTCGGGCGACGACACCACCGTCGTCGCCGCCTGGCGGCCACCGGCGGACAGTACGGACGAGAACGCGGATGAGAACGCCGGGAACGGGGACCCGCGGGAGCGGCTCCGGCGGGAGCCGCCGCCCCCGCACGCCGCACCGCCGGAGAGCGCACATCCGCAGGACGCACCACACCCTCACGAAACGGAGAATTGATGTCCGGCATGCTCGACAACGGCGCCCGGCTCACCATCGACGACGGCCACGAAGCCGTCGTCACCGGGATGCTGGGCGCCGGCGGCCAGGGCGAGGTCTACCGCGTCTCGACCGATCAGGGCGAGAAGGCGCTCAAGTGGTACTACCCGGCCTGCGCCACGGCGGAACAGCGCAAGATCGTCGAGGAGCTCGTCGGCCGGGACTTCGACGACGACCGCTTCCTGTGGCCCCAGTCGTTCGTCACCGGCCGGGGCGACGGCTTCGGCTACCTCATGGACGTACGCCCCGACCGCTTCAAGGGCCTGCCCGCGCTGTTCCGCCGTCGGCTGCGCACCACCCCCCAGGCGCTCGTCACCGCCGGGCTGCACATGGTCGAGGCGTACCAGGCGCTGCACTCCCGGGGCATCGCCTACCGCGACATCTCCTGGGGCAACATCTTCTTCGACCCCGCCACCGGCGACGTCCTGGTCTGCGACAACGACAACGCGGTGGTCGAGGGCGAGGCGAGCGGCATCTCCGGCACGATGGAGTTCATGGCCCCCGAACTCGTCCGCGGCGACAGCGGCGCCATCCCCGGCACCCAGACGGACCTGCACTCCCTGTCCGTCCTGCTCTTCATGCTGCTGATGAACCACCACCCGCTCAAGGGCAAGGCGGAACTCGCCATCCGCTGCCTGGACGAGGCCGCCGAACGCAAGCTCTACGGCAAGAGCCCGCTGTTCATCTTCGACCCCGACGACCACCGCAACGCCCCCGACCCCACCGAACAGGGCACCGTCCTCGCCACCTGGGCCGCCGCGCCCCCGGCCCTGCGGAAGCTCTTCATCCAGAACTTCACCGAGGGACTGCGCGACGCCTCCCGGCGGGTCCGCGAGTCCCAGTGGCGGGACGCCCTGAGCGAGGTGCGCGACACGATCGTCGTCTGCGCGTCCTGCGGCCGTCAGAACATGACCGAGCCGCGCTCGGCCACCGCCCGCGCCTGCTGGTCCTGCGGACGGACCCTGCTGCTGCCGCCACGGCTGGTCATCACCACGCCGCCGCCGCGCACCGAACGGCACGTCCGCCTCGGCCACGCCGCCCGGCTCCACGCCCACCATGTGCGGGCCGAGCCGCCCCGGCACGACTACACCGACGCCACCCTGGTGGCCGAGCTGACCGAACACCCCAAGAAGCCGGGGAAGTTCGGCCTGGCGAACCGCTCGGACGCGGCGTGGACCGCACGCCGCACCGACGGCACCTCACAGACGGTCGCCCCGGGCCAGACCCTGCCGCTGCGCTCCGGCCTCACGGTGAACCTCGCGGGCGCGGAGGCGGTCGTCCGGGGGGATTAGGGTTTTTCAAGCCCGTCCGGGCGATTGAGGACGGGCTTGAACGGCTGAGCTCAGCCACATCCAGCCCGTCCGGCGTTTGAGGACGCGCCCGCAGGGCACTCGCCGCCGCAGGCGGCACAACGGCCCCGCAGCCGACGATCCGCCGACCAGGCGAAGGTCACATGCCCAGGGCGCGCCCCAGCTCCTGGGCCAGGGCGAACGAGCCGCTCCCGGCCGCGGCCCCCACCGAGATCAGCTCCAGCCACTCCCGCAGCCGCCCCCGGTCGGCGGGCCGCCCCTCCTCGTCCGCCCGCACCAGCTCGCCCCGCAACAGTTCCGCCTCACCGGCCAGCGCCGGGCTCTCGGCACGCAACTGCCGCACCAACTCACCGGCCAGCCGCAGGGCATCGGCGGGCGACTGGCCGTAGTGCATCTCGATCTTCCCGTTGTCGCCGTAGTTGCCCGGCCCCGAGATGTTGCCGTGGAAGTTGTACGTACTCATCGATTCCCTCCGAGTGGCTGTGCGGGGTGGTCGTCCGGCGCGCTCACGGGTGCGCGCCGCCGCCCTGCTGCTGGCCCGCGCCCTGCTGCTGCCCGTACGCGTTGATCTGACCGTGGTTGCCGAAATTGCTCGGGCCCGTGATGTCGCCCGAGATGTTGTACGTCTGGGTGGTGATGACCTGCTGGGCGCGGTCGAAGTCACCGGTGTCGACGTTGTGGTCGCGAAGGAAGCGCTCGGTGGCGATCAGCACACCCTGCTGGAGCCGCTGGAAGATGTCCTGCGCGTCCGTGCGCTCCGAGTGACCCATGGCGTTCCAGTCCGACGCCCGCTCCCGCAGGCTGTTCAACGCCCCGTAGTCGTAGGCGGCGTGGTACTTGGTGATCTGCCGGCGCACCTTCTCCAGGTCCCGTTCGTACTGGTGCGAGGCCCTCCGCCGGTCCCGTGCCCGGCCCGGGGCGCCCCACAGGGCGCGCAGCGGGTTGGAGGACGGCTCCCGCACGACGGCCCACCACTGCTCGAAGCCGCCCAGCGGCAGATAAGCCACCGCGTGGAACCGGGACTTCGTCGGCGCCAGCACATACGCGGCCACCTCCCACGACAGCCTCGGATCCAGCAGCCGTGCCCGCAGATGCATCGACACCACCACATTGCCGCCCTCGCCCACCATCTCCAGGCTCAGATACGCGCGCATCCCCGCCCCCGACCGCACCACGGCGGACTGCACCAGCGGCGGAGGGATGCGGGGGAGGGGGCGCTTGAGGGGATCCGGCAGCAGATCGGTGCCGAGGTGCGGGACGTTCAACCCCCGGATGTAGAGCCGGTTCTGCGCGCGCAACCGCTCCAGGCCGACGATGTTCGCCATCTCCTTCGCCACATAGGTGTGGAGACTGACGGCGTCGAACGGCTTGATGGCCAGTTTCCCGCCGGAGGGTGATTCGGCCGGCCGCCCCACGTCGATCGGCGCCCACACCACCTCTTTGATCTTCTGCCCGCTGCCGACGAAGGGGTTGGCGGACTCCGCCTCCGTGTCGTACGGCACGACGTTGGCCCGGCGCAGCGCCTTGAGGTAGTCCTCCGTCTCCCGCGGCGCGGGCGGCGCCAGCTTCTCGGGCTCGGTGGTGCCGCGATACACCTCCAACGCTGCCCGGCGCGCCTGGAACATGGCCCGGCACGCCACCACCCACGCGGCCACCACGACCGCGAGCAGCACGAGGAGGCACCCCACGGCGGCCGGCGGGGAGCCGTTGCCCAGCGAGACGGAGATCCCCACGACCGCGGCCACCGCCCCGGCCAGCAGCAGCGACAGCGTGCGGTCCCGGGCCACGGCACGCTCCCGGGCCGCCAGCGCGTGCCGCACGAGGGCGACGAGATTGATGCCCAGCGGCAGCCCCACGGCCTTGAGCCGGTCCGCCGTGAACTCGAACAGCACCTCGTCGGTGAAGTCCTCGTCGATGTGCGTCGTGGCGCACATCCGACGCGTCACCGCGTCGACGCGGTACTGCGGTAACGGCGGCAACTGCCGTGGTGCCATGTGTCGTCCCCCCACTCCGGCCCCGTGCGTCAGGCGGCTTTCACCCTAGGGCAACGCGCTGCTCCCCGGCGTAGACATTCATCGAGGAGCCGCGCAGAAAGCCGACCAGGGTCATGCCGGTCTCCGCCGCCAGGTCGACGGCGAGCGAGGACGGCGCCGACACGGCGGCGAGAACGGGGATTCCGGCCATGACGGCCTTCTGGACCAGTTCGAAGGAGGCCCGGCCGGAGACGAGGAGGAGCACGTCGGAGAGCGGCAGCAGCCCCTGCTGGAGGGCGCGGCCGACGAGCTTGTCGACCGCGTTGTGCCGGCCCACGTCCTCACGGACGTCCAGGAGTTCGCCGTCCCGCGAGAAGAGCGCCGCCGCGTGCAGCCCGCCGGTGCGGTCGAAGACCCGCTGTGCCTCCCGAAGCCGGTCGGGCAGAACCGCGAGCAGGGCGGGTTCCAGCCGCATCGGCGTCGGCCCGTCGGTGATCGGCCAGCGCGCGGTGGTCCGTACGGCGTCCAGGCTGGCCTTGCCGCACAGGCCGCAGGAGGACGTGGTGTAGACGTTCCGTTCCAGGCTGATGTCCGGTACGGGCACTCCGGGCGCGAGCCGGACGTCCACGACGTTGTAGGTGTTCGCACCGTCCTCCGTCGCGCCCGCGCAGTAGACGATGTTCGCCAGCTCCTCGGCGCTGCCGAGGACGCCCTCGCTGACCAGGAAGCCCGCCGCGAGCGCGAAGTCGTCGCCGGGGGTGCGCATGGTGATCGCGAGCGGCTTGCCGTTCAGCCGGATCTCCAGCGGCTCCTCGGCCACGAGGGTGTCGGGCCGGGTGCTGACGGCCCCCTCGCGAATGCGGATGACGCGGCGTTGTGCGGTGACCCGTCCCATGTCGATCAGTCCCGGTGCTGGTGGCGGCGGTGGACGGCTCATTGTCCCCGTGCGCCGCGCCCCCGGTCGGCCGCGCCCCGGCAGGTTGCCCGCGGAGTGACGTGGGCCTCATCCGACGCGGGGGCCCGGCGGGCGGCCCGCCACGTGGCTACCGTTCGGTAATGCCCAAGGAGAACCGTCTGTAGTACGGCACGACCGCGCCACTTCCCCGCCCCGCGCTCCCCTTGCCTCCGGCAGGGGAGCCCCCGTGCACGAGAGCGGAGACACCGATGGCAGTCATCTCTGGCAACTCCCCCCGGACCCCCGGCCCCCTCCTGCTCAAGCCCGGCACCGAATGGGCCACCGCCTGGCAGCGCTGCCTGGCGCTCGCCCCCGAGGCGTTCCGGGGTGAGCGCGTCCTGAACCTGTGGAACGGCACCTGGCAGGCCGACGGCCGGCCGCTGCCCGCCACGACCCCCGTCGACGGCACCCCCATCGCCGGCCCGCCCCGCATGGAGAGGGCCACCGCCCGGCACGCCGTACGGGCCTCCCTCGACCAGCACCGCGCCTGGCGCGAGGTCTCGCTCGCCGAACGCAAGGCCCGGGTGGCCGCCACCCTCGACGCGCTCACCGAGCACCGCGACCTGCTCGCCCTCCTCCTCGTCTGGGAGATCGGCAAGCCGTGGCGGACGGCCCGTGCGGACGTGGACCGGGCCATCGACGGCGTCCGCTGGTACGTGGAGGGCATCGACCCCATGATCGCCGGCCGGGTGCCGCTGCCCGGCCCGGTCAGCAACATCGCCAGCTGGAACTACCCGATGAGCGTGCTCGTCCACGCCATGCTCGTCCAGGCCCTCGCGGGCAACGCGGTCATCGCGAAGACCCCCACCGACGGCGGGCTGGCCTGCCTGACCCTCGCCTGCGCCCTCGCGGCCCGCGAGGGGCTGCCGGTGACCCTGGTCAGCGGCAGCGGCGCCGAGCTGTCGGAGGCGCTGGTGCGCTCCCCGGAGATCGGCTGCGTCTCGTTCGTCGGCGGCCGCGACACCGGCGCGCGGGTCGCCACGGCGCTCGCGGACCTGGGCAAGCGCCACATCCTGGAACAGGAGGGCCTCAACACCTGGGGCGTGTGGAACTTCACCGGCTGGGACGCGCTGGCCCCGCAGATCCGCAAGACCTTCGACTACGGCAAGCAGCGCTGCACGGCGTACCCGCGCTTCGTGGTCCAGCGGTCGGCGTTCGCGGACTTCCTCGCGGTCTACCTCCCGGCGGTGCGGTCGGTCACCCCCGGCCATCCGCTGGCGGTCGCCGACCCCGCGGACGCCCTGCCGGAGCCGGACTTCGGCCCCCTCATCAACGCCGCCAAGGCCAAGGAGCTGACCGACCAGGTGGCGGAGGCCATCGACCGGGGCGCGATCCCCCTGCACCGGGGCGACCTGGCCGACGGCCGTTTCCTGCCCGGCCAGGACCTCTCCGCCTACGTGGCCCCCGTGGCCCTCCTCAACCCGCCCCCGTCCTCGCCGCTGCACCACGCCGAACCGTTCGGGCCGGTCGACACGATCGTCCTCGTGGACACCGAGGCCGAGCTCCTCGCCGCCATGAACGCCAGCAACGGCGCCCTCGTCGCCTCGCTCTCCACGGACGACGAGGCGGCGTACGAGCGGCTGGCCCCACAGATCCGCGCCTTCAAGGTCGGCCGGGGCAAGCCGCGCTCGCGCGGTGACCGCGACGAGCTGTTCGGCGGCTTCGGGGCGTCGTGGCGCGGGGCGTTCGTGGGCGGGGAACTGCTGGTCCGGGCGGTGACGGACGGCCCGCGCGCGGCGGAGGAGCGGCTGCCGGGGAACTTCCCGGAATACCACCTGATGCCGAGGCGGTAGCCGGGCCGGCCCGGGCTCGTGGGCGGGCCGGGATCATCCGATGCCCTGACGGTCCGGCAGCAGCGAGAACTCCCGGTCGGCGGCCTCCGGCACCGTGCGCTCCACGGCCCGTTCCAGGAGCGCGCGGTGCCGCTCGAGCGGTGGCCGCCGGTCCTCGGGGGCCAGCCGCCACAGATCGTCCAGCGAGGCCATCAATCGCCGGGTGACCTGCGGATTGCCGATCGCGCAGCCGCGGATCTCGGTGAAGCCGAGGTCGACGAGGCCCGTCCACCCGGGCAGGTCCTGCACCAGCCGTACGACGCCCTTCCCGTCACTGTGGTGCAGCGCCCCCAGCGGCCGGGCGGCCATCGCGGCCAGGAACTGGGTGATCCGGTCCAGGCACTGCACGGCGGTCGTCGGGTCGTTGACCGCGGGGGACAGGGCCCGCAGCGCGATGTCCGACAGCTGCCGCAGCCCGAACGCCAGATCCTGGTGGAAGGTCCGCTCGACCCCGACGGAGACGGTGTACCGCAGCATCCGCTGCGGCGGCACCCCGCCCCCGCCGTGCACGGCCAGCAAGGGCGTCCCCGGCACCACGAAGTCCCCGATCCGGGGGATCAGCCGCAGCACCACCCCGTGCCGTCGCGCCACCCGCACCAGACGGGCGATGTTCACATCCCGCAGCACCCCCGCCCGCCCCGGATACGCGATCTCGGCCGTGGCCCCCGGCAGCGGTACGGCCCCGCTGTGCACCGTCCCGAGCCGGGCCAGCACCCGGAAGGACTCCCAGGTGATCCGATCGACGACATGGCCGACCCGCATCAGCCGCAGGGTGGAGTTCACATACGCGATGAAGAGCACCAGGCTCACCAGCACCATGCACACGCAGACGACGCTGGAGACGAACGGCACCGTCTCCACCGCGCGGGGATCGGTTTCGCCCTCGTACGACGCCTGCACCAGCAACGCGAACAGGAACGTCGCCAGGAACACCGCGAACGTGCTCTTGGTGATCCTGCTGCGGACGTAGAGCCGTACGACGCGCGGTGAGAACTGCCCACTGGCCATCTGGAGCGCGACGAGTGAGATGGAGAACACGACACCGATGAAGGTCAGCATCGCCGAGCCCACGGTCGTGACGATCGTCTTGGTGTCGTCGGCGACGGCGATCAGCGACTCGACGGTGTCGTAGTCCTGCTCCTCCTGCAGCACCTCGATCAGCAGCCGGTCCAGCTCCAGCACCCCGGCGGCCAGCAGCCCCGCCGCCACCAGCCCCACGGTCGGTGTGAACCAGAACGTGTCCCGCAGGTGCTCCCGCAACGGCGACAAGGCCCGCGGCCGCCGCGGTGCGCTCCTCGGCGGGGCGAAGTGTCCCTCTTTGCCCATAAAAGGACCTTATGCCCCCTGGGGAATACCCAGGTGAAAGGCACTCCGAAACCTTGGTATTGTTATCCATGTCGCCGCGGGGAACACCTGCGGGACGCACACCCGGTCCGGGTGGCGGAATGGCAGACGCGCTAGCTTGAGGTGCTAGTGCCCTTTATCGGGCGTGGGGGTTCAAGTCCCCCCTCGGACACCAGTAGAGACCCCAGCTTTTGCTGGGGTTTTTCTGTGTTTGGGAGGCGGTGTGACCCGAGGCGTGCCCGAGGGTCGGCCGGCAGCCCAGAGATATTGCCGTTCGACCGGACGCGGTGCCCAAGGCCCCGCCCCGGCAGCAGCCGCTGTGCTGCGCTCCCAGAGATCCCCGAGGCATGAACGTTTCCCTCACTGACCGCAAGACCGACGATCAGCCCACCGGTTCGACGGGCGGGCGCCCCACCCGGGTGGCCGTACTGGTCACCGCGCTCCTCACCGCCTGCATCGCCTTCCAGCTCAACGCGAGCATGCTCAGCCCCGCACTGAAGAGCATCGAGGACAGCCTCGGTGCCGACTCCGCGGAGATCGGCCTCACGCAGACGGCGTTCTTCACCTCCGCCGCCCTGTTCTCGCTCTTCCTGCCGCGCCTCGGCGATGTCATCGGCCGCCGGAAGGTACTGGCCGGAATGCTCGTGCTCATGGCGGTCGGCTGCGTGGTCGCCGCGCTGGCGACGAGCGTGCCGATGCTCTTCGTCGGCCGTGTCATCCAGGGCGTCTCCGGCCCGACCGTCCCGCTCTGCCTGATCATGCTGCGGGTCGAGATCACCGAGCCGAAGCGGTACGGCACCCTGCTGGGCGTGATCACCGCGGTCAACGGCGGCATCGCCGGCGTCGACTCCCTGGCCGGCGGCTTCCTCGCCGACAACCACGGCTTCGAGGCCGTCTTCTGGTCGATGGCCGTCGTGGCGGTCGTCGCCACCGTCCTCGTCGCCACCCTGACCCCCGAGTCCAAGGTCCCCGCCGCGAGCCGCATGGACTGGCGGGGCGTCGCACTCCTCGTCGTCTCCGTCGGCTCGCTGCTCATCGCCCTGAACGAGGCCGGCAAGCTCGCCGCCGCGAACTGGCTCCTGGTCGGCGGGCTCGTGGCCGTCGCCGCCGTCGCCTTCGCCCTGTTCTGGCGGACCGAGGACCGCACGCCCCACCCGCTGGTCGCCACCGGTCACCTGCGCCGGCGCGCCACCTGGGCGACCCTGCTGACCACCGTGCTCACCATGACGGGCGTGTTCGCCGTCATGAACGGCCTGATCCCGGCGTTCGCCCAGGACGCCGAGGCGGGCCTCGGTATGACCGCCGAGCAGTCCGCGTGGTGGACCCTGACGCCCTACGCCCTCGCGGGCCTGGCCATGGGCCCCCTCGCCGGCCGCCTCGCCGCCACCTTCGGCTACGGCCGCGTCCTGCGCCTCGGCCTCGTCGGCGCCGCGGCCTCGGTCGTCCTGATGATCCTCACGATCCCGGCCCACTCGCGCGTCATGCTGCTGGCGGCGTCGATCCTCGTGGGCATCACCTACGCGGGCGTGGCGAACATCGTCCTCAACGGCCTCGGCATCGTCCACTCCCCGACGGACAACCCGGGCTTCCTCCCGGGCCTCAACGCGGGCGCCTTCAACCTCGGCGCGGGCCTCAGCTTCGCGCTCCTCTACGCGGTCAAGACGGCCACGGCTCCCACGGACGCGACCTCGTCCACCGGCTACACCTCCGGCATGATCGCGGGCGTCGCCATCCTGGGCGCCGCGCTCGCGGCATCGTTCCTGATCCCGAAGCCGGTGTCGGCGGAGGCACGGGACTGAGACCGGTCGGTCCGCCCCGGGGTTCTCACCCGCCCCGGGGCGGCCGTGCCTCACTGACCTGCTGAAAGGCACTCCGAAACCTTGGTATTGTTGGCCGTGCCGCTGCGGGGGAACACCTCGCGGAGACAACACCTGGTCCGGGTGGCGGAATGGCAGACGCGCTAGCTTGAGGTGCTAGTGCCCTTTATCGGGCGTGGGGGTTCAAGTCCCCCCTCGGACACCAGCTGGGACCCCACTCCGGTGGGGTTCTTTGCTTTTCCGGGTCGGATCGCACGTCCTGATCTTCCGCCGTGCGGGGCGGAGTGGATCTTCTCCGCCGCGTCGAGGACCAGCGACGACCGAGATCCGGTGGCCGTTGGGCCCGCCCCGGACGACGTGTGCGTCTGCGTCATCCTGCCCGTCGTCCTCCCAGCCGCACTCCGGGCAGATCTCGAAGTTGGCCCGTTCTTCCAGGGTCTGCTGGAAGCAACAGGGACACGCGATCACGCCATGCGCGGTGTCGTCCGACGGGCGGCTGGAGGGTTCGTTGCAAGCCATGCCTGGCGTCATCCCGCTCCCGCGATTGATCCAAACGGAAGCCCCTGGGGCGGGGTGACCTGACGGACGCCGCGTGGGAACGGCTGCGGCCGTTCCTGTCGGTCAGCAACGGACGTTGGCCTGTGGCGGGAAGGCCGGCAGTCAACATGAGCGTCCGGACCAACTCCTGGGGTTCAGAGTGCGCCACAATCGTCGATGACGATCTTTTTCGAAGTCCTGCCCGAATCGGAGCCGTAGGCCTCGACCTTGCGGATGTGCTCGTAGCCCTCGACCACACTGCCGAATACGACATGCTTGCCGTCCAGCCAGGAGGTCGTTGCAGTGCAGATGAAGAACTGCGAGCCGTTTGTGTTCGGCCCCGCGTTGGCCATACTCAGGATTCCGGGGCCGGTGTGCTTCAGAACGAAGTTCTCGTCCTCGAACTTTTCTCCGTAGATGCTCTTGCCACCCGTACCGTTGTGGTTGGTGAAATCCCCGCCCTGGGCCATGAAGTTGGGGATGACTCGGTGGAAGGTCGAACCCTTGTAGCCGAATCCGTTCTGTCCGGTCGACAACTCCAGGAAGTTGCGCGCGGTCCTGGGGACAACGTCTTCACGCAGTTCCATGACGACCCGACCGATCTTTTGGCTGTCGGCGGACAGGTCGAAGTAGACACGTGGAATGCTCATGCGGCCCATGGTCGCATCTGCGGACCCCTCTCCGGGGATTGGTCGACTCGGTGAGTCTCGCTGCTCAGGAGTGGACCGCGAAGCCAGACGGGGCCGGATGACCGGCGAACGCCGGTGTCTCCGCCTCCCGACGTCGCCTGATCGTGCGTCTCACGGTGAGCGGAATTCCACCTTTGGGGCGAAGCCATCGGTCCCGCTCAGGCACGTCCGGCCGATTCGGCTACGAACATGATCGACCGGGCACGTCGCGCACCCGAGGAGAAGGGCTCCTACCCCGTCCGCGGCGGGGGTAGGAGCCCTTCGGTGCTCGTGCATGCGCGCATATGGTGATGGGTTCGGGTGGAGGCTGCACGGCTTCCTGGGCAGGACGCGAGCCGCGCCCCCGGCCCTCACCAGCCGCGCGGGACGGCGTCAGCCGAAGCACCCAACTGTTTCGTTGAAGCCCGCACAGTGCCACTTACCCCACCAGTAGCAGGCCTCGCCGCTCACCTGAAGGCACTTCTTCTCGCCGTGGATCCCCACGCTCAACTTGCCCCAGACCACTCCGAGGCTCTTCTCCCAGCTGATGCTGTTCAACTTGGAGTTGAGGTTGAAGCCCTCCTTCCAGATCACCTTGCCGGACAGCTTGATGCCTACCTCCGCGCGCAGTACCCAGTCCTTGCCGAACGAGAACTCGGCGCCGCCGTAGACGCTGATGGGGCCAATGATCCTGATCTCCCAGGGCTCCCACTTGTCGGCCTCACCGGACAAGAGCTTGGTGACCTCGGGGGCTTCCACGCCCTTGTCCTCGAAGGCCTGAGCCTCCGCGATGTAGTCCCGCTTCAGCTCCTCGGCGGTCGTGCCGGGATCTCCTTCCGCCTTCAGGTCGTTGATGTTCCGGGCCAGTTGCTCCCAGACGCCGGGGTCGATCCCTTGTAGCCCGGTAGAAGCGTCAGTCGCCATGTTCTCGTCCCCTTTCGTCGGAGCCGCGCCACGTTTGCAGAGCGCGGCGTTGGTGAATGTCGGCCGGGCGCTCTGCCGTGGGCACTCCGCGCCCGGGAATCTGCACTCTGCGCGTGCCCGACCTTTACGCATCAACCCGCGAATACCATCTGGTTCACCGCATAGCGTGAAGATTCGCTCACACGTACGCCAGTAAGGACCGGTGCCGGCGGAACGACAGCCCCCGATTGCGCCCCGTTGAGGCCCGGCGACCCTTCCCCCACGATGAGGGGACAGCGGCCTGACCGCCGCGCCACGGGCGGGACGAGGGGGAGACGTCAGTGAGCGAAATCCGGGATGTCGTGGTCGTCGGAGCCGGGCCCACCGGGCTCGCGCTCGCCATTGCCTTGCGGCAGTACGGGATCGACGTCGTCGTCGTCGAGAAGGAGGCGCGGGGGAAGCGGGAGGCCCGGGCGGGGGTGGTGTGGCAGCGGGCGCTCGAGGTGCTGCGGGATCTGGGGTGCGTGGAAGCGTTCTTGGCGGAGGGGCTGGCGTTGCGGCGGGTCGAGGTGCTCGCCGAGGGGCGGGAGGTCGGGGGGATCGACCTCGGGGCCGGCGAGACCGCGTATCCGCGGCCGTTGTCGATCGAGCAGGACGCCGTGGAGCGGTTGCTCGGCGAGCGGCTGCGGGAGGTGGGCGGGGAGATCCGGTGGTCGACGGAGGCGGTCGGCGTACGGACCTCCGACGACGGGGCCGTCGTCGAACTGCGGGGTGCCGACGGGCTCGCAACGAGTGTCCGGTGTCATTGGGTCGTCGGGTGCGAGGGGGCGCACAGCATGGTGCGCAAGGCGCTCGGCATACCGTTCGAGGGCGCGCGGCGGCCGGATCTGCAGTGCGTACAGATCAACGCCGAGGCCGACTGGAAGCACCCCTACGCCCCCGACCGCAGCTACTTCTTCCTGGTGCGCGGCGCCTCCCTCGGGGTCTCGCCCCGGCCCGGCGGCGGCTACCGGTTCTTCTGCTTCAGCACCGACCCCGACCCCACGATCGAACGCGCGCCGACCGTCGAGGAGATGCGCGCGCTCGTCGCGGACGCCGCCCACGACCCCGGCACCACCCTCGTGCCGACCGATCCGCCGTGGGCCAACCGGGCGCGCTTCCAGGACCGGTTCGCGGGGTCGCTACGGGTCGGGCGGGCGCTGCTCGCGGGGGACAGCGCGCACCTGTGGGCGCCCATCGGCGGGCACGGGCTCAACACCGGGCTGCGCGGCGCGCACAACCTCGGGTGGAAGCTCGCGGCCGTCCACCGGGGCTGGGCGGTCGACGCGCTGCTCGACACGTACGCCACCGAGCAGCGGCTCACGGCCCGGAAGGTGATGCGCGCGATGCGGCACGACGTCCTGGAGCTGCCGCCCACCCGGCTCACCCTGCTCGGCATGCGTCTCGCCGGGCCGCACCTCATGCGCAGGGAGTGGTTCGCCGGGCGCATCCGGACCGTCCTCAGCGACCTGACGATGCATCATCGGGAGAGCCGCCTCTCCGAAAGCAACCCGAGCCGGTACCGCTCCCTCCTCGCCGGTGACCGGCTGCCCGACCTCCCCGTCCTCCTCGACGGGCGTCGCCGCCGCCTCCACGAGCTGCTCTCCTACGAGCGCTGGACGCTGCTGGCCGCCCCCGGCGCCCGGGTCGACGACGACCGGCTGCGGCGGCTCACCGACGGCTACGCCATGCCGGTCGAGCACGTCCGCCCGTACCCGGCGCGGAGCGCGCGGCGGCGGCTGGCCGGGGCCGGGTCGCTGATCCTCGTGCGGCCCGACCGGCACATCGGGATCTCCACCGACACGGTGGAGGAGCTGGAGGCCTACCTCCGGCGGTGGTTCACGCCTCGCGGGCAGGACCGCGAACAGGACCGCCCGTAGGCCGTCCGCCCGCACGCACCACCATCCGCGCCGGCCCGTGGAAGACCAGGTCGTCCGCCCACCGCACCGGCTCGTCCGCCAGGGCGAGCCCCGGCAGGCCGGCCAGCAGTGCGGTGAGCCCGATCTCGGCCTCGGCCCGGGCCAGTGGGGCGCCCACGCAGTAGTGGATACCGAGGCCGAAACCGGTGTGGCGGCGCGCGTCGCGGTGGAGGTCCAGGCGGTCGGGGTCGGGGAAGCGCGCGGGGTCGCGGTTGGCCGAGCCGAGGACCAGGGTGACCTTCTCGCCCCGCCGGACGATGTGCCCGCCGACCCGGTCGTCCTCGTGGGTCCACCGGCTGATCATCTGCACCGGGGAGTCGTAGCGGACCAGCTCCTCGACCGCGCCCGGCAGCGACCCCGGGCGTGCCCGGAGCCGCTCCAGCCGGTCGGGGTGGGCGAGCAGCGCGAGGAGGCCCTTGGCGAGCAGGTTCGTCGTCGTCTCGTGGCCCGCTGTCAGCAGATGCACACAGGTGCCCGCCAGCAGGTCCTCGTCGATCCCGCTCCGCCCCTGCTCGGCCAGCAGCGCCGCGATCAGATCCGTCCCGCCGTCCGCCGCCTCCGCGCGACGGCGGGCGAACTCGGCGCGGAAGTACGCCCCGAACTCCCGCGCCGCCCGCTCCGCCACCGCGAACGCGTCCGGCCTCCGGGCGACGCGCGCGCTGGTCGCCTGCTGGAGGTCCACGGCGCGGGCGCGGAACCACGGCCGGTCCTCCTTCGGCACCCCCAGCAGCTCGCTGATGACGAGAATCGGGAAGGGCGCCGCGAAGCCGTCGACGAGGTCGGCCTCGCCCTGCGCGGCCAACTCCGCGACCAGGCCCCCCGCGAGCTCACCGATGCGCGGACGCAGCCCCTCCACGATGCGTGGGGTGAGGGCCTTCGCCACCAGCGCCCGCACCCGGGTGTGGCGCGGCGGGTCCATGAAGACCATCCAGTTCGCGACGGTCCTGTGCAGATGGGGGCAGTCCTCGGGGAGCCGGGCGGGCGGTCCGCCCCGGCCGTACCGGCGGCTCGACAGCACCCGCGCCACATCGGCGTGCCGGAAGAGATACCACCCGTCCTCACCCCGGTGGACCGGGTCCTCCTCCCGGTAGCGGCGGTAGCAGGGGTACGGGTCCGCGACGTCGACATCGGCCGTGCGGAACGGGCCCGGGCCACCCCCGCTCATATCGCGCCCCGGACGGTGTCCGCCACCCGCACCACGTCCCTCGGCAGGGCCGCGCCGCGCCAGGCGACATGGCCGTCCGGGCGCACCAGGACGAACGTGCTGCGGTAGAGCCCCGCCACCGACGCGTCGTGGCACCGCGTCACCTTCAACGGGACACCCCGGTGCGCGAAGGCCGCCTCGAACGCGGCCAGCCGGTCGGAGTCGGCGAAACACAGCAGCCGGAACCTGTCGCCGAACAGGTCCAGCGTCGAGGTGTCCGCACCCAGCCACGCGTGCGGGGCACGGGCCCCGGGCAGGGCGTCGGTGCGCCAGTCCCGCTCCCTCCTGCCGTCGCCGATCACGACGGGGGACACGTAACGGAAGCCGAAGTGCACGTCGGGCGAGTCGAATTCGCGCCGCACCCCGCTCCGCTCCATGCCCTCCGACAGCTTCGCCCGCGCGCGGGCGCCCTCGGTGGAGTCGAGCAGGATCTCCTTGGGAAGCTCGCGCCGCGTCGTGCGCAGCAGATGGGCGTTGGCCTCCTCCAGACTGCGTTCGGCGACCGGCCGGCGCTCGGTGTCGTAGGAGTCGAGCAGCCCCGGACCGGCCCAGCCCGCCAGCTCGGCGGCGAGCTTCCACCCCAGGTCGGCGGCGTCGCAGATACCGGTGTTCATGCCGAAGCCCCCGGACGGCGAGAGGGTGTGCGCGGCGTCGCCCGCGAGCAGGACACGGCCGTGGCGGTAGCGCTCGGCGACGCGGTGGGTCAGGTGCCAGACGTTCTCGGAGAGGACCTCCACCGGGGTGTCGTACCGGATCGCGTTGCGGATCATCGTCAGGGCGTCCTGCCCGGCAGCCTCCGGCTCGGGGCCGGCCGGGCCCGGTCCGCTCACCGTCAGCCGGTACAGGTCCCGGCCGTCCATGGACCGCAGGGGGTAGCGCAACGTGGGCGGCTGGGTCAGGAAATACACCAGGGCGCCGCGCGCACCGAGCCGTTCGCGCAGCCCCGGCGCGCGGAAGAGGATGTTGCGGAAGACCCGCGTGTCGTAGCGGGCCGGGGCCGCGATGCCCGCGGCCTTGCGGACGAGCGACGACGCCCCGTCGCAGCCGACGAGATAGCGCGCGCGGACCGTCAGCCGCGAGCCGTCGTCGAGGTCGGTGGCCGTCGCGACGACGTGGTCGTCGTAGCGGGTGAAGCGGTCGAGGCGGCAGCGCCGCCGCAGCGGGCCGTCGGGGTGCACACCCACTTCCCGCGCCAGCAGCGGGCCGAGCCAGTGCTGCGGGCACACCTGCTCCGGCTCGGGGGTGTAGGCCAGCGGCGGACGGTTGTCGGCCGTGCCGAACTCCAGGCGGTGGATCTCGTGGCCGCCGACCGCGGTCACCCAGGCGATGTCCAGGGGGTGGTCCCCGGGCCAGCCCGCGGCCCGGATCCGGTCGGCGACGCCCCAGCGCCGGAACAGCTCCATCGACCGGGGACCGACCGTGCCCACCTTCGGGTGCGTGACCGTGCCGTCGGAGGAGTCCAGCACCATGAAGCGGACACCCCGGTACTTCAGGTCCAGTGCCAGCGCCAGGCCCACCGGGCCGCCGCCGACGATCAATACGTCCGTCGTACGAAGAATTCGACTCATGACCTACCCTGCGTCCTGCGGAAGAAGTCGGCGTAGAACGCCATCATTTCGGGGACCTGCGCCGGCACCGGCGGGCACGAAAGGGCCGCCGCCGACAGTTGCTCGAAGCGCAGCGCGAGCGCGCGGCGCGCCACGTCGGGCCGGGGGTTGGCGACGGGCGCGACATCGAGTTCGAACGTCGGTCCCGCCGTCCGGCCGTGCCGCCCCGACTCCATGGTGACCAGCAGCTCCGCCAGCGGGCGCATCATGCCGGTCATGACGTCGATGGACGCGTTCATCAGCTTCGAGCGGCGCAGACTCGCGTCGGGGCTCTCCCCGAAGTGCTGCGCCATGAGGTGGAGCATCAGGTAGTAGGAGCGGTTGAACAGCCGGGCCACGGCGCGCGCTTCCGGGTCCGTGATCGGGTCCTTCGCGCCGTCGCCCGGCTCCACCGTCGGATTGCGCAGCGCCGGGTAGGCGGGGCTCCACGGTGCCAGCCGCCCGTACGGGCCCTCGACCCGCTCGGTCGTCAGCGCCTCGCCGATGCGCAGGAACGTCTGGAAGTGCGACTCGTCCGAGGGCCGGCCGGGGCCGGGACCCAGGGCCCCGCCCTCGCCCTGTTCGGTGATGAAGTCCACCGCGAACAGCGCGCTCGACAGGTCGTCGACCTCCAACTGGTAGTCGGGGTGCGTGACGTTGAGCGACTCCCGCATGAACAGGTGGTGCTCGCCGCCGCCCCGGCCCTTCTCCACCAGGAACAGATCGGGCACCCGCTGGAGCCCCTCGCGGATCCCCGCGTACAGCTCGCTCACCGAACCCCACGCGAACGCCCGCCGCCGCTCCGGGCCGTCGGCCGTCTCCGGGCGCGCGGCGCCCTCCCGTCGCATCTCCGGGACGAGCCCGGCGGGCTGTTCGATCGCGATGAACCGCTGCACGCTGCCGACGCTCAACGGTTCCAGCGCGAAGTCCAGCGGCACCGGCAGTACGGAGTTGATCGTGGCGAAGTCGACGGCCGGGACGTGGAACGGTTCACCGATCGCCATGATGATGTTGTTGACCACCAGGAAATGGATCATCTCCTCACGGGCCACGTTCAGCAACGCCCCGCGCATCCCGTCGTCCGCCGTGGCACCGCCCTGGCCGCAGGCGAGTTCCAGCTGCGCGGGCGTCCACAGACCGCGCCGGACGTACTGGCGCCCGGCCCCGTGGGTCGGCAGCGAGAAGGCCGCGTAGAGGTACTGCAGCATCACCGTCAGCTCCAGGGCGGCCGCCTGCTTCAGCGCGGTCCACAAGTGGCCGCGCGTGGTGATGCCCGGCTCCGTGCCGGGCACGGCGGGCACCGGGACGGGCGGACGCACCCGTGCCTGCTGGTTGCGCAGATATGCCAGCAGCAGCCGCGCCTTCGGGTCCGTCAGATCGCGGGTCGGCGGCATGTAGTACGTCTTGGCCCTGTTGGCCGGGTCGCACATCTGCCAGGCCAGGTCCGCGTACGTCGCCACCTTGCAGCGGTCGGCGAGGCTGAACACCTCCGAGGTCATGAAGGAGGAGATCTGCTCGTAGTAGGCGAAGACCTCCCGGTGCAGCAGCTCGAAGTCGACGTCCTCGCGGGGCACGTCGTCCAGGTGCCAGTCGTCGGGCAGGACCCGTACGGCCAGCGCCCCGGCCCCCGCCCAGAAGCCGAGCCTGTCCTCGTCGTCGTAGGCCGCCCACGCCGATCCCGGTGCGTCGGGGTCGGTGTCCGGCAGGTCGCCGGGGCCGGTGGACAGCAGGACCCGGCAGGTGCCCGCCCGTTCACCGCGCAGGGTGAGCAGTCCGTGGCCGTGCTCGTCCGTGTCCACGACGCACTCGGGCGCAAAGGCGCCGGGCCCGTCCGGCGGGCCCGCGCGCAGCCCCAGGATCACCGCGTCGCCGCAGCGGGCAGTGGGCGACCCGGCCGGCCGGTGGCCGGGCAGCGCACGGGGGTTGGCGTACTGCAGCACGGTCACCGGGCCCGCGCTCGCCGGGCGGCCACGGACGTAGGCGCGCAGCGGCACCGCCACGGCGTGGTCGCGCCCGTGGGCGAGGTCGCGGTGGTGCACGGCCGTCAGCGCCTCGTCGCTCTGGACGACCGTCTCCCGCTCGGTCAGCAGCGTCGCCCGCCGCCCGCCGGGCAGGACGCCGGTCAGATACAGCGCCGCCTCCCCGGCCGCCTCCCAGCCGGGTTCGGCGGGCACCGTCACGATGCCCGAGGTGAGGCCGTCGCGGTACGCCGCCGACGGCAGCCGGGCGACGAGCCGGCCGGAGTCGGCGCTCCGCAGCTCCAGGTCGCCGAGGTCCACCGGCGGGCCGAGCCGGTGCAGCGGACCGGGGCCCGCCTGCTCGGCCCGGCCGGTGAGCGGGACGGCGGAGACCATGTTGAACGCGGCCCGCCCGTCCGCGAGGCCGACCGTGAGGTGGTGCAGGGCGCTGCCGCCCACGGGCGGCGGGCCGGGCACGAGCAGCCGCCCCGCCGGGTAGGTGCGCAGCTCGGCACGGTGCCACGGCGCGATCGTCCCCCGGACCCGCCAGTGACTCGGCGCGTCCGGGGCCACGGGCGACGACATGCCGTCCAGCGCGAACTGCACGACGAGACCGTCCGCCCCGCTGTCCAGGGCCCCGCGCAGCGCGCCCACCACGGGGGAGGACCCGGCGTCGGGGAGCCAGTCGGCGTCCTCGTCGTCCGCCACCACGAACTGGTGCACCGCGCAGTAGCGCAGCTGCGGTGCCAGCACGTGGTCGCCGACGTCCAGGATGTGGTCGAAGTCGACCCAGCGCGGCGGCTGGAGACCGCGCACCCCGCCGGTGAACAGATAGCCCTGGTCGTGCGAGCGGCCGACGCGGCCGAAGCCGAACCGGCCCACCATCAGGGCGGTGGTCCCCCGCGACGCGGGGTCCAGGTCGAAGACGCGGGCCCGGTTGACGGTGGTGCGCAGATAGTCGTTGTAGTGGCCCCAGACGTCCACGGCGCGCCCGATCACCGGGTCGTGGCCGTCGAGCGCCCCGTCCGGGCCCTCGGCAGCGACGATACGGGCGTCCATCAGGAAGTGGCCGTTGCCGTCGAAGTTCCAGCCCTTGGCGAGGCTGAACTCCCCGTGCGGCGCGAGCCGCCCGTCCCGGTCGAAGCGCGGGCCGCGCTCGTCGAGATAGGCGTGGAAGTCGCTCGCGGGCCGGTCGGCGGGGAAGGGCCCCTCGTCGGTCAGTACTCGGTTCGCGGACAGGTCGACGCGTCCGCAGCGCGGCCCGGTCGGCAGTTTCGTCGTCGCGACTCCGGCGAAGTGCAGCCTCGGCAGGTCGAAGACGCTCATCAGCACGCTCCCGCGGGGTCATGGATCCCGAGGGCGGCGGCGGGGCGGCGTATCGGCGCGTACCCGTCGATCTCCTCGACGGCCCGCAGCGCCGATTCGACGGCCCCCTCGATCCACGCCGGGGTCGTCGAGGTGTGCTCGCCCGCGAAGAACAGCCGGTGCACGGGGCGGGCCGCGCGGGTGCGCTCCCGCTCGACCTCGGCCGCGTCCTTGCCCCAGCGCATCGCGCAGCCCACGGTCCAGGGGGTGTGCCCCCACGCCGTGCTCACCGCGTCCAGGACCATGCCGGGCCGCAGCAGCTCGGGATGGACCGCGCTCAGCTCCTCCAGGACGAGCCGGTGCCGGCGGCGGGGCGACATCCGCCCCAGCCGTCCGGCGTCCCGGCCGATCGTGTAGCTGGCCAGCAGCGCCGCCCCCCGGCCCGGGCCGCCGTCCACGGGCGGGTAGTACGTCTGGCGGATGCTGCCACCGGTGAACGAGGCCCCGCCGGCGATGCCGTCCGCCTGCCAGAAGGGCTCCCGGCAGTGGAAGGCCACCTTGGTGGCCGGGCAGTAGTCGACCTCGCGCAGCACGGCCAGCTTGTCGGCGTCCAGGCCGGTCAGCCGCATGCGCCGCAGCGCGGGGAAGGGCACCGTGCAGACGACGAAGTCGCTGGGCTCGACGACCGTGTGGCCGGCCGCCTTGGAGCGGACCAGCACATCGTGCTCCCGCACCGCGATGCCCACCACCGTGCGGCCGCACGACACCGGGCCGCGCAGCCGCTCGGCGAGCCGGCGGGGCAGCTGGTCCATGCCGCCCTCGATCCGCAGCAGCGCGGGGCTGGTCTCGGTGAGGATGTCGTCGAGGAAGCTGTTGAGCCGGCCGCTGCAACCGGCCCGGATCCCCGGATGCGCGGCGAAGAGCGCGTGGAGGTCCACCCGGCCCCCGGCCGCCCCGGTCGGATACGGGAACGGGTCGATGCGGGCGACCAGGTCGAGCAGCTGCCGGCGCAGGTCCGCGCGCAGCGCGTCCCGCAGGTCCGGCGGGGCGATGGCCCCGACGACGGCGGTGAGCCAGGCGCCGAAGGCGACGGTGGCGTCGTCGTACGAGGCGGGGTGGCGCTCCCGCGCGAGCTCGCGCCGGAAACCGCGGTGCAGCGGACCGGAGGCGTCCCGGATGCGCACGAACCCCTCGGCCGTGTGCAGAAATGCGTTCTCGTCCGACAACAGGGTCCTGAATTCCCGAACATTTTCGCCGAGGCGCAAATGTTCGATGTATTTCAGGGTGCGGCGGTGATGGGCCGGAATGCGCATGGCGCCGAGTTCCACGGACGGTGCGCCCGGGTCGGGACCGAACCGGTGGGTGTGGACGCGCCCGCCGATACGGGTGTTGCCTTCCAGCACCCGGACCCGGTAATCGAGCCGTTCCAGCTCGTAGGCCGCCACCAGCCCGGCCACCCCGGCGCCGATGACGGTGACCCGGCCCTTTGGCCCCTCGGCCTCTCCGGGGCCAGGGGCATGCCAAATCGGTGAAGTGCTGCACATGGTGGTTCCCCCCGTGATGTACAACCAATTCCCGTGCGGGCGCTCGCGTCGAGTCCATAGCTCCGGGGTGAGGATTCGCAACGAGTTTTCCGGACACCCTGGGACCCGGTGCCGCCCCCACGACAGGGAAAATTTATGGAGAGCAGACGGCGTACGTATGACGTCGATTCCGGATATTCCGGTTGAGAGGACGGGGAGAATTGGCCCTCGTGACCACCCGTGCCGGACATCTCCGACGGGAGTGACGGTGCCACCCTCCGTACCGCCCCGGTCCTCCATCGGCAGTAGGACCGAGTCCGTACTCAGGTACGACGACGGCGGCGCCCCGCGCGAGGCATTGTTGGGGATATGGACCGCGATGGACACGAGGGAACGAACAGGCGAGGCGTGGCGTGAGTTCACTCATGGTGTCGGTGCTGCTGTGCTTGATATCCGCCGCCGCGTACGCGGCCGCGGCCATCGCACAGGAGCGCGTCGCGGCCACGAGTGACGGTGTCACCTACGCGCCCCTGCGCCGCCCCGGCTGGTGGGGCGCCGTCGTGCTCACCGGCGTCGGCGCGGCGCTGCACGTGGTCGCCCTGGCGTTCGGACCGCTCAGCCTCGTGCAGCCGCTGGGCGCGCTGACCTTGGTGTTCGCCCTGCCGATGGCCGCCCTGCTCGTGCACCGGCCGATCGGGGCCGCGGGGTGGCGCGGGGCCGTCCTCGCGACCGTCGGCCTCGCGGGCCTGCTCTCCCTGACCGGCACCCCGCACCCCGAGACCCTCGGCGGCGCCGAGCGGCCCGTGCTCGCGGCGGTCGTCCTGGCCGCCGTGGCCGTGCTCGTGCTCGCCGCGCACCGGATGCGACGGCCTGTCCTCCGGGGCGTGACGCTGGCGTCCGCGGCGGGTGCCGCCTTCGGTATCGCGTCCGTCTTCACCAAGGCGGCGGCCGAGGACTGGACCGACCGCGCGACGGGCTCCCTGCTGCCCACCCTCGGCGCCATCGCGGTCCTCGCCACGGCGGGCCTGCTGCTGTCGCAAGCCGCCTACCGCGGGGCGGGGCTCGCGGCACCGCTCGCGACGGTGACGGTCGTCAACCCCGTGGTGGCCGCGGCGGTCGGCATCACGGTCCTCGGCGAGGGCTTCCGCTACGGGGTCGCCGGCGGCGTGCTGGCCGTCGTGGCGGGCGCGGTGGCGGCGACCGGGGTGGTCATGCTGACACTGCGGGGCTCTCCTGCGGAGGGCTCCGCCGGTTCGGGTCCCGTGCCGTGCCGTGGCGCGTCCGCTTCGGCGCCCGGGTCCGAGCCCGCCCCGGCGCCCGTGCCCCGGCCTTCCGCCGCGCGGCCGGACGGCCGCTGCCTGGTTCCGTCGCGGGACGACTAGCCGTCTGCTGCCGTCCGGGGTGGAGCGCCGTGGTCACCCGCGGCCCCGGGCCGCTCCGGGCGGTCACGGGACTGCTTCGCTCGACGTCCCGCGACCGCCCTGCGCGTCCCGGCGCCTCCCGTCGTGGGTGGACGGGTTACTGCTCGTTCCCGGGTGCGCCTGCGTCAGGGCTGTCCGCGCCGAGTCGCGTCGGCTCCGGGCGGACGCCCGGCCTCCCGCCGGGCCCGAGGAAGACCGACGGCCGAGTCGTCTGCGCCTGTCCGGGGCCCGGGGCCGGGTGCCTGCGTCAGGCCCTTCGGCCGAGGACGACCGACGACCGGGCCGTCTGCTCTGTCGGCCCCCGAACCCCGGACAGGGCGTGGCCCGTCGGGCCACCATGGTGGCCCGACACCTACCGAGGAGCATCCGTGGACTTCGATGTCATCGTGGAGATCCCGCAAGGCAGCCGGAACAAGTACGAGATGGACCACGAGCGGGGGCGCATCCGGCTGGACCGGCTGTTGTTCACCTCGACCCGTTACCCCGCGGACTACGGATACATCGAAGGCACCCTCGGCGCCGACGGCGACCCGCTCGACGCCCTCGTCCTCGCGAGCGAGCCCACCTTCCCCGGCATCGTCGTCCGCTGTCGCGCCATCGGGATGTTCCGGATGCGCGACGAACAGGGCGAGGACGACAAGGTCCTGTGCGTGCCCGCCCAGGACCCCCGGCACGAGCACCTGCGGGACCTGCGGCATCTGCCGGAGTTCGACCGGCTGGAGATCCAGCACTTCTTCGAGGTCTACAAAGAGCTCGAACCCGGCAAGTCCGTCGACGGCGCCTGCTGGGCCGACCGCACCGCCGCCGAGGCCGAGATCGCCGCCTCCCGGCTCCGGGCCGAACGGCCCTGACGCCGCCCCGCCGTTCGACGGCCCGCGCCGGGCGTGGATGGGGTAGAAGAGGACCATGGCCACCACCGAGCGCGTCACCGAGCCCGCACCCACCCGGCCGGTCCGCCGCGATCCGCGTCTCGCGGCCGTCGCGCTCGGCTACGCGGTGCTGCAACTGTGCTTCGCCGTGGCGCACATGGAGCTCGGCTGGGACGAAAGTGTCTACCTCTCACAGGTCGACCCCCACAACCCGGCCGCCTACTTCAGCGCCCCGCGCTCACGCGGCGTCAGCTTCCTCGTCGCGCCCGTCCTCGTTTTCACCTCCTCCACCCTCGCCCTGCGCCTGGTGCTGGTGCTCCTCTCCTCGGCCGCCCTGTACGCGGCGTTCAAGGTGTGGGAGCCGCTGCTCGGACGGGGGCGGCCGGCGCTCGCGGCGCTGCTCCTCGCCGGACTGTGGATCACCGTGCTCAGCGGCCCGGAGGTCATGCCGAACCTCTGGGTCGCGCTCGCGGCCGTCGCCGCCGTCGGTTGGTTCCTGCGCGCCCACCACGACGTCACCGACCGGGGCACCGCCCTGGCCGGTGTCGTCATCACCCTCGCCGCCGCCACCCTCTTCCGGGCCCACGACGGGGTCTGGCTGGCCCTGCCCCTGCTGGCCGGCTGCGCGGCCGTACGGGCCTGGCGCCGACCGGGCACCGTGGCCGCCGTCCTCGGCGGGCTCGCGCTCGGCGGTGCCCAGTGGGCCGTCGAGGCGTACGTGCGCTTCGGCGGCATCGCGCACCGGCTGGAACTGTCCAGCGACACCGAAGGGGGCATGGGCGCGCACCTCGGCGCCGGGTTCCGGGCCGCCTACCGCGCCCTCAACGGCCCGCAGCTGTGCAGGCCCTGCCGGATCGAGGGGCCGTCGCTCAGCCACTCGTTGTGGTGGTTGCTGCTCCCCGCCGTCGTCGCCACCGCCTGCGCCCTCGCGCTGTGGGCCCGCCGGCGCGCGGAGGAGGGGGCGGCGGTCACCCTGCTGCCCGTCGCCTGCGCGCTCGGCCTCGCCCTGCCGTATCTGCTGCTCCTCGACTACTCCGCTCCCCGCTTCCTGCTCCCCGCCTACGCGCTGCTCGCCCTGCCCGTGGCCGGTCTCGCCACCCGGGCCGTGCGCTCAATGCGCACCACCGGGCGGCGGTACGCCGTGGCCGCCGTGCTGGGCGTGGTCCTCGTCGCCCATCTCTCGGTGCAACTGGAGGAGTTGAGGGTGAACACGGCCGACGCCCGTGACACCGCCGTCCGTTACCGTCGCGCGGCCGAGGCGCTGCGCCGCCTCGGCATCGAGCCGCCCTGCCTCGTGACCGGGCCGCGCGCCCAGCCCATCGCCTACGCGGCGGGGTGCGTGTCCGCCCAGACCGCGGGCAACAACCGCTCGACCACCGCCGCCGACATCGTCCGCACCTCGGGTCGCGAGCCGACGGCCGTCCTCTTCGATCCCCGCGACGGTCATCTGCCGTCCTACGCCCGCGACTGGCTGCCCCGGCCGCTGCCGGGCACCGGCTGGATCGCGTACGTCCCGTGGGCGCCGCCGGGGCCGCCCGGTCAGGCCTCCCGCAGCAGCGCGGCGAGGTCACTGTCCACGTCGAGGTGACCCGCCTCGGTGCCCGCGGGCACCAGCTCGTAGGAACGCCCCAGGAAGAGGCGGAGTTCGGCGGTGTCGAGCTGGACCATGGCCACCCCCTCCCGCGCGTGGAACTCCAGCACCGTACGGTCCGTCCCGCACGGCCACACCTGGACGTCCCCGCAGCCCGTCGAGGTGTTGAGGCCCGTCGCCAGCAGCTCGCGGGCGAAGGTCCACTCGACCTCCGCGCCGTCGAGGGAGGCGGCGGGCGGGAACGCGATGTGCACGGCGAAGGGATCGGAGCGCTCGTAGCGCAGCCGCGCGGGAACGGCGCGGGCCGGCGGGGCCGAGACGATGAGCCGGGCCTGGACGGCCTGGTCGATGAGAGTGGACAACGCCTGCTCCCTTGCGCTTGATTCCGGGTGGTGCGGGTCCTTGCCTCTTCGGCTGGAGAGACGGGATATCGATCGCCCTCGTGCACATGAATCGAGCGTGAGCTGCGTCACTGCCCTTGGATGGGGCAGACATTTGCCATCTACGCTTGCGAACTCTAGGTAATGCCTCCAAGGGCGGGCGGACCTGCAGAGAAGCCGCCCGCCCGCGGCGAGGCCCCGACAGGAGTACGCACCACGATGACCGACCGTTCGACAGCGCCGGGAGCGGCCGACTACACGCGGCTCTACGAGCGCGAACACCCACGGCTCGTGGCGTACGCGCGCACCCTCACCGCCGACTCCTGGGCCGCCGAGGACCTCGTGGCCGAGGCCCACTTCCGGGTCTGGCGCCGGCTGCGGGACGGGCACGACATCGACAATGTGTCCGCCTACCTCACCACCACCGTGAAGAACCTCGCCACCACCGTGGGACGGGCGACGCGTGAGATCCCGCAGGACCCGGTGGACGGGCCCGCCTGGCCGGACGTCCCGGCCACGGCCGGCGCCGACCCCTTCCAGCGCGTCGCCTACGTCGAACTGCTCGCGAAGGTCCTCGGACAGCTGCCCCGCCGCTGGGTCACCGCGCTCTGGCTGGCGGAGGCCGAAGGCCAGCCGCTGGAGACGGTCGGCCGGCGCATCGGCGCCGGGCGCGGCGCCACGGCCGTCCTGCTGCACCGGGCCCGCGAGGGTATGCGCCAGGCGTTCCTGCGCACTCTGCCGGGCACCCCGGAACGGGCGGCGTGCGGGAAGCACTGGGAGCGCATGCCGGCGTGTGTCCGGGGCGTGGCCCCGGCCCGGCAGTCCGACGGGCTCGACGCGCACGTCGCCGATTGCCCCGACTGCCGGGCCCGGTTGGCCCTGCTGACCCGGGCCAACCACCGGCTGCCCGCCCTCGTCGGCCCGGCGCTGCTGGTGCTGTTCGCCGGGGGCGCGGGGAAGTTCCTGCTCCCGGTGGCGGGTGCGGCGGGTGCGGCCGGTGCGGCGCAGGGCGGTTCGGGCGGTTCGGGGTCGGGCGCGCTGAAGTCCGTGGGGCAGTTGCTGCGTGGCGGGACGGGACAGGCCGGTCCCGTCGCGGCGGGCGTGACCGGTGTGGGCGTGCTGGCGGTGGCGGGCGCGGTCGCCGCGGGTATCGCGCTGGCCGCCGGGACCGGATCCGGGCCACGGCAGGAGGCCGCAGCCCCGGGCGTGACGGCGCCGGCGCGTACCGGTTCGCCGGGGCCTGCGGGTTCCCCGGAGGCTACGGGCCCGGAAGGGGCGGCGCCGGCGGGGCCGACGGAAGGGCCTGCCTCATCGGCTCCCGGGGCGACGGGACGGCAGACGCCGGGGGTGCCCGCGCCCTCCGCCACGGCTGCCCCGCGCACGGTCGCACCGACGGCGCCCCCGGTCGTCCGGCCGCCCGGTCCGTCCCCCACGGCCACGTCCGCACCCACGTCCGCGCCCACGGCCGCGGCCCCCACCCGGCCCCCGACCCCCGCCCCGACCCCGACGGTCGTCCCGTCGACCACCCCGCCGCCGATCCCGAGCCCCACCCGGGCACCGAACCCGTCGCCCTCGCCCACCCGCCACTGCCTGGAGTGGGGCGCCGGGCGCTGGACGATCTGCTGGTACGGCTGAGCCATCTGTGCGGGCCCTGCCGGGTACACCTCCGCTGCGCGGCGGTGTCCTCAATCGCCGGACGGGCTTCATTCGGCTGAGCTCAGCCGCCAAGCCCGTCCGGCGTTTGAGGACGCGCCCGCAGGGCGCCCGCCGCCGCAGGCGGCAAGACGGCCCGCAGGCGGCAAGGCGGCCCGCAGTCCGCAGGACGAACCGCCCTACGGGCGGACAGGCAGCGCCGCCAGGACCTCCCAGCCACCCCCCGGAACCGGCCCCGCCGTCAACGTGCCGCCGATCGCGTCGGCCCGCTCGGTGAGGCCGACGAGGCCGAGGCCGCCGCTGTCCTCGGGCGCGCGGTGCGGCTGCCGTCCCGGCGCGGCGCCGTCGTCGTGCACGGACACGAAGAGGCGGTGGCCGGCCCGGCGGAGGGTGACGCGGACGGCCGAGGCGCCGGGGCTGTGCCGGGCCACGTTGGCCAGGGCCTCGCCGACGATGCGGTGCACGGACGCCGCCAG
Source organism: Streptomyces syringium (assembly GCF_017876625.1). NCBI lineage: Bacteria > Bacillati > Actinomycetota > Actinomycetes > Kitasatosporales > Streptomycetaceae > Streptomyces > Streptomyces syringium. The sequence continues at coordinate 6,348,334 of NZ_JAGIOH010000001.1, forward strand.
TTCGGGGGCGAGGCCCGCGTCGAAACAGGGGTCGACGTGCAGGGTGACCCGCGGGGCGCCCGGATGCGTCCGGTGGAAGCCGTCGACCAGGTCCGTGAGCCCGCCCACCCCCGGCAGCGGCTCGCGCTGGGGCTGGTCCTGATGCAGGACGCGCAGCAGCCGCCGGGCCGACGTCATCGCCTCGTCACCGGCCTCCTCGATGTCCCGCAGGGACGCGGCGACCCGCTCGTCCTTCGCCAGTGAGCCGGTGGCGCGCGCCAGCAGGGTCATCGCGGCGACGTGATGGGAGACGAAGTCGTGCAACTCGCCCGCCAGCTCCAGCCGTTCGGCGTCGCGCGCGGCGGCCACCGCCTTGGCGCGCTCGGTGTCCCGGTAGCGCAGACACAGGCCCAGCGCGGCGACCCCGGCCACGACGAGGGCGTAGGCGACGACGGCGGCGCCGATCGCGTTCGCGTCCCGCACGGGTGCGGCGAGCACACCGGCGGCCAGCGCGACGCCCAGCGGCAGCGCGGCCCGTACCGGAACGCGCCAGGCGACGAGTGCCAGCAGCGTCAGCAGCGCCACGCTCTCGGCGACCCCCCAGACCGGCACGTGCACCCCGAAGGCCAGCAGACAGCCGGTCGCGGACCACGACACCCCGGCGGCCGCCAGGGCCCGTACGGGGAGTCCGGCCCACGGCAGCACACACAGGGCGACCAGCAGCCCCGCGACCCACACCACCAGGTGCGCGTGACCCCCGCCCGGCTGGTCCGCGGCCGCCCGGCTCAGCCACCAGCCCTCGATCAGCCACAGGCCGCACAGCGCGGCCGCCGGCCATCGGTGCCGTCGACGCGGGAGCCCGGGGGGAGTGCCGAAGGAGGACGGCAGGGGGAGGGGGGTCATGCGTTTCACGCTAGGCGCGCCCGCCGGGCCCCGGATCACCCGTACAGCCACACTCGATCGGTCAAAAGGATGAAACTTGTACTGTTTCCTTCGGTAACGGCCCCGCCTCCGGTAACGGCACCATCGACGGGCCGCCGCCGGTCGGCTAGCTTCCCGCCCCATGAGACGGATGGGGAAGACGACAAGAGGATTACTCGCCGGGATCTGTGGGGTGGCGCTCGCCGTCGTGGGCACCGCGCCCGCCCGGGGCGCCGCACCCGCCGCGCAAGGCGACGGTGGCCCGCGGCAGCCGGCGTGGGAGACGAGGACCAGCGGATCCGACGCACGGTTCCGCGGGCTCGCGGCCGTGAGCCGCAGCACCGCGTGGGTGGCGGGCACCAAGGGGACCGTGCTGCTCACCCGCGACGGGGGACGCCGCTGGCGCGATGTCTCACCGCCCGGCGCGGGCGGGCTGGAATTCCGGGACGTGGAGGCCTTCGACGGGCGCCGCGCGGTCGTCCTGGCGATCGGCGAGGGCGAGGCCTCGCGCGTCTTCCGCACGGACGACGGCGGCACCACCTGGACGGAGAGCTTCCGGAACACCGACCCGAAGGCCTTCTACGACTGCCTCACGTTCTTCGACACCCGCCGCGGCATCGCGCTCGGCGACCCCGTGGACGGGAAGTTCCGGATCCTCGCGACCGACGACGGCGGGCGCCGCTGGCGGGTGCTGCCCTCGGCCGGCATGCCCGCCGCCCTGCCCGGCGAGGCGGCGTTCGCCGCGAGCGGCCAGTGCGTGGTCGGCGCGGACGCGCGCGCCGGAACCCACGCGTGGTTCGCCACCGGCGGCGGCGCGACGTCCCGCGTCTTCCACTCGGCCGACCGCGGCCGCACCTGGACGGTCACCGACACGCCCCTGCCGGCCGGCGACCCCGCGCGCGGTGTCTTCGGGCTCGCCTTCCGCGACCGCGCGCACGGGCTGGCCGTCGGCGGCGACTACCGCGCCGGGCAGCCGTCGGCCCGCGCCGCGGCCGTCAGTGGCGACGGCGGCACGACCTGGGCACCTTCGGGCCGGCCACCGGCCGCCTATCGCTCCGGCGTGGCCTGGCTGCCGCACAGCCGGTCCGCCGCCCTCGCCGTCGGACCCACCGGCAGCGAGTTCAGCACGGACGCGGGCCGCACCTGGCGCGCCTTCGATTCCGGCTCGTACGACACGGTCGACTGCGCACCGGACCGCGGCTGCTGGGCGGCGGGGGAGAAGGGGCGGGTCGCCCGCCTCGCCCGGCCGGGCCGGTGACCGGGACCGGCGGGGCTCAGGAAGGCAGTTCCTGCCGGTAGGACTCCAGCGGCGGGGCGGTCTTCGTCGCGATGAACTCCGTGACCGAGTACTCGCACACCCCCGCCACGGTGAACGGGTCGCTCTCCACGATCTCCTCGATCTTCGACCGGTCGTCACCGAGGGCGATGATGACTCCGCCGTCGCGCGGCACCTTGCGGCCGGAGGCGATGAAGACACCGGACGCGTAGTGCGCGTCCAGCCAGGCGATGTGCTCGGCGAGGGCGGCCTCGACGCGCTCGACGGGGGCGATGTAGGTCAGCTCCAGTACAAACATGATCAACAGGCTACGCGCCCGTGGCGTCCGGGGCCCGCCCCGGAAGCCCGGCGCGCCCACCCCTCGATTAACGTGAGCCGCACTATGACCACTGCGCATCTTGACCACGACGGCCGCGAGAACCCGCCGGGCGACTGGCCGACGACGGAGGCGGAAGCGCTCGCCGTCCAGGACGAGTTGCGCGGCCGGGTCGTGACGGACGAGGCGGGGCCGCCGCCCGGGGAGCCGCTGGTGGCCGTCGGTGTGGACGTGGCCTACGACGACGAACGGGACGTCGTCGCGGCGGCGGCCGTCGCGCTCGACGCGCAGACGCTCGATGTCGTCGAGGAGGCCACGGCGGTCGGCCGCGTGGCCTTCCCCTACGTGCCGGGCCTGCTGGCCTTCCGCGAGATCCCCACCGTGCTCGCGGCCCTCGACCGGCTCACCGTCACCCCCGGCCTGGTCGTCTGCGACGGCTACGGGCTCGCCCACCCCCGCCGCTTCGGCCTCGCGGCCCACTTGGGCGTCCTCACCGGCCTGCCCACGATCGGCGTCGCGAAGAACCCCTTCACCTTCACCTACGCCCCACCCGGCCCGCGCCGCGGCGACACGTCCGCGCTCCTGGACGGTGACGAGGAGGTCGGCCGCGCCCTGCGCACCCAGGACGGCGTCAAGCCCGTCTTCGTCTCCGTCGGCCACCGGGTGAGCCTCGACCACGCCTGCGCCCACGCCCTGCGCCTGGCCCGCGACTTCCGCCTCCCCGAAACCACCCGCGCGGCGGATTCCCTCTGCCGAAGGGCGCTGTCGGGAGTGGGGGAGCCGGGGCGGAGTACGGGCGTCTGACGGCGACGCGTGTGCGCGTGCGCGCGCCCGCCGGATCCGCGAAACCCGCGCCGGCCCGCGCACCGCGGGGGCGGGCTCGGCCGTCTCGTCGGGGGCGCGGGCGGCGCCGCGCGCGGGCGTTCGGCTTCGGTCGTCGGCCCGGGGGGCGTGGCGGGTGCGGCTACGGGCGGCAGCCCAACGGCTTCCCCGGCGTGGGATCCCCTCCCCCGGTCGGGAGGCCGCCCCGCCGTCTTGACACCTCCCGGCCGCTGGGACAGATTCGGCCGCAGGCGCGGAAGCGGATCCGCCGTGTCCGGATCGCTCGCCCGTTCCCCTCCCGTCGAAGTCCCGTCGAAGTCCCGTCAAAGGCAGGTTCCGCGATGCGTCTGCCCAGTCCCCTTTCCGGTGTCGTCCCTCCGCTGTGCACGCCGCTCACCCCATCGGGCGACATCGACACCCGCTCCCTCGCCACCCTCGTCGAACACGTCCTCAGCGCGGGCGCCACCGCCGTCTTCGTCCTCGGTTCCAGCGGGGAGACCGCCTACCTGAGTGACGCCCAGCGCCGTACCGCGCTGCGGGCCGCCGTCGACGCCGTCGCCGGCCGGGTCCCCGTGCTGGCCGGGGTCATCGACATGACCACCGCCCGCGTGCTCGACCAGGCCCGCGCCGCCGCCGCGCTCGGCGCGGACGGGCTCGTCGCCACCGTGCCCTTCTACTCGCACCCCCACCCGGCCGAGGCCGCCACCCACTTCCGCCGAATCCGCGACGGGGTGGACCTGCCGCTCCTCGCCTACGACATCCCGTCCGCCGTCCACACCAAGCTCGCCGCCGCCACCGTCCTCGCGCTCGCCGAGGACGGCACCCTGGCCGGGCTCAAGGACAGCAGCGGCGACGGCGGAGCGCTGCGCCGGCTGCTGGTCGCCCTGCGCGGCCGTGGCCTCGCCGATGGTTTCTCCGTGCTGACCGGCTCCGAACTCACCGTCGACGCCGCCCTGCTGGCGGGCGCCCACGGCGTCGTCCCCGGGCTCGGCAACGTCGACCCGGCCGGCTACGTACGGCTGTACGGGCACGCGCGCGCGGGCCGCTGGGCCGAAGCGGCCGCCGAACAGGACCGGCTGGCCGCGTTGTTCGCGCTCGCCGAGACGGGCGACCCGGCGGTCATGGGCGGCAGCTCCTCCGCCCTCGGCGGCTTCAAGGCCGCCCTCCATCTGCTCGGCGTCATCGACTGCCCGGCCACCGCCGTCCCCCAGACCCCGCTGCCCGACTCCGCTGTGCGGTCCGTACGCCGCTACCTGGAGGAGGGCGGCCTCCTGTGAGCGCGACGCCCCCGGCGCCTCCCCGGCGTTAATTCGCTGGGCGCCCGCCGGCCCGCGCGCTACCGTCATCGACGTGATCACTCACCGAAAGTCCCATGCCGCGTAAGCCCCCCCCGGATCCGTCCCGGGCTGCCCAGAAGGCCGCGCAGTCACGACCGCCCCGGTCGCGTCGTCCCCGGGCTCTCCGCCCCCGCCCAGCGGCAGACGGCCGACTATGAAAACGTCCACGACCGCCCCGGCGGCCTCGCCGACGCCGTCACTTCCTGGTCCCGGACCGTCCACGGAATGCGACGTCACGCCTCCGAAGGGGACTGGAACGACGACCCGGACCACCCCTGCTGCTCCACGAGCCGCGAGGCGCGCATCCTCCTGGAGGAAGCCCTTCACGCTCTTCCGCCACGCGCCGCGCGGGAACTGCGCGCGGTGGTCGCGCCGCTGGACGCGCTGTTCCTCGACCGGGTCCTCCCCGACCAGCGCCACAGCGACGCCCCCGACTGGTGGACCTACACGCACCACCGAAAGCGCTACTGACGCGACGCGACGCGACGTGCCGCGCCGCCGCCCGCGCACTAGCGTGTGACGGACAGCGGCGCGTGCCGTGTCACGTAGGAGCAGCCCCGACCGGAGGACCCCATGCCGGCATCCCCAGCCCCCCTCACCGCACGGGCGAAGGTCCGCGACTTCGCGCTCGGACTTCCCGGAGCCGTCGAGGAGTTCCCGTGGGAGGACGACGCCGTCATCAAGGTCAACAAGAAGATCTTCGTCTTCCTGGGGGCCGAGGGGAACACCGAGAGCCCCGGCATCGGCGTCAAGCTCAAGGACGAGGAAACCCACGGGCACGCCCTCGCCGTACCCGGAGCCGCGCCCAGCGGGTACGGGCTCGGGCGGTCGGGCTGGGTGTCCGTGCCGCTGACCGGCGGGACGCCGGTCGACCTGCTCTGCGACTGGGTCGAGGAGAGCTACCGGACCATCGCCCCCAAGAGGCTGGTCGACCGGCTCGATACGGGCTGAGCCCCCCACCCCCGCCCCCCGCCCGATCCCGCCGACGCCGTGGCCAAGTGCCGCGGCGGCAGCGGGATTTTGCCGTCCACGGAACACTCCCGGGGGCTTGTGGAAAGTGGAACACGTTCTTAACATCGCGAGTGTTACAGCAGTTGTGTCACAAGTGGTCGTCACAGGACTGGGGTCTGGATGACAGCGTCAGGGAACGGCCCGCTCACCGGGGTGCGCGTCGTCGAGCTCGCGGGCATCGGGCCGGGCCCGTTCGCGGCCATGCTCCTCGCCGACCTCGGTGCCGACGTCGTCCGCGTCGACCGCCCCGGCGGTCCGGGGCTCGCCATCGACCCCGACCACGACCTCGCCAACCGCAACAAACGCTCCGTCGTCGTCGACCTCAAGGACGGGCACGGCCCGGCCACCGTGCTCGACCTCGTCGAACGGGCCGACGTGCTGCTGGAGGGCTACCGCCCCGGCGTCGCCGAGCGGCTCGGTGTCGGCCCCGACACCTGCCTCGCCCGCAATCCCCGGCTCGTCTACGGACGGATGACCGGCTGGGGCCAGGAGGGCCCGCTCGCGCACACCGCCGGGCACGACATCGGCTACATCGCCGTCACCGGCGCCCTGGGCATGACCGGCCCGGCCGACGGCCCGCCGTACCCGCCCGCCAACCTCCTCGGCGACTACGCGGGCGGCTCCCTCTACCTCGTCATCGGCGTCCTCGCCGCCCTCCAGCACGCCCGGACCACCGGCACCGGACAGGTCGTCGACGCCGCCATCGTCGACGGCACCGCTCACCTCACCGCCATGATCCACGGCATGCTGGCGGCCGGTGGCTGGCAGGACCGGCGGGGGGTCAACCTCCTCGACGGGGGCGCGCCCTTCTACGGCACGTACGAGACGGCCGACGGCGGTCACATGGCGGTCGGGGCGCTGGAGCCCCGCTTCTACGCCGAGTTCATCCGCCTGCTCGGCGTCGAGGAGACCGCGCCCGCCCGCGACGACCTCGCCCGCTGGGGCGAGCTGCGCACCGCCGTCGCCGACCGGTTCCGGCAGCGCACCCGCGCCGAGTGGACGTCCGTCTTCGAGGACTCGGACGCCTGTGTCGCGCCGGTGCTGTCGCTGCGCGAAGCCCCCGGGCATCCGCACCTCGCCGCGCGCGGCACCTTCGTCGAGCACGCCGGCCTCGTTCAGCCGGCCCCCGCCCCGCGCTTCTCCGCCACCCCCGGCTCCGTCCGCAGGCCGCCCGCGCGGCCCGGCGCCGATACCGCCGAGGTCGCCCGCGACTGGGGCGTCCGCGGCCTCGAGAAGCCCCAGGAGGGCCCGTGACGATGCAGCGCCGGATCTTCACCGCCGACCACGAGGCGTTCCGCGAGACCGTGCGGAGGTTCCTCGCCAAGGAGGTGACGCCGCACTACGCGCGGTGGGAGGAGGATGGCGTCGTCTCCCGCGACGCCTGGCTCGCGGCCGGGCGGCAGGGACTGCTCGGCCTCGCGGTGCCCGAGGAGTACGGCGGCGGGGGAGAGCCCGACTTCCGCTACAGCGCCGTGCTCACCGAGGAGTTCACCCGGGCCGGCGTCTCGGGACTGGCGATCGGGCTGCACAACGACATCATCGGCCCGTATCTGACCTCGCTCGCCACGGACGAGCAGAAGCGCCGCTGGCTGCCCGGCTTCTGCACGGGCGAGACCGTCACGGCCATCGCCATGACCGAGCCGGGGGCCGGCTCCGACCTCCAGGGCATCCGCACCGCCGCCGAGGACCGGGGCGACCACTGGGTGCTGAACGGCTCCAAGACCTTCATCTCCAACGGCATCCTCGCCGACCTCGTCATCGTCGTCGCGAAGACCACGCCCGATGGCGGGGCCAAGGGCCTCAGCCTGTTCGTGGTCGAGCGGGGGGCCGAGGGCTTCGAGCGCGGCCGCAACCTCGACAAGATCGGCCAGAAGGCCCAGGACACCGCCGAGCTGTTCTTCCACGACGTCCGCGTCCCCAAGGAGAACCTCCTCGGGGAGCTGCACGGCGCGTTCGGGCACCTGATGACCAATCTGGCCCAGGAGCGGATGAACATCGCCGTCGCCGGCATCGCGGCGGCCGAGCACCTGCTGGAGATCACCACCGCGTACGTCAAGGAGCGCGAGGCGTTCGGCCGTCCGCTGGCCAAGCTCCAGCACATCCGCTTCGAGATCGCCGAGATGGCCACCGAGTGCGCCGTCACCCGCACGTTCCTGGACCGCTGCATCGAGGACCACGCCCGGGGCGCACTTGATGCCGTGCACGCCTCGATGGCCAAATGGTGGGCGACCGAGCTGCAGAAGCGGGTCGCCGACCGCTGTCTGCAACTGCACGGGGGGTATGGCTATATGACCGAGTACCGGGTCGCCAAGGCGTTCACCGACGGCCGGATCCAGACGATCTACGGCGGGACCACCGAGATCATGAAGGAGATCATCGGCCGGTCCCTGCTCTCCTGATCCGCCCGCGCGCCCCACAGCTCTCCCCCGATACAGGGGTCCCCGATCTCCCCTTTTTCCCGAAAGGCTGCCGACCTTGAGCACCGAAGCGTTTGTGTACGACGCGATCCGCACCCCGCGCGGCCGCGGCAAGGCCAATGGGTCGCTGCACGGCACCAAGCCGATCGATCTCGTCGTCGGCCTGATCCACGAGATGCGCCGTCGTTTCCCGGAGCTGGACCCGGCCGCCATCGACGACATCGTGCTCGGCGTCGTCAGCCCCGTCGGCGACCAGGGCTCCGACATCGCCAAGATCGCGGCCATCGCCGCCGGGCTCCCCGACACCGTCGCCGGCGTCCAGGAGAACCGCTTCTGTGCCTCGGGCCTGGAGGCCGTCAACCTCGCCGCCGCCAAGGTGCGCTCCGGCTGGGAGGACCTGGTCCTCGCGGGCGGCGTCGAGTCGATGTCCCGCGTCCCCATGGCCTCCGACGGGGGCGCCTGGTTCGCGGACCCCATGACGAACTTCGACGTCAACTTCGTTCCCCAGGGCATCGGCGCCGACCTCATCGCCACCCTCGGCGGCTTCACCCGCCGCGACGTCGACACCTTCGCCGCCCGCTCCCAGGAGCGCGCCGCCGAGGCGTGGAAGGCCGGCCGCTTCGACCGCTCCGTCGTGCCCGTACGGGACCGCAACGGCCTGATCGTCCTCGACCGGGACGAACACCTGCGCCCCGGCACCACCGCCGACTCCCTGAGCGCCCTGAAGCCCTCCTTCGCGGGCATCGGCGAGGCGGGCGGCTTCGACGCGGTGGCGCTCCAGAAGTACCACTGGGTGGAGAAGATCGATCACGTCCACCACGCGGGCAACTCCTCCGGCATCGTGGACGGCGCGGCCCTCGTCGCCATCGGCAACCGCGAGGTCGGCGAGCGCTACGGCATGGCGCCCCGCGCCCGTATTGTCTCCGCGGCCGTCTCCGGCGCCGACCCCACCATTATGCTTACCGGCCCCGCCCTCGCCACCCGCAAGGCCCTCGCCAAGGCGGGCCTGACCATCGACGACATCGATCTGATCGAGATCAACGAGGCGTTCGCCGCCGTGGTGCTGCGCTTCGCCCACGACATGGGCATCGGCCTGGAGAAGATCAACGTCAACGGCGGTGCCATCGCCCTCGGCCACCCCCTCGGCGCGACCGGCGCGATGCTGCTCGGCACCGTCGTCGACGAACTGGAGCGCCAGGACAAGCGCTACGGCCTGATCACCCTCTGCGTCGGCGGCGGCATGGGCAGCGCGACCGTCGTCGAGCGCCTCTAGCCCGCCGGCCGTGGCCTGTCCGTGCCGCCTGCGGCGGCGAGCGCCCTGCGGGCGCGTCCTCGAGCGCCGGACGGGCTGCTGTGCCGTGGCCTCGAACGCCCGACGAGCTCGGCGGCCGAGTCCAGCCACAACCTCGTACGGCCCGCACAGGACCAGCACCATCCCGCGCAGACCCCCCGGACAGGCTCAGCGCCCGGCGCACCGCTACCGGAACACCCTGGAGACTTCGACATGAGCGAGAGCACCACCATCCGCTGGGAGCAGAGCGGCGACGGCGTCGTCACCCTCGTCCTGGACGACCCGAACCAGTCGGCCAACACCATGAACGACGCGTTCCGGACGTCCCTCCAGGCGGTCGCCGACCGCCTGGAGGCCGAGCGCGCCTCGGTGACCGGCGTCATCGTCACCTCCGCGAAGAAGACCTTCTTCGCGGGCGGCGACCTCAAGGACATGATCAGGATCGGGCCCGCCGAGGCCCAGCAGGCCTTCGACGCGGGCATGGCCATCAAGCGCGACCTGCGCCGCATCGAGACCCTCGGAGTGCCCGTCGTCGCCGCGATCAACGGCGCCGCCCTCGGCGGCGGCTACGAGATCGCCCTCGCCTGCCACCACCGCGTCGCGCTCGACGCCCCCGGCACCAAGATCGGCCTGCCCGAGGTCACCCTCGGCCTGCTCCCGGCGGGCGGTGGCGTCACCCGCACGGTCCGGCTGCTCGGCATCACCGACGCGCTGCTGAAGGTCCTCCTCCAGGGCAAGCAGTACGACCCGCGCCGCGCCCTGGAGGCGGGCCTGATCCACGAGACCGCGGCCACCGGCGACGAACTGCTCGCCAAGGCCCGCGCCTTCGTCGCCGCCCACCCCGAGTCCCGGCAGCCCTGGGACGTCAAGGGGTACAGGATCCCCGGCGGTACCCCGTCCAACCCCCGCTTCGCGGCCGACCTGCCCGCCTTCCCGGCGAGCCTGAAGAAGCAGCTCGCGGGCGCCCCCTACCCCGCCCCGCGCAACATCCTGGCCGCCGCCGTCGAGGGCTCCCAGGTCGACTTCGAGACCGCCCAGGTCATCGAGGCCCGCTACTTCACGGAGCTGGTCACCGGGCAGATCTCCAAGAACATGATCCAGGCCTTCTTCTTCGACCTCCAGGCCGTCAACGCGGGCCGCAGCCGCCCGCAGGGCACCGCCCCCCGCACGGTCCGCAAGGTCGCCGTCCTCGGCGCCGGCATGATGGGCGCGGGCATCGCGTACTCCTGCGCCCGGGCCGGCATCGAGGTGGTCCTCAAGGACGTCACGGCCGAGGCCGCGGCCAAGGGCAAGGCCTACTCCGAGGGCCTGCTCGCCAAGGCGCTCTCCCGCGGCCGCACCACCGAGGCGAAGCGCGACGAACTGCTCGCCCGGATCACCCCCACCGCCGACCCGCAGGACCTCGCCGGCTGTGACGCCGTCATCGAGGCGGTCTTCGAGGACCCGGCCCTCAAGCACAAGGTGTTCCAGGAGATCCAGCACATCGTCGAGCCCGACGCGCTGCTGTGCTCCAACACCTCCACCCTGCCCATCACCGTCCTGGCCGAAGGCGTGGAGCGCCCGGCGGACTTCGTGGGCCTGCACTTCTTCTCGCCCGTCGACAAGATGCCGCTGGTGGAGATCATCAAGGGAGCGCGGACCGGCGACGAGGCCCTCGCCCGCGCCTTCGACCTCGTCCGGCAGATCCGCAAGACGCCCATCGTGGTCAACGACTCGCGCGGCTTCTTCACCTCACGCGTCATCGGCCGGTTCATCAACGAGGGCGTGGCCATGATCGGCGAAGGCGTCGACCCCGCCTCCGTCGAACAGGCCGCCGCCCAGGCCGGCTACCCCGCCAAGGTGCTCTCCCTGATGGACGAGCTGACCCTCACCCTGCCGCGCCGGATCCGCGACGAGACGCGGCGCGCGGTCGAGGCCGCCGGCGGCACCTGGGCACCGCACCCCGCCGACGCCGTCATCGACCGGATGGTGGACGAGTTCGGCCGCACGGGCCGCTCCGGCGGCGCAGGCTTCTACGACTACGCCGACGGCAAGCGGACCGGTCTGTGGCCGGGCCTGCGCGAGCACTTCGGCCGGGACACCGGGCGGGACGGGGCCCTCCCGCCCGTGCCCTTCGCGGACATGAAGGACCGCATGCTCTTCTCCGAGGCGCTGGACACCGTCCGCTGCCTGGAGGAGAACGTCCTGACCTCCGTCGCCGACGCCAACATCGGCTCCCTGCTGGGCATCGGCTTCCCCGGCTGGACGGGCGGGGTGCTCCAGTTCATCAACGGCTACGAGGGCGGGCTGCCCGGCTTCGTGGCCCGAGCCCGGGAGCTCCAGGCCGCCTACGGCGACCGCTTCGAGCCGCCCGCGCTGCTGGTGGAGAAGGCGGAACAGGGCGGCACGTTCCGCTAGGGCCGTTCCGGCGGATCATGGGCGCGCGCACCACCGCTGCGCGGCGGTGTCCTCAATCGCCGGACGGGCTTGGCGGCTGAGCCCAGCCGATAGCAGCCCGTCCGGCGTTTGAGGACGCGCCCGCAGGGCGCTCGCCGCCGTAGGCGGCAACGGCCGCGCGGCGGCGACATCCGGCCATCCGGAGTCGGCCGCCGCGCGGAGACCGGCACGTTCTGCAGGACGCGCCCTAAGCCGGGCCGGCCAGGCCTACGGCTCCCCGGCCGCGTACATCGCCCGCAGCTCCTGCTTCAGCGACCGCTGGAACGCCGTCACCAGGGCCTGCACCACCAGCGGCTGCATATGGGCCGACAGCGACTTCATCGCCTCGATGTTCCCCGTGTCCACCTCGCCCTCGAAGAGCCTCGTCAGCTCCCGGGCCGTGGAGCGGGCGTGCTCCAGCAGCACCGTGCGGGCCGCGAGGATCGTCTCCAGCGCGATCGGCACGTCCAGCAGCCGCACCCCCAGCCGCAGCAGCCCCGGGTCCACCCGGAACGCGTCCCCGGCGCCGCTCGCACCCTCCTGCTCGCCCATCCGCTCCAGGACGTTCAGCGCCGTCAGCCGGTCGATGTCCTCCTCGGACAGCGCCCGCCCGGCGCGTCGCTCCAGCTGGGCCTGGGTGGCCTCCTCCGCCTTGTCCGGCAGCCAGGACGCCACCATGGCCCGGTGGATGGCCAGGTCGTGCGCGCTGAGGTCCGGCGGCAGCTGGTGCACATAGCGTTCGATGGCGGCGAGCGTCAGCCCCTGGTGCTGCAACTCCTCGATCAGCGCCAGCCGGGACAGATGGTCCGGGCCGTAGTGTCCGACCCGGCGCGGCCCGATCTCCGGCGGGGGCAGCAGCCCCCGGGTGCTGTAGAAACGGACCGTCCGGACGGTGACCCCCGCGCGGGCGGCCAACTCGTCGACGGTGAGGGTGGGTTCCCCGGAATCCGTGGCCATCGGCGGCGCCTCGCTCTCTCTTCCGGCTCTGCTGCGGTCGGCTCCGTTGCGGTGTCCGTCCGGCTCAATCGAGTTCAACAGTATTGCTGTGCCACCACCACTGTGAAACCTTCCCTCTCGACCGGTCGTCAGCCCAAGGCCCACGGACACCAACACCTGGAGGCCGCATTGACCACGCCCCCGCGCCGTCGACTCCCCGCCGCACCGGACGAACTCACCCTCCCCGCGCTGCTGCTGCGCAACGCCGAGGAATACCCCGAACTACCCGCCCTGACCTGGCGCGACCCCGATGGCGCCGCACCGCGCACGCTCAGCTGGGCGCGGGTCCGCGCCGAGGTCGCGGGCCTCGCCGCGGGCTACGCCGCGCTCGGCGTCGCGCGCGGTGACCATGTGCTGATGATGATGGGCAACCGGCCCGAACACTGGCTCAGCGACCTCGCCCTCGTCCACCTCGGCGCCGTCCCCGTCTCGGTCTACGGCACCTCCTCGCCCGAGCAGATCGCCCACATCGCCCGGCACAGCCGGGCCCGGCTGGCCGTGCTCGAAGGGGCGGGCGAGCTGGCCCGCTGGGAGCCGCTGACCGACGACGCCACGGTTCCCCTGGAGAGGATCCTGGTCGTCGACGCCGCGGTGGCCGGACGGCACACCCCCTACGCGACGCTCACCGCGCGGCAGCCGGCACCCCACGACGGCGCGGCCTTCGACAAGGCCTGGCGGGAGGTGCGCCCCGCCGACCCGGTGACCGTCGTCTACACCTCGGGCACCACCGGCGACCCCAAGGGTGTGGTGATCACCCACCGTGCCGTGCTGCTCGACTGCGTCGGCATCGACCGCGCCGTCGACCTCCCCGAGCACGTCGAGCACCTGTGCTATCTGCCCTTCGCGCACATCGCGGAACGGGTGCTCGGCATCTACCTCCCCGTCCTGCGGGCCGCACACGTCCACCTCTGTGACGACCCGGCCACCGTGGCGGCCCGGGCACGCGAGCTGCGCCCGGCGGAGTTCTTCGGGGTGCCGCGGGTGTGGGAGAAGCTGACCGCGTCCGTCCGGGCCGCGCTGGAGACCCTGCCGGAGGAGCGGCGGCGGGTGATCGAGGCCGCGGGCGAGACGGCCCGCGCGCACGTGGCGCACCGGGCCCGCGGCGAGGAGCCACCGCCCGCGCTGGCGGCCGCGTACGAGGCGGCCCGGCAGCAGGTGCTCGTGCCGTTGCTGGCCCTGGCGGGCCTGGACAGGCTGATGTGGGCCGGCAGCGCCACCGCCCCGATGCCGCGGGAAGTCGTCGACTTCTGGACCGGGTTCGGCATTGTGATCATGGACGGGTGGGGGCTGACCGAGACCTCGGGCGTGGTGACCCTGAACGCGCCGGCCGACTTCCGCCTCGGGTCCGTGGGCCGCCCGCTCGACGGGGTGGAGGTGCGGACGGCCGCCGACGGCGAGCTCGAAGTGCGCGGCGAGATCGTCTGCGCCGGATATCTGCGGGCGGACGGGTCGGTGGAGAGCGCGACCAACGCCGAGGGCTGGTTTCCCACCGGTGACATCGGGCGGATCGACGAGGACGGCTTCGTCTGGGTCGTCGACCGCAAGAAGGAGATCATCGTGACCTCGACGGGCAAGAACGTCTCGCCCGCGCTCGTCGAGAACGCCCTCAAGGAACACCCGCTCGTCGGCCAGGCGTTCGTCCACGGCGACGGGCGGTCCTATCTCGTCGCCCTGCTCGTCCTCGATGCCGAGCTGACCCGCCCCTGGGCCGCCCGGCACGGCATCGACGCCGCCCCGGACGCCCTGGCGGACCACCCGGCTGTGCGGGCGGAGATCGACCGGGCCGTGGCGGCGGCCAACGCGCGGCTGAACCGCACCGAGCAGATCAAGCGGTACCGGCTGCTCACCCGCGAGTGGGGCCCGGCGACGGGGGAGCTGACGCCCTCGCTCAAGCTGCGGCGGCGGGTCGTACGGGAGAAGTACGCCGCGGAGATCGAGGAGTTGTACGCCCCGTGAGCGCGACGGCGGCCCGGTACCCCGCACACGCGGGGTACCGGGCCGCCGGGCGGCAACGAAGTGAGGGATCAGTGCCTGTGCGCGCTCTGCGCGGACTGGATCTTCTTCCACGACTTGGGCTCGGCGACCTTGCCGGACCCGTCGGCCGACACGCCCTTGCCCGCCTTGCCCGTGGCGGCGGCCTTGCCGATGCCCGCCTTCGCCGCGCTCGCCTTCGAGGGCTTCGACGTGGTGAACAGCCAGGTGTCGAAGAGTTTCTGGAGCGGCTTGCCCGACGCCTTCTCCGCGAACTTCACGAAGTCCTGGACCGAGGCGTTGCCGAACTTGTTCGCCGCCGTCCAGTCCTTGAGGATCGCGAAGAACGTCTTGTCGCCCACCGTGTTGCGCAGCGCCTGGAGGGCGACCGCGCCACGGTTGTAGACGGCGGTGTGGAACTGGTTCTCCGCACCCGGGTCGCCCGGCTTGACCTTCCAGAAGGCGTTGTCCGCCGGGATCGAGGTGTAGATGTAGTCGGCCAGCTCCTGGGCGGTGCCCTCGCCCTCCTTCTCCGACCACAGCCACTGCGAGTACGTCGCGAAGCCCTCGTTGACCCAGATGTCGCGCCAGTTCTTCACCGAGACGCTGTCACCGAACCACTGGTGCGCCAGCTCGTGCACGACCAGCGAGACGTTCGCGCCGTTCGCGAAGCCCTTGGGGCTGTAGAACGGACGGGTCTGGGTCTCCAGCGCGTAGCCCGTCGGCACGTTCGGCACATAGCCGCCGGCCGCGTTGAACGGGTACGGGCCGAAGACCTTGCCGCCCCAGTCGAGAACCTCGGTGGTGCGCTCGACGCTGGCCTTCGCCGACGCCGCGTTGTCGCCCAGGTCCTTGCTGTAGGCGTTCACGACCGGCAGACCGTTGGTCGTGGTGTCCGTCGTGATGTCGAACCTGCCGACCGCGAGGGTGGTCAGATACGTGGCCTGCGGCTTGGTGGCGCGCCAGTTGTAGCGCGTCCATCCGAGCTTCGAACTCTTCGACGCCAGGACGCCGTTGCTGATCGCCTGGACGTCGTCCGGTACCGACACGGAGATGTCGTACGTGGCCTTGTCGGTCGGGTGGTCGTTGCTCGGGAACCACCAGATCGAGCCCTCCGGCTCGCCCGCGATGGCCGCGCCGTCCGGCGTGCGCAGCCAGGCCGTGGATCCGTCGACCTTCACCTGGGACGGCACGCCGCTGTAGCGGACGACCACGCTGATCTGCTTGTCCTTCTCCAGCGGGGCGGCGGGGGTGACCTCCACCTCGTGGGAGCCGGACTTGGCGAACGTCGCCTTCTTGCCATTGACCAGCACCTCGCTCACATCGAGCGCGAAGTCGAGGTTGAAGCGGGACAACGTCTGGGTGGGGGTGGCGATCAGCGTCGCCGTGCCCTCCAGCTTGTCCGTCTTCGGCTGGTACTTCAGCCGCAGGTCGTAGTGGGACACGTCGTACCCGCCGTTGCCGGCGGCCGGATAGTAGGAGTCTCCGACGCCCGGTGCCCCCGGCGTGGCGTCGGCTGCCGACGCCGGGATCGCCAGCAGCAGGCAGGCGGCGGCCGCACTCGGAACGATGAGTCTGTGACGCACGAATCCTCCAACTCGTAAGGGAGAACGATCGGGAGAACGATCAATCACTCGCACCCTATGTACTCACTGTGCACGGCACCATGTCCATGGCTTATCCCGACATGTGATCGACACGCGGCTGTCATCAGTGCGATCCCGGCCACCTCGTGAGTCCCGGTCCGAGTGCTCCCGCCCCTTCTGTACGGCAGTTGACTCACGCTACGGTCCGGCCGTGCCCAAACGCGCGCGGGACACCCGCATACCTGTGACAACGTTCGTCGTCGCGGCCCTGGCCGCCCTGGTCGCCGTACTCGTCCCGCTGCCGCCGGCCGCGCACGCCGCGCCCGCCCCGGACAGCGGACCACGGGGCGGGCAGAGCAGACCCGTCTACTCCTACGACCGCGCCGTGCGCGAGACCGTATGGGTCGACATCGCCCTCGACGGCGACGGGGACGGCCGCACCGACCGGGTCGCCGTCGACATCATCCGCCCCCGCGAAGCCGCCGAACGCGGCCGCCGGGTGCCGGTCGTCATGGACGCCAGCCCCTACTACTCCTGCTGCGGACGCGGCAACGAGAGCCAGAAGAAGACCTACGACGAGCAGGGCGCCCCCGTCGGCTTCCCGCTGTACTACGACAACTACTTCGTACCGCGCGGCTACGCCGTCGCCCTCGTCGACCTCGCCGGAACCAATCGTTCCGACGGCTGTACCGATGTCGGCGGCCGCTCCGACATCCAGTCCGCCAAGGCCGTCGTCGACTGGCTGAACGGCCGTGCGCACGGCTACCGCACCCGCACCGGCACCGACGCCGCCCCGGCCGACTGGACCACCGGCGCCGTCGGCATGATCGGCAAGAGCTACGACGGCACGATCGCCAACGGCGTGGCCGCCACCGGCGTCGAGGGCCTGGAGACGATCGTCCCGATCGGGGCTATCAGCTCCTGGTACGACTACTACTTCGCCAAGGGTGCCGCGCTCTTCGGCAGCGGCCCCGACGGGCTCGCGCACCGCGTCGAGAGCCCCGAGGCACGCGGCCGCTGCCAGTCCGTACAGCGCCGGCTCGTCGAGGGCGCACCGCGCAACGGCGACTGGACCGCTCTGTGGAGCGAGCGCGACTACGTCCCCGACGCGCACCGGGTCCGCGCCAGCGTCCTCGCCGTCCACGGCATGCAGGACCTCAACGTCCGCACCAAGCACTTCGGCCAGTGGTGGGACGCCCTCGCCGAGAACGGCGTCGAACGCAAGCTCTGGCTCTCCCAGACCGGGCACGTCGACCCGTTCGACTTCCGCCGCGAGGCCTGGGTCTCCACCCTGCACCGCTGGTTCGACCACTACCTCCTCGGCTACGACAACGGCGTCGAGCGCGAGCCGATGGCCGACATCGAACACGCCCCCGACCAATGGCGCACCGACCGCGTCTGGCCGCCCCGCGCCACGGCCACGACCACCCTGCGCCCCGCACCCGG
This sequence comes from Streptomyces syringium, assembly GCF_017876625.1. Taxonomy (NCBI): domain Bacteria; kingdom Bacillati; phylum Actinomycetota; class Actinomycetes; order Kitasatosporales; family Streptomycetaceae; genus Streptomyces; species Streptomyces syringium. The sequence continues at coordinate 6,366,118 of NZ_JAGIOH010000001.1, forward strand.
GACCGCCCCGGGCGTCGGCACCCTCGGCCTCGCACCCGCGCCGCGCGGCGCCACCGAGGTGTTCACCGACGACCCCGCGAAGAGCGAGCGCGACTGGGCGGACCGCATCGACACCGCCACCCCCGAAAAGGCCGGCTTCGTCACGAAACCGCTCACCCGTGATCTGCGGCTGTCCGGTTCCTCCCGGGTGAGCCTCACGGTCACCCCGTCCACCACCTCCGCCCACCTCTCGGCCGTCCTCGTCGACCTCGGCCCGGCCGGCATCCGCGACTACGCGGCCTACGGCGAGGGCATCCGTACCCTCGACGACCGCACCTGCTGGGGCAGCACCGGCGCGGGCGACAGCGCCTGTTACAAGCGCACGGAGGCCGAAACGGCGCAGGTCGGCCACACGGTCTTCAGCCGGGGCTGGGCCGACCTGGGGCATCACGCGAACCTCGCCCAGGGCCGCCCGCTGACCCCCGGCAAGCCGTACACCATCACCCTCGACCTGGCCGCGAGCGACCATGTCGTCCCGGCGGGCCACCGCTTGGCGCTGATCGTCGCGGGCACGGACCGGGGTCTGCTCCAACCCGCCTCCACCACCCCGCGACTGACGGTGGACCTGCGCCGCACCACCGCCCGGCTCCCGCTCGTCGGCGGCTACGCGGCCTTCGCCCGGGCGACGGCGGGGACGCACGACGGCCGGCCGCCGACGCCGGTCGCCCCGGCGCGCGGCCTGGGCATCCCGGCCCTCGACCACTTGCCGTAGGCGTGGCACAACCAAGCCCGTCCGGCGTTTGAGGACGCGCCCGCAGGGCGCCCGCCGCCGCAGGCGGCAAGACGGCGGGCAGCCGGGGATCCGGCGGAGTAAACGGCACGACGGCCCGTAGGCCGGGGACCGGCGGAGCAAACGGCACGGTCAGCCCTCGGCCAGCTCCGCCGCCGCCAGGGCGCAGCCCCAGGAGACCGTGACCCCGGCCCCGCCGTGACCGTAGTTGTGGACCAGCCGCGCCCCGCCCGGCAGCCGGGCGGCCTCCAGCCGCACCCGGGACCGGGCCGGGCGCAGCCCCACCTTGTGCGCCAGGACGGGCGCGTGCGCGAGAGCGGGGTACACCCGGGCACAGCGGGCGACGATCGCCTCGGCGGTGACGGGCGTGGGCGTACGGTCCCAGACATGGTCCAGGGCGGTGCCACCGAGCACCACACCGTAGGGCTGGGGGAGTACGTAGAGGATGTCGGCGGCGTTCTGGGCGGCGGCCACGAACCACTCGGTCACGCCCGGGGCGTCGACGACGACGATCTGCCCCCGCACGGGGTGCACGTCCGGGTCGGGCACCAGATCACGGGCGCCGAGCCCGGTGCAGTTCACGACGGTCGCCGCCGCGCGGCCCGCCTCCGCCAGGGAGCCGGCCGTGCGGGCGGTGACCGTGCCGCCGGCGGCGGCCAATCGCCGGTGCAGATAGCCGAGATGGACCGGCATGTCCAGCAACGGGGTGCGGGCGCGCAGCCCGTGCCCGTACCCCGCGGGCAACTCCTCCGGTGCGGCCGCCCGCAGCCCCGGCACCCGCGCCGCCCACGGGCCCAGCTCACCCAGGCCGACCTCCGCCTGGATGCCGTCGACCATGCGCACCCCGGTCTCCGCGGGCCGCCCGGCCAGCTCGGTCATCTCCCGCAGCGACCGCAGCGCCCATTCCCCGGCCGCGGCCTCCGGCTCGATGCGGTACGGCCACCACAGCCCCCCGGCCAGCGCCGACGTGGTGTCGACGGACGGTTCCCGGCTCCACACCTCGACCCGCCGCCCGCGCTCGGCCAGCACGACCGCGCTGGTCAGACCTATGACCCCGGCACCGATCACGATCACATCACTCGCCATGCGGCGACGCTACCCGCGAAATCCCCGGCGGCGGGCTCGAAGCGGCACACGCGGGGGAATACTGCGGGCATGGCGGAGTACGCGACCTTCGGGCTGGCGCCGGCGACGCGCGCCGGCGGTGTGCTGCCGGACGGCGGGTACCAGGCGCACCGGGACTTCCTGGACTTCATCGTCGACGGCCGGGCCCTGCTGGCCCGCCTCGCCGACGTCGACGCGGTCTCCCCGCTCGCCGCCGACCTCGGCCCGTCGATCTTCACCGCACACGTCCGCCGACTGCTGCTGGACGCCGACCCCCCGCTCGCCGACGGACGGTACGTGCTCTACGGCTGCCCCGAGTGCGAGGGCCTGGCGTGCGGGGCGGTCACCGCCGTGATCGAGCGGGACGGCCCCGACATCGTCTGGCGGGACTTCGCCTGGCAGACCGACGAGAGCCCCGACCTCGCCCGCGACGGCTACCCCGGCATAGGCCCCTTCCGCTTCCGGGCCGACGCGTACCGCGCCACGCTGGAACGGCTCCTCGCCGACGGCGCCCACCGCACGGCCGCCCGCCGGGTCCTGCTGGTCGGCGGCCGCGCCGCCGTGCTCGCCCGGCTCGCGGCGGCCCTGCGGTCCATCGGCGTCGGCGCCGAGATCACCCGCGACGCGGCGGGCGCGGCCGCGGAGGAACTGCGGACGTACGGGGCCGTGGCCTTCGACCCGGCGGTCGGTGAGGACGAGCGGGCCGCCGTCCGCGCCGCGTTCGCGGCCGCGGGATCCGATGCCGTCCTCGTCGAACCCCTCGCGCCCATCGTCCCGCTCCTCGTGGCCCGCATCGAGCAGGCCCTCCAGCGCACCCCCGACGACCGGCGCCCGCTGACCGCTCTCACCGCCACCACGGCCGACGCCCGCGTCGAGGTGTCCGCCGCCTGCCGGGTCCGTCTGACCGGCTACCGGCTGGACCGCCTGCACCGGGTCCGCGCCTACGACCTCCTCGACGCCCGCCTGGAACCGGGCCCGCACACGGTGCCCCTCGACGGACGCCTGGGAAAGCGGGCGAAGGCCGGGGCGTATCTGGTGGCGCGCACCTTCGGGGACGTTCGCGTGGCCAGGGTCGGCGGGTGAGCGGCGGGCCGGGGGAAATCCGGTTCGGGAGCGCCCGGCCCAGCGGCTAAAGTCGAAGGTCTTATGAGTGCCACTCTCGTCGCCAAGGACCTCGCCGCCGGACACGGCGACCGCACCCTCTTCTCCGGGCTCGACCTCGTCGTCGCGCCCGGTGACGTCATCGGTCTCGTCGGGGCCAACGGCGCCGGGAAGTCGACACTGCTGCGCCTGCTCGCGGGCCTCGACACCCCCGAGGCGGGCGGCCTCCGGCTCAGCCCGCCCACCGCGAACGTCGGCCACCTTCCGCAGGAGCCCGACCGGCGCGACGGCGAGACCGTGCGGGCCTTCCTCGCCCGCCGCACCGGGGTCGCCGAGGCCCAGGCCACGCTCGACGCCGCCACCCAGGCGCTCGTCGACGGCACGCCCGGCGCGGACGACGCGTACGCCACGGGCCTCGACCGCTGGCTCGACCTCGGCGGCGCGGACCTCGACGAGCGTGCGGCGGAGGTCGCGGGCTCCCTCGGCCTCACGGTCGACCTCGACCGGCCCATGACCAGCCTCTCCGGCGGCCAGGCCGCCCGCGCCGGGCTCGCCTCGCTGCTGCTCAGCCGCTACGACGTCTTCCTCCTCGACGAGCCCACCAACGACCTCGACCTGGACGGCCTGGCCCGCCTGGAGAACTTCGTCACCGGACTGCGCGCCGGCACGGTCCTCGTCAGCCACGACCGCGAGTTCCTCGCCCGCACGGTGAACAAGGTCCTCGAACTCGACCTCGCCCAGCAGCAGGTCACCCTCTACGGCGGCGGCTACACCGCCTACCTGGAGGAGCGCGAAACGGCCCGTCGGCACGCCCGCGAGGCCTACGAGGAGTACGCCGACACCCGGGCCGGGCTGGAGGACCGCGCCCGCACCCAGCGGAACTGGATGGAGAAGGGCGTCCGCAACGCCCGTCGCAAGTCCACCGACAACGACAAGATCGGGCGCAAGCTCCGCGCCGAGTCGACCGAGAAGCAGGCGGCCAAGGCCCGGCAGACCGAGCGGCTCATCGAGCGGCTGGACGTGGTCGAGGAGCCGCGCAAGGAGTGGGAGCTGCGCATGGAGATCGCCGCCGCGCCCCGCTCGGGCGCGGTCGTGGCCACCCTGCGCGGAGCCGAGGTACGCCGGGGCTCCTTCACCTTCGGCCCCGTCGACCTCCAGATCGACTGGGCGGACCGGGTCGCCATCACCGGCGCCAACGGCTCGGGCAAGTCCACGCTCCTCGCGGCACTGCTCGGCCGGCTGCCGCTGGACGCGGGCGGCGCGACGCTGGGCCCGGGCGTCGTGGTGGGCGAGGTGGACCAGGCGCGCGGCCTGTTCTTCGGCGACGAGGCCCTGCTGGCGGCGTTCGAGGCGGCCGTACCGGAACTGGAGCCGGCCGACGTCCGTACCCTGCTCGCCAAGTTCGGCCTCAAGGCCGCGCATGTGCTCCGCCCGGCCGCGACGCTCTCCCCGGGCGAGCGCACCCGCGCCGCGCTGGCACTCCTCCAGGCCCGCGGAGTCAACCTCCTCGTCCTCGACGAGCCCACCAACCACCTCGACCTGCCGGCCATCGAGCAGCTGGAATCGGCACTCGACTCGTACAACGGCACGCTGCTCCTGGTCACCCACGACCGTCGCATGCTCGAAGCGGTCCACACGACGCGCCGCATCGAAGTAGCGGCGGGCCGCATCGCGGAGCGCTGACGCGCCGCGCATGCGCAGCTCCACAGCACCCCCGTGAGAACGGAAGACCGAAGGCCGCACCTGTAACTGCGGCCGATCGCGCGTCGTTTCACTCGTATGGGCCGGCGATGGATGATGACCTGGGCGCTGTGCGCCGCGGTCGCGTGTGGGCTGTTATGGGTGTGGCCGCTGCGGGACCCTGACCGGCTCTCTGCCGTCGCCGCGGTGCTGGGCACGGTCATCGCCCTGTTCGGAGTGCTGTCCGCGTGGGCCTGGCGGGCCGGCAGGGGCCGTGCGCACTCCAGCAGTGAGCAAGTCGCGGACGCCGCGGAGGTGCTGGCCCGTACGGTCCGCCGGCAGTGGGAGGAAGAGGCGGTTCTCCGGCAGCTGTACGACCCGGCGCCGCTGCCTTTGGTCTGGTCCGACTGTTCCCACCCAGGAGTGTCGGACCACCGTCAGCTGGTGGGCACCGCAGTGGTCTGCCGGGCCGGCGACCCGCAGGAACTGGCCACGGCCTTCGGGTCACTCGCACGCCGCCGACTGGTGGTTCTGGGACCGGGAGGATCGGGGAAGACGACCTTCGCCGTCCTGCTCATGCTCGCCCTGCTGCGCACGCGCACCACCGGCGACCCGGTACCGGTGCTCTGTTCGCTGTCCTCCTTCGACCCCGCGCGCGAGAGCGCCGGGAACTGGCTGCGCCGCCGCATCGCCGCGGACTACCCGGCCATGGCCGACGCCGAGAACTACGGTGCCAGTGTCATCGAGGACCTCCTCACCGAGCACCGCCTGATCCCCGTACTCGACGGGCTCGACGAACTCCCCGAACGAAGCCGGGCAGCAGCACTGGCCTCCCTCAACGACACCCTGCCGTCCGACACCCCGCTCGTTCTCACCTGCCGCACCGCCGACTACGTGCGCGCGGTGGCGGAGAGCGGCGTCCTGACCGGAGCGGCGGTCCTGGAGCCCGCGCCCGTACGCACCAGCGACGCCCTCGACCTGCTGAGGCTGGCCACGCCGCCGGATTCCCGCCGTCAGGACGGCTGGACCGCCCTGGCGGAGCACCTCGACCGCCGGCCGCAGGCCCCTGCCGCCCAGGCCCTCACCAGCCCGCTGATGGTGGCCCTGGCCCGGTCCGTCTACGCCGACCACGACAACGACCCCGTGGAACTCGCCGACACGGAACGCTTCCCCACTTCCGCCGACATCGAGCGCCACCTCCTCGGCGGGCTGGTCCCGGCCCTCTTCCGCCGTGCCCGGCGACAGTGCCCCGCGCGCAGCTGGGACCCCCGGCAGGCCCATGACTACCTGGCCCGTCTCGCGGCGGGGATGCACGCCCAGGGCACCTACGATCTGGCGTGGTGGCGGCTGTACCAGTGGACTCCGGCCCTCGCCGGGCCATGGCGGCGCGCCGGGACGTGGGCCGTGATCATGTGCGCCGGACTGCTGCTGACCACGTCGTTCCTGGTGGCGGTCCTGGACGTGCCGTCACGGCCGGAGGCTTTGCGGTGGTTCCCCCTGTCGGTGCTCGAATCCTTCGCCATCGTGCCCATGCTGGGCCTCAGCGGCCTGATATCCCGGCGGGAACGCAGCCTGACCCGTGCGTCCGCCATGGCTGCCCTCGTCGCGCTGTCCGCCGGTCTCGTGATTCCCCCGCGTCGTGGTACTACTACCGCGGCGCTCCCGCGACGGAGATCGCGGCGCTGATGGTGGCCTCCATCGGCTTGTTCTGTTTCGCCCTGTGGCTCGTGATGCTGGGCGCCGGCCTGCCGTCCCCTCCCCGAACACCGAGCCGGAGCCGCCCCGCGCGGCGACGCTGGCGCAGACAGTTGGTCCGGGCACTCGTACTCGTCGTCGGCGTCGCCGCCATCACCGAGACGCTGTTCCTCAGTTACGCGATGGCCGGGTACGAAGACGTCCTTCCGTCCGGGACCATGCCATGGGGGCTGACGATCGGCACCGTGGCGGGCATCGGCCTGGCCGCCCTGGACTGGGTCCGGGGCCCGTCCACCGCTGATGACGTGGCGACGGCCATGTCCTCCATTCAGGCGGACCGCCTGGTTTCGGTCATCGGCGGAGTGGCCTGCGCGGTGGTTTTCAACATTCCCGACGGTGCCATGCGGGCCGGGCCCTGGGCCCCGTCCGATCCGCTGCGTACCACTGGGTTCGCGGCCGTCGTCGGTCTCTTCCACTGCGCGATCATCGGTCTCACCACCGCCCTGGCCGCTCACTCCTGGCCCCACTACACGATCGCCCGTCTGCTCCTGGCCGCGCGCGGCAAGCTCCCCTGGCGACCGCAGGCGTTCCTCGCCGACGCGCACCAGCTCGGCATCCTCCGCCGGATCGGCCCCGTCTACCAGTTCCGCCACGCCCGCCTCCAGCACCACCTCGCCACCCACCCCGCGGCAGCCGACCCCCGTACGGACCAGCGGCCGGACCGCTCCAGCCCCGTAGGAGCGACCAGCACCTGATGCGGTTGCCCGCCCGTCACCGCCGGTCTCCACCGCCGGGGCCGGACGCCGTCGGCGGCCGCGCGTCCGGCCAGGGCTACCGCTTCGGGTTCAACAGCCCCGCTCGGCGGAGGGCGTCCGCCATCGCGTCGTTCGCCGGGGGAGCCGCCTCACGGGGGGTCGTGCCGCCGCGGCGCTGCTGCGGGGCGGCGCGGCGGTCGCCGCTTCGGTCGGCGCCGCGGGCGCCACCGCGGGGGCCGCGCGGCTCGCGGGCCGCAGGCCCGCCCGCACCCCCGCCGCCGGACGGCGACTCGTCGTCCAACCTGAGCGTCAGTGAAATCCGCTTGCGCGGAATGTCGACGTCCATGACCTTCACCCGCACGATGTCGCCCGGCTTGACCACATCCCGCGGATCCTTCACGAACGTCTTCGACATGGCCGACACATGCACCAGCCCGTCCTGGTGGACACCCACGTCCACGAAGGCACCGAAGGCGGCCACGTTGGTGACGACTCCTTCCAGGAGCATCCCCGGCGTCAGATCGCCGATCTTCTCGACGCCGTCCTTGAACGTCGCCGTCTTGAACGCCGGACGCGGGTCCCGGCCCGGCTTCTCCAGCTCCCGCAGGATGTCCGTGACCGTCGGCAGGCCGAAGGAGTCGTTCACGAAGTCCGCCGGGCGCAGCGAGCGCAGCGTCGTCGTGTTGCCGATGAGGGAGGCGACCTCGCCGCCCGTCGACTTGATCATCGCGCGCACCACGGGGTACGCCTCGGGGTGCACGCTGGACGCGTCCAGCGGGTCGTCGCCGCCGCGGATGCGGAGGAAGCCCGCGCACTGCTCGTAGGCCTTCGGGCCGAGCCGGGCCACGTCCTTCAGCGCCCGGCGGGACCGGAAGGGGCCGTTGGAGTCGCGGTGGGCGACAATGTTCTCCGCGAGGCCCGCGCTGATGCCGGAGACGCGCGAGAGCAGCGGCGCGGAAGCGGTGTTGACGTCGACGCCCACGCCGTTGACGCAGTCCTCGACGACCGCGTCGAGGGAGCGGGAGAGCTTCACCTCGGACAGATCGTGCTGGTACTGCCCGACGCCGATCGACTTGGGGTCGATCTTGACCAGCTCGGCCAGCGGGTCCTGGAGCCGCCGGGCGATCGACACCGCGCCGCGCAGCGACACGTCCAGGTCCGGCAGCTCCTGCGAGGCGAAGGCCGACGCGGAGTACACCGACGCCCCCGCCTCCGACACCATCACCTTCGTCAGCTTCAACTCCGGCTGCCGGGCGATGAGATCCGTCGCGAGCTTGTCCGTCTCGCGCGACGCCGTGCCGTTGCCGATCGCGATCAGCTCCACGTCGTGCTCGCGGGCGAGGCGGGCCAGCGTGGCCAGCGACGCGTCCCACTTCTGCTGCGGGACGTGCGGGTAGATCGTCTCGGTCGCGGCGACCTTGCCCGTGGCGTCCACGACGGCGACCTTCACGCCCGTACGGAAGCCGGGGTCGAGGCCCATCGTGGCGCGGGTGCCCGCGGGCGCGGCGAGCAGCAGGTCCCGCAGGTTGGCCGCGAAGACCCGGACCGCCTCGTCCTCGGCGGCCTGCCGCAGCCGCAGCCGCAGATCGATGCCGAGGTGGACCAGGACGCGGGTGCGCCAGGCCCAGCGCACGGTGTCGGCCAGCCACTTGTCACCCGGCCGGCCCCGGTCGGCGATGCCGAACCGCCGGGAGATCGCCTGCTCGTAACTGCTCGGGCCGCCGTCCTCGCGCGGCTCCTCCGGCTCCAGGGTGAGGTCGAGGACTTCCTCCTTCTCGCCCCGGAGCATCGCCAGCACCCGGTGCGAGGGCAGCTCGGTGAAGGGCTCGGCGAAGTCGAAGTAGTCGGCGAACTTCGCGCCCGCCTCCTCCTTGCCGGCCCGCACCTTCGCCGCCACGCGCCCGCGCGACCACATGCGCTCGCGCAGCTCCCCGATCAGGTCCGCGTCCTCCCCGAACCGCTCGGTCAGCACGGCCCGCGCGCCCTCCAGCGCGGCGGCCGCGTCGGCGACGCCCTTGCCGGGGTCCACGAAGGCCGCTGCCGCGGCGAGGGGTTCGACGCCGGGGTCCCGCAGCAGCCCGTCCGCCAGCGGCTCCAGCCCGGCCTCCCGCGCGATCTGCGCCTTGGTGCGCCGCTTGGGCTTGAAGGGCAGATAGATGTCCTCCAGCCGCGCCTTGGAGTCCGCCTCGCGGATCCGCGCCTCCAGCGCCTCGTCCAGCTTGCCCTGCGACCGCACGGACTCCAGGACCGCCGTCCGCCGGTCCTCCAGCTCCCGCAGGTACCGCAGCCGCTCCTCGAGGGCGCGCAGCTGCGCGTCGTCGAGCATCTCGGTCGCTTCCTTGCGGTAACGGGCGATGAACGGCACGGTCGACCCGCCGTCGAGCAAGTCGACGGCCGCCTTCACCTGCCGCTCCCGCACGCCGAGCTCCTCGGCGATCCTGCCTGCGATCCTGCCTTCGGTCGACGCACCAGCTGCCGTCACGATCACGCTCCGCTTTCTCTTCGAGCTGCGATCTGCATTGTGGCAGGTACCGCCGACAGCGCCGCCCGCCGCCGCGCGTTGCTCTCCACGCGGCGGCGGGCGGCCCGGATCGGGGAAGGGGGCCTCAGCCGCGCAGGTCCGGCGGGAACGCGCCCGCCTTGACGACGGCCGTCGCGAAGACCGTCCCCAGCTCGGTGAGCCGCTCCACGCCCGCCGCGCCCAGGTGCTCGTACGGCCCCGCGTCCAGCCGGTCCGTCTCGTCCTCCAGGTCCTCGCGCTGCTTGACGCCCGCCTCCGTCAACTTCCCCTCCGCGTCGAGCAGTCCGCTCTCCCGCAGCCGCTCCCGCCCCGCGGCCAGCTCCTCCTCGCTCCAGCCGCGCGTGGCCAGCAGCCACTTCTCCGACATGCCCTGGCCGCTCGCGGCGTGGCCGACGATCGCCTCCACCGGCCCGACGCCCGCCGCGGCCAGCGCCATCAGATGCCCGTCGCCGCGGTGCTCGCGCAGCAGCGTGGCGGCGTGCCAGTAGGCGAGGTGCGGGGCGTCCGGCACCGGCAGATCGGCGTGCGCGGAGTACAGCGGGCGGGCGGAGCGGCTGCAGCCCTCCGTGGCGCGCAGCGCGAGTTCGGCCGCCTCGGCCATCTCCGGGGAGGCCACGACGTCGTCGCCGAGCAGCCGACGCATCATGCTGTCACAGGCCCGCAGCCGGGCCTGGAGGACGTCCTGCGGCGAGGCGACGTCCCACAGCCGCGGAATGAACCCGGCCACCAGCTCGTGCTTGAAGTTGTAGAAGGTCGCCGTGATGGTGCCCGCCCCGACCCGGCCGAGGGCGGCGCCCCGTCCGGCGAAGTAGGCGCCCTCCTGGAGACCGAGCCGGCCCAGCTCGTCCCGCAGGTCCGGCGAGAAGTACAGGGCGGAGTGCACGGTGTTGACAACGTTGTGGCAGCGCCGACCGGCGCGCTCGGGCAGAGTGGTCATGTCCCGCACGTTACCTACTAGTTGGTAAGGGTGGTAGGGCGGGGTGGGCCCTCCCGGGCCCGCCGCGAGACCCCCGGGGGCGCCGGCTAGCGCGGCCGTCCCACGGTCCACCCGAAGCGCGGCGCCCGGCGCTCCAGGAAGGCGGTGACCCCCTCGGCGGTGTCACCGCTGCCGCGCGCCTGCTCCGCCCAGTACGCGAGCCGCTCCTCCCCGGGCCGTGCCCCCGCCGCGAACTCCTTCGCCGCCGCCTGGGTCAGCTGCGACCGCGAGGCCAGCACCCGGGCGAACTCCGCCACCCGCTTGTCCAGCGCGTCCCGCGGCCACACCTCGTCCACCAGGCCCGTCCGCAGCGCGCGGTCGGTGTCGATCAGCTCGGCGGAGAAGAGCAGGTACTTCGCCGCCGCCGGGCCGACCAGCTCCACCAGCCGCCGGGTGGACGACGCCGCGTAGACGATCCCCAGCCGCGCCGGGGTGATGCCGAAGGACGCCCCTTCCGCCGCGAACCGCAGGTCGCAGGCGGCCGCGAGCTGGCAGCCGCCGCCCACGCAGTGCCCCCGCACGGCCGCGACCGTCGGCTTGGGGAACGCGGCGAGGGCCTCCTCGGCCGCGACCGCCAGATCCCGCGACGCCTCGGCGCCCTCGGTCAGGGTGGCGATGTCCGCGCCCGCGCAGAAGGTGTCCCCCTCGCCGGTCAGGACGAGGACGCGGACGGCCGGGTCGGCCGCGCACTCCGCGAGCAGTCCGGGCAGCGCCCGCCACATGTCCGTGGTCATGGCATTCCGCTTGGCGGGGTTGGCGATGCGGACGGTCGCGACACCGTCGGCGGTGTCCAGATGCAGTGCGGGCTCCATGGCCGGATGCTATCCGGGCGCGATCATGCGATCCGGCCTATGATCCGGACAGGGGGCGCTACGAGGAGGCGCTGATGTCCAGAGCCCGCAGGCGACAGGACGGGCGGGCCGGCTCCCACCGCGCACTGAGCCGCAGCTTCGGCCGGCTCGCGCTGCTGGGCGCGGTGCTCGTCGTCGCGGGAGTGGTGGGTCTGCTCTACGTCGGCTTCGCGACCCTCACCACCATGATCCTCTTCGGCTGGCTGCTGCTGGTGGGCGGTCTCGTCGGACTGCTGCACGCCTTCCAGTCGCGGCAGAGCAACTTCTTCTGGCTGGCCGTGGTGGTCGCCGCGCTGAACCTCGCCGCGGGCGTGGTGGTGATCCGGCAGCCCGAGGGCACCGCCGAGGCCCTGACGATGTTCGCGGCGCTGCTCTTCCTGGCCGGCGGGGTGTTCCGGCTGGCGGGCGGTCTGGTGGTGCGCGGCCCACAGTTCGGCTGGACGCTGGTGCAGGGTGCCTTCGGGGTGCTGCTGGGCGTTCTGGTGCTCGCCGACTGGCCGCACAGCAGCCTCTATGTGATCGGCACCTTCTTCTCCCTCGCGCTGCTGTTCGACGGCCTCGGGCTGATCGCGATCGGGGTGGGCGGGCGCCGCGTGGTGAGCCTGGTGGAGCAGGAGGGGCAGCAAAAGGGGCACGGGGGCAGAGGGGGAGCGGGCCCGGCGGCCAGCACGCCCCCGGGCTGACTCGGAGTCTGATATTCCGCATCGTTCATGGAACGCGGAACACGGCGACCGGAATCGGTCACCCGGGCACCCCATTGCCGCGTGCTCGATCAAATGCCATCGATAAGTGCCGATTTCTACACAGTGCGCAGGTGTGGACCTTTGCATTCCCCAACACTCGTGGATGCGGCACAGCCACGGTGAGGGGTTGGTATCGGACATGGAAATCCTCGGGAGCGTCCCGCCCGAACCGGGGCAGGCCGCCCCGCTCCGGAGACCGATGGAATTCGACGGCACCTGGCGGTTCACCGCCCCCGCGCTCGACTCCTCCGTGCCCCAGGCCAGGCACGCGGTCCGCGATCTGCTCCGGCACCAGGGCGTACGGCTGCCGGGTGATCTGCTGCACGGGCTGCTGCTGATCGTCTCCGAGCTGGTCACCAACGCGGTGCAGCACGCGGCGCTGCTCTCCCCGGAGGTGGCCGTGGAGGTCTCCCTCGGCCCGGACTGGGTGCGGGTGGCCGTCGAGGACAACCACCCCTACCGGCCCAAGCCCCTGGAGGCGGACGACCACCGCACCGGCGGCCGGGGACTGCTGCTGGTCAAGACCATCTCGGAGGAGGCGGGCGGCCGGTGCGACGTCGAGCACACCGCGAGCGGCGGCAAGGTGGTCTGGGCCGCCCTGCCGCTCCTCGCGACGGTTACCAGCCCGCCGCGTCCCCGGTGATCTCCCGCACCACCGGCCGGGCGGCGTCGAGCACGGTCATGAACCACGCGGAGAAGGGATACTCCGCCATCAGCGCGTCCAGCTCGGCCGGGGTGACGAACGCCGTCTCGCCGATCTCCTCCGGATCCGGGTGCGGCTCGGCCGTCACGGTCCCGACGAAGAGGTGGTTGTACTCCTGCTCGACCAGGCCCGAGGCCGGATCGGGGTGGTTGTAGCGCACGGTGCCGGCCTCCCGCATCAGCGCGGGGGCCAGACCCAGCTCCTCGCCGGTGCGGCGGGCCGCGGCGACGAACGGGGGCTCGTCGGGGTACGGATGGCCGCAGCAGGTGTTCGACCAGACACCAGGGGAGTGGTACTTCCCCAGCGCCCGGCGCTGCAGCAGCAGCCGGCCGCGGTCGTCGAAGAGGAAGACCGAGAACGCGCGGTGCAGTCTGCCCGGCGCGACATGGGCGGAGAGCTTCTCGGCGGTACCGATGGTTCTGCCGTTCTCGTCGACCAGCTCCAGCATGATCGGTTCAGCGGCGGATACGGAGTCGGCGGAGCCCTCGGCTGATGTGATCGGCATTGACCATCCTCTTTGTCGGTCTTCGGTCCACAAGTCTGCCGTACGCGCCCCCGCGGTCAGTGACAGAGTTTGGCTTCGTGCTCGGCATGTCCGCTGGGCTCCAGCTGGAACGTGCAGTGCTCCACGTCGAAGTGCTCGCCCAGGCAGCCCTGCAGATCGTGCAGCATCTTCTCGTGACCGCCGGTCTCCAGCGCCGACTGGTCCACCACCACGTGCGCCGAGAGCACCGGCATGCCGGATGTGATCGTCCACACATGCAGGTCGTGCAGGTCCATCACCCCCGGCAGCGCCATGATGTGCGCCCGGACCTCGTCCATGTCGACGTCCTTCGGCGCGGCCTCCAGCAGGATGTCCAGCGCCTCGCGCAGCAGCTTGAGCGTGCGCGGCACGATCATCAGACCGATCACCAGCGAGGCGATGGGGTCCGCCTGCGTCCAGCCGGTGGCCATGATCACCAGGGCCGAGACGACCACGGCCAGCGAGCCCAGGGCGTCCGAGAGCACCTCCAGGAACGCCCCGCGGACGTTGAGGCTCTCCTTCTGGCCGCGCATCAGCAGGGCCAGCGAGATGACGTTGGCCACCATGCCGATGAGACCGAAGACGACCGTCATGCCGCCCGGCACGTCCGTCGGATTGATCAGCCGGTCGACGGCCTCGAAGAGGATGTAGCCGCCCACGCCCAGCAGCAGCAGACAGTTCAGCAGCGCCGCGAGGATCTCGGCGCGGGCGTAGCCGTAGGTGCGCCGCGCGCTGGCCGGCCGGTTGGCGAAGTGGATCGCCACCAGCGCCATCGAGACCCCCACCGCGTCCGTCGCCATGTGCCCGGCGTCCGCGAGCAGCGCCAGCGAACCGGTCAGCGCGGCCCCGATGATCTCCGCGACCAGCACCGTGAGCGTGATGCCGAGCGCGATCCGCAGCCGCCCCCGGTACGCGGCGGCCGCGGTGCCGCTCGTACCCGGCGGCGGTGCTCCGTGCGAGTGGCCGTGGTCGTGCCCTGCGCCCATGAATGCCGCCTCCCGAAACCGTCGCACGCACGGCCGACGGGCGTCGGCCGAGGCTTCAGTGAACTACGGGAGGGGGGTATTGGCAACGCGGCACTGAACACCGTTGTCATTGCCTCTGACCTGCGGTGATGCTCCGAGCGGCTGATCAGCGACGACGTGCCTCCGGGTGGTGCAGACACCAGCCTTCCCAGGCGGAGGTGACCATGGCGCGCACGTCGTGCGCGGGGCTCCAGCCGAGCTCCTTCGCGATCCGCTCGCCCGAGGCCACGACACGCGCCGGATCACCCGGACGGCGCGGCTCGACGACGGGCGCGGGCTCGGTGTAGCCGGTCACCGAGGCGATCAGATCGGCCATCTCCCGCACCGACACCCCCCGCCCGGTGCCGACGTTCAGCGTCAGATCGCCCGCGCCCGGCCGCTCGGCGAGCCGGCGGGCCGCGGCCAGATGGGCGGTGGCGAGGTCCTCGATGTGGATGTAGTCACGGACACACGTGCCGTCGGGGGTGTCGTAGTCGGCCCCGAAGATCCGGGGGCTCTCGCCCCGGGTGAGCCGGTCGAACATCATCGGAATGATGTTGTAGATCCCCGTGTCGGCGAGCTCCGGCTCGGCCGCGCCCGCGACGTTGAAGTACCGCAGACAGGCCGTGGAGATCCCGTGGGCCGCCCCGGTGGCCCGGACGAGCCACTCGCCCGCCAGCTTCGTCTCCCCGTACGGGTTCATCGGCAGACAGGGCGTCTCCTCCGTGACGAGGTCCACGTCCGGCATGCCGTAGACGGCCGCGGAGGAGGAGAAGACGAAACTGGCGACCTGCGCGTCGACCGCGGCCTCCAGCAGCCGCGTCAGGCCGTGCAGGTTCTCCCGGTAGTACAGCAGCGGCTTCTCGACGGACTCCCCGACCTGCTTCTTCGCCGCGAGGTGCACCACCCCCGTCACGTCCAGGTCCCCGAACGCCTGGTCCAGCGCCGCGCGGTCCAGGACCGACCCCCGGATCAGCGTGCACTCCTCCGGCAGCCGGGTCGCCACGCCGCTGGACAGATCGTCCAGCACGGCCACCCGCTCTCCGGCCTCCACCATCGCCCGCGCAACGTGCGCCCCGATATATCCGGCTCCGCCTGTGATCAGCCACGTCATGACGGGCACCCTAGGCCGTGTCCGGCGGGTCGTGCGAGCCGGCCTCGCGGCCGGTGCCGTTTCGCACCACCGCTGCGCGGCGGTCGTCCTCGTGCGCCGGACGGGCTGATTGTGGCTGAGGCCGACCACATCCGCCGCCCGGGCCGGCGACTGAGGCCAGCCCCATCAAGCCTGTCCGGCGCTTGAGGACGCGCCCGCAGGGCGCTCGCCGCCGCAGGCGGCACAACGCGCCGCCAGTCCAGGGTTCGCCGGCCGGGCGAACGGCGGTGAACGACCGCCTCCGGTGATCCGATAGCCTCTGCCGACGTGCCGCACGCCGCCCCCGACGGGGCCCTGCCGCGCCACACCGCTGCTCGGCCGCCCCCGCGGACGCGAAGAGCGGCCACGTCCGTTTCCAAGGAGTGAGTTCGTCTGTCGACCGCCATCCTCACCGGTTTGCCGCCCGTCGGCTCCTCCCTCGAGGACGACCTGCGGTCCCTGGGCTTCGATGTGCGCGCGGCGGCCGACGCCGCCGGCACCGCGGCGGCGCTGGCCGCCGTCCCGGCGGCCGAGCGGGTCGCCCTCGTCGATGCCCGCTTCGTCGGCCACCTCCACGCCCTGCGTCTGGCCCTGACCGACCCCCGCTTCCCCGCGGCGGCGGTGGAGGGCGCGCTCACCGCGCAGCCCGAGGCGCGCGGCGCGCTCACCCGCGCGCTCGCCACGGTCACGGACGCGGAGCCGGGGGCGAACCTGCCCGACGCCCTCGCGCCCCGGCTGGAAGCCGACGGCGTCGGCGTGCACCGCCCCGACCTCGGGGTGCTCGTCGCGACCGTCCCCGCCGACGCCGACGTGCGTGCGAAGGCCGAAGGGGACGTCGCCGCGGTTGACGACGAGGCCGTACGGCTGCGCACCGCCGTGAAGTCCCGCGACGGGTTCTTCACCACCTACTGCGTCAGCCCGTACTCCCGCTACCTCGCCCGCTGGTGCGCCCGGCGCGGATTCACCCCCAATCAGGTGACGACCGCCTCACTGCTCACCGCGCTCATCGCCGCCGGCTGCGCGGCGACCGGCACCCGGCCCGGCTTCGTCGCCGCCGGCGTGCTGCTGATCTTCTCGTTCGTGCTCGACTGCACCGACGGCCAGCTCGCCCGCTACTCCCTGCAGTACTCCACGCTCGGCGCCTGGCTCGACGCGACCTTCGACCGCGCCAAGGAATACGCCTACTACGCGGGCCTCGCCATCGGCGCGGCCCACGGCGGCGGCAACGACGACGTCTGGGCCCTCGCGCTCGGCGCCATGGTCCTGCAGACCTGCCGGCACGTCGTCGACTTCTCCTTCAACGAGGCGAACCACGACGCCACGGCCAATACCAGCCCCACCGCCGCCCTCTCCGACAAGCTCGACAGCGTCGGCTGGACGGTCTGGGCGCGCCGCATGATCGTGCTGCCCATCGGCGAGCGCTGGGCCCTGATCGCGGTCCTGACCGCGTTCACCACGCCCCGCACCGTCTTCTACGTGCTGCTCGCCGGCTGCGCGCTGGCCGCCTGCTACACCACGGCCGGCCGGGTGCTGCGCTCGCTGACCCGCAAGGCGCACCGCACGGACCGCGCGGCCCGGGCGCTGGCCGACCTCGCCGACTCCGGCCCGGTCGCCGAGCTCGCGAGCCGCACCGTGGGCACCACCTTCCCCCCCGGCGCCTACACGGCCCCCCTGTGGGCCCTGCTGGCCACCGCCTCGCTGTTCGTCGGCCCGCTCTTCGCGGGCACCGCCGGCACCTGGCAGGCCGTCCTGCAGGCCGGGGTGTACGCCGTCTTCGCCGGCTGCGCCGTCGCCCGCCCCCTCAAGGGCCCCCTCGACTGGCTCGTACCGCCGCTCTTCCGGGCGTCCGAATACGGGATCATCCTGCTCCTCGCCGCCAAGTCCGGCATCGACGGTGCCCTGCCCGCGGCTTTCGGCCTCGTGGCCGCGGTCGCCTACCATCACTACGACACGGTGTACCGCATCCGTGGCGGCAGTGGCGCGCCCCCGCACTGGCTGGTGCGGGCGATCGGCGGCCACGAAGGACGCGTCCTGGCGGTCACGATCGCCGCCGCCCTGTGGCACAACCAAGGTTTCACCATCGCGCTGACGGTCCTCGCGGCCGCCCTCGCGCTCGCGGTGCTCAGCGAGAGCATCCGCTTCTGGGTGTCCTCCGGGGCCCCCGCAGTACACGACGAAACAGGAGAACCCGCATGATCGGCCTCGTGCTGGCAGCCGGCGCTGGACGGCGTCTGCGCCCCTACACCGACACCCTGCCCAAGGCTCTGGTGCCGGTCGGCCCCGAGGGGGAAGAGGAGTCGATCACCGTCCTCGACCTCACGCTCGGCAACTTCGCCGAGGTCGGCCTGACCGAGGTCGCGATCGTCGTCGGCTACCGCAAGGAGGCCGTGTACGCGCGCAAGGAGGCGCTGGAGGCGAAGTACAACCTCAAGCTCACCCTGATCGACAACGACAAGGCCGAGGAGTGGAACAACGCCTACTCCCTGTGGTGCGCGCGTGACGTCCTGGGCCGCGGTGTGATCCTCGCCAACGGCGACACCGTCCACCCCGTCTCCGTCGAGAAGACCCTGCTCGCCGCCCGCGGCCAGGGCCAGAAGATCATCCTCGCCCTCGACACGGTGAAGAAGCTCGCCGACGAGGAGATGAAGGTCGTCGTGGACCCCGCCAAGGGCGTCCAGAAGATCACCAAGCTCATGGAGCCCGCCGAGGCCACCGGTGAGTACATCGGTGTCACCCTCATCGAGGCCGAGGCGGGCGCCGAGCTCGCCGCCGCGCTGAAGACCACCTTCGAGCGCGACCCGGACCTCTACTACGAGGACGGCTACCAGGAGCTCGTCAACGGCGGCTTCAAGATCGACATCGCGCCGATCGGCGACGTCAAGTGGGTCGAGATCGACAACCACGAGGACCTCGCCAAGGGCCGGGAGATCGCGTGCCAGTACTGACGAGGCTCATCCCCTCGCCGGTCGTCGTCGACATCCGTGCCGGAGCGCTGGACGATCTGGCGAAGATCCTCGCCGATCAGCGGATCTCCAGCTCCGGCAAGCTGGCCATCGCCATCAGCGGCGGCTCCGGGGCGAAGCTGCGCGAGCGGCTCGCCCCGGCGCTGCCCGGCGCCTCCTGGTACGAGGTCGGCGGCGGCACCCTCGACGACGCCATCAAGCTCGGCGACGCGATGAAGTCCGGGCGCTACGACGCGGTCGTGGGCCTCGGCGGCGGCAAGATCATCGACTGCGCGAAGTACGCCGCGGCGCGGATCGGCCTGCCGCTGGTCGCCGTCGCGACGAACCTCTCGCACGACGGTCTCTGCTCGCCCGTCGCGACCCTCGACAACGACGCGGGCCGCGGCTCCTACGGTGTGCCGAACCCGATCGCCGTCGTGATCGACCTCGACGTCATCCGTGAGGCCCCGGTCCGCTTCGTGCGCTCCGGCATCGGCGACGCGATCTCCAACATCTCCGCCGTCGCGGACTGGGAGCTCGCCCACCGCGAGCGCGGCGAGGACATCGACGGCCTGGCCGCCGCCATCGCCCGGCAGGCCGGCGAGGCCGTGCTCCGCCACCCCGGCGGCGTCGGCGACGACGGCTTCCTCCAGGTGCTCGCCGAGGGCCTCGTGCTCACCGGCATCTCGATGTCGGTCGCGGGCGACAGCCGCCCGGCCTCCGGTGCCTGCCACGAGATCAACCACGCCTTCGACCTGCTCTTCCCCAAGCGCGCCGCCAGCCACGGCGAGCAGTGCGGCCTCGGCGCGGCCTTCGCCATGTACCTGCGCGGTGCCCGCGAGGAGTCCGCGCTGATGGTCCAGGTGCTGCGCAGGCACGGGCTGCCGGTCACACCGCAGGAGATCGGCTTCACCACGGAGGAGTTCGTCCAGGCCGTCGAGTACGCCCCGCAGACCCGCCCCGGGCGCTACACGATCCTGGAACACCTCGACCTCTCCACCGACCAGATCAGGGACGCATACGCCGACTATGCAAAAACCGTCAGTCGCTGAACTCCGCCCGGTCGTCCACCCCGCAGGGGTCAAGGACCGGCGCAGCGGTGAGCACTGGGCCGGTCGCCTGTACATGCGAGAGATCTCGCTGCGCTGCGACCGGCATCTGGTGAACACCCGGATCACGCCCAACCAGCTCACCTACCTGATGACCGTCTTCGGCGTCCTCGCCGCTCCGGCCCTGCTGGTGCCGGGGATCGCGGGCGCCGTGCTCGGCGTGCTGATGGTCCAGCTCTATCTGCTGCTGGACTGCGTCGACGGCGAGGTCGCCCGCTGGAAGAAGCAGTTCTCCCTCGGCGGCGTGTACCTGGACCGGGTCGGCGCCTATCTGTGCGACGCCGCGGTGCTGGTCGGCTTCGGTCTGCGCGCCGCGGACCTGTGGGGCTCCGGCCGGATCGACTGGCTGTGGGCCTTCCTCGGGACCCTCGCCGCGCTCGGCGCCATCCTGATCAAGGCCGAGACCGACCTCGTCGGCGTCGCCCGGCACCAGGGCGGGCTCCCGCCGGTCAAGGAGGCGGCGTCCGAGCCGCGGTCGTCCGGCATGGCACTGGCCCGCAAGGCCGCCGCCGCGCTGAAGTTCCACCGCCTCATCCTCGGGATCGAGGCGTCGCTGCTGATCCTCTTCCTCGCGGTCCTGGACACGGTCAGGGGCGACCTGTTCTTCTCGCGCCTCGGCGTGGCCGTCCTCGCGGGCATCGCCCTCGTGCAGACGCTGCTCCACCTCGTGTCCATCCTCGCTTCGAGCAGGCTCAAGTGAGTGCCCCGACGAGGCTCGGCGCGGTCGTCCTGACCATGGGCAACCGCCCCGAGGAACTGCGCGCGCTGCTCGACTCCGTCGCCAAGCAGCAGGGCGAGGCCATCGAGGTCGTCGTCGTCGGCAACGGCTCGCCGCTGCCGGAGCTGAACGTGCCGGGGCTGACCGTACGGACCGTCGAGCTGCCCGAGAACGTGGGCATCCCGGCGGGCCGCAACGTCGGCATCGAGGCGTTCGGACCCGGCGGCCGCGAGGTCGACGTGCTGCTCTTCCTCGACGACGACGGCCACCTGCCCGGCCAGGACACCGCCGAGCTGTGCCGTGAGGCGTTCGCCGCCGATCCGAAGCTGGGCATCATCAGCTTCCGGATCGCCGACCCCGACACCGGGGTCACCCAGCGCCGCCACGTACCGCGGCTGCGGGCGGCCGACCCGATGCGGTCCTCGCGGGTGACGACCTTCCTCGGCGGCGCCAACGCGGTCCGCACGAAGGTCTTCGCCGAGGTCGGCGGGCTGCCGGACGAATTCTTCTACGCGCACGAGGAGACCGACCTCGCGTGGCGGGCCCTGAACGCGGGCTGGATGATCGACTACCGGTCGGACATGGTGCTGCACCACCCGACCACGGCCCCCAGCCGGCACGCGGTCTACCACCGCATGGTGGCCCGCAACCGGGTCTGGCTGGCCCGGCGCAATCTCCCGGCCCCCCTCGTCCCGGTCTACCTCGGGGTGTGGCTGCTGCTGACGCTGGCCCGGCGGCCGTCGCCGCCCGCGCTGCGCGCCTGGCTGGGCGGCTTCAAGGAGGGGTGGACGACGCCCTGCGGTCCACGGCGCCCCATGAAGTGGCGTACCGTTTGGCGCCTGACCCGACTGGGTCGCCCTCCCGTGATCTGACAAGCTCGTGTCTGAGAGCATCGGGCGCTGCCCGGGGCACCGCCCCGGCAGCGCACCTTGAGGACGAAAGTGTCAACTGTGAGCGAGACAACGCACGACAGTGCGGTCGCCCTGAGTGCCCCACCGTCACCCGACGACGGACTCCCCGCCGCCGAGCTGGCCAAGAAGTACGGCCTGGCGGTCAGCGGTGCCCGGCCCGGGCTGGGGGAGTACGCGCGGCAGCTGTGGGACCGGCGTCACTTCATCGTGGCGTTCTCCCGGGCGAAGCTGACGGCGCAGTACAGCAAGGCGAAGCTCGGACAGGTCTGGCAGGTGGCCACGCCCCTGCTCAACGCCCTGGTGTACTTCTTCATCTTCGGCGTGCTGATGGGTGCCCACGGGGACATGGGGACGGACAC
The DNA here is from genome assembly GCF_017876625.1 of Streptomyces syringium. Taxonomy (NCBI): domain Bacteria; kingdom Bacillati; phylum Actinomycetota; class Actinomycetes; order Kitasatosporales; family Streptomycetaceae; genus Streptomyces; species Streptomyces syringium. The sequence goes on from NZ_JAGIOH010000001.1 coordinate 6,387,714, forward strand.
CTACATCCCCTTCCTGGTCACGGGTGTCTTCGTCTTCACCTTCACCCAGACCTCGGCGATGGCCGGCGTCCGGTCGATCGCGGGAAACCTGGGCCTGGTACGTGCCCTGCACTTCCCCCGGGCGGCACTGCCGATCTCCTTCGCGCTGCAACAGCTCCAGCAGCTGCTCTTCTCCATGAGCGTGCTGTTCCTCATCCTGATCGGCTTCGGGCACTTCCCGAAGCCGTCGTGGGCGCTGATCATCCCGACGCTGGTGCTGCAGTTCGTCTTCAACACCGGTCTCGCGCTGGTCATGGCCCGCGCGGGCAGCAAGACCCCCGACCTGGCGCAGCTGCTGCCCTTCATCACCCGGACGTGGATGTACGCGTCCGGCGTGATGTACAGCATGACGACCCAGCTGGAGAAGGCCCACGCCCCGGCGTGGGTGATCGACGTCCTCGGGGCCAACCCCGCGGCCGTCTACATCGACCTCATGCGCTTCGCGCTGATCGACGGCTACGGCGCGGACAAGCTGCCGCCGCACGTCTGGGCGCTGGCGCTCGGCTGGGCACTGCTGCTCGGTCTCGGGGGCTTCGTGTACTTCTGGAAGGCTGAGGAGCAGTACGGCCGTGGCTGATCAGAACAGTGCCGACAAGGCGGCGGCGTCGAGCCGCGTCCCCACCGTGATCGCGGACGACGTCCACATCGTCTACCGCGTCTACGGGGGCAGCACCGGCCGGGGCAGCGCGACCGCCGCCCTGAACCGGATCATCAAGCGCAAGCCGGACGCCGGTGTCCGTGAGGTGCACGCCGTCAAGGGCGTCAGCTTCACCGCCTACCGGGGCCAGGCCATCGGCCTCATCGGCTCCAACGGCTCCGGCAAGTCCACCCTGCTCAAGGCCATCGCCGGGCTGCTGCCCGCCGAGCGGGGCAAGGTCTACACCGACGGCCAGCCCTCGCTGCTGGGTGTCAACGCGGCGTTGATGAACGACCTCACGGGCGAGAAGAACGTGATGCTCGGCGGGCTGGCGATGGGCATGACCCGGGAGCAGATCCGCGAGCGCTACCAGTCCATCGTCGACTTCTCGGGCATCAACGAGAAGGGCGACTTCATCACGCTGCCCATGCGGACGTACTCCTCCGGCATGGCGGCCCGGCTGCGCTTCTCCATCGCCGCGGCCAAGGACCACGACGTGCTGATGATCGACGAGGCGCTGGCCACCGGCGACCGTTCCTTCCAGAAGCGCTCCGAGGCCCGCATCCGCGAGCTGCGCAAGGAAGCCGGCACCGTCTTCCTCGTCAGCCACAACAACAAGTCCATCCGCGACACCTGTGACCGGGTGCTGTGGCTGGAGCGCGGCGAGCTGCTGATGGACGGGCCGACCGACGAGGTCGTCCGTGCGTACGAGAAGGAGACGGCCCGCTAGCCGTCACCGGTCAAGTCCGCCCGCCGCGCTCCGGCGGGCGGACTTGACCGACCTGTAACGATCAACTCGCTTATTGACAGGGTTGATTCACTCCCTGCGTGGCATTGTATGGATCAAGCACATACCCCGGCGCGCGTCGGACATTTGTGCGGCGTACGCTGTACCGTGCTGATTTGTGCCGAAGCGTGACGATACCCGGGTATCCCCGGCCTCGGCGGGGGCGGGACGGGGGCGGGACAGAGGGGTCAAGGGTGGGGGGACCTGCGGCGTGTCCGAAATAGGATGTTCTGGGTTTGCAGTGTAGAACGGGAGATGTGACGGCAATGGCTACGGGAACTCTCCAGCTCCGCGGCGCGCACGCCGTCCCCGGTCCTGGCAGCCCGCGATGACCGCAGGGACGGACGCGCACGCGCGCGCCGTGCTCGACAAGGCCGCGCACGAGAACTTCCCCGTGGCTCCCTTCTTCGTGCCCCGCTCCTGGCGCGCCGACCTCATGGCCATCTACGGCTACGCCCGCCTCGTCGACGACATCGGCGACGGTGACCTGGCCCCCGGCGGCCGGGACGCCGAGCTGCTCGGCCTCGACCGCGAGCAGGCCGACGACCGGCTCGCCATGCTCGACGCCTTCGAGGCCGACCTGGGCCGGGTCTTCGACCGCACCGGCACCGGCCCGCGCCACCCGCTGCTGCTCCGCCTCCGGCCGACCGTCCGCCGGTGCGGCCTGACCCCCGAGCCCTTCCTCGGACTGATCGAGGCCAACCGCCAGGACCAGCGGGTGCGCCGCTACGCCACCTACGAGGAACTGCTCGCCTACTGCGAGCTGTCCGCCAACCCCGTCGGCCGTCTCGTCCTCGGCATCACCGGCACACTGAGCCCCGAGCGGATCCGCCGCTCGGACGCGATCTGCACGGCCCTGCAGATCATCGAACATCTCCAGGACGTCGCCGAGGACCTCGCGCGCGACCGCATCTACCTGCCCGCCGAGGACATGAAACGCTTCCGCGTGAGCGGGAGCGATCTCGCCCTTGCGACCAGTGGCGCATCGGTGCGCGCACTGGTCGCGTACGAGGCGGAACGCGCCGGGGACCTGCTGAATGAAGGCACCCCCCTGGTGGGTAGCGTCCACGGCAGGCTGAAGCTGTTGCTCGCGGGGTTCGTGGGCGGCGGGAAGGCCGCACTCAAGGCGGTCGCCGCCGCGGGCCACGACGTACTCCCCGGACCGCCCAAGCCCACCAAGCTCAGCCTGCTGCGCGAGGTGGGGGCGACACTGCGAAGAGAGGGGTGAGCGGGACCGTGAACGGAACGCCGACCGCGTCCGCGCCGGTGCTCGCCGCGTACAGCTACTGCGAGGCCGTCACCGCACAGCAGGCAGGTAACTTCAGCTACGGCATCAGACTGCTCCCGACCGCGAAGCGCCGGGCCATGTCCGCGTTGTACGCCTTCTCGCGGCGGGTCGACGACATCGGCGACGGCACTTTGGACGCGGCGTCCAAGACGCTGCGGCTGGAGGAGACGCGCGCGCTGCTCGACCGGATCCGGGAGGGCACCGTCGACGAGGACGACACCGACCCGGTGGCCGTCGCGCTGACGCATGCCGCGCGCCGCTTCCCCATCCCCCTCGGGGGGCTCGACGAGCTCATCGACGGCGTCCAGATGGACGTGCGCGGTGAGACCTACGAGACCTGGGACGACCTCGCCCTGTACTGCCGCTGCGTCGCGGGCGCCATCGGCAGGCTCTCGCTCGGCGTGTTCGGCACCGTCCCCGGCGCCCGGGACACCGAGCGCGCCTCGGAGTACGCCGATACGCTCGGCCTCGCCCTGCAGCTCACCAACATCCTGCGCGACGTCCGTGAGGACGCGGCCAACGGCCGTACGTACCTCCCCGCCGAGGACCTCGCCAAGTTCGGCTGCTCCGCGGGCTTCCACTCCGCCACGCCCCCGGCCGGCGCCGACTTCACCGGCCTCGTGCAGTACGAGGTCCGGCGCGCCCGCGCGCTGTTCGCCGAGGGCATGAAGCTGCTGCCCATGCTGGACCGGCGCAGCGGCGCCTGTGTCGCCGCCATGTCCGGCATCTACCGCAGACTCCTGGACCGCATCGCCCAGGACCCCCGGGCCGTGCTGCGTGGCCGGGTCTCCCTGCCCGGCCACGAGAAGGCCTATGTCGCCGTGCGCGGCCTGTCCGGCTTCGACGCCCGCAGCGTCCACCGGCAGACCGTCAAGGGGCGCGCTTGATGGCCCGAGCTCACACCGAGGACCGGTGTGCAACCCTCCGCCCCGCGGACGCGTCCCTGACAGCAGCCGAGGGAGAGGGCGCATGACAGCACGGACGACGACCCGGCCCGACGGGCACCGCGCGCAGGAGGCAGGCCGCCCCGTCGGGGCGGCCGCGGTGGTGATCGGGGGCGGCCTCGCCGGCACCACGGCGGCGCTCGAACTCGCCGACGCGGGGCTGCGCGTGACCCTGATCGAGGGGCGGCCCCGGCTGGGCGGGCTGGCCTTCTCCTTCCGCCGCGGCGAGCTGACCGTCGACAACGGCCAGCACGTCTACTTGCGCTGCTGCACCGCCTATCAGTGGTTCCTCGACCGGGTCGACGCCCGGGCGCTCGCCCCGCTGCAGAGCCGGCTGGACGTCCCCGTCCTCGACGTCGGCCACCCCTCGGGGCGGCCGGTCCTGGGCCGGCTGCGCCGCACCGCGCTGCCCGTGCCGCTGCACCTGGCGGCCAGCCTCGCCGGCTACCCGCACCTCTCGCTCGCCGAGCGGGCCAAGGTCGGCCGCGCCGCGCTGGCGCTGCGCGCCCTCGACCCGATGGACCCCGCACTGGACGGGGAGGACTTCGCGGGCTGGCTGCACCGCCACGGCCAGTCCTCCCGCGCGGTCGAGGCGCTGTGGGACCTCGTCGGCGTCGCCACCCTCAATGCCACCGCCGACCAGGCCTCCCTGGGCCTGGCCGCCATGGTCTTCAAGACCGGGCTGCTCTCCGAGCCCGGCGCCGCCGACATCGGCTGGGCGCACGTCCCGCTGGGCGAGCTGCACGACGTCCGCGCCCGCGCGGCCCTCGACAAGGCGGGCGTCCGCACCTGCCTGCGCACCCGCGCCACCGGTCTCACCCGGGGCGACGACGGCATCTGGCACGTGGACACCGAGTCCGGGCCGGGTGCGGCCGAGCGGCTGGACGCCGACACCGTGGTGCTCGCCGTCCCGCAGCGCGAGACCCACGACCTGCTGCCCGAGGGCGCCCTGGACGACGCCGACCGGCTGCTCGGCATCGGCACCGCCCCGATCCTCAACGTGCACGTCGTCTACGACCGCAAGGTCCTGCGACAGCCGTTCTTCGCGGCCCTCGGCTCCCCCGTGCAGTGGGTCTTCGACCGCACCGACTCCTCCGGCCTCGCCGGCGGCGGCCAGTACCTGGCCGTCTCCCAGTCGGCCGCGCAGGACGAGATCGACCTGCCGGTCGCCGAGCTGCGCGACCGCTATCTTCCCGAGCTGGAGCGGCTGCTGCCCGCGGCACGCGGCGCCGGTATCCGGGACTTCTTCGTGACCCGGGAGCGGACAGCGACGTTCGCCCCCACCCCGGGCGTCGGCCGGCTCCGGCCGCACGCCCCCACGAACGCGCCCGGCCTGTACCTGGCCGGCGCGTGGACCGCCACCGGCTGGCCCGCGACCATGGAGGGCGCGGTGCGCAGCGGTCTGTCCGCCGCCGGCGCGGCCCTCTCCGAGCTCGGGCGTCCGCATCAGAGCCCCCTCCGGGAGCCGGCATGAACGAGCGAGCCACCCAAGGCGTGCACCCCCGGCACGGGGGACGCATGAGCATGAACACCAGAGGAGAGACCGTGACTTCGGCGATCCCAGCTGTCGACACCGCAGGCGTCACCGCCCTGCTGGAGCGCGGACGGACGCTTGCCACGCCGGTGCTGCGTGCCGCCGTGGCCCGGCTCGCGCCGCCCATGGACACCGTCGCCGCCTACCACTTCGGCTGGATCGACGCCGAGGGCCGCCCCTCGCACGGCGACAGCGGCAAGGCGATCCGCCCCGCCCTCGCCCTGCTCTCGGCCGAGGCGGCCGGGGTCGCCCCCGAGGTGGGCATCCCCGGCGCGGTGGCCGTGGAGCTCGTGCACAACTTCTCGCTGCTCCACGACGACCTGATGGACGGCGACGAGCAGCGCCGCCACCGCGACACCGTGTGGAAGGTGCACGGCCCGGCCCAGGCCATCCTGGTCGGCGACGCCCTCTTCGCCCTCGCCAACGAGGTCCTGCTGGAGCTCGGCACGGTCGAGGCCGGCCGCGCCACCCGGCGGCTGACCACCGCGACCCGCAAGCTCATCGACGGCCAGGCCCAGGACATCTCCTACGAGCACCGCGAGCGCGTGACCGTCGAGGAATGCCTGGAGATGGAGGGAAACAAGACGGGCGCCCTGCTCGCCTGCGCCGTCTCCATCGGCGCGGTCCTCGGCGGCGCCGACGACCGCACGGCCGACACCCTGGAGGCCTACGGCTACCACCTCGGCCTCGCCTTCCAGGCCGTCGACGACCTGCTCGGCATCTGGGGCGACCCGGAGGCCACCGGCAAGCAGACCTGGAGCGATCTGCGCCAGCGCAAGAAGTCCCTGCCCGTCGTCGCCGCGCTCGCCGCCGGCGGCCCCGCCTCCGAGCGGCTCGCCCGGATCCTCGCCGCCGACGCCAAGCTCAGCGACGCGGCGGCCGCCGACTTCGACGAGGAAGAGTTCGCCAGCCGCGCGGCGCTGATCGAGGAGGCGGGCGGCCGGGAGTGGACCTCCCAGGAGGCCCGCCGCCAGCACACCACCGCGATCGAGGCGCTGGACGGCGTCGACATGCCCGCAGAGGTCCGAGCGCAGCTCGTCGCGCTCGCCGACTTCGTCGTCGTACGAAAGAGATGATTCCCATTCACCCGATCTAGACCTCGCAGTCGCCGGCAGGCGCCCCTCGCTCGGGGCGCCGCCGACGGAACCCCCAAGTACGGCAGTACGGCAGAGAAGAAACTCACTGCAAAAGGGGAAGCCATGACAGCGACGACCGACGGAGGCACCGGGGCGGGCTCGCCCCCTGCGGCCGCGGCCACCGAGAGCACCACCGTCCTGCCCACCGCCGACCCGGCCGGGCAGGAGCAGCCGCACGCGGCCGCGGAGCGGGCCACCGCCCGCGCGACCCGGCACCTGCTCGCCCGGCAGGACGCGGCGGGATGGTGGAAGGGCGACCTGGAGACCAACGTCACCATGGACGCCGAAGACCTGATGCTCCGCCAGTTCCTCGGCATCCAGGACGAAAAAACCACCCGGGCGGCGGCCCTCTTCATCCGCACCGAGCAGCGCCCGGACGGCACCTGGTCCACCTTCCACGGCGGGCCCGCCGAACTCTCCGCCACCATCGAGGCCTATGTCGCGCTGCGGCTCGCCGGGGACGCCCCCGAAGCCCCGCACATGGCCGCCGCCGCGCTCTGGATCCGCGAGCAGGGCGGCATCGCCGCCGCCCGGGTCTTCACCCGGATCTGGCTGGCCCTCTTCGGCTGGTGGAAGTGGGACGACCTCCCCGAACTGCCGCCCGAAATCATGTACTTGCCGAAGTGGTTCCCGCTCAACATCTACGACTTCGGCTGCTGGGCCCGGCAGACCATCGTGCCCCTGACCGTCGTCTCCGCGAAGCGCCCGGTACGGCCCGCGCCGTTCCCCCTCGACGAGCTGCACACCGACCCGCGGCGCCCCAACCCCCCGCGCCCGGCGGCCCCGGCCGCGAGCTGGGACGGCCTCTTCCAGCGCCTGGACAAGGCACTGCACGTCTACCGCAGGTTCGCGCTCGCCCCGCTGCGCCGCACCGCGCTCAGAGCGGCCGAGCGCTGGATCATCGAGCGGCAGGAGAACGACGGCTGCTGGGGCGGCATCCAGCCCCCCGCCGTCTACTCCGTCATCGCCCTGCACCTCCTCGGCTACGACCTCGGGCACCCGGTGCTGCGTGCCGGGCTCGAGTCGCTGGACCGTTTCGCCGTCTGGCGCGAGGACGGCGCACGGATGATCGAGGCGTGCCAGTCGCCCGTCTGGGACACCTGCCTCGCCGTCATCGCGCTCGCCGACGCGGGCGTCGCCGCCGACCACCCGGCCCTCGTCAAGGCCGCCGACTGGATGCTGGACGAGCAGATCACCCGGCCCGGCGACTGGACCGTGCGCCGGCCCGAGCTGCCCCCGGGCGGCTGGGCCTTCGAGTTCCACAACGACAACTACCCCGACATCGACGACACCGCCGAGGTCGTCCTCGCCCTCAAGCGGGTACGCCACCCCAATCCCGGGCGCGTCGAGACGGCCATCCGGCGGGCCACCCGCTGGAACCTGGGCATGCAGTCCAGGAACGGCGCCTGGGGGGCCTTCGACGCCGACAACACCAGCCCCTTCCCCAACCGGCTGCCGTTCTGCGACTTCGGCGAGGTCATCGACCCGCCGTCCGCCGACGTCACCGCCCATGTGGTCGAGATGCTGGCGGTCCTCGGCAGGCAGCACGACCCGCGCACCCGGCGCGGCATCGACTGGCTGCTCGCCGAGCAGGAGCCGTCCGGCGCCTGGTTCGGCCGCTGGGGCACCAACTACGTCTACGGCACCGGGTCGGTGCTGCCCGCCCTCGTCGCCGCCGGGCTGCCCGTCTCGTACCCGGCCGTCCGCCGGGCCGTGGCCTGGCTGGAGAGCGTGCAGAACGCCGACGGCGGCTGGGGCGAGGACCAGCGCTCCTACCGCGACCCCGAGTGGATCGGGCGCGGCGCGACCACCCCCTCGCAGACCGCCTGGGCGCTGCTGGCGCTGCTGGCCGCGGGGGAGCGGGAGAGCAAGGCCGTCGAGCGCGGCGTGGCCTGGCTGGTGGACCACCAGCGCCCGGACGGCTCCTGGGACGAGCCGCACTTCACCGGGACCGGCTTCCCCTGGGACTTCTCCATCAACTACCACCTGTACCGGCAGGTCTTCCCCCTCACGGCCCTCGGCCGCTATCTGCACGGCGAGCCCTTCGCCCCCGACGGGCGGGAGGGCTGATGACCCCCGGCACGGGCACCCCCGGCTCCGCTCCGCTGCTGATCGCCTGTGCGCTCGGCATCGAGCGGCTGGCCCTGGGAGGCGGCTTCGGCGGAGCCGCCGGGCCCGTGACCGTACTGCGCACCGGCATGGGACCGCAGGCCGCGGACCGGGCCGTGGCCCTCGCGCTCGGGGACGACCCGGCGCTGTGCGACGCCGCCGTGATCGCCACCGGCTTCTGCGCCGGCCTCGCCCCGGGGATGCACCCCGGGGACCTGGTCGTCGCCGACGAGACCCGCGACGACGCCGGGCGCACCGAGTGCGTCGGCGTGGAGCTGCTGGCCAAGGAGCTGGCCCGGGCCGCGCCCCGGCGCGTCATCCACACCGGCCCGCTGGTCGGCTCGGACCACATCGTGCGCGGCGCGGAGCGGACGGCCCTGCACGCCGCGGGAGCGCTCGCGGTGGACATGGAGTCCGCCGCCACGCTCCGAAGCGCCGTGCGGGCCGGTCCGCGCCCGGTTGCGGCCGTCCGGGTGGTCGTGGACGCTCCAGAACATGAACTCGTCCGAATTGGGACCCTGCGGGGTGGAATATCGGCTTTCCGCGTACTGCGCACTGTTCTTCCGGCCTTTTTCGAATGGCACCGTTCTTTGCTGCTCCCCAGGAGGTGAGCTAGATGGCCATGCCGCTCCGCCAGACCATCCGGGTCGGGACGTACCTTTTTGAACAGAAGCTCCGCAAGCGGGAAAAGTTTCCGCTGATCGTGGAACTCGAGCCGCTTTTCGCCTGCAACCTCAAGTGCGAGGGCTGCGGGAAGATCCAGCACCCGGCCGGGGTGCTCAAGCAGCGGATGCCCGTCGCCCAGGCCGTGGGCGCGGTGCTGGAATCCGGTGCGCCCATGGTGTCCATCGCGGGCGGCGAGCCCCTGATGCACCCCCAGATCCACGAGATCGTGCGGCAGCTGGTGGAGCGGAGGAAATACGTTTTCCTCTGCACCAACGCCATGCTGATGCGCAAGAAGATGGAGAAGTTCACGCCCTCGCCCTATTTCGCCTTCGCGGTGCACATCGACGGGCTGCGCGAGCGGCACGACGAGTCCGTCGCGAAGGAAGGCGTCTTCGACGAGGCGGTCGAGGCGATCAAGGAGGCGAAGCGGCGCGGCTTCCGGGTCACCACCAATTCGACCTTCTTCAACACCGACACCCCCCAGACCATCATCGAGGTGCTCAACTACCTCAACGACGACCTCCAGGTCGACGAGATGATGATCTCGCCCGCCTACGCCTACGAGAAGGCACCCGACCAGGAGCACTTCCTCGGCGTCGAGCAGACCCGCGAGCTGTTCAAGAAGGCCTTCTCGGGCGGCAACCGGGGCCGCTGGCGGCTCAACCACAGCCCGCTCTTCCTCGACTTCCTCGAGGGCAAGGCGGACTTCCCGTGCACCGCGTGGGCCATCCCCAACTACTCCCTCTTCGGCTGGCAGCGCCCCTGCTACCTGATGAGCGACGGCTACGTGCCGACGTACCGGGAGCTGATCGAGGACACCGACTGGGACAAGTACGGGCGGGGCAAGGACCCGCGGTGCGCCAACTGCATGGCGCACTGCGGCTACGAACCCACGGCCGTGCTGGCCACCATGGGCTCCCTCAAGGAGTCGCTGCGCGCCGCCCGGGAGACGATCGCCTCCAACCGGGGCTGAGTCCCGTGGCCCCGGCGCGCGACGGACAGCGCCGGGGCTCCCCCGCGCACCGGCCCGGCGCCGGGACCCCCGGCGCCGGCCGGCCGGTGAGTACGGAGACGAGAGCGAAAGACGAGGAGGGGCCCGCGTGTCGTTGTTGGAGAACATCCGCGGTCCGCGCGACCTGAAGACGCTCGACGCGGAGGACCTGACCGAACTGTCCGAGGAGATCCGGCACTTCCTGATCCACGCGGTTGCCAGGACCGGCGGCCACCTGGGCCCGAACCTCGGCGTGGTGGAGCTCTGCATAGCCCTGCACCGCTCCTTCGACTCGCCCGCCGACCGCATCCTGTGGGACACCGGGCACCAGAGCTACGTGCACAAACTGCTCACCGGGCGGCAGGACTTCTCCAAGCTGCGCGGCAAGGGCGGTCTCTCCGGCTACCCCTCGCGCGAGGAGTCCGAGCACGACGTCATCGAGAACAGCCACGCCTCCACCGTCCTCGGCTGGGCCGACGGGCTCGCCAAGGCCAACCAGGTGCTCGGGCGCTGGAACCGCCACGTCGTCGCCGTCATCGGCGACGGCGCGCTGACCGGCGGCATGGCCTGGGAGGCGCTGAACAACATCGCCGCCGCCAAGGACCGGCCGCTGATCATCGTCGTCAACGACAACGCGCGCTCCTACGCGCCCACCATCGGCGGCCTCGCCCACCACCTCGCCGGGCTCCGCACCACCGACGGCTACGAACGCGCCCTGTCCTGGGGCAAGGACATCGTCCAGCGGCTGCCGCTGCTCGGCACCCCGCTCTACGAATCGCTGCACGGCGCCAAGAAGGGCTTCAAGGAGGCCTTCGCCCCCCAGGGCATGTTCGAGGACCTCGGCCTGAAGTACGTCGGGCCGATAGACGGACACGACATCGGGGCCGTCGAGGAGGCGCTGCGCCGGGCGAAGCGCTTCCACGGGCCCGTGCTCGTGCACTGCCGCACCGAGAAGGGGCGCGGCTACCGGCCCGCCCTGGAGGACGAGGCCGACCGTTTCCACACCGTCGGCGTGATGAACCCGCTGACCTGCGAGCCGCTGGTCCCGGCCGGCGGCCGGTCCTGGACCTCGGTGTTCGGCGACGAGATGCTGCGCATCGGGGCCGAGCGGCCGGACGTGGTGGCGATCACCGCGGCGATGCTGCACCCCGTGGGCCTGACGAAGTTCGCGGCCGCCTACCCCGACCGGGTCTGGGACGTCGGGATCGCCGAGCAGCACGCGGCGACCTCGGCGGCCGGGCTGGCGACGGGCGGGCTGCACCCGGTCTTCGCGGTGTACGCCACCTTCCTCAACCGCGCCTTCGACCAGGTCCTGATGGACGTGGCCCTGCACAAGTGCGGAGTGACGTTCGTGCTGGACCGGGCCGGGATCACCGGCACCGACGGTGCCTCGCACAACGGCATGTGGGACATGTCGATCCTCCAGGTCGTCCCCGGGCTGCGGATCGCCGCCCCGCGCGATGCCGACCAGCTCCGCGCCCAGCTGCGCGAGGCCGTCGACGTCCACGACGCCCCGACCGTCGTGCGCTTCCCCAAGGAGACCGTGGGCCCGTCCCTCCCCGCCCTGGCCCGGGTGGGCGGCATGGACGTGCTGAGCGCGCCGGAGACCACCCACCCCGATGTGCTGCTGGTCGCGGTCGGCGCCATGGCCCACGTCGCCCTCGAAGCCGCCGACCTGCTCGCCGCGCGCGGCACCGCCTGCACCGTCGTCGACCCCCGCTGGGTCAAGCCGGTCGACGAGGCACTGCCCGCGCTCGCCGCGCGCCACCGCGTCGTCGCCGTCGTCGAGGACAACAGCCGCACCGGTGGCGTCGGATCGGCCATCGCGCAGACGCTGCGCGACGCCGGCGTCGACCTGCCCGTGCGGACCTTCGGCATCCCCGAGCAGTTCCTGCCGCACGCCAAGCGCGGCGAGGTGTTGGCGGACCTGGGTCTCACCCCCGCCGAGATCGCCGGCCGGATCAGCGCCGCGCTGGTCCGCCGGGCGGCCGCCCCGGTCACCGAGGAGAGGGACGCATGACGGACGACACCCCCGGCTTCGACCTCGCCCGGCTCCTGGCGGAGCGCGGCGGCGAGCGGTACGACCTGCATACCCGGTACCTCAACCACCAGCTCCCGCGCATGCTGCGCACCATCGGCTTCGACAAGGTCTACGAACGGGCCGAGGGCGCGTACTTCTGGGACGCGGACGGGCAGGACTACCTCGACATGCTCGCGGGCTTCGGGGTGATGGGCCTCGGCCGGCACCACCCCGTCGTGCGCAAGGCACTGCACGACGTCCTCGACGCCTCCCTCGCCGACCTCACCCGCTTCGACTGCCAGCCGCTTCCCGGCCTGCTCGCCGAGAAGCTGCTGTCGTACGCACCGCACCTGGACCGGGTCTTCTTCGGCAACAGCGGCACCGAGGCCGTCGAGACGGCCCTGAAGTTCGCCCGCTACGCCACCGGCAGGCCCAGGATCCTGTACTGCGCGCACGCCTTCCACGGGCTGACCGTCGGCTCCCTGTCGGTCAACGGCGAGGGGGGCTTCCGCGACGGCTTCGCCCCCCTGCTGCCGGACACGGCGGTCGAGCTCGGCGACCTCGGCGCCCTGGAGCGGGAGCTGCGGCGCGGCGATGTGGCGGGCTTCGTGGTCGAGCCGATCCAGGGCAAGGGCGTCCTGGAGCCGCCGGCCGGTTACCTGCGGGCCGCACAGGAGCTGCTGCGCCGGCACAAGGCCCTGCTGATCGCCGACGAGGTGCAGACCGGCATGGGGCGGACCGGTGCCTTCTTCGCCTACCAGCACGAGAGCGGGCTCGAACCGGACCTGGTGTGCGTGGCCAAGGCACTCTCCGGCGGCTACGTGCCGGTCGGTGCGACCCTCGGCAAGGACTGGATCTTCAAGAAGGTCTACTCCTCCATGGACCGGGTGCTGGTCCACTCGGCGAGCTTCGGGGCGAACGCGCAGGCCATGGCGGCCGGGCTCGCGGTGCTCGCCGTGATGGAGGACGAACAGGTCGTCGCCAACGCCCGGCAGACCGGCGATCTGCTGCGGACCAGGCTGGCGGGGCTCGTCGAGAAGTACGAGCTGCTGCAGGAGGTGCGCGGCCGGGGCCTGATGATCGGCATCGAGTTCGGCCGGCCCAAGTCGCTCGGGCTGCGGAGCCGTTGGACCATGCTCCAGGCCGCACGGAAGGGGCTGTTCGCGCAGATGGTGGTGGTGCCGCTGCTCCAGCGGCACCGGGTCCTGACCCAGGTCTCCGGTGACCGGCTGGAGGTCATCAAGCTGATCCCGCCGCTGATCATCGGCGAGCGGGAGGTGGACCGGTTCGTGGAGGCCTTCACGGCCGTCATGGACGACGCCCACGGTGGCGGCGGGCTGATGTGGGACTTCGGCCGCACCCTGGTCAAGCAGGCGGTCGCGGGCCGCTGACGGCCGCGGGGGAAACGGGGGAGCCCCGCGGCCGTCGGCCGGGTCAGTCGGTGAGCAGCCGCTCCCGCAGCCGCTCGCGCGTACCCGCCGCGAGCCCGAGACCCTCGGCGAGGTAGCGCTCGGTCGTCCCCCAGGTCTCCTCGATGGCCGTGAAGGCGGCGGCGAGGTACTCGGCGCGGGCCTCGAACAGCGGCGAGAGCAGCTCCATGACCTCGGGGGACGTACCGCCGGGCGCGCCCTCGCCCCGGCGCACCCGGTAGCGGCGGTGCGGTGCGTTGGACTCCAGGTAGTCCGCCTCGATGGTCTCGCGCGAGGCGCCGACCGCGAGCAGGGTCACCGCGATGGACAGCCCCGCCCGGTCCTTGCCGGCGGCGCAGTGCATGAGCGCGGGGACGCTGTCCTCGGCGAGGGCGTGCAGCACCCGGCTGTGGTCGGCGGTGCGGGTGGTGATGATCTCGCGGTAGGTGTCGGACATCCGCCCGGCGGCCCGGCCCTCGGACAGGATCGACCGCAGCAGCTCCAGGTCGCCGTCGCGGACCATCCGCCAGAACTCGGTGCCGTCCGCCGGGTCGGTCAGCGGGATGTTCACGTTCCGCACCCCGGTGAGGGTGACGTCCTCCCCCTCCAGCGCGATGTCGGCGGCGTTGCGGAAGTCGAAGACGGTGTGCAGCCCCAGCGAGTCCAGGAAGCGCGCGTCCGCCTCGGTCGCGTGGGCGAGGTGGCCGCTGCGGAAGAGCACGCCGGGCCGGACCCGTCGCCCGTCGGCGGCCGGCAGACCGCCGAGATCACGGAAGTTGCGCACCCCCGCCAGCTCCGGCTCGGTCGACGGGATCTGCGGCGTCTGCGTCACGGGCGCTCTCCTCTGGTCCGGCGTCGACGCTGCTCGTCGACGAAGCGGCCCAACGACCTTACGACACCCTTTTCACGGAGGGATCAGCCCGTACGGGAGCCGTCCGGACGTATTCCGCATACACCGACTTTGTCGGGGTGGGATACATCACGGCACGTCAACCCTTGGTTACGGTGGCGTAAGTCACTCGGTGAGGTGAAAGATGTGCTGACGTGGCAGACGATTCGAAATCATTCAGCAAGGGCGCGATCGGGTCGTACGCAGCCGTCGGGGACAGTTTCACCGAAGGCGTCGGCGACCCTGGGCCGGACGACACCTTCATCGGCTGGGCCGACCGACTGGCCGTACTCCTCTCGGACCAGCAGGCGGAGCACTCCTTCAGATACGCCAACCTCGCGGTCCGCGGCAGACTTCTCGACCAGATCGTCGAAGAACAGATCCCCCGGGCGAAGGAGCTGGCGCCGGACCTCGTCACGTTCTGCGCCGGGGGCAACGACATCCTGCGGCCGGGCAGCGACCCCGACGACGTGGCCGAGCGCTACGAGGCGGCCGTCGCCGAGCTGGCGGGTTCCGTCGGCACGGTGCTGCTGTGCACCGGCTTCGACACCCGTGGCGTCCCCGTCCTGCGGCATCTGCGGGGCAAGATCGCGACGTACACCGCGCATGTGCGGGCCATCGCCGACCGGCACGACTGCCCGGTCCTCGACCTGTGGTCGCTGCGCTCGGTCCAGGACCGGCGGGCGTGGAGCGACGACCGGCTGCACCTCTCGGCGGACGGTCACACGCGCGTCGCGCTGCGGGCCGCCCAGGTCCTCGGGCTGCGGGTGCCGGCCGACCCCGACCAGGCCTGGCCGGAAGAGGGGCACCGCTCGCCCGCCGAGGTGCGCCGGGACAACATCCACTGGGCGCGCGAGCACCTCGTGCCGTGGATCGGCCGACGGCTGCGCGGGGAGTCCTCGGGGGACCATGTGGAGCCCAAGCGGCCGGATTTGCTGCCGCTGTAACACCGCGCCTTCAGGTCGCGGTCGGGGGTGCGGGACCCGTACGGAAAACGCGTACGGAAACTCGTAGGGAAAGAACGGCTCGTACGGAAAGACAGGTCCGTACGGCTCAGTGGGGGATCCGACGGTGCGACAGGTCGGCCCAGACGACACGGCCACGGCCGCTGTCGTCGGGCCGCACCCCCCAGGCCTCGGACACCGCGCCGACCAGCAGGAGACCGCGTCCGCTCTCCTCGTCCGCGCCGCTGCACCGCGCCCGGGGCTCGGTGGGCGTGTGCCCCTGATCGGTGATCTCTATGCGCAGCCGGGCGCCGCTGATCCGCAGTTGACAGCTGACCTTGTCGCTGTCGGTGTGCCGCACGGCGTTGGTGAAGAGCTCCGACACCACCAATTGGGCGTCGTCACAGGCCACTTCGTCGATGCCCCACTCCCGCAGCCGGGCGAGGACTCGTCTTCGCGCCTCCGCCACCGAGGTGTTGAGGGCCGGGAAGTGGAAGGCGTCTTGCAGACGCTCGGCGATGGAACTGCCGCAGCGCCCGAGCAGGGGGGCGTCATGGGAGGGGACCACTCCGCAACTATGTGCGATACGGCTCGGGTGTGGCAAGGTTCAATCTGTAAATTGCAGAATCGCAAGGACAGTCTGTCGGCTCCACAGGTCGCGTGGCACACTGCTGGCATATGACAGCAGTTGGAGGGGGTGGACAGTGGCGGACGCGCGCGGTGCAGGCGCCCCGACTGTCCTGCGGGTCGTGCTCGGCAAGCGGCTGCAGGACCTCAGAGAGAAGGCCGGGCTCTCCTTCGAGGAGGCGGGCCGCGCCCTCGACGTCACGCACGCCACCGTCCGGAGAATGGAAAAGGCCGAGGTCGGCCTGAAGATTCCGTACGTCGAGAAGCTGCTGCGGGTCTACGGCGTCACCGACCCGGCAGAGGTCGAGGGCTTCCTCACCCTCACCCGGGAAGCCAACCGCCCCGGCTGGTGGCACCGCTTCCGCGACGTCCTGCCCGAGTGGTTCAGCGCGTTCGTCAGCCTGGAGGGAGAGGCCAATCTCATCCGCGCCTACGAACCGCACTACGTCCCGGGCCTGTTGCAGACGGAACAGTACGCCCGCGCCGTGCTCCGCGCCGGAATGCCCCACGCGCCCGACGCCGACATCGACCGCGCGGTGGCCGTCCGCCGCGAGCGCCAGAGCCTGCTCACCCGGGACCGGGCGCCGCTCCTGTGGGTCGTGATGGACGAGACCGTGCTGCGCCGCCCGATCGGCGGGCCCGGGGTGATGCGCGAGCAGATCGCCCATCTCGCCGAGGCGACCGCGCTGCCGAACGTACGACTGCAGATCATGCCGTTCGCCGCCGGGCCGCACCCGGCGATGTACGGACCGTTCCATATCTTCCGGTTCCCGCTCCCCGAGCTGCCGGACATCGCCTACGCGGAAAACCTCGTCGGGGCCTCCTACTTCGACCAGCGTGACGATGTCTCGGCCTTCCTGGAGGCGCTGGACCGGATGTGCGCGCAAGCCGCGCCGGCACAGACCACCGAGGCCTTCCTGGGTGGCATTCGTAAGGAGATCTGAACCATGGATCGCATCTACAACGGCATGCGGGCCACCGACCTCGGCACCGAGGGGTGGAGCAAGCCGTGGAGCGGCGGCAACGGAGGCAGCTGCGTGGAGGTCATGCGTCTGGGGGACGGCCGGGTCGCCGTCCGCCAGTCCACCGACCCGGCGGGCCCCGCTCTGATCTACACGCACCACGAGATGGAAACGTTCATCCGCGGCGCGAAGGCCGGCGAGGCCGACTTCCTGCTCGCCGGACCGAGCGTCAGCGGCGAGTGAGGCGGCCCCGCCGGCGAACGCGGCGGGGCGGCACCGGCACAACGGGCACCGAAGGTCATGCGTACCGAAGGGAACAACTGCGTGAGCGAGCAGGGATTCACGGTCGACCAGATCGACACCAGCCGGCCCCACCCGGCCCGGATGTACGACTACTACCTCGACGGCTGGGACAACTACGAGGTCGACCGGCAGGCCGCCGAGCGCGTCATCGAGGCCCACCCCCAGGTCCGCCTCTCCGCCCGCGCGAACCGCGCCTTCCTGCGCCGGGCCGTCCGCGAGGTGGTGGGCGGCGGCATCCGCCAGATCATCGACGTCGGCACGGGCATACCCACCTCGCCCAACACCCACGAGGTGGCCCGGGAGGTGGCGCCGGACGTGAAGGTGGCCTACGTCGACAACGACCCGATCGTCGCCACCCACGCCGGGGCGAAGCTGACGAACGCGGGCGACGCCGGATTTGCCCTCGGCGACGTCCGCGACCCCGCGGCGATCCTCGCCGATCCCGTGGTCCGCACCCTCATCGACTTCGACCGGCCGGTGGCCCTGCTGCTCGTCGCCGTCCTGCACTTCGTCAAGGACGAGGAGGACCCCGCGGGCATCGTCGCCGCCTTCGCCGAGGCGCTGCCCTCCGGCAGCTGCCTCGTGCTCTCCCACGCCACCGGCGAACCCTACGAGGCGTACGAGGCGGGCCGCACGGACGAGGTGGCCCGGGACGGCGTCCTCGACGTCTACAAGAACGCCACCGCCACCCTGAACCTGCGCGGGCGCGCCGAGATCGCGCCGCTCTTCGGCGCGTTCACCCTCCTCGACCCCGGACTGGTCCGGGTACCGCTGTGGCGCCCGGACGGGCCGGTGCCGGGCGCCGAGGAGCTGAGCAACACCATTTTCTACGGGGGAGTCGGCCGCAAGGCCTAGGGCCTGTCCTAGCGGGAGCCCCGCGCCGGGATGTCGCAGCTGTCCTTGAACCCCTGGCCGGTCAGCCCGAACGCCGCGTTGACGCGCGAGCGGAGGTTCTCGACCGCGACCATCGCGGTCAGCTCGACCAGACCCTCGTCGCCGAGGTGCTGCCGCAGCCGCCCGGACAGGTCGTCCTCGACCGTCGGCGGGGTCGCGGTCATCGCCTCGGCGTACTCCATGACGTCCCGCTCCAGCGGGGTGTAGACCTCGCTCTCCCGCCACCGGGGCACGTCGTGCAGCTTCTCGTGCGTCATGCCGTGCCTGCGGTTCTCCCAGTAGCCGAAGTCCATGCACCACGAGCAGCCGATGGCCGACGCCGACGCCATCACCGCGAGGGCCTTCAGACCGGGGTCGAGCTTCTTCCAGCGGCCCACCGACAGCTCGAAACGGGTCGTGCCGATCAGCACCCGGCGGTGGTGGCCGTAGGCCATCAGCGGTTCGAGGACCTTCCCGTAAGCGCGCCGGGAGTACCACTCCAGCAGGCGGATCAGCGGGGTGCGGGGCGGGGTGAGGGAGATGCGGGCCATGTCGGGTACCTCCGGTGGTCGTGCGCGTGTCGTCGCGGGTGTCGTCCGGTGGCGGCCGCTTCCGCGGTCGCCTCTGCCCGTACGACGGACGGGCCGTGCCCGTTCGTGACATCCGGGCGGGGAAGACCTGAGAAATCCTTTCCCGGCCCGCCGTGGACCCCCGCCTACGCTGGGGGACATGCACGACGAGCTGTTCCCCCGCCCCGCCGCCGAGATCGTCCCGGGCGCCGTGCACATCCCCGGCTGGCTGGACGAGGCCGCGCAGCGCCGTCTGCTGGCCGACTGCCGGGAGTGGGCGAAACCCCCGGCGGGCCTGCGGACCGTACGGATGCCGAGCGGCGGCGAGATGTCCGTACGATCGGTCTGCCTGGGCTGGCACTGGTTCCCCTACGGCTACGCCCGGACCGTCGTCGACGGCGACGGCTCACCCGTCAAGCCCTTCCCGGACCGGCTCGGCGAGCTGGCCCGGGCGGCGGTGGCGCGCGCCTACGGACAGCAGGCGGCGACAGCCGAGTACGACATCGCGCTCGTGAACTTCTACGAGGCGGGTTCGCACATGGGCCTGCACCGGGACAGCGACGAGAAGTCCGACGCGCCGGTCGTCTCGCTTAGCCTCGGCGACACCTGCGTCTTCCGCTTCGGGCACCCCGGCGGCCGCACCCGGCCCTGGACCGACGTCGAGCTGCGCAGCGGTGATCTCTTCGTCTTCGGCGGCCCCTCCCGGCTCGCCTACCACGGCGTCCCCCGCACCAGGCCGGGCACCGCGCCACCCGGCCTGGGCCTGACCGGCCGGCTCAACATCACCCTGCGCGTCAGCGGACTGTGAACGCCCTCCACACGGCGCCCGCCGGAAAAATTGACGTGCGCGCCGGGCGCCGAGCCTGCACAGTGGTTTCCCGGCCGACCTGGACGCCGCCGTCCGGGCCCCTAAGTCAACGGGGGTGGGCCCGGGCGGTGACGTCCAGGTGTACGCGCAGCTCAGCGGCCCGGCGCGTGGGATGGATCACCGTGTGCTCCGGCCGCTCGGGCCGATAATGGGGGGACCTGCCCTCCCCCGTGGCCCGCACGGCACGGGGGCGCCCCCATCGCCCTGGAGGTGCCGTGACCGGCTCCCGACCGCACAGCTCACCGCTCGACTCGCTGCGCCCGGCCGCCTTCGGGGCGGATCCGTCCGGGGAGCGGATGGCGCGCATCCGGCGGTCGCCGCACTTCGCCGACGGCCGGTTCGTCAATCCGGTCGCGGCCGACCGGACGCCGTCCGGCTCCATGCTGAAGTTCCTGCCCACCTACTTCCGCAAGGACGAGCGCGTCCGCAGAGCGCCTGCCGGGCCGGTGCCCGTGCACCCCACGACCATCGCCGACCTCGCGGACCCGGCCGCCTCCGGGCTGCGCATCACCTGGATGGGCCACTCCAGCGTCCTCGCCGAGATCGACGGCCGCCGACTGCTGTTCGACCCGGTGTGGGGCGAGCGCTGCTCGCCGTTCGACTTCGCGGGGCCCAAGCGCCTGCACCCGGTGCCGGTGCCGCTGGCCGAGGTCGGGCCGGTCGACGCGGTGATCATCTCCCACGACCACTACGACCACCTGGACCTGCCGACGGTCAAGGCCCTGGCCCGGGCCGGTACGCGCTTCGTCGTACCGCTCGGCGTCGGCGCCCACCTCGAACACTGGGGGGTGCGGGCCGACCGGGTGACCGAACTCGACTGGCACGAGTCGACCCAGGTCGTCGAGGGCCTCACGCTCACCGCCACCCCCGCCCGGCACTTCTGCGGTCGGGGGCTGCGCAACACCCAGCACACGCTGTGGGCGTCCTGGGTGGTCACCGGCCCCGAGCACCGGATCTTCCACAGTGGTGACACCGGTTACTTCCCGGGCTTCGCGGAGATCGGCGCCCAGTACGGGCCCTTCGACGTCACGATGGTGCAGATCGGTGCGTACAGCGAATTCTGGCCGGACATCCACATGACCCCCGAGGAGGGCATGCGCGCCCATCTCGACCTGCAGGGCGGTGCGCCCCGCGGGATCATGCTGCCGATCCACTGGGGGACGTTCAACCTCGCCCCGCACCCCTGGGAGGAGCCCGCCGAGGGGACGCTCGCCGCGGCCCACCGCGCCGGAGCGGCGGTGGCCACCCCCCGTCCCGGGCAGCCGTTCGAGCCTGCCGCCGGGCTCCGGGCCGACCCGTGGTGGCGTGCGGTCGCGGTGCGGCCGGCGGGCGGCTGGGCCGACATCGGGGACGACGCCGCGAGCGGTGCCGAGGACGACGCCGAGGTCATTCTGCAGGCGTAGCGGGCCGGTCGGCGGCGCCCGGGCGGGTGCCGGGCTTTCGTGGCGGTATTTCACCAGGATGCGTACGAACCTCTTGTGGCGTGCGCGGAAGGGCCGCTTCAATGGCGCCGATGGTTAGGAAAGCTTCCTAACAGCCGATCGGGAACGGAGCTCCGCATGCCCGCGCGCACCTCGAAGAGGATCCCTGTGTCCGGCCGTCTCGCCCTCGTGGGCCTGGCCGCCGCGATCCCCACCGCCCTCATGCTCAGCGGGGGCGGCCAGGCATCCGCCACCGCGACCTCCCCTGACGCCGCCCCCGCTCCCCGGGCGACCCTCCGCACCCTGGCGGCGGGCACCGACCTGAACGACCCGTACAAGAAGGACATGGCCATGCGGCTGGTGTCGAGCGCGGAGAACTCCTCGCTCGACTGGCGCGCCCAGTTCACCTACATCGAGGACATAGGCGACGGCCGCGGCTACACCGCCGGCATCATCGGCTTCTGTTCCGGCACCGGCGACATGCTCGACCTCGTCGAGCGGTACACGAAGCAGAAGCCCGACAACCCGCTCGCCAAGTACCTCCCCGCCCTGCGCAAGGTCAACGGCAGCGACTCGCACGCCGGCCTCGGCAAGCCCTTCGAGGACGCCTGGAAGAAGGCCGCCCAGCACAAGGCCTTCCAGGACGCGCAGGAGTCCGAGCGCGACCGTGTCTACTTCGACCCGGCGGTCAAGCAGGCCAAGGCCGACGGCCTGCGTGCGCTCGGCCAGTTCGCCTACTACGACGCGATCGTCATGCACGGCCCCGGCAGCAGCAAGGACAGCTTCGGCGGCATCCGCAAGGCCGCACTGGCCAAGGCCAAGCCCCCGGCGCAGGGCGGCGACGAGAAGACCTATCTGGGCGCCTTCCTCGACGCCCGCAAGAAGGCCATGCAGAGCGAGGAGGCGCACAGCGACACCAGCCGCGTCGACACCGCACAGCGCGTCTTCCTCAACAACGGCAACTTCGACCTCAAGCCGCCGCTGAAGTGGAAGGTCTACGGCGACTCCTACGAGATCAAGGAGTAGCCGTACACGCCCGCGCACCCTCCGCCGAGGGTGCGCGGGCGGCCCCCGGGCCCACCCCGGGTCAGAGCGCGTCCAGGTCGCAGCAGGAGTCACGGCGCAACTGCCGCCCCACCGCGAGCCAGTCCTCCTGCCGCACCCCCGCGCGAGGGGCCGGGACGCCCGCCGGCTCGTACGCGCCGACCAGCCGCGCCTGCTCGAACGGCACCCCGCCACGCAGCACCGACTCCGTGCGGACGAGCGAGTCGAAGTCCGTGAACGGATCGCCGTCGATCACCGTCACGTCGGCGAACTTGCCGACCTCCAGGGTGCCCAGATCCCGCTCCGCGCCGAGAGCCCGCGCGGGCAGCACCGTCGCGGTGCTCAGCGCCTGGGCCGCCGACAGCCCGAAGCGGTGCAGGGCCCGCAGCCCCAGATGCAAGGAGAGTCCGACCGGCACCAGCGGGGCGTCCGTGCCCAGCGCCACGATCCCGCCACCGGCCAGCACCCGCCGGTAGACCCCGATCTCCCGCTCCAGCGTCGCCAGCTGGTCGGCGGTCGGCCGGGCCGCCGCCGTCTGCCGCACGAGCGCGAGATCCCACGGCGGCATCAAGCGGGTGACCCGGGGGTCCTTCGCCAGATCCGGGTCGTCGCCCAGCAGCGGAACGGACGTGAACATCGTGGCGACCAGATGGAAGTCGGTGGCGGTGTAGATCTCCGTCAGGTCCTGATAGGCCTGCCCGGCGGCGGTCGTGGCGTGCCCGAACTCCAGCCGCTGCGTGGCCTGGAGGTGCGTCGTCAGGTCCTGCCCGAGCTGGACGCCCGGCGAGCACAGATGACTGCCGGCCCGGACACCGAGCCGCTCGTGCGCGAACCGCGCCGCCTCCCGCATCACCCAACCCGGCGCCCGGACATACGTCTTGACGAAGTCCCAGTCCAGCGCGGCGGCGCGGGTCAGCGACCGGCGCAGGCCCTCCTCGGTGCGGTGCGCGCGCCCCATGCTGTACGCCACCCGGGCCCCGTCCAGCAGCTCGCCGGTGGCCAGCAGCCGCGGACCGGCGAGCTCGCCCGCGGCGACCGCCTCCCGGATCCGGGCCTGCTCGTAGGCGAAGCCACCGAAGGAGACCGCGGTGGTGATCCCGTAGGCCAGCTGCAGCGCCGTCTGCCGGCCGCCGTAGGTGTTCTGGTAGGGGTGCGTATGGGTGTCCCACAGGCCCGGGATCACCGTCCGCCGTGACGCGTCGACGGTGCGCAGCGCCGCCCGCCGCGCCCGGTGCGGCTCGACGGCGGCGATGCGCCCGCCCCGCACGACGATGTCGACGTCCTCGCGGACGGCCTTGCCCGTGCCGTCCCAGAACTTCCCGGCCCGCACGACGGTGTCGGCCGGAGTGGGACGGCGGTAGTCGAGCCGGACGGGAACGGTGCGCGCCGGGCCGTTCACCTTCCCGCCCGTGACGTCGAGCAGCCGCAGCCGGCCGGCCGAGAGGTAGAGCAGCCGGCGCGAGTCCGCGGACCACGAGGGGTGGTCGGCGGCCTCGTCGGTGATCCGGCGGGCCTGGCCGTCGGGGGTCCCGTCGG
Organism: Streptomyces syringium; assembly: GCF_017876625.1. Lineage (NCBI taxonomy): Bacteria > Bacillati > Actinomycetota > Actinomycetes > Kitasatosporales > Streptomycetaceae > Streptomyces > Streptomyces syringium. The sequence goes on from NZ_JAGIOH010000001.1 coordinate 6,411,310, forward strand.
GACGTACGGGCAGCAGCCACAGCGCGGACTCCACGATCACCGCCATCAGAGCCCCGTCGGGCGACCAGACGGGGCCCGAGTCGTAGCGGTCGGCGATGGAGGTGTGCGGGGCGACGGGGTGCAGCCGGGCGGCGCCGGTGGTGGTGTCGACCACCCGGATCAGGTTGTAGCCCTCCCGGAATCGCTGGTTGAGGCGGTTGCGGTCGCAGAAGGCGACGTAGCGGCCGTCGGGCGACCAGCTGGGCCGCCCGGGCAGCCCGCCGCCGCCCATGGGGGCCGCCAGCACCCGCTCCGTACCGGCGGCGAGGTCGCGCACGAGGAGGTTGCCGGAGAGGTCGAGGCAGGCCAGCCGCTCGCCGTCCGGCGAGAGCGCCGGATACGCGCGCCCGCCGTCGGCCAGCACGGTCTCCTTGCCGGAGGCGAGGTCGTGGCGGCGCACGGCCGGCAGTCCGCCGCGGTCGTCGGTGTAGATCAGCGCCCGCCCGTCGTGGGTCCAGGTCGGGGCCAGCAGATAGCGCGTGGGGTCCGTCCGCACCACGCGGCGCGGCGCCCGGCCGCCGAGGACATCGGCGACCCAGAGGGAGTTGAGCGCGGCGAACACCACCTGCCGGGCGTCCGGCGACAGCGCCGGCAGATGCACCGCCCGCACCCGGCGCACGACGCCGCCCTCGAAGTCGTACCGCTTGCCGCGGTAGCGGGGACGGTCGACGGGCAGGGGAGCGGTGAAGGCGATGGTCTCGGCGGCGTCGGCCTCGAGTCCCGCCCCGGGCCGCGCGGGGCGGATGATCCGGAACTGACCGCTCACCGTCAGCAGCAGCTCGTCGCGCGAGACCCACCGCGGCGGAACCGGCTCCACGTCCCCGTCCACCGCCACCACGGCCCCGTCCACGACGAGCGTGCAGGAGGCGGTGGGCGCGGCCGTCGTCCGCAGATAGGCCAGCTTCCCGGCCGGTGACACGGCCGGCGTCATGACCTGCGCCGCGGCGCTCTCGACGTGCTCGGCCCGCACCGGCCCCTGCCCGTCGGACGGCACGGAGGCGACCGTCCGGGCCTCCAGCGCCGCCCCGGCGACCTTGGCGCGGACGAAGAACAGCCGGGTCCCGTCCGGCGACCAGACGGGGTCGAAGTCCTCCCAGGCCCCGTCCTGCGCGGGCCCTTCCTGGCCGGGCAGCCCGGTGACCCGGGTGAGCGCACCGGTACGCACGTCGATCACCCACACGCGGTACGGGCTGCCCGCCACCGGGTCCCCGCCGCGCTCGGAGGCGAAGGCGAGCCGGGTCCCGTCCGGCGACCACGACGGCCCGCGGTCGTCCCAGGGCCCCTCCGTGAGCTGCCGGAGCCCGGAGCCGTCGGTGCGGCAGATCCACAGGTGGAAGCCGCCGCCCCGGTAGGCGCAGACCGCGAGCTGCTTGCCGTCCGGGGAGTGCACCGGGCGGGTGGGCTCGAGGTCGGCCGGGGTGATGGCCACGGCCTCGCCCCCCGCTCGGGGAACGGACCACAGGACGTTCTGCACCTCGGCGACCAGCCGGTCACCGGCGGGGGACAGCGACGCCGAGCCGTTCGTGGCGGCGGTGAAGGAGAGCGTGACCGCGCGCGCGGCGGCCTCGCGGGACGTGAGGGCGGGCGCGGCGGCCACCGCGTCCACGGGCAGCGCGACGGCCGCGCCGGCCACGGCGGCGGTACCGGCCGTGGCCTGCAGGAATCTGCGCCGGGAGAGGGCGGAGGGGGTAGCGTCCGCCGGGCCGGTGGTGTCCAACTGTCCTCCTGGTGCGGGGGAGTTGCGCGGTGCGGGAGCTGAAAACGAGAGGCTTGATACTTGCACGGCGCACCGGTCCAAGGTCAACACCGCACGCGGCTCCGAGCCCCGTCGCGGGTGCGGGTGCGGGCGCCGGTGCCGGGGGCTACGGTCGTTGTCACGCCGCCGGATCGACGACGGAGGCCGCATGGTCACTGCCGAGGACGTACGCGCGATCGCGCTCTCCCTGCCGGAGACGGCGGAGAGGCTCGCCTGGGGGATGCCCACGTTCCGGGTGGGCGGTGCGGCGGGGAAGACCGGCAAGGCCGGGAAGACCGGCAAGACTGAGAAGACCGGGAAGATCTTCGCCGCGCTGGCGGACGACGACGCCTCGATGGGCGTGAAGTGTCCGCGTGAGGAGCGGGCGGAGCTGATCGCGACGGAGCCGGAGAAGTTCTTCGTCCGCCCCGGCCACGACGACCACTACGACTGGCTACGGGTCCGTCTCGCCGCGATCGAGGACACCGCGGAACTACGCGCGATCCTCCTCGACGCCTGGCGGCAGGCCGCGCCCCGCTCGGTCGCCGACGCGTACGGCGGGGCGGAGGAAGGGGGAGTGTGAGGTGCGGGACGGTCCGGCTGCGCGGCCTGCGCGGCCCTTCAGATGCCCCCGGCCTTGAAGACGTCCTGCTCGATGAGCAGCTTGTCGATCCGCGCCTTGTCCACCCGGTTGGTCACCTCCTCGACCTCCTGCCGGTCCCGCACGCACTTGGCCAGCGTGAACGCGGACGACACCACGAAGATCAGCCCCAGCGCGAGGAACGCCCGCTCCCACGCCCCGACGGGCAGCTTCGCGATCCCTACGGCGAGTGCGACCAGGGACAGCCCGAAGGAGAGCGCGGCCTGCACGAAGAAGGCGGTGGTCGTCGGCCGCTGTATCGATGGAGTGCTCATGTGCGTAGCGTGTCCGCGCCCTGACCCCGGGCGCATGAGTACGGCTACTCATCTCCGCCGGCCCGCCGGTCCCGATCATGTCCCGATCATGCCCGAGGGGAGCCCCGGACCGGCCTCCGCCCGAGGTCAGAGCCTCGCGAAAGCCGTGCGCGACCACCGGCGGAAGTGCGGTATTGTTCTCATGCGCGGTCGGCGAGGGCGAAAGCCCGGGCCGGTTGAGCACCGGGACGTGGCGCAGCTTGGTAGCGCACTTGACTGGGGGTCAAGGGGTCGCAGGTTCAAATCCTGTCGTCCCGACGGTGCAAAACACCCTCTGATGTGGGAGAAATCCCAGGTCAGGGGGTGTTTGGCGTTTCCTGACATGGCATCAACGGCTATCGCTGCCTTCTTGTCCGGAGCCTTGAGCTGATCGCCTTCCAGCCTTTCCCGCTATGAGGAGAAGGTGAAGTAGCGCAGCCAGACGTAGCCCATGGACAAGGCGATGGTCACGGCGGTGACGACGAGTCCGTATTTGGTGAACTGCCAGAAGGTGATGGGCCGGCGGTTGCGTTCGGCGATGCCGAGGACGACGACGTTGGCGCTGGCGCCGATGGCTGTGGCATTGCCGCCGAGGCCCGCGCCGATGGCCAGGGACCACCACAGGACGTGGTCGCTGCCTCCGCCGAAATCTTTGACGAGCTGTTCGGTGACGGGTGCCATGGTGGCCACGTAGGGGATGTTGTCGACGACCCCGGAGAGTGCGGCCGAGCCGCCCAGGAGCAGCATGGCGGCGCTCTGTTCGGCGCCGCCCATGGCGTCGGCGAGGGTCTTGGAGACTTCGCCGATGACGCCGGTGTCGATGAGGCCGCCGATCATGATGAACAGGCCGGCGAAAAAGGCGAGCGTGGGCCACTCGACTTCGGCCAGGACCTCACCCGTCTCCACGGTGGAGACGGCGATGAGCAGGCCGGCGCCGAGGAGGGCGACGACGCTGGGTTCGTAGTGCAGGACGGGATGGAGGACGAAGCCGGCGATGACCAGGGCGAGCACGATCAGGCCCTGGACAAGGAGGCGGGGGTTGCGGATGGCCTCCCTTTCCTCCAGCGTCATGATCTCCGTCGCCCGCTTCTCGTCGTACACGAACGTCCTGCGGAACATGAAGCGGCAGAGGGCTACCAGTACGACGATCAGCAGGGCTGACAGCGGGGCGAGGTGCAAGAGGAAGTCGTTGAAGGTCAGGCCGGCCCGGCTGGCGATGATGATGTTGGGCGGGTCGCCGACCAGTGTCGCTATCCCGCCGACGTTCGAGGCCAGCACTTCGGCGATCAGGAATGGCGCGGACGGCAGGGCGAGGCGTTCGCACACCAGCAGCGTCACCGGGACGACGAGGAGGACGGTGGTGACGTTGTCGAGGAGTGCGGAGGCGGCGGCGGTGATGACGATGAGCATGGCCATCACGCGGAAGGGTCTGGCCTTGGCCTTCTTGACGGACCAGATGGCCAGGTATTCGAACATGCCGGTCTTCTTCAGCACACCGACGATCATCATCATGCCCATGAGCAGGAAGATGACGTTCCAGTCGATGCCCCGGTCCTGGAGGTAGAAGGCCGAGACGTCGTTGGTCGCCCCGATCGCCAGCATCAGCGCGGCGCCGCCGAGAGCGGCGGCGACGCGGTGGACCTTCTCGCTGATGATCAGAGTGTAGGTGGCGGTGAAGATGACGATCGCTGCCCAGCTGTGCCAGTCGCTCATGTGTCTCCGATTTCTCCCAGGAGGCGCTCGAGGAGGTGGGATGCTGCGATGACGCCGAGCAGCCGCGGTACACCGCCCTGCTGCTGCCGGCCGGTCCCGGTGGTGCCGGCTCCGACGACGGCGACCAGGGGGCTGCGGACCTGTGCCATGAGCGCGGCGACTTCCAGTGCGGTGTCGTCGGGCGCGGCGACAGGCGGGCGCAGGGCTCTGCTGGAGAGGCAGTCGCGTACGCGCCGGCCGGCCAGTGCGCGGCACAGCTGGTCGGCGTGCTGTTCGTCGACGACCGCGGCCAGGGCCGGGTCCTCGATGACGTAGGCGGGGACGAGCGTCTTGATCATCTGGGAGGCGGGCAAGATCGCTGCGGGTGCCCCGTCCGTGTCCAGGACGAGCAGGGCAGGCAGCTTGTGCTCGGCCATCAGCCGCGCCGCCTCCAGTGCGTCGCTGTCGATGTCGACGGACGGGTAGTCCACGGCCAGGTCACGTGCGCGCATGGGCGGGGGCTCCTTCGTGTTCCGGTACGGCCTTTGACCCGGCGTCATCGGTGCCGGGGGCGCCGGTCAGGGCGTTGACGCGGAACTTGCGGGCCACGGGCACATCGGTGCCTCTTTACCCTGCGGATTGCCGGGCTGCAGGATCAACAGGCCGTAGACGACCGAGACAAACCCTTTCGACCCGAACCAGGCGGCCGCCATCCGCGCGCGCCTGAGACGGCACAGCCCGCTGGGTGTGGACCTCCCACATCCACATGCCACCCGGCGCGGCACGCGGCAGACCTCGCCCGGGCCTCCTGGGCCGACGGCGGCTCGGCCGGGATAACAATCACGTCACCTTGGCTGGTTTTATGCACTAAAAGGCCTGCCAGTGTGATGTGCGTCACTAAAGAATGTGTAAAGGGCGTGCTAAGAATGCGCAACTCCGCTTTCGGCACCACCCCTCGCCGGAACAGGAGTGCCGGTACTCACCGGCCTGCACGGTCCGGGAGATCACGGTTCGAGTCCGCGAACCATGATCCCTGGTTGCCGATCGGACAACGGCGTTCGCTCAAAGCCCGCATTCACACCCGCGCACCGCTCTGCGCCGGTTCTGCGCCATCGAGGTAAAGCCTGATGTCACTCGATTCCATCACCCGTTCCGTCGACGAAGCCGTCAGCGGATTCTTCGAGCCCATAGCCAAATGGCTCGGCGAAGTCATCTTCTACTCCGTCCCCGTGGGCGGCACCGACCTTCCGCTGATCGTCGCCTGGCTCGTCGTCGCCGGGCTGGTGTTCACCGGCTGGTTCGGCCTGGTGCAGATACGTAAATTCCGGCTCGCCGTGGACGTGGTGCGCGGCAAGTACGACGAAGAGGGGTCGGCCGGCGAGGTCAATCACTTCCAGGCGCTGACGGCGGCCGTCTCCGGCACCGTGGGCCTGGGCAACATCGCCGGTGTCGCCGTTGCCGTCTCCATCGGCGGACCGGGCGCGACGTTCTGGATGATCCTCTGCGGCGTGCTGGGCATGGCGACCAAGTTCGTCGAGGTCACCTTGGGCGTCAAGTACCGGGAGGTGCACGCCGACGGCACCGTCTCCGGCGGCCCGATGCACTACCTGCCCAAGGGTCTCGCCGAGCGCTTCGGCGCCCGCGGCAAGAAGCTCGGCAAGATCCTCGCCGTCCTGGCCTCCGCGATGATCCTTTTCTTCGGACTCTTCGGCGGCAACCTCTTCCAGGTCAACCAGTCCTATGCCCAGCTGGTCTCCGTCACCGGCGGGGAGAGCGGCATCATGGGCTCCTCCGCCGGCGCCCTGTTCTTCGGCATCCTCGTCGCCGCGCTCGTCGGCATCGTGCTCCTCGGCGGCATCCGCTCCATCGCCTCGGTCACCGGCAAGATGGTCCCCGCCATGGCCGGCATCTACATCGGCGCCTGCCTGATCGTGATCGCGGTCAACGCCTCCGCGGTCCCGTCCGCGATCTCCACGATCATCGAAGGAGCGTTCAACCCCCAGGGTGTCGCCGGCGGTGTCCTCGGCGCGCTGATCATCGGCTTCAAGCGGGCCGCGTTCTCCAACGAGGCCGGCCTCGGCTCCGCACCGATCGCGCACTCCGCGGTCAAGACCAAGCACCCCGCCAGCGAGGGCCTGGTCGCCCTCCTGGAGCCGTTCATCGACACCGTCGTCATCTGCACCATGACCGCTCTGACGATCGTGATCGCCAACCCCGCCAGCTGGGCCGAGGCCCGCGCCGGCGAGGCCGTCGGCGGCGTGACGATCACCTCCGACGCCTTCGGCACGGTCCTGCCCTGGTTCCCCTACATCCTCACCGTCGCGGTCCTGCTGTTCGCCATCTCCACCGTGCTGACCTGGGGCTACTACTGCCTCAAGGCCTGGTCGTACCTCTTCGGCCGCAGCAAGGCCAGCGAGCTCACCTACAAGGTGCTCTACACGCTCTTCGCCGTGGCCGGCTCACTGCTCACGCTCCAGACCCTCATCGACATGGCCGACGCGGTGCTGTTCATGCTCGCCGTCATCAACATCATCGGCCTCTACCTCCTCGCCCCCGTCGTCAAGCGCGAACTCAACAGCTTCCTCGCCTACGTCCGTGCCCGCGATGCGGGCCAGGACACGGCCGGGGGAGACACAGACCAGGAGCCGGTGAAGACCACCGTCTGACCGCACCCCCACGGCCCGGCTCCTCGGGGCGGTTCCGTACGCACCTCGCGCCTTTGGTGCGTACGGACCCGCCCTTCTTCCCTGTGCCCCAGCCCAGGCCCTGCTCGCCTCTCGCCGACGCTCCGGAAGTACCGCCCTCATGCCCATTGCCCCACCGCCCCGGCGATCCCCCTTCCTCGGACTCCTGCCCTGGCGCGAGCGCCGGGCCGTCGCCGAAGCCCTCCGGACCGAGACGATCGGTGGCCTGGTCCTGCTGTTCGCCGCCGTCGTGGCGCTGATCTGGGCCAACAGCCCATGGAACGGCGCGTACGAGGGCATACGCGATCTCCACCTCGCCATACCCTCGCTCGGCCTGGACCTCTCGCTCGGGCACTGGGCCGCCGACGGGCTGCTCACCGTGTTCTTCCTCGTCGCAGGCATCGAGCTCAAGCGCGAACTCGTCGTCGGCGAACTGAGCACACCGGCCACGGCCGCCCTCCCCGTAATCGCCGCCTTCTGCGGCATGGCCGTACCCGCGGCCGTCTACACCGTCACCGCGTGGGCCGGTGGCGGCAGTCCGGACGGCTGGGCCGTGCCCATGGCCACGGACATCGCCTTCGCGCTGGCCGTCCTCGCTGTCGTCTCCACCCATCTGCCGGCCGCCCTGCGGGCCTTCCTGCTGACCCTCGCCGTGGTGGACGACCTCGGCGGCATCCTGGTCATCGCGCTCTTCTTCACCTCCGACATCAACCCCCTCGCGCTCGGCGGTGCCCTCGCCGGAGTCGTCCTCTTCCACCTCCTTCAGCGCTTCCGCGTCCGCGGATGGTGGTGGTACGTGCCGCTCGGCATCGCCATCTGGACGCTGACCTATCACGGAGGTATCCACGCCACCGTCGCCGGTGTCCTCATGGGCCTCCTTCTGCGCAGTACCCCGGACAAGGGCGAGGAGCGGTCGCCCGGAGGCCGCGTCTCACACCTGCTGCACCCGTTCTCCGCCGGCATCGTTGTACCGCTCTTCGCGCTCTTCGCCGCGGGCGTGAGCGTCTCCGGACCGGCCCTGACCGAGGTCTTCACCAGGCCCGAACCGCTCGGCGTCGCGCTGGGACTGGTCGCGGGCAAGATCCTCGGCGTCTTCCTGGGCACCTACCTCGCCGCCCGCTTCACCCGTGCCCGCCTCAACCCCGACCTCGCCTGGTCCGACGTCCTCGGCCTCTCCGTCCTCGCGGGGATAGGCTTCACGGTCGCCCTTCTCATCGGCGAACTCGCTTTCCCGGGGGCCGCCGTCGGCGAGCAGGTCAAGGCAGCGGTCCTGGTCGCCTCACTCACCGCGGCCGCGCTCGCGGCTTTGCTGCTCCGCCGTCGCAACGCGGTCTACCGGCGCCTGTACCAGGAGGAGACCGTCGACGCCGACGGTGACGGCATCCCCGACATCTACCAGTCGGCGCCGGGGACTGGGGGCCCATGCCGTGATGTGTTGTCGCCGGCTGAAAAGCCCTGAACTGAGGCAGGCGGCTGAGGTGAGGTCAGGAAGGCGTCGAGATTCGCGTGTGAGCCGTAGCCAGGCTGGGCCCGTTTCCGGGGCGGTTGTGGCCACGACCAGGCGCACGTTGCCGTCCGGGCCCAGAAGCCCAGCGAGGCGTCAGGGGCCCCAAGCGGCGCGCGGCCACCGTGCCCGGCCGGCCGCCTGCCCCTCGGGCATGCCTTCTTCTTGCTGGTGAACGCGGCGAAGGAGACCTCGGCGGACGGCCCATCACGCGATGGATCGAGGCTCGGGGCTGTGGGCCTCTTCGTGTTCCGGCTCCGGTGTCGGGCTCTTCTTCTTTCCGGCAGCGGGCAAGGTCATCAGCAGCACAACTGCTCCGAGGAGTGCGATGACCGCGATCCAGCCTGCGCCGACGTGCATGGCATGGATAAACGCCTTGTCGGCAGCCTGGGCAAGAGTGGGCCGGTCGATGGCGGTGGCGACGTGGCGGGCCTGTTCGGCGGAAACCCGCGCCTGATCCTGCACCGGGCCGGGCACACCCTCCAGCGAAGGCTCGATCGCACGTCGGTACATGATCGACATGATCGTGCCGCCCACCGCGATGCCGATCACGCTGCCGGTTTGCCGCACGGTGTTGGTGACGGCCGATCCCGCACCGGCCTGTTCCAACGGCAGGTCGCTGATCAATGCGGCCGTAACGGGGCCGATCACCATGCCGATCGAGAGACCCTGCAGCAACAACAGGATCTCGATCCAGACGAGTGGAGTCTGGAGTCCGAGGAACCCGTACCCGCCCATGGTCAGCGCAGCCACGGTCAGCGCCGGAACGGTGACAAGGCGGAGCGGCAGGCGGCGAACCAGGCGCGAGGCAAGGGGCGCCGCCGCGAGCGCGCCGAGTGCGGTCGGGATATTGGCCAAACCCGCCTTCATCGGTGAATATCCGAGCGCGCCTTGCAGATAGAACGCGTTGTAGAAGGTGATGGCGGCCACGCCGAAGAGCAGCAGTCCGAGCGCCACATTGCCGCCACCGAATGTGCGTTGCACGAGCAGTCGCGGATCAAAGCTGGGCACCTTGACGCGCAGTTCGACGAGTACGAAAACGGCCAGCAGAACCAGACCGACGACGATCGGCGCCCAGACGTCGGTACGACTCCACGCAGCCACCTGCCCCGCCCGGATCAGCCCGTAGGCCAACGCCACGAGCCCACTGATCGACAGCAGCATTCCAGCGGGGTCCAGTGGCCGCGGGGTGGGGCTGCGGAAATTCGGAACCAGCACGGCGAGCCCGACCAACGCCAGTGCCGCGACCGGGATATTGATCAGAAAGACCGAGCCCCACCAGAAATGATCGAGCAGGAATCCCGCCAGCACCGGGCCGGCGGCCATTCCGACACCGGCCGACGCCGAGAAAATGCCGATCGCGGCAGCCCGCGCGGGGCCGGTAAAGGTCCACATCAGGATGGCCATCATGGCGGGTGTGATCAGCGCGCTGCCCACCCCCATCGCAGCCCGAGCCGCAATCAGCTGGCCCGCATCGCTTGCGTACGCCGCCCACAGCGAGGACCCGGCGAAAATCACCAATCCACTGGAAAACACAGTCCGGTGACCGAATCGATCGCCCAATGTGCCCGCAGTGAACATCAATGTGGCGAAGGCCAGAGTGTACGCACCGGTCGCCCATTGCAGCTGACCGGGATTGGCCCCCAGGCCACGGACCGGGTCCGCAAGGGTCTCCAGCGCAGTACTCAGGACGGTATTTTCCAGCCAGATAAGCAGCGAGCACAGCATAAGAACGGCAAGAATGAACTGCTGCCTGGATTTCGGCAACGTCGGCGGCGCGGTCATGAACACCTTCGAAATTCGATCGGCGGGAACTGAACGCCTGGACTATAAGCAGGCCCCACAACGCCGTCAAGCTCAGAATTTCTTGTCAAGACTATTGCGGCCGGACGGACCGCATGCCCTCTGCCGAATTTGCGGACTTAATAAGTCTGTGCCCTCCGGTGGATTTGCAAGTTGAAGGATTCCATGACTTCGGGAGGGTTGCGGCCGAGCGGATTTCATGCCCCTCCAGTGGGCTGTCGCACCGCGTCCCGCGACCCCAGCTCGGTGCCCCGGCTACGTCATCTGTCGTACCTTCCTCCGTTTGCATGCGCGTACGCCCCCGGAGTGGTTGGGTGAAGGGTCGCATTCCCGATGAGAGGGGCAAACAGGGCATGGTTTCAGGTCCGTTGGCACCCGGAGTGTTCATCAAGGAACGTTCGAGCGGAGTCCGGACAATCACCGGAGTGGGGACGTCCACCCCCGCCTTCCTCGGCTACACCGTGCGCGGCCCACAGGCGCCCACGGCGCCGGTGCGGATCAACAACTGGTCCGAGTTCGTGGACACGTTCCACTTCCGCTCCCCGATGGCGGCGGAGGAGTTGAGGCGGGAGCTGGAGAGGCTGTCCGGGGCCGTGACGGAGGCCGAAGCGAAGCTCGCGCCCCTGGAGGCGGACTTCAAGGAGAAGGCCACCACCGGCGACGAGCCCCCGCTCACCGAGGCGGAATGCGCCGCCCTCACCGAAGTGCAGGCTGCCGACTGGGCCGACGAAGCCGTGGAGGCGGAGAAGAGGGCAGAGGCCGAGGCCGCAGCGAAGAAGGTGGCGGAAGCGGAAGCCCTTTCCGGACCGTACGCGCTCTGGATCGCGGCCGGGAACGAACTGGCAGGCCTCAACCGGCGCAAGGCGGAGCTGACCGTCTTCGCCGAATACTTCGAGCGGTCCGGGAGCATCCAACTTCCGGAAGCCGTCTACGGGTTCTTCGCCAACGGAGGAACATCCTGCTACGTCCTCCGGCTCGACCCCGGCCGGTCCCTCGCGGGCGAGGTCAACGGCGATCCCGACTTACGCACGGGTCTGGCCGGACTCGAGACGGTGCCGGACGTGACCATGGTCGCCGTCCCGGACGTATGGCGGGAGGGCATCACGCCGAAGGACGCCGCAGGCATCATGGGCACGGTGGTCGGTCACTGTGTGACCCTGCGCAACCGGCTGGCCCTGCTCGAACCACCGCCCGACACCCTGCCGGCCGATGTGTCGACGTTCCTCGAGGATCTGGCGGGTCAGGGCTCGGATGACGCGGCATTCACGGCGCTGTACTACCCCTGGGTCAAGGTGCCCGGCGTGGACGGCATCCCGCGCACCGTTGTCCCGTCGGGCCACCTGGCCGGCGTGTGGGCCCGCACGGATGCCGAGCGCGGTGTGTTCAAGGCTCCCGCCAACCAGAACCTGCGCGGCGTGCTGTCCCTGCCCACGCTGCTCACCGACCAACGCCACGGCGAGCTGAACGACAAGGGTGTCAACTGCCTGCGCGTCTTTCCCGACCGGGGTCTGTTGGTGTGGGGTGCGCGTACGCGGTCCAGTAGTCGTGACTGGCGCTATCTGAATGTGCGTCGTCTGGTGTCGTTCCTGTCGGATTCCATCCGTCAGTCCTCGACGTGGGCTGTGTTCGAGCCCAACGACGACCGTCTGTGGGCCACTCTCCGGCACTCGGTCACCAGCTTCCTGACGGATCAGTGGCGTCAGGGTGCGTTGCTCGGGCGTACGCCTGATGAGGCCTTCTACGTGATCTGTGACCGTACGAACAACACCTCGGCGACGATCGATGCCGGTCAGGTGATCTGTGACATCGGTGTCGCGCCCGTGCGTCCCGCCGAGTTCGTCCAGTTCACCATCACCCAGATCGCCGGCCAGCCCGGCGCCAACAGCTGACGCCCGGAACCCAGGAGGCTACGCACGTGTTGACCGGTGACACCTTCAGCAGCAGCACCTTCGCCATCGAACTGGGCAAGTTCCAGGTCGAGACCGTCCAGGACGTGTCCGGACTGACCCTGGAACAGGACGTCGTCGAGGTCCGGCAGGTGTCCGCGACAGGCGAACTGATCGTGCGCAAACAGCCGGGCGCGCGCAAGACCGGTGAGATCACGATCACCCGGGGCATGGACAAGAGCACCGCGTTCACCGACTGGATCAAGACCACACTGGTCAACGCCGATCTCGACAGCGCCCGGCAGAACATCACCATCGCCCTGAAGGACGCGCAGAAGCAGACCGTCCGCCGCATCCACCTCTCCAACGCCTGGGCATCGCGCTGGGAAGGTCCCCAGCTCGGCGCGGCCAACTCCGGAATCGCGACGGAACAAGTGACGATCACCTACGAGGACATCACCGTCGAATAGCCCGGAGCCGAGCAGCCGAGAGGGGAACGACAGCGATGACGACGAAGCCTCCGGGTGTCTACGTCACGGAGAAGTCCAGCGGCGTGCGCATGATCGTCGGAGTGGGCACCTCCACCCCGGCCTTCCTCGGATACACCACCACACCGACCGAGGCCCCCGGTGAGACGGCGACTCCTCCGTTCACACCGGACGAACGCAAGATCCCCCAGCCGATCCGCGGCTGGCAGGAGTTCGCCGACCGCTACAGCATCCCAGCACTGGGGAAAGAGCTGGCGGCTCTCCGGAAGAAGAGCGACAAGGCACCTGCCGATTTCAAGAGGATCCAGGTACTCCAGCGATGCTTCACCCTGGCGGAGGCGGTCTACGGCTTCTTCGCCAATGGCGGTACGTCCTGCTACGTCGTCGGCTTCCTGAACCCCGACGCGGCCGTGCCGGAAGCCGGCCTCGGCGGAAACGCGGAGCAACGCACGGGGCTCGACGGGCTGGAGACGGTGCCGGAAGTGACCATGGTCGCCGTGCCCAGTCTCTGGGACATGACCGTCGCGGCCACCGAAACCGAGGCCCCGCCGGACCCGAATCTGCCGACCGGAAAGTCGCTCATCGGCAAAGTCGTCGCCCACTGCACCGCGCAGCGCAACCGTCTCGCGGTGGTCGACGCGCCACCGAAGCTGCTCGTGGAGCCACTCAAGACGTTCGTCGGCGACTCGTCGGACTCGGATGACGCGGCGTTCACGGCGATGTACTACCCCTGGGTCAAGGTGCCCGGTGTCGACGGTGTTCCGCGTACGGTGCCGCCGTCCGGTCATCTGGCCGGCGTGTGGGCCCGCACGGACGCGGAGCGCGGTGTGTTCAAGGCCCCCGCCAACCAGAACCTGCGCGGTGTGCTCGACCTCCCCATTCTTCTGAGTGACGATCAGAACGGGGAGCTGAACGACAAGGGTGTCAACTGCCTCCGCGTCTTCCCCGGCCGGGGTCTGTTGGTGTGGGGTGCGCGTACGCGGTCCAGTAGTCGTGACTGGCGCTATCTGAATGTGCGTCGTCTGGTGTCGTTCCTGTCGGATTCCATCCGTCAGTCCTCGACGTGGGCTGTGTTCGAGCCCAACGACGACCGTCTGTGGGCCACTCTCCGGCACTCGGTCACCAGCTTCCTGACGGATCAGTGGCGTCAGGGTGCGTTGCTCGGGCGTACGCCTGATGAGGCCTTCTACGTGATCTGTGACCGTACGAACAACACCTCGGCGACGATCGATGCCGGTCAGGTGATCTGTGACATCGGTGTCGCGCCCGTGCGTCCCGCCGAGTTCGTCCAGTTCACCATCACCCAGATCGCCGGCCAGCCCGGCCAGGGGGGCTGAGGCTCCGTGCAGAAGATCGTGGTGAGGCAGGGCGATACCGTCACGCTCACCCTGAATCTGCCGGCGATGCTCACCCCACCCCTTCCCCCCACCGCCCTGCCGCTGGGCACGGCGGGCTTTCGGATCGAACAGCACATCGCCTGTGTGCCCGACGACATCGAGTCGTGGGTCATGTCGCCCGTCGGCTACTCGACACCGGCCTTTCCGACCGCGGGAACCGGACGCATCGAGTTCAAGGTTCCCCCGGCGAACCGCGCCGAGTACGCCAGAGCGAGTCAAGGGACGACGGAAGTCGTCGTCAACGGTGGGCCGTTGGACGTGGACTTCACCGTGGGGGGACCGGCGAGCAACCCCTCCGGCACGGACACCCCAGGGGCTGTGTACCGGGGAACGGCGACCCTCACCTGCCCCCGCGTGCGACCCGTGACGGCCGGCTGACCCGCCTGGGTCCTTGAACCCCGAAAGGGTTCAAGGACTCAGGCGGCCGTTCCCGGTGGGAAGCGGGACTCGTCCACATAGCGGCCGAGTTTGGCGTACTCCTCGCGGACCGCCGCCAGCAGATCGGCCATGGTGAGCGGGCGGTCCTCGTCGGCGGCCCGGTAGGCGGCAGTGATGACGCAGCAGCGGATCGCGCCGCCGGACAGGTCGAAGGCCGAGGCGAGGGCCGTCAGGCCGGCCTGGTCGACGTCGTCGGCCCGGGGGGCGGCCGGGCCCAGACAGCGGTCCCACAGGGCATGGCGCTGGGCGTCGTCGGGCGCGGGGAAGTGGATGACGAGGTCGAGACGGCGCAGAAACGCCACGTCGATGTTGGCGGGCATGTTGGTGGTCAGCAGGGCCAGACCGTCGAAGGACTCCAGGCGCTGGAGGAGGTAGGAGGTCCCCGTGTTGGCGTAGCGGTCATGGGCGTCGTGGGTGGCCGTGCGCTTGCCGAAGACGGCGTCCGCCTCATCGAAGAGGAGTACGGCGTCGACGGCGTCGGCCTCGGTGAAGATCCGCTCGAGGTGCTTCTCGGTCTCCCCGATGTACTTGTCGACGACCGTGGCGAGGTCGACGACGTACAGGTCGAGGCCGAGATCGGCGGCCACGACCTCCGCCGCCAGGGTCTTGCCCGTCCCGGAGACGCCGCTGAAGAGGGCGGTGACGCCGTGTCCGCGTCCCCCGCCCGGTCGCATCCGCCACTCTCCCAGGACCCGGTCGCGGTGGCGTACGCGCCGGGTGAGGTCCCGCAGCTGCTCGTGCGTCCGCTCGGGCAGCACCAGATCGTCCCAGTCGACAGCGGGGCGTACGGGCCGGGCGAGGCGGTCGAGCGCGCCGCCGTTCCACGCACGGGCGCTGTCCCGGACCGCGGCGGCGTCGACGGGGGTGCCGTGTGTGGCGGCCTGCCGGCCGGCCGCCGCGGCCACGGCGCGGATCCGGCCGGGGCCGAGCCGGTACCGGGCACCGATGGCGACCGCCTCGTCGGTCACGGTGCCGGCGCGGGCGCCGAGTTCGTACCGCCACAGCGCGGTGCGTTCCGGCCCCGTCAGGGGCGGGCAGTCGGCGAGAACCGGGGGAGCGGCTGTCCAGCGGACGTCCCACGGTTGCCTCCCGGTGAGGACCAGAGGAACCGGGGCACCGTCGAGCGGGGCCAGCAGGTCCTGTACGTGCCGGGCATCGGGGGAATCGACGGGGCCCACGATCAGCCCGTGGCCGCGCAGCCGTGCTTCGAGGAGCGCCGCGCCGACGCATCCTGCCGGGTCCCTTTCGTGGGTCAGGCCTGTGAAGTCCAGGCGGAGCGCGGGCCGTCCGCACGCGCGCAGTGCCGCTTCGGCGACGGCTTCTGCCGTGCCGTCCGTGCTGTCGCGCAGGTGGACCGGATGGCGGTGGGCGAGCAGCCGGGTCAGGTGGCGCACGGCTTCGGCCACGGGGCCCTCGCTCAAGGGCCGGCCGCGTTCCGGCAGGGCCAGCAGGTGATGCAGACAGAACGGCAGGGAGTCGTCGCCCAACAGGTGCGCGGTGACCCGGTCGGGGACGCGCAGGGGCCGGGTCAGAAAGGGGCGGGAGACATCCCCGATCTCCACGAGGCCACCGGCGCGCAGGGGTGCGTCGGCCGCGAAGACCCGGCGGGCGGCCGCCGAGGCGCTCGCGACACCGCAGAGAGCGAGGGCCAGGCCGGTGGTCGCGTGGCGGCAGGTGATGTCGTCGTTGAGATAGCCGTAGCAGCGCTCGAACCGGGCATCGACGTCGGGGGCCAGCGCGAGCACCACCATGTCGAGGGCGAGCGCGTCAAGCCCGAACTCCTCGGCGAGACGGCGCAGGGGCGGCGCGGCCCCGGCCGCCGCGGCCGCGTCCTCCCGGGCGCGCAGAGCGGTGGCGAGGGCTTCGTCAGCGGTGGCGGGGACCAGCGGGCCGGCCGGTGGGTCCAAGAGGTGTGAGGCCATGTCGTCGGAGACGCAGAGCCCTTGGAACGGGTCGAAGGGCGGCTCCAGGAGCTCCGCGGGTACGGACTCCTCGCCCGTACGGAGAGCGATCGCGTGCCGCACCCGGGCCTCGATGACGGCCAGCCGGGCGAGCAGCCAGTCCGCGGCCGTGGCGGTGGGCACTCCGGGGCGCGCGGTGGCGGTCACCGCGTGTCCTCGTCCGCCCCCGGCGCGGGCTTGAGTGCCTCGCGGACGACAGGGGGCCCGGTCACCCAGTGGGTGTAGCTGTCCGGCTGGAAGGACAGCAGGGGGATGGTCACGGTCACGTTCAGGGCGGGGACGAGCGTGTGGCCCACCGCGCTCCACAGTTCCGTCAGAGCCCGGTCCTCGGCGGGCGGGTGGCCGACGTCGAGGAGAGCGGACAGCTCCATCTCCTGCAGCTCCGGGGGCAGGGGCACGGGGAAGACCCGGCTCCTTGCGAAGCCGACGAAGAGTGCTCCGAGTATGCGGTGGGCGCTGAGGGCGTCCGGGGCCCAGGCCACGACCAGATACGACAGCCGGGCATAGCGCGGTGGGTCGAACTCCGCCGACTTCCGGGGCGGGCGCCCCGGGGTTCCCCTGTCGTACTGGTAGACGGTGCCGGTCTGCCGCCGGTCCAGGTCCTCGCGGACGTCGTACAGGTAGATGCCGACCGTCTCGGCGCCGACGGTCTCACCGAGCGCTCCGTCGCGGCCGGGCGGCTGGAAGGTGACGGGGATGCCCGGCGGCAGCCATATCACCTCCTGCTGTACGCGTGACTTCAATGCCTGGTCGACCAGTTCGATCATCTGCGTGCCTCTGTCCGCGCCGGAGGGGTGGGGGAGTCGGTACGGTCAGTTCGTCGTCGGCATGCCGACCGCCTGCCGTACGTCGAGCCCCAGCGGGGTCGTCGTGTCCAGGGGAGCGAGCGTCGTGGTGTCCACCACCGATACGGCAGCGCCCGCCTCGTCCGCGAGGTACACCAGATGCTTCGCGGACTGCGGGTGAGGTGCGCTTCCGGTGAGCCGTTCGCCGGCCGGTACGGTGAAACGCGGCGTTCCGGTCCTGGCGTCGAGCATCAGGAGATCTCCGCTGTTCTCGGTGGTCACGAAGAGCCAGGCCCCGTCGGCGGACACTGACAGTGCTTCGGGCTTGATGACCCGTGGATGCTCCCAGGTGTCGATGACCTTGGGTGTGCCCGGTGAGGCGTCGTCGGGGCCGATGACCGAAATGCTGTCGCTCCCGTGGTTCGCGACATAGGCACGCGGGCCGCCCGGGGCGCAGGCCACGCCCATGGGGTCCCGGCCCACGTCCAGGGAGGTCACGTGGTGGTCGGAGAGGCGGACGCACCGCAGGGAATCGGCGGTGCGGTCGGTGACGTAGGCGTAGGCGCCGTCGGCGGTGACGGCCACGTCCCACGGCTGGGACGCGCCCGGCTCACCTACCGGTACGGGTGTCACCTTGGACCCGAAGACGCTGACCGTCCGGCTGGTGAAGTTGGCGACACACAGGGTGCCGTCGGCGGAGATCGCCGCCGCGTACGGGAGGTCGTCCTTGTCGAGGGGGCGGGACTCGGTGCTCTCGACGCCGAGTCGCGAAGCGTCGAGAGTGATCACCGCCAGGCACGCTTCGCGAGGGTCGGGACTTTCCTTCCTGCCCTGATTGACGACGTACAGGGTCCGGTCGTCCCGGCAGACCAGCGCACCGGGCCTGTCGGTGCGCGCAGCGGGGGCCGTGGCGACGGTCTCCATCTGGTCGCCTCCTGCTGCCAGCTGGATGCCGTACACCGTGCCCAGCGCCCCGGCTCCCTGCTTCCAGCGCTCGGCGTCGGCCGCGTAGAGGTAGTGGCCGTCGGGGGAGAGGGCGAGCCCGACGTTGACGGCGAGCTGAGGGTCGGGCCTGATGACGATCTGGATCGTGCGCTGATGCACTGCCGGGGCGGTGGAGACGTCGAACACCTCGACCGTTCCGTGGCTGCTGGTGTTGTTGGACACGTAAAGGGTCGTTCCGTCCGGTGACAGGGCCAGGCCGTTGGGCCGCTTCAGGGGAGTCGGGGACTTGGTCACCGTCATCTCGTGACCCCACTCGGCCCCCACCGCGTCGCGGTTGAGGACCGAGACGGTCCCGTTCTGGTAGTTGGCGACGTAGAGCCGGAGTTCGTCGGGCGACAGGGCCAACTCGTGCGGTCCCGACAGGTGGCCCGTCGTCGCGTCGATGACCCCCTGCTGCTGCCACTCCCCCCGCTCTGTCCTCTGGAGCATCGCGATCTGCCCGCCCTGCTGCCCCTCCGGGGTGGAGGCGAAGTCGGATACGTAGAGCGTCCTGCCGTCCCCGGACAGGGCGGCGCCCGTGGGCTCCTGACACCCCACGACCTCGGCATCGATCGTGTGCGTACCGCCCTTCGGGTCGACGAACGAGACCGTCGCCGTACCGGAGTCGGCCGTCACCGCGTACCGGCTGTCAGGGGTGACGGCCACCCCGTAGGGACGGGCACCGGAGGCCAGTTGGACGGGGGTCACCGTCACCTCGCCGTTCGCGGTGAGCTCGCTCCCCTGGGCCGGGCTGAGGACGAGGAGATGCGACGAATCGGGACTGGTCGCGCAGGCGAACCCCAGGTCGGGGGCGACGGCGACGCCCCACGGCTGGTGCGTGGCCCCGAGGGGGACCGGGGCGAGCGGGGCGAGGCCGCCGAGGTCCAGCACCGCGACCTTGTGCGATGCGGAGTCGGCCGCGTAGGCCCAGGTGCCGTCCGGGGAGACGGCGACGTCGACCGGCTTCGACCCTTCTCCGGCTGGGATGGAGGCCGACTTGCGCGGGGCGGCCCGCACGACGGTCAGCCGGCCGGTGGCCTGGTCGGTGACATAGGAGTGGTGCCCGTCCGGGCCGAACACCACCCCCGCGGGCACGCCTCCCAGCGGAACGACCATGTGGTCGAGGGTGTCCGTCCGGACGGCCGTGAGAAGGCCCGACGTCTGGCTCACGACATGGATCACTTCGCCGTCCGGGGCGAAGGCCACGGCGACCGGGTGCGCGCCGGCCGGAACGGTGTCGGGGGTGCCGACCCGCCCGCTGTCCGGGTCCACGGGCGCGACGGAGACGGACGCGGAGCCGTAGTTCGCCACGCCCAGGCGGTCGCCGGTGGGGCCGATCGCGAGGGCGCGGGGCTCGGCCCCGACGGGCACGGGGTCACCCACCGCCGCGCCGTCCGCGTCCAGGTCCAGCACCGTCACCCGGCCGTCGGCCGTACCTTCCCCCCGGCTCGCGACGTACGCGAACCGTCCTCCCGGCGCCACCGCGGCCGCCCGGGTGACCCCGGGGACGGAGACGGACGCGCTCACGGACGGCGCGCCCGCCCGACCCACGTCGACCACCGACACCTTGGCGTCCGTCTCGCTGATCACACAGACCCGTCGCGCCCCGCCGCCCGGGGCCGCCGCCAGCGCGCAGGGGCCGGTACCGACCGTCAAGGCCTGCCCGCCCCGCCCCTCCTTGTCGAACACCTCGACCTTGCCGTCCGCCGACGCCACACAGATCTGGTCGTCCACCAGCCCCGCCACGACGCCGCACGGTCCCTTCCCGGTGGGAACCGGAGGAAGAACCGGATGTTCCGGGGCCGTGAGGTCCACTACGGACAGCGTTTCGTCGTCGTGGTCGACGACGTAGGCCCGAGTGCCGTCCGTACTGACGGCGACGGCACGTGGGTTGCGCCCCACCGTAGTGAAACGGACCTCGGGAGCCTCGGGGGCCGTGAGATCCACGACGGCCAGAGCGTCCGTGCCCCAGTCCGGTGCCACCAGCAAGGGCTCGTTCCGAGTGCTCATGAAGGCACCTCCGCGACGGTGACTCGGTGTTCGACGGAGTACACGGTCTCGCCGGGCCCGCAGGGGATCCGTACGACAGGGTCCGACGCCGAACCGTCGAGCGGATCGACCGGGACGAGCTCGGCCGTGGCGACGCGGCCCACCCCCGGCACCTGCTCCAGGACCCGGAACGCCTCGCCCGCGTACACCGGGCGCCCCAGCGGCCATCCCGTGCCGTCCGGGCCGCCGCCGACGGGGCTGAAGTACCGGTACAGGGCGCGTTCCGCGGCGGCGCGGAGCTCGGCGCGTTCGTCGGCGGTGCGGTAGTCGGCGGGAACGATCCGGGCATCGACCCGGATGCCGTGGTAGACGGGCTGCTTCAGCCACACCGGAACGCCCTCCGGCTGGCAGGCGCGCAGGGAGCGGCGCAAGGTGTCGCAGGCGTCGCGGGTGGGGGTGAGCATGTGGAAGGGGAACCAGCCCCGCTCGTCGGTGGTCACGAAGGGGATGACCATCAACGTCACGCCGGCCTGGGTGCTGCCGCCGCTGGTGTCGGTGTAGCCGTTCTTGCCGTCCCGTGAAGTGGTGACGTTACGCACGCCGACGATGCGGTCGTCGTCGTCCGGGTTCTTCAGCCGGCTGATCCCGCCCGGGGGGATGCCGTTGCCCGCCGCGCCGAGCGTGGCCTTGTACGGGCCGTCCACGGTGATGGGCGTGCCCTCGGGCAGCGGAACGGCGCCGTACTGCTTGGGCTCCGAGGAGCCGCCCGTCACCATCGGGCCGAAGTGGACCTGGCCCGTACTGGCGTTGACGACCACGTCCTTGCTGTCCTCGAGGGAATCGTGGAAGGACGTGACAGTGCTCCAGTTCTCGGCGCCGACGCGGACCGCGGGGAGCTGCCCGTACACAGGGGAGTGCAACAGGGGGTAGACCTGACCGGGCTTGTCCGTGGACAGGAACGACTCTCGTGCCCGGTCGTGCTCCTCGTACTGATCGGCGGAAACGGGGTCCGTCTTCCCGGAGTCGGCGTAGACCGTGTACGTCGTGGTCGGTGTGCCTTTCGGATCGAGGATCTGGACGGCGATCCAGCAGACGGCCTCCTCGGTCGGGAAACCGGCGCCCCGCCCGTCGACGGCGTCCTGTGCCGTGCCGGCGAGGTCGCCGCGTGCGACGGCCGCCTGCCACCGCGCGGACTCGCTCACGTGGACGGGATGGGCGGGGACCGTCGTCCCGTCCGCCGGAGTGATCTCTCGCGCGGGCGCGGAGGCGTAGGCGAGGGGAGCGGCGGTGTCCCACCACGGCGCCGCCTTCCTCGGCGCGAACACGGATACCGCGATGCGGTCCTCCGGCTCACGGTCCCCTCCCGCCCTCACCCACAGCGTGAGGTGGCCCGGATCATGCGGCTCCTTGATCTCCAGCAGCGCCAGGACCAGCCCGCCGCCATCCTTGAAGGGCCCGGAGAACTCACCGCCCGCCTGGTAGTCACCCGCCGCGAACATCCCGACGGCGGCGGTGGCGCCGGGGACGAGCCCGAGGTGTGCCGCGCCCACCACGTCCGGCGGCACGCGCGTGGCCTCCTCCGTCGTCGTGAAGACCGTCTCGCCGTCCTCCGTGGGGGCGATGACCTGTACCCCTGGGGAAACCGTCAGCGTGCCGGGCGCCAGGGTGAGGACGACGTCCGTCCTGGCGGGGCACCACGGCAGATAGTTGCGGGCCGGGTCGAGCGCGTCGTCGGGTGCGTCCCGGACGTGGTGGATACGGGCCATGCCCGCCGACGCGGCCAGTGCGAGCTGTTCGTAGTCGATGGGGACGACCGCCCGCTCCGGCACCGGGGAGCCCAGGGGCAGGCGCGTCGCGCAGGCGGCGGCACTCTCGCGTTCCGTGCCGCCGACCGCCGGTGCGGGATTGGTCACGGAAGAGACGTACGGCAGCGGGGTGCGCAGCACGGTGATGGTGCGGGCGGGTACGTTGCCCCGGGCACCGCCGCCGGTCAGATAGCGCCGGATCCGTACGACCGCTCCCGCCGGCAGCGGCGCACCGTGCTGTCGTGGTCCCCGGGCACCGGCGACGACGGGCGCGAAGACGGCCTCCCCGGTGCGCGGGTCGAGGGTGAAGTGCCGGTCGCCGGGGCCCGATCCGGCGAGCGAGGCGACATACGTCCACTGTGCGGTCCGCCCGCCGAGCACGGCTTCGACGACGAGGGGATCGGTGCTGCGGGGCAGCGGCGGACGGGCGAAGCGGAGGCGTTCGCCGGTGGTGCCCGTCGCGGTGCCCAGGGTCTCGTTCCGTACCAGCCCGGCCTGGACGACGGGGACGGAGACGGCGAGCACCGGGTCGAGCGTGACCCGGGTCAACGGGCTTCGGCCCGCATCGGCGCGGTAGCGGATCAGCCCGACGTCCCTCAGGCGCTGTACGGAGTCGCCGCCGCCCTCGCCGGCCGCCCGGTGGAGCAGGAGCTGGGCGGGAGCGTGGGCGGTGGGAAGGTCGAGCGTGACCTTGCCCGGCCGGCCCTGGATGACCACGGTGTCCGTGACGACCCGGCAGCCGGTCCAGTGCGTGCCCTGCCAGGCCTCCCAGTGCCCCCGGGTGACGCCCGTGCCCGCCTTGGGAGCGAGCCCGACGCCCATGGTCACGTCCAGCGTCACGCGCGTACTCGGTACGGGCACCGACAGGACGACCAGGGCGTAGGAGGAGTGCGAGGAGCCGTCACCGCCACCGCCCGTGCTCACCGGGCCGGTGTTCGCGAAGGCGTCCCCGGGCGGCGGGAAGTCGCCGAGGTAGGGGAGGTTGAGGTGGAAGGCCGGCCCGGCGAAGGCCGGGCCGCCCGGCTCGACGGTCCGGCCCGACGCGGAGCCGAACCCGGTCAGCATGCCCTCCAGGGCACCGTCGGCCCTCCGTGACTCCGCGAAGTCCCCGGCGGCGACCAGGACACAGGGGTTGAGCACCGCCTCCGTCAGCGTGCTGAAGACGACCGGTTCCGCTTCCCCCACGGGCCGTGTGGCGACCTCCTGGCCCGCAGGGACGACCACCGGCTCGGGCGACGGAGCGGCGAGCTGGAGGACGACTTCGGTCTGCGCGGGCGAGGGCCGGTAGGGCCGCACGCCCAGCAGCCGCAGCATGTGCAGCCGTCGCTGGTCGGGAGCCAGGTTGAGCCGGTCGCGCAGAGCCATGACCATGTCCGTACACGTCTCGATCAGACCCCGGCCCGGGTCCGTCCGGTCCTGACCGGTCCAGGTCCCCACCTTGCGCCGTACGGCGGCGACGGTGTCGGCGACGACCTCGTCGCGAGTGCGTCCGTCGTACTCGGGTGTCGGCAGACTCATCCCTGCGGTGACCTCTCGTCAGGAGCGTGGTGCGCGAGGGTGACGGTGATCTTGAAGGGGAGGTGGGCGGGGCAGTGCGCCCGGACCAGGCGCGTGAGCCGGCTCTCGAGGGCCCGCTGGTCCTCCCCGGCCGGGGCGGTCAGGGTGACGGTGAGCATGCGTCCGGCGCGGAGCGCCGGGTCGTCGTGGGTGAAGACGCGGCCGGGGTCGTCGACGACGAGCGCGAAGCCGGGCGGCACCCAGCCGTGGATCTCCCGGGCCTCCAGCAGCAGCCCGTACGGCGTCCCGCGGTGAGCGGCCAGGCGGGGCGCGAGGTCGACAGCCTTGCGCCGTAGGGTCTCCGGCCACCCCGGCTCCACCCGTGCGCCGGTGATCCGGATCAGCCAGTCCAGGAAGGCCGGTGGAGCGCGCCAGGGGTCGAGCACCGCGTCGAGGCCGCCGATCCGTTCCTCGGCCGGGGCCGTGGCCTGGCCGATCGCGGCCGCGAACGCGAGCGCGACCGTGTCGTGTCCGTAGACGGCCGGCAGGGGCAGGGGACGTGCGGCGTACGCGGACATGCGCGGTCCTCTCTCTTCCTCAGCCTTCGGCGGTGTCGACGTTGATGACCATGTCGTCCACGAGGACCAGTCCGCCGTCCGAGACCTCGACGGACGGCACGGCCCCGTCGTCGACGCACAGGCTCACCTCGGTCGTGCCCCGGACCTCCGGCACCGCCTCCAGCACGGTGAAGACGTCGCCGGTGTGGACGCGCCGACCCCACGGCCAGCCCCGCCCGTCCGGCCCGCCGGCTGTGGGGTGGAAGAAGCGGCGCAGGGCCCGTTCGGCCGCCCGCCGGGTCCTCTCCTGGTCCGCCGCCGCGCTGCTCCAGGGGCGTACGGTCGCCGCGATCCCGAAGCGGTGGTAGCGGGGTGTGCCCACCCGCAGCCGTTCGCCCAGCAGCCGGGAGGCCTCGACGACGCCCACCACCGAGTCCAGGACGTCCCGGGGAACGTCGAACGCGTCACCGGGCGGGGCCTGTGCCGGGTCTCCCTCGAAGACAGGCACCAGGAGGACGTGGAGCGGATCGTCCTCGCGCCGCCAGAGAGCGGGCTCGGTCCTCGTCCCCTTCATGAAGAAGAAGACACCGCCGATGACGACCACGGCGTCCGGGGACACCTGGCACTGCGGGGAGAGGCCGGGGAACGCCTCCGAGATCAGGGACCGCACCCCCCGGCTGCCGGCCTGCGGCACGAAGGCCCGGTCGGCGGCGGTGTAGGCGCGGTGGTAGAAGGTCTCGCCCTTGAAGAAGAACAGTTCGTACGCGTCGGCCGTGTCGGGGTCGGCGAGGACGGCGACGTCGTCGAGCTCCGACGAGAAGTCTTCCGGCAGGCCGGGGAACGCGCTGCTGATGTCCTGTGGTGACGCGTCCTGGCCGTCCCAGAGGCACTGGGTCCCGTAGAACCAGAGCCTGGGCTCGCTCTCACCGGTGCGGATGACGGCGTCGAGGCACCTCGCGGACCTGACGGGCTCGGGTACCGCATCGTCGTCGTTGCTCTCGCCCGGCCCTTCCAGGGGCAGCGGGAGAGGGGTGATGGATTCGTCGTCGGCGAAGTAGTGCACGGCCCGCACCGGGTCCCGGGCGGCGACGGCGCAGGCGAGGATCCCGGCCGGGCGCGGCGGTTGCGTCAGGGCGGTGGGCACGCGTGAGTCGGTGGGCCGGGTGAGCGTCGTGACCCGGACCCGGGCCAGGCCGGTCACGTGCTCGTCGATGATCTGCTCGTGGTCGGCGGCGGTGACCGCGCGGCGCAGCGGGGCGAGGCCCAGCCCCGCGCGTTCCAGCGCCTGCCGCCAGTCCTCCGCGTCCTCGGCGGGGGCGAGCACGCCGTGGGCGGTGGCGCTCAGCCCGGCGTGTGAGACCACCGTCAGCGGTGTGCCGAGGGGAAGGCTGCCCTTCCGGCCTCGGTACACGTGGTACTCCGCGCTGATCCTCGTGCCTTCCGGCGGTACGTGTCCGTGTGGCTCGGGCCCGCCCTCGGCGGGGACCAGAGGCCCGAGGACGACCTCGCACGAGGCGTCGTCCCACCAGTGGACCCGGTCCTCGGGCCCGGCCTCGGCGAAGGTACGAACCGCCGGCCAGACGGTGTCCCCGACCCGGACCGTCAGCCGCGGGCCGAACGGAGGCTCCGCGACGGGAGTGCCGGACCGCCACGGCCGGTGGCGCGTCGCGAAGCGACCGCCCGGGAGACCGTCGGACGTGCCCAGCACCTCGGCGACCGGGACGAGTCGCTCGAGTGCCTCCACCACTCCCGTGGACTGGTTCTCGGCGAGAGTGAGCGGTGCGGTGGTCGCCAGGACGACCGGCTGCTCGCCCTCGGTCGTGACCTCGGTGCCCGCCGGGATGTCCCGGCGCCCGGTCGTACCGTCGGTGCGAGTGAACGCGACGGTGATCCGGGCGGGTGAGGCGGGGAGCGGCACGATGCCCATGAGGCGGAGCAGGGCGGAACGCTGACGGGCCGTCATGCGGTTGACGCGGTAGAGCAGCTGGTCGGTCCGCTCGGCGCAGGCCTCGATCAGGGTGACGCCGGGGTCGGAGACGTTGTGGTCGGTCCACTCGGGCGCGCGCTGCGGCAGGGCACGCTTGGCGGCGTCCACGAGCTGCTGGAAGCGCAGGTCGTCCAGGACGGGAACGGGAACGCCGGACGCGTCGGCCGGGCCGGGACGCTCGGGCGGCGGATCGGCCATGGGGAAGTCACTCACTCGGGGAATCTCCGGGCAGGGTATAGAAGGGGAAGACGAGGTTGCGGGGTTCGTTGGTGGCACGCAGCCGGTAGCGGATGTCGATGTAGAGCACGCCGATGTCCACGGTGTCCGTGCTGAACAGCAGGTCGTCGACCTCGATCCGCGGCTCCCACCGGTCGAGTGCCCGGCGTACCTCCACATCGGCGCGGGCGACGGTCGTGGCGTCGAGCGTGTCGAAGACGAGACCGTGGATGCCGCAGCCGAACTCCGGCCGCATCGGCCGCTCGCCCGGCGCGGTGGACAGGATGACCCGCATGGCCTGCTCCACGTCGTCGCTGCCGGTCGCCAGTCCTACGCGACCGGTGCCGGTGATGACGGCGGGGAACGCCCACCCCGCGCCGATGATGTCCACGGTCGCCCTCTCTTCCGTACCGGGTCAGTTGATGTCGACGGTGTTGCCGGTGATGGTGGTCTGCTGCCCTTCGAGGGTGAGCTCGCCGTGGCTCTTCACCGTGACGGTGCCGCCCTCCAGCGTCAGCTGCCCGCCGCCGCTGCCGGCCGCCGTGACGGTCACCGTGCTGGCCTTGAGGATCAGGGTGCCTGTCTCTCCCGCGTCGATGGTCAGGGTGCCGTCGCCGCGGCCGTCGAGCGAGACCCGCACGGTCTTCTCCCCTTCCCCCGCCGCGAAGGCGATGGTGGTCTCCTTCCGGTCGAGGTGGGTGACGAGCTTGCCGTCGCCGCTCAGAAGCCGGACGCCCTGAGGGCCGTCGGCCGCACTGAGCAGTTCGAGGCGGTCGCCCGAACGGGACGCGAGAGAGCTCCTGTTGGCCCGGCCGGTACCGGCGTCGACGAGCGGCAGGCCATGGTCGGTGGGGGCGTCGAGGCCGTTGTAGAGCCCGCCGAGGACGTACGGCCGGTCCAGCCGCCCGTGCTCGAAACCGACCAGGACCTCGTCCCCGGCTTCCGGGGCGAACACGCCGCCGCCACCGGCCCCGCCCCACTGGACGGTACGGACCCAGTCGGTCACGTAGTCCTGCGACAGCCACGGCAGACGCAGCCGTACGGCACCGCGCTGTCCCTTCCCCGGTTCCTTGATGTCCGTGACGACCCCCACCGCCACGCCCGGCGCGCACAGGGGCGGTGGGTAGGGCACGACGGGCGGCGGAAGCGGGCCCACCCGGACCAGGCTCCGGTAGCCCTGCTCCCCGTCGAAGACGTGACCGCAGGAGGTGACGGTGTACTTGCCGGTGAACGGCTCACCCACTCCGGCCAGGGTCACCGGTACGCCCGCCCGTAGTTCGGGGGCGCCCGCGACCTCGACGGCCAGCGTGGCCATCGCGGCCGCCGACTCCGCCGCGACCGCGTGGGCCGCCGCGTCCACCTGCGGGGCGGTGGTGTGGGCCCGGCCGCCGACGAGCAGTTCCGGTGCCGGCCCGGGGAAGGCCTTGCCGAGCCGTGCGGGCGTGACGCCCAGGCGCAGCCGTTCGCTGTCGCCCGCACCGGCCTTCGCGGACAGCGCGGCCTTGCCGTCGGGATCCCAGCCCCGGACCTCCACCTCGGCGACCTGGCCCTCGGAGGACACCGCGGCACGCAGCGCCAGCAGGTTCACCCCCTGCTCCAGGACGAACGGGCTCCGGTCCGCCCCCGTGCCGGGAGCGGGCGCCGCGTCGGCGGCGGCCGGGCGGCGCATGTGGAGGGCGGCCCCCTCGACCGTCAGGCGCAGACCGCGCTGGTCGGCGAGGTGGTTCAGCAACTCCCAGTCGGTCAGGTTCGGCTGGGCCACGTGCGGGATGCGGGTGCGCTCGGCGTCGATCCGGCCCGTCGTCAGCCCGTGCCGGGAGGCGGCCTGCCGGGCGACCTCGGCCACCGTGGTGTCGACGTAGGCGGCGACCCGCCGCCCCCGCGCCAGCCGGTGCCCCCGGTCCATGGCCCGCACGGTCGTGAACGACCCGTCGGCGTCCACCTCCGTCTCCAGCGCCGTGACCTCGCCGTCGAAGATGCCCGCCCGGGTGCGGCGGCGCGCGGCGGCCACCGCCACGGTCAGCGGCGCCCCGACGGTGATCCCCGCCGCCGCCAGGAGCCGGTGCTCGGGATCGCGGAACCGTAGGGTCGCGCGGGCCGGCAGCCCCACCGACGTGTCCACCGAAGCCTCCACCAGGCGTTCCGCCCACAGCTCCGGCAGCGGGGAGCCGAAGGCGATGACCGGCTCCGCCGCGTAGAGCCTCTCCGTCACCCGGTACCTCCCGAGGGGCGCTCCTCCAGGACCGGCAGGACCAGCACCGTGCCCACCGGCACCCGGGCCGGATCGTCGACATCGTTGGCCTCCGCGATCGCCCGCCACCTCGTCGGATCGCCGTACGCCTGCCACGCCAGCCCGGCCAGGGTGTCGCCCGCCACCACGAGATGGGTGTCCACCGGCCCGTCGGCACCCGACGTCGGGTTCTGCCGGGGCGTCACGCCGCCCACCTCCTCCAGGGAGACGGTGCAGGTGGCGCGCAGCGGTGTCCCGTCGTGCCCGAACCGGGTGTACGCCGCGTCGACCTGCGTCACCAGCGCGAGGAACGCGGTCGTGCGCGAACGCCCCCACTCCAGCCGCACCCAGGGCGCCGACGCGGGCTTCGCCGTGGCGCTCCGCGCGGTCGGGGCGCAGCAGTCGAGCAGCTTCTCCACCTGGTCCTGCACGCTGGAACGGAAGTCACCCGCGTCGAGGAACACCTCCAGCGTCATCGTGCGCGGCTGCGCCCCCACGAACTGCGCTCGCGCCGCCCCCTCGCTCGAGGGCGCCGGACTGCGTTCCCAGCGGGCCCGTTTGCCGACCTGGACCCGGTCGGGGTTGAAGTGGAAGCGGACGCGGCCGCGTTCCGGCCCCGGGGTGTTGCCGGTCCCCGTCGGAGGGTCGTAGATCACGAGGACGGCGCGTACCGGCGCGCCTCCCAGGAGCTCGGACAGCATGTGGTCCTCTCGACGGTTCGGGACGGGCAGGGACAGTCCGGACGGGTCAGACGGTGATGCCCAGGAAGCCGTTGTGGGTGATCTCCAAGGTCTCCCGGGCCGGTTGTGACTGGTCCACATCGAACGTCGGCCCGCTCCAGCGCACCGGCAGCACACCGTCGAGGAGCCACCGCACCAGTGGTCGCCGGTCCGGGCCGAGGGCGACGAGCTGGCCCGGCAGCCGCACCGGTTCGATCACCTGAGCCCGCAGCCAGGCCCAGACGAGCACGGTCTCCTGCGTCAGCGGCCTGCTGAGCACCACGTTCGTGTAGCGCAACCGCGTCGGCAGCTGCCACACATGCCCGTTCGTCCCGCCCTCGACGCGCTCCTCGACGTCCATGGCGCAGCCCAGCCCGTCACAGGCCGTGAAGGAGCCGAGGGCGTGCAGGCCTATGGAGAGCTCGAAGTGGGAACTGACGGCGAAGGGCTGGTCCGGCATGTGCGAGCACTCCGTGGGTTCGGGCGGTGCGGCTGCTTCGAGGGCGACGAGCCGGGGCGTCGTCGGCGGGGCGTCAGCGGGGTGGGTAGGTGCCCCAGGGGCTGCCTTCCGTCGGTGGTGGAGCCGGCGGTGACGGCGACTGCCACCGCACCGCCGCCCGGCGCGTCCGCCGGGAGAACCCGAGGGCCGGAACCACGGCCTCGGCCAGGAGCCCGGCGTGCCGCCGGACGACCTCCTGAGCGACCTCCCGGGCGATGGCCGCGGCGTCCGGTGGGGCCGGGTCGTGCGTGGTCCGCGGGGCCGGGGCGGGGGGCGGGGCGAATGCGAACGAGGGGGCCGTGGTGGACGGGGCGCCGGCCGCTGGGCCGGGCGGCTGTTCGTTCCCGGCGGGGGGCGGGATGACGAACGGCATGGCGGTGCCGGGTACGCGGGGGAGCGGCCGCCCGACGCCGAGCCGGTGCCGGGGGGCGGCCGGGGGGAGGTCGCCCCGATCCCTCCCCACCACCGGACCGGGACTCCGCCCCGGATCCCACGAAGGGTTGGGGCCGGGCGGTCCGCCGGGGGCCTGTCGGTCACCGGAACGCTCCGAGAGGAACGCGTCGTGGTCCTGCCGGCCCGGGGGGCGAGCGGAACCCTGCGGAGGCGTCCCCCGGGTCTCGCTGTGGCCGCCCCGGGGCTCGGCGTGGCCGGGGATTCCGGGAGAGCCGGGACCGGAGACTTCGCCTGGTCCCGGCCGGCCCGGGTGGTGTTCCGGGTGCCGTGCCGGGCCGGAGCCGGCTGCCGCGATTCGGTGGGGTCGGTTCTGTCGGTCCCTCAGGTTCCAGGGAAGGTCGTAGCCGGGGGTGTCATCCTGGTCGGGCTGATCCTGATGGTGCTCTGGAACCTTCGTCGTGCTGGGACCGTCGGCTGCGTCTTTGTCGGATCGGTTCTGGCGGTGCCCGCGGTTCTGGGGAAGGTCGTGGCCGGGGGCGTCATCCTGGCCGGGTGGGCCCTGATGACGCTCCGGATCCTTTGCCGTGTGGGGACCGTCGGCCGCGTCTTTGCCGGATCGGTTCCGGCGGTGTCCGCGGTTCCAAGGAAGACGGAGACCGGGGAAATCGCCTCGGCCCGGTCGGTCCGGGTGGTGCCCCAGGACCTCCGGCGGACCAGGGGTGCCGGTGCTGGCCCGGTCCGGCCGGCTTCGGCGGTACCAGGGAGCCCACGACGTGCTGGGTGCTTCGGCCTGGTGCCGTTGCGCACGCTGCTGTTCCGGGCCACTGGCCGGGCCGCCGCCGTCCGCTCCGCCTTCGTCCGATGGGTCTTGGCGGTGCAGGGGTCCCCGCTGAGGAGTGAGGCCGCGGTCTCCGTCCCGGGACGACGGGCCGCGTGAGCCCACCCGGTGAGCTTCGTGGTGGCCGAGGGCGTCTCCGTCGTGCCCACGGTTCCTGAGCAGCCCACGCACAGAGACCTCGTCCGGTCCCCGTGAGCCCTCAGCGCGTACGGAACCGTCCGGAGAACGAGGGACGAACGGCTCACTCCGGACTCCGCCGTCCGTGGCGTGCCCAGGGATCACAGGACTACCGGGCCGTCCGGTGGCCTTGCGTCTGCCGCGCGCCGGGCTCCCCAAGGCGCCGGCTTCGCCGGGCTCGCTGTCGGCCTGCCGGCCCGGGGGACTCCCTGGGTCGCTCGCGGGCCCAGGTGCGCGGGGCTCGGGCCGCCCTATACCCGCCGAGGCGCCGGGCTCGCTCCAGGCTCGCCGGTCCGCACCGTTCCCCTGCCGGGGCAGGCCGGGGTCCTCAACAGTCCCGCCCTCATGCCCGTACTCGTCGGACCGCCTTTCGACACGCCTTGTGGCCGCCGGGGGAGCGGGGGCGAAGGCCCCGGTTCCGGGAAGCGGCGGGATCGGGGAAGAGCTCACCCCCGGCATCAGCGGAACTTCCGGCACCACCGCCACCCCGGTCAGAAGAGCGCCATAGTCGGCCGGTGTCAGTGCCAACGGCACCCCGCGCGGCAGCAGCCGGCCGTCGGCCGTGACGAGCGGCGCCGGGCGCCAGGCCTCCAGGCCCCGCCGGAAGGCACCGAGCCCGCAGGGGAGCGGCACGGGCGTCCGTAACAGCCCGACGGGCGCGACGACACGCCAGTCCGCACCGGGCGGAGGCCCGGGCGGAGGCCCCGCCGGGGGCGCCGGGGCCCGGTCGGGCGCCGGGCCCCCACGCCGTGCCCGCCTGAAAGGGCTCAACGGGTTCAACCCCTTCACCGCCCCTCACCGATCGCGGTGTTGATCCGCGCTATCTCACGCACCCACGCGCGCCGCTCCGCGTGCGGCAGGGTGAGGATGTCCTCGTACGCCCAGTGGAAGTGGTAGGCGAGGTAGGCGCACTCCTCACGGAGCCGGCGCTCCGGGTGCGTCATGCTTCCCCCAGGCGGCCGCCCGAGGCCGGCCCGGGCAGGGCGAAGCTGGTCCCGCAGGAGGGACAGGCGACGGCGCCGTGGCCGGAGTCCAGGCCGTTGATGCGCCGGTAGAGGTCCTGGAGATGGGCGAGGTCCTTGGCGAAGAGCTGCTCCACCACGCCCGCGTGGACCTCGCTCACGGTCCCCAGCCGCGTGATGACGAGGCTGAGGAGGACCACCCCCAGATAGGCGGGGTTCTCCCTGACCCGCTGGTCGATCAGCGGCGACAACTCGTCGCGGGCCGTGGCGAGTCGCATGGTGCCCTGGCGGTGCACGGTGCCCGCGGCATCCACATAGCCGTGGGGGAGTTCGAAGTCGTACTCGGTGCGCAGCAGTGCGTCGTTGTCGGGCATGGTGGGGGCGCGTTCCTCCGTCTGTGCCGAGGGATGCGGGCATTCGGCGGCCGGACCCCGGCTCCCGCCGTACGGGCGGGAGCCGGGGGGCCGGTCAGTGCGCGGCTGTCACTGGATGTTCTGTTCGAGCAGCAGGCTCACCGGGGTCTTCGCCACCCAGACCCGTACGGCGAACACGTCGGCCTTGTCACCGGCCGTCAGCACGGGGGATGTGGCGCAACCATCGGCTTCGCCGGTCACCTTGGCGGTGTCCACTCCGCCGGGGAACGTCGCCGCTCCCTCGTCGCGGATCGTGAAGGTGACTTCGGCGCCCGGCACGGGACTGCCGTCCTTGTCCTCCACGATGACCTTCATCGGCTCGTCGAAGGACTTCCCCGGGGATACGGTCTGTCCGGCACCCGAGACATAGCGGACGTGGTGCGCGGCACCCACCGGCGGGGTGACGGTCAGCCGGGAGAAGGAGGCGACGGCCTCGGTCTCCGTCCAGCGGGCGGTGACGACGCAGGGGCCTTCCTTCAGCGCCTTGAGCAGCGAGCTCGTGGCGACGCCCGACTCCTCTCCCTCGGCCCCGGTGTAACGGGTCTCCGTCGGCTTGTCGTTCTCGAAGACGGCCGAGCCGCCCTCCACGGAGAACTCGATCCGCTGTCCGGTCACCGGCGTTCCGTCCAGCTGGACGGCCTTGACCACCAGGGCGTCGGCGAAGCGCCGGCCGACGACGGTCGACTGGGCGTCCCCGGACACGACGGCCAGCCGGTACCGGGACACACGCCGCAACGCCTGCCTGCCGGAGAGTGCGGACCACAGCCGGCTGTCGGCGGACATGGCCAGCCCCGAGGGCCGCGAGCCGTCACCGGTGGAGATCACGGCGGCCCTCGCCTCTCCCGGCAGGACGTAGCCGATGGCGTCGCCCTCGGGGCCGGCGAACCAGAGGGTTCCGTCCGCGGTCGCCTTCAGGCGGCGTGCCGGACAGGGGGAGTCGACGCGCGTGAGCAGACCGTCCCCGACGCTGTACTTGTAGAGCGCGTTGTCCGGGGTGGCCACCCACACGGTGTCGCCCGACGGCGTCACGGCCAGGTCCCGTGCTTCTACGCCGATGGTGACGGCGGGGGAGAAGTTGCCGGTGAGGGCGTCATAGCGCACCAGCGACCTGCCCCCGGGCGAACTGAGCCAGTAGAGAGTCGGCTCGCGCTCCCCGACGGCCACCCCGTACAGGCCGTCGGGGTAGATCAGTGAAGTCGACAGGGCGCCACCGGAGTTGATGAAGACCAGCCGACTCCGGTCGGACAGCACCGCGACGATACGGTCCCATCCCTCACGGCTCTTGGCGAGCGCCATGGAGTGGCATTCCCGCCCGCTGTCCAAGGGGTGGGTCTGGTAGTGGCCGTTGTTGTCACACTTGACGAAGACGGCCGCGCTCTGCCCCGAGAGGAAGGTCCACACGCCGTGGCCGGGCCAGGCGACCAGGGAGTTCGCGGTACCCGCGAAGCCCGGTCCCGGGGTGAAGACGGTGTTGCTCCAGGGGCTTCGGGGCTCGAAGCGGCCGATCGCGCCCTCCGCCGTCACGAACCACAGGTTCTGGTCGTCGCTCTGCCATGCCAGGTCGACGGCGGCCGTGCCGATGGGGAACTCGTCGGTGTTGCCGAGGGGGATCGTTGGGGCTGCCATTCTGGTGCTCCCTCCGGAGAGGCGGGATGAACCGCGGGTGTCGATGCCGGACCACTAGCCCTGGGTGATCCTCAGCGTCGTGGTCGCGTGCGGCTCGCTGTCGCCCAGACCGACGCTCAGGATCGCCACTTCCTCGATCAGCCCTGCCGACACGGGTGGTACGGCGACCCGGCCGAGCTGGTCGGTCAGGATCACGCGTTCCTTGGACCCGTCGTCGAAAGTCGCCCCGTCCGCCTCGATGCGGCAGGTGAGCGGAATGCCCGGTACGGGGTGGCCGTTGGAGACGTACTCCACGATGAGCGGATGCTCGACGTGATCCTTCATGTGCACCGCGGACTTGCCCTGGTGCACCACCTGGGTCCGGCCGGCGAGGGAGGCGCCACCGTAGGGAGGCGGCGGAACGGAGTACTTGCCGAGGGACTTGTTCGTGGGGTTCGTGTACCAGAGCTCCCCGTTGGTGCCGACGCAGAGCCCCTTCGCGCCACCGCCGTTGGGGAGGTTCACCATGGAACCCGGACCCGGCTGACGGCGGTCGATCTCGTGCAGTCCCTTGCTGGAAGCCACCCACACCTTGTCGTTCGTGTAGAACACCAGCTGTTGCGGCACCGCGTCGCCCAGGGACACGGTACGAGAGGTGCCTTCCGCGATGTCGTAGCGGACGACCTGGTTGGGGTTGGTGGCGGTGAACCAGACCGCCTCGGTGTCGGCGATGATGTAGAAGGGCTTCTGCTCGCCCTCGAGAATCTCGACCTTCTCCCATGCCGTCTGCCCGGGCAAGCGCCGGTAGAGGCCGTTCTCGTTCCTGGCGGGGCTGACGGTGGTGTCCTTCTGGCCCGTGGCCCAGTAGGTGTGGGTCTTTTTGTCCGCCGCGGTCGTGACGGCCACATCCCACAGCCATGTGCTCCGGCCGATGGGCATCTTGTCGTAGACGCCGCCCTGGGCCGGGACGGGAAGGATGCCGATGTAGCTGTGCTGCGGTTCGGCGAACAGCAGGCTGTAGCTGATGTTCGGCTGGCCCTCGGTGCCCTTGTCGGTCGTCCGGAGCGTGATGCTCTCCGCCTTGGCGTCCGGCTCCAGGGGGATCGCGGTCACCGGGTAATTCCCGTAGGTCTCCATCACCAGGATGGGGTCCCGCCTGGCGGGCGACGCCATCCAGATCCGCTCGTTCTCGGATACCGGGTCCTTCATGACCCCGGCCGTGAGGTCGTACTCCCCGGTGGGGATCGATTGAGCACTGTTGGGGTCATTGGGGTTGATCTTGACGACGGTCTTGCTGTTCGTGGTGATCCACAAGTACCGCCTATTTCCCACGGCCACCGAATGCGGCGTCTTGTTGAGACTGAACTCCTGGATGCTGGCGATGTCCGCCATGGTGCTCCCCCTCCGGCCTTTCGTTGACGCGTGAACTCATCAGAGGGCGCGTGGAAGTGCGCACCGGCAAAAGGTGCCGCGGATTGATGGTTCACGCGGGAGCGGCGCTCGACCGGTTGAGAGTATGCCGCCAGCACTCCCTGCCGCACCTGGTCGAACCGGCCACCGTGGGGATGGGGCCGCGGGCTGCAGCCAGGCGCGGTTCCGGTGCCGGGGGCCGGAAGGCATTTCAGCTGCAAACAAGGACATTCGGAGCACATCATTCCGTACGAGTTCCCTCACCTCCGCCGTGGCCTGGATATGTGTCAAGAAGGTCTGCACGTTGCCTATTCGGCTCTGCGGCGTGGCCGGAATTCTTTCAAGAACCGTTTCCGCACACGGGAAATCGGCCCGATGGCGAGAAGCAGCAGAGGGGGCGTGAGATCCCGTCCTTGACGCTGCTCGACGATGCGGGCCACTGTTGGTGGTCTCGCCTTGAGGAGGGCCATGCGCCGTTGGGTTCCGAAATCGAACCGGTCGCAGCGCCCGGCGCGGATCTCACCCGAGCCCGCACAGGCCGAGCCCGCGCGGGCCGTGGCGCCGCCGGAGAGGGCCTCGTTGCTCCTGGCCCTTCAGCGGGCGGCCGGAAACGGCGCGGTCCTCAGGATGCTGCGAGCGGGTGGGGCGTCCCGGGAGCTGTCCGCCGTGCCCGAGGTGGTGCGCGGCGGTGGCCGGCCGCTCGACGCCGGCACCCGGGGTGCGATGGAAGCACGGCTCGGTGCCGATCTGTCCGACGTACGCGTCCATACCGGCCCCGCCGCGCAGCGATCGGCCATGGCGATCGGCGCGCGCGCCTACACTGCCGGCAATCATGTCGTCATCGGCCGCGGCGGAGCGGACAAGGCCACCTTGGCGCACGAGCTCACGCACGTCGTCCAGCAGCGCAGGGGGCCGGTGGCGGGCACCGACACCGGTCACGGGTTCGCGGTGAGTGACCCGGACGACCGCTTCGAACGGGAGGCCGAGGCCAACGCGTCACGGGCCATGAGGGCACCGGTGGAGGCGACGGAGCAACGGCCCCTCGACACCGTCCCCGCACCGGCCGCGAGCACTCCGGTCGTGCAGCGCGCCATGCACCTGGCGAATTACGACGAGCGGATCTACCAGGACTCGCTCGACCCGGGCGCCGAGTACGCCTTCGTGAAGAAGGCCGACGGTAAGCTGCTCTTCGCGGAGTACGGCGGCGTCGACAGGCTGAAGGCCGCCCTCGGTGCCGTCGGCTTCGCCGGCGACCTCCGGTCGAGCGCCCTCGACGCATTCATCAAGGGCGCCTACCGGGACAGGGGCCCCGTGTGGCACCACCTGTGGCACGAGCTCGGTGGCCTCTTCCACTACGACAGCGTCACCAAGGCGACCGGCCCTGTCGGCGAAGAAGCCCTGGGCCGCGCCACGCCCGGCCTCGTCGCCGCGATCGTCAGGCATGGTCCGCAGATCTGGCACAACTCAGGCGGCTCGCGCGCCCCGCGGGCGGAAGGGCGTCTGTACGGCCTGGCCCCGTCCCGCGACCAGGCCCTGCACGTGCTCGGCATCGACGAGGCCACGGCCCCTCATTTCGACGACGTGCGGTACGAGAGTCTCGCCGAGCGCCAGTACGAACATCGGCGCGCGCTTTTCCAGGACAAGGACAACGGCGCCAACGTCTTCGAGTACGAAGGACGTTTCCCGGGAGACCGGACGCGGATGATGTACGTCTCCACGGCCGGCACGGCCCGCGCCGCCGCGCACCGCATTCGCATCGCGA
This sequence comes from Streptomyces syringium, assembly GCF_017876625.1. Lineage (NCBI taxonomy): Bacteria > Bacillati > Actinomycetota > Actinomycetes > Kitasatosporales > Streptomycetaceae > Streptomyces > Streptomyces syringium. The sequence goes on from NZ_JAGIOH010000001.1 coordinate 6,448,698, forward strand.
ACCGACGATTCAGCGACGCCGAGTTCTTCAACCGCGACATGGACGAGGCAACGCAGCGCGCGCTGCACGCCGAGTACGCCCGCCTCACCGCCCCGCGCCCGGACACCGGCTGGGTGCCGGGCACGGACCTGACCGCCGTGGACCGCGGAGCCGGCCAGGACAGCGCGATGAACGGCTGGAACGCTCTCGGCGTGGTGGCCTACGCCAAGCGTTTCCTGGGGGATCCGTACGAACTCGAGCAGAACTGGGAATGGCTCCACGTGCAGGGTGCGCAGATCGGCGGGTCGACCGACGCGACCAACCTGGTGGCCGGCGCCTACGTCACCAACTCCGCGATGATCCCCTACGAGGACATGATCGCCAAGTGGGCCGGAACGGATGCCCGCCACTTCTGGGCCCGGTTCGAAGTGACCCCCGCGGGGACCCTGTTCCCGGCCAGGATCAGGCTCTCCATCAAGACCGACGGCCACCGGGATCTCGGCACGCTTCCTGGGATGGTCCTGGCGGAGTTCGATCCGCTGCACGGCAGGATCATCGATCGCCTCGCCGGCGAGGTCATGAAGCGCAATGTCGACGCCACCCGCGGTGTGTACGAGCCCGGCTGACGAAGACACGAGCTGAAGGACCAGGTCCACCAGCGATTCGCCAGCGGGATGCGGTCTCAACGGGAGGACAGGAGCGGAAGATGCCGGTGCGAGGAAAGACCGCCGAGACTGCGGCTCGGCGTGGCGCCGAGTCGGCAGGGACAGCACATGCTCCCCGCGCGGCCCCTCAGCCTCTCCCGACACGTGCCCCGCCCCCGGGGGGCGCAGCGCAGATCATGGCCCTCCAGCGTTCCGCGGGAAATACCGCGGTCGCCGCGATCCGGCAGCGCTCGAACGCCCAGGACGTCCGGCGTCCGCCCGGCCGCACCCTGGACCCGACGCCACGTGACCGGGCGGAAGCCCGGGGAGCGGCCGGCCCGTCCCGCGCGGACCGCATGCCGACTCTCAGCCATGCGCTGAACCAGGTCGCGGAAGGACTCGACAACACCGCTGGGCTGGCCGCGGACCACGCCGCGCAGATGGAAGAAGCGGTGCACGGCGCCTTGAGCCGCGCGCTGGTGACCCTCGCCCGCGAAGGCCCGGCAGCCTCCGCGCAGCGCGTCGGCACTCTGGCGGCCGGGGCCGCCACACAGGCCGCCGCGTGGGCCACGGAACTGCCCGGTCGCCGGGTCGCCGAGCTGCTGCCGCTCCCCGACGAGCTGTCCGCCCTGCTGCCCCGGCAGACCGTCGCCGAGCTGCTGCGGGAGGTCCCCGCAGCGGCCACCCGGGCCGCCGAGGCGGTGCGCGGTGGTGCCGCCACGGCGGAGGAAGCGGTGCACGGCGCCTTGGGCCGCGCGCTGGCCGCTCTCGCCGGCGAGGGCCCGGTGGCCGGTGCGCGGAGCGCCGGCACCTCCCTGGTGGAAGCCTCCCGATGGGCCGGCGGCGCGTTGGCCCAGGTCCCCTCCGCCGCCCAGCAGGCATTGGTCGAAGCCGTTCCGCTCCCGCAGTGGTGCACACGCCTGGCGCTGCGCTGGGCCGCCTCGTACGCCGCCGCGCACATCTACGGAGCGGCCCGCCAGGCCGGGCAGACCGTGGCCGCGATCGCGGGTGAACTCGGTACGGAAGCCATGGGGATGATGGACGTGGTGGATCAGGAGCTGCGCCAGATATGCGCTCCGGCCGAGCAGGGCCCGGCCGCCGGACCCGCCGCCGCTCCCGAACTGACCGCGGAACAGCAGCACGAGGCCCAGTTGCGGGCCTTCCGGGCCACACTGTTCGGTCTCGGGCCCGCGGACGTCGAAGAGCTCATCGGCTGGCTGACGGCCGGGACGGGCCCTCTCGATGCGGAGCAACTGGCAGTGGCACGGGAGTTTCAGCACTTCCAACGGGCCGCCGCCGCCGGAGGCGCCGACGCGTACATGCGTGACTTCGACGCTGAGCGCACGCAATGGGAAGACAAGATCAAGTGGTTGCGGCAGAAGCAGGACAAGCTCACCCCGTCCCGCGTCCTCCCGCATGCGGTGCTGCCCGCACGCTACCGCGACAAGCACGCACAGCAGGAGGCCGAAATCACGGCGGCCCACGCCCGGTTGGCGGAGATCGAGGAACTGCGGGAAACGCTCGTGCGCGGCAGCCGGGAGATCGGCGTGCTGCAGAGCGTCCTCCAACACGTCCAAGGCCCCAGCGCGACGAACATGGAAAAGCTCAAGCCCCACGAACTCGCCGCCTGCGAACAGCTGCTGCAAGGGGCGCTTTCCGACGTCGAGGGGTACGGGGACCCCGCCGGCCTGAAAGCCCTCCTCGACCGGGTCCGTAGGGAACCGGACGCGCGGTCGATGCTGAAGATGGTCCGCGCGCGGGGCGTCGGCGAGCTGTACGCGCTCAAGGAACGGATGGACCGCCTGGCCGGAGTCCTCGGTGCCGAGCTGTCGGAGCGCGCACCGGGCTGGCTGGAGCGGACGGGTCTGCGCGAGACCGATCCGGCCCTTTCGGCGCAGGTGGAGCAGCTGTCGGGCCAGGTGGCCGAGGCGCACGCCCTCTCCGCCGAGTACGCCCGGCTGATCTCCCTCTACGAGTCGCCGGAGTACGCCGACCGTACCGCTCGCGCCGAAGCCGACCTGAAGACCTTCCGCGACCTCGACTTCCGCCGCCTGCTCGACCAGGAGTACGGGGAAGCCGCCGACCGTGTGGTCGCGGCCTCCGGGAACAACGCCCGGCTCCTGCAGGCCATGGGCATTCTGCTGGACCGGGTGAAGGGGGACCCCCCGAAGGGCCTCGGTGGTGTCCACATCAACATTCTGGAAGGCATGGCCGAACGTCTCCCGGACCTCGCGGCTGCCGCAGGCCCGTTCTACATGGAACGCGTGGACTTCGCACTCCTGCTGCGCGAGGTGGAGAAGGAACTGGCGGCCCGGCGTGCGGGCCCGCCGAGTTCGGCATCGACCGGCGACGGTCATGCCGGCAGGTGAAGAGGCTCCGCGAGAGTGTGTGCACGGCTCATCGATGCGGCAACGACAGCGCCGCTCCTTGGAAGCCGCGGCAGGGTCAGGACGGAACCGTGTAGTCGCCCCAGGAGAGGGTGACGGCCGCGGAGCCGGCGTTGTCCGCGGCGGCGTGCATCAGCGTGGCCTCGGCGGCGTCGAAGTAGCTGTCGCCGCCCGCGCCGCCGTCACCACCGTGGCCGCCTGCCCCACCACCTCCGCCGCCGCCTCCTCCGCCGCCGGAGTGAGCGCCCCATCCCCCGCCCCAGCCTCCGCCTGCGCCGCCTCCGCCGCCGAAGCCGTCGGTCCCCGCACTGCCGTCGGACGCCCGGCTCTTCGCGCTTCCGTTGGCACCGGCCCGGCCACCGGACCCACCGGACCCACCGGATCCGCCCGAACCACCGTTGCCGCCGTGGTAGTCCTCTTTCGGATCGATTTTGGCTCCCGCTCCTCCGGCGCCGCCCTGTCGTCCGCTCCCGTCTTTTCCGTCGCTGCAGTCACTGTCCCGGACGGTACCCTTGCCGCCCGCGCTGGAGGTCGTTCCGCCTTCTCCTCCGTTTCCGCCGTAACCGGGGTTGTACGCACCCCACTGCGATCCGTCGGAGCCTTGGTGTCCGTCGCTGCCGTCGCTCCCGCCCGTCCCCGAGCCGCCGGAGCTGCCTGCGGCCGGACCGCCGGCGGCCGAGACCACGCCGGCATCGCCTCCCGCGCCGGCGCCGCCTCCCGTACCGCCACCACCGGCGCCTCCCCCGGGGCCCCCGTGGGCGGAACTGCTGCCGCCCCCGCCGCCTCCCCAGCCGGAGTTCCCGTCGCCGCCCTTCCCGCCCGCATCTCCGCCGCTGCCGGCGCCCGCGATCAGGGTGCCCTTGTGGGAGACCCTGGCCGAGGCGCCCGAGGCGCCGTCGCGGGCGATGCGGACGGTGAGCTCGTCGCCGGGGTTCACGTACAGCAGGGCCTTGATGCTCGCGCCCTTGCCGCCGGCGGCGCCGCCGGACTGCCCGCCGGCGCCGCGCAGGTCGAGGTGGAGGAGGGTGACGTCCGCCGGGACCGTGAAGGGCCAATCCTGGTCCTGGCCCGTGTCGTGGAAGTCCGTGCTGCCCCGGGGATTGAGGAGGGTGAAGTGGGCACCCCTGCCGAGGGCGACGGTGCCGTTGACGGTCACGCTGCCGCCGATGGTGACTTTTCCGGCCATGTCAGTTGCTCCGGAGCGGACGGCCGTCAGGGTCGATGAAATGCGCGTGCGTGGTGATGTCGTCGGTGGCCGCGAGGGTGCCGGTGATGCCGGCGTTCCTGCCGACGTTCAGGTCGCCGTCGACGTGGGCGTCCTTCGTCACGTGCAGGCCCTCGTCGCCCACGACCTTCAGCCCGTTGACCGTGGGGTTGTCGACCGTGACCACCGTGGTCAGGTAGTGCGTCGTGGCACCGGTGACGTACTGGAGCACGAACGTCGTGTCCCGGGTGACCGTGCCGTTCCACTCGTGGCCGGTGGTGGGGTTCGGCTGGTCCTCGGCAGGGGTCGCGCCGCCGCCGCTCAGGATCGTGTACGACAAGGTGGACGGGCCGTTCCAGGTCAGACGGACGGCACCGCCGGACGACACCTCCAGCTTGTCCGCGCGGAAGTCGCACACCGCCTGCACCGGGATCAGCGGCGCCGGGAACTTGGTGACCGGGAGGGTGACGAACCCCGGGCTGTCCGGCCACTTGCCCGTGTCCAGCGTCGCCGTCTCACGGACCTCCAACCGGGCCGTGCCGGGCATCTTGCTGATGTTCAGCTTCTTCAGCGAGATGGTGATGCCGGAGGCGTCCACGGGAGTGCTGCCCCCCGGCGCCTTGGCGACGAAGTTGGCGTAGTCCCCTTCGGGGAGAACGATGCCGACTCCCTTCTGGAGGGGTTCCACGGTCCAGCCGGCGACACTGGCGTCGCCGTCGCCCGAGGTGGTGTCCACCAGGCTCTGGGCCAGGTCCCCGTGCGGCAGGGAGAAGACGATCTCGCGGCAGAACACCGTGCTGCCCCCACCGTTGGAGACCACGATGTGCACGGTGGTGGGCGGCGCGTCGGCGGTGGCCGCGTAGAGGGGGAAGGGCTCGCTGATGAGGGCGTAGTCCAGCAGGGGCTTGCCGAGGTCCGGCGCGTTCACGAAGGGGGATCCTTTCGGGGTCGCATCGAGGCTGCTTGGGTTCACTTGGTGTCGAATCCGCCGCTCAGGCGGAGGAAGCCGGTGCGGATGACCGGGCCGTCCTCGTCCAGCCGGGCGTTCTGGTCGATCTGGACGACCGGCTTGTGGTCCCACTCGGAGGCGGGGGTCAGTTCGGCCCAGTCCCAGGTTCCCTGCGGGGACGTCGGATGCGGCAGCGCCAGGGCGTTGACGAACTCCGGCCTTCCGTTGCCCGCCGGCGCCTTGCCGCTCGGCACCCTGCGGGTCGTGGTCAGCACGGGGCTGAGCCGCAGCGCCACCCGCATGGCGGCCATCGCGGTGCGCGTGAAGCGCGAGGGCAGCTGGAGGTCCGTCACCGGGAGGACGTCCGTGGTGGCGTGGACGGCCGCCTGCGGGTCGAGCAGCAGGGTCAGGTGCTTGTGCGCCGTGGAGTCGGCGGGCAGCGAAGGCCAGTTGGACGAGCCGATCCCCGCCACGTAGTCCGTGTGCGCGGAGCCGCCCGGAGTGGTCACCGCGTAGAACGTCCCGTAGTTGTCCTCGTCGAAGTAACCGATCAGGCCGTCGCCCTTCTGCCCGGCGTTGCCGAGGCGGATGGGCCACCGGTAGTCGAGGTGGGCCAGCTGCGGCGGCGCGGTCTGCCCGGCCGGCCGGTTCCCCCACGCGGCGACGGTCCGCCAGTCCCGGGCGTACTGCCACCCCGGGTCGGCGACCGGCAGGCCGTCGAGCTCGAAGCCGAGCCGGGCGCGGACCAGGGCGAGGGGGCGGCCGAGCAGTGCGCCGAGCACCTCGTCGCCGTACGGGTTGCCCGGGTCGATCCCGCCCAGCGCGCCGTCGATGGTGGCCATGAGGTCGGCAAAGGCGCCGGGCCCCTTGGCGACCAGCTCCTTGGCGAAGGCGTAGAGCTGCGGTCGCGCGCCCTCCAGGTTCCGGATGTCCTGGATCCGTGAGTCGGGCAGCGGGCCCCAGCCGACCACCGTCGACACGGCGTTCCCGTTCTCCCGCAGTTCGAGGCGCAGCTCGCCCAGCGGCTCGCCCGTCGGCGCGTAGCACAGCAGCGACCGGTCGACGTAGTTGGGGACGATCCACGCGCCCACCGGCGTGGTGTTCGCCGTCAGGTCGACCAGGTGCTCGTCGTCGTGCTCGGTGACGAAGTCGAACCGCAGCCGGGCGGGCTGGAGCAGCCTCGGCGGCAGCTGGACGAACCGCTCCTTCAGGTCCTCGTCGGCGAACTTCGTGCCCGGTACCAGGCTGTCGCCCACCTTCGGGCGCAGGAAGTCCGCGTCGCCCGGCAGCAGTACGTCGAGGGTCTGCCCGAACTCGTCGACGACGGTGAGCGCGCTCAGGGCGAACTGCCCGGACCGGATCTGCGTGAACCCGGACGGCAGCCAGCCCTTGAACGGCTCCGGCAGGGCACCGGCGTCGGGCAGGTGGTGGTACGCGTCACCGACGAGGTCGCCGATCCGGCCCGGCGGCCTGAGGTTGGGCGCGGGGTCGCGGAGGGCGAACGCGTCCGTCAGGCCGTCCAGCCGCTGGGACAGCAGGTCCAGGTCCTTGATCTGCCCGGCGGCCTTCTCGAACGCCTTGGAGACCTCCTCGTCGGGGTGGTCCGCGGCGTACCGTTCGAGCTTGCTGCTCAAGGTGTGCTGGACCAGCGGTACGAGGAAGCGGCGCCCGGTCACCTCGACGGTGTCCGTGGCGGACCCGCTCGTCCACTGGTAGGTGCTGCCGTCGAACTGCCAGTTGTGCGCGTTCCCGTCGGCGTACGGTACCGGCCAGTGCTTGACCCGCCACTGGAACAGCAGCGGCTTCCACGGCTGCCGCCAGGGCTCCGGGACGAGGCCGGCGGGGATCTTGTCCTTGTCGGCGGGGTCGAGCAGGTAGGCGAACTCGCTCAGCAGGGCCGACGCGACCGGCGGCAGCCCGCCCGTCTTCAGATCGGGATACGGGTTCGGCCGGTCGCCGCCGAGGATCTGCGCGGGGGTGCGGCAGAGCAGCCCCTTGGCGCCCGCCAGGGACGGGTGCGCGGTGTGGCTCTTCGCCCCGGCCAGCAGCACGGTGGGGTCGGTGACCTGGTGGAAGGGCGGGAGCGTCTCCCGGCGGACCTGGTACGTCCCGGGCAGCGGGTTCGTCTTGCGGTAGTCGGCGAGGGACCGGTCCAGCTCCGGGCCGTCGGCGCCGTGCGGGATCTTCGCCAGGAGCGCGCCGAGTTCGTCCAGCCGCCGGGCCACCTCGAAGGCGAGGCCCTTCTCGTTCGCCGGGTCGATCTCGGCGCGGAGCTCCTCGCGGGTGTACTGCGGCGGGATCAGCGGCAGGCCGTGCATCCACCACAGGGCGTACAGCCGCTGCTGGAGCACGGTGAGCTCGCGTTCGGCCCGGTCGTAGGCGGTCTGGTCGGAGTTGAGCCGGGCCAGCCACGCCTCGTGCTCGGGTGCCGCACCGGACCAGGTGACGGACGCCGGGTCGCCGGAGGTGTTGCCCTTGTCCGTGGTGTCGGCGAGCCGCCACACGAAGCCGCCGGGGAGCTGCCGGAACCAGCCCTTGTGGAGGGCCTCGGCGGCCTCGAACGTGCCGTCGAGGCCGTCGAGGACGTCCAGCAGGTCATGGCCGAGCGTGTGCAGGAGGGCGGGGTCGGTGTGGTCGAGGGTGTCGTGCCCGAGTTCGGCGAGCAGCGTGGCGTACGCCTCGTCCGCGCTGCTCCCGACCGCGATCTTCTCCCGGACGTCCTCCTTCGCCGGACGGTCCGAATCCGGGAGCGCGTCGGGCGTCCACCGCACGTCGACGGCGCGGCCGCAGTACGCGGTGCTGTCCGGGGTCCACCCCTGGGGCAGGTCGTCGACGCTCCAGCCGAGCCCGGCCAGGACGGAGTCCACCGTCGCGCCCGTCTCGTGCAGGCGGCGGTTCAGTTCCTCCTCCGCCGGGTCGGAATACCAGCCGACGACCTGGTAGTTGAGGGTCGCGGGACCGTCGATGCCGGTCAGCGGGTCGTGCAGGGAGAAGACGTTCTCGTGGTACGGCTGGTAGACGTGGAAGGTCATGACGCCCGGGCCGACCGCGGTGAGGAACAGCTTCCTGCGGGCTTCGGACGTGGTGGCGGGCTCGCTCCACGCCGTGCCGGCGGGGCCGATGTCCAGGGCCTGACCGATCTTCGTCGGCACGACGGTCGAGCGGTACGGCGTCTTTGCCGGGTCCTGGACACCGGGCTCGACGGGGTGGACGAAGCGCGAGGTGCCCTTCTTCGGGTCCAGGTAATCGCTCTCCACCACCCAGCCGGCCGTCGGGCGACCGTCCGTCTGCCGCACCACGAGCCAGCGGTTGGGCACCAGCGGGAACTCCGTGCGCCCGCCGGCCGCGCGGGCGGCACCCTGACGCAGCGCTTCCGGCAGTTCCCAGCGGAGGTACACGCCGTCGTGCTGCTTGTACGCGTCGTCGCTCTCACCCTGCTCGGTGGCGTTCCACTTCTCCTCGTTGGTGAAGGGATCCGGCTCCGGGGTGCGGTTGTGGCGCAGCAGGTTGAAGTTGGGCTGCCAGCGCCGGAAGCCCTGGCCGCCGCGCTCGCGGACGTGTTGGTTGACCACCAGGGCGTCCACGTTCACCGGGACGATGAGGGTGTCGTCTCGGTCAGCCATTGCGGTGGTCTCCTGTCGTGACGGTGTCAGGCTCGGTTTCGGGGTCGGTGGTGAAGGTGCGGCGCTGCGCGGCGTTGATCATCTGGATGGCGAACTCGCTGGGTGTCAGGTCGTGATCGAGGGCCAGCGCTCCCTTCAGCCCGGCGGCGAGGCGCGCGACGCTGAGCACGGTGTCGGGGGCGCTCGGTCCGGTGGCCCGCAGGTAGGGGCGGAGTCCCGGCGTGTCCGGGAAGTGCTTGTCCGGGATCTCCTTGCCGATGTCGTCGCCGGTGAGGGCGCGCAGCCGGATGACGCCGTCGTCGACCGGGTCGTCGGCCCCGCCCTCGTCCAGTTCGTCGATGCCGAAGTGGACGCCCTGCTGCGGCTCGGCGATCTCGACCCGGCCCGGGATCCCCTCGACGAGGACGAGCAGGACGTCGTCGGCGAGCGCCTCGCGGCGCACGACCGGCAGCGCCTTCTCGTCGTCCCCGGTGGCCCGGGGGCCGGCGTACGGGCGGATCTCCAGCGCGGGCCAGCCGCTGACCAGCTGCGAGCGCAGGAGCAGGCCCGTGACGGGCGCGGCGGGCTCGGGCAGCGGGGCCTGGCCGTCCGGGCCGAACACCAGCGCGTCCGTCGTGAGGTCGAAGGAGTGCGCGAGCCCGACGCTGAGCGCGCCGTCGAGCAGCATGGCGGTCCAGTCGGGGTCGACGTAGAAGAAGCGCAGGCTTTCGGCGGGCAGCATCCGGGTGTCGGGGACGAGGTGGGCGAACGGTACGCCCGCGAGGTTGCGGAGGCCGAGCAGCCGGTTCCGTACGAGGAGAAGGTCCTCGTCGTGCGGATCGACGAGCGGGTCGTCGCCCCGGACGGCGAGGTGCGCCGCAGTGGGCGTGCCCATCGGTGCAGGTACGGGCGTGACGCCGGCGCGCCGGGTGAGCGGAGTGGGCCGGGCGGGGGCGCGCAGGGCCTCACCGAGGTGGCCGGCGAGACCGTTCGTCACCAGGTGTTCGAGCCGGGCCCGCGCGCCGGCCGCGGGCTGGACCCGGCCGTCCACTGCCCGGCGCACCTTCCCCCGCAGCCGGAGGAGCGCCGCGCCGAACCGGTGATCGGCCAGGGCGACACCGCGGCCCGCGGTGAAGGCGGTGGCGAGGCTGACGTCGAAGACGCCGTACTGCTCCAGGTGGATCAGCGCCTCGGCGGCGCAGCGCCGGCGCTCGCGGTCGGTCCGCGGCCGGGCGGGCTGGGGGAGGAACGGACCCCGGTACCAGGCGAAGGTCTGCCGCCCGGACTCGGTGTGGCAGGAGACCGGGAGATAGCCGTCGCGCAGCCGGCCGGCGACCTCCTTCTGGTCGTCCCCGGACAGCGGGCGGTCGCCCGGCGGGACGCACAGCAGCAGCGCGGATCCCTGCTCGCCCTCCGTGTCGACGAAGTGCTCGGTGAGGGCGGCGAAGCCGGGCGCGTGGTCGGGGACGGTCTCGAAGGCCCACGACCACAGTGAGATCAGCCGCAGCTTCTGGTCGGGGCCGTCGTAGGTCTCCTTGGTCCCGTCGGGCAGGAACTTCTGCCAGCCCTCCAGGGAGACCAGGTGGGCGACGTACCGGCCGCCGGCCGCGCGGGGCAGCCGGTTGCCGACGACGACCGCGTAGTCGCCGACCTGGATGAGGTCGGCGGTGAGGGTCGGGGCCTGGTGGCGGTGGTTGACGCGGCGGACGTGGGTGAGGAGCGGCAGTTCGGCCTCGGTGGGGGCGACGGCGTGGAAGACGGAGCGGTGCACCAGGACGGTGCGGCACACGGTCTTCTTGTCGTCGTCGGTGACGGGGTCCGTGGCCTGGTCGAAGGCGGGCAGGACGACGCCGTCCTCCGTGCCGGTCAGCTGCTCCACGGTCCGCGCCTCGGTCTGTCCGAGGCAGTGCGGATCGGTCTCGGGGAGCTCGCCCTCGCCGAGGACGAGGAGGGCGAGCCACGGCAGCCGTGTGCCGTTCGCCGCTGTCGCCTCGTCCCGTTCCCACGGCAGGGTCGGCCGGTCGAGGGTGATGTGCGGCAGGACGTCGTCGTACAGGCCGGTGGCGCCCGGCGAGGGGTAGGTGCCGTGGATCCACTCCGGCTGCACGGTGAAGCGCGATGCCCGGACCTCCACCTCCTGGGTCGCCGGGGGATCCAGATAGCCGTCCTCGTCGACGCGGGCGCCGCTGTGGGTGAGGGTCTGGTGGGCCGTGAGGGTGTAGCGCCCGGCGGTGACCTGGGGCACCAGCGAGTCGATGAACTGCACGTCCAGGGACGGATCGGGATCCGGGGCGTACGGGAGGGGGCTCATGCCGCACCGCCTTCGGTGGTTCGGGTGGTCTGCTGGGCCGGCGGTGGCACGGTCACGGCCAGCGCCACCGGGTCGTCGGTCAGGGGGACGGTGGTGTCGAGCAGGACGGGCTGGTCCGCGGCGATGTCCACCACGTGCACCTCCCGGCTCTTCGCGCGGACGACGTACAGCCGGTCGCTCGCGGCGGACACCGCCAGCGCGATCGGCTCCGGACCGACCCACACCGGCTCGCCCGCCGCCTGCGGCACCGTGCCGGAGGTGTCGAACACCGACACCGTGCCGGTGGTGGCGTTGGTGACGTAGAGGCGCCTGCCGTCCGGGGAGGCGGCCAGGGCGCTCGGGCTCGTACCGGTCCGCAGGGTGGCCAGGGCCTTCCGGGCCGCGACGTCGACCACGGTGACCGTCGCGCCGCCCTCGTTGAGGGCGTACAGCCAGCGGCCCTTGGGATCCGCCGCGAGCCGGGTGGGGGAAGGGCCTGCGGGCAGCGGGTCGCCCACGGGCATGGGGTTCTGGAGGTTGGCGACGTCCAGTTCCAGGACGGCGTTGTCACCGGGCAGGGCGATGTAGACCCGCTGGCGGCCGTCGCTCCACGGCAGGGCGGGCACGACGTCCGCGGGCATCCGGTTGTCCGTGCCGTAGGTGTGCACGGCCTTCGGCGCGCCGTCCCGCACGTTGAGGATCTCCAGCTGGTTGGGCTGCGCGTAGGTGGCGTACGCCCACTTGCTGTCGGGCGAGAAGGACGCCGCGCGCACGTTCTGCGCCAGCCATGCCGGGGAGCCGGTGGTCGTGTCGACCGCCGGACCCGGCGGATTGGCGGCGATGTCGAACGCGTCGATGTGCTGCGAGGCCGGGTCGGCGGCGAAGAGCCGGGTGCCGTCGGGGCTGACAGCCAGGTGGGTCGGGTGCTCGTAGGCCGAGGTGAAGGGCGCGTACGCGGTCAGGCTCTGCGCGTCGACGGGCGTCACCTTCCGCCCCTCGCCCAGCACGTACAGCCGCTCGCTCTCGGTCGGCGTGCCCGGGACGGTGTGGTCGGGCTTCGCGTCGACGTCACCGGCCACCAGGCCGTCGGTGGCGGCCAGCCGCTGGTTGGTGCCCGGACTGACACCGAGGTAGCCCATCGCGGCGAAGAGCCGGTCGCGGGACTGGTCGACGGGAGCGCCGGTCAGGTCGCCGGTGAGCGCGCCGACGCTCGGCGCCGGTGCGGCTGCTTCGGCCGTTTCCACCGGCTCCACCGCATCGGCTGCTTCGGCCGCGGACTCCAGGGCTATGGTCCGCGCGGCGGCGGCCTGCCGCAGCGGCAGGATCCCGTCCGGCCTGCGGTCGTCGTGGGCGATCGTCCCGGCCTTGATGTGCCCCGGGCTGCCGCCCTGATGGGGTGCGGGGAGCCGCAGGTCGACGCCCATGAGCTGGCCGTCCACCCGCTGCGCGCTGCCGGTGGTCAGCTTGCCGTCGTACGCGCCCCACAGCGCCGCCGGCAGGCTCGCCCGGTTCTGCGCCGCGTCACCGGCGTACCAGGGGCTCAGGTCCTGCACGACCCCGTGCTTGGTGAGCGTGACCGTGAGGGTGGAGTCCAGGCCCTTGCCCTCGTCGCGGCGGGGGCGGATGTTGACGGGCGCGCCGTCGATCTTCTGGGAGTCCGCCCCCTTCGTGAGGTTCAGGCCGGAGACCGGGACGGCGGTGCGGACGGCGAACGAGAACGCGCCGGGCGTGACGACCCACAGCCCGTCCCCGGCACGCGCGGGTACCAGCCCGTCCATGGGCACCAGACGGACGGCGTCCTGCTTCGGCGGCAACTGCTTGACCACGTCCGCCCAGGGGGCCGGCTGGTCGTCGCGGGCGCTGCCGTCGCCGAAGCCGATGGTGAACGAGATGAACCAGAGGTGGATGGTGACTTCGCCGGCCGTGGGGGGACCCCACAGCCGCAGGGACGCGCCGACCTCGACGCTGATCGTCTCCCGGACCAGCCACAGGTCGAGCACGAAGCTGACCCCGATGCTGATGCCGATCTCGGCGTCGAAGTGGAACGGCGCCCATTCGATGAGGAGGTCGGCGTGGGCGGTCAGCCAGGCGTGCAGGTCACCGGAACGGTAGTTCACGTCCAGTGCGCCGCCGGCCATGATCGCGCCGGGGGTGAGCGCGAAGTACGAGCCGCCGCTGATGGTCAGCTCTGAGGTGACCGGCCAGTTGAAGCCGAGCCTCGGCACCCGCGGGTAGTGCGCGGGCACCGGGTACTTCGGGTGGTAGCCGCCCAGGGTCAGCGCGAAGTCGCCGGCGTTGTCGCCGTCGAACCAGGTGTACAGCGCGAACCCGCCGGTCAGCACGCACGCCTCGTCGAGGAGGAACGATCCGGGTGCGAGCTGCGCGGTGAGCTTCAGGACGCCTTCGCTCGCCCGGTACTTGGCGGACAGACCGAGCCGGACCCGTGCGTAGGGGGCCAGCGACTGGTCCTTGGGGAACCGTGCCTCGGCCGTGCCCAGCACCGCGACGGCGAAGTCGTCGCCGACCTCCAGCACCAGCAGCGCCTGCCCGTCGAGGAATTCGAAGATCTTGAACTCCAGGCCGGCGGCGAACCACAGCTGCCCGGCGGCGGGACGCACCCAGGCGTCCTTGCCGCCGCCCATGAGCTTTTCGAGGACCTGGAGCGGTTCGGTGGCGGTCAGGTCCTGGAGGAACGGGAAGTCCAGGACCTTGTCGCCCTCGGGCAGCCGGACGTCGGTGTTGAAGCCGAAACCGGCCATGATGCCGGTGACCTGGACGGGCGGGGGCCCGCCGAACTCGCCGTTCGCCTTGCCGAAGATGAACAGCGACGTCTGGTCCGGGTGTGCGGTCGGGCGGGCGTACGCGCCGAGGGCCGTGAGCCCGAACTCCTCGGCCCTGACGGACAGCACGCCCTCGATGAGCGGGTCGTAGTCCTGGTCCTGCTTGTGGACCAGGGCGCCCTCGATCGCCAGCGGCGGGCGGGAGTAGCCGACGCTCAGCCCGTCCAGCCGGAAGTGGGGGTGCTGCGGGTCGGACAGGGGGATGCCCAGGCCGAGTCCGTCCACTCCGACGGTGAGCCCGGCCATGCCCAGGGAGGCGTCGAAGAGCACCCATACGGTGCCGTCGGCGAATCCGGCGCCGACCCGGCGCAGGGTGAGGGGGCCGATCGAGCGCTGGACGCCGATCCAGGCGACCAGCGGGAGGGCGCTGCCGCCGCTGCCTGCCGTGTCCGCGCCCGGTGCCACGGGGGTGCTGTCACTGTCCTGTACGTGCGCGTGCAACGCTGCCGGGGCCTTGTCGCCCCGTCCGGTGCCCCGGACGGCGAGCGACGTCGTCCCCGTCCGGCCCGGCAGCTTCAGGTCCACGGTGAAGGCCATGCCCTTGGCCAGGCCTTCAGTGGGCAGCAGGGGCAACGCCTTGCCGGCGGCGGCCAGTGCCTTGTTGAGCTCGGTGACCCGGTCGGCGGTCAGGGTGTCGAGCGCCACCAGGGCGCCCAGTCCGCACACGCCGACGTCCTCGGCCTCGGGTATCTGTCCCTGGAGCAGCGGCACCTGGGACAGCCGGGCGTCCAGCGCCACGCCCACGCGGACGGCCCAGGCGCGGTTGCCGGCGGGCGGCTGGTCCGAGACGGCGACGAGCGAGCCGCCGTTCTTCTCGTGGGCGGCGAAGACGATGGCCTTGCGGGCGGAGGTGTAGGCGACCGTGAGCGCGTCCAGGGCCCCGAGCCGGTCGAGGATCTGGCCGGTGGCCGGGTCGGTGACGCCGAGCAGGCGCGCGATGTCACCGAAGGAGACACCCTTGGAGTCCGTGCACGTGGCGACGAACTGGGCGTGCTGGACGTCGCTGACGGCGAAGGTCAGCGTGCGCGGGTCACCGTGGTCCTGGGGGACGGCCAGTGTCAGGCCGCCCGCGTACTCCTGGTCGTAGCCGGGGCCACCGGTGCGCTTGGTCAGCTTCACGGTGACGTCGAGGTCCGCCTCGATCGCGCCGAGCGGGAACGCGGCCCGCGCGTGCAGCTCGAACTTCTTCGTCGCGCTGTCGTACGTCACCGTCAACTGCTCGACCGTGACGCCCTGGAGCACCGGTGGCGGCTGGATCCCGAAGGCGGCGAAGGCGTCGCCGAGCCCGATGTGGGCGGCGTCCATCTCGAACCGCCACCCGGACGCGGTCTGCCAGGTGCCGTGCACGTCCACGGTTCCCTCGCCCAGCTTCCAGGACGCGGTCGCCTCGGCGGTCGTGGTGTCGCCCGCGCGGAGGAGGGTCAGGCCGACCTCGGACAGGGCGATGTCGTCGTTGACGTGCCAGACGTCGCCGAGCCGGAGGTCCAGGCCGTAGCCCCAGGCGGAACCCCGGCCGAGCTCGGCGCCCACGGCGAGACGGGTCACCTTCAGGTCCTCGGGCACCGGGACGCCCGGGAAGCGGTCGGCGAGCAGTGCCCCGACGGGCAGTGGGCCGACGAGGACTCCGCTGACGGACTTCTCCGGCAGGCTCACGCCGACGTCCACGACGACATCCTTGGCGAGCGTCACGCGTCCGCCCAGCACCACGGCGGCCGTGCAGCCCTTGCCCAGAGGGTCGGCCACGGAGAAGTCGGCGTGGAGGCCGTCCAGTTCCAGCAGACCGGGCAGGGGCTCCCAGGCCCGGCCGAGGTCGATCCGCAGGCCGGCGGCGAGCCACCGCGGCGCCGGGCCGGCCTCGTCCTGCGGCGCGTCCGTGTCACCCGTCGCTTCTCCGAGGGCGAAGTCGAGGGATGCGGCGGTCAGGCTCAGGGCCGCGCCCTTGGCCACGTCGTCGGGGAGCAGATCGAAGCCGCCGCTGGGCAGGGTGGCCCAGGGCAGCAGCGCGTCCAGGCCGGACAGGGGCACGCCGGGGAATTCCCCCGCCAGCCGCCAGGTCTGCACGTCGCCCGCCGGTGGGTATCCCCACACGTACGGCCGCCGGGCCGCCTTCTTGTCGGGGAACAGCAGCTCCACTCCGCATCCGACGGCCGGGAGCGGGCCCGCGTCGCCGCCGGGTTCGATCCCGAAGACGAGATGCAGGGGGCCGATTCCGATGCGCTCCAGTGCCGAGGGCACCGGGGCGAGCTCGGCGGGCAGCCTCAGGCCGTCCGGCAGCAGGGCGACGTCGGCGCGGACGCCCTCGACGGTGTTCCCGTCGGCGTCGGCGAGGAAGACCACGTCCGCCGTGGCGGCGGCCTGGCCGAGAAGGGTGACCTGGCCGGTCACTCTCAGGCCGTCCGTGTCGACGCTCGTCACGCCACTGACGTCGAGCACGGCGTCGGGCAGGAACCGGGCGAACAGGTCGTGCGCGGGGGCGAGCTGGAGGAAGCCGGCGTCCACGCGCAGCCGGTGGTCGGTGCGGGCACGCTCCAGCGCGGCACGTAGATCGGCGATGTTCAAGGGCATGATCCGTGCCTCTCCCTACTCGAACCAGATCTCGAAGGAACCGGGTGCCGCGTCGTCCAGCAGCAGGTGCCAGTCGACCCCACGCCATCCCGTTGCCGTGCCGTTCGTGTTGGGCACGGCCATCGAGCTGAACAGCGGGTCGGTGACATGGGCGTTCGGGTCGGTCGCCGGAATGTGCACGAAGGGGCCACGCGTGCCGCGGCTGTCGTCCTGGACGACGTACCCCCAGTTCGGAGGCGTTTTGATCCGTGGATCCGGAAGAGTGAGCCGCGGACGCACGCCTCTCCAGTGGGGCACGAGCCGCTGGGTGACGTTGCTCTGCGTGCACGTGGCGGTCTTGCCGCCGAACGCCTTGGGGCCGGTACTGACGAAGAGGCCGTCGGGGGTGGTGTGGTCGAGCCACGCGTTGGCCGTGGAGGTCACACTGCCGTGGTGGCCGATCTTGAGCCAGAGGTTGTTCTCCCTCCGGCACCAACTGTCCGCCGTGCCCACGAGATAACGCTCGTTGAGCGTCACGGCGTCGGCCATCAGCAACACCTTCTGGCGGTGCTGGAACGCGTCGGGTTCGCCCCGGATCATCGTCACCAGGCTGGAGGCGTTGGCGATGGCCTCCTTCGGACCGGTCTCGTACTTCGCCACGTCGTTCGGGCCCTCCGGCCCGAGAACGCCCCCGAGCATGTACACGTTCGCCCCGAGGAGGCCGGTCCCCTGGAGGAGCGGAGCCGGCGACGAGGGCATGGTGACCTGCCGCGGCGGGTTCTCGATTTTCTGGCCACTCGGGCCGCCGATCTGATTCCAGTGGTGGAACAGGGTCCACAGGAAGTCCCCGCCGCGCTCGCGGTAGTCCAGCGGATGGAGCCCGTACAGGACCTGGCGGATCGTGTACTTCAACTGCGGCGGGTCCAGCTCCGACAGGAGGACGTGTTCGAGCAGATTGAAGTGGTCCTCGTCGGGGTGCGTGACGATCAGGCAATCCAGGACGTAGGGGTCGCGCAAGCGCCCGAGATATTTGTCCAGCTTGGTCTTTATTCGCGCGACCATCTGGTCCTTGGCGGAGAACGTCTGGGTCCCGACCACGGGATTCAAGGGACGGAGCGGCTCGGTCGAGCCGCAATCGATCAGTACGGCGTGCGTACCGACGTTCTTGTTCTTCCGGTCGTAGAACCACAGCAGGGTGCAGTCGCCCTGACCGACATTGAAGAAAACGACCTCGACCGGCATAGCCCTCTCCGTACCACCGGGGACAACAGAAACCGCCCACGCTCTCCGCTGCCGCACCCCCGGAGCCGGGCCGAGGGAGATCATTCCCCGATCCACGGAGCCGTCCGGCCGGGCTCGGGCTTTTCCGGCCACGCGATCACTGGCTGTGATCGTGCCTTGACGGCCGGATAGCGGTACTTGCCCGTCGGTCAGGGCGGTGCGGCACTTCGGCTGCGGAGGACGGTCGCCGGTGGTGGGGCCGCCGACCGGCCATCTCCCGACCGGGGAAACTGTCCGAAGATCGACCGCGGCGGCGCCGCACCATCAGTGGGTAGCGGGTCGGCCGGGCTGGTCGTGGGTCGAGCAGTGGATGCCGCCGCCACCGGCAGCGACGGTGTCGATGTTCACCGGCACGATGTCGCGGTCGGGGAAGTGTTCCTCGAGGATCCCGCGCGCCCGGTCGTCGGCGCGCTTGTCACCGAACTCGGGCATGAACACGGCGCCGTTGGCCACGTAGAAGTTGGCGTACGTGGAAACGAAGTCGTCTCCGGTGCCGGTGATCCGGCCGGGGTCGGGCTGCGGCAGGTCGATGATCTCCAAGCGCTTGCCGCGCGCGTCGGTGGCCTTGGCGAGGACGGACCTGGCCTGGTCGGCGGAGCGTGACCAGACGTCGGCGGGGGCACCGGGGAACGCCTTGTCCAGCAGCACCACCCCGGGTGCGGCGAACCGTACGAGGCTGTCGACGTGCGCGTCGGTGATGTCCTGGCCGCGCACTCCGGCGAGCCAGATCACCTTCTTGACGCCCAGGCTCTGCTTGAGCTCTGCCTCGATCGTCTCCCGGCTCTTGCCGGGGTTGCGGTTGTCGTTGACGATCGAGCTTTCGGTGACCAGCAGGGTGCCCTGACCGTCGGTCTCGAAGCTGCCGCCCTCGGCGACGAGCGGGGCGGGGCTGCGCGGGATCCGGTACTTCGGCAGCAGGGAGCGCCCGACTGCACCGTCACTGTCGTGCTTCTGCTTGTTGCCCCAGCCGTTGAAGTGGAAGTCGACGCCCACGACCTTGCCGGACTCCTCGACGAACACCGGGACGGTGTCGCGGGCCCACAGGTCGTCCACCGGAAGCGGGATCACTTCGACCTGCGAGCCGCAGGCTTTCTGTGCGGCGGCCTGCTGGCCGGGCCGGGCGAGCATCACGACGGGCTCGTACTCCGCGACGGCCCGGGCCACCCGTGCGATGTCCTCACGCACAGAGCGCAGGTCCAGGCTCCACACCCGCAGCAGGGCGGGCCAGGACATGAAGGTCCGCGCGTGGCTCTCCCACTCGGCCCCGAACCGACGATCCGCACCCGTGCGGGAGGCGGCTGTGCCGGAGGCCGCCGGGCCGGTCGAAGCGACGGCACCTGACCTCGATGGCTCCTGCGACCGGCACGCCAGTGCTCCGGTGGCGAGCAGGCCCGCACCGGCGAAGGCACGCAGAGCGATGCGGCGGGACATGGGGTGGGGGGACAAAGGTGACTCCAGTGCCGAGGCGTTGCTGGAAGCGGCTGGTGGTGCTTCTGGTGGTGCTCGTCGCCGCTCTCCCGGATTCCTGACTGAAATTTCAGTCAGGAAGGGAAGGTGGCATGGTGCAGCAGGGGGCCTGTGAACGAAAGGGCCTGTGAAGCGAGAAGCACGGAAGTGAGCGCATGTCCCGTCGCCGTACCTCCATCCTGGAGGCCGCCGCCCGAGTCGTCGCCCAGCGGGGCATCAGGGGCCTGCGCGTGGAGGAGCTCGCCGAGGAGGCCGGCGTGTCGACCTCGTTGATCTACTACCACTTCCAGGACCGGGCCGGCCTGTTGTCGCACACGCTGGAATTCATCAGCACCCGGGCCGAGCAGTACACCGAACCCGCCACGGATCCGGACGCGGACCCGCGCGGCCATCTCGAGGAGATGCTGCTGCTGGAACTGCAGGACACCCCGGTCGTCATCGAGAACAGCACCGGCTGGGGCGAGCTCCGCGCCACCGCCGTCTTCCAGCCCGAGCTCCGCGACCAACTACGCACCGCCACCGCGCGCTGGACCGACTACGCGGCCGACCTCATCGACCGCGCCCAGCAGCGCGGCGGCATCCCGCCCGAGGTATCCGCGGAAGACACGGCCGAACGCCTCACCACGCTGGTCGAGGGCCTGAGCAAACGCTGGCTGAGCGGCTCCCTCACCTTGGACCGCGCCCGGGACCTCCTGCGCGGCGCCATCACCGCGGAACTCGGACCGCGCCCCTGAGCCGTCCGCGCCCCCGTGTTCGGGGCATTCCAGCATTCCACTCCTTCGGTGGGTTCCACGCGGATCGCCGCATGTCCCGATATCGGCCGGGGAAGGGAAGCGCTGCAGCTGAGCGGCCAAGTGAGGGACAGGAAGCAGTCCTCGCCAGGGGGGTTCCAGATGAAGAGAGTGAACAGGCTCCGGCTCGCAGCGGCCGTGGCGTGCGTGGCGGTGATCGGAGTGGTGAGCCCGCCGGCGCACGGTGCCGCCGAAGGGGCCCCGGCCGGCGCGCGGACGACGGATGCCCCGCCGCCGCGTGCCTGCCGGCAGGGTGACCACAAGCTCACGATCGTGGTCACGACCGACAAGGCGAATGTCGCCGACGGCGACCGGCTCTGGGACAGCCACCACGTCTACATGAGGAGCAGCCACCAGGACTTCCTCATCACCTACGCCCTCGCCAAGGGGCCGGAGCGGTCCAACCCCCTCGACCCCGCCTCGGCGGCGACCGGCCGTACCACGTACGCGCTGGACGAGTGCTACCGAACCGGCGCGGACATCGGCAAGCACTGGAAGAAGGCCGCCGCCGAGTGGAAGGACTTCAACGCCCTCGTCACCTGGATGCGCAGGCCCCACACCCAGGTGGTGACCCTCCACGACGGAACGGTCCGCAACTCCCTCTGGCAGCCCGGCAAAGTTCACTGACCGCCTCGCCGCCCCGGCGTTGGCGGGCGCCGACACGGCCCGGGGCGCGTCATCCGGCTGACTACTGCCAAAAGGCCCGCAGTGATGCCGCTGATCGTTGATCCGGATTCCGGGGTAGGCATGGACCATGCAACGGATTACGGCGGCGGTAAGCGGCCGGCCGATGGTGGCCTGGCACATTGCCGGACGGAGACCGCCGGTGGTGTGCGTCCACGGTGCCGGCGTCTCCAGCCGGGAGTTCCAGCCGTTCCTTGAGGTCCTCGGCCGCCGCCACGACGCGTGGACCGTCGACCTTCCCGGGTTCGGGCCCAGTGGCGGGCCCCGGCGCCCGCTGGGTATGCGGGCGCTGGCAGACGCGCTTGCCGAGTGGCTGACCGCCGTCGGCCTGGACCAGGCGGTGCTGCTCGGCGGGTCCTTCGGCTGCCAGGTGGCCGTCGATGCCGCCGTGCGGCATCCGCACCGCATCGCCGGGCTGGTGCTCGTCGGCCCGACCGTCGACCCAGCCGCGCGCAGCTTCATCCGTCAGTTGCTGCGATGGATGCGCAACGCTCCCCATGAACGGGCCTCGATGGCACCCCTCAACCTTGCTGATTACCGTGACGCGGGCGCGCGCCGTGTTGTCGGTGCCTTTACCGAGTCGCTGCGCGACCGTATCGAGGACAAGCTGCCGCACGTCCTCCTGCCGACGCTGGTGGTCCGAGGGGCGCAGGACCGGCTGGTTCCGCAGGGCTGGGCGGAGGAGGTGACCCGGCTCCTGCCCGCGGGACGGCTGGCCGTGGTGGAGGGCTCCGGTCACATGGTTCCCTACCGGCAGCCGCACGCGCTGGCCGGACTGGTCACCGAGTTCCTCGCGGACGAGTTCGCGGCCGCCGGCGATGAGGATGAGGCGGGGCCGCAGGAGCAGAGGTCAGCACGATGAGGGCGTCCAAGGCGGTCGCCTCGTTCGACTCGGCCACCGGCATGCTGCGTGCCTTGTCGCGATTCCTCGCGGGCCGGGACGTCCCGGCCCTCGGCCAGGTCCCCGCCGCCTTCGAGTTGCCGCTGTCCGGCCTGCTCGGCGGCCTGAACAGACTGCCGGTCGCGGTCCAGGAACGCGCGTACGCGGCGAGCGGCTGGGCGGAGGCCATCCCCCAGCGCAGGGTTGGCGAGGTGCGTTCGGAGGCGCTTGCCGCGTGGGTCACCGGCCACTACCCCCGGCGTCGCTACCCCGTGATCTTCATCGGATCCTCCAACGGAGCCCTGATCCACCTGGCCGCCGCCCTCGACGCGGCCTGGCTGCCGCAGACGCTGCTGCTGCCCGTTCGCCGCCGGGGTGTCGCTCCGGACGATCCGGTCGGCGACCTGGCCGCAGTCGAAGGCGCCGGCCGGGCTCTGCTCGCCGCCAACCCCGACCTCGTCCTGCACCACATGCACGATCCCAACCAGGACCGTCTGATGATCGCCGGAATGACGTACTTCCGGGTCAAATGGCGCCGGCTGCCCGAGGCGTACCGCCGTTTCATCCACGACCATCTGGCCCCGGGCGGCCTGGTCGTCGGTGTCGACTGCACCCTGCGCTGGCCCACCACCAGGATCGACGACCGGTACGTGTTCCAGTTCGGTGCCCTCGGCGACGCCACGCCCGACGAGTACCGCCAGGGCGGTCCCCGCGTCGCGGACCTGCTGGCCCGCTACGGCGCACCGGTACGCCGCTGGCACCCGCCCGCCGCCGACGGCGAGAGCCCGGAGGCGGAATGGGGCCTGGAGCCCGCGCTCCTCGACGACATCCGCGCCTTCGCCGGGCAGCACCGGATCGACCTGGACCTGCTGCGGTTCGACACGCCACAGCGGCTCAGCCCCGCCGTGGCCGATCTCTACCGTTCCTGGTACGCCGACCGTGGCCTGCCCACCGGCCGCCTCCTGGTCGAGTCGTTCCTCCTGCTCGAACCCTGGTGGGCCCTGCGCACCGGCTCGGTGCCGTACTGGACCGTCTTCGGCACCGAGACCTTCCGCGCCGGACTTGAGACCTACCTGAACGCCACAGATCCGTACGACGAGATCCGGATCCTGCTGTTCAACCACGGCACCGACTCCATCGGCCTGGCCGGCGCCCAGGACTGGCGGCGCACCGCCGCCCGCGCGCGCAAGATCGGCGTCCTGACCGGCGTGGATGGCGCCGTCTACCCACGCGACTTCGCCGGCTTCGTCCGCTCGCACCGGGAGCTGAGCCAGATCCGCACCCGCTACCCGATGCCGCTGCCGCTCAACGCCGCCAGCGCAGCCGCAGCACTTGCCGCCCGAGGCGGGATCGGCTGGCACTCGGCAAAATGAACCGCGCGACGCAGCGCCGGCACGCATCCCGACGCAGCCAACCGCGCCGGTTCGAGCCAACCTCTGCCATCGGAGTCCCTTGCGGCAGTCCTCATGGGCATACTCAATAGGCGCCCATTTGCCGAGAGGTACCTGGGCCGCCTGTCGCAAACTCCCTGACGCGAAGTGGTAATTCTCGAGGAGGCGGGCGTGGACATCTCCGTGGGGCGATACGTCGACCTGGTCGTGGAATTCCTGGAGGCAGTCGAGTATGGGGAGCCGGAAGGTTCCGTCGACGAGCGCGTGGAAACCTTGCGCTACGTGTACCGCGGAACCATGGAGTACTTCACCCGGCCGGACGTTCAGGATATCCCGGTCGACCGCGAGCTGCTGGAAATCTATGTTCGCACGATCACCCGGATGACGGTCCTGGGCTGGGAAAATCTTTCCCGTGACACGCTGCTTCCTCTCACCATCCACTTTTTGCACACTGTCATAGAGGATGATCTGGAAGTCAATCCGTTCCTGGCGAATACCCACCCCGCGGATAACTTTATACATGAGCTTGTGGGCGGGGGTGATCAGGTGCATCCGGTGCACAGATCGATCTTCGCATCCTTCCCGGACCTGCTCCGCCACTACGGGAAGTTCGCGCAGCTCGCCTTGTTGAGGTACACCCTGGATTTCCTCCAGGGCACCTGGGTCGAAGGCCGCCGGTTCCAAGGGTTTCCGGGATCCGGGGAATACCCGATGTGGCTTCGCCGCCTGACCGGGATGGGGGGCTTCTGCGCAATATCCCTCTTCCCTGCCGATCAGTTCGACGAGGACAGGCAGTTCGGAGACGTCGTGACCGTCATCGCCTACCTCATCCCAATCGTCCCCTTGGTGAACGACGTTTTCTCGTTCTATAAAGAAAAGGCCGGGGCCGATGGCGACTTCTGCCTGGTAAATTCGCGTTCCGCGACGAGTGACCAGGATACCGAACAGGTACTTCGAGGAGCTGTCCGCGACAGCGTACATGCGGTGCAGCAGTTGAGACATACGCTCGGCGGTCGGCAGTCCGCGGCACTGAAGACGGCAAACGACTTCCTTCGAGGGTATATTCGTTGGCATCTCAGCGACGAGAGGTACCAAATGAAGGAGCTCGGCGCCCAGTGCGGGACCGGGAGTCGGAGTGCGGTGAAATTTCAGCGGTTTCGTGAGATCGCCTGCCGTGCAAGCTGTATTGATCTGGTGGATTTCCAAACGCTCTGATCAGGAAAACGAAGGTGTTCCCCCGGCGGTCGCCCGGCGTACCAGCGCAGCGCCTCGCCGGGAGAGTGGTTCTGCCAGGTAGGGCGCGGAGTGCAGGGGCTGGTCGGTGAAGAAACGCCACGTCAGGTCGGCCACTTCCGCCGCGCGCTCCATGATCACCCAGTGGTCGGACTCCGCGATGACGGCGAAGCGACTGTCTTCGATGGTGGTGGCGAAGGCGCGTTGCGCCGCGGGCGGGACGACCGTGTCGTGTTCGCCCGCGAAGGACAGCGTCGGCACACCGGTGAGGCCTCCGCCGAGGTCCAGCCGGTTCGCCAGGGTGCGGCCCAGCGCGTGCGCCGCATGCGGCGAGTGGCGGGCCACATGCAGCAGGGAACGGCGGACGTACCGGTGCACCAGCTGCCGGTGGCGCACGACGCGGTCCTCGTCGCGGCAGATCATGGCGTCCGCCACGCGGGTCGCGAAGTCCTCGGCGCGCCCGGCGGCGAGAATCTCGGCGACTTGCCGCAGCCCGTCGTGCTGGGCATCGGTAAGGGTGGAGGGCATTCCGCCCAGGACCAGCCGCGCGATGCGGTCGGGATACCGCTGGGCCTGCCGAAAGGCCAGGATCGCGCCGAATGAGTACCCGAAGAGATTGACGCGCGGGACACCGAGGTCCTCGATGATCCGCGCCACGGCGGTGTGCAGCACTTCGATGCCCGCGTCGGCGGGGCAGACCGCGCCGCTTCCCATGCCGGGCAGGTCCGCGGTGACCAGATCGGCCACCGGTCCGAGGCGGTCCTCCATCTGGGGCCAGCCGAACATGCCTTGCAGCGCGCCGCCGAACACGACGACGGGTTCGGTGACGGGCTCGGGCCGGGGCAGCACTCGGTACGCATAGCGCATGCCGTCGACTGTCAGGGACCGGACGATTTCCTCGGACAACAACACTCCTTCACGGCGGCTGCGGCTCCTTCACGGGGCTCGCTCACGGGCTCGCTCACGGCGGTTCACTCACGGATCAGGACGAGAGCCGCATTGTGCCCGCCGATGCCGAGCGAACTCTTCACCGCGCAGTTCGCGGCCACCGGCCGGGACTCCTTGCGCACGACCTCGACCGGGATTCGTGGGTCGGGGGTTTCCAGATTGACGGTGGGCGGGACGAGCCGGTGCTGCAGCGAGAGAATGGTCAACGCGGTCTCGATGCCGCCCGCCGCGCCGAGCGTGTGGCCGGTCATGGCCTTGGTGGAGGTGACGAGGCCGTGATCGCCCAGGACGCGGTGGACGGCGTTTCCCTCGATGAGGTCATTGAGCACCGTGGACGTGCCGTGGGCGTTGACGTGGCCGACGTCCGCCGCAGCGACGTCCGCCTCCGCCATGGCCGTGCGCAGCGCGCGTTCGATGCCGATGCCGTCCGGGTGGGGCGCCGCCATGCTGTGCGCGTCGCTGGTCGCGGCATACCCGGCGATCCCCGCCCGGATGCGCGCCCCGCGCGCCCTGGCGTGTTCGGGGCGTTCCATGACGAGCAGGCCCGCGCCCTCGCCGATCACGAAGCCGTCCCGGTCGACGTCGAAGGGGCGGCAGGCCCTGGCCGGATCGTCGCGGCGGACGGACATCGCCTTCATCTGGCAGACGCCGGCGTAGATCAACCGGGACCGGAGGGACTCCGCTCCGCCGGCGATCGCGACATCGCACGCCCCGGCACGCAGGAATTGATAGGCCGTGCCGATGGCCATGGTGCCGGAACAGCAAGCCGTGGTCACGGCCATGCTGGGGCCGTGGATGCCGAGGTCGGTGCAGACGTTGCTGGCCGCGCCGTTGACCATGCTGAGCGGCGCGACCATCGGGGAGACCCGGCGGGCGCCCTTCTGGGCGAGAACGGCGTGCTGGGCGTCGTAGAACGGCAGTCCGCCGTGCGCGGAGCCGATGACGACGGCGACGCGGGCGCTGTCCCATGCCGAGGTGTCCAGAGCGGCGTCGGCCAGCGCCTCGCGTGCCGCGATGACGGCGAGCTGGGTGAAGCGGTCCATCAGCCGCAGGGCGGCCGCACCGAAGATCTGCTCGGTGTCCAGGCCGGTGATGGTGTACATGAAGTCGCATGGCAGGCCGTCGAGTTCCCCGAGCGGCCCCACGGACGTGGGGGCGTCCGACTCGGTGACCGTCCGCCAGGTCTCGGCCACACCGACGCCTGCGGGGGTGACCATCCCGAGACCCGTGACCGCGGCGACGAACGGCCGCCGGTTCCGCCCCGTCACGCGGGGAGCCTGCCCTGGACGGCGGCCACCAGCTCGCCCACCGTGCTGCGAGAGCTCAGCTGCACGTCGTCGAGATCGATGTCCAGCCGGTTCTCGATGATGACCCGCAGTTCCTCCAGCGCTAGTGAGTCCACGCGAAGGCCGTGCAACGAAGCGTCGGGATGGACGGCACCGGGGTCCGCCCCGAACTTCTTCACGAGCAGGGTGTGGATCTCATCAGCGGTCCCCATCCGGTGGCCTTCCATCACTGCTGAACACGGCAGAATCTGTCACGCATAACCGAACCTATCGGTGCAATCGGCCCGCCCGGCTTTGCCTGCGATCGCTCGTCCGGGTGGACCGAGCGAACAAAAGGCCGAACTGTACGCGTGTGGGTATCGGAGTGGCCGAGGCCGCGCAACAGGGCGCGGGAAGCCTGTCCGGGGAGCGTGCCGGAGGCAGCGCGGATCATCGGTGCGAGCGCGCTGGGTGCTCGGCCCCGGGGTTGTGGGACCCCCCCGGGGCCCGGCAGAGGCCTACCGGCGGGTGTTGACCGTCACTCGGGTGCCGCCGGCAGCGCTCGCGGCGCCGCCGGCCAGGCCGACGGCCGGTGCGGCGGCGGTATGGCCGGTCAGGGCGACAAGCGGCAGACGCTCTTATCTTTCACTAAGAACGTTCCCCTAGCGTCCCGTTCATGATGATGCAACGTGGTGCAGTCGGATCTGTTGTCCTCACGGCCGTGGCCTTGACGGCCACCGTCGGGGTGGCCGTCGCGGCTCCTGCCCCCGGCAAGGCCGCCGGCTCGGTGTCCCGGGGCAAGGTGACGGACAATCTGTACATGTCGCTCGGCGCGTTCGAGGATGCCACGTCCGGCGAGGACCCAAAGGTCAAGGCCATGATCGACCGTGCGGACATCGGCGGCGTGCAGGTGGTGGTGCCCTGGAAGGCCCTGGAGGAGAAGAAGGGGGAGTACAAGTGGTCGCGGCTGGACAATGCCCTGAAGTATCTCCAGGAACGCCACAAGAAATTGTTCGTCCAGGTTCAGGACCGGTTCTTCGATGTCGCCATGAAGGACGCCAAGGTTCCCCAGTATGTGAAGGAGGAGGGCGGGCTCGCGCCGACGGTCGACGAGAACCCTGACAACCCCACCACCCATGGGGCCATGGTCGCGCAGTGGAACACAGAGGTGCGAGCAGACTTCCAGGCCATGCTGAAGGCGATGGCGGAGAAGTTCGACGGCAAGCTCGCCGGGGTGAACCTTCCGGAGACCGCGGTCGAGGTGGACACCAAGCAGGATCAGACCAAGTACACCTCGAAGTCCTACATCGACGCCGAGATCGACAACATGCGTTACGGCAAGAAGGTCTTCACCAAGACGCAGTTCATCCAGTACATCAACTTCCTGCCGGATGACGACGACCACAAGCGCATGAAGGAGATGTTCGACCTCGCCAGGGACCAGAAGATCGGCATCGGAGGACCGGACACCCTGCCGGACCGGAAGTACCAGATGGAGAACTCCTACAAGTTCCTCCACGCATACAAGGATGCCCTTCCCCTCGTCGCGATGGCCGTCCAGGAACCCGACATCAAGGCCAAGGACCCCAAGACCGGTAAGCCGTTCACCCGCGAACGCTTCACCGACTTCGCCCACGACTATCTCGGTGCGCGCCAGATGTTCTGGACCACCGAAGCGGACTGGCTGCAGAAGCCCCCGGCATGACACATGCACGACTGCGGCTGCTCAGGCCCGTGTGAGTGACCGCGCTGTTCAGACGCGCGGCCCGTTCTGGTGCGCCGAGCTGCGGCGCTCGATGAGCAGGACGTCACCCCACACCCCGTGGTGGCGCCCGATGCGTTCACGGGTGCCCATCATGCGGAAGCCCGCCTTCCGGTGCACGGCCAGGCCGGCGGAGTTCTCGGGGAAGATCCCGGACTGGATCGTCGACCACCCCGGCGTACGCGCACCGGTCGGAGACCCTGGAGACGGCCACCCAGCCCAGCACCCGGCCGGCGGCCGGGGTCGAGGGCGGCGAACCGGTGGGAGGCCCGCAGTCACCGACTCCCGCCGCCGCGCACGCCTGGCCCGTGACACGGTGGCGGCCTTCGGCTTTCGGCCGTTGAAGTGCCCCTCCCGACCAAGTCGGGAGGGGCACGCGGAGCCGGTTCAGCCGGTGAGGGTCACGCAGGGCAGGCCCACGCTCGCGCCACCGCGGAAGCCCTCGGCGCAGAGCCGGGTGCCCGCCGGGAAGTGGCGTTGCGGATAGGCCTGGTCCCGGTAGGTCCGGAACGCGCCGACGTCCTCCGACTTGGTGCGGGCGCTCCAGCCGTTGGTGGTCCATACCCGGGCGCTGATGCGGTGGGGCTGGTTGGTGTTGACGACCGACACCTCCACCCTGCCCAGATAGGTGCCCGTGTCGTAGGTCTCGATGCAGACCGAGTGGTTGCACCACTTGCCCGCGGCCGCCGCGGGCGGTCCGGTGGCGATGACGCAGCCGATCGCCGCGGCCGCGGTGGCGATTCCCGCGGTGATCTTCTTGGTGATGCCGTGCATGGTGAGCGACCTCAGCATTCTTCCCCGCCCGTGTTGAGGCACCGGGATCCCATGGGTTCTTGCCTCCGGGGGCAGGGCAGTTGGGCGTCGTCGGATGCGTAGGGACCCGAAGGGGCCAACGCGCGGAAAGATCACGGGTTACGCCACGGCTCGTACGCCTCGCGTGCGTGTGAGCTCGCCCGCCGATGCGGTGTTCGCCATGCTGCGGGTCGGCAGCAGAACCGTGTTGTCACCCTTGACGAATGCGGGGGCGAAGTCGCCCTCGAGTGTCATCGTCAGCTGCAGGTCTCGCGCCTGGTGAGCGGTGGCACCGGGTTTGACGCCCAGGAGGCGGAGATCGTGCCGTATCGCGTGGACACGACGTGATGCACGGGTCACCCCTTCCTGGGCCTTCCTGGGCTAGGCGCGGTAGGCGCTGAGGGAGGCCGGTGTGAGAAGCAGCAGGATCCGTGGTCCGTCGGCCGGGTCCGCGGTACGGAAGGCGAACGAGGCTTCCGTGTAAAGCCCTTCGGTGCCGGTCTGCGCGAAGTACTCCTCGGCGTCGACGACGAGGCGGTGGCATTCCGCGGTGGTCAGGGGCCACGCGTTCGCATGTCCGTTGGCATCGACCGTGCCGGTGGCGACGTGGGCCCAGACGTCGCCCTGCCGGCTCTGAAGGGACAGCCGTAGCCCCGTGGCCGGCAGGCCGGTCCTGTTGTCGCGCACCTCGACCGAAAGGCTCACGCCGGCCTCACGGATGTGCATCTCCCACCACGCTTTGCCGACCGTCCCTCAACGCGCCGCCCCCATTCCACCAGTCCTCCACCGCAGAGAACCCCGCCGCGCCTTCCGCTTCCCACGCTCACCGGCCCGTTCCTACCCGCGGCCCTCACTCCGCAGCCCCGCCTCCCTACGGCTGTCGCAGCGCGTGCGTGCCTTCTGCGCCTCGGAGTGCGCGCCCCGGAGTATGGGAAATATTGACACTATCGGTGTGCAAGGCGTATTTCGGTTATACCGGAACTTATCGTGTTCGCATGACGGAACCGGCGCGGGAACCACACAGCAGCGGTGACGACCAGGTCAGCGTCGTCTACACCTGGCAGGTGGAACCGGGCAGGCAAGGCGACTTCCAGGAGTGGGCGCACGGCATCCAGCGGGTGGCCCGCACCTTCCCGGGAGAACTGGGCGTCACCTGGCTGCGACCGGAGGGCGACGGGAACCGCTTCCACACGGTCGTACGGTTCCAGGACACCGACAGCCTGGAACGATGGATGCAATCCCCCGAGCGCGCGGAGTGGCACGCCCGGCTCGCGGGCATCGCGCGTCCGGTGCATCCCCACCTCACGACGACCGGCATGGAGTCCTGGTTCACCGTGCCCGGCGGGGTCGCCCGGCCGCCCGCCCGCTGGAAGATGGCGTGCACCACGCTCCTGGCCGTGTACCCCTTCGTCCTTCTGTACACCTGGCTGGTGGCGCCGAACCTCCTGTCCTGGCCGGTTCCCCTGCGCGCCGCCGTTCTCCCCCTCGTGCTGTCCCCGACGCTGACCTACCTGGTCATGCCCGGACTCAGCGGGCTGTTCCGCCGCTGGCTCTACCCCGACACCCCCTGAGCGTCATGAGGCGGCTCATTCCGTGACGGCTCGCAGTGCGGCGCGGTCGGTCAGGGCCATCGCGCAGCCGTCACGGAGGACGACGGCTGTGTCCAGCCCGCGCTCGGTCAGCTCGGCGAGCGCTGCCGCTGCCGGTTCCCCGTAGCCGAAGTGGGGGAGGGGTGCGCCGAGCCGGTCGGCGACCGGGTCGGTGGGTGCGGCCTTGCCGTTGCGGAGGGCGGTTTCGAGTTCCTCCAGCGACACGGACCCCGTCAGCTCGGGAGCGGTCGGCCGCCGCTCGGGACCCACGGGGCAGGGGCCGGCCGGGCACACCGGGGGTGCGCCGGCGTCGCGCCCCGCCCGCAGGGATGCCAGGGCTTCGCCGACGGTGCCGCGGGTGTTCAGGTACGGCAGCGGCGGCGTGTGCTCGTCCGTGGGAGCCGCGTCCGCGACCCGGGGGTGCGTGGCGTCACCGTCCAGGAAGCCCAGGCGCAGCAGCCAGGCATCGTCGAAGTACTTCGAGAGGTACTGCCGCCCGGAGTCCGGGAGGATCACCACGACCAGGGCCTCCGGACCTGCCTCGGCGCCCACGCGCAGGGCCGCGGACAGTGCCGTGCCGGACGATCCGCCGACGAGCAGCCCCTGATCGCGTGCCAGTCGGCGGACGGCCTGGATGGCTTCGCGGTCCGCGACGGGCAGGACGCGGTCGACGACGTCCTGGTGGTACGACCGCGGCCAGGGGTCCTCGACGGTTTCCGCATGGCGGAAGTGCCCGGCGGCTTCGATTGAAGTACGGGCGGCCGTCGCCGCCGGAGTACACGGAGGACATGGGGTCGGCGCCGACCACTTGGACGGTGCCGCCGCTGACCTCCTTGAGATAACGGCCGGTGCCGCTGATCGTGCCGCCGGTGCCGATGCAGGACACCAGGTGGGTGATGCGCCCCTCGGTCTGCCGCCAGATCTTCGGCCCCGTCGTCAGATAGTGCGCCTCGGGGTTGGCGGGATTGTCGTACTGGGCGGCGAGCCAGCCTCCCGGCGTCTCCTCGGCGATGCGGGCCGCGGTATTGACCGGGTGGTCCGGGTGCTCGCGCGGCAGGCCGCCGGGCCTCATCACGACCTCGGCGCCGAAGGCCCGCAGGGTGGCGACCTTCTCGCCGCCGGCCCGGTCCGAGAGGACCAGCACGGCGCGGTAGCCCTTCCGGGCGGCCACCAGCGCGAGCCCGATCCCGGTGTTGCCGGAGGTGGCCTCGACGATCGTGCCGCCCGGCCGCAGCAGCCCGTCCCGCTCGGCCTGCTCGACCATGCGCAGGCCGATGCGGTCCTTGGAGCTGCCACCGACGCTCAGGTACTCCAGCTTGGCGTAGACGGCGGAGGCCGACCGTGCGGCGTCGCCGGTTGTACGCAGCCGGACCAGCGGCGTGCCGCCGACGAGATCGAGCACGGACTCGTGGACATCCATCCCGGCACCCTTACCAAGCGGCGCCCCGGGCAAACGGCGTCCCGACGGTATGCATGCGCGCCGTTACGTGCTGTGTGGAGGTGGGGGGCGGGATGTGAGGCCGCTCATGGGACCCAGATCACTTACGAACCCGGGTAGTGGACTCCAGATTCGGACATTTGGGTGTGAAGTGGGGTGGTGGGTGGGGTGTGCGGGGGTGTGTTGTTCGGGGGTGGGGTAGTAGGTCACACCTTTGCCAGCGGCTTTTCGGGCCGCTAACAATTGCCGAGTCGCATGGCGCCGTCGATCGAGACACGGCGCTTTCTTCGCGCCGATCCGGCCAGTGCGACTCACGCGATTGGAAGAGGTTCAGCCAGCATGCGCTCCACCACCACCGGTACCGCCCGTCTGACCACGGCCCACAAGCTCTCCGCCGCCGGCCTGACCGCTGCCGCGGGCGCTGCCGCCCTGGCCTTCGCCGTCACCCCCGGCCAGGCCGCCGAGACCCCCTCCATCGCTGTGAAGCCCGTCGCGTGGACCACCACCGACCTCGGCGCCCACGACCACACCGCGCAGCAGTCCGACACCGCCGCCGCGAAGGCCAAGACCCAGGCCAAGGCCGCGACCGACGCCGCTGACGCGAAGAAGAAGGCCGACGCCGCCGCGAAGGCCAAGGCCGACAAGACCCGCGCCGAGAAGCAGGCCGCCAGCCGCTCCGAGGCCCGCACCCCCGTGAAGCCCGCCGCCCCCGCCAAGCCGGCGGCCCCCGCGAAGCCTGCGGCTCCGGTGAAGAAGGCGTATGCCGACAATCTCGACGGGTGGATCAAGGAGTCCCTGGACATCCTGAAGTCCAAGAACATCCCCGCCAGCTACGAGGGCATCAAGCGCAACGTGATGCGCGAGTCGACCGGCAACCCCCGCGCGATCAACGACTGGGACATCAACGCCGCCAACGGCGTCCCCTCCAAGGGCCTGCTCCAGATCATCGACCCGACCTTCAAGGCCTACCACGTCGAGGGCACCTCCTGGGACCCCTACGACCCGGTCGCCAACATCACCGCCTCCTGCAACTACGCCGCCGACAAGTACGGCTCCATGGACAACGTCAACTCCGCCTACTAAGGGAGTCGACACCGCACGCCGAAGGGCGGCAGCACCCCACCCGGTGCCGCCGCCCTTCGGCGTATCCCCAAGCGGCCCGGGCCCCTCAGCCCCGGCCGTGACCCGGGCCCCTCAGCCCCGGCCGTGACCCGGGCCCCTCAGCCCCGGTCGTCTGTGTGGCCCCGCCCCCGCCCCGCCCCCGCCGTGGCCTAGTGGAACTGCTCCTCCTCCGTGGAGCCGCGCAGCGCGAGCGTCTCCGCGGCGGGGTTGAGCGCCGTGCTGACCTGGTCGAAGTAGCCCGTGCCGACCTCGCGCTGGTGCTTCACGGCGGTGAAGCCGTGCCGCTGGTCGGCGAACTCCCGCTCCTGGAGCTCCACGTAGGCGGGCATGCCGTGCTCCGCGTAGCCCCGGGCCAGGTCGAACATGCCGTGGTTGAGGGAGTGGAAACCGGCCAGGGTGATGAACTGGAAGCGGTAGCCCATCGCCCCCAGCTCGCGCTGGAACTTGGCGATCTGGTCGTCGTCCAGCGCGGCCCGCCAGTTGAAGGACGGCGAGCAGTTGTAGGCGAGCATCTGCTCGGGGTACTCGGCGTGGACGGCCTCGGCGAACTCGCGCGCCTGCGCCAGGTCGGGGGTGCCGGTCTCCATCCACAGCAGGTCCGCGTACGGCGCGTAGGCGAGGCCCCGGGAGATCACGGGGCCCATGCCGGGCTCGACGCGGTAGAAGCCCTCGGCGGTGCGCTCGCCGGTGCAGAAGCGGGCGTCGCGCTCGTCGACGTCGGTGGTCAGGAGATTGGCGGCGAGCGCGTCCGTACGGGCCACGATCAGGGTCGGCACATCGGCGATGTCGGCGGCGAGGCGGGCCGCGTTGAGGGTGCGGATGTGCTGGGAGGTGGGCACCAGGACCTTGCCGCCGAGGTGGCCGCACTTCTTCTCGGACGCGAGCTGGTCCTCGTAGTGGATGCCGGCCGCGCCCGCCGCGATCATCGCCTTGGTCAGCTCGAAGGCGTTCAGCGGGCCGCCGAAGCCGGCCTCGGCGTCGGCCACGATCGGGACCAGCCAGTCGACGTCCGCGCCGTCACCCTCGGCGGTGGCGATCTGGTCGGCGCGCAGCAGTGCGTTGTTGATGCGGCGCACCACGGTCGGTACGGAGTTGGCGGGGTACAGGCTCTGGTCGGGGTAGGTGTGCCCGGCCTGGTTGGCGTCGGCGGCGACCTGCCAGCCGGACAGGTAGACGGCCTGCAGTCCGGCCTTGACCATCTGCACGGCCTGGCCGCCGGTCAGCGCGCCGAGCGCGTGGATGTAGTCACGCTCGTGGAGCTGACGCCACAGCCGCTCGGCGCCGCGCCGGGCCAGGGTGTGCTCCTCCCGGACGGTGCCGCTCAGCCGCACCACGTCCTCGGCGCCGTACGAGCGCCGCACGCCCTGCCAGCGCGGGTCCGTCGCCCACCGCTGTGCCAGCTCCTCGGCCGTCGTCGTCCCTGTCTGCGCCATGACCGTCTCCCAGTGTCGCCGTGTCGCGTCGATCCCGCGTCGATCCCGCGTCGAAGCCGCTCGGGCTTCTGCCAAGAATGCGAAGGGAAGTGCTTCCCCTGGTAAGTGCGGCCCGCCGTGCCCCCATCGAGCGGGCAATGTTGAGATCCGGGGGCTCCGGCGGGCCGTGCTAAGACTCTGGCAGTGGCACTCGGTGCCATCAACCATGGCGGGCTGCCAAGTTCTGTGAATCTTCCCGAGCATGTTTGCCAACCTTGCCAAGGTCTCCTGTCCACAAGCCGCTTGCTCCCGGCTAGGGTGGCCGCACGGAGCCGGGGGCGGCCGAAGGGGCCTGGTGAGCAAGAACATGAGCAAGGCATGAGCAAGACATACGCGGGGGTGCGGCTGCGGCGGCTGCGCGAGGAACGGCGGCTCAGCCAGGCCCACATGGCCCGGATGCTCGCCATCTCACCCAGCTACCTCAATCAGATGGAGCACGACTCCCGCCCGCTCACCGTGCCCGTACTGCTGCGGCTCACCGAGGCGTTCGGCGTGGACCCCGGCTTCTTCTCCGAGCGTGACACCGGCCGTGTCCTGGCCGACCTGCGCGAAGCCCTCGCCGACGAGGTGGCCGCCGCCCGCGTCTCTCCCGCCGATCTGTCGGAACTCGCCTCCCGGCTGCCCGCCGTGGCGGCGGTGCTGCTCGACCTGGGCCGGCGCAACCAGGTCCTGACCGAGCGGCTCGCGGAGGTCGCCGAGCGCCGCGGCACCGACGACCCGGACCTGCCGCGCTCCCCGCACGAGGAGATCCGCGAGTTCTTCTACCGCCGGCAGAACTACCTCCACACCGTCGACACCGCCGCCGAGGAACTGGCCGCCGAGATCGGTATCCGGCCCGGCGAGGTGCTGCCGGCCCTGGCCGCCCGGCTCGCCGAACGCCACGGGGTCCGTATCGCCGCCGACGCCGACCGCCTCCACACCTACGACCCCGGTGCGCGGGTGCTGCACCTGTCGAACCGGCTGCGCCCCGGCCAGCAGGCCTTCCGGATGGCGACGCAGCTCGCCCTGCTCGAATACGACGGGGAACTCACCCGGCTCGCCTCGGAGGACTACGAGGAGGGCTCGGCCGTCCGGCCGCTGGCCCGGATCGGCATCGCCAACTACGTCGCCGCCGCGCTGATCCTGCCGTACCGGGAGTTCCACGCCGCGGCGGAGGAGCTGCGGTACGACATCGAGCGGCTCGCCGACCGCTTCGGGCTCGGCTACGAGACCGTCTGCCACCGGCTCAGCACGCTGCAGCGCCCGCGGCTGCGCGGGGTGCCCTTCTCGTTCGTACGGGTCGACCGCGCGGGCAACATGTCCAAACGGCAGTCGGCCACCGGCTTCCACTTCTCCCGGGCCGGCGGCACCTGCCCGCTGTGGAACGTCTACGAGGCGTTCGCCTCTCCCGGCCGCATCCATGTGCAGATCGCGGCCATGCCGGACGGGCAGCGCCATCTGTGGACCGCCCGCACCGTCACCCGGCACCGGGGCGGCTGGGGCGAGCCCGGCAAGACCTTCGCCATCGGGCTCGGCTGCGAGATCCGCCACGCCTCCCGGCTCGTCTACTCCGACGGGCTCGATCTCGACAACGCCTCGGCCGCCACCCCCATCGGCATGGGCTGCCGGATCTGCGAACGCCTGGACTGCCCGCAGCGGGCCGTCCCGCCGCTCGGCCGGCCCCTGGCCGTCGACGAGAACCGCAGCACCTTCGTGCCGTACCCGGTACTGGACACCGGGCCTCGCTGACACACCGGGGCCAGGAGAAGCCAGCAGACCCTGGACTTACTAGGACGTCCAACTATATGTTCGGGGGACAAGGTCCGCGGTGCAGGGAAGCCGGTGTGAAACCGGCACGGTCCCGCCACTGTGACCGGGGAGTCCGTCCTCGCGGTACACGCCACTGACGAGCGGGATGTCGGGAAGGCACGGGGACGCGCGCTGATCCGGGAGTCAGGATACCGGCCGCGGAACGTTCCGTGTTGTCCACGAGGATGGAGCAGACACGCATGGCACCGGTCCGTACCCACGACCCTGGTGATCCGGCGCGGCGAGCGGCTGCACCCGCTTCCTGACGGCTCTTCGCCCTTCGCGTCCCGCGACCCGTCGGCGGCCCGCGCGCAACTCGCGCCCGCCGCCCGATGCTTCGCGCCATCTTCGGATCTCACCTGACGAGAGCAGGCTCTCCCATGGTCCGTGAACTCACCCATTTCATCGGCGGCAGGCACACCCCGGGAACATCGGGTGCCTACGGCGATGTGTACGACCCCAACACCGGCGCCGTGCAGGCCCGGGTACCCCTGGCGAACCGGGCCGAGACGGAGGCGGCCGTCGCCGACGCCGCCGAGGCCCAGCGGGAGTGGGGCGAGTGGAACCCGCAGCGCCGGGCCCGCGTCCTGCTGCGCTTCCTCCGGCTCGTCGAGGGCGAGAAGGACTCCCTCGCCCGGCTGCTGTCGTCCGAGCACGGCAAGACGGTCCCCGACGCGCTCGGCGACATCCAGCGCGGTCTGGAGGTGGTGGAGTTCGCGGCCGGCATTCCGCACCTGCTCAAGGGCGACTTCTCCGACAACGCCGGGACCGGCATCGATGTGCACTCCCTGCGCCGCCCGATCGGCGTGACGGCGGGCATCACCCCGTTCAACTTCCCCGCGATGATCCCGCTGTGGAAGGCCGCCCCGGCCATCGCCTGCGGCAACTCCTTCGTCCTCAAGCCCTCCGAGCGCGACCCGTCCGTCCCGCTCCGGCTCGCCGAGCTGTTCCTGGAGGCGGGCCTGCCGCCCGGCGTGCTCAACGTCGTCAACGGCGGCAAGGAAACCGTCGACACCCTGCTCGAGGACCCGCGGGTGCAGGCGCTCGGCTTCGTCGGCTCGACCCCGGTCGCCGCCCGCATCTACGCCACGGCCGCCGCCCACGGCAAGCGGGCCCAGTGCTTCGGCGGCGCCAAGAACCATCTGATCGTGATGCCGGACGCCGACCTCGACCAGGCCGTCGACGCCCTGATCGGCGCGGGCTACGGCTCGGCCGGGGAGCGCTGCATGGCGATCTCCGTCGCCGTGCCCGTCGGCGAGGACACCGCCGACGCGCTGGTCGCCCGCCTCAAGGAGCGGATCGGCACCCTGCGGATCGGCCGGTCCGACGACCCGGACGCCGACTTCGGCCCCCTCGTCGGCCGCGACGCCGTCGACCGGGTCACCGGCTATGTGGACCTCGGAGTGGAGGAGGGCGCCGAACTCGTCGTGGACGGGCGCGGCTTCACCCTCGCCGGGCACGAGAACGGCTTCTTCGCCGGTGCCTCCCTCTTCGACCGGGTCACCCCGGACATGCGGATCCACCAGGAGGAGATCTTCGGGCCCGTCCTGTCGGTGGTCCGCGCGGCGGACTACGAGCACGCGCTGCGGCTGCCCTCCGAGCACGCCTTCGGCAACGGCGTCGCGATCTTCACCCGCGACGGGGACACCGCCCGCGACTTCACCCGCCGTGTGGACACCGGCATGATCGGCGTCAATGTGCCGATCCCCGTGCCGGTCGCCTACCACACCTTCGGCGGCTGGAAGCGGTCCGGTTTCGGCGATCTGGGCCAGCACGGCCCGGACGCCATCCGCTTCTACACCCGCACCAAGACCGTCACCTCGCGCTGGCCCTCCGGGGTCAAGGAGGGCGCGAGCTTCACCATCCCCACGATGGGATGAGCGCCATGACGACAGGCCTCACCGAGGAGCAGCTCGCGCTGGCCGGGACGACGCTGGACTTCGCCCGGGAACACCTCGCCCCGCACGCCGTCGCCTGGGACCAGGACAAACACTTCCCCGTCGACGTGCTGCGCAAGGCCGCGGGGCTCGGGCTCGGCGGCGTCTACGTAAGCGAGGCCGCGGGTGGTTCCGGACTCACCCGCGCGGACGGAGTGCTGATCTTCGAGGTGCTGGCCACCGGCTGCCCCTCGATCGCCGGCTATCTCTCCATCCACAACATGGTCGGCTGGATGATCGACCGCTACGGGGACGAGGCCCAGCGCGCCCGTTGGCTGCCCGGGCTGTGCTCGATGGACACCCTCGGCAGCTACTGCCTGACCGAGCCGGGCGCCGGCTCCGACGCCGCCGCGCTGCGCACCCGGGCCGTACGCGACGGGGACTGCTACGTCCTGACCGGCGTGAAGCAGTTCATCTCCGGCGCCGGTGCCGCCGAGGTGTACATCGTCATGGCGCGCACGGGCGGGGAGGGACCGGGCGGTATCTCCGCGTTCGTCGTCGAACGGGACGACCCCGGGCTGTCCTTCGGTCCGGACGAGAAGAAGATGGGCTGGAACGCCCAGCCCACCCGCCAGGTCGTCCTGGACGGTGTCCGCCTTCCGGCCGGCCGCCGGCTCGGCGCCGAGGGCGACGGCTTCCGCATCGCCATGAACGGGCTCAACGGCGGCAGGCTCGGCATCGCCGCCTGCTCCCTCGGCGGCGGGCAGCATGCCCTGCACCGCAGCCTGGAATACCTCGCCGACCGGGAGGCCTTCGGGGCACCGCTGCTCGACGCCCAGGCGCTGCAGTTCCGCCTCGCCGACATGGCGACCGAACTCGCCGCCGCCCGCGCCCTGGTCCGTCAGGCCGCGGAGGCCCTGGACCGGGGCGACCCTCAGGCGGCCCAGCTGTGCGCCATGGCCAAACGCTTCGCCACCGACACCGGCTACTCCGTCGCCGACCGCGCCCTGCAACTGCACGGGGGCTACGGCTACCTCACCGAGTACGGCATCGAGAAGATCGTCCGAGATCTTCGCGTGCACCGGATCCTGGAAGGAACCAACGAGATCATGCGCCTGATCGTGGCCCGCGGACTGACGGGAGCCGCCCGATGACCCCGACGACGGACAGGACGGAAGGGACGGACGACTGCGTACTGGTGCGCACAGAGGGCCGTGCCGCGTACCTCACCCTCAACCGGCCCAACGCTCTCAACGCCCTCAGCCACACCATGGTGCGCCGCGTCGACGAGGCCCTCACCGTCTGGGAGCACGACCCCGCCGTCGAGACCGTCGTGATCAGCGGCGCGGGCGAGCGGGGGCTGTGCGCGGGAGGTGACATCCGGTCCATCCACGCCGACGCCCGCTCCGGCGGCGACGCCTCGGCGGCCTTCTGGCGCGACGAGTACCGGCTCAACGCCCGTATCGCCCGCTACCCCAAGCCGTACGTCGCCCTCATGGACGGCATCGTGATGGGCGGGGGAGTGGGGATCTCGGCCCACGGCAGCGTGCGGATCGTCACCGAACGCTCCAAGGTCGCGATGCCCGAGACGGGCATCGGATTCGTGCCCGACGTGGGCGGCACCTATCTGCTGGCCCTCGCCCCCGGCGAGCTCGGCACCCACCTCGGGCTCACCGGAGTGCCCGTGGGCGCCGCGGACGCCCTGCTGTGCGGCCTCGCCGACCACTTCGTACCGGCGGACGCGCTGTCCGCCCTCGGCGCGGACCTCGCCGCCGGGTCCGTACCCGACGTCCTGCCCCGCCACGTCCGCGAGGCACCGGAGGGCCGGCTGGCCGCCGACCGGGAGTGGATCGACCACTGCTACGCGTCCGACACCGTCGAGGAGATCGTCGAACGGCTGCTCGCCGCGGGCACACCGGCTGCCAAGGAAGCCGCCGAGACGATCCTCGCCAAGTCGCCCACCGCCCTCAAGGTGACCCTCGCCGCGCTGCGCCGCGCCCGGGACCTCGGGCCGCTGGAGCGGGTCCTGGAGCAGGAGTACCGCGTCTCCTGCGCGGCGCTGTCCGCGCCCGACCTGGTGGAGGGAATCCGCGCCCAGGTGATCGACAAGGACCGTGCCCCGCGCTGGTCGCCGGCGACCCTCGCGGAGGTCGGCGAGGCGGACGTGGCCCGGTTCTTCGCACCGCTCGGCGCCCGGGAACTCTCCTTCGCCGCCGACGCCTCCCAGGAGGTGCCCTGGTGAGCGCCGTGACCCCCGTGAGCCCCGCGAGTACGGTCGTCGGCTTCGTCGGGCTCGGCCACATGGGCGGCCCGATGGCCGCCAACCTCGTCAAGGCCGGGTACCGGGTGCGTGGCTACGACCTGTCGGCCGCGTCTCTGGCGGCGGCCGTGGCCGCCGGTGTCGAGCCGGCCGCCTCGGCGGCCGAGGCCGCCGAGGGCGCGGACGTCGTGATCACCATGCTGCCCGCCGGCCGCCATGTCCTCGCCCTCTACCGGGACGAGGGGCTGCTCGCGGCGGCGCAGCCCGGCACCCTCTTCGTCGACTGCTCCACCATCGACGTGGCCGACGCCCGGGCCGCCCACGACGCCGCGGCGCGGGCCGGGCACCGCGCCCTGGACGCGCCCGTCTCGGGCGGCGTGACGGGCGCGGAAGCCGCCACCCTGACCTTCATGGCCGGGGGCGGCGAGACCGAGTTCGTGCGGGCCGAGCCGCTGCTGTCGGCGATGGGCAGGAAGGCCGTCCACTGCGGAGCGGCAGGCTCCGGTCAGGCCGCGAAGATCTGCAACAACATGATTCTCGGCATCTCGATGATCGCGGTCGGCGAGGCGTTCGTTCTCGGCGAGAGCCTCGGCCTGTCCCACCAGGCCCTCTATGACGTGGCCTCCACCGCGTCCGGCCAGTGCTGGGCCCTGACGGTCAACTGCCCGGTCCCCGGACCCGTCCCGGCCAGCCCGGCCAACCACGACTACCGGCCCGGCTTCGCCGCGCCCCTGATGGCCAAGGACCTCGGCCTGGCCGCCAACGCCCTCCGGGCCGGCGGGGTGCACGCCGAACTGGGCCTGCGGGCGGCGGAGCTGTACGCGGAGTTCGCCGAGGGCGCGGGGGCGGCGGAGGACTTCTCCGGGATCATCCGGACGATCAGGGACCGGTCCGCCCAGGACACCGAGACGAGCAGCGACCCGTCCGCCCAGGACACCGAAGAGAACGGAACGGCCACCGCATGACCTACGAGACCATCCTCGTCGAGCGCAAGGGCCGCACGGCCCTCCTCACCCTCAACCGGCCGAAGGCCCTCAACGCCCTCAACCTCCAGGTCATGAACGAGGTCGTCGAGGCCACGGCCGCGCTCGACCGCGACCCGGACATCGGCTGCATCGTCCTCACCGGCTCGCCGAAGGCGTTCGCGGCCGGGGCCGACATCAAGGAGATGCGGCCGCAGGGGTACATGGACATGTACCTCAGCGACTGGTTCACCGCCTGGGACCGGCTCGGTGAACTCCGTACGCCGACCGTCGCGGCCGTCTCCGGCTACGCCCTCGGCGGCGGCTGCGAGCTCGCCATGCTCTGCGACATCCTGCTCGCCTCGGACACGGCGGTCTTCGGCCAGCCGGAGATCAAGCTCGGTGTGATCCCCGGCATCGGCGGCTCCCAGCGGCTGACCCGCGCGGTCGGCAAGGCCAAGGCCATGGAGCTGTGCCTGACGGGCCGCACCATGGACGCGACGGAGGCCGAACGGGCCGGTCTGGTCTCCCGGATCGTGCCGGCGGACGATCTCCTGGAGGAGGCGCTCGCGGTCGCCGAGACCGTGGCCGGGATGTCCGCGCCGGTCGCGATGATGGCCAAGGAGGCCGTGAACCGGGCCTTCGAGACGACGCTGGCGGAGGGCGTCCGATTCGAACGCAGACTCTTCCACGCGGTGTTCGCCGTCGCGGACCAGAAGGAGGGCATGTCGGCGTTCGTGGAGAAGCGACCGCCGGAGTTCACGCACCGGTAGGCGGACGAGCGCCTCGTCCCGAAAATCATTCGCCCGAGATCCCGCCATGGGAGAGGCTGCCGCCGGACGATCCACGAACGGGAGCGGGTTTTCATGAGCGGGACGATGGGCGGGCTGCTGGCGGCCGGCGACGCGGTGACGGTGAGGCTGGTGAAGGAGCCCCGGCCCGAGGTGCGGTACCCCGCGACCGTCGTGCGCGACGACGGCACGCACGTCGTGGTGCGCGCTCCCTGGGCGGGCGCCGGCACCCGGGACTTCGGGTTCGTGCGGTTCGAGAAGGGCGACGTGTTCACCGAGCACTACTGGCGGGACCGCTGGTACGCCGTCAAGGAGGTGCGGGACGCCGCCGGGGCCGTGAAGGGCTGGTACTGCGACGTGACCCGCCCCGCCCGTGTCGAGGCGGACGGGCTCGTCGTCACCGACCTGGACCTCGACCTGTGGCTCTCGGCCGACGGGGCCACGGTGCTGCGCCTGGACGAGGACGAGTTCGCCGAGAGCGGCATCGCCGAGCGCGACCCCGTCGCCGCCGGACACGCCCGCCGGGCGCTGGACGACCTCGAGGAGCTCGCCCGCGGCGGCGGCTTCGCCGCGCTCCTGGGCTGAGGCCGTGTCCTCAATCGCCGGACGGGCTTATTCAAGCCCGTCCGGCGCTTGAGGACAGAGCACAGCAGCCCGTCCGGCGATTGAGGACACCGCCGCGCAGCGGAGGTGCACACGCCACGCCCCCCGCGGGGGCATGGCAGGCTGGCCCCATGAGTGCTAAGAGCCCCCGCACCTCCGCCCTCGAC
Organism: Streptomyces syringium; assembly: GCF_017876625.1. Lineage (NCBI taxonomy): Bacteria > Bacillati > Actinomycetota > Actinomycetes > Kitasatosporales > Streptomycetaceae > Streptomyces > Streptomyces syringium. Next base: position 6,491,700 of record NZ_JAGIOH010000001.1, read on the forward strand.
CTCATCGAAGCGGTGGTGGACCCCGGCAGTTGGCGCGGGTGGGACGAACCGGTCGAGGTGACGACCGACGACCCCGCCTACCGGGCCGATCTGCTCGCCGCCCGCGAACGCACCGGGCTGGACGAGTCGGTCGTCACCGGCGAGGGCCTGCTGCGCGGGCGCCGAGTGGCGGTCGTGGCCTGCGAGTTCCGCTTCCTGGCCGGATCGATCGGCGTGGCGGCTGGGGAGCGGCTCGTGGCCGCCGTGGAGCGGGCCACGGCCGAGGGGCTGCCGCTGCTGGCGGCGCCCGCCTCGGGCGGCACCCGGATGCAGGAGGGCACGATCGCCTTCCTCCAGATGGTGAAGGTCACCGCCGCCATCACCGACCACAAGGCCGCCGGGCTGCCCTACCTCGTCTATCTCCGCCATCCCACGACGGGCGGGGTCCTCGCGTCCTGGGGCTCCCTCGGCCACGCCACCGTCGCCGAACCGGGGGCCCTCATCGGTTTCCTCGGGCCGCGCGTCCACGAGGCGCTGTACGGCGAGGAGTTCCCGCCCGGCGTCCAGCTCGCGGAGAACCTGCTGGCCCACGGCCTGGTGGACGCCGTGCTGCCCGCCGACCGGCTGCCGGAGACGGTGGCGCGGGCGCTCACCGTGCTGTGCGGGGACGCCGCCGACACCCCACCGGGGAACCCGTCCGGCGCGTACGACACTGCTCCGGCTCCGGCCCCCGCCTCCGCCGCCGAATCGATTCGCCGCTCCCGGCGCCCCGAGCGGCCCGGTGTGCGGCGGCTGCTGGCGGCCGCGGCCACCGACGTCACGCCGCTCAGCGGCACGGGCGCGGGGGAGCGGGACCCCGGACTGCTGCTCGCGCTCGCGCGCGTCGGCGGCACCCCGTGCGTCGTGCTCGGTCACGACCGCGGCAGCCACGCCGGGGAAGCGGACCCGGCGGAGACCGGCGTTCCCGCGCACGGCCAGGCCCTCGGTCCGGCCGGGCTGCGCGCCGCGCGACGGGGGATGCGGATCGCCGCCGAGCTGGACCTGCCGCTGCTCACCGTCGTCGACACGGCCGGGGCCGCGCTGTCGCGGGACGCCGAGGAGGGCGGGCTGGCCGGGGAGATCGCCCGGTGCCTCGCCGACCTGATGGCCCTGCCCGCCCCGACCCTGTGCCTACTGCTGGGGCAGGGCGCGGGCGGGGCCGCCCTCGCGCTGCTCCCGGCGGACCGGGTGCTGGCGGCCCGTCACGCGTGGCTGTCGCCCCTCCCGCCGGAGGGCGCGTCGGCCATTCTGTACCGCACGACGGACCGCGCGTACGAGGTGGCCGAGCGTCAGGGGGTGCGGTCCGCCGACCTGTTGGCGAACGGCATCGTGGACCGCATCGTGGAGGAGGGCGAAGACAGTACGGCGGATCCAGACGGCTTCCTTCCCTTCCTCGGGCAGGTCCTCGGCAGCGAACTCGCCGCCCTCCAGGGGCGCGAGCAGGGCGAACGCCTCGCCGCCCGCCGCAGGCGCTACCGACGGCTGGGAACACGCGGATGACGTCGCACCGCGCGCGAACGGCATTGCATGCATACCCCACGGGAGATTGACAGACTTAGGTTTGGCTAACCTAAGGTCTCCTCCGTGAACGCGATCGATCTCCAGGACGCCCGGCCTGCCACCGGGCGTTCGACGGCTGTACGCGGGGCCGTGCTGCTGCTCGCCGGCCTCGCCGCGCTGTCCCTCTGCGCGGCGCTCAGCCTCGCCGCGGGCTCCCGGCCGGTGCCGCTCGGCACCGTCTGGCACGCGCTGGTCGCCGACGACCGCAGCCCCGACGGTCTGGTCGTCACCGGCCTGCGCGTCCCGCGCACCGTGATCGGTCTCGTCGTCGGCGCCGCGCTGGGCGTCGCGGGCGCGGTCGCACAGGGCGTCACCCGCAACCCGCTCGCCTCGCCCACCACACTGGGTATCAACGCCGGAGCCGGCTTCGCGGTCGTCACCGCCATTTACGCGCTGCGGCTGACGCATCCCGCCCAGTACCTGTGGTTCGCCTTCGCCGGAGCCGCGCTCGCCACCCTCGCCGTGCTGGCGATCGCCCGCCGCGCGGGCGATCTGGACCCCGTGCGGCTCGCCCTGGGCGGCACCGTACTGGCCGCCGTGCTGACCTCCTGGACCTCCGCGGTGATGCTCGCCAGCCACCGCACGCTGGACGAGGCGCGGTTCTGGCTGGCCGGTTCGCTCGCCGGGCGGCAGACCGACATCCTGCTGCCCGTCCTCGCGCCGCTGGCCATCGGTTTCGTCCTCGCCTTCGTCATCTCGCCCGCGCTCAACGCCCTCGCGCTCGGCGACGAGACCGCCCAGGCGCTCGGCGTCCCGGTCGCCAAGGTGCGAGCCGCGGGCGGGCTGGCCGTCGTGCTGCTCGCCGCCTCCTCCGTGGCGGTCGCGGGCCCCCTCTCCTTCATCGGGCTCGCCGCCCCCCACCTCGTACGCAAGCTCGTCGGCACCGACCACCGCCGGCTGATCCCCGGCTGTCTGATCGCGGGTCCGCTGCTGCTGCTCGCCGCCGACGTCCTCGGCCGGGTCCTCCTGCGCCCCACCGAGCTGGAAGTCGGCATCGTCACCGCGTTCCTCGGTGCGCCGATGCTGGCCGTGCTCGCCCGGAAGGTGGCGCGATGAACGCCCAGGCCGTACCCACCGCCCGTGCCCCCCGGCCGCGCCACGTCGGAGCCCTGGCCCGCCAACGGCGCCGCACCGCCCTGCTCACCGTGGCCGTCCTCGCCCTGCTCGTCGTGCTGCTCGCCCTCGGCCTCAGCACCGGCGAGGTGCCCGTGGCACCCCTGGACGCGCTGCGCGCCCTGGCCGGCTTCGGGGACGCCGGCGAGGTGATGCTCGTACAGGACCTGCGCGCGCCCCGCGTGCTCGCCGCCGTCGTGGCCGGCGCCGGGCTCGCCGTGGCCGGCTCGATGATGCAGCGCGTCGCCCGCAACCCGCTGGCCGCCCCGGACGTGATCGGGGTGACCGGTGGCGCGTCGCTGGGCGCCGTGGCGGTCATCGCCTCGGGCGTCTCGGCCACCTGGACCCCGCTCGCCGCGCTCGGCGGCGGACTGCTGGCGGCGGTACTGCTCGCGGCGCTGGCCTGGCGCGGCGGCGTCACCGTGACCCGGCTGGTCCTGGTCGGTCTCGCCGTCCAGTCGGGCCTGGCCGCGGCCGTGAACCTCTTCATCGTGCGGTTCCCCGCCGAACTGGCCTCCTCCGCGCTGCAGTGGACCACCGGCTCGGTCTACGGGCGCAACTGGACCGAGGTGAACATCGGCGGCTCCCTGGTGCTGGCCGGAATCGCGCTCGCGCTTCTCGGCCACCGGCGGCTCGCCGTGCTCGACCTCGGCGACGAGCCCGCCGGCGCCCTGGGCCTCGCGCCGAACGCCGCCCGGCTCCAACTGCTGCTGGCCGCCGTCGTCCTGGCCTCGGTCGCCGCCGCCCTCACCGGACCGGTCGGCTTCGTGGCCCTGGCCGTACCGCACATCGTGCGGTTCCTGGCCGGTCCGCCCACCCTGGGCACGCTCGGGCTGACCGCGCTGTGCGGCGCCGCCCTGCTGCTGGGTGCCGATCTGGTCGTCCTGCATCTGCTGCCCGTGCACGGGTTGCCCGTCGGCGTCGTCACCGCGACGCTCGGAGCACCGTGGCTCCTCGTACTGATGATGCGTCAAATGAAGCCGAACGCTGGGAGTGCCGCCCGATGAGCACGACGTCGACCGCCAACGAACTCAGCACCCATGGCCTCAAGCTGGGCTACGGCGCGAACATCATCGTCGACGGAGTGGACCTCACCCTCCCCGGCGGCGCCGTCACGGCCGTGGTCGGCCCCAACGCCTGCGGCAAGTCCACCCTGCTGCGCGGCATGGCCCGGCTGCTGGCCCCCGCCGCCGGCACCGTCACCCTCGACGGCTCCGACATCCACCGGATGCCCGCCCGCGCGCTGGCCCGCCGCATGGGGCTGCTGCCGCAGCAGGCCATCGCCCCCGAGGGCGTCACCGTCGAGGCGCTCGTCCGGCTGGGCCGCTACCCGCACCAGCGGATGCTCACCCCCTGGTCCAAGGCCGACCAGACGGCCGTCGAAGAGGCCCTGGAGCGCACGGGCACCACCGTGCTCCGGGACAGGTCCGTCGACGAACTCTCCGGCGGGCAGCGGCAGCGCGCCTGGATCGCCCTCGCCCTCGCCCAGGACACCCCGTTGCTGCTCCTCGACGAGCCCACCACCTTCCTCGACCTGCGCCACCAGCTCGATGTGCTCGACCTGGTCGAGGAGTTGAACACCGAGGCCGGGCGGACCGTCGTGATGGTCCTGCACGACCTCGGCCAGGCCGCCCGCTACGCCGACCACCTGGTCGTCATGTGCGACGGGCGGCCGGCGGCGGCCGGTCCGCCGGCCGAGGTGCTGACGGCCGAACTCGTCGAAGAAGTCTTCCAGGTGGAGTGCCGGGTCGTCCCCGACCCCGAGACGGGCACCCCCCTGGTCGTGCCGCGCGCCCGCTCCGGCAGGCGCGCCGTCCCCGCGGCTCCCTGAGCCGGCTCCCCCCACCCCCTCTCCCCACCGCTCAAGACAGGAATCACCGTGACCTCGATCTCCTCCGCCGTCCGGAGAGCACGCAGCGTGCTCGCGATGCTGCTCGCCGTGATCATCGGCACCGCGGCCCTCGCCGCCTGCGGCAGTGACGACAAGAAGCAGGACGCGGGCAAGAGCGGCGGCGACGCCGGCTTCCCGCGCACGATCACCCACGCCATGGGCAAGGCCGAGATCAAGGCCAAGCCCAAGCGGGTCGTCGTCCTCGACACCGGTGAACTCGACGACGTCACGATGCTCGGCATCACCCCGGTCGGGGCGGTCTCCCCGCACATGAAGACCGAGGGCGGCTTCCCCCAGTACCTCTCCGGCAAGATCGAGGGCACCAAGGACGTGGGCCCCATGGCGGAGCCCAACATCGAGCGCATCATGTCGCTCAAGCCCGACCTGATCCTGTCCTCCAAGGTCCGCCACGCCAAGGCCTACGACAAGCTCAAGGGCATCGCCCCGACCGTCTTCACCGAGACGACCGGTGCCCCCTGGAAGGAGAACCTGAAGGTCCACGCCGAGGCGCTCGGCCTGGAGAAGGAGGCGCAGACGGCCATGGCCGCGTACGAGAAGCGCGCCAAGGCCCTCGGTGAGGCGATCAAGAAGAAGAACGACGGCAAGATGCCGACCGCGTCCGTCGTCCGCTTCGTCGCCGGCCCCACCCGCCTCTACCAGAAGGCGTCCTTCAGCGGCATCGTCCTCTCCGACATCGGCCTGCGCCGCCCCGAGTCCCAGGACGTGGACAAGCCGATGCTCGAGGTCTCCCCGGAGCAGATCGACAAGGCCGACGCGGACCTGATGTTCGTCACCGTCGCCGACGACCCGAAGAAGACCCAGCAGGGTGCCGTCCAGGACAACCCGCTGTGGAAGGGCCTCGGCGCCGTCAAGAACGACAAGGTCTTCCAGGTGCCGGACGAGACGTGGATGTCCGGCATCGGCATCCAGGCCGCCCACCGCGTCCTGGACGACATCGCCAAGGCCGCCGGCGTCGAGGCCCCCAAGTAGCCCTCGCCCGCCAGTCGTAGAACACCCTGCCAGTCGTGGAACACCTCGCTTCCGCCGGGCCGCGCGTGTGCGGTGCGGCCCGGCGGAGGCCCCTCGGCGTGCTCCCCTGCGCCGAGTCCTGCCCGAAATCAACGCCCTTGTCCCGAAAGGCGCCTGCCGTGCGGCTTCATCTGCTCGCGCTCAACCCGACCGACTCCGTCACCGAGGGCTTCCTGCCCGCGGCCGCCCGGCTCGGCCTGGCCGTCACCCTCCTCACGGACCAGCCCGCGGCGCACCGGCAGGCGTACGAGCGGTATGCGGCCGACGGCGGCGACAAGCTGCCCGAACTCGACATCGTGGAATGCGACGTACGGGACTTCCGCGAGGTCATAGCCCGGATCTCGGCCCTCGGCCGCCCCGACGCGGTGTTCACCAACAGCGACCACCTCCAGACCCAGGCCGCCCTCGCCGCCGACTACTTCGCCCTGCCCGGCAAGGACTGGCGCGCCGCGCTGCGTACCAAGAACAAGGCACAGCTGCGCCGCGCCCTCGCCGAGGCCGGTGTCGACACCGTCTGGTCCGCCGAGCTGGGGCCCGCCGAGGACCCCGAGGCCGCCGGCGGGCTCGACGCCCCCTTCCCGTGCGTGGTCAAGCCGCGCGAGGGCGTGGCCAGCGAGGACGTGGTGCTCGCCGCGGACGCGGCCTCTCTCGTGGCCCGCTGCCGGGAGATCCGCGAACGACGCCCCGGCGTGGCGCTCGTCATCGAGGAGTACCTGGACGGGCAGCTGTACACCCTGGAGACCCTCGGTGACGGGCACACCCTGCACGCCATCAGCGCCTTCCGCACGGAGCTGTCGCCGCTGCCGTACTTCATCGAGGAGCGGCTGGACCTGCTGCCCGCCCCGCCGCAGCCGCACAGCGACCTGGTCCTCGAACAACTCCGCGCGCTCGGCGTCGGGTTCGGCGCCTGCCACACCGAGTACGTCGCACAGGGCGACCGCGCCCGGCTGATCGAGGTCAACTACCGCGCCATCGGCGACCAGTGCGACCTCACCCTCGCCCACCTGCTGGACATCCCGCTCTTCGAGCACATCCTGCGCACCCACCTCGGTGAGCGGCTGCCCCTCGACCTCGGGGCGCGCACGGACGGCCGGGCCCGAATGGAGTACATCTGCGCCCAGCGCGGCGGCACGCTCACCTCCGCACCCCCGGCGAGCGACACCGAGCGCGACGGCGTACGGCTGGTCTACCGCCCGCTGCGCGAGGAAGGCGAAAAACACCCGCTCCACCGCACCAACCGCGACTACATCGGAGTGCTGCGGGCGACCGGCACCGACCAGGAGCGGATCGACCGGGCCGTCGAGGAATTCCTGACCGAGCGGAGCTGGGAGATCGTCTCGTGACCCGCGGCGGAACCGACCCCGTGGAGGACGAACTCCTCGGGCGGATACTCAGCACGCTGCTCCGTGAGGACACCTACGCGCTGCGCAGCCGCGCGCACACCGAGCGGCGCCCGGACGGCGACTGGCTCCGGCTCCACGTCGCGGACCAATCGCTGCTGCTGCCGGTGGGACCCGAAGGCTTCCAGTGCGAAGTACGCGCCCGTGAACCGCTGCTGGAGACCCCCGACGGCATCCTCACCGGGCTCGGCCCGGTGCTCACCCGGCTGCGTGCCGCCGCCCCCGCCGAGGACCGGGACGGGTTCGACCGCTTCCTCGCCGAATGCGACGAGGCACTGGCCGCGACCCGGCTGCACGGCCGGGTCCGCGACGGCGTCGTGGAGCGGCTGGCCGGCCGGCACGGACGCGGCACCGACCGGTGGACGGGCCCGCGCGGTGCCCTCGCGTACGACACCCTCGCCGCCTTCCGCGACCACCCCGTCTACCCCACCGGCCGGGCCCGCTCGGGTCTCACCGAGGACGAAATCCGCGCCTACGCCCCCGAGTTCCATCCCACGTTCGCCCTGCGCTGGCTCGCGCTGCCGCAGGAAGCCGTACGCGGCGAACGGGCGGCCCTGCCGCACTGGTGGCCCACCCCCGGGGCCCTCGGCCTGACCGGCCTCGACGACACCCACCTCGCCCTGCCCGTCCACCCCCTCACCGTGGGCGACCCGCTCGCCGAAGCACTCGAGGCCGCGGGCCTCGAAGACTCCGCACACCTCGCGCCCCGGCCCTGGCTGGAGGTGACGCCGACGCTGTCGATGCGCACCGTCGCCGTGACCGGCGACCTGGACGTCCACCTCAAGCTGCCGCTCGCCACCGCCACCCTGGGGCTGCGCAACCGGCGGACCATCAAGCCCGGCACCCTCGTCGACGGCGAGGTCGGACAGCGGCTCCTCGAAGAGATCATCGCAGTGGAGCCGCGCTTCGCGGGCGTCGTGCTCCTCGCCGACGAGCGCACCCACCTCGCCACCGACCACGAGCTCCTCGCGACCCTCGTACGGCGCTACCCGGCCGGGCTCCAGGACGCGCACGTCGTACCCGTCGCCGCGCTGCTCGCCCGCACCCCCGACGGCACGCTCGTCGCCGACGCGCTCGCCGATCACTACTACGGCGGCTCGCTGCCCGCCCTCCTCGACGCCTACCTCACCCTGCTTCTCGACTGGCACACCACCCTCTTCTCCTACGGCATCGCCCTGGAGTCCCACCAGCAGAACACCTCGGTCGTGCTGGACGAGACCGACGCGGGACCCCGGATGCGCCTGCTGCTCAAGGACAACGACGGCCCGCGCGTGCACTCCGTCCGGCTCGCCGGACGGCTCGGTGGCGAGGCCGCCGACCTCCTCGGCTTCGACGACCGGCGGATCCTGGTGGGCGGCGACGGCCCCGTCGCGGACGTGTTCGCGACCATCACCGTGCACCTGTGCGCGGGCGCCCTCGCCTTCGAGCTGGCCCGCACCGGCCGCGCCCCGCTGGGCACCCTCCTCGGGCAGCTCCGCGACCGGCTCACCGAAGCCGTGGACAAGCTCGCGCCCGGACCCGCGGCCGTGCTGCGCGCCCGCGTCCTCGACGCCGACCGGCTGCCGGTCAAGGCCATGATCACCGCCGGCACGCTGCTCACCAAGGAGCGCTCCGGCGCCGCCGACATCAACAAGCACTACGTCGACGGCCCCAACTACCTGCGCGGGGAGGCGTGATGCCGACGACCGTGCAGGAGAGCCCCGCGAAGGCCGCACCGCCCGCCCTGAGCACCCGCCACGTCCACGCCGTCGCCGCCTGCTACTTCGTCGCCTCCTTCGCCGCCCTCGGCCTGCCGCCCTACCTCACGCGGATCCTGCCGGAGCTCGGCGACAGCGAGGCCAAATGGGCCGGGCTGCTCTACATCGTGCCGACCGTCTTCGGCGCGATCGGCGCGCCCCTGTGGGGGCGGCTCGCCGACAAGTACGGCAGGAAGAGACTGCTCCTGCGGGCCCAGCTCGGCCTCGCGGTCTCCTTCCTGTTCGCGGGCTGGGCCGAGAGCCTGCCCGCCTTCACCGCCGCCCTCGTCCTGCAGGGCATACTCGGCGGTACCTTCGCCGCCTCCAACGGCTATCTCGCCGCCGCCCTCGACGGCCGGCAACTCTCCTGGGCGCTCACCCTGATGCAGGGCAGCGCACGGCTCGCGCTCGTGGCGGCACCCATCCTGGTGGGCACACTCTCTCCATGGGTGTCACCGCACCGCCAGTACGCGTTGCTCGCCGTCCTGCCGCTGGCCGCCGCCGTCATGCTCGCCGCGCTCCCCGAACCGGTGCGCGCGGACGAGGCGGCAGCCGAGGGCAGCGAGCCCGACAACACCGGTCCGAACGACGACGCGAACGGCGCCCCCCATGGCGCCGAGGCGCCTCGACAGGCGCCGGCCCCCACCTCGCTGCGCACCCTCTACCTCCTCGAATTCTCCTTCGTCCTCGCCACCGTTGTCTCCTACCCCTATCTGATCGACCTGGTGGAGAAGCGGCTGCCGGGACTCGGCTCCGCCGCGAGCGGGGTGCTCTTCGCCCTCCCGCACGTGTGCTACCTCCTGCTCGCCCGGCCCGTGCACACGGCCGTCGCGCACCGCCCGCGCCTCGGCGCCGCCGCCGGATTCGGCTGTGTGGCCGTCGCCCTGGCCGGGCACTGGGGAGCCGAGTCCCCCGCCTCCTTCGTGGTGCTGCGGCTGGTCCTGGGAGCCGGGATGACGCTGGGCCTGGTGAGCCTGTCCGCCCTCGCCGCCGACGCCTGCCGCGGCCGCAGACCGGGCCGGATGTTCGGCTCCCTGGAATTCATATCCAAGGCCGGGGCCGTCGCCGCCGGAGCGGTAGCCGCCGCCTCCAACGGCGTATGGGGCCCGGCCGCCCCCGTCGTCGCCGGATCCGCCGTCGCAGCCCTGACGGTGCTCGCCAGCACCCCCACTCTCCTCCGCACCCGCTGGAGTCGCTGAATGTCCTCCGCGTCCCTTCCCGTCTCTCCGCCTCTCTCGTCCCCCCTCTCCGCTGCCGTTCCGCCGTCCACGGCACTCGCGGGCCGGGCCGACGCCGACCACGTCGTCGCCCACACCCTGCTGAACTGCCTGCTCCGCGAGGTCTCCGGCCCCGAGCACCAGACCGCCGTCAGCGACGGGCACCTGCTGCTGCGACTGCCCCGCTGCGGCGTGCTGCTGCGCGTCGCACTGCGCCGTGCCTCCCTGATCGGCGCCCACCGCTTCGCCGGATCCGTCAGCGAACAGCGCCCCGAGGGCTGGGCCGAGCTGTCCTGGCAGACCCTCGCCGAGTACATCCACCGCGAACTGCACCTGCGCACCGGCGTCCGCAACGAGGAGTTCCTCACCCAGGTCGCCTCCAGCCACGAGGGGGTGAGCGCCGCCCTGGCCGCCGCCCGGCGTCAGACCGCGACACCCGACCCATCGGGCGCGGGCCGTGCGGACGCCTACATGGACTCCGAACAGTCCCTCCTCTTCGGCCACCGCTTCCACCCCACCCCCAAGGCCCGCACCGGGGCCCTCGCGGACTGGGGCCGCTACGCACCCGAGACCCGCGCCCGGTTCCCGCTCCGCCACCTGGCCGTACGCGAGGAATTCCTGCGCCAGGAGACCGCGACCCCCGGGGCACTCGCCGCCCTCGACCGCCAGGGCACCGTCCCCGACGGCTACCGGCTGCTGCCCGCGCACCCCTGGCAGTACGCCATGCTCCGCGACCACCCCGCCCTGGTGGCCGCCATCGACCGGGGCGACGTCCTCGACCTCGGGCCGCGCGGCGCCGACTTCGAGCCGACCGCCTCCGTGCGGACGCTCTACGACGGCCGGGACTTCCTCAAGTTCAGCCTCAACGTCCGCATCACCAACTGCCTCCGCAAGAACGCCGAGTACGAGCTGACCGGCGCCGTCGCCCTGACCCGGCTGCTGGAGCCCGTCGCCGCCGACCTGGCCGCCCGCTTCCCCGGCACCGACCTGCTGCGCGAGCCCGCCTACCGCACCCTCGACCTCGGCAGCCGCGAACTGGCCGAAGGTTTCGGCGTCATCGTCCGCGAGGGCCTCGACGCCCGGCTCGCCCCCGGCGTCACCGGGCTGCTCGCCGCCGCCGTCGCCGACGAGTACCCCACCGGCGGCGCGCAGCTCGCCCGCCTGCTGGCCGGGGCCGGCCCGGCGGAGGCGCTCGCCTGGTGGGACGCCTACCTCGGCCTGCTCGTCCCGCCCGTGCTGGCCGCCTACTTCGACCACGGCGTCGTTCTCGAACCGCACCTGCAGAACGTCGTCCTCGGTGTCGACGCCGACGGTGCCCCCCGGCAGGTCCTCTTCCGCGACCTGGAGGGCACCAAGCTGCTCCCTGAGCAGCACGCCACCGCCCTCGCCGCCCTCGCCGAGGACGTGGCCCGCCCCATGACGTACGACCGGGAGCGCGGCTGGGACCGGGTCGTCTACTGCCTGCTGGTCAACCACCTCGCCGAGATGCTCGCCGCCCTCGCCGACCGGCACCCGCGCCTGGAGCCGGAACTGTGGCGTGCCGTGCGCGGGGTGCTGGCCGGGTGCGCCGCGGCCCACGGCAACCCGCCCCTCCTGCGCGCCCTGATCGCCGGCGTACCGCTGCCCGCCAAGGCCAATCTGCTGACCCGCTGGGAGCGCAAGGCCGACCGGGACGCCGGCTATGTGCGCATCGCCTCACCCCTGGTGCCGGACCTGCTGTCCGCGACGTCGGGGGCCGCCCGCACCGAACCCTGGAGCACCACACCGTGATCACCCCCCGCGTCGCCGCCCGCGCCGCCGGCCTGCCGGCCGATGAACTGCCCGCCTACGTCTACGACCTGGCCGCGCTCGACGACCACGCGCGCGCCGTACGGGCCGCCCTGCCCGGCAGCGTCGAGCTGTACTACGCGGCCAAGGCCAACCCCGCCCCGGAGATCCTCCGGGCCCTCGCCCCGCACGTCACCGGGTTCGAGGTCTCCTCCGGCGGCGAACTGGCCCACGTACGCGAGGCCGTCCCCGCCCTGCCGGTCGCCTTCGGCGGCCCCGGCAAGACCGAGGCCGAACTGCGGCTCGCCCTCGCCCTGGGGGTCGAGCGCTTCCACGTGGAGAGCGAGAGCGAACTGCGGCTGCTCGCCGGACTCGCCGACGAGCAGCCCGGCGACGCCCCCGTGGACGTGCTGCTGCGCGTCAACCTCCCGGCGGGGGACGGCGAGCTGACCGGGGCGGCCCTGGCCATGGGCGGCAGGCCCGGCCCCTTCGGCCTCGACCCCCGCCGCGCCGAGGCGTGCCTGCCGCTGCTGCGCGGCAGAAGGCTGCGGCTGCGCGGCATTCACGCCCACCTCGCCAGCGGACTGGAGGCCACCGCCCAGCTCGCCGTCGCGACCCGCATCGTCGACTGGGCGCGGGAGCTGACCGACCGGCACGGCCTGACCTTGACGGAGGTCAACGTCGGTGGCGGCATGGCCGTCGACTACACCCGCCCGGCCGCCCGCTTCGACTGGCGCTCCTACGGCGACGGCCTGCGCGACCTGGCGGCCCGGAACGCCGGACTGACGCTGCGCGTCGAGCCCGGCCGGGCGCTCACCGCGTACTGCGGCTGGTACGTCACCGAGGTCCTCGACCTCAAGCACAGCCACGGCGAGGCCTTCGCCGTCCTGCGCGGTGGCACCCACCACTTGCGCACCCCCGCCGCCAAACAGCACGACCAGCCCTTCACCGTGCTGCCCGTCGACGCGTGGGAGCGGTCCTGGCCGCGCCCGGCCGCCCTGGAGGAGCCGGTGACCCTCGTCGGCCAGCTGTGCACCCCGAAGGACACCCTGGCGCGCCGCATCCCGGTGGCGGAGCTGCGGGTGGGGGACCGGGTGGCGTTCGCCATGGCCGGCGCGTACGCCTGGAACATCTCGCACCACGACTTCCTGATGCACCCGGCGCCGGCCTTCCACTTCCTGGCCTGACCGGGCGTCCGGGCCCGAGCGGTGCTCAGGCCGGGCCGGCGGGCTGCGCGACGGCCAGGTGGGACTCGCCGTTGAGGAGGCCCACGCCCAGCCCGGTGGCGGTGTGCAGGACGGTCTCCCCGACGCGCCGGGTGCCGATCAGCCCGGCCTCGCGCAGCACGGAGGTGTGATGGCTGACGGTGGCGGGCGAGATGCCCACCCGGCGGGCGACCTCACCGGTCGTACAGCCCGCCCCGCCCGCCACCGTCTCCAGGACCGCGGCCCGGCGCATGCCCAGCAGGGCCGCCAGCGCCCGCCCCGAGGCCGGCCGGGGCTCCGGGTCGCCGAGCCAGCGCAGATCGTGGGCGATGGGGTAGACCAGCACGGGAGCGAGCCCCCGGTCGCGCAGCAGCGTCGGCGCGGGCCAGCAGAAGAACGAGGGCACGAGCCGCAGGCCGCGCCCGTCGAGATGGAGGTCGCCCCGCACGTGCGGGCCGCGCAGCTCCAGCACCGGCGGGCTCCAGCACAGCGCCGGGTGCAGCGTGGGCAGCAGTCGCGCGCTGCCGCCGGTGAGCAGGGCACGGGTGCGCACCGAGCAGTCGGCGCCCAGCCGGCCCTGGATATGCGCCCAGTGCGGGACCAGCACCGCCCGGTGGTAGTCGCGCACCGCCTGTGCCAGCCCGTCGAGGGTGTCCCGGTCGCCGTCCCCGAGCGACCGGGTCCAGCGGGCCGGCGGCCGGGTGGCCGACAGCTCCGTCAGATCCTTGCGCAGCCGGTCGCGGGGGGTCGAGCGCAAGGCGTCGATGCCGTTCTCCAGGCCGTCGGCCGCGGCGGCGGGGGTGAGGAAGTCGGGGGAGTAGCCGTAGGGGGGCGCGAGGTCCAGCAGCCGCCGGTCGACCGTGCCCGGATCGGAGCGGACCTGGCGGCGCCAGCGGGCGAACACGGGCGCGGCGTCGGTGCTCTGCAGCACATGCAGGCTCAGCAGCACTTCCCACAGCGGATCCGGGTGCTGGGCGATCGTGATGCGGGTCAGATCCTCGCTGGTGAAATGGATGCGCAGCGTCATGGCGGCGTCCCTCGTGCTCGGGATGCCTCGCGCTCCCGCGGCGGAGGCCGCGGTTGCCAGGCGTGTCCGTGTGTCCCCTTTGCTGGGTGGGACGCCCGGCCCTCCCATAGGGTTGCTCCGAGTTGACGGAATATCACGTTCTGTAAAAATTTCGGATGGTCGTAGTCCATTACGACGTCCGCACGTGCGCCGCAAGGCGTTCACTCGGCCGGCCCCGCGGCCGCCCCCGGCGTCCCCTGCGCGCCGGGGGCGAGTCGGTTTCCCGGCGGGTGCCCGCCGGGGCGTCCGGTCCGCGTTCCTGCCGGGCCTCGCAGACCTGCCGGCACTGGCCGAGCAGGTCCGGCAGGTCGTCCATCCCCAGCCCGCGGGCGAGGATGTCGAGCAGATTCGCCCCCCGACCCGGCCCGGCGGCACGACCCAACGTGCCAGGGGCGCCGGAGAAGGTCCACCTTTTCGAAGCCCTTCTAAAGCCGCAGGTCCGGCGGGTGGGGGAGAGTATTCGGGCACCGCATGCCCCACGGGTCACGGCTGTCGCGGCGGGTTCCGGGCCGGTGTGCGAGGTGGCGGAGTGGTTCCTTCAGGTTCGACGCACACCGGCGGGCCCCTCCGATTTCGGCCAGGTCGCGGCACCGCGACGCGGCGCGGGCCCGCCGTCGTGGCCGCGGAACGCCCGCGACCGGTGGCGACGGCCCCGCCCGGGCCGTCGTGGCCGAAGTGGAAACGCCGGCCCGGGCGGCGCCGAGGGGCCGTCCGCCCAACTCCGCGGGCACTGCCTTGAACCGCAGCTCGGCGGGCACGTGAGCCCTTCCGGCGACGCCCGTTCCGGGCCGATGACCATGAAAAGGCGGCCGGTGCAGGGCACTTGACAGGACGCGCCCGGCGGGATTGGCCGGTTCCGGGGGGTTCCAAACGATCTTAGATGGTGCATGCATCTAGATGGGGCGTACGGTGATCATCGCGATCCGCTCGTGCAGTGTCGCGGACCGTGATCGACGAGGGCACAGCCGCCCGGGCCACCCGGGCGGCCTACCGAGAAGGAGACCGCGACCATGTGCGGGATCACCGGATGGATCTCCTACGACCAGGACCTCAATACCCCCACCACACGCAACACGCTCGACGCGATGACCGAGACGATGGTGTGCCGCGGCCCGGACGCCGGAGGCGTCTGGCTGGACACCCACGCCGCCCTGGGCCACCGCCGGCTGGCCGTCATCGACATCGAGGGCGGCAAGCAGCCGATGCTCGTCGAGCGCGACGGCCGCACCCTCCTTGCCACCACCTACAGCGGCGAGGTCTACAACTACCGTGAGCTGCGGGCCGAACTGGAGGCGCTGGGCCACGCGTTCCGCACCTCCAGCGACACCGAAGTCGTCCTGCACGCCTATCTCGAATGGGGCGACGCGTTCGCCGAGCGCCTCAACGGCATGTACGCCTTCGCGATCTGGGACCCGCGCAGCGAGGAACTCCTCCTGGTCCGCGACCGCATGGGCGTCAAGCCGCTTTACTACTACCCCACCCCCGACGGCGTGCTCTTCGCCTCCGAGGCCAAGGGCATCCTCGCCCACCCCGCCGTCCGCCCCGCCGTGGACGCCGAGGGCCTCGCCGAGCTGCTGGCCAACGCCAAGACCCCCGGCCACGCCGTCTACAAGGGCATGTACGAACTGCGCCCCGGCCACCTCGCGCGCATCCGCCGCGACGGCCTCACCGTCCGGCAGTACTGGGCGCTGGAGGCACGGGAGCACACCGACGACCTGGGCGCCACCGTCCACCACATACGCGAGCTGCTCGACGACATCATCGCCCGTCAGCTCATCGCCGACGTCCCGCTGTGCACCCTGCTCTCCGGCGGGCTCGACTCCTCCGCCATCACCGCGCTTGCGGCGAAGGGCCTGGCCGACGCGGGCCGCGGCCCGGTGCGCTCGTTCTCCGTGGACTTCACCGGCCACACCGAGAACTTCACCCCCGACCAGATGCGGCCCACCCCCGACGGCCCGTACGCCCACGCCCTCGCGGCGCACGTGGGCTCCGACCACTCCGACATCGTCCTCGACACCGCCGCCCTGATGGACCCGGCCCACCGCGCGGCCATCCAGTCCGCCCGCGATCTGCCGCTGGCCTTCGGCGACGGCGACACCTCGCTCTACCTGCTGTTCAAGGCCATCCGCGAACAGTCCACCGTGGCCCTGTCCGGCGAGTCGGCCGACGAGCTCTTCGGCGGCTACCACTGGTTCCACGACCCCGAGATCGTGGCGGCCGACACCTTCCCGTGGATCGCGGCCGGTATCGCCGACCGCTTCTCGGGCCCGCGCAGCGGCGGCCGTGTCGCCCTCCTCGACGCGGGCTTCCTCGGCAAGCTCGACGTGGACGCCTACCGGGACGCGCGCTACCGCGAAGCCCTCGCCGAGGTCCCCCGGCTGGCCGGCGAGAGCGGCCACGACCGGCGCATGCGCGAGGTCTCGTATCTGCACCTGACCCGGTTCGTGAACCTCCTCCTCGACCGCAAGGACCGCGCCAGCATGGCCGTCGGCCTCGAGGTCCGGGTGCCGTTCTGCGACCACCGCCTCGTCGAATACGTCTTCAACACCCCTTGGGCGATGAAGACCTTCGACGGCCGGGAGAAGTCCCTGCTGCGCGCCGCCACCCGCGACACGCTCCCCGACATCGTCGCCGACCGGGTGAAGAGCCCCTACCCGAGCACCCAGGACCCGCGCTACGCGGCCGCGCTGCGCACCGAGCTGAAGCGGGTCATGGCCGACAACGACGCACCCGTCCGCCCGCTGCTCGACACCGCCTCCGTCGCGCAGGCGCTCGCCGACGACGCGGGCGAGTCCTTCCGGACCGGCACGGAACTGGTCCTCGGCATCAACTCCTGGCTGCGGACCAACGGCACGACCCTGGAGGTGTAGCGCGGCAGGGCATTGCCCGAGGACCGGGCACGGTGGGTCTCCCAAGGCGCACAATGGGTGGTACCACCTCGCCCAGCCAGGAGTCCCACCGTGGCCTTGCAACTGACCGTCGACCCGGACGCGGCCGAACCGCCCTACGAGCAGATCCGCGCCCGCATCGCCGACCGGGCCCGCTCCGGCGCGCTCCCCGTGGGCTACAAACTCCCCACCGTCCGGGGCTTCGCGGAGGAGCTGGGCCTGGCCGCCAACACCGTGGCCAAGGCCTACCGCGCGCTCGAAGCGGACGGGGTGATCGAGACCCGGGGCCGCAACGGCACCTTCATCGCCGCCCCCGGCGACGCCGCCGACCGGGAGGCGGCCGCGGCCGCCCAGGCCTTCGCCCAGCGCGCCCACCGGCTGGGCCTGGACCGGGCGGCCGCGCTCGCCGCCGTCGAGGACGCGCTGCGCGCCGCGTACGACGGCGGGGACGAGCGGTAGCGCCTGCCGGCCGCCGTGGCCGTCGTCTCCCGGGAGACGGCCACGGTGGCGTGGCCGCCCCCGGCCGGCCTACAGATAGAGCCCGGAGTCCGCACCGTCGTGCTGCGCGGGCACCGACGCCGGACCGCTGCCGCGCCGCAGCGCGAACAGCTCCGCGAGCGTCGCCCCCTCCCGGCCGATGCCCTCCTCCCGGCCGAGCCAGTTCACCGCCTCCGGACGGGTCAGCGAGCCCACCTCGATCCGGGCGAGACAGCGGCCGGGACGCACGACGGCGGGGTGCAGCCGCTCCAGGTCCTCGTTGGTGGTCACCCCGACGAGGACGTTGCGGCCCTGGCCGAGCAGCCCGTCCGTGAGGTTCAGCAGCCGCGACAGCGCCTGCCCGGCGGTGTGCTTGGCCTCGCCCCGGATCAGCTCGTCGCAGTCCTCCAGGAGCAGCAGTCGCCAACGGCCCTTCGCCGTGCCGTCGTCCTCGCCGATCGCGATGTCCATCAGATAGCCGACGTCGTTGAACAGCCGCTCCGGGTCGAGCACGCAGTCCACCTGGCACCAGTCCCGCCACGAGCGGGCCAGGGTGCGCAGCGCGGAGGTCTTGCCCGTGCCCGGCGGGCCGTGCAGGAGCAGCAGCCGGCCGGCGATGTCGTCCGGGGTGACCTTCATCAGCCGGTCCATGGCGTCCGCGACCGGCGCGGTGTAGTTCGGACGCACCTCCTCCCAGGTGCCGGCGGAGATCTGCCGGGTCGTGCGGTGCGGGCCGCGCCGCGGGGAGACGTACCAGAAGCCCATGGTGACGTGCTCGGGCTGGGGCTCGGGCTCGTCCTCCGCGCCCGAGACCGCCTGGTCCAGCACCTTCTTGGCCAGCTCGTCGGTGGCCGCGGTCACCGACACGTCCGCGCCCCGGCTCCAGCGGGAGATCAGCAGCGTCCAGCCGTCGCCCTCCGCGAGGGTCGCGCTGCGGTCGTCGTCCCGCGCGGCACGCACCACGCGGGCGGACGGTGGCAGCAGCGTCACCCCGGTCTTGACGCGGTCCACGGAGTGGCTGTGCGCGTACGGCTGCTCGCCGGTGGCGAACCGGCCGAGGAAGAGGGCGTCGATGACGTCGGACGGCGAGTCGCTGTCATCCACGTTCAGCCGGATGGGCAGGGACTTCTCCGTCGGGGTGGTGTCCGGTTCGGCGGGCAGGGCCTGCCTCCTGGCAGCGGGGCGGTCGGCACACATGCCGCCCATGATCCGGCACGGAACGCCCGGGCGCACCATGGTTTTCCCCGGTTCCGTCGTAGTTACCCGGTAAATCGCCGCACATCGATTCCCGCGCCGATACTCTGGCCGGTGATGGGACGTCATGTGACGAGCCGGCGGTTGTCCCGGGCGGGTCGGTGGGGATTCACGGCACTGCTCGGTCTCACCCTGCTCGTGCTCGCGCTGCTGGTGGCCATGTGCGGCGGCGTCCTCCAGCCGCGCGGCGGTGACGTGGACACCCGCCGGGAGGTGGCCGTCGGCTGGGGGTTCACCCACACGCAGTACAGCGCCGACCACGGCGACGCCGATGCCCGCAAGGCCGCCGGCAGGCTCCTCGCCACCGGCCCCCTGTCGCAGAACCAGCACATCATGGGCTGGGGGGTGGACAACCCCGAGCCCAAGCCCGGCGCGTACAACTTCGCCGACCTGGACCGGCGTGTCGCGCTGATGCGAAGAACGGCCGGGACGCCGGTGCTCACGCTGTGCTGCGCCCCCGACTGGATGAAGGGCGGCGGGCAGCGGACCGACTGGTCCCAGAAATCATTGGAGACGGCCCCCGACCGTAAGTACTACAAGGATTTCGCGAAGCTCGCCGGAGTGGTGGCCAAGCGCTATCCGGACGTACGCCATTTCATTGTCTGGAACGAACTCAAGGGTTTCTTCGACGAATCCAAGAACCGCTGGGACTACGAGGGCTATACCGAGCTGTACAACCTGGTCCACGCCGAGCTGAAGAAGCAGAACAAGAACAACCTCGTCGGCGGTCCGTATGTCGTCATGGACAGTGAGGCCCCCGGATCCAAGGCCAACGCGTCGTCGCTGCGTGGCCCCTGGGGGGTCGTGGACCAGCGGTCCGTCGACGCCGTCACGTACTGGAACAAGCACAAGGCCGGAGCCGACTTCGTCGTGGTCGACGGCTCCAGCTATACGCGGGAGACCGACCAGTTCCACCCCGACGAATTCGGCGCCACCACCAAGTTCGCCGATGTCACGACCTGGCTCAGGAAGACCACGGGGCTGCCGGTCTGGTGGGCCGAGTGGTACGTGGAGCCCGCCGACGGCAATGACGACCGGAGGGGGTGGACCGAACAGCACCGCCTTGCCGTCCAGGCCACGGCAATGATGCAGCTGGCCGGCTCGGGCGCCTCCGCGGCCTTCTACTGGAACCCGCAGGAGCAGAGCGCCGACTGCCCCGGCTGTCTGTGGCGCAGCACCGAACTGGCCGACGGGGGCAAGGAGCTGCCGATGATGAAGCTGCTGACCCGGTTCGCCAAGGAGTTCCCGCCCGGTGCGGATTTCCGCGAGGTCGACACCGACGACGCACGCGTCCGCGCGCTTGCGACGGACACGGCCCTGCTGGTCGTCAACACCCAGAACCGGCCCGTAGCCACCCGGGTGGACGGCAGCGACGTCGACCTGAAGGCGTACGAGGTCCGCTGGATCTCCTAGCCGGGGCGGGAAGAGGCCCACCGCCCGGCGCCGGGCCCCTGCCCACCTCAGCGGCGCCCGGCGGCCGTCAGGACATCGTCGTGAGCCGTACGGCCAGGGACACCAGCAGCAGTACCAGCAGCGGCAGCGCGAACCAGTACGAACCCTGCAGCCAGCGCAGTTGCCGGACACCCGGCCGGGCCGTGACCCGTGTCAGCTCCCGTGCCGTCAGCAGCACGATCAGCGCCAGCGCCGCCAGTCCACCGATCACCGACATCGGTGTCCACGTCACCCGCGGCCCGGCCGGGCCCGGCCGGGGCTCCGGGACCGCGCCCGGGGCCTGCCGGGACAGTTCGTACAGCACCGCGTCGTCGTTGGACAGCACCCGGCGCAGTTCGGGCCGTCGGTCGAGGGCCCGCAGCAGCCGCGGCTCCCAGTTCACGGCGTAGCCCGCGTCCAGCTGGAGGGTGACGGACTGGCCGCGGTTGACCATGAGGTAGGAGTTGGGACCGGCCTTCCGCAGCGCGACGACCAGGCTTTCGACCAGGACCGGATCGCGCGGCGCCTGCGTCGGTTCGTACGTCACCCGCTCCATGTCACGGGCGCCCCACGGCATGGCGGGCGTCACGCTGTTGACGGGGTCCTGGCTCATCCACAGCAGCCGCACGGTCGGCCTGTCGTGCTCGTACACGTACTCCATCGCGGCGACCTCTCCCGGCCGTACCCGCTCGAAGGGCTCGTTGCCCCAACGGGCCACCAGAAAACCGAAGATGAGCACGAGCCCCGCCAGCAGTGCGGCGAGCGGCCCCGTGGCACTGCGGCCGCGTGCCGCGCCCGTGCGCGGGAAGACCGCGAGGGCGGCGAGGACGCAGGCGCCGGGGAGCGCGAACAGGAAGACCCGCAGGGCCACTTCGCCGCCGTAGGACTGCATGCCGAAGGCGAGGAAGGGGACGGCGGTCAGGACCAGGAGCGCGGTGTCCGCGCGACCGGACCGCCTGCGTCGCCACCAGCCGAACGCGGCGCAGGCCAGCACGCCGCCCGCGAGCGCCACCCGGGTGTACAGCACCAGCTTGTGGGTGCTGCTGCCGCCCTCGATGCGGCCGGAGACGGACGAGGAGACATTGCCGCCCAGCGAGCCCAGACCGCCGAACAGCTCGTCGAAGTGCCCCGACCAGTACGGCTCCGCGAGGAACCCCACCCACACCGCCAGCATCACACCGCACAGCAGCGGCAGCCCGGTCAGCGTCGAGCGGCGGGTGAGCACCAGCACGGTCAGCACGCCCAGCATCACGAAGGGGGTCAGCTGATGGCTGGCCACCGAGGCCGCGAACAGGGCGATGAGCAGCGCCAGCAGCACCCCTTGCTGACGGCGGCCGGCGGGCGCGACCTCCGCCTCGCCCGGCAGCAGTTTCCCGCCCAGCTGCCGGGGCCAGCGGAACCACACCAGCAGCACGGCCACGAAGAGCAGATAGATGAAGTAGTTCAGCGCCTGGGGCGAGAAGTAGTCCTGTCCGACCCAGCCGCACAGGGCGAACAGCCACACCGCCGTCCACTTCGCCCGCCAGCTCGCCCGCACGGCCCTCAGCAGCAGCGCCAGCGGCGCGAGACACAGCAGCTGAACGGCCAGTGGCCACCAGCGGAGCACCTCGGTGAGGTCGCCCACCCCGCAGGCCCGGGCGGTGAGGGCGGCCAGGGCGAAGAACCCGGGCCAGCTCCAGCGGGCGTCGAGGTCCGGCGCGGCCGTCCCGGAACGGTCGATGTAGTCCAGGAAGCCCAGGTGCTGCCAGGCCGTCGCGAAGCGCGGCTGGTCCTCCAGCAGCGCGGGCACGGCGTGCAGGGACACCACCGTCAGCAGCAGGACGGCCGTCAGCAGCCCGCGTCGGGGCCGGTCCAGCCACAGCGCCCACGCGAACGACACCACCAGCAGTGCGGCCCCCAGCACCGTCGCCACGGGAAGCACGGACACCAGCCCGAGCCCGCCCATGCCGTCCAGCTCGGACTCCCCGAGGGACCCGAGCGGCACCCAGTACATCGCCAGGGCGGCGCCGAGCAACAGCCAGATCCCGGCCTCCGGGCCCCGCCACCAGGGCCTGCGCGCCTCCGGCGGCTTACGGGCGGCCACGGTGGGCGGCGCTCCCGAGCCCTCGGGCAGCGCGGACACGTCCGAGGCCGCGGCGACGGACGCGGCGGTCGAGGCCGAGGAAGCACCGGCCGGCCCTGCCGAAGGGGCCGCGGAGGCCGCAGTGGACACGGTGGATGTGCCGCTCGAGGCCGCGGCGGCGACGGAAGCCGGCGCCGGAGCGGAGGCCGCCGTACGCGGCTCGTCCGGCTCGGCGGGGCCGTCCGGCTCGGCGGGGACTGCGGAGGACATGGGTACCGCCTCGGGGGTGTGCCGGAGATCGGGGCGCCTCTCCAAGTGGTCGAAGTCCAGCCGCACGCCCAGCGGCATCGTGTCCGCGTCCAGCGCGGCGCGCAGCGCCCACCGGGTGCCGAAACCGCCGCTGTCGCGCTCCGCTCCGGCCGCCGCCCCGCGGCCGTGCCTAAAACCCTGGCGGACACCCCGCCGGTCGCCGTGGACCGCCAGGTCCGCGAGATCGCCGTCGGGCGCGGCGCCGGGGGAGCGGGGCGGCGAGACCGCCGGCGCCTCCTTGAGGATCCTGCGCAGCCGCACCGCCGAGACCGAGGCGATCACCGCGAGGCTGACGACCTCCGCGATGCCCGCACCCGCCAGCCCCAGCCGAGGGAGCAGCAGCAGCGTCAGCCCCAGCACCAGGAAGCACAGCAGTCCCTGGAGATAGGCGAGCCCGGCCGTCCGGCTCTGGGCCCGCAGCACCGCGAAGTACACCTCCATCACGACCCGCAGCGCGGCCCCCACGGCGAACCACCGCAGCAGCGGCGTGGCCGCGTCCGCGTAGCCCTGCCCGAAGACCCGCAGCACATAGGGGGCGAGAAGGAAGAGCAGCACACAGACCGGGACCATGATCTTGGCCATCCGGCGCAGCGCGGCCCGGCAGTTCTCCGCGAGCCGGGCCGGGTCGTGCGAGCCCTCGACGGTCAGGGAGGCGCCCATGTTGATGGCGAGCAGGTTCACCGTGCCACCGATGGTGGTGGCGATGTAGAAGTACGCGTTGTTGGTGGAGCTGACCTGGGAGGCGACGATCACCGGCACCAGATAGACCACGGCCAGTGAGAACAGCGACCCGGTGTAGTCCCCGGCGAGGAAGCGGCCCATCTCCCGGTAGCTGGGGGGCCGGGCGGTCTTCGCGGTCGCCAGGGCGTGCCGCGGCACCAGCCGGCGGAAGACCAGCCAGCCCAGCGGCAGCACCGACACACCGATGGAGACGACCCAGGACGTGAACACCCCGGACCCCGGCAGCGCCGCCGCCAGCGCCACCAGCAGCGCCAGCTTCGCCGCGGAGAACACCGTATTGCCCACCGGCACCCAGAACGCGCTGCGCAGCCCGGTCAGCACCCCGTCCTGGAGGGTCAGCAGGGACCAGGCGACGACGGCGACGATGAACCCGAGACCGGGCAGCACTCCGTGCAGCGATCTGTAGGAGGGACCCCAGAGGTCCAGTGTGAACAGAAAGACGCAGGCCGCGACGGCGACGACGGCGGAACTCCCCGCATACGTACGGAGGACGAGCCGGCCCGTCGACCGCCCGGCCACGGGGATGAAGCGGGCCAGCGCCCCGGTCAGGGTGATCGCGGTGAGCCCCGCGAGCAGCTTCATCGCGGCGATGGCCGCGGACCCCTGGCCGACCGCGCTGGGGGTGTAGTACCGGGCGGCGATCAGCCAATAGCCCACGCCGAGGACGGCACTGATGCCCGTATTGAGCATCAGGGCGAAGGCGTTGCGGAACAGTGGACTGCTGCCGCCGCGCCCCGGGAGCCGCAGCCTGCGGCTCACCGGACTCTGCGCCTCCCGTTCCTCGGCCCGGGTGGACGTGTCAGACACGGACTTCGCTTACCTTCCTCATGATCTGTCGAGTTCTGCGAACCATGGCGTAACCCTTGGTCAACGCACGGTCTCCGGCGAAGTGACGGCCGACGCCCCGGCCCTCGACGAGTTGTTCGAACTCGTCGATCGTCGTGGAGCGGCCCACGGTGACGCGCTCCAGTGCGTACGGCCCCTGCCGCCGCGCGGCCAGGGCGTTGCCCACGGCCAGCGAGACGCCGAACCCGGCCGTCCGCACGGCGCTCCGCACCCGGCGGCTCGAATAGCCGTAGGGGTAGGCGAAGGACACCGGCGGACTGCCGAGCTCCAGTGTCAGTACGTCCCGGCAGCGTTCCACCTCGAACCGCAGTGTGTCATCGGCGAGTTGGTCGAGCTGCGGGTGGGTGTGGCTGTGACCGCCGATCTCCAGTCCGGCACCGGCCAGCTCGCGGACCTGGTCCCAGGTGAGCATGAGATCGAGCGCTCCACCGGTCTCGTGCTCCCCGCGCACCCACCCCGTGGAGGCGAACAGCGTGGCCGTGAAGCCGTACTCGGTGAGGACCGGGAGGGCGTAGCGGTGCACGCCCTCGTAGCCGTCGTCGAAGGTGATCAGAACGGGCTGCGGGGGCAGCGCGAGGCCGTCGCGCCAGGCGGATGCCAGCTGATGCGCGGTCAGTGGGGAAAAGCCCCGTTCGGCGAGCAGCCGCAGCTGCTCGCCGAACGCGGCCGGTGACACCGACAGCGCGTGCGCCGCGCGCGAGGGCGTGTGCGCCACCGCGTGATACATCAGTATGGGAACCGGACCCCCGTTCATGCCTCGGTTCCCCCCTTGGCCGGTTCCTTGGCCGGTTCCGTGGCGGGTTCCCTCACCGGCTCTGCGCCGATCCCGGCGCCCGGCACGGTCGCCGGCGCGAACCGCTCGCCGCCACGGCGCGCCCGGACGCTGCCGACCGCGTAGCCGCCCGCTGCCGCGGCCACGCCGGCCACGATCGCGCCCGCCCGCCCCGCGCCCCCGGGCCGGCCGAGCAGCGCGTCGCGGACCCCGCGCGCGATGCCCGCGGGCAGCACGCGCGTGGTGTACCGGCGCTCCGTCGCAAGCCCCGCCCGGGCGCCCACGCTCCGCGCCACGAGCGCCTTGGACAGGCCCTCGGCGTACGCGCGGGTGCGGAAGTAGGCGAACCGCTCACGGGCGGCGGGCACCCGGTGGTGGATCACCGAGCGGTCGTCGATCAACAGCACCGCGTCCGGCACGGCGCGGGTCAGCCGGATGCACAGCTCCGTCTCCTCGCAGCCCAGCGGCAGCCGGTTGCCGTCGCGGCCGATGCCGTTGGCGAAGCCGCCCACGGCCGTCAGCGCCGACCTGCGGAAGGAGGCGTTGCCGCCGAGGACGTTGCGGACCTCGGTCCGGCCGGGCGGCAAGCCCCGGTACGTACAGCCCACGACCCAGTCGAACTCGGCCGGGAACCACACGGGTCTGCGCCGGGACTCCCACACGGGGAGGGTCCGGCCACCCACCGCCATCACCCGCGGATCGGCGTAGGCCTCGGCGAAATACCGCAGCCAGTCCCGCTCGGCCACCGCGTCGTCGTCGAGGAAGGCGATCACCTCGCCCGTCGACGCCGCGGTCCCGGTGTTGCGGCCCGCCGACAGGCCGCGGGGGCCCGCGTTCGCGAGCACCCGCACCCGGTCCGGCGCGCCCCCCGCGCCGTCGTCGCCGAAGGTCTTGGCGAGCCGCCGCAGGAGGGCGGGATTGTGGTCCACGACGATCAGCGTCTCCAGCGCGGGCCACGACTGATCACGCACCGAGGACACCGCCGCGAGGATGTCGTCCCACCGGTCCTCGGTATAGACACAGATGACCACCGAAACGTCAGGCGCCCCACCCGGCCCGGCCGGTGGAGGTTTCAAGACACCTCCCCCCGGCTCGCGGACGGCGCGATCGCGAGCCGCGGCGGGCGGCTTCGGAGTCGCTTTGCACCATGTTCACGCAGAATCACATGCAGCACCCGTAGTCCGTCGCGCACGGCCCGTAGATTGCTGGTGCCGTGGATGCGGACGAACTCATGGCTGGGAATCTCCTGTACCCGCAGCCCCGCTTTGGCCACTCTGATGTTCATCAACGTCTCCACCTCGAACCCCGCGCAGTCCAGGGCGAGTTCGTCCAGGCAGCGCTTCCAGAACGCGTTGTAGCCGTAGCACAGATCGGTATAGCGCGCCCCGAACTTGTGATTGACGATGGAGGTCAGGACCCGGTTGCCGAGCTTCCGGATCGGAGTCATGTCGTCAGTGCCGCCCCCGTTGGCGAACCGAGAGCCCTTGGCGAAGTCCGCGCCGCCGACGAGCGCGGAGACATAGCTGACGATCTCGTTGCCGTCCGCGGAGCCGTCCGCGTCGACCATGACGATGATCTCGCCCGTGCAGGCCGCGAAGCCCGTGATCAGGGCGTCCCCCTTGCCCTTGCCGAGCTGTTCCACGACCTTGACGTCCGGCCACAGGTCACGGGCGACCTGCACGGTGTCGTCGGTCGAATTGCCGTCGACGAGGACCACTTCGTGAATCCACTCGGGCAACGTCTTGAACACGTACGGGAGGTTCTCCGCCTCGTTCATCGCCGGGATGACGACGCTGACCGGCGGTGCGATGGCGAAATGTGAGGTGACCGGGCGGTAGCGACCGCTTATCGATGGATCTTGATCGGCCGCCGGGCGCAGAAAAGAACTCATGTACTATCTCCCTCTCGTCCGGTGGACCGCCCGCCCAGAGCGGTCCGGTGGTTTTCCGGGTCGAAAAGGGGGTACTCACCTTGCCCCGGACGGCACGGATCGCCGTTCGTGCAGGGTGAGTTGGCAAGTGTTGCCGGCCGCGCGGCACGCGACTCGGCACTGCTGTGAAGGCCGAGCGCGGCTACCCCCTACCGCGCCCCGCTCCGGACACCATCGCGACGCTTGAGCCCTCCCCTAGTGCCGCTTTGCATGATGGACCGTTGCGGGTGGATGTACGACGGTATTGATGCTTGAGACTGTATGGCAAGAGCTCCTGCGGTGACTCCTCCTTTGGTGTTTTCCCGCCGCGTTCGCGGTGTCGGGTATTGGTGATCTGTGTCGACGGCGCATTCGAATATCGTGCGCCTCAACTACCTTCGCGCAGGCTCCCCATGCGCTTGAGGAGCCGGTCCGCCGGCTCGAAGAGA
The DNA here is from genome assembly GCF_017876625.1 of Streptomyces syringium. NCBI lineage: Bacteria > Bacillati > Actinomycetota > Actinomycetes > Kitasatosporales > Streptomycetaceae > Streptomyces > Streptomyces syringium. Next base: position 6,518,840 of record NZ_JAGIOH010000001.1, read on the forward strand.
CCGGGCCGGGACACCACAGCGTTGCGGAGCGCCCGCAGGGGCGCCCGGCGTGCGCGGTGACCGAGGGCCACCGGGTGACGGCGCATCACCCACCCCTCGCACACGCTGAGTTCACGTGTCTTGAGCAGGTCCTTGTACTCCTTCTCGCCCCGCCCCAGGTCCACGTAGCCCAGGCCCTCCGCGGCGGCCCCCTCCGCCATCCGCAGATGCAGCAGCAGCCCGGGGGAGTACCGCCCGAACTCCGGGTCGTACGCGGGGAACCAGCAGCACAGCACCGTCCGTGAGCGCGGCCCGAAGTGCGCCGCGACCGGCCGCCCGCCCGCGTAGAGCACCGACAGCAGGCCCGCGAACGACTCGGTGCGGGTGTGGAAGAGCTGATCGACCAGCCGGCAGATCCAGGGGCGCGCGAACCGGTCGCTGCGCCCCGTTCTTCGATACTGCGCCGACTTCCATCCGATCAGCGTCCGCAGGACGGCCGGATCGCGTTCGTCGTGCACGTACCGCACCTCGCCGACGTTCCGGGCGAGCCTGCGCTCCTTGGCGCGCGTGGTGCGGACGAACTTCGGACGCTGTTTGCGCAGCGCCGTCAGATACCGCTCGAAGCCCTGGTCCACATCGATGACCGGCGAGGCGAACGCCCCGGTGGCCGCCACCTCGAACGGCTTCTGCCCCTCCACCAAGTGGTCGAACTCCCAGACGGACAGCCCGCAGGCATGCAGCAACTCGCGGGCGTCCCACTGGAATCCGGGCCGGTGGACCAGGCCCTGGGCGTCGGAGACCCCGAGGCCGATCGCCCGGCCCACCCCCAACGAGCTGCGCTGGTACGGGAAGAAGGCCACCGGCTCGCCGTCCTCCCGCACGACCGCTATCCGCGCGCCGTGCCGGGACCTGCCGACGGCGAGGGTGAACTCCGGTGCGAGAAACGGGTTCGCGAGCTGGGGCGATCCGTCGAGGGCGGCGCGCCGTTGCATGGCGGACCACGCCGCCCGGTCCGCCGCCGTGAGGTCGCCGGGTCGGTACACCCTGATGTCCACCTCAGGCGGCCCGGCTTCGGTGAGCGCCGTCCCGGTGCCGGCACACGTGCGCCAGCAGGAACAGCAGCAGGCTGACGATCGCGACCGCGGCCACCCCGCCCCGCACGCTCCAGGAGTGCAGCGCGAGCATGGTCTGCGCGACCAGCAGGTCGATGGCGACCGCCCCGCCCGCCGCGACGACCGAGCGGCTGAGCGGATCGAGACCGCGCAGCGCCGCCGCCACGGCGCCCGCCGGTGCCATGACGAGAAAGAAGAGGGTGAGCGGCGCACGCAGCGGCGAGCCGATGTCGGCGAGCGCCAGCACCGCCCCGACCCCCGCGATGGCGACGGCGGCGCCGACGGCCAGGGGAAGGGACTCGGCCGTCCGAGCTCTCCTTCCGACGCGGTCGTCGGCGTGGTCGAGTTCTGTGGGATCCGTGAGATCAGTGACGTTCTGCATTGGCGACTTTGCCCCCCGAAGCGCCGGATGCCGGGCTTCAATGTCGCGCAATCGGCAGAGGCGCGTCAAGATGTGAAGGCCGTGCAAACGGCCTCCGGTTATCGCACCGCGATGGAACCGGAGGTTGTCCGTCAGGTGAATTCTTCACCAGAGTCTCGCACCGTCAACCCAGTATCTCCAAAAGCCCGTTGAGGCAAATGGGGGATGCCGGGCGGCACCGGGGCCCCTGCGGACGCGGATGCGGATTCCCACACCCGCCCCCTGGGCGCGGGTGGGCAGCCGGTAGCGGAATGTCATAGACCTGACACACAAAGGCCATGTATGGGACCACTGTTGCTGTGATTTTGGCATGGACACTTCCATTGTTGCGGGGGTGACTGCTACGACGGACGTGGCCGAAACCCTGCTATGGGAGGTTCCATGAAACTGTCCACGCTCACCGGCTCGCTGTCCGCGCTCGTCCTCGCCGCCGTCTGCGCCCTCTCCGGGGCCGGGGCCGTGCAGGCGGGCGAGAGATCCTCAACTCCCGCCTATGTGGCCCTTGGTGACTCGTACTCATCAGGGGTCGGGGCCGGCGGGTACATCGGCTCCAGTGGCGCCTGCAAGCGCAGCAGCAAGTCCTACCCGGCGCTCTGGGCCGCCGCGAACGCGCCCGCGAGCTTCTCCTTCACCGCTTGCTCGGGCGCCCGAACGGGTGATGTTCTCAGCCGTCAGCTCGACCCGCTCACCCCCTCGACCGGGCTCGTCAGCATCAGCGTCGGCGGCAACGACGCCGGATTCGCCGACACCATGTCGACGTGCGTCTTCGGCTCCGACAGCGCCTGTCTGAACCGGGTCACCCAGGCCCGTACGTACATCGACGGCACCCTCCCCGGGCAGCTCGACTCGGTCTACTCCGCGATCAAGGCCAAGGCGCCCGCCGCCCGCGTCGTCGTGCTGGGCTATCCACGCTTCTATCGGATCGGCGGCGGGTGCAGCAGCGGCCTGAGCGAGAAGAAGCGGATCGCCATCAACGGGGCGGCCGACCACATCAACGCCGTCCTGGCCAAGCGCGCCGCCGACCACGGCTTCGCCTTCGGTGATGTGAACGCGACCTTCGCCGGACACGAGATCTGCTCCGGCGACGCGTGGCTGCACAGCGTGACGCTCCCCGTCGACGAGTCGTACCACCCCACCGCCCCGGGACAGTCCGGCGGCTATCTGCCGGTCTTCGCCTCGGCGGCCTGAGCCGCGAGCCGCGCCTCGGGTCCTGCGGTGGGCCTCACCCTCCGTGACTCATACCACGTCGTGTCGCCCGGCCCCGGCCTCCCCGGGGCCGGCGCGCCGCCGGACCCGCCCTTCCCGGCCGTTTCCCCTGGTCACCGGCTCCGCCCCCGCAAGGGGGCAATTCCGAGTAAATACCCCACAACGGAGTGTGATTACCGCCGGTTCGTCACTGCTTTCGCCCCGTCAACTCGCCCTCCGTGACAGCAGGTTCGCGCCAGGGCCGTCAACGCCCTTGACGGGGTGGTGAATCCGGGCTCCCGATGCGCGGGTGACGCGATGGGGCGATAGGGTTACTCTGCCTGGGCCGGGTGCCTCGTACGGGTGGGGAGTCTCAAATGGATCAGATAGCAATGCGCGGCAGGCCACGTGTGCCTGCCATCAACTGCGGAAACGGCGCCACCAGCGCGCGTCTCGACCGCCATCTCGCCGTGCTGGGCGGGCCCGCCCTGCCGCAGCGTGAGGTGGAGGGCGCGACGGTGCTGATGCGCGAGCTGACCGCGCGTGACCGCACGCGTACCAAGCAGAGCCGGACCGCCAGGGTCTCGCTGTTCGCACCGCTGCGACGGCTTCGCCGTTCGCTGTTCGGCAACCACAGCTGACCCGGGGCCCGGCCCCCGAACCTCGGAGCCCGGCAGCCCCACCACCCGGCACAGCGCCGACGGCCGCACCCCTTTTCCCCGGGGTCGACCGTCGGCGCTTCGGTGTGCCCGGCCCCACCGGCGCAGCGCGGACCGGCCCTGCGCGGCCCCGGCCGTGAGCCCGTCCGTCAGTCCGCTTCCGTTTCCGTTTCCGTTTCCGTTTCCGTTTCCGTTTCCGTTTCCGTTTCCGTTTCCGTTTCCGTTTCGAGGGTGACGGTGAAGGAGAACCGGTCGCCGCGGTAGCGGATGCGCGCGACGTCGACCGCGCGGCCGGTCTCGTCGTAGGTGACGCCCGTGTAGTGCAGGATCGGGCTGAGCAGCGGCACCTGGAGCAGCCGGGCCGTCTCCGGGTCCGCCAGGCGCGCCTCGACGGTGTCGGTGATGCGGCTGATGCGCACCCCGACCGCGTCGCGCAGCACCTTCGTCATCGGCCAGCGGGCGAGGTCCGCGAGGTCGATGCGCTCGGCCAGCTCGGGGCGGACGAGGTTCTCCGCCCAGTTCGTCGGCTCGCCCGACTCCTCGTCGCAGCGCAGCCGCCGGTAGGCCACCGCCTCGTCGATGTCCGGGAAGTACTCGGCCAGGTCGGCGGGGACCGGCACCGGGCCGTGGCCGAGCACGGCCGTGCGCTCGCCGGACTGCTGGGCCACGATCGTGTCCACCGAGCCGAGCAGCCGCACCGGCGAGCCGCGCCGGGCGCTCGGCTCGATGAAGGTGCCGCGCCGGCGGTGGCGGCTGATCAGCCCCTCCGCCTCCAGCTCCTTGAGCGCCTGCCGCATGGTGAGCACGCTGACGCCGTAGTGCTCGGCGAGGGCGTCCTCGGTGGGCAGCCGCAGCGGGTCGTGCGGGCGGCGCCCGAGTATCGAGGCGCGCAGGGACTGCGACACCTGGTACCAGAGCGGCAGCTTGCGGTTGAGCGCGAGGGAGTCGGGGGCGAAGGTGGTCACGGGAACTCCGGCTCTACTGCGGCACTGACGGCTGGGTCCTGCCGGGGCTCACGCCCCGGAGCCCCAATGGCGCTCCAGACCCTGCCACACCTCGTCGTACCCCTTCTGCAGGTGCCCCGCGGTCCGCGCCTGCTCGGTCGCCGTCACCGGCCAGCGCGTCTCGAACATGAACGCCAGCCCGTCGTCCACCTTCTGCGGCCGCAGCTCGGCCGCGCTCGCCTTGTCGAAGGTGTCCCGGTCCGGGCCGTGCGCGGACATCATGTTGTGCAGCGAGCCGCCGCCCGGGACGAATCCCCCCTTGCCGGCGGTCTTCGCGTCGTACGCGCCCTCGATCAGCCCCATGTACTCGCTCATCACGTTCCGGTGGAAGTACGGCGGCCGGAAGGTGTCCTCGCCGACGAGCCAGCGCGGTGCGAAGACCACGAAGTCGACGCCGGCCAGGCCCGGGGTGTCGGACGGCGAGGTGAGGACCGTGAAGATCGACGGGTCGGGGTGGTCGTAGCTGATCGTGCCGATCACATTGAAGCGGTGCAGGTCGTAGACGTACGGGGTGAGGTTGCCGTGCCAGGCGACGACGTCCAGCGGGGAGTGGCCGTACGTCGCCGACCAGAGGTTGCCGCAGAACTTGTTGATCACCTGGACGGGGCGCTCGACGTCCTCGAAGGCGGCGACGGGCGCGAGGAAGTCACGGGCGTTGGCCAGACCGTTGGCACCGATCGGGCCGAGGTCGGGGAGGACGAACGGGCGGCCGTAGTTCTCGCAGACGTAACCGCGGGCCTCGGGGTCCAGCAGCTCCACCCGGAAACGCACCCCGCGCGGGATCAGCGCCACATGCCCGGGCTCGGCGCGCAGCAGGCCGAACTCGGTGCGCAGCAGCAGCCCGCCGCGCTGGGGGACGATCAGCAGCTCGCCGTCGGCGTCACTGAACACCCGGTCGGACATCGAGGCATTGGCGGCGTAGAGGTGCACGGCCATGCCCGTGCGCTGGGTGACGTCGCCGTTGCCGCCGAGGGTCCACAGCCCGGCGAGGAAGTCCGTGCCCGGGGCCGGCTCGGGCAGCGGGTCCCAGCGCAGCCGGTTGGGGTCCGGGACGGTCTCGGTGAACGGCGCGCTGCGCAGGCCGCCGTTGTCGATCCGGGTGAACGGCGGGTGGGCCGCGGACGGGCGGATCCGGTAGAGCCACGAGCGCTGGTTGCTGTGCCGGGGCTCGGTGAACGCGCTGCCGCTCAGCTGCTCCGCGTACAGCCCCAGCGGTGCCCGCTGCGGTGAATTGCGGCCGTGCGGCAGGGCCCCGGGGACGGCTTCGGTGCTGTGCTCGTTGCCGAAGCCGGACGAGTGGACCAGCCCTTCGGCCGTCTTGCGCGCCTGCTCGTTGTCCGTACCGCTCATCGCGTGCTCCCGCTGCCGGTGGATTCCTATGGAAGACCGTAGGATTCCTGGCCGGGCGCGTCAATGGATCAGTTCACCGACGCGCGGGAGCGCGGGCGCGGCGGGTCGTGTCGCTGGGCACCTCCGCTGCGCGACGGTGTCCTCAATCTCCCCCGGCTACCGCTGGGGGCGCCTTCCAGCGGTAACCGGGGAGATGGCCGACGCGCCCGCAGGGCGCTCGCCCGCCGCAGGCGGCACAGATGGTCCGCAGCCGAGGATCCGCCGGACAGGCGAGAGATACCGGTCGGTAGGGTCGGCCCGACCGAGCGTCACCGCCGCCGTCCCCGGGAGGGACCGATGAGCCGACCCCACAGCAGCGCCCCGACCGGCCCGGCGAGTGCCCTGCGGATCTGCCCGCTGTGCGAGGCCACCTGCGGGCTGACCCTCACGCTGGAGGGCGGGCGCGTGACCGGCGCCCGAGGCGACCGCGCCGACGTCTTCAGCCGGGGCTTCGTCTGCCCCAAGGGCGCCGCCTTCGGCGAGCTGGACGCCGACCCGGACCGGCTCGCCCGCCCCCTCGTGCGCCACGACGGACAGCTGCGGGAGACGGGCTGGGACGAGGCGTTCGCCGCGGTCGCGCGCGGACTGCGCCCGGTCGTCGAGGAGTACGGGCCGCAGGCCGTGGCCACCGTCCTCGGCAATCCCAACGCGCACACCATGGCGGGGGCGCTCTACCCGCCGCTCCTGATCGGGGCACTGGGCAGCCGCAACGTCTTCACCGCGAGCACGCTCGACCAGATGCCCAAGCACGTCTCCAGCGGGCTGCTCTACGGCGACGCGATGGCGGTGCCCGTGCCCGACCTGGACCGCACCGACCATCTGTTGATGATCGGGGCCAACCCGCTCGACTCCAACGGCAGCCTGTGCACCGCCCCGGACTTCCCCGGCCGCCTCAAGGCGCTCCGGCGGCGCGGCGGACGGCTCGTCGTGATCGACCCGCGCCGCACCCGCACCGCCGCCCTCGCCGACCGGCACGTGGCGATCCGGCCCGGCGCCGACGCGCTGCTGCTCTTCGCTGTCGTCCACACGCTCTTCGCGGACGGTCTCGTGCGCCCCGGCCCGCTCGACGCGCACGTCACGGGCGTGGCGGAAGTGCGGCGACTGGCCGGGGACTTCACCCCCGAAGCCGTGGCCGGGGCGTGCGACGTGCCCGCCGAGGAGATCCGCGCCCTCGCCCGCGAGCTGGCCGCGGCTCCGCGCGCCGCCGTCTACGGCCGCATCGGCAGCACGACCGTCACCTTCGGCACGCTCACCAGCTGGCTGATCGACGTACTCAACATCCTCACCGGCAACCTCGACCGGCCGGGCGGCGCGATGTTCCCGCTCTCCGCCACCGCCGCCGCGCCCCGCCCGCCCCGGCCGGGCCGGGGCTTCGCCCTCGGCCGCTGGCACAGCCGGGTCGGCGGACACCCCGAGGCGAAGTCGGAACTGCCTGTCGCCGCGCTGGCTGAGGAGATCGACACACCGGGGGAGGGGCAGGTCCGGGCGCTCGTCTCCATCGCCGCCAACCCGGTGCTCTCCGCGCCGAACGGCGACCGGCTCGACCGGGCCCTGGCCGGGCTCGACTTCATGGTCAGCGTCGACCCCTATCTCAACGAGACCGCCCGCCACGCGCACGTCGTCCTGCCGCCGCCCCCGCCCAGCCGCAGCGCCCACTTCGACTTCACCTTCAACGCCTTCGCCGTCCGCAACCAGGTGCGCTACACCCGGCCGCCGGTCCCCCTCGGCGACGACCGCCCCGACGAGGCCGAGATCCTCGCCCGGCTCGTCCTGTGCGCCGGCGGCCACCCGGGCGCCGACCACCGCTCGGTCGACACCTCCGTCATCACCCGCACCCTGGGCAAGGCCGTCACCGACCCGCTCTCCCCGGTGCACGGCCACGACCCCGCCGCCCTCGCCGAGCGCCTCACCGGACTGACGGGCGCCGAGCGACGGCTCGACCTGATGCTGCGCCTGGGCCCCTACGGCGAGGGCTTCGGCGCCGACCCGCACGGTCTGACGCTGGAGAAGCTGCTCGCCCACCCGCACGGCATCGATCTGGGGCCGCTCACCCCGCGCGTGCCCGAGCTGCTGCGGACCCGCAGCGGGAAGATCGAGCTGTGCCCCGAACCCCTCGTGAGTGAGACGCTCCGGCTGCGACGCTCCCTCGAGGAGAGCGCCGCGTCACCGGACTCCCTCGTCCTGGTCGGCAGGCGCCATCTGCGCTCCAACAACAGCTGGATGCACAACGTCCCCGCCCTGACCGGCGGCAGCAACCGCTGCACCCTCCAGGTCCACCCCGAGGACGCCGCGCGGCTGGGGCTGCTCGACGGCGGCGGCGCGCGGGTCACGGGCGACGGCGGCACGGTGGAGGCGCCGGTCGAGATCACCGACACGGTGCGCCGGGGCGTGGTCAGCCTGCCGCACGGCTGGGGGCACGACCGGCCGGGCACCCGGCTGTCGGTCGCGGCCGGCACCCCGGGCGTGAACGTCAACGCGCTGTCCGACGGCACCCGCCTCGACCCGCTCTCCGGCACCGCCGTGCTCAACGGCTATCCGGTGCGCGTCACTCCGGTCACCCTCGCTCCGCTCGCAACAACCCCTTGACCTGGGGTTCTGCTCGTATTGCGCAGGTGTCAAGGCCTTGTGACCCAAAGTTTGCCCACTTAGCGTCACCAGGACCGCCGTCCCGCGGTGGAGTTCAAAGGCGAACGTGAGGTACCCGCATGCTGACCATCCTGGGCTTCGGCATGATCGCCACCTTCCTGGTGCTGATCATGCTGAAGAAGATGTCGCCCATGGCGGCGCTGGTGATCGTCCCAGCGCTGTTCTGCGTCCTGGTGGGCAAGGGCTCCCACCTCGGCGACTACGTACTCAAGGGCATCGGCTCCCTGGCGCCGACGGCCGCCATGCTGATGTTCGCCATCGTCTACTTCGGCGTGATGATCGACGTCGGGCTCTTCGATCCGATCGTCCGCGGCATCCTGCGCTTCTGCAAGGCCGACCCGATGCGGGTGGTCGTCGGCACCGCGGTGCTCGCCGCGATCGTCTCGCTCGACGGGGACGGCTCCACCACCTTCATGATCACCGTCTCGGCGATGGTGCCGCTCTACCGCCGCCTCAAGATGAGCCTGGTCATCATGACCGGTGTCGCCGCCATGGCCAACGGCGTCATGAACACCCTGCCCTGGGGCGGCCCGACCGCCCGCGCCGCCACCGCGCTCAAGCTCGACGCCGGCGACATCTTCGTCCCGATGATCCCGGCGCTGGCCGTGGGCCTGCTCTTCGTCATCGGCCTCGCGTACGTCCTCGGGCTGCGGGAGCGCAAGCGGCTCGGCGTCCTGACGCTGGAGCAGGCCCTGGGCCGGCCCGACGGCGAACCGGAGCCCGAGCAGGCGCTGATCGGCTCGGCCGGCGCGGGCGACGCCCCGGCCCGCAAGGCGGCCCCGGCCGGCGGCGGCTCCACGGCGAGCGGCGCGACGACCGGTCCGGCCGACGGCTCCCTGGACGAAAGCCAGGGCGGCTCCCAGGAAGCTGACGCCTCCTCCGAGATCCTCGACCCCCGTCGCGCCACCCTGCGACCGCGCCTGTACTGGTTCAACGCGGCGCTGACCGTCGCGCTGCTCACCCTCCTGATCCTCCAGACGCTGCCCATCCCGGTGCTCTTCCTGCTCGGCGCCGCCATCGCCCTGACCGTCAACTTCCCGCACATGCCCGACCAGAAGGCCCGCATCGCGGCCCACGCCGAGAACGTCCTCAACGTCTCCGGAATGGTCTTCGCCGCCGCCGTCTTCACCGGGGTGCTGACCGGCACCGGCATGGTCGAGGAGATGGCCCGTACGGTCGTCGACTCCGTCCCCGACGCGATGGGCCCGCACATGGCCCTCGTCACCGGCGTCCTGTCGATCCCGTTCACGTACTTCATGTCCAACGACGGCTTCTACTTCGGCATCGTGCCGATCCTCGCCGAGGCGGGCGCCGCCCACGGGGTCTCCCCGCTGGAGATCGCCCGGGCCTCGCTCGTCGGCCAGGCCCTGCACATGTCGAGCCCGCTCGTGCCCGCCGTCTATGTGCTCGTGGGCATGGCGAAGGTGGAGTTCGGCGACCACACCCGGTTCACCGTCAAATGGGCGGCGCTCACCTCCCTCGTCGTCCTCGGCGCGGGACTGCTGTTCGGCATCATCTAGGGGTCTCGGCTGCAGGTGCCCTGCGGGCGCGTCCTCAATCGCCGGACAGGCTGCGAAATGCAGCCTGCTGGGGGCACCTCCCAGCGGTAGCTGGGGGAGATTGAGGACACCGCCGCGCAGCGGCGGTGCGGACGACACACGACCCGGAGCCCGCGCCCAAGCGCACCGCACCGTCCCCTGGCGTACCGAAAGCCTTCGGCGTTAGCGTGAGGCGCGCACGGGCATCGAACGGGCGCGCGAAGGTGTGGCCGCCCGCGGCCCTGCCCCGATACCGAGGAGACGGCCAGTGATCGCGCACGACGGGATGTTCATCGACGGCGAGTGGCGGCCCGCGGCCGGACCCGAGACCATCGAGGTCGTCAACCCCGCCGACGAGCAGGTCATCGGCACCGTCCCGGCCGGTACGCCCGAGGACGTGGACGCCGCCGTACGGGCCGCCCGCGCGGCCCTGCCCGGCTGGTCCGCCACCCCGCCCGCCGAGCGGGGGCGGCACCTCGCCGCCCTGCGTGACGCGCTCGACGCCCGCCGCGAGGAGATCGCCGCCACCGTCGTCGCCGAACTCGGCTCGCCCGCCCGCTTCGCGCAGCGGGTCCACACCGGTCTGCCGATCGCCGTCACCGGCTCCTGCGCGGAACTCGCCGCGACCCACCCCTTCGAGGAGAAGATCGGCAACTCGACGGTCCTGCACGAGCCGGTCGGCGTCGTCGGCGCCATCACTCCCTGGAACTACCCGCTCCACCAGGTCGTCGTGAAGGTCGCCCCCGCCCTCGCAGCGGGCTGCACGGTCGTCCTCAAGCCCGCCGAGGACACCCCGCTCACCGCCCGGCTCTTCGCCGAGTGCGTGGCCGCCGCCGGGATCCCGGCGGGCGTCTTCAACCTCGTCACCGGGCTCGGCGCCGTGGCCGGCCAGGCGCTCGCCGAACACCCCGACGTCGACCTCGTCTCCTTCACCGGATCGACGGCGGTCGGCAAGCGGATCGGCGCCATCGCCGGCGCGGCCGTCAAGCGTGTCACCCTCGAACTGGGCGGCAAGTCCGCGAACGTCATCCTGCCCGGCGCGGACCTGGCCAAGGCCGTCGCCGCGAACGTCGCCGACGTCTGCCGCAACACCGGCCAGTCCTGCAACGCGTGGACGCGCACGCTCGTCCACGCCGACGACTACGAGGAGGCGGTCGCCCTCGCCGCCGAGGCCGTCGCCGCGTACACCCCCGGTGACCCGGCCGACCCGGACGTCCGCCTCGGCCCGCTCGTCAACGCCGCCCAGCACGCCCGCGTCCGCGGCTACATCGACCGGGGCGTCGCGGAAGGCGCGCGGCTCGTCGCGGGCGGCTCCGACGTCCCGGAGGGCCGCGAGAAGGGCTACTTCGTGCGCCCGACCGTCTTCGCCGACGTCACCCCGGAGATGACGATCGCGCAGGAGGAGATCTTCGGCCCGGTCCTCTCCTTCATCAAGTACACCGACGAGGACGAGGCGGCCCGCATCGCCAACGGCACCGTCTACGGCCTGGGCGGGGCCGTCTGGGCCGCCGACGACGCCACGGCCGCCGCCTTCGCCCGGCGCATGGACACCGGACAGGTCGACATCAACGGCGGCGGCTTCAACCTGCTCGCGCCCTTCGGCGGCCACAAGCAGTCGGGCATCGGCCGCGAACTGGGCGCGCACGGCCTGGCGGAGTTCCTGCAGACGAAGTCCCTGCAGTTCTGACCCGACCGGTCGCCACCGGCCCCGGTCGAGCCGACGTAGAGGTGAGGGAAGGCCCGTCATGATCCGTGCCGCCGTACTGTCCGCCGTGGGTGCCCCGCTCCGGATCGCCGGGATCGAGCTGCCGCCGCCCGGACCCGGACAGGTGCGGGTCCGGCTCGCCGCCGCCGGGGTCTGCCACTCCGACCTCTCCCTCTCCGACGGGACGCTGCGCCAGCCCGTGCCCGCCGTCCTCGGCCACGAGGGCGCGGGCACGGTGACCGAGGTCGGCGAGGGCGTGACCCATGTGGTGCCCGGCGACCACGTCGTCCTCAACTGGGCGCCGTCCTGCGGTGACTGCCACCTGTGCGGACTCGGCGAGCCCTGGCTGTGCGCCGACGCCGGGTCCACCGCCACCGTCCCGTACGCCACGCTCGCCGCCGACGGCTCCTCGCTCTACCCGGGCCTGGGCACCGCGGTCTTCGCCGAGGAGACCGTCGTCCGGGCGAGCGCCGTGCTGCCCCTGCCCGAGGGCGTGCCCCTGGTGGAAGCGGCGCTGCTGGGGTGCGCGGTACTGACCGGCTACGGCGCGGTGCACCACAGCGCCCGGGTGCGGGCGGGCGAGTCCGTCGTGGTGTTCGGGGCCGGTGGCGTGGGACTGGCCACCCTCCAGTCGGCGCGCCTCGCCGGCGCCGGGACGATCGTCGCCGTCGACGTGTCACCGCGGAAGGAGGAACTGGCCCGCGCCGCCGGGGCCACCGACTTCCTCGTCGCGGACGACACGACGGCCAAGCGGATCCGTGAACTCACCGGCGGCCACGGCGCGGACGTCGCCATCGAGTGCGTGGGCCGGGCCGACACGATCCGTACGGCCTGGTCGGCCACGCGCCGGGGCGGCCGCACCACCGTCGTGGGCATCGGCGGCAAGGACCAGCGGGTCACCTTCTCCGCCCTGGAACTCTTCCACTTCGGGCGCACGCTGTCGGGCTGTGTCTACGGCAACAGCGACCCGGCACGGGACCTGCCCGTCATCGCCGGACATGTGCGCGCCGGGCGGCTCGACCTCTCCGCCCTGGTCACCGAGCGGATCGGGCTCGACGGCATCCCCGCCGCCTTCGACGCCATGCTCGCGGGCCGCGGCGGCCGGGCGCTGGTGGTGTTCCCCGAAGCGGGGTAGTCGCCGCGCCGCGCCGGCACGATTCCCGGACACGGCCCGTCCGTACCCTAAGCGCTTGCTCACCTTCGCGGTATGGTGTTCGTTCTGTCGGAACAGGCCCGTGGCGGGCCGGGAGAGCGGGGCGTGCGATGGGCGCGGAGGCGAAGCGGGCCGAGGAGTGGGCCGACGTCACACCCGATGCCGCCCGGCGGCTGGTGACCGCGGCCGTCCAGGCCTTCGCCGAGCGCGGCTATCACGCCACCACCACCCGGGACATCGCCGGCCGGGCCGGCATGAGCCCCGCCGCGCTCTACATCCACTACAAGACCAAGGAAGAGCTGCTCTACCAGATCAGCGGCGTCGGCCACCGGCTCGCGCTCGACATCCTCCGCCGTGCCCGGGAGGGCGGGGGCAGCCCCGCCGAGCGGCTCGCCGAAGCCGTACGGAGCTTCGTCCGCTGGCACGCGGAGCACCACACCACCGCCCGGGTCGTGCAGTACGAACTGGGGGCGCTCGGCGAGGAGCACCACGAGGAGATCGTCGGGCTGCGCCGCGCCTCGGACGCCGCCGTCCGCGCCATCATCGAGGACGGCGTGGCGGCGGGCGACTTCGACGTCCCGGACGTGCGCGGCACCACCCTCGCCGTGCTGTCGCTGTGCATCGACGTCGCCCGCTGGTTCAACGCGGACGGCAAGCGCACCCCGGACGAGGTGGGCGAGTTGTACGCGGGGCTGGTCCTGCGCATGGTGGGGTACGCGGGCCAGGAGTGAGGTGCCCCGGGGCGGCCGGGGAGCGGAACTCCCCCAGCGGGCCTCAGAGGTGGAAGCGGCTCACCGACTCCGCCACGCACACCGGCTTGTCGCCGCCCTCGCGCTCGATCGTCACCGCCGTCACCAGCTGCACCCCGCCCTTCACCTCCGACACACCGGCGATCCTCGCCGTGGCCCGCAGCCGTGAGCCGACCGGCACGGGGGAGGGGAAGCGGACCTTGTTCACGCCGTAGTTGATGCCCATGCGGACGTTCTCGACGCGCATCAGCAGCGGCACGAGGGACGGCAGCAGCGAGAGCGTCAGATAGCCGTGCGCGATGGTCGCCCCGAAGGGGCCGGCCGCCGCCCGGTCCGGGTCCACATGGATCCACTGATGGTCGCCGGTCGCCTCGGCGAAGAGGTCGATCCGTTTCTGGTCCACCTCGAGCCAGTCGCTCGGGCCGAGTTCCGCACCGACCGCGGCCCGCAGGTCGTCCAGCGAGGTGAAGATCCGGGGCTCCGTCATCCACGTGCCTCCCACACAGAGTGTCCAAGCGCTTGCTCAGCATGTGGGGCGGCTCTCCCGGTGTCAACGCCCCGTGTTGACGTAAGGTCTTGAGCCGTGCCGCAGATTTCCACGAAGGTTCACGAACTCACCGTCGGCCAGCTGTCCGCGCGCAGCGGCGCGGCCGTCTCCGCGCTGCACTTCTACGAGTCCAAGGGCCTGATCAGCAGCCGCCGCACCTCCGGCAACCAACGCCGCTACGAGCGGGACGCCCTGCGCCGGGTCGCCTTCATCCGCGCCGCGCAGCGCGTGGGCATCCCGCTCGCCACCATCCGTGAGGCGCTCGCCGAGCTGCCCGACGAGCGCACCCCCAACCGCGAGGACTGGGCCCGGATGTCCGAGCTGTGGCGCTCGGAGCTGGACCAGCGAATAGCGCAGCTCAATCAGTTGCGCGACCGCCTCGCCGACTGCATCGGCTGCGGCTGCCTCTCGCTCGACAAGTGCGCGCTGTCCAACCCGGAGGACCGCTTCGGCGGCTATGGCAGCGGCTCGGTCCTGCTCGCCGTGGCCGACAAGGCCGACAGGTCGGCCACCTCGGAGAAAGCACGCGTGGCAGAGAAGGCAGGTCAGGCGGAGAAGGCCGTCGGGGCCGGGACGCCGAAGCGGAACGCCTCGTCCCGGCGGTGCGCCGAGCCCGGGGCCTGAGGTCCGGGCCTTGCCACCGGTCCCGAGGCGATCAGCCGTTGATCGCCTCGGGCGGCGCGCCCGTGCCTGCCCGGGCGCGCGACGGGCAGGCCCTCACACCGCGGCGTACCGGGCCGCGTAGGCGTACCTCCTGGCCGCGGCCAGCGCGTCCGTGGTGAGCACGGGCACCGGCACCACGATGCCGCAGTCCGTGCAGACGGGTCCCGCCAGCGGGTAGCGCTCCAGGTCGGTGCGCCACTCGATCCGCTCCTGCGAGCAGACCGGGCAGGCGTCCCCGGGTCCGGACTCCATGGCGGTGATCATGCGGCGCAGTACCTCGGCGAGGCGCGCGCTCGGGAACAACGTGGGGCTCGCGCACGGCACGATGTCACAGCCGCCCCACGTGTTGCGGTGCCAGTCGTCGACGGCGCTGGGCTGCCGGATGCCGTCGTGCTTCTCGCGCCTGCGCCGGCCGGCGAACTCGACCTCGTAGGCCAGCCAGAGCTCCCGGGCCTCCTCCAGTTCCTCCAGTGCCGCGATCAGCAGCTCGGGGTCGGGTGCGCGGTCGTCGGGGGCCAGTCCTGCCCGGGCGCACAGGTGGTGCCAGGTCGCCCGGTGCCCGTAGGGGGCGAAACGTTCGAGACATTTGCGCAGAGAGGTCCGTCGCAGCGCGATCGTGTTCCGTGGATTGCGCACCTCTCGTGCGAGTGCTCTGAAACCTGCCACTGCATCCCACCTCCGACAGCGCGGACTCGGATCGACATGGAAGGGACGTAACTCATCGCCATTCGGATCCATCGGACGCCCTGACGCGGCCGACTCCGCTCTGCTACCCCCATCGCGCGCACAGATGTGAGGATCCGCGAAGGTGGCGGATCCTCACCCTCCGTCAGCCACGGGCCGTCAGCCGCCAGCCGTGGGCCGTGTTCAGCCGCCGATGCGGCCGGCCAGCAGGATCAGCCGCGCCAGCTCGTCGTGACAGATGTCGCTGTGCGCTCCGGACGGCGGCCCGCCGCGCGAGACGACCGCCGACGCGTCGACGCTCGCGCAGCCCTCGTCGGGCAGCCCGCCGTCCAGCGCCCGTGCGAGCGAGACCCGCGCGGAGCCGTCCACGGCCTGGATGCCGTCATAGCCCATCGCGCCCCACCGGGTGTTGTCGATCCCCAGCACCGAGTCCGCGTCCCGGGCCAGCCGGGACGCGAGGGGGTACATCACGCCGAGCGCCGTGTCGTGCCGCGAGTGGACGCACACCACCGGCCCCCGCACCCGGCGGTACGCGCCCTTCAGCGCACCGCCGCGGCGGCTGTCGAAGGGCAGCCGGGAGGAGAACGCGTAGTGCGAGAAGGCACCCTGGAGCAGCGTCAGGGAGGACACCGCGGCCTCCTCCGGCAGCCCGCGCAGCCCGAAGGCCATCAGCCGGGCGCCGAAGCTGTGCCCGACCAGATGCACCCGCAGGTCGGGCGCGGAGCGGGCGAGCACCCCGAGCGCGGGGCCGAGGCCCCGCTCGCCCACCGTGCCGGCCCGGCGCTTCATCGTGTAGTACGAGGCCTGGCGCAGCAGCTCGTGGGCGCCCTTCCACAGCTTCTTCCAGCCACCGCCGAACAGCCCGGCCGGCGTCTCGCCGCCCGCCAGGGCGTCGGCGAAGGCCGCGCACACCACCTCCGGGTCCCCGGCGAGCACGGTGGGTTCGCTCTCGCCCTCCAGGTCCGGGACGAGGCCCGCGCCTCCCTGATCCGAGGGATCCGCCGTGACGAGCGCGCGGACGAGGCCGGTGAACTCCGCCAGCGGTTCCGGGGCCTCGGGTCGCCGCTCGAGCAGCTCCGCGAGCCGGGCCACCGTCTCCTCGCTCCCGGGGAAGACCGTGGTCAGCGCCTGCCGGGTGGCGGCGTCGAGCATGGGCGGCCCGGTGACGGTGGTCGCGAGCGCCCGTTCCGGGAAGTCGGGGACGGGCTCGTCGGCGAACCGCATCGATGGCCAGATCACGCCGCCGTAGCCCATGCGCACCTCGGCTCCGTCGGCCCCGGCGGCCCCGTCGACGAGGGCCGGGAACGGGGCGAAGAAGCGCCGGTAGAGCCCGGTCGCCCTCGGCCGGTCGTTGTTCCAGCCGTGCGCGAAGATCACCAGATCGGTGAGCCGCTCCCGCCCGGCCCCTGCCACCAGGCCGTCCCGCTCGCCGGTGTGGACGTCGCCGTCCGCGTCGAAAGTCAGTTCCCAGTAAGGCTCCACCCGTGTGCCCGCCATGCCCAGTCCCCCTGTGCCGGTCAGATGTGACGCGCATCGTCCCGCCGTCAAGAGGGCCTGTCCAGCCTTTCGCCTGCGGCTGGGCCCGGCCGATGTGCACCTCCGCTGCGCGGCGGTGTCCTCGATCGCCGGACGGGCTGCTGTGCTGTGTCCTCAATCGCCGGACAGGCTTGATGTGGCTGGGCCCAGCCGAAACCCGGCGATCCCGTCCGCACCCGTCCCCGCGGCGCGATGTGCTCTTCCGCTGCCACATACCGACTGGTTAGTCTGCGCACGCGGCCGAGGCGGCCGGGCACCGAGACCGAGGGAGACACGAACGTGAACACCGTGCGGGACGCGGGAGTTGTGGTCACCGGAGCGGGCGGCGGCATAGGCGCCGCCCTCGCCCGTCGGTTCGCCGCCGAAGGCGCCCGCGTCGTCGTCAACGACCTCGACGCCGCCAAGGCCGCGGCCGTCGCCGCGGAGATCGGCGCCAAGGCCGTCCCCGGTGACGCCTCGGAGATCCTCCCCGCCGCCCGCGAGGCGCTGGGCGGGGTGATCGACGTCTACTGCGCCAACGCCGGCGTCGCCGCCACCGGCGGCCCCGAGGCGGACGAGGACGAGTGGGTCGCCTCCTGGGACGTCAACGTCATGGCGCACGTACGGGCGAGCCGCGAGCTGCTCCCCGCGTGGCTGGAGCGCGGCAGCGGGCGCTTCGTCGCCACCGTCTCCGCCGCCGGGCTGCTCACCATGGTCGGCTCGGCGCCCTACAGCGTCTCCAAGCACGCGGCGTACGCCTTCGCCGAATGGCTCTCCCTCACCTACCGGCACCGCGGCATCGCCGTCCACGCGATCTGCCCGCAAGGCGTCCGGACGGACATGCTGCGCGGCACCGGAGCGGCCGGGGACCTGCTGCTCGCGCCCACCGCCATCGAGCCCGAGCGGGTCGCGGACGCCCTGTTCGAGGGCATGGCCACCGACCGTTTCCTCATCCTCCCGCACCCGGAGGTCGCGGACTACTACACCGCGCGGGCCGCCGACCCCGACCGCTGGCTCGACGGCATGAACCACCTTCAGCGCAAGCTCGAACAGGCCCCGGACCCCGATCGCGTATAGCCGCGGAGGCGGCCGGAGAAGCCACGGAAAGGGCGGCACCCCACGATGACAGCGAACCCCTCCTCACCGCGCCACTCAGGCCGTGCCCCGACGGCGCGGGCCGTACCGGACTCCTACGCGGACAAGCCCTGGCTCTCCCTGCTCAGCGAGGCACAGCGGGCGCCCGTCCAGCCGCCGCCGAGCGTGCCGCACGCCTTCCGGGACGCCGTGCGGCGCGCCCCCGACCGGCACGCGCTCGCCTACTTCGACGGGCGGCTCACCTACCGCCGGGCCGACGAGCTGTCCGACGCGATCGCGGGCCACCTCGCCGCGCGTGGCTTCTTGCGCGGCGACCGGGCGGCGGTCATGCTGCAGAACTCCCCGCACTTCGTCCTCGCCGTCCTCGGCATCTGGAAAGCCGGCGGCACCGTCGTCCCCCTGAATCCCATGTACAGGACGGCGGAGGCCGCGCACATCCTGCACGACGCCGGGGCCACCGCCCTGGTCTGCGCGGACCGCGCCTGGGTGGAGCGGCTGCGGGAAGCGGCGGACTCCTCGCCCGTCCGGACCGTCCTCACGGCCTGTGAGGCCGGCCTCCAGACCCGCGACGACACCCGCGTGCTGCGCGGCGGCCGGCTGCCGGTGCCCGAGGACGCCGAGGACCTCCTGACCGTGGCCCGCTCCGGTGCCGCGGCGCCCGAGGGCATCGACCTCGGCCCCGACGACATCGCACTCATCAGCTACACCTCGGGCACCACCGGCCGTCCCAAGGGCGCCATGAACACCCACGGCAACGTCTGCCACAACGCCGAGCGGCAGCGCACCGGTGCCGGACTGCCCGAGGGCTGTACCTACTTCGCCCTCGCCCCGCTGTTCCACATCACCGGCATGGTCGCCCAGCTCGCGGCCTGCCTCGCCGGGGCCGGGACGCTCGCGCTCGCCTACCGCTTCGAACCCGGCGTCGTCCTCGACGCGTTCCTGGAGCACCGACCCGCCTACACCGTGGGCCCGGCCACCGCGTTCATGGCCCTGATGGCCCAGGAGGGAGTCGGCCGGGACCACTTCTCGTCCTTCCGCATGATCTCCTCGGGCGGGGCACCGCTGCCCCCCGCGCTGGTCGAGCAGTTCCGCGCCACCCTCGGCCCGTACCTCCACAACGGCTACGGGCTCACCGAGTGCACCGCCCCCTGCGCCGCCGTCCTGCCCGGCCTCGAGGCCCCGGTCGACCCCGTCTCCGGCACCCTCGCCGTCGGGGTGCCCGGCGCCGACACCCTCGTCCGCGTCGTCGACGACCAGGGCGCGGACGTCCCCTTCGGCGAACAGGGCGAGATCGTGGTGCGCGGCCCGCAGGTGATACCCGGCTACTGGCGGCGCCCGGAGGACACCGCCGACGCGCTGCCCGGCGGCGAACTGCGGACCGGCGACATCGGCTTCATGGACCGCGAGGGCTGGCTCTATGTGGTCGACCGCAAGAAGGACATGATCAACGCGTCGGGCTTCAAGGTGTGGCCCCGCGAGGTCGAGGACGTCCTCTACACCCACCCCGCCGTCCGCGAGGCGGCCGTCGTCGGGGTGCCGGACCCCTACCGGGGGGAGACGGTCAAGGCCTGGATCAGCCTCCGGCCGGGCACGACCGCGGACCCCGCCGCGGTCGTCGCCTACTGCCGCGAGCGGCTCGCCGCGTACAAGTACCCGCGCGCGGTCGAGATCCTGCCGGACCTTCCCAAGACGAGCAGTGGCAAGATCCTCAGACGGGAGCTGCGCGGCCGGGCGTAGCACAGTACTTCGGCGACAGGCGGGTGGCGGCGATGACCAGGACGACGACGGCCGGAACGACGGACGGCGGCGGCAGGGCCGTGCCGCAGCGGCTGCTGGCCGCCGCCACCCGCCTCTTCGCGGACCAGGGGTACGACCGGACGTCCGTGCAGGAGATCGTCGAGGCGGCGGGCGTCACCAAGGGCGCGCTCTATCACTACTTCGGGTCGAAGGACGACCTGCTGCACGAGGTCTACGCGCGGGTCCTGCGGCTCCAGCAGGAGCGGCTGGACGCCCTGGCGGACTCGGACGCCCCCGTCGAGCGGCGGCTGCGGGACGCGGCCGCCGACGTCGTCGTCACGACGATCGAGAACCTCGACGACACGAAGATCTTCTTCCGGTCCATGCACCACCTCGCGCCGGAGAAGGACAAGCAGGTGCGGGCCGAACGCCGCCGCTACCACGAGAGATTCCGCGCGCTGGTCGAGGAGGGCCAGCGCACCGGGGTGTTCAGCGCGGCGACCCCCGCCGACCTGGTGGTGGACTACCACTTCGGCTCGGTCCACCACCTCAGCAGCTGGTACCGCCCCGACGGACCGCTCCGCCCCCAGCAGGTCGCGGAGCACTTGGCGGACCTCCTGATGCGGGCCCTGCGGCCCTAGCGATCAAGCCCGTCCGGCGATTGAGGACGCGCCCGCAGGGCGCTCGCCGCCGCAGGCGGGCACAGACGAGTCGGCGGAAGCCGCCCGCACGGCTACCGGTACTTCTTCAACTCCCGCCGCGCCAGCGACCGCTGGTGCACCTCGTCCGGCCCGTCGGCCAGCCGCAGCGTCCGCGCCGCGGCCCACAGCTCGGCGAGCGGGAAGTCCTGGCCGACACCGCCCGCGCCGTGCAGCTGGACCGCCTTGTCGATGATGCCGGCGACCGTGCGCGGCGTCGCGATCTTGATGGCCTGGATCTCCGTGTGCGCCCCGCGGTTGCCGACGGTGTCCATCAGCCACGCGGTCTTCAGCACCAGCAGCCGCAACTGCTCGACCGCGACCCGGGAATCGGCGATCCACTCCTGGACGACGCCCTGCGCCGCCAGCGGCTTGCCGAACGCCGTGCGGTCCGTCGCGCGCCGGCACATCAGCTCGATGGCGCGCTCGGCCATGCCGATCAGGCGCATGCAGTGGTGGATCCGGCCGGGGCCGAGGCGGGCCTGGGCGATGGCGAACCCGCCGCCCTCCTCGCCGACGACGTTCGTCGCCGGGACGCGGACGCCGTCGAAGACCACCTCGGCGTGGCCGCCGTGGTAGTGGTCCTCGTAGCCGTAGACCCGCATGGCGCGCCTGACCTCGACGCCGGGGGTGTCGCGCGGGACCAGGACCATGGACTGCTGGCGGCGCGGGTCGGCGCCCTCGGGGTCGGTCTTGCCCATGACGATGAAGATCTCGCAACGGGGGTTCATCGCACCGGAGATGTACCACTTGCGACCGGTGATGACGTAGTCGTCGCCGTCCCGCTCGATCCGCGTCCCGATGTTCGTGGCGTCGGAGGAGGCGACCTCCGGCTCGGTCATCGCGAACGCGGACCGGATCTCGCCGGCGAGCAGCGGATGGAGCCAGCGCTTGCGCTGCTCCTCGGTGCCGAACTGGGCGAGCACCTCCATGTTCCCCGTGTCGGGGGCCGCGCAGTTCAGGGCGGTGGGGGCGAGCTGCGGGCTGCGGCCGGTGATCTCGGCGAGCGGCGCGTACTGGACGTTGGTCAGCCCGGCGCCGTGCTCCGCATCAGGCAGGCTGTGCTGGTCCACAAAGAAGAGGTTCCACAGCCCCCGCCGCCGGGCCTCGGCCTTCAGCTCCTCGACGACGGGCGGGGTGTCCCACGGGTCCGCGAGGGCGGCGCGCTGCTCCTCGGCGACCGCCTCCGCCGGGTACACGTGCTCGTCCATGAAGGCCAGCAGCTTGCCGCGCAGCTCCTCGGTGCGCGCGTCGAACGCGAAGTCCATGGCTCAGCCCTTCCGGAGCGTGGTGAGGCCGCCTTCGACGAAGAGCGGCACGAGCTGCCCGATGCGGTCGAAGCCCGGGCCGAGGGTCCGGCCGAGCGTGTAGCGGTAGTGGATGCCTTCGAGGATGACCGCGAGCTTGAAGTAGGCGAAGGCGGTGTACCAGGGGAGGGCGGAGACGTCGCGGCCCGAGCGCGCGGCGTAGCGCTCGACGATCTCGGCGGGCTCGGGATGGCCGGGGGCGTCGCGCGTGGTGGAGATCGGCGAGCCGGGAACGGGCCGCTGCTCGCTGTACATCATCAGCAGCCCGAGATCGGTGAGCGGGTCGCCGAGCGTGGACATCTCCCAGTCCAGGACGGCCTCGACGGTGCCGTCGGCGCCGATCAGGACGTTGTCCAGCCGGTAGTCGCCGTGCACGACCGCGGGCGCGGGGGACTGCGGGAGCGCCGCGCCCAGCGCCTCGCGCAGTGCGTCGATCCCGGCCAGCTCGCGGTTCCTGGAGGCCTCCAGCTGCTTGCCCCAGCGCCGCAACTGCCGCTCCAGGAAGCCCTCCGGCCGCCCGAAGTCCCCGAGCCCCACCTCGTCGGGGTCCACGGCGTGCAGGGCCACGAGCGTGTCGGCGAGGCCGAGGACGACCTCGCGGGTCCGGACGGGGCCGAGAACGCCGAGCTGTTCGGCCGTGCGGTACGGCGTGCCGGTCACGAACTCCATGACGTAGAAGGGCGATCCGAGGACGTCCTCGTCCTCGCAGAGCGCGATCGCCCCGGGCACCGGCACGGCGGTGTCACGCAGCGCGCTGATCACCCGGTGCTCGCGCCCCATGTCATGGGCGGTGGCGAGCACGTGCCCGAGCGGCGGGCGGCGCACCACCCAGCGGCCGGTGCCGTCCGTGACGGCGTAGGTGAGGTTGGAACGTCCCCCCTCGATCAGCTCCGCGCCCAGCGGCCCGCGCACCAGCCCGGGCCGCTCCCGTTCCAGATACGCGCGCAGCCGTTCCAGGTCGAGCCCTGGGGGGTTGCCCTTGCTCATCGAGTGCTCCTCCACGGGGAGTTGAACATACGGACGTGCGGTCCCCGATCATGATGCCGACCGGTCGGTATGCCGTCTAGGGGCACCCGGAAAGAAAGTGGTCCGCCGGCCCGTCTCCCCGGCCGCCGGCCGCCCCCGGGCCGGCCGGCCCGGGGGCGCGCACGGATCAGGCGTGGCAGGCCATCGGTTTGCCGCCGTTCATCGTCATCATGTCCCCGAGGACCTCCGGCAGGTTCAGCGGGGCGCCCCACGGCAGCCCCTCCAGCTCGGCGTAGGCGCGGTGCAGATTGGCGACCAGGCGCTCGCTCTCGCGCAGCGACGCGAACGCGCCGAGATCCGCCTCGCGAGCGGCCTCCAGCGGGGTGCGCCCCGCCGCGTGGGAGGTGCGGGCCAGCTCGTCGACGTACCGCAGATAGGCCTCCGTGGCGTCGTACACCCCTGGGTCGGTGACGCGGCCGTGGCCGGGCACCACGATCCGGGCGTCGAGCGAGCGCAGCCGCTCCAGGGCGCGCAGCGATCCCGCGAGGGAGCCCATCATGAGGAAGGGGGTGCCGCCGTTGAAGATCAGGTCGCCGGTGAAGACGATGCCCTGCTCCGGCAGCCAGGCGACGGTGTCGCCGACGGTGTGGGCGACACCCGGGTGGATCAGGCGCACCTCGATGTCGCCGACGTGGACGGTGAGCGTGTCGGAGTAGGTGAGGGTGGCGGGGGTGATGGCGACCTCGCCGTAGTCGACCCCGGGCCAGATGCCGTGCAGCTGGTGCCCCGCGGCGAGGGTCTCCTCGCGGCAGGCCGTGTGCCCCACGACGGTGGCCTCGGGGAACACGCAGTTGCCGTAGGTGTGGTCGCCGTGGTGGTGGGTGTTGACCACGGTGGTGGGCAGCGGGGCGCCGCTGTCGGTGACGGCGGCGCGCAGCAGGCGCGCCCGCCGCTCGGTCGCGGCGGTGTCGATCAGCAGGGTCCGGCCGCCGGCCGTCACGAACCCGGCGTTGTTCAGGCACCAGCCGCCGTCGGGCTGGACGAACGCGCTCACCCCCGGTGCGAGCGGGACCGTGTACGGCTCCGTATCCGCCGGTTCGACGGCTCGGACGGTGGTCGAGCTGGACATCGCTGGCCTCCCCTGGTGTCCGCGCGGGCGCGCGGATCGGACTGACCGTCAGAATACGGTCACCCTCCGGCCGGGGGAGGGCAGGTCAGCCACGGCGCTCCAGGCCCGGGCGCAGCCGCTCCAGCAGGCCGTAGAGCGCGGTGCGCTCCTCCTCGTCGAGGGCGTCGAGCGCGCTGTGCGTGGCCTGCATCTCGGCCCGGACGCGCTGGATGGTCTCCAGGCCCTCGTCGGTGGCGACCACGTTCTTCACGCGGCGGTCGCGGGGGTCGGGCTCGCGGCGGACCAGGCCGCGCGATTCGAGGCGGTCCACGATGCCGGTGACATTGGAGGCGTCACAGACCAGCAGGGTGGCGAGGCCGCGCATCGGCACCGGGCCCTTGAGCTGGGCGAGCAGTTTCGCCTGGACGGAGGTGAGCCCGTGCCGGGCGGCGGCGGCCGCGAAGTCCTGCCACTGGGCGGTGCCGAGCGCCGCCACCAGCTCCAGGAGCTGGGCCTTGGTCGGGGGCTGGGGGGTCGCGGTCATGGTTGAAGTGTACTCAAGAGCTTGAGCCCGTAAAACATTAACTTGACTATGTGAACTATTTCGACTTACCGTGCATCGAGTTGCTTGACGATCTCAAGCATCCATGTCGTGAAGTAACTCGAAGGACCCGCCACCCCTCATGAGCACCCAAGCCACCACCGCACCAGGCGGCAAGCAGCGGAACGAGACGTTCGCCGAAACAGCAACGATCTTCGCCCTGAGCCTCGCCGCCATGGTCGTCTCGATGATGCAGACGCTGGTCGTGCCGATCCTCGGCCTCATCCAGAAGGACCTCGAAACCTCCTCGGCCGATGTCAGCTGGGTCACCACCGCCACCCTGCTCTCCGCCGCGGTCTTCACCCCGCTGCTGGGCCGCTTCGGCGACCAGCACGGCAAGAAGAAGACCCTCGTCGGCGTGCTGATCGTCATGGTCGCGGGCTCGGTCCTCGCGGCCGTCACGCACTCCCTGCTGTGGCTCATCGTCGGCCGGGTGCTCCAGGGTGCCGCCACCGCGATCTTCCCGCTCGCGCTGTCCGTCCTGCGGGAAGAGGTCCGCCCCGCGAAGCTGCCCGGCGCGATGGCCATGGTCAGCGGCACCCTCGCGTTCGGCAGCGGCCTCGCGCTCGTCGCCACCGGGCTGCTGACCTCCGGCGACAACCCCGATTACCGCAGTGCCTTCTGGCTGGCCACCGGCCTCGCCGCGCTCGCCCTGCTCGCCGTCGTCCTCCTCGTCCCCGCCACCCGGGAGACCACCGGCGGCCGCACCGACGTCCTCGGCGCGCTGAGCCTCGCCGCCACCCTCGTCCTGCTCCTGCTGCCCATCACCCAGGGCCACGAGTGGGGCTGGTCCTCCGTCCGGACGATCGGCTGCTTCGCCGGCGCCGTGGTGATGGCCGCCGTCTGGACGTTCATCGAACGCACGGTGCGCGAGCCGCTGGTCGACATGAGGATGTTCTCCCACCGTCCGGTGCTCTTCGCGAACATCGCCGGTCTGCTCGTCGGCTTCGGCTCCTTCGCGCTCTTCATCGGCGTCTCCTACCTCGTGCAGATGCCGTCGAAGATCGCCGGTTACGGCTTCGACGCCAGTGTCCTGCGCGCCTCCGTCCAGTTCCTGCTGCCCAGCACGATCGTCTCGCTGCTCGCGGCCCCCGTCGGCGGCCAGCTCGTCCGCCACAAGGGCCCGCGCCTGGTGCTGCTGCTCGCCGCGCTCATCGGCACCGCGGGCTTCGTCTGGATCGCCCTCGACCACGAGCACGCCTTCTCCGTCATCGCCGCCGGCATGTTCGTCGGCGCGGCCATCAGCTTCGGCTACGCCGCCATGCCCGCAGTGATCGTCGCCAGTGTGCCGCCCCGCCAGACCGGCATCGCCAACGGCATCAACTCCATCTCCCGCTCGACCGGCAGTGCCATCGGCAGCGCGATGATCACCACGGTGCTCGCCTCCAAGAGCCTCGAGCACCTGCCGCCCGGTGCACCGAAGCTTCCCGCGGAGAGCCAGTTCACGCTGACCTTCGTGATCGCGGGCACCGCGTTCCTGCTGGTCGCGTTCGTCGCCTGGTGGGGCCTGCGCAGGATCCACGGCCCGCGCCCGGCCGAAGTGGCGGACCACTCCGCCACGGCGGACGCTGGGACCGCATCCGCCCACGCCTGACCCACCGGCCCCGCTCACGCTATCCCGTATCCCGTATCCCGTAAGGAGCACCACCATGAAGGCCATCAGCTACCGCGCCTACGGCGGACCCGAGGTCCTGGAGTTCGGCGAGCTCCCCGAGCCCAAGGTGGGCCCGGACTCGGTCCTGGTCAAGGTCAGGGCCGCGGCCGTCAACCCCGTCGACTGGAAGGCCCAGGCGGGCTACCTCGACGGCATGCTCCAGGCCGTCTTCCCGGTCGTGCCGGGCTGGGACGTCTCCGGCGTCGTCGTCGCCCTGGGCGCGGACACCCCCGAGTTCGCGATCGGCGACGAGGTCATGGGCTACGTCCGTGAGGACCTCCTCTCCCGTGGCACCTTCGCCGAGTACGTGGCCGCGCCGGTGCGCACCCTCGCGCGCAAGCCGGCCAACCTCACCTTCGAGCAGGCCGCGGGCATTCCGCTGGCGGGCCTGACCGCCTACCAGGCGTTGCGGGCGGCCGGCACCGGCGAGGGGGACACCGTCCTGGTGCACGCCGCCGCCGGCGGTGTCGGCACCATGGCCGTACAGCTCGCCAAGCACCTCGGGGCCCGCGTCATCGGCACGGCGGGCGAGCGCAACCACGACTACCTCCGCGCGCTGGGCGCCGAGCCCGTCACCTACGGGGACGGCCTGGCCGGGCGGGTGCGCGCCCTGGCGCCCGAGGGCGTCGACGTGGTCCTCGACCTGGTCGGTGGCGGAACGATCCACACCTCGCCCGAGGTGACCGCCCCCGGCGCCCGGCTGATCTCCATCGCGGACCCGGAGGTGGCGGCCCTCGGCGGCCGCCTGCTGTGGGTCCGCCCCGACGCCGCCGACCTCACCGCGCTCAGCCACCTGGCGGAGCAGGGTGTGCTGACGGTCGAGGTCGCGGAGGTGTTCCCGCTGGAGAAGACGGCGGACGCGCAGCGGCTGAGTGCGGAGGGGCATACGCGGGGGAAGATCGTGGTTACGGTCTGACGCGTTCGCCGGCGGCGGGCTGTGGGGTTTGGGCTTCGCCCCGTTGCGGGTTCGCCTGCGGCGGGCTGGTGGGGTTGGGCCGTCAGCCCTGTGCGGCGCCGTTTCCCGCCTTCGGCGGGTGGTGGGGTTTGGGCCGTCGGCCCCTGTGCGGGCCCGGTCGTGGGGCGGGCCCGTGCCGCTCCGGTGGGTCGCGGGGCCGCTTCGCTTTACGCCCCGCGACCCACCTGCGCGTCCCGAGCCCTCACGCCGGTGAGCCTGCGGCGCCTCCGCCCCTGGGGGGAGGAGGGGCTGGTTACCCGGCACGCCATCACGTCCGTGGACGGGCCCGCGGCGCCTCCGCCCTTGGGCGGGGAGGGTTGGGTACCCCCCGGCCGCAGTGGCCCGTCTACTGCCGGCCGCCGGTTTCGTCCCGCGTCCCCGTCAGGCGTTCGTACGCCTCCAGGCCGTCCGGGACCCAGTCCCACTCCGGGAGACGGGCCGTCAGCTCCTCGTCGGTGAGGAAGGCGTGCCAGGCGACCTCCTCGGCCTGGGGCTCGACCGGCAGGTCGCACCGCACCTCGTAGACCGCCGACCACCACGAGTGCTCCGGCGTGCGGTAGAGGAAGCGGAACAGCGGCGTGGGGGCGGGCAGGCCGCTGACGCCCAGTTCCTCCTCGGCCTCGCGCAGCGCCGCCGTGTCGTACGACTCGCCGGCTCCGACCACGCCGCCCACGAACATGTCGTAGCGCGAGGGGAAGACGAGCTTCGTGGCGGTGCGGCGGTGTACGAAGATCCGCCCCGCGCCGTCCCTGGCCAGGACGAAGACACAGCGGTGGCGCAGCCCGCGTGCGTAGGCCTCGCCGCGGGGCGCCTGTCCCACGACCTCGTCCCGCTCGTCGACGATGTCCAGCAGCTCGTCGGCCGGCAGCCCGCTCTGATCGGTCATGCGGTCCATCCAACCAGCAGGCCCGCGTGCGCGGCTCAGCGCGGTGGGAGGTCGCGTACCCGGCCCGGTTCGCCCACTCCGGCCGGCATCGCCGGGTGGTGGCCGATCAGCGCGATGCCGGTCACGATCGCCGCCAGCCCCGCCGCCTCCCAGGCCAGCGCCGCAGGCGTGGTCCGTACCTGGTCCCCCAGGAACCCCACCCCGCACACGATGCCCGCCAGGGGCTGGGCCGCCGTCAGCGCGGGCAGCGACAACCGCAGCGGGGCCGTCTCGAAGGCGCTCTGCACGAACACCAGCCCCACCAGGCCGAGGGCCAGCACCGCGTACGGCTGCCAGCTCAGCAGCAGCGCGGCCCAGCCGCCGCTGTGCAGCCGCTGGCCGCTCAGCCGGGTCAGGGCGTCCTGCACGCCGTACAGCAGCCCCGCCGCCGCGCCCAGCAGTGCCGCCTCCACGACCACCCGGACCCGTCTGGAGGCCGCAGCCAGCAGCAGCGCCGTGCCCACCATCGGGCCGATGAACAGCCACTGGCGCAGGGGATCGGCGGGGGTTTCCCCGCCGTGCGGGCGGCCCGCGACGATGAACGCCGTCACCCCGCCCGCCAGCAGCCACAGCCCGCCCCACCCCGCCGGTCCGAGCGGCTGCCCGGTCTGCCACCGGGAGAGGGCCATCGCGAACAGCAGGTTCGTCGCCAGCAGCGGCTCCACCAGCGAGATCTCGCCCCGGCCGAGTGCCATCGCGCCGAGGGCCGTGCCGCACACCATGAGCCCGATGCCGGCCAGCCAGCGGGGCATCCGGGCGAGGTCCAGCAGCAGCCGGAAGGAGAGGAAGTCGCTCATCGGGGCGTGCTGGGCCGCGTTCTGCTGGAGTACGAATCCGGCACCCAGGCAGCACGCCGCACTCAGGGCGAAGACGAAGACCGACACGCCGTGTACCTCAAGGCCACCGGGCCGTAGGAGACTTGACGGGACGAGGCTAACCGTCGTAGGGCGGTGCGGCGGCCGGGCAACGGTCTTTCCGCTGGCGGGGCGGGCAAACGGCCGAACGACCGCCCGTCCCCAGCCGCGCTACCGAACAGTCGTTCGTTGGCCGGATGTACGGTCCGTCGGCAAGCAGAGCTGACGCAGCGTCAATTGATGAAATGTCAGCGCAAGATCGGTCTTGACTCGGAGCCGTGACTACCGCTTTGCTGTGCGTGATTGCGACAGCTTGTTTGCGGACGCCTTGACCCGGCGCCCGGAGGGGACGTACGCCGTGGAGGAAGCCCGACGATGACGCCCCCACCCCCCTTGGGCCGCCCCCGGAACAAGGACGGGCTGACCTTCGACCCCGCCCTCGACGACACCGAACTCGCCGCCGTCCGCGACGCGCTGGCGAGGGGCCGCTGGGCGGACGCCCGTAAGCTCCTCGCCGAGACCGGCGACGACTGGGACCGTCGCGGCCACCGCCTCACCGTCCTCGGCGAGGGCGCCACCAGCGTCGCCTGGGCCCGGGAATGGCAGCTCGCCGAGCCCGACAGCCCCGACGCCGCCGCCCTGCTCGCCTGCGCCACCGTCTTCAAGGCCGTGCGCGGCAAGGGCAGCCCCGAGGCGGCCCGTGCCTGTGCGCTGACCGCGGCCAGGATGGCCCCGGCCGATCCGACGCCCTGGCTCGCCATCCTCGTCCTCGCCCGCCGGACCGGCACCGACGACGAGCGCGTCCGCGCCTTCGACCAGGTGCGCGCCCGCCACCGCGACCACCACCACGCGCACCATCTGATGGCCGCCTGCCTGGCCGAGCACCAGAAGGACGACCGGGACGACCCGCTGCACGAGGTCTACGACTTCGCCTCCTGGGCCGCCGAGCAGGCCCCCGCCGACTCGCCCCTCGCCGTGCTGCCGGTGGTGGCCCACGCCGAGCGCTACCGGGTCCTGGCCCGGGCCGGCCTCGAACCCCGCGACCCCGCCCGCTCCGGGCACTGGACCAGTCGGCGGGCCCGGCAGGTGATGAAGGCGGCCTTCGACTGGTGGCTCGAATGGGACGTCGACGAGGACGCCGCCGCCACCGCCCACCCCCGGCGCAAGGTGGATCTCAACTACCTCGCCCACGCCAAGCTCCACGAGGGCCGGATGGCCGAGGCCGCGGCCCTGCTCACCCGCATCGGGCCGCACGCCGTCCGAGCCCCCTGGTCCTACCCCGACCGGGACCCCGCCAAGGCGTTCCACGCCGCTCGCCGCGCCGCGCTCGGCGCGGCGTGACCCGCGCGGCCCCGCCGGCCGCGTGCGCACCTCCAACCCCGCTCACCCCCACGGGAAGGACGACCCCCGCCATGTCGACGGGCACCACGAGCGAGATCAGCACCTTCAAGGGCCAGGACAGACGGCTGCGCGCCGACCGGATAGGCCTGGCCGGACTGTTGCTGTCGGTGGTCGCCGCCAGCGCGCCCCTGATGGTCACGGCGGGCGTCATGCCCACCACCTACGGCACGATGGGCATCGTCGGGCAGCCCCTCCTCTACGTCATCCTCGGCGTGGTGCTGACCCTGTTCAGCTTCGGCTACGCCGAGATGAGCCGCCATGTCCACAACGCCGGGGCGTTCTACGCCTACATCGCCCGCGGCCTCGGCGGCACCGCGGGCGCCGCCGCCTCCGTCGTCGCGCTGGTCGCCTACAGCGCCATGCAGTTCGCGATCTACGGCATCTTCGGCTACGAGGTCTCCGGCCTGCTCGCCAGGTATCTGCACATCGACGTCGCGTGGTGGCTGCCCGCGCTCGGCGCCGTAGCGATCGTCGGTGCCCTCGGCTGGCTCAAGATAGACCTCAACGCCAAGGTCCTCGGCGTGCTGCTGCTCGTCGAGTGCGCCATGGTCGCCCTCTTCGACATCGTGGGCGTCGCGAGCCCCGGCAAGGACGGCTTCTCGCTGCACGCCTTCAACCCCGAGACCCTCGGCGGTGCCGGGCTCGGCACCGCGCTCTGCTTCACCATCGCCTCCTTCGTCGGCTTCGAGCAGGCCGCCGTCTACGCCGAGGAGACCAGCCGCCCGCAGGAGGTCGTCGCCCGGGTGACCTTCCTCGCCGTCGGCTTCGTCGCCCTCTTCTACGCCGTCAGCTCGTGGGCGCTGAGCGTCGCCGCCGGTCCTTCGCAGATCGTCGGCGAGGCCCGCAAGGAAGGCCCGAACCTGCTGTTCGCCCTCACCGCCGACCGGTTCGGCAGCACCTTCACCGATGTGATGCACGTCTTCTACGTGACCGGCATGTTCGCCGCGATGCTCAGCTTCCACAACGTCGTCGCCCGCTACGCCTTCGCCATGGGCCGCGAGGGCCTGCTGCCCGCCGCGTTCGGCCGTACCTCCAAGGCCAGTGGCGCGCCCGCCCACGGCTCGCTGCTCCAGAGCGTCGTCTCGCTGCTCGCCGTCCTGCTCTTCGCGATCACCGACGACAAGCCGCACGGCGATCCGACCGCACCCGTCCAGCGGCTGTTCACCTGGATGGGCAACGTCGGCGCGCTCGGCGTCATCGTGCTGATGGCCGCCGCGAGCGCCGCCGTCATCGTCTTCTTCGTCCGGCGCGGGGCGGCGCGCGCCCAGGCCCCGCGGCTCGTCGCCTCCGGTGTCGCCGGGCTCGCGCTGCTCGCCATCATCGTCTACGCGGTGAAGGACTTCGACGTGCTGATCGGCGCCGACCCCGGCCCGGCCCTGCGCTGGGCGCTGCCGGGCATCGTCGCCGCGGCCGTCGTCCTGGGGCTGGTCTACGGGCTGGTGCTGAAGTCCGCGCGGCCGGAGCGGCACGCCCGGATCGGGCTGGGCAACGAGGCGTTCCTGCTGGAGAAGGCGGCGGCCGCCCCGCTGTCCGAGTCGCCGAGCCGCTGACCGGTCCAGGGCCTGTCCGGCGGATCTTCGCGGGCTCCCGACGCCCGGGACTGGGGGGCACCTCCCAGCGGTAGCTGGGGGAGCTCGCTGCGTTGTCGGAGTCGCCCGAGTACGCCCGGTACGAGGGCGATCCTCCGCCTTGCGATCGCACGCCCCGGACGCCGCTCGCTGATCCACGAAGATCCGCCGGACAGGCCCTAGGCTCCCGGGCCGCCCAGCTGCCCGCTCACCCGTCGCGAGACCGTGAATGCGTAGAGGTCGAGCACCCCGGGCGGCTCCGCGAGCCCGGGGCCGCCGGCCCGCACCCACGCGGCGATGTCCGCCAGGGCGTCGTCGTCGTTGACCAGCCCCAGCCACACGGGCCGGCCCCCGGCGGCCCGGCCCGCCGCCGACGGCTGAACCACCATCACATTCGCCTGGTCGCAGACGTCCAGGCACTCCGACGCGCGCACCTGCGCGGCCCCGTCGACGGCGCCGCGCAGCCTCGCTATCTGACCGCCGTGGTCGACACCGGGGACCTTCGCCGGATCGCCGCAGCAGCAGCCGCGGCAGACCGTGATCCGGCAGGGGGCGGGAGCGGAAGGGGCGCGGCGGGCGCTGTTCGAGATCACCGGCCCGATGATACGCAGACCGCCACCGCCCGTCCGTTGACGAGAGGATGACTGTATGTCCGGGAATATCGCTCTGGTCCGCCGCCCCGGCCCCCGGCTCGCCGAGGGTCTGGTGACCCACATCGAGCGCACCCCCGTCGACACCGCGCTCGCCCTGCGCCAATGGCACGACTATGTCGAGGCGCTGCGCGCGCACGGCTGGCGGACCGTCGAGGCCGCCCCCGCCGACGACTGCCCGGACGGGGTCTTCATCGAGGACACCATGGTGGTCCACCGGAACGTCGCCCTCATCGCCCGTTCCGGCGCGGCCGGCCGCCGGGCCGAGACGCCGGGGGCCGAGGACGCGGTCGCGGCCCTCGGACGCTCCATCGATCGGCTCCGCGAGCCCGGCACGCTCGACGGCGGCGACGTCCTCAAGGTCGGCGACACCTTCTACGCAGGGCAGGGCGGACGCACGAACGCGGACGGCGTACGGCAGTTGCGCGCGGTCTTCGGTCCGCTGGGTGTCCGGGTGGTCGCCGTCCCCCTCGCCGGCGGCAAGGTGCTGCACCTGAAGTCCGCGGTGACCGCGCTCCCCGACGGCACAATCGTCGGCCACCCGTCGCTCGCGGGCGACCCGTCCCTCTTCCCGCGCTTCCTGCCGGTGCCCGAGGAGTCGGGGGCGCACGTCGTGCTGCTGGGCGGCGACCGGCTGTTGATGGCCGCCAGTGCCCCGAGGACGGCCGCGCTGTACTCCGGCCTGGGATATCGGCCGGTGCTGGTGGACATCGGCGAGTTCGAGAAACTGGAGGGCTGCGTGACCTGTCTGTCGGTGCGGTTGCGCGCGTGGTAGGCCGGTTGCGGGCCCGTTTCGGAAAACTCCCGGGCGGCACTGCTTGAACCGAGAAGGAAACGCCTGGGAAGCGGCGTTTGCGGGCCATTCTTTTTGAGCCAAAGAGCCGAAACGGATCAGCGGCGCGAACTCTAGCCAACGTGCGTGCCGCTCCCTATTATTCGAACGCTCCCAGTCCTACGGACCGCAGGAGGGCAGCGCAGTGGCTTGGCATGTTCATGCCCGTACCAAAATCGTGCTCGAAGGACAATGCCATGGTCCATGGCTCTTTCGTCGGTCCGGAACCACTGACTCCTGACGCTCCCGCAGCCGAGTCGGCACCCCATCGACCCGCCCCTACCGCTCAGGGGAAAGCGTGAATTCACATCCGTGATTCCCGTGGTGCGGGCACTTCAGGATCCTTTCGTCTTCCCCTCGCGCCCTATGGCGCGAAGACAATCGACAGGAGAACCCATGCCCGGCGGCCTTTTCACCGGCAGCGCGATCGCGGCGTTACTCGCCGCGCCGCTCGCCACGCACAACCCCGCGGCCCTCATCACCCCGCCGCCCGACAAAATCGTGATCGAGGTGGCGACCGTCAACGGGTCGGGATGTCCCGCGGGCACGGCGGCGGTGGCCGTCGCCCCCGACAACACGGCCTTCACCGTCACCTACAGCGACTACCTCGCCCAGGTGGGCGTCGGTTCCAAGCCGACCGACTTCCGCAAGAACTGCCAGCTGAACCTCATCGTGCACGTGCCGCAGGGCTTCACCTACGCGATCGCCAGTGCCGACTACCGCGGCTTCGCGTCCCTGGAGTCCGGTGCCGTCGGCACCCAGAAGGCCTCGTACTACTTCCAGGGGTCGTCCGCGACCACCCCGAGCAGTCACGCCTTCAGAGGCCCGTACAAGGACAACTGGCAGGCGAACGACCGGGTCCCGGTCGGCGCGCTGGTCTGGGCGCCCTGTGGTGAGAAGCGGAACTTCAACATCAACACCGAACTCCGCGTCGGCGCCGGCAGCTCGGATCCCGCCAAAACGACGAGCTTCATGACGATGGACTCGACGGACGGCGACATCAACACCATTTACCACCTGTCGTGGAAGGAATGCCCCAGAAAGGCCTAGCAGCCACGCCCGGCGGACGGCCGGCGAGCCCGCCGGAGCCACTCCGGCGGGCTCGCGACGCTCCCGGGTGCCGCGGCGCCAGGCTTTGCCCGCCTTTTGCATATCGGGACTTTATGCCCTTGTGAGCCGCCCCACCTGCGGCGATAGCGCTCCGCACGCCAACCGTCACCCATAGGGTATAGACCTCTGGCGGAAATCGAGCGAATGTGGGAGATCCCCATGCGAAGACGAGCGGTCCGCACAGCCCCCAGGGCCGCCCAGGCGTCGGAGACGAGTCCTCGTTCAGCGCCCTTCGCGCTAGTCGATTGCCAGAGCCCCTATGCCTCCCAGTAGCCACACCCTGAGCTCCTCGCATACGGCCCACGCTTTTCCCGGAGCCTTCCCCGCCCTTCCCGGGCTCCCCGGCGCCCCCGACCCCCTCCGCGCCCGGGCCGCGCATCCGCAGCGACTCCCCGGCCACTGGGGCCGCGGTATGCCGCTGTGCATGCACAGCCCGCCCTCGCGCTGGGCCCCGCATTACCTGCCGCCCGGTCTGCCCTCCCACACCATCTCGCTGCCCCCCTCGACGCGGTCCGTCGCGGCCGCGCGGCGCTTCAGCGAACGCCTGCTGAGCGAGTGGGGGCTCGCCGAGCTCGCGGCGGACACCACGCTCCTGCTCTCCGAGCTCGTCACCAACGCCATCGTGCACGTCCCGATGACGGCCGGCGACGTCCGCCTCGTCCTCACCCGCTCAGCCGACCACCTGGTCGCCCAGGTCACCGACGCCGGCGGGCTGCTGCCCCGCTGCGGCGAGGCCGGGCCGGACAGCGAGAACGGCCGGGGGATGTGGCTCGTCGAGCAGATCGCCACCCAGTGGGGCCACCACGCGTGCGACGAGGGAAAGACCGTCTGGTTCACCCTGCGCATACCGGCGGGCGCCCCCGGGGCCTGACCGGGGCGGCCGCCGGTGGTGCTTCCCCGCGCCGCGGGCTGCGAGGTGGGCCGGTTCGGAGAGACCATGGAAGTCGCTGCGGCGCACGGGACGAGGAATGAGGGACCGACACAGAGGCACGAGGCCGCCGCACCACCCCTGAGCGGGCGGAGGGAGGACCTCGCATGGGCAGTGCCGAGACATTCCGGCCCGAGCCCGGCCGGATCCCGGCCGGGCGCACCGACCGGCACCAGCCGGGCAGCCTGCTGGACGTCCTGAGCGTCGCCGCGGTCGTCCTGGACCAGGACGGCCGCATCGTGCTGTGGAGCCCCCAGGCCGAGGAGCTGTTCGGCTGGAGCCCGGCGGAGGCACTCGGGTCGTTCGCCGCCCGGCTGCTGGTCGGCGAGGAGGACTTCGAGACGGTTCTCGCGGAGTTCGCCCGGGTGGTCAGCGAGGGCGGCGGCTGGTCCGGTGTCTTCCCCGCCCGGCACAAGAACGGCAGCTCCCGGCTGATCGAGCTGCGCACCATGCGGCTGGAGGACGAGGACGGCAGGCTGTACGCCCTCGGGATGTCCACCGACCAGGCGGTCCTGCGGGACGTCGAACGGGACCTGGCGCTGTCGCTCCGGCTGGTGGCCCAGTCCCCGATCGGGCTCGCCGTGCTGGACACCGAGCTGCGGTACGTGCTGGTCAACCCCGCACTGGAACGCATCAACGACCTGCCCGCCGAGCGGCACATCGGCCGGCACGTCCGGGAGGCCCTGCCGTACGCGGACACCGAACAGATCGAGTCCGCGATGCGCCGGGTCATGGAGACCGGCAACCCGCTGCTCGACGAGTTCTCCGTCGGCCGCCCCGTGGGCAGCGGCGTCGGCCCCGACCGGGCGCTGCTGGTCTCCTACTACCGGCTGGAGGACCCCGGCGGCCGCCCCCTGGGCCTCGCCACCTCCGTCGTGGACGTCACCGACCGGCACCGCGCGGCCGCCGAGGCACGCCGCAGACTGTCCCTCGTCGCCGACGCCTCCGTACTGATCGGCACCACCCTCGACCTCGACCAGACCGCCCGGGAGCTCGCCGAGGTCGTCGTGCCCGACCTGGCGGACGTGGCCGCCGTCGACGTCCTCGACACCGTCCTGGGGGGCACCCGCTCCGGCTCCGTACCCGACGGGCAGGCGGCCGTCTTCCGCGCGCTGGCCGTGGCGGCGGGCGACACCGCCGAGGCCGCCGAGGCCGTCCGCGCGGCCGACCCCCCGGGGCAGATCGCGAAGTACGACGCCGACCGGCTGGTCACCCAGTGCGTCAGCACCGGCCGCCCCGTCCACATCGCCCACGTCACCGCCGCCGACCTGCCGCGCATCGCCCGGGACAAGGACGCCGTCCGCCTGCTGGCCGACGCCGGGCTGCACTCGTACATGGCGGTGCCGCTGATCGCCCGGGGCGAGGTGCTCGGCGCCCTCGACCTCAAACGCATCGGCAACCCGGCGCCCTTCGGCGAGGACGACGTCGTCCTCGCCGGTGAACTGGCCGCCCGCGCCGCGGTCTGCATCGACAACGCCCGCTGGTACCAGCGCGAACGCGCCACCGCCCTCACCCTCCAGCGCGATCTGCTGCCGCACCGGCCCCCGCGGCTGGCCGGCCTGGACATCGCCTACCGCTACCAGCCCGCCGGGCTCGCCACCAACGTCGGCGGCGACTGGTTCGACGCCATCCCGCAATCCGACGGCAAGAGCGCCCTCGTCGTCGGCGATGTGATGGGCAGCGGCATCAACGCCGCCGCGGCGATGGGACAGCTGCGCACCGCCGCCCGCACCCTGACCGGCCTCGGCCTCGACCCGGCACAGGTGCTGCGCCACCTCGACGACACCGCCTCCGGGCTCGACCAGATGATCGCCACCTGCGTCTACGCCGTCTACGACCCCGGGCAGGGGCGGGCCCACGTGGCCAACGCCGGGCACCTGCCGCCCGTCGTCCTCCGCCCCGGCCGCCGTCCCGAACTGGTCGAACTCCCCACCGGGGCCCCGCTCGGCGTCGGCGGCATCCCCTTCGAGAGCGTCACTGTGGAGCTGGCCCCCGGCGACCAGCTGATCCTCTACACCGACGGCCTGGTGGAGACCCGCGACGAGGCCATCGACTCCCGCCTGGAGACCCTGCTCGCCCTGCTCGACGGCCCGCCCCGGGAGCCGGAGGCCACCTGCGACCTGCTGCTGAAGGACCTGCCCGAGGGCAATGACGACGACGTCGCCCTGCTCATCGCGCGGGTCCGCACCGAGCGGGACCCGGTCAGCGAGCCGCTTCCCCCGTCTTTGGCGTCTCCGGCTGCTCCGGCTGCTCCGGAGTCGCCCGCACCGTGACGGGCAGCTCCCTGAGGGCGTGCGAGCGGAACGAGGTGCGCCAGCGCAGCCGGTCGGCAGGGACGGCGAGCTCCAGGCGGGGGAAGCGGCGCAGCAGCGTCTCCAGCGCGATCTGGATCTCCATCCGGGCCAGCGGCGCCCCGAGACAGTAGTGGATGCCCTGGCCGAGCGCGAGATGCGCCTTGTCCGCCCGGTGGATGTCGAAGCGGTCCGGGTCCGGGTAGCGGGCGGGGTCGCGGTGGGCGGAGGCCAGGCAGAGCAGCACCGTGTCGCCGACCGGGATCCGTACCCCGCCGAACTCGACGGGCTCGGTGGGGAAGCGGCGGATGGCCATCTGGTTGGGGTGCGCGTAGCGCAGCAGCTCCTCGACGGCCGCGGGCAGCAGCCCCGGGTCGGCCCGTACCTCGGCGAGCTGGCCGGGGTGGTTCAGCAGGGTCAGCAGACCGCCGCTGATCAGGTGCTGGGCGTTCTCGCTGCCGGCCATGAGGATCAGGAAGGCGAGGGAGACCAGCTCGTCCTCACTGAGCCGGTCGCCGTCGTCGCGGGCGGCGATGAGCGCCGAGAGGAGGTCGTCGCCGGGCGCCGCCCGGCGGGCCGCGACGAGGTCCACCAGGAAGCGGTGGATGTGGTCCACGGCCTCCACGATCTGCCCCGGGTGCTCGGGGGCGAGCATGGTCCCGACCCGTTCCGAGAAGGGCCGGCGGTCCGCCTCCGGCACCCCGAGCAGATCCCCGATGACGACCAGCGGCAGCGGATTGGCGAACGCGGCGACGATGTCGACGGGGTCCTCACCGTCGGCGAGTCCGGCGGCGAGCTTATCGGCGAGCCGGTCCGCCGCGGCCTGTACGCACCCCCGCAGGTCCTCGACGCGCCGCGGGGTGAAGCCCTTCGAGACCAGCCGGCGCAGCCGCAGATGGTCCTCGGGGTCGATGTTGAGGAGATTGGCGTCCAGCGCCGGGGGCAGGGAGAAGCCCTTGTAGCCCACGCCGGAGCGGTCCTTGTTGACCGACAGCCGCGGATCGGTGATACCGGCGCGCACATCGGCCTCCCGGGTCACGAGCCAGACGGGGGAGCCGTCCGGCAGCGCGATCCGGTGCACGGGCGCGGCCTCGCGCAGCCGCGCGTAGGCGGGGTAGGGGTCGGCGAAGAAGGACCCCGTGAAGGGCTGGGGGAGAGCGGGGGACTCGGTCCGGTCTGTCATGCGGTCTGCTCCGACGAGGCGTGGCTGAGCGGGATACGGGCGAGGGTGTCCGCCACGACCGGGGACGTGGCGAAGGCGCGGGCCAGCGTGCGCTGGAAGGACAGCTCGGCGGCCAGGTCCTGGGGTTCGGCGGCGAGCGGGGTGCTCGCATGCTCGGCGGGCCGCAGGCCGTGCTCCTTCGCCCGCAGGGCGGCGGCGAGCAGCGCGGCCTCGACGGTCGCGGCGAGGTCGTCGCCCGTCAGCCCGGCCTCCGCGGCCCGGCTCCGCGCGGTGTCCGCGACGGCGGGGTCCATCCAGGTCCGCAGGGCCCACTGGGCGTCCCGGATCTCGATCACCGTGCGGTACACCCGGGTGCGCCGGTCCGCGTCCGGCTCCAGTTCGAGCACCGGCTCGGGCACCTGGGCGGTCAGGACCCGGTGCAGGGGCCGTAGTTCGCCGTGGGCCCGGCGCAGATCGATCCGTGCCCACAGGGCGCTGAGGGAGCGCCCCCAGTCGGGCATCGTCCAGCCCGCCGTCTTCCCGATCGTGTTGACCGTGACGGCGATCGGCACGATCGGCTCCCAGGCGTGGCCCGTCGTGCCGAACTGCCCGGCGACGATGTCGGCGGCCCGGCAGCCCGCGTAGAGCAGACCGGCGGGCAGGGTGAGGGCCACGAGCCGCAGCCCGCGGCGCAACCACGGGGTGGGCGCGATGTTGGCGTAGCGCCAGCACAGGATGCACACGTCGATCTGATTCCAGGCGTAGGCGATCAGGTAGACGGTGAGGTACGCGGGGTAGAACTGCGCCCTGCTCAGCGCGAAGTCGGTGGGGCGCTCGTGGAGCTCGGTGGCCACGGAGAACAGCGTCACCATGACGAGGACGGTGGCGCCGATGCCGATGAGGCGCGGCGTCGCCTTGCGCCAGGCGACTTTCCGTTCGTAGGTGAGGTGCAGCAGGACGAGCTGCTGGCAGGCGGTCAGGAGCATGACGCAGCTCTGGGTGAACAGGCCCGAGAAGTTACGGATGCCCACCGCCTCGCTGGTCGCCACCCAGACCGCCGGGGTCGACACGGTGAAGATCAGGAAGGGTATGAAGAAGTTGCCGGCGAGGGCCCATTGCGCGGGGGAGCGGTCGACGCGCAGGACTCTGGCCTTGTAGAGGAACGCCAGGAGGTTCACCGCGGCGCACGTCGGATACATGACGCTGTTCAGGGTGTTGTTCATTCGTTCCGTTCGTCTCGCTCACGGGCCGGGCGCTCCAGCGCGGACAGCCGGGCCGCGAGTTCCGCGGCCTCCGGTGGTACCTCCCAGACGCGTTGCGTGGTCCAGGTACCGATCCGCCGGCCGAGGAGGGAGCCGATGAACTCGGCCTCGCGCTCGGCCGGCGAGTGCGCGTGCTCCCGGCCCAGGACCCGCTGGACCAGCTCCGGGTCGAGGGAGGGCAGCAGCAACCGGGTCGCCTCGGGGGTCATCACCGGGGCCGCCTCGTGGTCGCAGACGAAATGCCCGATCTCATGGAGGATCACCTGGCGTTGGTGAATGGGCGCGAGCCGCTCCTCGAACGCGATGAAGTCCCGTTCCTCCGCCGATACCCACATTCCGTCGGGGCTGCCGGGCGGAAGCGCGAGCGGCACCAGGTGAATGGGCCGGCCGAACCGCTCGCCGAGATGGTCGCAGAGCGACTGAATGGTCAGTTCGCCCGGCGGAAGCCGGAGCGCGCGCACGCGCTCCTCGCAATCGAGCCGGAACGAGGTGAATTCACGGTCCGGCTCTTTCCGGCGCCAGCGCATCACCATCATCTACGGTCGTCGTTCGAAGCCGGCGGCCCGGGCGGCGCCGGAAGGTCCCGTAACTCGTTCTGCGCCTTCGCCGCGGAGGCGAGGATCTCCTGGAGCAGCCCCGACAGCCGGTCCACCGGCGGCGCGTGGCCGGCCCCGGGGGAGCCGTGGGAGGCGGTGCGCAGGGCCACGCCCTCCACGCGCTGGGTCCGCAGCACGCGCAGGGTCTCCAGCTCCTCGTTCACCTGGTGGAAGACCTGCTCGTCCAGGAAGTACGCGTCGCGGGAAATGCCCAGGCTGTAGGAGACCTTGAGGAGGGTCTCCAGCGTGAGGTTCGAGCCGTCGGCGGATTCCGCGTGGGAGAGCGTGCGCTTGGAGACGCCCGCGCGCTCGGCCAAACCGGCCAGGGTGAAGGGGCCTTCGGGGTGGTGCTGGCGCACGTACCGCAGCCGACGGGCGATCTCGGCCTTCGCCGTCTGGATGCGCTGCTCCAGGGAGGGCCGTGTGGACGCCTCCGGAGCCCCTCCCCCCTGATTCATCCTTCAACCTCTCGGATGTCGACGCGCGGCACGGTGGGCGCCGCGGCGCGGCGGTGTGCCAACCGGAGGACTCTAACTTCCTGGTGAAGCCCCTAGCCAGTCGCCGGCCGGCCGTTGCTCGGCCGCGGACCGGCCCCTCGCGCGGCGACGGCACCGGCGTGCGGATCGAATGCCCGGCTTACTGGCGGTGCATACGGATTTGAGGTCGCGTGCGAGTGCAATATGTTGCAACTTCGATGCAGCAAGTTGCGATGACCGGATCCGGATGACTAACGTCCCCGGTGTTGCGTGCGGCGGTCACTCAGAGCCACGGGGGTGCATTGAGTGACGCCGCCGTTCCTTTTTCCCGCGGACTCGAAAGTCTGTGCGCGTAAAAGCGCGTAAAATACGGACACCATGTACCGCACCATGATGAAGTCCAAGATCCATCGCGCCACCGTGACCCAGGCGGACCTGCACTATGTGGGTTCCCTGACGATCGACGCCGATCTGATGGAAGCCGCCGACCTGCTGCCCGGCGAGAAGGTCGACATCGTCGACATCGACAACGGCGCCCGGCTGTCGACCTATGTCATCGAGGGGCCCCGCGGCTCCGGGGTGATCGGCATCAACGGCGCCGCCGCGCGTCTGATCAGCCCCGGTGACCTGGTCATCATCATCGCCTACGGCTCGATGGACAGCACGGAGGCCGCCGCCTTCGAGCCCCGGGTCGTCTTCGTCGACGAGCGCAACGCCGTCGTCGACCTCGGCAGCGATCCGGCCGCCGTCCCGGACGGGTCCGGTCTGCGCCGGGGCGACCTCGTCGAGAGCTGAGCTCAGCCGAATCAAGCCCGTCCGGCGATTGAGGACACCGCCGCGCAGCGGAGGTGCACACGCCACGGCCCGCAGGGGCAAGCGCGCACCTGGGAACACCGGCTCCGCTCCGTCACCCGCCGGAGCATGCCGCCTCCGCCACGGCGCGAGCCGTCAGCTCCCCGGCCCGGCGCACGCGCTCGTCCTCGCTCGGACGGCAGCGGCCGAGCTCCGGGTCGTACGCCGCCATGATGGCGCCCGCGTGGTCGGCCCCCACCTCGTCGAGGCGGGCCGACCAGCCGTGCGTCTCCAGGGCCGCCACCAGATCGCGGGAGAACGTGACGTCGATCTGTTCGTCCGCCGTGCCGTGCACCAGACGGACCGGCACCGGTGACGCGGCGGGGCCGGCGGCCAGATCGACCAGGGGCACGTGCCCCGTCGACCGCGCCGGACGGTCGTACCGCGAGGCGATCCCCACGACAGCCCGGGGACGCCAGCCGTCGGCCACCTCCGGGTGCAGCGCGACCCCCAGCGCGGCGGAGGCCCCCGCCGACCAGCCGGCGAGCACGATCCGGTCCGCGTCGCCGCCGTGCTCGGCGGCCCGCGCGCGGACGAAGTCCAGCGAGCCGAGCAGATCCGCGCGCCCGCCGTCGGCCGCGTCGGAACGCCAGTCCGGCGCGAAGACGAGCACCCCGTGGGCCGCGACCTCCCGCGCGAGCGGCATGAGGATGTCCCGCTCGTCGGGGCCTATCCCGTGCCACAACAACACCGTCGGCAACGGCGCCGGGGCACTCTCCGGCCGGTAGACGTCGATGGACTTGCCGTGGGGCGCCAGGGCGAGCCGCTGCTCGACACCGCTGCGTACGGGCATGCCGGACCTTCCGATCGGGAACGGAAACCTCACAAGTCGTCACGCTATCAACCGGCTTCCGGCACGCCGCCGTCCCCCGGGGCGGCCGCACGGGCCGCACTCCCGGCCCCGTCGGCGACATCGGCCGGCAGGGCCGCGAAGGCGACCGCCACCCGCACCAGCCAGGCGGTCTCCGCGCCGAGGTCGGTGAACGCCGGGCCCTCGGCCCCGACCCGGGCGCGGTCGGCGTCGGCCACCGTCCGGCCCCGCGCCCGCGCCCGCAGGGCCGAGGCGATCCGCAGGGCCTCGACCCTCGCCCGCAGCTCGTCCCCGGACAGTCCCGCCTCCCGGCTGGCGCGGGTCACCTCCGCCATCGCCTCCGGATCGGCGTGGGCCCGCAGGGCGAGCTGCCCGTCCCTGATCTCGATGACCCGGCGGTAGAGCCGGAACTCCAGCTGCCGTACCGCAAGCCGGTCGGCCAGCTCGCTGCGCGTCGGGGCGAGCGCGATGGTGGGGACGGCCTCGTGGAGCGCCGCCCACAGCGGATAGAGCCGGCGGTGCCGTCGGTACGCCGTCACCCACCGGTCGGCCGCGGCCACCCGCGGACCCCACCCCGGCAGTGTCCAGCCCACCACGGTGAGCGCGGAGCCGAGGTCCCCGCACAGCCAGGCGACGGTCTCCAGACGGCGCAGATCGAAGCCGAAGGCGATGCCGAGGATGTTGCCGGCCCGGATGGCGCCGTAGCCGAGCGTGATGAACGCCCCGACGGCCGTCACCCGCAGCCCCCGC
The DNA here is from genome assembly GCF_017876625.1 of Streptomyces syringium. NCBI lineage: Bacteria > Bacillati > Actinomycetota > Actinomycetes > Kitasatosporales > Streptomycetaceae > Streptomyces > Streptomyces syringium. The sequence continues at coordinate 6,562,378 of NZ_JAGIOH010000001.1, forward strand.
CGCAGCCAGGTACGCCCCGCCACCGCGGAGTAGCTCCAGCACACGCGGACGATGGTGATCTCGCCGATCAGATACGTCCCGATGTAGAGGGACAGATAGGCGATGTAGTACGGGTCGTGCACGTAGTAGAGGGTGAAGTCCCTCGGGCGCTGCGCGGTCGGGGTGAGCAGCCAGAAGAGGGTGACCAGCGAGGCGATCGCCGCGACCCCGAAGCACAGCTGCAGCCGGACCAGGACGCGGGCCCGCTCGGGCGGGCGCGCCCAGTACGTCAGCACGACCTGCTGGCCCACCAGGAGCGCCATCACACAGCTCTGGGCGAGCAGCGCCGCGATGTTCGGCACCCCCAGGAGACCGTCGACGCGGACCCACACCATGGGCAGGGAGATGAAGAAGCTCAGGCCCGAGAGGGCGAAGACGGCACACAGGGCGAGCAGGGCGGGGTCGGCCGGGTTCTGCCGCAGGGAACGCCACTTGTAGAACAGGCCGGCCCAGGCGGCGACGGCGCCGAACGCGTGGAGGGAGGTGATCACGTCTCGTCCAGGGAGGAGCTGCGCAGCGACCGGTCCAGCCGCTCGACGCTTTCGGCTGCCTCGGAGGGCACGGTCCAGTTGCGCTCCAAGGGGCGCCGGTTGGCCTCCTGGAGGATCAGGGAGGCGATCATCTCGGCCTCCTGCTCCTCGGCCGAGGTGTAGTACGTGCGCTGCAGCACGCTCTCCACCATCCGCGGATCGAGCGTCGGCAGCACCAGGCGCGAGGTCTCCTCGCCCAGCACCGCGTTCTCCTTGTGACCGCAGATCACATGGCCCAATTCGTGGGCGATGATGTGCTCCTGATGGAGCGGGCTGGTGTCGGATTCGTAGAAGATGTAGTCGACTTCGGGCCCGGATATCCACAGCCCGCAGGGCCCGTCCACGGGCAGATGGATGGCCTCCAGACGAATGGGCCGGCCATGGCGCTCGGCGACCCTCTCGCACAGCTCCCAGACGTCGAACGGTGTGGGTATGTCCAGACTGCGAACCCGTTCCAGGCTTCGCCGGTGCAGCCTCTTGAAGTTCATTGGTGCAACTCCCCCGTGGCGTTGTCGCGCCGTGCCTCCGACGCTGCTAGGGGTGGTGTTTCTCGGGCCGGTTGGCCGGGAGGCCCTCCAGCTCGCGGACACGCTCGATCACTTCATTGATCGAATGCAGACTCTTGGGGGACAGCCCGGCCGCCCGCAGCGCGACCCGCTGCACCTGGGTGTCGCGGAAGGCGACGAGCAGGCGCAGGTCGGCGTTGACGGCCTCGGTCACCCGGTCGTCGAAGAAGTAGGCCGGCGGTACGCCGAAGAACTTCGCCAGCGCCTCCAGGTGCCGCAGCGTCGGATTGTCGCGCTGACCCTTGCGCAGCAGCCAGATGTAACTCCCGGAGATCGACACACCCCCGGCGGTGATCGAGCGCGCCACTTCCTCGGTGCTGTACGGCTCACGGCCGGCCGGCACCACCGTGTTGAACAGGTGGTTGAGCTTGTCGGCGAGCGTGTGCCCGTCAAGGGCGTCGGGGTCGTTCATGATCACACCTCCCTCCAGCGGGTCAATCTAGCTTAGAGGCCACTGCGGCCCCATGAGGCGCACCTGGCAATGCGGTTGACAGCCATACCGGTCGCTGCCTAGCGTCCCTGCTGTCGGTGGGATCAACTGGTGTTGGATCGCCCGCTCCGGCGGTCGATTGCCAGTTGGCGAGGCGGGGGCCCCGGAGAACTGTCTTCGTCGCGTGCGTGATCTCCATCGTGGTCCGTCGGAGGAGTTCCTGGAAGGGTGTCGTGACGACTTCGGAATGTGCTCGATCGGGAGAGTTGGCAATGGACGCCCCGGCCGCGGAGTTCGCGGTGCGTGAGGCGGGCGTGCACAGTGAGAGCGGAGCGGACCGCTGTCTGACGGCGGTGGTCCCGCTGGACGCGTTATTGCCCGCCGACTCCCCCCGCGTGGCAGGCGAGGACCCCCGCCATGTCCACGCGCTCGCTCAACTCGACGCCCGTCTCCCGCCGATCATCGTGCACCGCTCGACGATGCGCGTCGTCGACGGCATGCACCGGCTGCGGGCCGCGCGGCTGCGCGGCGACGACCGGATCACGGTCCGCTTCTTCGAAGGCAGTGAGGCGGACGCCTTCGTCTACGGCGTCAGGCTCAACACCCTTGCGGGGCTGCCGCTCAGCCCCGCCGACCGCACCGCCGCCGCCGAGCGCATCATCGGCACCCACCCGCAGTGGTCGGACCGGCTGATCGCCTCGGCGACCGGTCTCGCCGCGAGCACGGTCGCCTCGCTGCGCAGACGATGCGCGGGCAGCGCGCAGGTGAACGCCAGGACCGGCCGCGACGGACGGGTCCGCCCGCTCAACGCGGCGGAGGGGCGCCGCCGGGCGGTCGCACTGATCACCGCCAAGCCGCACGCCAGTCTGCGGGAGATCGCCGACGTCGCCGGCATAGCCGTCGGCACCGCGCGGGACGTGCGGCAGCGGCTGCGCCTGGGCGAGGACCCGGTGCCGAAGAAGCTGCGGGAGGCGGAGAGCCGCACCGCCGCCGACACCTCCATGGCGCTGCGCGCCACCCCCGTGCCCTCCGCGCCGGTGACCACGGGCGGAGAGCAGCCGCTGCCCAACCTGCGCCGGGACCCCTCCCTCCGCTTCACCGAGGGCGGCCGGGCGCTGCTCCAACTGCTCAGCGCCCACGCCATGGGCGGCGAGCGCTGGCAGCGGCTCGTCGAGAGCGTCCCCGCGCACCGCACCGCGATGGTGGCCCAGGCCGCCCGGAACTGCGCGGAGGCGTGGCAGCGCTTCGCGCTGGAGCTGGAGCGCAAGGGCGCCTGAGCCGCGTCGCGATCGAGGGAGACGGGAAAGGTGAGGCTGCGGGGGATCAGTCCCGCAGCCGGATGCGGAAGGAACCCTGCTTGTCGGTCTGGGTGAGCGAGGCCTCGCCCCGCGCCTTGGCGTACGCGCCGGTACCGCCGGTCACCGCGGCGGTGCCGGTGTGCGGGCCGCGGCCGAAGCGGTCGGTCATCGACGTCAGCACCAGCGTGCCGTTCTCGGTGCGCAGCACCCGCTGGCACTGCGTGACCACGCCCTCGTACCGGGCGAGGACCACGTCGCAGCGGTCGCTCCCGTCGCCCACGCGGCGACCGGCGCTCTCCTTGCCGTCCTTGCCGGTCTCGGTGGTGTGCACGTCGAAGTAACTCACCCAGTGGTCCCCGGCCTTGGGGTACTCGGTCCGGGTGTCGGTCTTCTCCACGGTGGTCAGCCGCAGCTCCGTGTCCTCCTGGGCGGCGGAGGCGGTGTGCGGGGACGTCAGGCCGAAGGCCGCGGCACCGAGGGCCACCGCGGCGGCGACGGCGGCAGCGACGGTACGGCGGGGACGGTCACGGAACATCGGTTCCTCCAGATCGAGTCGGGGGCGGTCCGCCGGACCACCGGGCTCCCCCCACCCGCCTCGTCCGACGCCGCGTTCACCTCGACTCCCGACCGTACCGTCCGGCCGACGCCGCCGACAGAACATCACCCGCCAGAGATCCGGCGGGACGGCAAGGCCCGTTACCCCGTCCGCTATGCGGACAATCCGGGCGCGGGTGGCAGCTCGGCGAGGGTCGGGTACGACGGCTGCGCACCCGCCTTGGTGACGGACGCGGCACCGACCCGCACCGCGAACCGCGCGGCCGCGACCAGCGGGGTCCCGGCCGCGAGCCGCACCGCCAGGGCCCCGGTGAACGCGTCCCCCGCGCCCGTGGTGTCCACGGCCTTGACCGCCGTCCCCGGCACCGTCACCGGCTCCGCGTCCGCGTGCTCCAGCGCGAGCGCGCCGTCACCGCCCAGCGTGACCACGACCGACCGGGCGCCCCGGTCCCGCAGCGCGCGGGCCCACAGGGCGGGGGTGCCGTCCGTGAGTCCGGACAGCTGCCGCGCCTCGTGCTCGTTGACCACCAACGGGTCGGCGGCGGCCAGGAGTTCGTGGTCCAGCCGGTCCGGGGTGGGGGAGGGGTTGAGCACGACCCGGGTACCGGTCTCCCGCGCGACGGCGACGGCCGCCCGTACGGTCGCGGGCGGGATCTCCAGCTGGAGCGAGAGGACCGCCGACGCCGCGACCGTCTCCCGCGCCGAGGTGACGTCCTCCGGCGTGAGACGGTCGTTGGCGCCCGGGGAGACCACGATGGAGTTGTCCCCGTCCGGGCCCACCACGATCAGCGCGGTACCCGTCCGCGCGCCCGCCTCGACCAGCACGTGCCGCACCTCGGTGCCGGCCTCCCGCTGGGCGGCCAGCAGCAGTTCGCCGTAGGCGTCGTCACCGACCCTCGCCAGCAACGCCGTCCGGGCGCCGAGCCGAGCCGCCGCCGCGGCCTGATTGGCCCCCTTGCCGCCCGCCGACTCGACCAGGTCCGTGCCGTGCACGGTCTCGCCCGCCCCCGGCCGCCGGTCCACCCGGACCGTCAGATCCGCGTTGGCCGAACCGATCACCAGCACGTCGTACGTCCGCGTGCCGACGGTCTCCGCACCGCTCACCGTCATCCTCCTGTCGTCTCCCTTGTCACACACCGTCTCATCAGTGGAACTCCGCCGCGTTCTCCCACGTCACCAGGACCACGGGAACCTTCACCTTGTCATGTGCGGCCGGTCGCAGATCATGGAACCCTCCCTCGGTCCTTCGCCAGGAAGGCGCGCACGGTCCGCCGCTTCGCGGGTAGACGACAGCCCGTCGGCGCCGCGCGGACCGTGCGCGGCCGGAAGGAGGCAACGTGCCCGGATCCCACCAGTCACCACCCGCAGCCCACGCATCGGCCCTGTACGCGCGCATCGACGAGGAGGTACAAGCCCGTGCCGCCGGGCTGTGGGACATCGGGCTGCGGTTGCACGCCACGCCCGAACTCGCCTTCGATGAACACCGGGCGGCGGCCCTGCTGACAGACGAGCTGGAGCGGGCCGGGTTCACCGTTCGGCGGGGCGTCGCGGGCATGCCCACGGCGTTCGTGGCCGACTTCGGATCGGTCCCTCGCCCCCGCGTCGCTCTCCTGCTGGAGTACGACGCGCTGCCGGAGCTCGGCCATGCCTGCGGACACAACCTGATCGCCGCGGCCGGGCTCGGCGCGGCGCTCGCCCTGCGCACCGCGCTCGACGACGAGACCCGGCGCGGGAGCGGTGGCACCTTGACCGTGGTCGGCAGCCCCGCGGAGGAGGGCGGCGGGGGGAAGGTGGCCGAGGTGGCAGCGGGTGTCTTCGACGACGTCGACGCCGCGCTGATGTTCCACCCGGGGGTCCATGACTGGTCCTGGGCGCCGCTGACCGCCCAGGTGGAGGTCGCGGTGGCGTTCCACGGGCGGGCCGCCCACCCGACCGGCAACCCGACCGAGGGCGTGGACGCCCTCGCCGCCCTGATCCAGCTGTTCACCGCGCTCGACGTGCTACGACGGCGGCTGCCCGCCGGCTCCCACATCCAGGGCATCGTCACCGACGGCGGGCGCGCCACCAATATCGTGCCCGCCTACGCCCGAGGGGCCTTCGGACTGCGCGGGGCGACCACGGCCGCCCTCGACGACCTGGTCGATGAGGTGCGTCGCTGCGCCGAGGGCATCGCGGCCGCCACCGGGACCCGAGCGGAAGTGGCCCGCTCCACCGGTGGCTACCGGCACTTCCGCGACAACGACGTGCTCTCCGGGCGGTTCGCCCGGCACCTGGCCGCAGCGGGCATCACGCTGGGGCCGCCGGCCGCGGGTGTGTATCTGGGGTCCTCCGACATCGGTGACGTGAGCGCCGTGGTTCCGGCCATCCATCCCTTCGTGGCCGTCATGGGCCCCGGCGGAGCCGACCACACCCCGGAGTTCGCCGAAGCCGCCGCGAGCGAGCGGGGGCGCCGCACGATGCTGGCTGCGGCCCGGGCCCTGGCCCGCACCGCCGCGGACGTCCTCCTGGAGCCGGGGCTGTGCGAACGGTCCTGGGCCTGCTGGCGGCAGAAAGCCGCCGCGGGTCTGTGAGCCCGGGCGCGGGTACCTTGCCCGCGCCCGTGGCCCTGATCCGACCGCAGTGGGATGCGCCGGGCCATGTCAGGGATTCGCCGGATCCCCCTCTCATCGGCGGTCTAGGGTACGAGCACGCCGCCCGCGGTCACCCGAGGAGGAATCCTGTGTCATCGCCCTGCGACCCCGAGTACGCTCCCGCCGGCGATGTGGGCGCGGCACTCATGATGATCGACTCCCGGCTCAAGAGCATCCACGCCGGCAAGACCGAGATCGACCCCGAACAGCACAAGTTGATCGACCAGTACATGGCCTCCCTGGGCCCCGGCGGAGCCGATGACGTACTGGACGGCGCGTGCTCCCTTGTTTTTCTCTTCATGCAATGGCTGCGGTCGGCCCACCAGGACCACGACAAGGACGTCATCGAGTACGTGGTCCCCCCTCTCGTGGCCACCCTGCGGAGAATGCCCAAGAGCGTCCGCCCCGAGACCATCCCCACCATGGCCGGCCTGGCCATCGCCGCGGGCACCGGCCTGAGCCCCAGTCTGTGGCGCAAGCAGTACGGCGACTGGAGCGAGGCCGAGATGAACGCCCTGGAAGCCACCACCTTCCTGCTCGCGGAGCACATCAACCGCGTCACCGACGACCCCGACTTCGCCACCCGCATGGTCACCGAAGCTCTGACCAGTGCGGACGAGGACTGATCCCGCCAAGGTGACGCGCGGGGTTCAGCGGGACCAGGACCAGTCGGTGACCTCCGGCAGGTCCACCCCGTGCTCGCGGATCCAGGCGTGGTGGCGGGTGCGGACGTCGGTCATGGTCTGCCGTACGGACGCCGCGCGGACGCCCAGACCGGGGACCCGGTCGATGACGTCCATGACGAGGCGGTAGCGGTCGAGGTCGTTGCGGACGACCATGTCGAAGGGCGTGGTCGTCGCCCCCCGCTCCTTGTAGCCGCGCACGTGCAGATGGGCGTGGCCGGTGCGGCGGTAGGTGAGGCGGTGGATCAGCCACGGGTAGCCGTGGTACGCGAAGATGACCGGCTTGTCGGGGGTGAACAGCGCGTCGTACTCCGCGTCGGTCATGCCGTGCGGGTGTTCCTCGTGCGGCAGCAGCCGGGTCATGTCGACGACGTTGACGACGCGCACGGTCAGCTCGGGCAGATGGCGGCGGATCAGGTCGGCGGCGGCCAGGGCCTCCTGGGTGGGGACGTCGCCCGCGCAGCCGAGCACGACGTCCGGTTCCCGCTCGCCGGTCTCCGTGCCCGCCCAGTCCCACACCCCGGCACCCCGCGCGCAGTGGGCGCGGGCCTCGTCCATGCCGAGCCAGTCGAAGCAGGGCTGCTTGCCCGCGACGATGACATTGACGTAGTCACGGCTGCGCAGGGCGTGATCGGCCACGGACAGCAGGGTGTTGGCGTCCGGCGGCAGATAGACCCGCACGACCTCGGGGGCCTTGTTGAGGACGTGGTCGACGAAGCCGGGGTCCTGGTGGGAGAAGCCGTTGTGGTCCTGGCGCCAGACGTGCGAGGTGAGCAGGTAGTTGAGGGAGGCCACCGGGCGGCGCCAGGGCAGCGCGCGGGAGGTCCGCAGCCACTTGATGTGCTGGTTGACCATGGAGTCGACGATGTGGACGAACGCTTCGTAGCACGAGAACACCCCGTGCCGGCCCGTCAGCAGGTACCCCTCCAGCCAGCCCTGGCAGAGGTGCTCGGAGAGCACCTCCATCACCCGGCCGTCGTGAGCGAGGTGTTCGTCGGTGTCGAGGGTGGCGGCCTGCCACGCCTTGCCGGTGGCGGCGTAGAGCGCCTCCAGCCGGTTGGAGTCGGTCTCGTCCGGGCCGACCACCCGGAAGTTCCGGCTCCCGGCGGTGTCGGCCATGATCTGGGCGAGGAACCGGCCGAGAACACGGGTGGGTTCGTGGAGTGCCGCTCCCGGCTTGTCGACGGGGACGGCGAAGTGCTCCAGCGGTGGCATCGGCAGGGACCGCAGCAGCAGGCCGCCGTTGGCGTGCGGGTTGGCCCCCAGCCGCCGGTCGCCCTCCGGCACCCAGGCGAGCACCTCCGGGCGGGGCTCGCCGTGCTCGTCGAAGAGTTCCTCCGGCCGGTACGAGCGCAGCCAGTCCTCGAGTTGGCGCAGGTGCTCGGGGTTGTCGCGGACCCCGGAGAGGGGGACCTGATGGGAGCGCCAGGTGCCCTCGACGGGCAGGCCGTCGACCTCGGCCGGGCCGGTCCAGCCCTTGGGGGTGCGCAGCACGATCATCGGCCAGTGCGGCCGGTCGGTGACGCCTTCCTCGCGGGCGATGCGCTGGGCGGTGGCGATGTGGTCCAGCGCCCGGTCCATGGCGTGGGCCAACGCCCGGTGCACCTGCGCCGGGTCGTCGCCGGTCACGTAGAGGGGCTCGTGGCCGTAGCCGCGCAGCAGCCTGTCCAGCTCCTCGTCGGGGAGCCGGGCCAGCAGGGTGGGATTGGCGATCTTGTAGCCGTTGAGGTGCAGGATCGGCAGGACCGCACCGTCGTGGACGGGGTCGAGGAATTTGTTCGCGTGCCAGGACGTGGCGAGCGGCCCGGTCTCGGCCTCGCCGTCGCCGACGACGCAGGCGACCAGCAGGCCGGGGTTGTCCAGCGCGGCGCCGTAGGCGTGGGCGAGGGAATAGCCCAGCTCGCCGCCCTCGTGGATCGAACCGGGCGTCTCCGGGGCCACATGGCTCGGGACCCCGCCGGGGAAGGAGAACTGCCGGAAGAGCTGTTCCATGCCCGCCGCGTCCCGGCTCACGTCCGGGTAGACCTCGCGGTAGCTGCCCTCCAGCCAGGAGTTGGCGAGCACCGCAGGCCCGCCGTGCCCCGGGCCCCAGACGCACATCACGTCGAGGTCCCGGGCCTTGATGACTCGGTTGAGGTGGGTGTGCACGAGGTTGAGCCCCGGAGAGGTTCCCCAGTGCCCCAGCAGCCGGGGCTTGATGTGCTCCGGTTCCAGCGGCACCGCCAGCAGCGGGTTGCTCAGCAGGTAGATCTGGCCGACCGACAGGTAGTTGGCCGCACGCCAGTGGGCGTCCAGGGCCGCGACGTCGCGGTCGGTGAGGTCGTGGGCACCCGGTTCGGGGGAGTGGGCAAAGGGCTGGGGGTGCGGGGCCACGGGGGTCTCCTCGGTGATGGCCGGACGGAGCTGCTGCCGCTGCCGCGAGTACCCCGCCCGGGGCCGGGGAAACGGCCGGTATACAGCGGCGGGGGCGTAAGAGACCTTCCCCCGCGACGCGCTCACTCACTGTGACAGGACACTTGCGTCGAGTCGCGCGTTCGGCCCCTGCGCGGCATGCTGAGAGCCGTGGCCGATTCCGGCCGCCCCGGCCCCGGCGCCGAACCGTTCACGGGTACGCGAGGTGGCGGCCGGGCGGACGGCCTTCCGGCCGGCACTCCTGTCGCACGAGCGAGGGGATCACTGTGACCATGGCCGAGACGACGTCCCCCCGGTGCGGGCGCGACGCACCCGACACAGCAGCCCTCTTCCTGCGGATGGCCGCCCTTCCCGACGGGCCCGAGCGTGACCGGCTGCGGCAGGACGTGATCGCCGCGTGGCTGCCGATGGCCGAGCGCATCAGCCGGCGGTTCCGCGCCAGCGGGGAGAGTCCGGCGGACCTCCGGCAGGTGGCGGCCCTGGCGCTGGTCAACGCCGTGGACCGGTTCGATCCGGAGCTGGGGTTCGCGTTCGAGTCCTTCGCCGTCCCCACCATCAACGGCGAACTCAAGCGACACGTCCGCGACCATGTGTGGTCCCTGCGCATCCCGCGCAGGGACCAGGAACTCCGCTCCGCCGTCCGCTCCGCCCAGGGGCGGCTGGAACAGCGCGGCGCCGGGGGCCGGTTCACCCTCGCCGAGCTGGCCGTGGAAGCCGGGCTCACGGAGGAGGAGGTACGGCGCGGGCTCGACGCCGACGGTGTGCACCGCACCCTGTCGCTGGACCAGCCGTCGGCCGGACTGGGCGAGCTGCCGCTCGCCGACACCCTCGGCCGCGCCGACCGCACCCTGGACCTGGTCATCGACCGCCAGTCGCTCAGGCCCCTGCTGGACGCGCTGCCCGAACGGGAGAAGACCGTCCTGTACTGGCGGTTCTTCGCGGGCCTCACCCAGAAGCAGATCGGTGCGCGGCTGGGCGTCTCCCAGATGCAGATCTCCCGCATCCTCAGCCGCACCTGCGCCCGGCTGCGCGAGCAGCTGCTCGCGCCGGTGTGACGTCCGCGCCGGCAGTCACCCGGTGGTGACCCGGCACGCACGGGCCCGCCCGTCCACCGTCGAAGGGATCCCCCTCATGCTGATGGCTCACCCGGCGGTTCTGCGCGACCTGCTCGACCGGTACGAAAGCCTGCGGGCCGTCGCGGGCGAGCGGGTCGTCCGCGCCCAGATCTACCGACGGCTCCAGGACACCGCCTACACCCTGTGCGTCACCACCGGCACCCGCGACATCGACGCCGCCCTGCGCGCCGCGCGGTCGCGCGTGGCGCAGTACCCGGCGGCGGAGGCCGTCGCCGTCTGATCGCTCCTCCCCCTACAACGACAGGCCAGGCGCATCATCATGACGTCACGCCACACCCATCTGACCCCCGACCTGCCCCCGACCGTCGAGGTGCCCGATCTCCCCGGCGCCCAGCACCCCCACGACCCCCGCACCGACCCCGTCGAACACGAGCCGCGCCGGGAGGAGCCGCCCGACGGCTCGCCCGGCCGGCGCGCGCCCGCGGACTGAAAGCCCCCGCCGGGCACCGCGGCCGTCCGCGGGGCCACCGGTCCCGACACGTCGGCCGCGTCCGGACATGGCAGTGGCGTCCACCATGAAGAACATGGTGGACGCCACGGACGCGCGAGTAAGGGCTCCGGCGGCTGACTGTGGCTCCCTGCCCCACGCGGGCTCCGCCGACGCGGTCTGCTGCCCGCGTCTTAAGGGAGGGCTCAGTGGTGGCCGTTGTGCCCGTTGTGGCCATTGTGGCCGTTGTGCCCGTCGTGACCCTTGTCCCCGTGGTGGCCATCGGCGTTGACGCAGGTGTTGCCGAAGGTCGGGTTCAGCAGACCGACGATGTCAATGGTGTTGCCGCAGAGGTTGATCGGGATGTGCAGCGGCACCTGAATGACGTTGCCGGAGATGATGCCGGGCGAACCCACGGCCGCACCCTTGGCGCCGGAGTCGGCGACGGCGATCCCCGCCGCACCCGAGAGGGCGGTGCCGGCGGCGACGGTCAGGATGGCTGCCTTGGCGATACGCGACATGACTAAACCTTTCTAAGGGGCGTTGAGCGGCAATTGTTACCGCCGGAATGGCCGCAGTTGGACCAATTTGGGTTCCAGCGCGCATGATTAACCCGGAAAGGCCAATAAGTCGTATGAAATGCAGGGATGCGATATTTCCCCGCATTCCCTCGGTATTCCTCCGGCGCGGCAAGGCCTTTTCTCGCTTTCCCGCCCTGCTCCTCGGCCCCTCCGGCTATTTCCCTCGCCCCGGTTCGGTGCCCTCGGGGTGATCGTCGGCCCCTCTTCGTCGCGCGCGGATATGTGACCTGCGTCACCGGTCGTGGCCGCCGGCCCTTTCGGCGCACCCCCCTGCCGCTCCGCCGGAGCCATGCTCTAAGGTGCGCGTTTGGCGTGGCCGCCCCTGTCTACGTACAGTTCTTCGAAGCTTCAATTGATCAGACGAACTGGGAAACGACAGCGCCGATGACGGTCACAGAAGAAAGCCGCGACGGTGCGGGTCGCCAGTCCGGTGAAACCGGTATCGATCCGGAGCGCATGGCGATGTGCCTGAGCGTGCTCGAGGAACTCGACGCACTGCCGGTCGACCACCCCGACGCGATCGAGATCCGACGGGCCACCGCGGGCATCTACCGGACCGTCAAGCAGCGCCGCCGCCAGGAGCGCCGAGCCGCCAAGACCGCCAATGACCGGGCCGTGACCGAGGCCACCGCCACCGGTGCCGCCGACCGCATCGACGACGAGACCCGCGGTATACCCCTGGCCGCCACGTCCACCGCCCAGATCGTCGGCATCCTGGAGCGCCCCCGCTCCTGCTACATCTGCAAGACCCGGTACACCGAGGTCGACGCCTTCTACCACCAGCTGTGCCAGCCCTGCGCCGCGGAGAACCGCGCCCGCCGGGACGCCCGCACGGACCTGACCGGCAAGCGCGCGCTGCTCACCGGCGGCCGGGCGAAGATCGGCATGTACATCGCGCTGCGGCTGCTGCGCGACGGTGCGCACACCACCATCACCACGCGCTTCCCCAACGACGCCATCCGGCGCTTCAAGGCCATGCCGGACAGCGGTGACTGGCTGCACCGCCTCAAGATCGTCGGCATCGACCTGCGCGACCCCGCCCAGGTCGTCGCCCTGGCCGACTCCGTCGCCGCCGAGGGCCCGCTCGACATCCTGATCAACAACGCGGCCCAGACCGTGCGCCGCAGCCCCTCGGCCTACCGCGAGCTGGTCAGCGCCGAGGCCGCGCCGCTGCCCGCCGGCGAGCTGCCCGCCTCGGTCGTCTTCGGTGCCTTCGGCAGCGGCGCTCAGGCCGCCCTGCCCGCCCCGGCCGGCAGCCGGCACGACGAGCTGACCCCCCAGGCCCTCACCGACCTGGCCCTGACCAGCGGCTCCGCCTCCCTGGCACGGGTCGAGGCGGGCACCGCGATCGACGCGGGCGGGCTCGTACCCGACCTGGACGCCACGAACACCTGGGTCCAGACCGTGAGCGAGGTCGACCCCGTCGAGCTCCTCGAAGTGCAGCTGTGCAATGTGACCGCGCCGTTCGTGCTGGTCAGCCGACTGCGCCCGGCCATGGCCGCGTCCGCCGCACGCCGTAAGTACGTGGTGAACGTCTCCGCCATGGAGGGCGTCTTCAGCCGCGGCTACAAGGGCGCCGGCCACCCGCACACCAACATGGCCAAGGCCGCCCTGAACATGCTCACCCGCACCAGCGCCCAGGAGATGCTGGAGGCCGACGGCATCCTGATGACCGCCGTCGACACCGGCTGGATCACCGACGAGCGCCCGCACCCCGACAAGGTGCGCCTCGCCGAGGAGGGCTTCCACGCCCCCCTCGACCTCGTCGACGGCGCCGCCCGGGTCTACGACCCGATCGTCCGCGGCGAGCAGGGCGAGGACCTCTACGGCTGCTTCCTCAAGGACTACGCCCCCGCCAACTGGTGACGGAGACGTGCGGCGGCACCCGTACGGGAGCCGCCGCACCCCTAAAGGACCAGCCCCGCCTGGCGCGAGGTGCGCCGGGCGGGAGACCGTGGACCCCATGGGCACCACAGGGAACGACCAGGACCGGATCCGGGGCGACCACGGGAGCGCGGAGAAGCCGGCGCCCCGCGCCCTCGTCGCCGGGGCCACGGGCTACATCGGGGGCCGGCTCGTCCCCGGACTGCTCGACGCCGGCTACCGGGTGCGCTGCCTCGCGCGCGACCCGCGAAGACTGCGCGACCAGCCCTGGGCCGGCCGGGTCGAGACCGCCAAGGCCGATGTGACCCGCCCGGACACCCTCCCCGACGCCTTCGCCGACGTGGACGTCCTCTACTACCTCGTGCACGCGCTCGGCACCGGCGCGGACTTCGAGGAGACCGACCGGCGGGCGGCGCTCGCCGTCGGGCGCGCCGCCAAGGCCGCCGGGGTGCGACGCATCGTCTACCTCGGCGGACTCTCCCCCCGCCAGGTGCCCGAACGGTTCCTCTCACCCCATCTGCGCTCCCGCGCCGAGGTCGGACGGATCCTCCTCGACAGCGGGGTCCCCACGGCACAGCTGCGGGCAGCGGTGATCATCGGATCCGGCTCCGCCTCCTTCGAGATGCTCCGCTACCTCACCGAGCGGCTCCCGGTGATGGTCACCCCGAGCTGGGTGAACACCCGCATCCAGCCCATCGCCGTCCGCGACGTGCTGCGCTGCCTCGTGGCGGCGGCACGGCTGCCCGACGACGTCAGCCGCAGCTTCGACATCGGCGGCCCCGACATCCTCACCTACCGCCGGATGATGGACCGCTACGCGGCCGTCGCCCGGCTTCCCCGGCGGCTCGTCCTGCCCGTGCCGGTGCTCACCCCCGGCCTGTCCAGCCTCTGGGTCGGCCTGGTCACCCCCGTCCCCAGCGGCATCGCGCGTCCCCTGGTGGAGTCGCTGCGGCACGAGGTGGTCTGCCGCGAGCACGACTTCGCCCGCTACGCACCGGACCCGCCCGAGGGCCTGATCGGCTTCGACGAGGCCGTGCGCCTGGCCCTCAGGCGCGTACGGGACGCCGACGTCGCCACCCGCTGGTCCTCCGCGTCCCTGCCCGGCGCCCCCAGCGACCCGCTGCCCACGGACCCCGACTGGTCGGGCGGCAGCCTCTACGAGGACCGCCGGGAGGTGTCCGTCGACGCCGGGCCGAAGGCGCTCTGGCGGGTCGTCGAGGGCATTGGCGGGGAGAACGGCTGGTACTCCTTCCCGCTCGCCTGGTCCCTGCGCGGCCTCCTCGACCGGCTCGTCGGCGGCGTCGGCCTGCGCCGCGGCCGCCGGGACCCGCACGCGCTGCGCGTCGGCGACTCCCTCGACTTCTGGCGCGTCGAGGAGATCGAGCCGGGCCGGCTGCTGCGGCTGCGCGCCGAGATGCGGCTGCCCGGCCGGGCCTGGCTGGAGCTGACCGTCACCCCCGACGGGGCGTCCCGCGCGACGTACCGCCAGCGGGCGCTGTTCCGTCCGCACGGGCTGGCCGGCCACGCGTACTGGTGGTCCGTGGCCCCCTTCCACGCGATCGTGTTCGGCGGCATGGCCCGCAACATCGCGCACCGGGCGCGGACGTACCAGGGCGCCTGACGGCGCCGGTGTCAGGCGGCGCGGGCGGCGGCCCTCGCCACCGGGTGGAGCGCCGCGTACTCCAGCGGCGCCGACGGGTCGATGGACACCTCCAGCGGCGCGGGCTCCGCGCCCGCGCGCACCAGCAGATCACCGACGGCCGCGATCATCGCGCCGTTGTCGGTGCACAGCCGCAACGGCGGCACCCGCAGCTCGACGCCCGCCGCCGCGCAACGCTCCTGGGCCAGCGCCCGCACCCGGGAGTTGGCGGCCACCCCGCCGACCACGACGAGGGTGCCCACCCCGTGCCGGACGCACGCCGCGACGGCCTTGCGGGTCAGGACGTCGGCCACGGCCTCCTGGAGGGACGCGGCGCCGTCCGCGACGGGCAGCGGCCGCCCGGCCTGCCGGTGCCGCTCCGCCCAGCGGGCGGCGGCCGTCTTCAGACCGGAGAAGGAGAACGCGTACGGATCGTCGCGCGGCCCGGTCAGCGGACGGGGGAACGCCACCGCGCGCGGGTCGCCCTCGCGGGCCGCCCGGTCGACGGCGGGACCGCCGGGGTAGGGCAGGCCGAAGACCCGGGCCACCTTGTCGAAGCACTCGCCCGCCGCGTCGTCCAGGGTGTCGCCGAGGTGGACGATCGGGTCGCGCGCCAGATCCCGCACGAGCAGCAGCGAGGTGTGCCCGCCGGAGACGATCAGCACCACGCACGGGTTCGGCAGCGGCCCGTGCTCCAGGGTGTCGGCGGCCACGTGCCCGGCGAGGTGGTGCACCCCGTACAGCGGCACGCCCAGCGAGTAGGCGAAGCCCTTCGCCGCGGCGACACCGACCTGGAGCGCGCCCGACAGGCCGGGGCCGGTCGTCACGGCGACCGCCCCGATGTCGCGCATCGTCAGGCCCGCGTCGGCCAGCGCGGCACGGACGACGGGCGCCGCCGCGTGCACATGCGCGCGGGCCGCGATCTCCGGCACGACACCGCCGAAGCGGGCGTGCTCGTCCATGCTGGAGGCCACCGCGTGACCCAGCAGCCTCCCGTCCCGGACGAGACCGGCGCCGGTCTCGTCGCAGGACGACTCGATCCCCAGCACCACCGGTGAACGCCTCACGAGCGGACCTCCTGCCTTGGCTATGTAATTGCGAACAATATGCAACTGTAGGCGAGCGAGGTCCCGGTCGTGGCGCCGTCGTCGCAGGTCAGTAGAGTTCCGATGCCCCTGTACACCGCGAATCCCGAGGTGCGCCCCCGTGAGCCAAGCCCCCGTGACGGTCGTAGGCATCGGCGCCGACGGCTGGCCGGGCCTCGCCCCCGGCTCCCAGGAGGCCCTGCGCCGGGCCGAGGTGATCGTCGGCGGCCCCCGCCAGCTCGATCTGCTGCCCCCCGACTGCGCCGGTGAGCGCGTCGCCTGGCCCTCCCCGCTGCGCCCGGCCGTCCCCGGGCTGCTGGCCGCGCACGCCGGACGCCGGGTGTGCGTGCTCGCCAGCGGCGATCCCATGTTCTTCGGCGTCGGCCGCACGCTCGTGGACGCCCTCGGCACCGCCGACGGGCTGCGGATCCTGCCGCACCCCTCCTCCGTGTCGTACGCCTGCGCCCGGCTCGGCTGGCCGCTCGACGACATCGAGGTGCGCAGCCTCGTCGGCCGCCCGCTCGGCGCGCTGTCCGCCGCCCTGCACCCCGGCCGCCGGCTGCTGGTGCTCAGCGCCGGCGCGGACACCCCTGCCGAGGTCGCCGCCCTGCTGCGCGACCGCGGCTTCGGGCCCAGCACGCTGACCGTGCTGGAACAGCTCGGCGGCGCCCGCGAGCGCCGCGTCGAGGGCACGGCCGAGGACTGGCACCACGCCCCCGGCGACGCGCTGAACGTCATAGCCGTCGACTGCCGGTGCGCCGAAGACGCCCTCCGGCTGCCGCTCACGCCCGGACTGCCGGACGAGGCCTTCGAGCACGACGGGCAGTTGACGAAGCGTCATGTGCGGGCGGCGACCCTCGCCGCGCTCGCCCCCGCCCCCGGCGAGCTGCTCTGGGACATCGGCGGCGGCTCCGGCTCCATCGGCATCGAGTGGATGCGCGCCCACCGCTCCTGCCGCGCCGTCACCGTCGAACGCGACCCCGTACGGGCCGCCCGCGTCGCCCGTAACGCGGAGACCCTCGGCGTACCCGCGCTGCGCGTCGTCACCGGCGCCGCTCCCGCCGCGCTCGCCGGCCTGCCCAACCCCGACGCCGTGTTCATCGGCGGCGGGCTCACCGCCCCCGGCCTGCTCGACGCGTGCTGGGACGCGCTCCCCGCGGGCGGCCGGCTCGTCGCCAACACCGTCACCCTCGAATCCGAGGCGCTGCTCACCGACCGGTACCACCGCCACGGCGGTGACCTGACCCGCCTCTCCGTCGCGCACGCCGTGCCCGTCGGCGGCTTCACCGGCTGGCGGCAGGCCATGCCGGTCACCCAGTGGTCCGTGGTCAAACCCGCGGAATCCGTAGCACGCGCGGAATCCGTGGTCACACCCGCAGAAGGAGAAACCGACGCATGACCGTGTACTTCATCGGCGCCGGCCCCGGCGCCGCCGACCTCATCACGGTGCGCGGCGCGCGGACGCTGGCCCGGTGCGGGGTCTGCCTCTACGCAGGCAGCCTCGTCCCCCGCGAACTCCTCGCCGAGTGCCCGCCGGACGCCCGTCTCGTCGACACGGCGCAGCTGAACCTCGACCAGATCACGGCCGAGTTCGTCACCGCCCACGAGGCGGGCCACGACGTCGCCCGGCTGCACTCCGGCGACCCGGCCGTCTTCAGCGCCGTCGCCGAACAGATGCGCCGCCTCGACGCGGCCGGGATCCCGTACGAGATCGTCCCCGGCGTCCCCGCCTTCGCCGCCGCGGCGGCGGCCCTCGGCCGTGAACTGACCGTGCCGACCGTCGGCCAGACCGTCATCCTCACCCGCATCGCCCAGCAGGCCACCCCGATGCCCCCGGGCGAGGACCTCGCCACTCTCGGCCGCAGCGGCGCCCTCCTCGTCCTGCACCTCGCGGCCCGCTACGCCGACCGCGTCGTCACCGAACTGCTCCCGCACTACGGCCCCGACTGCCCCGCCGCCGTCGTCGCCATGGCCAGCCGCCCCGACGAACTCGTCCTGCGCGGCACCCTCGCCGACATCGCCGACCAGGTGAAGGCGGCGGGCGTGGTCCGGACGGCGGTCATCATCGTCGGCCGCACCCTGGGGGCGGAACAGTTCCCGGACAGCCACCTGTACTCGACGACCCGGGACCGCTGCGCGGGCTGAGTCGGCGACGGCCCGGCCTGGAGCGAACGAGTGAGGACGCGAAACTTCCACGGTGCCGGCCGGTTACCCCGGTGAACCCCCGGCAAGGGACGACTCCTCACTCGAAAGGTCACCGGACGTGCTGAAGAGAGTAATCGCGACGGCCGCCCTCACGGCTTCGGCGGCCGGTCTCCTCACCGCTCCCGCGGTGGCCGTCGGCAATGACGGCAGGGACACCGCGAACGGCAACGCCGCCAGGACCGGTTACGGCAACACCGTCACCGGTGGCGACCGAAGCCCGCAGATCAGCGCGGTGCAGGGGACGCTGAACAAGCTGTGCGTCGGCGTCGGGAAGCTCGGCGTCCAGTCGATCGCCCTGCTGGTCAACGTCGGACTTCAGGACATCCCCGTCCTCACTTCGCAGCAACAGCAGCAGTGCGCCGACGACTCCACGATCAGCGACGGCGACGACCCGCTGTCCCACCTCGTCGAGGAGATCCCGTTGCTGGCCGGCAACGGTTCCGCCAACCACTGAGCGTCGACCCGCTGAGCGCAGAGCCCTTCGGTGAGGTGTGCTGGACGCAGGAACGGTGCGGGCAGGGCCCGTCACATCGGGAGGGAGAACAGGCGCACTGGCTCTGAAGGCCAGTGCGCCTTGTTGTGCAGGGGCGTCACCATGGTCCGCAGTGGCATGGTCACCAAGCGGGTTCCGGGTTGCTCGACGAGGACGTCCTGGTCGAGCTGATGCCATCCGAGGCGCTGGTACAGCGGCACGAGGGGAGGACGGCAGAACAGGAGCGCGTGCTGGGGGCCCATCGTGCGAGCGTGGTCGAGTGCTGCTGTGACGACGAGCCGAGCCAGCCCCTGGCCTTGCACGTCGGGTGCGACGGCCACTCCGCCGACGCCCACCACCTCTGTCCTGATGTCGCCGATCGCAACAGGCAGCCGTAGGAGGCCGGCGTGTGCCACCAGCCGGTCGCCGTGCCTGATGCCGAAGTGTTCTTCCTTGGGCAGCCAGGTCAGACCGGCCGCGGCCACACCGAAGGGATCGTCGCCGTCACCGAGGATCTCGTTCTGCTCCGTCTTCGTGTACCGCGGGAGCCGAACTACAGCCGGTGACAGGGAGTGTTGGTTGTCAGACATGCCCCCATGATGATCTCTCCTCCGAGGACCGGCCAAGCGATTGCCCAGCCGATCATTGAGAAGAGCCCAGCAGGTGGCCGAGCTCGGACTGACCAGATCACGCCGTCACGGGCAGACTCTCGGCGAGCAGGTCGACGACGTCGCGCCAGGCCCGCTGCGCATGCCGGGGGTGGTGGCCGACGCCGGGGACCACGGGCTGGTCGACCGGCGGGTGGTGGAAGGCGTGCAAGGCGCCGCCGTAGACCACGAGGCGCCAGTCGACGCCCGCGGCCTGCATCTCGGCGGCGAACGCGTCCCGTTGCGCGGGCGGCATGATCGGGTCTTCCGACCCGACCCCGGCCCACACCGGGCAGCGGATGCGCGCCGTCTCGCCCGGTCGGCCCGTGGTCAGTGCGTTGACTGTCCCGACCGCGCGCAGATCGACGCCGTCGCGCGCGAGTTCCAGCCCGATGGCGCCCCCGGTGCCGTAGCCGATGGCGGCGATCCGGTCGGGGTCGGTCCGCGGTTCGGCGCGCAACACGTCGAGCGCCGCGTGACCGATGCCCCGCATCCGGTCGGGGTCGGCGAGCAGCGGCATGCAACGGGCCAGCATCTCCTCGCGGTCGCGCAAATAGCGTCCGCCGTGGAGGTCGAAGGCCAGCGCCACGTATCCCAGCTCGGCGAGCGCATCGGCCCGGCGGCGCTCGACGTCGCTGAGGCCCGGTCCCTCCGGCCCGAGCAGCACCGCGGGCCGGCGGTCGGCACCGGCCGGGAGCGCCAGGTGCCCGATCATCGCTAAGCCGTCGGCCGGGTACTCGACCGTCCGCGTGGTAATCGTCGTCATGGGGCTGGACTGTAGCGATCACCGAGCCCGGTCGGGCAGGTGTTCTGCCGCTGGCGGAACAGTTCGGGTGTGCCAGGGGCTGCCGTAGCGCCAGGCACGCGCCGGGCCTTGGTGTGACGACGGCGCGCCGCCCGACTTCGGCCGGAAGTGCCTCCGCTGCGAGGACCGGCAGGCCGACCGCAGGCTGAACGCCAGGTCGGATTCCCGCCAGCGCAGGCGATCGCCGTCCCGTTTCATTGAACCAGCAACCAATGACGAGGAGAGTTCATGAACGGCAAGGCGGTTCTGGTGACGGGTGGCAGCCGGGGCATCGGCGCGGCGATCGCACTGGCCATGGCCGAGGCGGGAGCCGATGTGGCCATCACCTACACGGCCGACGAGGCAGCGGCCAAGGAAGTGGTCCGAAGGGTCGAGGCGATCGGCCGCCGAGGCGTCGCCGTCCGGGCCGACGCGGGCGACGCCGGTGACGCGGCGGGCGCCGTGGACTGGGCGGCACAGACACTCGGCCGGCTCGACGTGCTGGTCAACAACGCGGGCGTGGGTGTCCTGGGTCCGCTCGCCGGGTTGACGCTGGCCGACGTCGACCGGGTGCTCGCGGTCAACGTACGGGGTGCCTTCCTCGCCTCGCAGGCCGCAGCGAGCCACATGGGCCAGGGAGGCCGGATCATCACCATCGGCACCTGCATGACCCAGCGGGTACCCGGCCCCGGCGGAACGCTCTACGCGATGAGCAAGTCGGCTCTGACCGGGCTCACCAAGGCCCTCGCCCGGGAGCTCGGCGAACGGGGCATCACCGCCAACATCGTCCACCCGGGGCCGGTTGACACCGACATGAACCCGGCCGACGGACCCCACGCGGCCCCCCAGGCCGCGATGACGGCCCTCGGCAGGTTCGGCCGTCCGGAGGAGGTCGCGGCCACGGTCGCCTTCCTCGCCGGAGACGGGGCCGCCTACATCACCGGATCCGAGTTCTCCGTCGACGGCGGGCACGCCGCCTGATCGGGCCGGGCAGTGCCCTGCGCCTCCCGTCGGCTCGCTTCCGGCGACGAGAGGCGCAGGGCTTCGACCGTAGAAGGCCGCTTCCGCCAGGAGGCCGCCACCAAGGAGTTCTGATGGAGACTGGGACTGGGAACGAGACCGGGCTGATCGTGCGGTCCGAGGAAGCCGAGTACGTAGCGCTGCCGCACGGCGGAGGCTTCCGGCTGCTGGCCGACGCCGGCGACACCGGTGGGGCGCTGGGTGCCAACCGCCTGGCTCTCGGTGAGGGCGCCGACGGCGCGCGGCCGCACTACCACGCGCTGTCGACGGAGCTCTTCTACGTCCTCGACGGGAGGGTGGATTTCCTTGTCGGCGATGAGAGGACGTCGGTGGGGAAGGGCGGCATGGTCGTCGTGCCGCCAAAGGTGGCGCATGCCTTCGGTGCCGCTGCCGGCTGCACCGCCGAGCTGCTGGCGGTCCTGACGCCGGGTGTCGACCGCTTCGGATACTTCCGGGCGCTGGGCCGTATCCAGCACGGCCTGGAGTCCTTCGACAGCCTGCTGCCCGAACAGGTCCGCTACGATGTGCACTTCCTCGATGGGACAGCCTGGCGTTCCGCCCGGCCCGGGTAGCGGCTCGACTGTGCCGGGCCCCCGGCTCGGCTCGCCGTGGGCGTCGGCTGGGTCGTCCACGGTGCAGCGGAACCGGAGGTCAGCGTGGGTTCGCCTCCAGGGTGTCCTTGGACACCAGAACGTCGTCGGACCAGCAGAGGCGGTAGAGGTCGACCTCGTCCAGCAGGTCGCGGCCGGAGCGGTAGAAGCCGCAGTCGGTGCCCGGCGGCCGGGCCGCGGCACGGACGTGGTCGGGCGGATACGGAAAGGTGCGGGCCGGGAGCAGAGGGCCGAGTTCGGCGCGGGACCGCCCCGGCTCCAACGCGTCGAACCGAGACGGCGGCAGCACGCCCGTCGTCAGCTGCCAGGCCAGACAGACGGCGGCCGGAACGAAGAACGCCGCTGCGGTGACCGGCGCCGCGAAGGCGGCAACGGCGCGGCGCCGCGCGGCGCGCCGCACCGCGGCCAGCCGTTCGGTGGATTCGGGGGAGGCGCCGCGGTCGATGTGCCCGCCTGTCCCGGGGGCGGTTGCCCGCGTCGCGGGGCGTGCCGGGGCCTGGTGGGGGAGGACGGCGGTGACACGGAAGCCGCCCTGGTGCGGACCGGTCCGCAAGGTGCCGCCGAGGACCGTGATGCGTTCCCGAAGCCCTGTCAGCCCCCGGCCGCCGGCGTCGGGAGCCTGGTTCCCGGCCCTGGTCCGCCCGTTCCTCGGCGCGGCGGCGTTCACGACGCTGACGCGGGTGCGGTCGCCCTCATGGTCGATCCCCACGCTGACCGCGCTGCCGGGGGCGTGCTTCACGGCGTTGGTGAGGGCTTCCTGCACCACCCGGTACATGCCGCGTTCGACCAGTGGCGGGAGCACGGGTATCGCTCCACGCTGTTCCCAGCGCACGGGCACTCCGGAGGCGGCCGCCCGGCCGATGAGGTCCGCGACGGTGTCCTTGGCGGACGGGCTGCTCGCGTCGGCCCCCGCCCCGATCCCCACCCCGGCCGCCGGTTCCCGTGGTTCGTGCAGGACGGCCACGGTCTCCCGTAGTTGCTCGACGGCGTCCGCGATCGTCCCGCGCAGTTCCGCGAGGTCGGCACGGTCGCGGTCGGTGAGGTCGGGTGAGAGTTCCAGGGCGCCGGCGCGCAGGGCGACCAGGCTGAGGACGTGGCCGAGCGAGTCGTGCATGTCGGCCGCGATGTCCGCGCGTTCGGTCAGCCGGGCCCGCTCCGCCACGAGGTGCTGGCGCTCCTCCAGGCTCTGCGCCAGCCTCCATCCCTCCCGCACGAGTTCACGCCGGCCCCGCCAGTGGCGCCCTGCCAGCCACGGCAGCAGGAGGGCGGCGGGCAGCAGGGCCAGGGTGTAGAACCACCACACGGCCGGCACCCTCAGCACGGCGCAGGCCGCGACATCGACCCCGAGGCACGCCGCGAGCACCACCAGCGGGCCCGGGACCCGGGCGATGCGGACACCGAGCAGAAAGCTCAGCGCGGCCAACGACAGGACGTGGGCGTTGGCGGGGGTCGCGGAGTCGGCCAGGCCCAGTGCGCACAGCCCGTTGACCATGAGCACCGCGGCCCCCGGCCGGCCGTGCGACAGCGGTACCGCCACGGCCAGCACAACCAGGGGGAGCAACAGGTCCAGCACCGGCGAGGCGGCCCCGCCCGCGTCCCGGAACCCGAAGCCGGTGGCGGCGGCGAGCACGGCCCACAGTGCACCGTCGGCGAGAACGTACCTGGTCGGGGGGGTGCGCGGGCGCCGCATGGTGGGTGGATGTCCTTCCGGTCGCTGTGGTGACGTGCTCGCGTCGATTCTCTGGGACGTGCGCCCGGGCGCACGCCGACCAGGGCCGGAGCCGCAGCCGACGTAGTGTCAGGCGTCCCTGCGGCGCAGCACGTACAGGCCTGCCCCGTGTGCTGCCGCGGTCCACGCGGCCACGATGAGGACGGCCGTCGCCGAGGAGAACGGGGCGCTGCCGCCGACGCGCATGACGTGGTCGCCCGCTCCGTACGGCAGGACGTCGTTCACGGCCGCGAGCGTGTCGCTGCCGAGGCCCAGGAGCACGCTCGGCAGCGCCCACAGCAGCGTGACGAGGATCGACAGTGCGCCGGCCGGGTGCCGCGTGGCGAAAGCCACGCCGACGGTGAGGACGGCGACAAGCGCCTGGTAGACCCCGACGGAGAGTACCTGCCGGAGCGTTGTGCTCGCCTCGAACGAGGCCCGGCCGTCGAACGCCCCCCAGGCAACGGCCGTGCCCAGCACGGCGTACACGGCACCGCCGAGGAACGCGACCAGGCCCGTCACCAGGGCCTTCGCCGCCTGGACCCGGTGTCGCCGGGGCACCCACAGCAGGGAGGCCCGCACGGTCCCCGTCGAGTACTCGGAGGTCACCACGACGGTGGCCAGGACCACGAAGGCGAACTGGGTGACGACGGCGGAGGCGGCCGCCGCGTTCCCGACGGGCTGGACCGGGTGTTCGTTGATGCGGGCGATCGACGCGTAGTAGTACGTGAACACACCGGAGACCACGAGGCCCACCAGAAGACAGAGGCCGGAGGCCCGCACCGACCAGAGCTTCGTCCACTCGGAGGCGACCGCCCCGGCGAAGCCGCCAGGCGCGCGCTGTCCGGGAGCGTTGTGCACGGTCGGGGGCTGAAGCGTCCGCCCGCCAGGTGTTGTCGCGCTGTTCACTGCCGTCCCCCTCGTTCAGCGGAGCCCGTCGCGTACTCGACGCTCCGCGCGGTCAGGTCCATGTACGCCTGCTCCAGCGACACCCGTACGTCGCTCAGCGCGTGCAGCCGTACGCCGCAGCGATGGGCGAGATCGCCGATCCCGGCCGCGGTCATGCCGCCCACGGCGAGTTCTCCCGACGCGGACGTCTCGACGCTCACCCCGTCGGTCGTCGTCAGACAACGGACCAGCGCGGACCGCTCCTGTGCGTCGGGCACCGTGGCCCGTGCCGAGGCGGGCGACGCGGCGGCCAGGAACTCCGTCATGGACGTGTCGCTCAGCAGCCGCCCCCGCCCGATGACGACGAGGTGATCGGCGGTCAACTGCATCTCGCTCATCAGATGGCTGGAGAGGAACACGGTGCGCCCTTCCGCCGCCTGGTCGCGTACGAGCCGGCGGATCCACCGCACACCGTCGGGGTCGAGGCCGTTGACCGGTTCGTCCAGGACCAGCACGGGTGGATCACCGAGCAGGGCTCCCGCCACGCCCAGCCGTCCGCTCATGCCCAGCGAGTACGTGCCTGCCGGTCTGCGGGCCGCCTTGGCCAGGCCCACGGTCTCCAGCACCTCGTCCACCCGCCGTACGGGAATGCCGTTGGACCGGGCCTGGGCGAGCAGGTGCGCGCGGCCGGAACGCGCCGGATGAACGGCCCGGGCGTCCAGCACCGCTCCCACCGCCCGCAGGGGACGGCGCAGGTCCGCATACGGGCGGCCGCCGATCAGGGCCCGCCCGCGCGTGGGGTGGTCGAGACCCAGGATCATGCGCATCGTGGTCGACTTCCCGGCGCCGTTGGGGCCGAGGAAGCCGGTCACCCGGCCGGCCCGGATGTCGCAGGTCATGTCGTCCACGGCGAGGGTGCCGCCGTAGCGTTTGGTCAGTCCTCGGAGGCTGATCACGAAAGTTCCTTCGCTGTCGGTCACAAGGAGTACGGCAGCGACGCTAGGAGCGCGCACAGCCGGCGCCCATGGGCCGAACGGAAGAGGCGTCCTGCCTTTCGTCGGGGGAACACCGCGACCAGGGACGGATCCGCGGCGCTCACCGCCGACCCGGCCATGCGCCGGCCGTAGGCTCCTCGCATGGAAGACACGACACCGAGCGGTCGGCCGGTCCGGGTCCTGGTGGCCGACGACGAGGCGATGGTCCGGGCAGGCATACGTGCCATCCTGGCCCGCGATCCGCACGTCGAGGTGGTCGCCGAGGCGGGCGACGGGCACGAGGCCCTCGCGCTCACCCGCCGGCACCGGCCGGACGTCGTCCTGCTGGACATCCAGATGCCCGGACTCGACGGGCTGACGGCGGTGGCACGACTCCGTCGGGAACCGACCACTGCCGGTGTGATCATGCTGACGACCTTCGGCCTGGACGAGTACATCACCCGGGCACTCGAGGAAGGCGCGGACGGCTTCCTGCTGAAGGCGGACGACCCGCGAGAACTCCTCAACGGGGTGAGGGCCGTCGGCGCCGGCGGGGCCTACCTGTCCCCACGGGTCGCCGCCCGGGTCATCGCCGGCATCCGCGCCCACCGATCGGCACACCCCCACCGCTCCCTGGACCGACTGACGCAACGGGAACGCGACGTCCTGGCCGGACTCGCCGCGGGACTGTCCAACGCGGAGATAGCGACCCGGCTGCACCTCGTCGAGGGCACGGTGAAGGCACACGTCAGCGCTGTCCTGACGAAACTGGGCGCCCGCAACCGAGTGGAGGCGGCCATCGCCGCCCACGAGGCCGGCCTGGCCGGGTAGCCGGCTGCGGGAGGCGCCGCCTCCGGCCGCCTGGCAGGCGCGTGGCGCGGCTATCGGCCGCGCGCCGGAGTGTGCGTGCCTTGGCCCGGCCGGGACGGGTGTGCTCCAGGAGTTTCCTACGGTGGAGCGCTCACGCATTCCGCGCGAGGGACGGGTACCTGCGTGGTCAGCCTGTGAGCGGTCCGCCCACGGTGTTCGGCGGTACGGCAGCAGCGTCTTCCGGGACGGCCGGTGTCTCCACGGGCTTGCCGAGGTCCGTGAGATTCCTCGTGGCTGTGACGCCAACTGTGCCCATGGGGCAGTCGAGACGGGTACGGACGACGCGCCCGTCCCGGCCGATCCACACATCGGCAACGGCGGGGAGGTCGCTGCCCACCTTCTCCCGCACCTCGGTGAACTCGGCACGCCTGTCCTCGGCCATCCGGAGCGTGAGCGTCTTGTGGTCCAGCTTGCCGCGGTAGTGCACGGTGGGCGCACCGTTCACGTTCTCCTCGCCGACCTTCGACACGCTGTGCATCCGCCCCACTTGCCGCAGGACGTGCTCGGGGTCGTTCACCGGTGAGCGCAGCAGGTAGTGGGACTCGGCCTTGTCACGCGGGAGCGAGCGCCAGGAGGTGTCACCGTTCTTCTCCTCCGGCATCCTGAAGTACACGGTGCCGCCGGTGAAGACCTCGTCGAGGAAGACCGTCTTCTCGTCGCCCTGGCTTGAGAGGGCCACCGTCAGGCGCCCCTTGCCTCCCGGCATGTCGATGCTTCCCTTGACGGCCACCGCCATGTTCATGCCGCCGCCGCGTATCTCGATCTTCTGGTCGATACGGGCGCTGCTCTTCGCAGTTGTTGCTGCTGCGGCCCGCACCACCGACCCGGAATCGGCTGGCGCACTGGGTGAGGCAGCGGACCCGGCAGACGTCTTCACGGGCTGGTGCGGCACCGTCGAGCTGACCGCTGATCTACCTGCCGGGCTCGAGCCCACGGCTTGGCGGGCAAGGGCGCGGCCCTGCTTCGTTGTCAGTAGCGGGCCCTACCGTGGTGGCACGGCGCTTGGCAGGTCGAAGACGCTAAGGGGGAGGCGGCATGCCCGAGTGGGCTCTCGCGATACTCATTCCGGTCGGTCTACTGGCTGTGGGACTGGGGACGTTCTTGGTCTGGGCCCGCTTGGGGACGAAGGAGCCGTTGAAGCACGACAACCGGATGCCGGAGACCCACTTCCGACAGGGTGGTGGGGTCGGCGGCGGCTGACCGGCGCCCGGAAGCGGCCGCGAGCACGGTCCGAGAGCCACCGCTCAGGCGATCCGCATCGCGTCGGCGGCGAGCCCTGCCCGCCGATCGCCCCCAGGGGGAGGGGCCGGGTGGCAGGGTGGGTGGCATGTGTGGTCGATACGTCTCCACCCGCAGCCCCCAGGATCTGGCCGGTCTGTTCCAGGTCGAGGGCTGGAATCCGGAGCAGCTCGTGGAGCCGAGCTGGAACGTCGCTCCGACCGACGACGTGTGGGCGGTGCTGGAACGCGCCGACCGCACGAGCGGTGCGCTGGAGCGACAGCTGCGGGCGTTGCGCTGGGGTTTGGTGCCGTCCTGGGCGAAGAGCCCGGACACCGGGGCGAAGATGATCAATGCGCGGGTGGAGACGGTGCACGAGAAGCCGGCCTACCGTCGTGCGTTCGCCAAGCGCCGCTGCCTGCTCCCCGCGGACGGCTTCTACGAATGGCAGACCGTCCCGGCGACCGGGACGGCGAAGGCCAGGAAGCAGCCGTACTTCATCAGCCCCACGGACGGGCAGGTGATGGCGATGGCGGGGCTGTACGAGTTCTGGCGCGACCCCGCGGTGGCCGATGACGAGGACCCGGCGGCTTGGTGGACCACCTGCACCGTCATCACCACCGAAGCCACCGACACCGCCGGCCGCATCCACCCCCGCATGCCCCTGGCCATCTCCCCGGCGGACTACGAAGCCTGGCTCGACCCCGCACACCAGGACCCCGACGACCTGCGCGCCCTCCTCGACACCCCCGCCCACGGCGACCTCGACGTCCGCGCGGTGACCACCGCGGTGAACAACGTCCGCAACAACGGCCCCCAGCTCCTGGACGACGCCCCCGAAGCGGACACCGGCGCCTGACCGGCCGGCGCCCGGTCCAGCGGCTCGGCGCACAAGGCCGACACCCTGCGCGGGCCGACTCAGCGGGCGGTGGCCTTCTCGAACGCCTTCTTGAGGTGCTTGTCGACGAGCGCGGGGGAGCCGCTCAAGAAGAGGGTGATGTTGCCCTTGCGGACGGCGACCCGCTTGACCTCCGACGGGCCTCCGAGGCCGACGAACGTCGAGGTGAAGGCGTACCGCTCGTCACCGAGCTCGGGTACGACGGCTTCGGCCAGGGTGATCCGGACCGCGGTGGTGCCCGACGTCACGGTGTAGGAGGGGCAGGCCCGGTAGGTGTCCCGGATCTCCCGCAGCACGGCGGACAGCTGCGCGGGGGAGTCGCTGTCGAGCTCTTCCTTCAGCGTCGAGCGGGGGTCGCTGCCGTACATGAACCAGACGTCCGCCTGGTTCACCGGCTGCAGTCGGGGAATCCTGGCGACGAGCCGCTCCATCGCCGGGCAGCCGCTCACCGCGTCGTCGTCCTTCGCGTCGTCCTTCGACGGCTCCGCGGTGTAGTCGCTGCCCAGGTCGTCGGTGGTCAGCAGCAGGCGCCTCAGCTCGGCGACGCTGGCCGGCTTCGTCGGGGCCGGGGCGGCGGGCTGGTCCGCGGAGGCGGCCGTCCGCTCGCCGGGCCCGGCCGGGGGCGTCGCGTCGGGGGAGCGGCCGCCGCAACCGGACGTGGCCACCAGCGCGCCGACGAGTATTGGAAGGCCCCACGTGCTCGTGGCGCGACGACGGTGGTGCATGTATGAATCCCCCTTGACGATCTTCGCGGTGACCTTACCGCGAGCGGTCCGGGATCAGCGCCCGGCCGGACCGCGCGGCTCCGCCCGGCCGACGATCGTGCCCGCGCGGTCGATGCAGATGACGTCGACCGAGACGGGCGCCCCGCGCAGCACCGCCAGGGCCTCGTCGCGGGCGGCCCGGGCGACGAGGTCGCCGAGGGGGACACCGCGGGCCGCGCACAGGGTCAGGGCCTCCAGACCGGTGTTGGCGGCGGCGACCGCGGCGGTCAGCTCCGCGTCCGCGCCGCCCAGGCGGGCCAGCTCGCCGAGGAAGCCCTTGTCCACCTGCGAGCGGGCCGAGTGCAGATCGAGATGGCCCGCGGCGAGCTTGGACAGTTTCGCGAAGCCGCCCGCGACGGTGAGGCGGTCGACCGGGTGACGGCGGACGTACTTCAGGACCGCCCCCGCGAAGTCGCCCATGTCCAGCAGGGCGTCCTCGGGCAGCCCGTGCACGGCGACCGCGACCTTCTCCGACGTCGAGCCCGTACAGCCCGCCACATGCGTGCGCCCCGCCGCGCGGGCCACGTCCACACCGCGCCGGATGCTGTCGATCCAGGCCGAGCAGGAGTAGGGGACGACGATGCCCGTGGTGCCGAGGATGGAGATGCCGCCCAGGATCCCCAGGCGCGGGTTCCAGGTGGAGCGGGCGATCTCCTCGCCGTGATCGACCGACACCTCGATCTCTACGTCCCCGGCGCCCCCGTGCCGGGCGGCGACCTCGGCCACGTGATCGCGCATCATCTGTCGGGGGACGGGGTTGACCGCCGGTTCGCCGACGGCCAGCGGCAGCCCCGGCCGGGTGACCGTGCCCACCCCGGGGCCCGCCCGGAAGACGACCCCGGAGCCGGGCGGCAGCGCCCGGACCGTGACCCGGATCAACGCCCCGTGCGTGACGTCCGGGTCGTCGCCCGCGTCCTTGACGATCGCCGCCATGGCCGTCCGGCCGCCGTCGCGCAGCTCCTCGGCGGCAAGCGCGAAGGCGGGGGTCTGCCCCTTCGGCAGGGTGATCGTCACGGGGTCGGGGAAGTCGCCGGTGAGCAGCGCGGTGTACGCGGCGGTGGTCGCCGCCGTCGCGCAGGCGCCGGTGGTCCAGCCGTGCCGGAGCCCGGTGTGCGCGAGCTGCGCACCGCGCCCGCTCGGGGTGGGTTCGGCCTTGACGTCAGTCACGGGGGGCTCCGCCGGTCCGGCTAACCTGACCATCCGGTGCCGCGGCGGCACCGGCCGGGCCGTGCGCCCGGCACACCGGCCCGCGCCCGCGGGCCCGACCCGGGAGGCCGGCGGTGCACAGGCCACGCCACGTCCTGATCCTCGGCGGCACCACCGAGGCGCGACGGCTCGCGGCCGAGCTGGCGGCCGATCCCGCGCTGCGCGTCACCAGCTCGCTGGCGGGGCGCGTCGCCGCACCGCGACTGCCCGCCGGGCAGGTGCGGATCGGTGGGTTCGGGGGGCCCGAGGGCCTGGCCCGGTGGCTGCGCGAGCAGCAGGTGGACGCGCTCATCGACGCCACCCATCCTTTCGCCGGCACGATCAGTTGCAACGCGGCACGGGCTGCCGCGGACGTCCATGTTCCCCTGCTGGCCCTCCGCCGTCCCGGCTGGGTCGCGGAGCCGGGCGACGACTGGCACCCGGTCGGCTCGCTGGCCGAGGCGGCGGACGCGATCCCTGCGCTCGGGAAGCGGGCGTTCCTGACCACCGGGAGGATGGGCCTCGCGGCCTTTGCCCACCTGGAGGATATGTGGTTCCTCGTCCGCTCCGTGGACGCCCCGCAACCGCCGGTGCCGGCCCGCACGGAGGTGCTGCTGGCCCGGGGCCCCTTCACGGTGGAGGGCGAGGCGGAGCTGTTGCGCCGCCACGGCATCGACGTCCTGGTCACGAAGGACAGCGGGGCGGCGGCGACGGCCGCGAAGCTCGTCGCCGCCCGGCAGGCGGGCATCCCCGTGGTGATCGTCCGCCGGCCCCCGGCGCCGGAGGGGGTGCCCGTCGCGCCGGACCCGGCGGAGGCGGTGGAATGGGTGCGGGCGACCATGCAGGGCGGGCGGGCTTGACCCTCCGCTGTCCCCGGGGCGGAGGCGCTGCGGGCCCGGCCTCCGGCTGGACCCGCCCCAGGCCGACGGCCCCCGTCCCGCCCGCCGGCCGAAGGCGGGAAACGATCGCCCGCATGGTGCGGACCGCCCGGACCGCACCAGGCCCGCCGCAGGTGAACGGCTACCCCTCCGGATACCGCCGGGGCGTCCAGACGATCTCCTCGCCGCCGTCGGGACCACGCCGTACCGTGCGGGTCTGGGTGGAGCCCACGATGAGGATCGTGCGCATGTCGACCTGTTCCGGGTCCAGTTCGCCGAGCCGGACGATCCGTACGCTCTCCTCCGGACCGCCCACGTCCCGGCCCAGGACGACCGGGGTGTCCGCCGGGCGGTGTTCCAGGAGGAGGTCGCGGGCCTTGCCGACCTGCCAGACGCGGCTGCGGGAGCCGGGGTTGTACAGGGCGAGGACCAGGTCCGCCGCCGCGGCCGACCGCAGTCGCTCGGCGATGACCTCCCACGGCTTGAGCCGGTCGGACAGCGACACGACCGCGTAGTCGTGGCCGAGCGGCGCGCCCGCCCGTGAGGCGGCGGCGTGGGCCGCCGTCATGCCGGGCAGCACCCGCACGGGCACCTCGCGGTACGGGTCCTCGGAGGCGACCTCCAGGACGGCCGTCGCCATCGCGAAGACGCCCGGGTCGCCGGAGGAGACGACGGCGACCCGCCGCCCCTGCCGGGCGAGGTCGAGCGCGAACTCGGCACGCTCGGACTCCACCTTGTTGTCGGACGGGTGCCGTCGCTGGCCCGGCCGGACGGGCACCCGGTCCACGTACGTGCTGTAGCCGACGATGTCCTCGGCTGCCGCCAGCTCGCCGCGCGCCTCCGGCGTCAGCCACAGCGGGCCGGCCGGGCCGAGCCCGACGACCACGACCTCGCCCCGGCCCGAGGCGGCCGGAGCCGCGTCGACGCGGCTCGGCAGCACCGCCACCGAGAAGTACGGCACCGACGCCGGGCCCACGTCGGCCAGCAGGCCCGTACGCTCCCCGGGCATCGTGGCGCGCTCGACGTACCGCGCGTCCGCGAGCCGGCCCGCGCTCTCCAGCGCGCCCCGCACGGCGGGGAACGTCCGGCCGAGCTTCATCACCACGGCCGAGTCGGTCGAGGCCAGGCGGGCCGTCAGCTCCTCCTCGGGCAGCGTGCCCGGCAGGATCGTCAGGACCTCCTCGCCCTCCACCAGCGGCTCACCCAGCCGGGCCGCCGCCGCGCTGACGGACGTGACCCCGGGGATCACCTCCGTCGGGTAGCGGTGGGCGAGCCGCTTGTGCATGTGCATGTACGAGCTGTAGAAGAGCGGGTCGCCCTCCGCGAGCACCGCGACCGTGCGCCCGGCGTCCAGGTGGACGGCCAGCCGCGCCGCGGCCTCCTCGTAGAACTCCTCCATCGCGCCCCGGTAGCCACCGGGGTGGTCGGTGGTCTCCGTGGTGACGGGGTAGACCAGCTGCTCCTCGATGTGGTCGGGGCGCAGATGGCGTTCGGCGATGGTGCGCGCGATGCTGCGGCCGTGCCGGGCGCTGTGGTACGCGACGACGTCGGCCGCGGTGATGACCTCGACGGCCCGCACGGTCATCAGCGACGGATCGCCGGGGCCGAGGCCCACTCCGTACAGTCGGCCCGTCGTCGAAGGCTGCTCGTTCACTCTTCCTCGCTCGCTATCGCGTTGATCGCCGCCGCTGCCATGGCGCTGCCGCCGCGACGGCCCCGCACCACCAGATAGTCGAGCCCCAGCGGGCTGTCGGCCAGGGCGTCCTTGGACTCGGCGGCACCGATGAAGCCCACCGGTATGCCGATGACCGCGGCCGGACGCGGCGCCGCCGCCCCGCCTGCCCCTCCTTCTGCGAGCATCTCCAGCAGACGGAACAGCGCCGTCGGCGCGTTGCCGACCGCGACGACCGCGCCGTCGAGCTTCTCGCGCCACAGCTCCAGGGCCGCCGCGCTGCGGGTCGTGCCCATCCGCCGTGCCAGCTCCGGCACCGACGGGTCGGCGAGGGTGCACAGCACCTCGTTGTCCGCGGGCAGCCGCTTGCGGGTCACCCCGCTGGCGACCATGTTCGCGTCGCACAGGATCGGCGCCCCGGCGCGCAGCGCCTCGCGGGCCCGCGCCACCACCTGGGGGGAGTACGCGAGGTCCCGTACGAGATCGACCATCCCGCAGGCGTGGATCATGCGCACCGCGACCTGGCTGACGTCCGGCGGCAGTCCGCCGAGGTCGGCCTCGGCCCTGATGGTGGCAAAGGACTGGCGGTAGATGGACGCGCCGTCCTTCTCGTACTCGAACACTGTGCCTCGCTTGCTGGGTTGCGCCTGGTGGTGTCGTGCAGGGTCAGTCCGCGGAGGTACGAGCCGCCGCGACCGCGTCGGCCAGTCCCCCCGCTCTGGCTGTTTCCGTCTTCGTTTCCGTCTCCCCGTCCCGTACCGCGATCCGGTAGCCGTCCCCGGTCGCGAGCACGTCGACCCATGTCCCGCCCGGGTGGCCGCACCGCCGCTCGCAGCCGGACCAGTACACCGGGAGCCCCGCCGGGGGCAGTCCCGCGAGGCAGGCCGCCGCGTCCGCCCGTACGTCCGCGAGGGACTTGGCGCAGCCCGGCCGGCCCGCGCACGCGCCCGCCCGGTGCCAGGGGGACGTGGTGGAGGTGACGAGTCCGGCGTCCGCGAGCGCCGTCAGCCGGGAGCGGGCCGTACCGGCCGGGAGGCCGGGGACGACGATGCCGCGCCAGGGTGTCACACGCAGCTCGCCCGTCCCGTCCCGGTCGGCCGTGGTGGCCACGAGCCGCCACTGGGCGGCGGTCAGCCGCCCGAGCGGCGCGGTCACCGACAGGGCGCACCGCCCGTCCCCGCCGGTGACCAGGCCGGGCCCGACCGGGGGCCCGTGCGGGAGACGGGGCCGGGGCAGCGGGACGCAGTCGATGCCCGCGGCCGTCAGCCGGTCACCCAACGCTTCGACGCGCGGGCGGTGTTCGGGGGCCAGGTCCCGCACCCGCCAGGCCTTGGCGCCGCCGCGGGCCGCCGCCGCGAGGAACTCGCGCGCGGCCAGCACGGCCGCGCGCGGCGCGTCACAGGCGGCGATGCGCAGACCGGGCCCGGTGGCGGCGAAGCACACGGTGGCCTGCCCCGCACCGCTTGCGATCAATGTCACATCGGGGCCGAGGGCCACGATGTCGCCGCGGCCGTCGTCCAGGCCGAAGAGGAAACGACCCGACAAACCTGACAAATCCAGGCCGTCGGAGGGGTCGGGCGCATCGGACGCGGGGGTGCACAGGAGTGCGTCCAGGGCGCGCGCCCAGGCCTGCACATCGGTTGCCCCGGCGGGGGACGGCTCCACGGCCCCGTCCAGACCGCACAACGGCGAGGCCGCCACATTGCGCACCCGGTCGTACCGGTCCGACGGCAGCAGCCCCGCCGCCCGCAACCGGCCGGCCAGTTCACCGCCGCAGCCGTCGGACAGCCCGCGCAGCTGGACGTTGCCGCGCGAGGTGATGTCGAGGTTCCCGTCGCCCAGCTCCTCGGCGACCAGCGCCAATGCCATCGCCTGACGGGCCGTCAACAGCCCGGCGGGCAACCGGACGCGCGCCAGCGCACCGTCGTCCGCGGTGTGCAGCCGCAGCGCTCCGGGGCAGGCGTCGCCGCCCGCTCGGACGGTCCGTCCGCCGGCGGCCGGTTTATCCCGCTCCGAGGGGGATGGGGGGGTGACGGGCATGGCGGCGAGCATACCGACGATCACACCGGGTGCACCGTCCTGTGCCAAACGGCCAGCGCTTACTATGCTCACCGGTGGCCAGAATCTCTTTGTTCGTCCTCTGGTCCGCCAAACGCCAGCGACGGCGTCAGGGGAGGAAGCCGGTGAGACTCCGGCACGGTCCCGCCACTGTGAGCCCGGCAGCGATGCCGGGCGAGTCAGGAACTCCCGCCGTCCTCCAACCGCCCGGGGCGCGGACCCCGAGGAAGGCCAGCCGCCGCATGCGCACCATCCGGTCCGGCGTACCCCGGGCGACCCTCGATGCCCTGGGGAGCGCCGCGTGATCCTTCTCCTGTCGACGTCCGACACCGACCTGCTCAGCGCCCGCGCGGCTGCCGCTCACGGAGGCCCGGTCCCGTACCGCCTGGCCAACCCCGCCCGGCTCGCGCTTGACGACCTGCCCGCCCTCCTGGACGGCACCGACCTCGTCGTCGTCCGCCTCCTCGGCGGCATCCGTGCCTGGCAGGAGGGGCTCGACCTGCTGCTCGCCGGGGACCGCCCCGTCGTCGTCCTCACCGGCGAACAGGCGCCCGACGCCCAGCTGATGGAGGCCTCCACCGTCCCCATCGGCATCGCCGCCGAGGCCCACGCCTACCTCGCGCACGGCGGCCCCGACAACCTCGAACAGCTCGCGCGGTTCCTCTCCGACACCGTGCTGCTCACCGGCCACGGCTTCGAGGCGCCCGCCCCCGCCCCCACCTGGGGTCCGCTGGAGCGCACCCCCAAGCCCGGCGCCACCGGCCCGCTCATCGCGGTGCTCTACTACCGCGCCCACCACATGAGCGGCAACACCGCCTTCGTGGAAACCCTGTGCGGGGCCATCGAGGACGCGGGCGGCCGCGCCCTGCCGCTGTACGTCGCCTCGCTGCGCGCCCCCGAGCCGGAGCTCATCGAGGCGCTCGGCACCGCCGACGCCGTCGTCACCACCGTCCTCGCCGCGGGCGGCACCAAGCCCGCGGCGGCCTCCGCCGGCGGCGACGACGAGTCCTGGGACGCCGGCGCCCTCGCCGCGCTCGACGTGCCGATCCTCCAGGCCCTGTGCCTGACCGGACCCCGCAGCGCCTGGGAGGAGAACGACGAGGGCCTCTCGCCGCTCGACGCCGCCACCCAGGTCGCCGTCCCCGAGTTCGACGGCCGCCTCATCACCGTCCCGTTCTCCTTCAAGGAGGTCGACGACGACGGCCTGCCGATGTACGTGGCCGACGCCGAGCGCGCCTCCCGCGTCGCCGGCATCGCCGTGCGCCACGCCCGGCTGCGCCACATCCCCGCGGCCGACAAGCGCCTCGCGCTGGTCCTCTCCGCCTACCCCACCAAGCACTCCCGCATCGGCAACGCCGTCGGGCTCGACACCCCCGCCAGCGCCGTGGCGCTGCTGCGCCGACTGCGCGAGGAGGGCTACGACTTCGGTACGGAGGAGGTCCCCGGCCTCGCGTCCGGTGACGGCGACGAGCTGATCTACGCCCTCATCGAGGCCGGCGGCCACGACCAGGAGTGGCTCACCGAGGAGCAGCTCGCCCGCAACCCCGTCCGCATCCCGGCCGCCGACTACCGGCGCTGGTTCGCCGAGCTGCCCGCCGAGCTGCGCGAGGCCGTCGAGGAGCACTGGGGCCCGGCGCCCGGCGAGATGTTCGTCGACCGCAGTGCCAACCCCGAGGGCGACATCGTCCTCGCGGCGCTGCGCCGCGGCAACCTCCTCGTCCTCATCCAGCCGCCGCGCGGCTTCGGCGAGAACCCCATCGCGATCTACCACGACCCCGATCTGCCGCCCTCGCACCACTACCTCGCCGCCTACCGCTGGATCGCCGCCTCCCGCGCGGACGGCGGCTTCGGCGCCGACGCCATGGTCCACCTCGGCAAGCACGGCAATCTGGAGTGGCTGCCCGGCAAGAACGCCGGCCTGTCCGCCGCCTGCGGCCCGGACGCCGCCCTCGGCGACCTGCCGCTGATCTACCCCTTCCTCGTCAACGACCCCGGTGAAGGCACCCAGGCCAAGCGCCGCGCCCACGCCACCCTCGTCGACCACCTCGTGCCGCCGATGGCCCGCGCCGAGTCCTACGGCGACATCGCCCGCCTGGAGCAGCTCCTCGACGAGTACGCGTCCATCTCCGCGATGGACCCGGCCAAGCTGCCCGCCATCCGCGCCCAGATCTGGACGCTCATCCAGGCCGCGAAGCTCGACCACGACCTCGGCCTCGACGACCGTCCGGACGACGACGGGTTCGACGACTTCCTGCTGCACGTCGACGGCTGGCTGTGCGAGGTCAAGGACGCCCAGATCCGCGACGGTCTGCACGTCCTCGGTGGCGCGCCCACCGGTGAGGCGCGCGTCAACCTCGTCCTGTCGATCCTGCGCGCCCGTCAGATCTGGGGCGGCACGCAGGCCCTGCCGGGTCTGCGCGAGGCCCTCGGCCTCGACGAGTCCGCCGCCACCCGCACCACCGCCGACGAGGCGGAGGAGCGGGCCCGCGCGCTCGTCCAGGCCATGGAGGACGCGGACTGGGACCCGGCCGCGGTCGCTTCCGTGGCGCGGGAGCACGGTGAACAGGTCGCCGCGATCCTCGACTTCGCCGCCCGCGAGGTCGTGCCCCGCCTGGCCGCCACCACCGACGAGATCGACCACGCGGTGCACGCCCTGAACGGCGGCTTCGTGCCGGCCGGCCCGTCCGGCTCGCCCCTCCGCGGCCTGGTCAACGTCCTCCCGACGGGCCGCAACTTCTACTCCGTCGACCCCAAGGCCGTCCCCAGCCGGCTCGCGTGGGAGACCGGCCAGGCCCTCGCCGACTCCCTGCTGCAGCGCTACCGCACCGACCACGGCGACTGGCCGAAGTCGGTGGGCCTGTCCCTGTGGGGCACGAGCGCGATGCGCACCTCCGGCGACGACGTCGCCGAGGCC
This sequence comes from Streptomyces syringium, assembly GCF_017876625.1. Lineage (NCBI taxonomy): Bacteria > Bacillati > Actinomycetota > Actinomycetes > Kitasatosporales > Streptomycetaceae > Streptomyces > Streptomyces syringium. The sequence continues at coordinate 6,600,039 of NZ_JAGIOH010000001.1, forward strand.
CTCGCCCTGATGGGTGTCCGCCCGCTCTGGGACGACGCCTCACGCCGGGTCAACGGCCTGGAGCCGATCCCGCTGGCGGAGCTGGGCCGCCCCCGCATCGACGTCACCCTGCGCATCAGCGGCTTCTTCCGTGACGCCTTCCCGCACGTCATCGGCCTCCTCGACGATGCGGTCCGGCTGGCCGCCGCCCTCGACGAGCCCGCCGACGACAACTACGTCCGCGCCCACGCCCAGGCCGACCTCGCCGAGCACGGTGACGAACGCCGCGCCACCACCCGCATCTTCGGCTCCCGCCCCGGCACCTACGGCGCGGGCCTGCTCCAGCTCATCGACAGCCGCGACTGGCGCACCGACGCCGACCTCGCCGAGGTCTACACCGTCTGGGGCGGCTACGCCTACGGCCGCGAACTCGAGGGCCGCCCGGCCCGCGAGGAGATGGAGACCGCCTACAAGCGCATCGCGGTCGCGGCGAAGAACACCGACACCCGCGAGCACGACATCGCCGACTCCGACGACTACTTCCAGTACCACGGCGGCATGGTCGCCACGGTGAAGGCCCTCAAGGGCAAGGCCCCGGAGGCGTACATCGGAGACTCCACCCGCCCGGAGACGGTCCGCACCCGCACCCTGGTCGAGGAGACCTCCCGCGTCTTCCGCGCCCGCGTCGTCAACCCCCGCTGGATCGAGGCGATGCGCCGCCACGGCTACAAGGGCGCCTTCGAACTCGCCGCCACCGTGGACTACCTGTTCGGCTACGACGCCACCACCGGCGTCGTCCCGGACTGGATGTACGACAAGCTCGCCCAGACCTACGTCCTCGACCCGGAGAACCGAGCCTTCCTCCAGGAGGCCAACCCCTGGGCCCTGCACGGCATCGCCGAGCGCCTCCTGGAGGCAGAGAGCCGCGGCATGTGGGCCAAGCCGGACGCGGAGACGCTGGAGGGGCTGCGCCAGGCGTTCCTGGAGACCGAGGGCAACCTGGAGGGCGAGGAGTAGGCCCCCGGCCACCCCACGGCGACCTGCGGAGACCTCCCCGCGAAGGGGGGTCTCCGCGCTTCACCTCACCGGCCGTCGACGACTCGTCCGACCCCCGACTGTCGAAGTACCGCGCCCCGGCAAGCCCCCGGCCGCCAGGAGCACCGCCACCGCGGCGGCCGCGCCACCGGGAAGGCTCCAGCCAGGCCCGGCGTCGTGCCGCAACGCGTCGGCGGGGGCCGGGGACAACGCTCCGGAGCCGTCCGGCAACTCCTGGGGCTCTCCGACGCCGTGGCACCTCCCGCTTTGGGGCTGCCGCCCGGCGCTCACTAGGATCATTTGGATGATCATCAGAAAACGGCTGGCGGCGGGCGCGTGCGCCCTGCTCGCCGCCCTGGCCGCGGGAACCGCGCCGGCGAACGCCGCCGACGAACCCTCGAAGAACTCCCCGAAGGTCGAGCTCGTCCTCGACGTCAGTGGCTCGATGCGCGCCCGGGACGTGGACGGGCAGTCGCGCATGGCGGCGGCCCAGCAGGCGTTCAACGAGGTGATCGACGCCGTTCCGGACGACGTGCGGCTCGGCATTCGTACCCTCGGGGCGAACTATCCCGGTGACGACAAGGAGCTGGGCTGCAAGGACAGCAAGCAGCTGTACCCCGTCGGGCCGGTGAACCGGACCGAGGCCAAGGCGGCCGTCGCCACGCTGCGGCCCACGGGCTGGACGCCCATCGGGTACGCGCTGCGCGGTGCGGACGCCGACCTCGACGTCGGGGGCGGTACGCGCAGGATCGTGCTCATCACCGACGGCGAGGACTCCTGCGGGCAGCCCGACCCCTGTGACGTGGCCCGTGAACTGGCCGCCAAGGGCACCCACTTGACCGTCGACACCCTGGGGCTGGCCCACGACGACAAGACGCGCGAGCAGCTCAGCTGCATCGCCGAGGCCACCGGCGGGACGTACACCACCGTGCGGCACACCAAGGAGCTGTCCGGCCGCATCAAGCAGCTCGTGCGGCGCGCGGCCGACCCCGTCGAGACGCCCAAGGCGACCCAGGGTGCGGCCGAGTGCGCGAAGGCGCCCGAACTCGGTGTCGGCATCTACACCGACCGCTCGGCCTTCGGCCAGCACCGCTGGTACCGCGTCAAGGTGACACCCGGTCAGGAGCTGCGCACCTCGGTGAGCGTCGGTGCGGACCGCGCGGTCGATCCCGACTACGGGGTGCTGGTGCGAGCCGTGGACGACAGCGGCCGGGAGCTGGTGCGCGGCACCGACGCGGGCAGCGGGCGGACCGACGTCATGTCGGCGGGCCTGCGCTACCCGATCGCCGAGGGGAAGAAGGATGAGGACAAGCAGGCGCGGACCGTCTGTCTGGAGGTCTCGCACTCCTTCTCCGCCCCCGCCTCCGTCAAGCGTGACCCCGGTCTCCCCGTCGAGCTGGCCGTCGACCTCGTCGACGCCCCGGACGACCCCTCCGACCTGGCCGCCTTCGGCCTCGGCCGGGGCTGGGTGCTGCTGGCCGTCCTGGTCGTGACCGGGCTGATCGCCGGTCTGCTCTGGGGCTGGCTGTCCCGCTGGCGTGTCTCGGTGTGGAGGACGAACTGATGCGTACGACACGAGTGCTGACCTCCGTGCTGCTCGCCGCGGCCGCCCTGTTCACCTCCGCGACGGCCGCCACGGCGGACGACGCGAGCCCGAGCCCCTCCGCCGAGCGCGACGCGCCCACCGAGGCCGGCACCACCTTCCGTACCGCGACGGCGGTCAAGCAGGGCCAGAAGGCCACGGCCGACGCCTCCACCGGTGACTACCTCTACTGGCAGTTCCCCGCGGGGGCAGGCCAGCAGCCGATCGTCAAGGCGACCGTGAAGCTGCCGGAATCGGCCACGCGGCACGGCTCGGCCACCTGGCAGCTGGACGTCTTCGACGGGCTGCGCCGCCGTCAGGCGTGCGCCGCCGGCGTGCCGACCGACAAGGCGTCGGCCCAGGATGCCTCGGTGACCGTGACCTGCCACCTGCGGACCGTACGGCCCTGGTCCGAGCGCTGGGCCAACGACCCGCTCCCCGGGGCGTACTACATCAGGCTCACCGTCACCGACATCCCCGACCAGGACCTCGGGCAGCCCGTACGGGCCGAGGTCGAGGCGCGTGCGAACGACGCCGGCGGACCGCGCGCCGAGGGCGGCGAGCTGGGCGCCCCGTTGCACGCGGCGGCCGTCTCCGAACCCGAGGACGGCTGGAACGGCGGCTGGTTCTCGGACCGCTGGGTGTGGACCGTGGGCGGCACCGTGCTCGGCGCCCTCGCGGCCATCGGCGGGTACACCCTCACGCGACGGCCCCGCTGGGCCACCCGTCCCCCTGCGGGGAGCTGAGTCCCCGGCGGTTCACCCATCCCGACGCGCCCGTGGTCCTCGTGACCACGGGCGCGTTCACACGGGCCTGGGGCGGGCGGGCGGATCGCCGTGGACGGCGTGCAGATACAGGGCGAGCAGGTCACGGGTGAAGTACGAGCTGTAGGAGATGTCCGGTGTGTCACCGCCCGTGTGGTAGCCGCCGATGACGCCGATCAGCGCGTACCCGGTCAAGCCGCGCACCAGGAACGGCCCGCCCGAGGTGCCGCCCACATAGCCCGCGCACGGGATCTCCAGGAAGTCACCCGGCGCGCCCGGATCCGTGCTGGTGTAGCGGTGCGTGGCGGAGCGGCAGTCCAGGGGCTTGGGGTACTTCGCGTCGCTGTTGCCGGGGTAGCCGATCAGCCGTACGTCCTCGTGCCGGTAGCCCGGGTAGGGCAGCAGGTCGAAGCCGCCGACGGCGCTCTGTACCTTCTTGCCGTCCTCGCGGGTACCGAGCCGGACCACGGTGTAGTCCCAGCGGGCGCCACCGCCCGTACCGAGGTCGTAGTAGCGCTGGTCGATGTAGATCAGTTCCACGGGGAAGACGCCGTGCGGCTTGAGGCCGTCGTGATACTGCGGCACGAACGACAGCCGCAGCTTCGGGCTCGGCGAGCGCAGACAGTGCGCGGCGCTGACCACGAGGTCGCGGTGCGGGCTGCGCACCACCGTCCCGCCGCAGAACCGGCCCACGTTCTCTCCGTCGGTCCAGAAGAAGGTACCCACCTGCGGAAGCCCGTCGAAGGGGCGGCCGGGCGGCATCGGCCCGTCCACGGCGGCCGGCTGTCGCTTCCCGCCCGTGTCCACCGGCCGGGCGGCCGCCATCCGCTCGGACGTCCAGTAGGCGTCGGCCGCTGCCGCGACCGACGCGGGCGTGCTGCCCGGGGCCGTGGCGAGCGCGGCCGGGCCCGGCAGAGCCGCGGCCAGCAGCCCGAGGAACAGGGTCGCGAGGCCGCGCAGGGCGAAACGTCTGTCCATCAACGGGTTCCTCTCTGGTACGCCGATTCCGATATGCCGATGCGCCGGTGACGGCGGGCGTACGGGAGTGCCGACACGTACGAGGCGAGCGTGACATCACCGGGGCGCGCAAGCGAGACACGCGACACACGGGACGACGTCACCCGTTCGAATAGGGCCGAGCGGTAACCTGTCGCGGCTGGGATGTGTCCGACTGCGAAGATTCCGACTGCAGGGTGGGGAGTTGGCTCATGGTCGATCCGTTGTCTCTGGGCGCGATCACAACCGCGGTGACCGCCGCCGCGGGTTCCGTCGGCACCGAGGCGGGACGCCAGGCGTGGGGCTCCCTCGTGGACCTCGCCCGCCGCACCTTCGGCCGGGGGAGAGACGACGACAGTGCCACGGCCCTGCTTCCCCTCGACCCCGCGGACGACGAGCAGGTCCAGTCGCTGTCCGCGCTGCTCTTCGCGCAGGCCCTCCAGAACCCCGGCTTCGCCGCGGAGTTCCGGGCCTGGGCCGAGAGCGCCCGGCCGCACCTGAGCGTCGACAACAGCCAGGTGCACAACACCGTTTCCGGGAACGCCCAGGTCGGCCATCTGGTGCAGGGCAAGGACATCACCTGGACGTCCAACTAGCGACGTTCAACCAGCGACGTCCAACCAGCGTGGGCGGCCGCGACCGCTGAGGTCGTGGCCCCCGCGCAGCACCCGCCGGCACCGCCGGACCGGCCCCTACGCCCCGCGTGACCGCGAGGGCGTTCTTCGGCGTGCCCGGAAAGTCCGGCCGCCCTCCTCGCAGGACTGCCGCCCGGACTCCGGCCGCGGAATGTGCGCGAAGACCGCGACGTTTCCTTGTCGACCAGCTTGTTCACCGGTCCATCAACTCCTGGTTAAGTCGCGGAGCTGCCTTTCCTGAGGGGTGGACTAGTGCGAGGCGTTCTTCCCGTGGCAGGATGCCTATCGCGGCCGGGGCGGGCTTAACTGGCCGTGAGGCGCCGTGAGGAAGAGTCCGAAGGACGGAGCAGATGGCAGTCGGGGGCGACAGGTCGGCAGGTGACGTGGGCAGCCCGCTCGCGGAGCGGCTCAACTACCTGTTCGCGAACATGCATCCGCCGGGGGCGCCGTACACCAACGGGCACGTGGCCGAGGAGATCAGCCGCGGCACCGAGGAGTACGGCGGGATCACGCTGACCGAGCAGTATCTGTCGATGCTGCGCAACGGCCGGCGGGCCAACCCCAGCCCGGATGTGCTGCGGGCGCTGGCGAAGTTCTTCGCCGTGCCGGTCGGCTATCTGATGGGCGACCTTTCGGCCTCCCAGGCCGCGCGGGTCGAGGAGGAGGTCCGGTTCCTCGTCGCCATGAGGGATCAGCGCGTCAGGGGCATCGCCCTGCGTTCGGTGGGTCTGCCGCCGGAAGTGCAGGACAGCCTCACCACGATCATCTGTCAGTTCCGGCAGCAGATGAATCTGCCCGCCGACCCGCCCGACGCGGGTGGTGACGGACGCCCGTGACCGTCATGGCGGATGACCGGCTCTTCTATACCTGGCGGCGTTCCGAGGACGAGGACGGTGCAAGCATGCGTGTGGGGCGGATACGGCGACGGTGCAAGCAGCTCATCCATGAGCTTGCGCTGCCCGCGTCGACCGATCTCCAGGGCATGTGCGACGTCGTCGCGCGCCGTGTGGGCCGGCCCATCCGTCTGGTGCCGATGAGCCTGGACGGGGTCGTCTCGGGCATGACGGCCACCACCGACGACGCGTACTGGGTGTTCTACGAGCAGAAGACCTCGCCCTGGCACCAGGTGCACATCGTGCTGCACGAGATCGGGCATCTGATCCTCGGCCACGACCAGGACCCGGCCGTCACCGAGGACGCGCTCAAGATGTGGACGCCGTCGGTCGACGTGGCCACCGCCATGCGCCGGATGGGCCTCACCATGGGGCTCGCCCGCCACCACTGCTACGACAACCTCACCGAGCGCGAGACCGAGATCCTCGGCACCCTCCTCATGGAGCGGGTGGTGCCCCCGCCGCCGGGCCAGGACCTGCCGCTGGAGGGCCAGGCGGCCGAGCTCGCCGCCTCGCTGGGGCCCGCGCTCCAGCACGTACGCCGCCAACTGCGCGAAGGGGGCGCCGTGCGCCCCGAGACGGGCATCGGTCCGCGCGACGACACCCGTGCGGGCGGCGCGCCCGGCGCCGGCACCGACGACCGCGACGCCACGGACGACAGGGGAGGGGACGCCGGTGTTTGACGCCCTCTACCTCACCTTCAGCGCCGTCGCCTGGGCCATCGTCGGCTACAAGGCCCGTGCCTGGTTCCGTGACCGCGGCAACACCGACCTCGGCCTCACCGCCCTCATGACCTCGGGCGTTCCGATCGTCTTCCTCTTCTCCGCGCCCAGCGTCTACCGCTGGTTCGACCGGCTGACGGGCGTGGCGAATCTGGCGATGGTCTTCCTGTACTCCGCGGTCGTGCTCTTCGCCTCCGGCGCCACGGTGCTGCTGCTGCGCTGGACCGGCCGGGGCGACGCGGCGGCCCGGGCCCGCGCGGCCGCCCGGTCCCGGTTCGCCGTGATCACCGTGGCCGTGGCATGGACCGCCGCGATCGTCTGCTTCGCCGTCGGCCGCCCCGACGCCGTGGAGCACCCCCGGGACTTCTCCACCGCCTACGCCGACGCGCCCGGCGTCGTCGCCTTCCTGGTGCTGTATCTGACCATCTTCGGCGTCAGCCTCGCCGGGCTCGGCACCCTGTGCCCGCGCTACGCGGCCCAACTCGGCCGCTCCTGGCTCGCCAAGGGCCTGCGGACGCTGGCCGCCGGCTGCTGGCTCGGCCTGCTGTACTGCGCCTGCAAGCTGGTCGGATTCGTGCTCAGCTGGGCCGGCCACGAGATGTACTGGCTCTCCAACGGGGTCGCGCCGATGAGCGCCTCGGTGGCCGCCCTGCTGGTCCTCCTGGGTTTCTCGCTGCCCGCCGTCGGCCCCCGGGCCGCCGCCTGGCGCCGGCTGCGCCGGCTCGGCCCGCTGTGGCGGGCCGTCACCGAGCACGCCCCCGAGGTCACCATCGGGGAGTCCCGCTGGAGCCGGCGCTGGCCGGTCGCCGACCTGGAGTGGCGGGCCAACCGTCAGATGGCGGAGATCCGCGACATCCAGCGCGGCATCCGGCGCCATGTGGAGCCCGAGACCCTCGTCATCGCCCGGCGGAAGGCGACCGCCGCCGCGCTGGACGAGCGCCGGCTCGCCGCGGTGGTGGAGGCCGCGGCCCTGCGCCGGGGCCTGGCGAACCAGATCACCGGACACGTGCCCACGCCGCACGCCGACAGCGTGGTGGTCACCGTGAGCGCGGATCCGGCCGAGGAACACGAGCACTTGGCGCGCGTCGCCGACGTCTACCACGACCCCATGGTCGACGAGGTGCTCACCGAACTGCGCGAGTCCTGCTCGGCCCGCCTGCTATGACGGCGGGCCCCACAGACGAGGCGGCCATGGACGGGGGTCAAGGCCGCCTGCGACACAGGCCGGCGCTGGATCCGTACGACCGTACGGATCCAGCGCCGCCGGTGCGCATCACCACCCCGGGACAAAAACGCTCCCCTCTACAGTCGGATGCCATGCAGAACTCCGTCCCGCCCGCCGCCCCCGCGCCCAGCGACATCACCGCCCGGCTGCTCGAAGACCCGCACGGCGCCAACGCCGAACTCCGCGAGGCGGCTCCCGCCCACCGGATCACCGGCCACGACGGCCGGCCCGCCTGGCTGGTGACCCGCTACGAGGACGTGCGCCGGGCGCTGGCCGACCCCCGGTTCTCGCTGGACAAGCGCAACGCCCTGCCCGGCAACTACAGCGGCTTCGCGCTGCCCCCGGCGCTGGACGCCAATCTGCTCAACATGGACCCGCCCGACCACACCCGGGTGCGCCGCCTGGTGGTGAAGGCCTTCACCACCGGCCGGGTCGACAAGCTCCGCGCGCCGGTGCGCGCGCTCGCCGGGGAACTCCTCGACACCGTCGAGGCCGACGGGCGCGCGGATCTGCTCGCCGCCTACGCCGGCCCGCTGCCCATCACCGTCATCTGCGACCTCCTCGGCATCCCGAAGGAGGACCGGCAGGACTTCCGGGCCTGGACCGATGCCCTGATCACCCCGGACCGCACGCGGCCCGAGCTCGGGAAGCAGGCCGTCGGCAGCATGATGCGCTTCTTCGCCGGGCTCATCGCGACCAAGCGCGCCGAACCCGCCGACGATCTGCTCTCCGACCTGATCGCGGCCCGGGACGAGGAGAGCGGCACCGGCGAGGACCGGCTCTCCGAGGACGAACTGACGTCCCTGGCGTTCCTCATCCTCTTCGCCGGCTACGAGAACACCGTCCATCTCATCGCCAACGCCGTCCTGGCCCTGCTCGACCATCCCGAACAGCTGCGCGAGCTACGAAAGAATCCGGACGGTCTCGGAAGGGCCGTGGAGGAGCTGGGACGCTGGGAAGGGCCCGCTCCGCTGGCGATCCGGCGCTTTCCGCTGGAGGACGTCGAGATCGGTGGAGTGGTCGTGCCGGCCGGCGAGACCGTGCTGCTCTCACTGGCCTCCGCCAACCGCGACCCCCGGCAATTCTCCGACCCCGACCGCCTTGACCTGCGAGGGGACCGGTCCGGGCAGCTCACGCTGGGTCATGGAATCCATTACTGCCTGGGCGCGCCGCTGGCCCGGATGGAGACCGAGACCGCGCTGGCCGTGCTGCTGGAGCGTTTTCCGGGGCTTGCGCTCGATGTGCCGCGCGAGGAGCTGAGGTGGCGTCCGACGGTTCGCGCGCGTGGCCTGATTTCGCTCCCTGTTCGCTGGTAATCGACAAGCCGAACAGGTTTTTGGTGCATAACCCATCCTTGATGAGGTAGAACTGTCCTCGAGCCCGCCCGGTGTGCATCCCCCGTCGCACCGGGCGGGCCTTCGACTTCCCGGGACCTGTAGGGGACCCGTACGGGGCCGGAGCGGGGCCGGAGCTGGAGAGGTACGACACCGGGGCCCGCCTCAGCCGCCGTTCCCGTAGGGGAATTTCAGCAGGGCCACGGCCGCCAGCATCTGGATGCTCACCGCCGCCACCGCCTTGTGGGTGGGCAGATGGTGCTGGCCGCGGATCAGCAGCGCCGCGAGCGCGTAGCCGAAGGCCGAGGTGATCCAGGCGGCGGCCCGGACGGGGACGGTGTCGCCCGGCAGCCAGGTGTCGAGGAGCAGCCGCGGCAGATCGGTCGCCCAGAACAGGACGACGAAGAGCCCGACGGTCGGCCCGAACTTGCCGTTGCCCCCGAGGCGCCGTGCGATGGCGTGGGTGACGACCCCCAGCAGCAGGCTCGCGAGGAGCACCACGACCGCGGCGATGCCCATGGCCTCCAGCGCGAGCGTGCGGTCGACCCGCCACTGCCCCCAGAACGAGTCCTTGGCCAGCGTTCCGAGTGCTCCGCACAGCAGGCACAGAAACGTGGCGGCCCCCCAGACGCTCCGGTCCCGCGCCTCGTCGAGTACTTCGACGGGGCGGTACCAGAGCCCGAATATGAGGCGGTGCCAGAACAGCTTGCGCCGTGGGGCGGTGGTGGACGGGGGGACAGTGGAGGTCACAGGCATGGGTGCCGTTTTATCACCGTTCGGCCTCGCCACCGGTGTCCAGGCGGTGGCGGAGCCGAACGGGGGAGCGGTGCACGGGCCGGTGCGCGGGGGTCAGAGCGCCACCGGCTCCTTCGGGTCCGGGTCGCTGTCGGGGTCGGTGTCCGGGTCGGCGCCCCGGAGGTACTCCTCGTTGATCTCCCGTGGCCCGAACGGCCACACCTTCTCGTAGCGCGCCCACAGCACGAAGGCCACACAGCCCGCCGCGACCCAGGCCAGGGACCATTCGATGGGGTGCCGGCCGGGGGAGTTCTTGTCCGCGTAGCCGTAGATCACCAGCCAGCCGACGAGCGCGACGATGCTCGGCAGCGGGTAGAGCCACATGCGGTACGGGCGCCGCAGGGTCGGCTGACGGCGGCGCAGCACGGTCACGGCGGCGACCTGGGCCAGCGCCTGCACGATCACCATGACGGCGGTCAGCAGCTGGATGAGGGTCGCCAGATTCGTGTGCCGGCCGATCAGGAAGCCGACGGCGGTCAGTGCGCCCATCGTCACCAGCCCCAGCACCGGGAAGCGGTGGCGCGGGTGGAGCCTGCCGAACGGGCGGAAGAAGACCTTGTCCCGGGCGGCGTCGTACGGGACGCGGGAGCCGCCGAGCAGACCGGCGAAGACCGAGGCGACCGCCGTGACGAGGATCAGCACGGTCACCGTGTTGGCCGCCGTCTTCCCCCACGCCTTCTCCAGGACGGCGGAGGCGACGGAGCTCGACGCCGTCGAGTCGGGGTCGAGCATCTGCTTCCAGTCGATGATGCCCAGGGTGCCGATCTGGAGCAGCAGATAGATGCCCATGATGCCGAGGATGGAGAAGACGATGGCGCGCGGCAGGGTGCGTCCGGGGTTCTTGATCTCGGCGCCCAGGTAGGCGGCGGTGTTGTAGCCGAGGTAGTCGTAGATGCCGATGGTCAGGCCCGCCGCGAAGCCGATCCAGAAGTGATTTGTCGTCAGCTCGAAGGCGCCGGCCGGGTAGGTGAAGGCCCGCTCGGGGCTGAAGTGGGTGAAGGCGGCGACGATGACGAGGACGACCGAGGTGATCATCACGCACCACAGCACGACGGTGATCTTCGCGATGTTCTCGACCCGCCGCCACAGCACCGCGATGATCAGCGCGACGACGGCCAGCCCGACGACATCCCCCTGTGTCTGCCCCATGTCCGGCCACAGATAGCCGAGATACTGCACGAAGCCGATGACACCCGTGGACATGCCGAGCGGGATGAAGAGCATCGCCGTCCAGACGAACAGGAACGGCATCAGCTTTCCGGTGCGGTACTGGAACGCCTGCCGCAGATAGACGTAACTGCCGCCCGCCCCCGGCATCGCGGCCCCCAGCTCCGCCCAGATCAGCCCGTCCGCCAGCGCGAGGACCGCGCCCGCCACGAACCCGATGACGGCCTGCGGCCCGCCGAACGCCGCGACCATCAGCGGGATCGTCACGAAGGGGCCGATGCCGCACATCTGGCTCATGTTGAGGGCGGTGGCCTGGAACAGCCCGATGCGACGGACGAATCCGACCCGTCGGCCCGGCTCGTCTTCCGTGTCTGCCATGCGGTCAGCCCTTTCTCGTGCCGGGTGCCTGCGGTCCGCGCGACGTGCTCAGGGTGTGCGTAGCACCGGCCCGGCCGACGCGTCCACCACATGGACACCGCCGCACGAAGCGGACTCGGTGCCACCGCCCGTTCGGCGCACAACGAGTCGCAGGTCACGGTGAAAACAGGAGCGCGCGGAAGAGAAGTTGAGCAGACTCGACCACGAACGGGGGAGCCCGCTGGGCACTCTACGGATCACGTCGGTGGTCCGGGTACAGATCGAGGATCCGGGGGAGCCGCGTGCCGTCCCGGGCCGGGAGAGGAACGGGATCGTCAATGCACGGAGGACGCGTGGCCGTCGTCGGCGGGAGCGTGGCGGGCTGTGCCGCAGCGCTCGCCGCGACACGGGCCGGAGCCGACGAGGTCGTGGTGTACGAACGGGCGGCCGGCCGGCTCGAGGACCGGGGAGTCGGCCTCGCCGTCCACGACGACCGGTACGCCGAGATGGAGGCCGCCGGTTACATCGACGCGGACATCCCCTGGGTGCGCCTCACCCACCGGCCCTGGGTGGTCAGGGACGGCGAGGAGCGGGCCGGGCGGACGGTGGGCGCGGTGCCCTTCCCGTTCCGCTCCTACAACTGGGGATCGCTGTGGCAGGAGTTACGGGCCCGGATACCGGCGTCCGTCGCCTACCACCAGGGCGCGGCCGTCGAGCGGGTCCTGTCGGAGCCCGACGGCGCCACGCTGCGGTTCGCCGACGGGAGCGAGGAGCGCTTCGACCTCGTCGTCGGCGCGGACGGCTACCGTTCGGTCGTCCGGGCGGCGACCCGCGCGGCCACCGTGCCCGTGTACGCGGGCTATCTGGCCTGGCGCGGTGCCCTGCCCGCCGAACTGCTGCCCGGCCCCGACACGGCCTGGCCCGAGGACGCCGCCACCTCCGTCGGCTTTCCCGGCGGTCATCTGATGGCCTACCGCATCCCCGGCCGCGGCGGCCGGGGCGTCTCCGCCAACTGGGTGTTCTACGGCACCCCGCCGGCCGAAGCGGGGCTCACGCTGGAGGACCCCACGAGCCTGCCGCCGGGCGCGGTGCCGCAGGAACTGATCGCCGGTCACTCCGAGGTGCTCGAGAAGCACTTCCCGCCCTACTGGCAGGAGGTCATCAGACGCACCCCCGAGGCCGAGACCCAGGTCCAGCCCATCTACGACCTCATCGTCCCGCACTTCGGGGAGGACCGGCTCGTCCTCCTCGGCGACGCGGCCGCCGTCGCCCGCCCGCACGCGGGCGGGGGCGCGGTCAAGGCGCTCCAGGACGCGTCCGTGCTGGAACGCTCCCTGCGGTCGGCCGCCACCTGGGGCGAGGCGGTCGCCGCGTACGACGCCGAACGCACCCCCTCCGGCCGCGCAGCGGTCGAACTCGCCCGCCGGCTGGGCCGGGCGCAGGTCCAGCGGACGCCGGACTGGCCGGCGATGGACCCGGAGGCGATCACCGCCTGGTGGCGGGACGCCGCCGACGGAGGCCGCGGCTTCGGCGGCCAGGCGATGCGGTGACCTGGGGCCGGTCGTCACGTTGACGGGGCCCTCAGCGTTCGCGCGGCGCGCGGATGTCGGGGCGGGTAGGACGGTTGCCCCAGGCGGCGGAGGCTGGGGTTGCTGCCGTGTCGATCGTTGAACGGGCGGTGGTCACGGTTTTGTCCACCGCATCGGGTGGCCGGCCCGGCCGGCTTCGGCGCGCCACGCTCACCGCGTGAACCGGGGAGCGGAGCGGAGCTCGGGATGGCGCGCGGCGGCCGGTCGGCGGCTGGGGTCCGGGCCGAACGCCGCAGCCCTGTTCGCCGCCTCACGTGCCGCCTCGGCGAGCTCCGGGGGGGGGCACCCCGGCCGGACAGCCTCAGCGCAGCGCTACCGCGCCGCCGGCAGGACGACCTCGAAGCGGCAGCCGCCGGGGACGTTGTGGACCGCGGCGCGGCCCGCGTGGGCCTCGACGATGCCGCGGACGATGGCCAGGCCCAGGCCCGCGCCCGCCGGCGGGGTGCGGGCCCGGGAGCCGCGCCAGCCCGTGTCGAAGACGCGGGACAGGTCGTCCTCGGGGATGCCGCCGCAGCCGTCCGTCACGGACAGCACGACGGTGTTCCCTTCCTCGTCCGTGCCCCGCCGCGCGGCCACCGCGACCGTGCCGTCGGCCGGGGTGTGGCGGATCGCGTTGACGAGGAGGTTGCCGAGGACGCGCGTCATCTCCTTGCCGTCGACCTCCACCGGGACCTCGGCCACCGGGTCGCCGACCAGGCGGACCCCGTGCTCGCGCGCCAGCGGACCCGCCCCGGCGAGCGCGTCGCCCACCAGGTCGTACACCGACATCCGGCTCGGGCTCAGCGGCAGCGCGCCCGCGTGGATGCGGGAGAGTTCGAAGAGGTCGCCGACCATGGCGTTGAGCCGGTCCACCTCGGTGCGGATCTGACGGAAGTAGCGCGGCGGGTCCTCGGCGACGCCGTCCTCCAGCGCCTCCGCCATGGCCCGCAGACCGGCCAGCGGGGTCCGCAGGTCGTGCGAGATCCAGGCGACGAGCTCCCGGCGGGAGGCGTCCAGCGCCCGTTCCCTCTCCCGTGACCGCGCGAGCTTCTCGCTCGTCGCGGCCAGCTCCCGTCCCAGCGCGGACAGTTCGGCTGTGGAGCCGCCGCCGGGGGCGGCGAAGCTGCCGCCTTCGCCGAAGGAGCGGGCCGCCACGGTCAGGGCGTTGCTGCGCGCCACCACCCACCGGCCCAGCAGCAGCGCCGTCGCGAGCGAGACCACGGCGGCCATCGCGCACACCGTCGTCACCACCGTCAGGTCGTGGGACGACAGGAACATCGCCCGGGCCACGGCGAGCGTCCCGGCGAGCATGGCCGCCACCGACACCACGGCCACCACGGTCAGGGACACCAGGACCGAGCGGTGGCGCAGCGCCCGCAGCGCGAGGGCTCCCAGCAGTCCCGCGGCGGCCGCGCCCAGGAAGGCGAAGAGGGCGATCAGCAGGACGTCACGCACGGCCGCCACCGCTCCCAGGGGCTTCCACCGGCTCGAAGCGGTAGCCGACGCCCCACACGGTGCGGATCAGCCGCGGGTGCGCCGGGTCGTCCTCGACCTTGCCGCGCAGCCGCCGTACGTGCACGGTGACCGTCGACAGATCGCCGAACTCCCACCCCCACACCTCGCGCATCAGCTCCTCGCGGCCGCACGCCTTCCCCGGGTGGCGCAGCAGATAGGACAGCAGGTCGAACTCGCGCAGGGTGAGGGCGAGCGCGGTGCCGTCCTTGGTGGCGCGGCGGCCCACCGGGTCGAGTTCCAGCCCGGCGGCGCGCAGCGGCGGCGCGGACGGGGGCCCGGAGGCGTGCGCGCGGGCGCGGCGCAGCACGGACTCCACCCGCAGGACGAGCTCCCGGGGGCTGAAGGGCTTGGTCACGTAGTCGTCGGCGCCGACCTCCAGGCCGAGGATGCGGTCGTCCTCGTCGCCGCGCGCCGTCAGCATGATGACCGCCACCGGCCCGCGCTCGCGCAGCCGGCGGCACACCTCCAGGCCGTCCATGCCGGGCAGCATCAGATCCAGCACGACGAGGTCGGGCCGGGCGGCGGCGGCCCGCTCCAGCGCGGTGGGGCCGTCCGCGGCCCGGTCGACGGCGAAACCGGCCCGGTCGAGGTATCCCGTCACGATTTCGGCGACGGTCGGATCGTCGTCGACGACGAGGACACGGGCGGGGGGTGGGGTCTGCATGCCGCAAGGGTCGCACCGTCGGGCGGCGAACGCCCGACGTTGCGGGCCCCACCAGCGAAGACGTCCTCCTTTCGTAAGAATCGGAGGCGGGCCGAAGACCCGCCGGTTCAGGCCGTCGGCAGCCCCGGTCCCGCGCAGCGGACGTCCGCGGACGGTACGGAGCCGTCGACGAGGTAGGCGGCGACCGTGTCGTCCACGCAGGCGTTGCCCCGGCTGGCGAAGACACCGTGCGAGTAGTCGTCGGCCAGGGGCACCAGGCGGGAGCCGGGCAGTTCGCGCCGCAGCCGCCGGGCGCCCTCGACCGGGGTGACCGGATCGTGTGTGGAGGCGACCAGCAGGACGGGAGGCGTGGCCGGGCCGCCGAGCGGGGTGCGGCTGTCCGGGCGGTGGTGCCAGTACGCGCAGGCCGACGCCTCGATGCCGGTGACGACGGGGAACGGGTCGAGCCGGCGCAGCGCGCGGAGGTCCGCGGTGACGCGGGCGGGGGTGGGGCCGGGGCCGTCCGCGCACTTCACGATGCGGTTCGCGGCCTCGTAGTTGCGGGACTCCGGGCCGTCGAAGGGTGCCTTGGGGCGCAGCCCGTCGACCCCGCCGTCCCGCAGATACGCGCGCAGCCCGTCACCGAGCGGCGCCCAGCGCTCGGTGCGGCCGAGGGCCCGGTACACCGCGCGGTCGAACTCGGCCGGGCCGAAGCCGTCGGCCGGGTGGGCGGCCAGGGACGCCCGCACCCGGTCGTAGGCCGCGCGGACCTCGCGCGCGCTCCCGCCGAGCGCGAACCGGTCGTCGTGGGCGGCCAGCCACTCCAGCAGGGTCTCGCGCTGCCGGAGCATCGCACGGGCCTGGCGCAGATCGAAGTCGTACCAGCTCTCGGGCCCCACGACACTGTCGAGCACCATCCGGCCGGTCCGGTGCGGGAAGCGCGCCGCGTAGGCCGCGCCGAGGTAGCTGCCGTAGGAGACCCCGAGGAAGCCGATCCGCTCTTCGCCGAGCGCCGCCCGTATCGCGTCCATGTCCCGGGCCGTGGCCCCGGTCGACAGATGGGGCAGGGCCGGGCCCGCGCCGGCCGCGCAGTCGTCGGCGAGGCGGCGCAGCGCGGTCAGGTGGTCCCGCTCGGCCGCCCGGCCGCGCGGTAGGGGATCGGCGGCGGGGGAGCGGAACAGACCGCCCATCGCGCCGCAGTCGGCGGGTGCGCTGCCGCCGACACCGCGCGGGTCGAAGCCGATGACGTCGTAGGCGCGGCGGACCCGCTCGGGCAGCTTGGCGCGCTTGGTCACGGCGTAGGGGAGGCCGGAGCCGCCCGGCCCGCCGGGGTTGACGAGCAGGACGCCCCGGCGCTCGGCGGGGGTTCCCGTGGCGGGGACCCGGGAGACGGCGACGCGCAGCCGGCGGCCGTCGGGGCGGTACCGGTCCAGGGGGACGTCCAGCGAGCCGCACTCGACGCGGGCGGGGGCGGGCGGGGCCGGTACCGCCGTGGGGCAGGCGCCGAAACGGATGCCGGAGTGCGGGGAGCGGGCGGGGGCGTCGGTGGCCCGGGCCGGGGAGAGGGGCGGCAGGACGGAGAGGGCGGCGCTCGTCGCGGCGAGGGCGCAGAGGAGGCCGGGCAGTCGGGTGGAGCGGTTCACGTGGCTCGCAATCGAGGTGAGTGGGGCGCGAGTGGCTGATGGGACGACAGATGACAATGAAAACGATTATCGATAACGTGTGAGCTCAGTCAAGACGGGACCCGGGCCCCGAGGGCTCTCCTCGGCATGCCCCGCCCCCGGACAGCGCCACCCAAAGGGAGAGTTGTGGGACATCTGCTGATGGTCGAGAGCTGGGTCGGATCGATGAGCAGACTTCTGCCACGGGCGATCCGCGAAGGCGGCCACGAGTTCACCTTCCTCACCCGCGACCTCCACCACTACCTGCGGGCCGCCCCCGAGGGCACGGCCCACCCGCTGCTCGCCGCCCGCAACGTCGTCACCGCCGACACCAACGACGTCCAGGCGCTGCTCCCGTACGTCGAGCGGCTGCACTCCGCGCTGCGCTTCGACGGCGTCATCACCTCCTGCGACTACTACCTCCCCACCGCGGCCCGCATCGCCGCCCACCTCGGCCTGCCCGGCCCGGCCGAGCGGGCCGTCGCCGCCGCCTGCCGCAAGGACGCCACCCGCCGCGCCCTCGCCGACGCCGGTCTGCCCGGCCCGCGCTTCGCGCTCTGCCCGGACTGGGCGGCCGCCGCCGAGGCCGCCCGCGACCTCGGCTACCCCCTCGTCCTCAAGCCCGTGGACCTGTGCGCCGGGATGTACGTTCGCAAGGTCGCCGACGAGAGCGAGCTGGCCGGGGCCTACCGCGCCCTCGCCGACTTCCCCGTCAACGCCCGCGGCCAGCGACGCGAGGCCGTCGTCCTGCTCGAGGAACTGCTCGAAGGCCCCGAAGTCAGCGTCGAGACCGTCTCCTTCGCCGGGACGACGCACGTCGTCGGCATCACCGACAAGAGCGTGAGCGGCGCACCCGCGTTCATCGAGACGGGCCACATGTTCCCCGCCGGCCTCCCCGAGGAGTCCGCCCGGGCCGCTGCCGACACCGCGCTGCGCGCCCTCGACGCCCTCGGGCTCGACGGCCTCGTCGCCCACACCGAGATCAAGTTCACCACTGACGGCCCCCGCGTCGTCGAGGTCAACCCCCGCCCGGCCGGCAACCGCATCACCGAACTCGTCCGCCACGTCACCGGCATCGACCTCACCGCCGCCTGCGTGGACGTCGCCCTCGGTCGTGCGCCCGACCTGACCGTCCACGACACCGGGCTGCGCAGCGCCGCCATCGGCTTCCTCGTCCCCGACGCCCCCGGCACGCTGGAGGGCATCGACGGCGCCGACGGCCTCGACGACGCACCCGGCGTGCTGGAAACGCACCTAGCCCGCCCCGGCACCACCGTGAAGGCGAGCGGCAGCAACAACGACTACCTCGGCCACGTCATGGCCGCCGACCCCGACGGGCCCGGCGCGCGCGATCACGTCGAGCGGCTGCTGGCCGGCCTCTGTCCCCGGATGGTGCAGCCGTGACCGTGACCGGCATCCCGCTCGCCACCTCCCTCCCCGACCTCGAACAGCGCGTACGGGCCGGAGAGTTCGGCCCGCCGCCCGAGGACGCGCGGATCAGTGTGGCCTTCACCACCAGCCAGGCGGTCCGCCACGACGGGCGCAGCGGCGGCTACCGCAACGAGGTGCTGAGCCTGCGCCTCGGCGAAGCCGTCGGCTCCTGCGCGGTCGAACCGGGCACGCTGCCCGCCGCCGCCATCGAGGAATGCGTCGGCGCGAGCATCGCCACCCTCCTCGCCCACCCCGTCCAGGCCGTCCGGGTGGCCGCCCTCGACGCCTACCTCATGCACGTCGCCCCGCACACCCCCGCCCACGGCGCGAGCCCCTGGCCGCTGCCCGCCGGCAGCTCGCTGCACAAGTCACGGGCCCGGGCCCGCGGCGTCGTCGACCTGCTGGGCGCCGCCCCCGGCCGGGTCCTCGTGGTCGGCGTCGTCAACTCCCTGCTGGAGGCCCTGCGGGCGCGGGGCGTGGCCTACGTGCCCTGCGACCTCAAGGGCGGCACCACCGAATGGGGCGAGCCCGTCCGCACCGACGCGCTCGCCGAACTCCCCGGCTGCGACGCCGTGCTCGCCTCCGGCATGACCCTCGGCAACGGCACCTTCGAGGCGCTGCGCGAGCACGCCGCCCGGCACGGCACACCGCTCGTGATGTTCGCGCAGACCGGCAGCGCCGTCCTGCCGCGACTGCTCGGCGCGGGCGTCCGCGCGGTGTGCGCCGAGCCCTACCCCTTCTTCTGGCTCGACGGCGGACCCGGCGTGATCCACCGCTACGGAGGCATCCGATGACCCCCGCGCTGCTGGCCGCACCACCGGCCAACCGTGACCTCCTCGCCCTGCTCGGCCGCACCCCGCTCGCCCGCGTCACCGCCGAACTCCCCTTCCCCCACCCCGGGTTCTGGGCCAAGCTCGAAGGCCTCGGCGCCGGGGGCATGAAGGCCCGCGCCGCGGTGTCCATGCTCATGGGAGCCCGGGAGCGCGGCGAGCTCCTCCCCGGCGCACCCGTCGTCGAGTCCACCTCCGGAACGCTCGGCATCGGCCTCGCCTTCGCCGGACAGGCCCTCGGCCACCCCGTCGTCCTCATCGGCGACACCGAGCTGGAACCCTCGATGCGGCAACTGCTGCGCGCCTACGGCGCCCGCCTCGAACTCGTCGACCGGCCCGCCCCCGAGGGCGGCTGGCAGGCCGCCCGGCTGGCCCGGCTGCGCGAGGTCCTCGCGGCGCACCCCGGCGCGTACTGGCCCGACCAGTACAACAACCCCGACAACGTCGCCGGCTACGCCTCGCTCGCCGCCGAGCTGGCCGGGGCGCTCGACCACCTCGACATCCTCGTCTGCAGCGTCGGCACCGGCGGACACAGCGCCGGCGTCGCCGCACCGCTGCGCCGCCACTGGCCGGCGCTGCGGCTCATCGGTGTCGACGCCACCGGCTCGACCATCTTCGGCCAGCCCGCCCGGACCCGCCTCATGCGCGGCCTCGGCAGCAGCATCCACCCGCGCAACGTCGCCTACGACGCCTTCGACGAGGTGCACTGGGTCGGCCCGGCCGAGGCCGCCGGCGCCTGCCGCCGGCTGGCCCGCGCCAACTTCGTCAGCGGCGGCTGGAGCACCGGCGCCGTCGCGCTCGTCGCGGCCTGGGCCGCCCGCGTCCACCCCGGCGCGGTCGTCGCCACGGTCTTCCCCGACGGCCCGCACCGCTACCTCGGCACGCTGTACGACGACGACTTCACCACCGCCCACGGCCTCGACCTCGCCGCCGCCGTCACCCGCCCCGTGGAGATCCCGCACCCCCGCGCGGCGGAGGCCACCGGCTGGGCGCGGTGCCGGACGGTGACCGACCCGGCACCCACCCCCTGCGGAGGCACCCCGTGAAGAGCACCCTGCACACCACGCGCCTGACGCTCGCCGAGCCGCTGCGCATCTCCCGGTCCGTCATGGACGCCCGGGACGCCGTGTGGCTGTCCGTCGAGCACGCCGGGGCACGCGGCCACGGCGAGGCCGTGGCCAGCGTCTACTACGGGCTGGACGCCGACACCCTCGGGCGGCTGCTGCGCGAGGCGGCGGTGGAACTCGGACGCTTCGCCGAGCCGGAGAGCGCCCTGGCGGCGGCCCGGGACGGCGCACTGCTGCCCCACGACACCCCGCCCGCCGTGCGCGCCGCCGTCGACTCGGCCCTGCTCGACCTCGTCGGCAAGCGCGCGGGCACCCCCGTCCACCAACTCCTCGGCGCCCAGGCCCCGCCCGCCGCCGCGACCGCCCGCACCATCGGGATCACCTCGCCGGTACAAGCCGCCCTGCGGGCCCGCTGCCTGGCGGACAGCGGCTTCACCGTCATCAAGATCAAGGGCGGCTCACCGGACCCCGCCGACGACCTCGCGCGGGTCCGGGCCGTACGCGAGGGAGCCCCCCACGCCCGGCTGCTCCTCGACCCCAACGGCGCCTGGACCATCTCCGAAGCGCGGCGCCTGCTGCCGCGCTTCGCCGAACTCGGCGTCGAGGCCGTGGAGCAACCCACCGCCCCCGGCGACCCCGAGGCCCTCGCCCGCCTCGCGCGGACCTCACCGCTGCCCCTCATCGCCGACGAGGACGCCGTCGGCCTCGACGACGCCCGCCGCCTCGCCGGCCGCGTGCACGGCGTCAACGTCAAGCTCGCCAAATGCGGCGGCCCCCACGCCGCGCTGCGCATCGCCGAGGCACTGGCGGGCAGCGGCACCGACCTCATGCTCGGCTGCCTGACGGCGAGTTCGCTCGGCATCGCCCCCGCCGTGCACCTCGCGGACCGGGCCCGCTGGATCGACCTCGACGGCCATCTGCTGCTCGCCCACGACCCCTGGCAGGGCATCGGCGGCACCGACGGCACCGTCCGGGCGGCCGACCGCGCCGGCCTCGGCGTGCGCCGGGCCGAGTCCGCCCCGGCCCCCGAGCCCGCCGCCACGACCGGCACCGGCACGACCACCACGGGCACGCCCGCCCCCGGCATACCCGGCCCCTCCAAGGAGACCCCGCACCGTGCGCACGTGGCATGAGATACGCGGCTTCCCGCTCGCGATCCGCCTTCTGCTCGTCAACCAGCTCGGTGTCAACACCGGCTTCTATCTGCTCATCCCCTACCTCGCCACCCACCTCGGCCAGGACCTCGGCATGTCCGCGGCCGTCGTCGGCATCGTCCTCGGCGTCCGCAACCTCAGCCAGCAGGGTCTGTTCATCGTCGGCGGCTCGGCCGCCGACCGGCTCGGGGCACGCGGCGTCATCATCGCCGGATGCGCGCTGCGCACCGTCGGCTTCGCCCTCTTCGCCCTCGGCGACGGACTGGCCGTCCTGCTCGCCGCGTCCGTCCTCAGCGGACTCGCGGGGGCCCTGTTCAACCCGGCCGTACGGGCCTACCTCGCGCAGGAGGCGGGGGAGCGCAAGGCGGAGGCCTTCGCGCTGTTCAACGTCTTCGCGACGACCGGCGCCCTCGTCGGCCCGCTGCTCGGCAGCGCCCTGCTGCTCGTCGACTTCCGCGCCTCCGCGCTGACGGCCGCCGGCATCTTCGCCCTGCTGACCCTCGCCCAGGCGCTCGTCCTGCCCGCCCGCGAGGTCACCCCCACCGGCGGCAGTGTGCTCGCCGACTGGCGGGAAGCCCTGACCAACCGTGCCTTCCTGGCGTTCTCGCTGGCCATGGTCGGCATGTTCACCATGGAGAACCAGCTCTACCTCCTGCTGCCCGACGGCGCCCGCCGGGCCACCGGCTGGGACGGCGCGGCCGGGATCGTCTTCCTCGTCGGCACCCTCGCCAACCTGGGCCTGCAACTGCGCGTCACCCGCGCGCTGAAGGAACGGGGCAGCCGGACGAAGTGGATCGCCGCCGGGCTCGCCCTCATGGGACTCGCCTTCCTGCCGCCCATGGCGGTGGCGGGCGCCGCGGAACCCGGCGGCGCGGCCCGGGCGGCCCTCGGACTGCTGCCGGTGCTGGGCGGGGCCCTGCTGCTGTACCTCGGGGTGATGGTGGCCCAGCCGTTCGTGATGGAACTGATCCCCGCGTTCGGCCGCCCCGAGCTGACCGGCACCTACTTCGGGATCTTCTACGTCGTCTCCGGCATCGCCGCGGCCGTCGGCAACACCGTCGTCGGCTGGGCGATGGACGCGGGCGGGCGCGGCGGGGCCGCATGGCTGCCGTGGGCCTGCTGCCTCGCCCTCGGACTCGCGTCGGCGGGCGGTGTCGCCTGGCTGCACCGGCTACGCGTCCTGCCGCAGCAGCAGCCCGTGGGAGTCACCCGATGACCGACGCCAACCTCCTCACCGACCACCCCGCGCTGTACGAGGCCAGATTCCCCGACCCCGGCCATCTGGCCGCCCGCTGGGCCGACCACTGCCTGCGCTCCCACACCGCCGGGCCCCGCGTCCTGGACCTCGGCTGCGGCACGGGCCGCGACGCGGCGTGGCTGCACCGGGCCGGGCACGAGGTCACCGGGGCCGACCTGTCCGACGCGATGCTCGCCCACGCCCGCGCCCACCACCCGGGCCCGGAGTACGTCCGCGCCGACCTGCGCGGCTTCGACCTCGGCGCGACGGCGTTCGACGCCGTGGTCTGCCTGGACAGCGCCCTGCTGTACTGCCACACCAACGACGACCTCGACGGCCTGCTGGCCTCCTGCCGCCGGGCCCTCGCGCCGGGCGGGCTGCTCGTCGCGGAAATGCGCAACGGCGCCTTCTTCCTGGGCAGTACGGAGCTGCTGGAGGCGCCGGCGACCGGTTCGTTCACCTGGCAGGGGACGACCTACCGCCACGTCACGAGGCTGCGGGTCGACCGCGCCGCGCAACTGCTGTGCCGGCGCCGCGTCTGGACGACCGACGACGGGTCACCACCGGTGGAGCAACGATCCGCCTGGCGGCTGCTGTTCCCCCAGGAACTGCGGTACGCGCTGGCCGCGCACGGCTTCACGGTGCTGGAGCTGCACGACGGGCCCGGGCCGCGGACGGAGCCGGCGTGGCGGGCCGGTGGCCCCGGGCCGACGGGCAGTGCGGACGGCGACCGTCTGCACGTGGTCGCCCGGCGGACCTGACCGGGGGCTCCGCCCCCGGACCCCCGGTCCTCAATCGCCGGACGGGCTGGCTTTCACCTCACTTACACAAGGAGCACCCATGCACAACCACCCCGGCCTCGACCGCCGCGGCTTCCTCGCCGCGACCGGCGGCACCGCCGCCGCCCTCACCCTCGCCGGCTGCGGCAGCGGACCCGCCCTCAAGTCCGGGCAGGACAAGGGCGGCAAGCCGAAGCGCGGTGGCCGCCTGAGAGCCGCCTTCGCCGGTGGCGGCGCCGCCGAGACGCTCGATCCGCACCTCAGCAATCTGTTCGCCGACGCGGCCCGCGCCAAGGCACTGTTCGACAAGCTCGCCGACTACGGCTCCGACATGTCCCCCCGGCCGCGCCTCGCCACCCGCTGGGAGCCGAACGCCGGGCTGGACCGCTGGACGGTCACCCTGCGCGAGGCGGTCTTCCACGACGGCAAGCCCGTCACCGCCGAGGACGTGCTCTACAGCTACCGCCGCATCGCCGACCCCAAGAAGGCCTACCGCGCCAAGGCGTCCCTGGAGCCCATCGACCTCGCCGAGAGCCGCGCGGCGGGCCCCCGCACCGTCGAGTTCCGGCTGAAGCGGCCGACGGCCGAATTCCCCAACGTGCTGGCCGCTTTCGGCGCGTACATCGTCCCCAAGGGCACCGAGCGGTTCGACAAGCCCGTCGGCTCGGGCCCGTTCCGCTTCGTGTCCTTCGCACCCGGCCGCTCCGCGGTCTTCCGCCGCAACGACGCCTACTGGGAGGGCGCGCCCCACCTGGACGAGATCGAGTTCGTCGTCGCGGGCGAGGAGTCCGCGCGGGTGAACGCCCTGCTCGGCGGCCAGGTCGAGTACGCGCACGAGCTGAACCCCACCACCGCCCGCGCCCACGAGGGCACCTCGGGCGGCAACGGACAGATCGAGATCGTACGGCTGCGCAACAGCGCCATGCAGGGCTTCGCGATGAAGACCGACCGGGCACCGTTCGACGACCCGCGGGTGCGGGAGGCGTTCTTCCTCATCGCCGACCGGGAGGAGCTCGTCAAGGGCGCGCTGTCCGGGGCCGGGGAGACCGGCAACGACCTCTTCGGCAAGGGCTACGCCCACTACGCGGCCGGGCTGCCGCAGCGCACCCAGGACCTCGACCGCGCCCGTCACCTGCTCAAGCAGGCCGGCGCCGAGGACCTGCGGGTCACCCTCGACACCTCGCCGGTCGCCGCCGGTTTCGTCGAGGCCGCCGGGATCTTCCGCGACCAGGCCAAGAAGGCGGGCGTCACGATCGAGGTCAAGACGGGCAACAAGGACAGCTACTGGAAGGACATCCTCGACTCCGGCACCCTGGCCAGCTACCGCTCCGGGGCCATGCCCATCGAGTCGCACATCTCCCAGCGGCTGCTCACCGACTCCACCACCAACGCCACGCACTGGCGCCACAAGGACTTCGACGCCCTCTACCAGCGCCTCCAGTCGACGAAGGGCACCTCCGAGCGCCACGCCCTCTACGAGCGGATGCAGCGCAGGCTGCACGCCGAGGGCGGATTCCTGGTGTGGGGGTTCGCCGACTGGATCGTCGGCACCGGCCGCCGGGTGCGGGGCGTCGCGAGCGACGCGCCCGCCAACACCCTCGACTGGGCCCGCTTCGACACCGTGTGGCTGGCATGACCGCTGCCCTGCCCGGGCCCGTGAAACCGTCCCTGTGGCGCTCCTGGGCGGCCCGGCGGCTGCTGCTCGGCCTGGCGCAGACCGCGGCCGTCGTGCTGCTCGTCTTCGCGCTCACCGAGGCACTGCCGGGCGACGCGGCCGTGGCACTGGCGGGCGACGACCCCGACCCGGCCCGGATCGCCGCGATCCGTGAGGCGCTGCACCTGGACCGTCCCGCGCACGAACGCCTCGCGGACTGGGCCGTCGGCCTGCTCCACGGAGACCTCGGGGTCTCGCTCGCCTCCGGACGCCCCGTCACCGCCGCCCTCGCCGACGGCTTCGCTCCCACGCTGCTGCTGGCCGCGCTCACCGTGGTCCTGCTGGTGCCCCTCGGCGTCGGCCTCGGTGTGCTGGGCGCCCGGCGCGAGGGCGGTCCCGTGGACCGGGCCGTCAGCTCCCTGACCCTCGCGGTGTACGCGGTGCCCGAATTCGCCTTCGGGGTGCTGCTGGTGACCGTCTTCGCGCTGCGCCTGGGCTGGCTGCCGCCGACCGCCGTCGGATACGGCACCGACCTGCTCGCCCACCCGGCGGTGCTGGTCCTGCCCGTCCTGGTGCTACTGGCCCGCCCGGTGTGCTCCCTCAGCCGGCTCGTACGGGCCGGCATGATCGACGCGCTGGCCGCGCCGTACACCGCCCAGGCCCGCCGGTACGGGATCTCCGGCGCCCGCGTCCGCTACGCCCATGCCCTGCCCAACGCCGTCGCCCCCGCCGCCCAGCAACTCGCCCGGACCGTCGACTGGCTGCTCAGCGGTGTCATCGTCGTCGAGGCGCTGTTCGTCGTCCCCGGCCTCGGCACGGTCCTCATGGACGCGGTCGCGGCCCGGGACGTCCCCGTGGTGCAGGGCCTCGCGGTGGTCTTCGGACTGGTCGCCGTCGTGCTCAACCTGGCGGCCGACCTGGTCGCGCGCCGCTTCGCCCCCCGGGCGGGGGTGGCGGCATGAGGCCCCACCGCTTTCTGGCCGGCGCGGTGATCGTCGGCGTCCCGCTGCTCCTCGCCCTGCTGGGTCCCTGGTTCGCGGGCGGGGCGGGCCCGCGCGGCACGTCCTTCACCCTCGGCGGCGGGCACTGGCTCGGCACGGACTTCGTGGGCCGGGACGTGTGGCGGCAGGTGCTGCTCGGCGGCCGGTCCGTCGTCCTCGTGTCGCTCGCGGCGACGGCCCTGGCGTACGCGGTGGCCCTGCCGGTGGGGCTCACGGCCGCGCTCACCCACCGGCCGTGGCTGGAGGAGGCCCTGATGCGCCCCCTGGACGTGCTGCTGGCCGTGCCGTCCCTGCTCCTGGTGCTGCTGGTGGCGACGGCCCTGGAACCGGGGACCGCCGGGCTCGCGCTGCTCGTGGGACTCGTCACCGTGCCGGACGCGGCACGGATCGTCCGGGCGCAGGCCGCCGAGGCCGCGTCCCGCCCGGCCGTCGAGGCCCTGCGCATGCAGGGCGAGAGCCGGTGGCGGATGGCCGCCGGGTACGTCGGGCGCTCGATGGCCCGCACGCTCGCCGCCGACGCGGGCGTCCGGCTGACGGGCGCGCTGTACCTGGTCGCCACGGCCGCGTTCCTGGGGGTGGGGGTCGAAGCGGACACCGCCGACTGGGCGGTGATGGTCGACCGCAACCGCACCGGGCTGTTCGTGGCGCCGTGGGCGGTGGTGGTCCCCGCACTGCTGATCGTGGCCCTGTCCGTCGGGACGAACCTGCTGTTCGACGCAGGGCTGGCGAAGAAGAGAGGACGGTCATGAGCGAAGCGGCGAGCGGACCCGGGCCCGTGGCGGAGATCCGGGGGCTCCGGGTGGAGATCGACGGCCGCGCCGTCGTCGACGGCGTGGACCTGACGGCCCGGCCCGGCCGGGTCACGGCGCTCGTCGGGGCGTCCGGCAGCGGAAAGACCACGACGGGCCTCGCACTGCTCGGCGAGTACCCGGCGGGCGCGCGGGTCACGGGCGGTGTCCGGGTCGCGGAGGGGCTCGTGGGGTACGTGCCCCAGCACCCGGCGTCCGTCCTCAACCCGGCCCGGCGCGTCGGCGCCCTCCTGCGCGACATCGCCCGCGACCGGGTCCGCTCCCTGCCCCGCCGGGCGCGCGGCGCGGCGGCGCGCGAGCGCGTGCTCGCGGCCCTCGCCTCGGCACAGCTCCCCGACGGCCGGTCGGTCCTCACGCGCTACCCGCACCAGCTCTCGGGCGGCCAGCAGCAGCGCGTGGTGCTGGCCCAGGCCCTTCTGCTGGGCGCCCGCGTGGTGGTCGCCGACGAACCGACCACGGGCCAGGACGCCCTCACCAAGCGCCGGATCGTCGCCGAGCTGGCCGCGGTCGCCCGGCAGGGCATCGCGGTCGTGCTGCTCAGCCACGATCTGCCCGTGGTGCGCGAGCTGGCCGACGAGGTGCTGGTGATGAAGGACGGGCGGGTGATCGAGTCGGGGGCGGTCGAGGACGTGTGGGCCGCGCCCCGGCATCCGTGGACGCGTGAACTCCTCCACGGGGAGGAGCAGGCGGCACAGGCGCCTCCGGACGGTGCCGATGCCGCGCCGCCCGTGCTGCCGCCCGTGCCGGCGGGAACTCCGCTGCTCGCCGCCGAAGGCATCACCGCGCGCCACCGCGGCACCGGTGATCTGCTCCGCGGTGCCTCGCTGACGGTCCGCGCGGGCGAGTGCCTGGCCGTCGTGGGACGGTCCGGCAGCGGCAAGACCACTCTGGCCCGGTGCCTCGCCGGGCTCCACTCCACCTACGACGGGGTCGTGCGTCTCGACGGCACCCCCCTGCCCCGCAGCCTGCGGCGCCGGAGCCGGTCCCAACTGGCGGCGGTGCAGTACGTCTTCCAGGACGCGCGGGCCGCCTTCGACGAATTCCGGCCCGTGCTGGAACAGGTGGCCCGCACGGCCGTGCGGCTGCGCGGCGTCGGGCCGCGCGCGGCCGAGGAGGAGGCCCGTACGGTCCTCGCCGGGGTGGGGCTGGGCGAGGAACACGCCCGGCGGCGGCCCGGCCGGCTGTCCGGGGGCGAACTCCAGCGCGCCGCCCTCGCCCGCGCGCTGCTCGCCCGCCCCCGGGTGCTGATCTGCGACGAGATCACCTCCGGTCTCGACACGGTCACCCGCCGCGGCATCCTCCGGCTGCTGACCGACCTGACCCAGGAGGCCGACGGCCCGGCGCTCGTCCTCGTCACCCACGACCTGGACACAGCGGCCCTCGCGACCCGCATCGCGGTCCTGGACGACGGCGAGATCGTCGAACAGGGCGAGGCCGCGCGGGTACTGGCGGCTCCCGGCCACGCGTTCACGCGTGCGCTGACGGAAGCGGCTGGTTTGTAGCTCGTCGTGTGCACCTCCGCTGCGCGGCGGTGTCCTCAATCGCCGGACGGGCTGCATTCGCAGCCCGTCCGGCGATTGAGGACGCGCCCGCAGGGCGCCCGCCGCCGCGAACGGAACAGGCAGCCTATAGTCGAAGATCTGCCGGCCAGGCCCACGCGAACCGCGGAGATGACCCCGATGAACGACCCGGCCCTCCCCGACGACCCGTCGGCGGGGTACGTACGTGTCCGGGGTGCCCGGGTGCACAATCTGCGGGGTGTCGACGTGGACATCCCCCGGGACGCCCTCGTCGTCTTCACCGGGGTCTCCGGATCGGGCAAGAGCTCGCTCGCCTTCGGGACCGTCTACGCCGAGGCCCAGCGGCGGTACTTCGAATCCGTCGCCCCCTACGCGCGGCGGCTGATCCACCAGGTCGGCGCGCCGAAGGTCGAGGAGATCACCGGGCTGCCGCCCGCCGTCGCGCTCGAGCAGCGCAGGTCGGCGCCGACGTCGCGGTCCTCCGTCGGGACGGTGACCACGCTGTCCAACTCGCTGCGGATGCTGTTCTCCCGGGCCGGTACGTACCCCGAAGGGGCCGCGCGGCTCGACTCCGACGCCTTCTCGCCCAACACGGCCGCCGGGGCGTGCCCCGAGTGCCACGGGCTCGGGCGGGTGCACCGGGTGACGGAGGAGTCGCTGGTGCCGGATCCGTCGCTGTCGATCCGGGACGGGGCGATCGCCGCCTGGCCGGGTGCGTGGCAGGGCAAGAACCTCCGCGACATCCTGGCCGCGCTCGGCCACGACGTCGACCGGCCGTGGCACGAGCTGCCGCGCGCCGACCGCGAGTGGATCCTGTTCACCGACGAGCAGCCGGTCGTCACCGTGCACCCCGTACGGGACGCGGAGCGGATCCAACGCCCCTACCAGGGCACGTACATGAGCGCCAAGCGCTACGTCCTGCACACCTTCGCGGACTCCAAGAGCGCCGCGCTGCGGGCGCGCGCCGAGCGGCACCTGGTGAGCGGGCCGTGCCCGGCGTGCGGCGGGCGGCGGCTTCGGCCCGAGGCGCTGGCCGTCACCTTCGCCGGACGGGACATCGCCGCGCTGGCGGCGCTGCCCCTGTCGGGGCTCGCGGAGGTGCTGCGACCGGCCGCCACGGACGACGGCGACCGCGACGGTGTCGCCGCGACGCTCGCCAAGGACCTCGTCGCCCGCATCGAGGTGCTGACCGAACTCGGCCTCGGCTACCTCGGCATGGACCGGCCCACCCCCACCCTCTCCGCCGGTGAGCTCCAGCGGCTCCGGCTCGCCACCCAGCTGCGCTCCGGGCTGTTCGGCGTCGTGTACGTCCTGGACGAGCCGTCGGCGGGGCTGCACCCCGCCGACAGCGCCGCCCTGCTGACCGTCCTGGACCGGCTCAAGGCCGCGGGCAATTCGCTGTTCGTCGTCGAGCACCACATGGACGTCGTGCGCCGCGCGGACTGGATCGTCGACGTCGGTCCGCAGGCCGGGGAACACGGCGGGCGGGTGCTGCACAGCGGGCCGGTCGCGGGGCTCGCGGAGGTGGCGGAATCGGCGACCCGGCGGTTCGTCTTCCCGGACGCGCCGCCGCCGGCCCCTCGCGCGGCCCGCACCCCCTCCGGCTCGCTGCGGCTGCGCGGCGTCACCCGGCACAACCTCCGCGACCTCGACGCCGAGTTCCCCCTCGGGGTCTTCACCGCCGTCACCGGTGTGTCCGGGTCGGGCAAGTCGACGCTGGTCAGCCAGGTGCTCGCGGAAGTCGTCGGCGCGCACACCGGCACCGAGGAGAAGGACGGTGAGACCGGTGAGCCCAGGGAGCACGGCCCCGCCGCCGCGGCCGCCGAGGGACTCGCGGCGATCGACCGCCTGGTCCGGGTCGACCAGCGGCCCATCGGCCGCACCCCGCGCTCCAACCTCGCCACCTACACGGGCCTGTTCGACGCCGTCCGCAAGGTCTTCGCGGCGACGGACGAGGCCCGCGCCCGCGGATACACCGTCGGCCGCTTCTCCTTCAACGTCGTCGCCGGGCGCTGCGAGGTCTGCCAGGGCGAGGGCTTCGTCGCCGTCGAACTCCTCTTCCTGCCCGGTACGTACGCGCCCTGCACCGCCTGCCGGGGCGCGCGCTACAACCCCGAGACGCTGGAGATCACCTACCGGGGCGCGACCATCGCCGACGTCCTCGACATGACCGTCGAAGCGGCCGCCGGCTTCCTCGCCGACGTGCCGGCCGCGCTGCGCGGCCTGCGGACGCTCCAGGACGTCGGCCTCGGCTATCTGCGCCTGGGCCAGCCCGCCACCGAGCTGTCCGGCGGGGAGGCGCAGCGCATCAAGCTCGCCACCGAACTCCAGCGCACCCACCGCGGACACACCCTCTACCTCCTGGACGAGCCCACCACCGGACTGCACCCCGCCGACACCGAACTG
This sequence comes from Streptomyces syringium, assembly GCF_017876625.1. Lineage (NCBI taxonomy): Bacteria > Bacillati > Actinomycetota > Actinomycetes > Kitasatosporales > Streptomycetaceae > Streptomyces > Streptomyces syringium. Next base: position 6,630,798 of record NZ_JAGIOH010000001.1, read on the forward strand.
CTGCTGCGGCAGCTGCACGGACTGGTCGACGCCGGCAACACGGTGGTGGTCGTCGAGCACGACATGGCCGTGGCCGCGGGCGCCGACCACGTCATCGACCTCGGGCCCGGCGGCGGGGCCGAGGGCGGCCGGATCGTCGCCGCCGGAACCCCACGGGACGTGGCGGGCGCCGCCGGCAGCGTCACCGCGCCCTACCTCGCCGAAGCGCTGCGGGGAGGCGGCTGAGCGGCCCCGGACCCGGTGGCACGCACTCTGGAGCACCGCACCCCGGCCCGCTACGCTTTTGGTCAAGCGTTCGACCGCACGCGAGGCGTCGGAACGGAGCACCATGGCGCACGCTCTGATCATCGGCGGGGGCATCGCCGGACCCGTGGCCGCGATGGCCCTGCGGAAAGCCGGCTTCGACGCGACCGTCCACGAGGCGTATCCCACCGGCGCCGACCATCTCGGGTCGTTCCTCATCCTGTTCGCCAACGGACTGGCCGCGCTGCGCAGCATCGGCGCCGACGCTCCCGTGCGCGCGCACTCCTTCCCCGCCGAGACGGCCGAGTTCCTCTCCGACACCGGCGTGCCGCTCGGCGCCCGGCCCCTCGCAGGCACGGCGGAGCCGGCCCTGAGCCCCCGCACCCTCCAGCGCGCCGCCCTCTACCGCGCCCTGCGCGACGAGGCCGTCCGCCGCGGCATCCGCGTCGAGTACGGCAAACGCCTCGTCGACGCCACGACCACCCCGGGCGGCCGGGTCGTGGCGTTCTTCGCGGACGGCACCCGCGCCGAGGGCGATCTGCTCATCGGCGCCGACGGCATCCACTCCCGCACCCGCACCCTCCTCGACCCCGCCGCGCCGCCGCCGCGCCACACCGGCCAGCTCACCGTCTGCGGCCGCACCCGGGACACCGCCGACCCCGCCCCGCCGCACACCTACCGCATGATCTACGGACGGCAGGGGTTCTTCGGCTGCACCACCGCACCGGACGGCACGACGTACTGGTTCGCGAACATCCCCGGCGCCGAGCTGCCCGCCGACGGCCTCGCCGCCGGCCCGGACCACTGGCGCCGCCGCGTCGTCGAGACCTTCGCCGCCGACCGCACGCCCGCCGCCGCCATCGCCGCGGCCACCGGCGACGCCATCGTCGGCATGAACGCCTACGACATCCCCACCACCCCCGTCTGGCACGGCCGGAGTGCCGTCCTCATAGGGGACGCCGTCCACGCCACCGCGCCCAACGCCGCGCAGGGCGCCTCCCTGGCCATCGAGGACGCCGTCGTCCTCGCCCGCTGCCTGCGCGACCTCCCCGACGCGCGGCGGGCCTTCGCCGCCTACGAGCGGCTGCGCCGCGAGCGCGTCGAGCGGGCCGTCGCGCTCAGTGCCGAGATGGCGGGCCGGCTGTCGCCCACCTTCGAGGAGCGGCGGGCGCGTGACGCCGAGGTGGCCCGCCAGGTCGCGGAGAAAAGGGACGGCAGCGCCGACTGGCTCACCGGCTACCGCGTCGACTGGGCGGTGCCCGTGCGCTGACTTGCCGCCCCGGCCCGCTGCGGCAGACTGGAAGCATGCCGGAGCTGCCCGAGGTCGAAGCGCTGGCCGGCTTCCTCACCGAGCACCTCGTCGGCCGGACGGTCGAGCGGGTGCTGCCGCTGACGGTCAGCGTGCTGAAGACGTACGACCCGCCGCTGACCGATGTCGAGGGCCGCACGGTCGTCGGGGTGCGCCGGCACGGCAAGTTCCTCGATCTGGTCACCGACGGCCCCCACCTCGTCCTCCACCTCGCCCGCGCGGGCTGGCTGCGCTGGCGGGACCCGCTGCCGGACGCCCCGCCCCGGCCCGGCAAGGGGCCGCTGGCCCTCCGGGTGCGCCTCGCGGGGCCCGGCGGGGACGGCTTCGACCTCACCGAGGCCGGCACCCAGAAGCGGCTCGCCGTGTACTGCGTCCGCGACGTCTCGGAGGTGCCGGGCATCGCCCGGCTCGGCCCCGACCCGCTGGCACCGGAGTTCACCCTGGAGGTGTTCGCGGGGCTGCTGCGCGAGGAGCGCCGGCAGCTCAAGGGCGTCCTGCGGGACCAGAGCGTGATCGCCGGCATCGGCAACGCCTACTCCGACGAGATCCTGCACGCCGCGCGCATGTCCCCCTTCAAACTCGCCGCGAGCCTCACGGAGGAGGAGACCTCGGCGCTCTACGCGGCCCTCGGCGCCACCCTGCGCGACGCGCTGGAGCGCTCGCGCGGGCACGCCGCCGGGGAGCTGAAGGCGGAGAAGAAGAGCGGGCTGCGGGTGCACGGCAGGACCGGGCAGCCGTGCCCGGTCTGCGGTGACACGATCCGGGAGGTGTCCTATCGTGACTCCTCCCTCCAGTACTGCCCCACCTGCCAGACGGGCGGGAAGCCTCTCGCGGACCGGAGGCTTTCCCGCCTGCTGAAATAGGGCTCCGCGGGAAGAGGGCGCGTCAGTCCCGGCGGCCGGCCGCCCGCTCCGCCTTGGCCAGCTCCGAATTGCGGTAGGAGTACGCGAAGTACACCACCAGCCCGACGGCGAACCACATCGCGAACCGCACCCAGGTCTGCCAGGCCAGATAGGTGATCAGCCAGATCGACGCGGCGACCCCGACCGCCGGGACGAAGGGCACCCACGGGCAGCGGAAGCTGCGCGGCAGGTCCGGCCGCTTGTAGCGCAGCACGATGACGGCGGTGCACACCACCGCGAAGGCCAGCAGAATGCCGATGTTGGTGAGCTCCGCCGCCTCGCCGATCGGTACGAAGCCCGCGATCGCCGCCGACGCGACACCGACGATCCAGGTCACCCGCGTCGGCACGTGCCGGGTCGGATGTGTCTTCGCGAACCACTTCGGCAGCAGCCCGTCACGGCTCATCGCGTACCACACGCGGGTCACCCCGAGCATGAAGGTGAACATCACCGTCAGGATGCCGATGATCGCGCCGACCGCGATGACGTCCGCGATGCCGGTCAGCCCCACCGACTTGAACGCGGTGGAGAAGCCGCTCTCCTTGTCGATCTCGTTGAAGGGCTGCATGCCGGTGAGCACCAGGCACGCCAGGACGTAGAGGACCATCGACACCGCGAGCGAGTACATGATCGCCTTCGGCATGTGCCGCTGCGCGTCCTTCGACTCCTCGGCCGCCGTGGACATCGCGTCGTACCCGAACACCGCGAAGAAGACCGTGGCGGCTCCTGTGAACGCGCCGCTGATGCCGAAGGGGAAGAACGGCGTGTAGTTGTCGGACTTGACGTGGAAGAAGCCCACCACGACGACCAGCAGCACCACCAGGATCTTCAGCCCCACGACCACGGTCTCGAAGCGGGCCGCGTTCTTGATGCCCATGGTCAGCAGATAGGCGATCAGCAGGCACAGCACCGCCGCGAACAGGTCCACCCGGTGCCCGTCCCCGGTGCCCGGGGCGCCCAGCATCCACGCGGGCAGCTCCGCGTTCATCTCCCCGAGCAGGAAGTTGATGTATCCGGAGATGCCGATCGCCACAACCGCGACGATCGCCGTGTACTCCAGCAGCAGGTCCCAGCCGATGAACCAGCCGCCGATCTCGCCCAGCACCACGTAGCCGTAGGTGTAGGCGGACCCGGCGCGCGGGATCAGGCCCGCGAACTCCGCGTAGGAGAACGCGGCGGCCGCGCTCGCCACGCCCGCGATCAGGAAGGAGATGAGCACGGCCGGGCCCGCCGTGCCGTTCGCGACGGTGCCCGCCAGGCTGAAGATGCCGGCGCCGATGATGCCGCCCACGCCGATCGCCGTGAGCTGCCACAGGCCCAGCGTCCGGGTCAGCTGTTGGGAGGGCCCACCGCCCTCGGCCGTCTCCGCCTCCTCGATGTGCTCGATCGGTTTGCGGCGCAGTACGCCTTGCCGGAGCCCGGCCATCTCGTGTCCTCTCGTCGACGCTGACGGCCGGTCATCATGGCCGAGCGGGGGCGGCGAAGGAAGGTGCCGCCCCGCGCCCGGCCGAGGGTTCATCCGATGGCGGGCGCCGCGGAGCTGCGCGCCGTGCCCCAGCGGGAGGGGCTGGGCCCCACCCGGAAGTCCAGCCGCCGGCCCTGGCGGAGCTCCGCGGTCGACAGATACGTACGGTCGAGCTGCTTGCCGTCCAGGTGCGCGGACCGGATGTACCGGTCGGTGCCCGAGGTGCCCGGCGCGGTGACCGCGAAGCCGCCCCTCGGGTACCAGCGCCGGTCCAGCCGCAGGTCCACGCGGTCGAAGACCGGGGTGCTCAGCCCCCAGACGTCACCGCCCGGCTGCACCGGGTACACCCCGATGGCGGAGAGCACCATCCACGACGACATCGTGCCGAGGTCGTCGTTGCCCGTCATCCCGGTCGGCGTATCGGTGAAGAGCGTCAGCGCGGCGTGCACCACGTCCGTCGTCTTCCACGGCTTGCCGGTGGAGAGATAGGTGTACGGGGCGATGAGGTCCGGCTCGTTCTGCGGGTTGTACTTGTCGGCGTTGTAGTAGGCGTAGGGGCCGTTGACCCACACCTCGCGCGCGGTCCGTGCCGGGTCGGCGAGCAGCTTGTCGTACGCGAAGAACGCGTCCAGCCGCTTGTCCGCCGCCTCCTTGCCGCCGATCAGCTCCACCATGCCCGGCACGTCGTGCGGCACGAGCCACTGGTACTGCCAGGCCGTGCCCTCGTGGAAGCCGGGGCTCTTCGCCGGGTCGGCGGCCCCGGTGAACGCGCCGCTCGCGTCCCGGGGGCGGAAGAAGCCGGTGGCCTTGTCGTGCAGCTTCCGGTAGTTCAGGGACCGGGCCGCGTACCGCTCGGCGTCCTCCCGGTGGCCGAGGCCCCGGGCCATCTTCGCGAGCACGGCGTCGGAGAGCGCGTACTCCAAGGTGGCCGACGCGGCCTGCCGGTAGTCGGAGTCGCCGGGCTTGCGCTCGGGCGCGTCGGGCCGGAAGGGGACGAAACCGTCCCGGAGGTACTCGGCGTTGCCCTCCCGGCCCACCTGCATGGACTCCGCCGGCGGCACCCCGTCGGCGTTCTTGCGCAGCGCCCGGTAGACCTCCTCCTCGTGGCCCCTCAGCAGCCCGTGCTGATAGGCGTTGGTGAGGTAGGGCGTCACGGGGTCACCGGTCATGATGTTCGTCTCGACCGTGGCGTACCCCCATTTGGGCAGCCAGCCGCTCTCGGTGTCGATCCGCAGCACCGACAGCGCCATGTCCCGCGCCTCGCCCGGCGCGAGCAGCGCCAGCAGCTGCGCCTGGGTGCGGTAGGTGTCCCACAGGGACCAGTTCTGGTAGTAGGTGAAGCCCTCGGCGCGGTGCGTGCGCTGGTCCCAGCCCACGTAGCGGCCGTCGGCGTCGCTGCCGATGTTGGGGGTGAGGAAGGAGCGGTAGAGCGAGGAGTAGAAGGCGCGCCGCAGCGCCTTCCCGCCGCCCACGGCCCGTACCGAACCCAGCCGCTTCTCCCAGGCGGAGCGCGCGGCCTCGGCCGTACGGTCGAAGCCGCCCGGCTGCGCCCGGAGGTTGCCCGCCGCGCCCGCCGCGTCGACGTAGCTGATGGCGGTGGTGGCCTCGACGGTCCGGTCGGCGGTGGTGTCGAAGCGGACCCAGGCGCCGTTGCGGCCGGTGGAGGTGGAGTGCTTGGACCGGTCGGTGACCGTCCCGCCGTTCCAGGTGCCGTAGGCGGTGAAGGGGCGGTCGAAACGGGTGAGGGTGTGGAGGGTGTACGGGCGGGTGTCCCGGCAGAAGCCCCGGCCGGTGATGGTGGTGCGGACGGTACGGGAGTCCAGGATCTCGACGGTGGTGGAGACCGTCTTGTGGATCGACTGTCCGGCGTTCAGCAGGACATTGGCCTTGTCCGTCGCGGGGAAGGTGTAGCGCTGGTGACCGGTGCGGACACCCGCCGTCAGCTCGGCGGTGATGCCGGTCCCCAGAGCGACCCGGTAGTAGCCGGGGTGCGCCTTCTCGTCCGCGTGGTCGAATTTCGCGGCGTAGCGCCCGTAGTCGGTCTCCGTCACCTCACCCGTGGTGGGCAGGACCGGCAGATCGCCGCCGAGGTTGCAGCCGACCCCGGACAGGTGCACGGAGCTGAAGCCGCGGATGTGGTCGTCCTTGTAGTCGTAGCCGAAGTTGCGCCTGGTGTCGGGGGAGAGCTGCACCATGCCGAACGGCACCGAGGCGCCGGGGAAGGTGTTGCCCGCGTTCTGCGTGCCGATGAACGGGTTCACCAGATCGGTGAGGGGCTCGGCCCTGGGGGCCGCCGGTGCGGATACGAGTGCGGTACCGCCCAGCATCGCCGCGAGGGCGAGCGCGACCGTCAGGATGCGCGGCCGCGGGCGTTCGGTCCATCTCATCGTCCACGTCCCTCACATGTTCCGATGACATCGTTGTCAGGTCGAGGCTCCTGTGGGGCGGGAAGCCTGTCAAGGATGCGTCGCATGGTGGGCGTGGTGTCCGGCCACCTCCTCGTGCGGCCCGCAGCGGCGGTTGACCACCTGTCACCCCGCCGTCGGCCTCCCGGCCGCCTTCTGATACCTATGGGCGCCCCGGCCGCCGCACGACCGACTGAGGAAGGCGCACCCGCCCATGCACCTCGGCGACCTCGCCGCCGTAGGGCCGTTCTTCGCCCTGCGTACCGACGCCGGCCCCGCCGGCCCGCCCGGAGACGGCTATCTGCCCCTCGCCGAACCGGCGGTACGGGCCCGGGTGGCGACCGTCGCCGAGCGGCTCGGCACGACGGACCGCCGGGTGGCCGCGTCCATCGCCTTCCAGGGCATCGCCGGACGGCTGCTCTCGATCGCCCTCGGCTCCGCCGTGCTCACCGGAGGCGTCCCCGACCTCACGGGCCCGACGCTGTGGTGGCACCCCGCCCGGACCGCCCCCGACGACCTCTGGCTGCCCCGCCCGGCCGCCCTGCCACCCGGCACGGACCCGGCGCCGCTGATCGCCACGAGCGTCCTGCACGACCGGCTGACCGCCCTGCACCACCTCACCCGCGCGGTTGTCCCGGTCTCCGGGCGGCTGCTGTGGGGCAACGCGGCCTCCTCCCTCGCCGGCTCCCTGCGCGTCCTGCACACCTGGTGTCTGGAACAGGGCCGGCCCGAGGACGCGGCGCGGGCCGTCACCGTCACCCGGGCCCTCTTCGAGGACCCGCTGCTGCGCGGCACCGGCACGCTCACCACCCGCGGCGGGCCGTCCTTCCGGCGCCGCAGCTGCTGTCTGTACTACCGGGTGCCCTCCGGCGGCATGTGCGGCGACTGCGTGCTGCGCACCCGCTGACCGGCAGGCACAGGCGGCCACCGCCCGGGGGAGAGCACACCGAGTACGTACGCCTTGGCCACCAGCGCCGTACGGTTGCTCACCCGCCAGCGCCGGGTGAGCCGGGCCAGGTGGTAATTGACCCCGTCCACGGTCAGCCCGACCGCCTTGCCCACGGCGGCCGTCGTGGCCCCCGACGCCGCCAGCGCGAGGATCCGGGCCTCCACCTCGCTCACCTCCGCCTCCGGCGGCGCCACGGGCGGCGGCGGTCCGGCCGCCCGCACCCGCAGCACCACCAGCAGCATCGGGTACGTCGGGGACGGCTCGCCGACCGGGTCCACCAGCAGCTCGCCCTCGCGCTCGGCGCCGTCCGCGTCCACCGGTGGCCAGCACACCTCGACGCGGTAGCGGGAGCGGTGGCCCAGCCGCAGCGCCTCACCGAGCCGGTCGAGCTGGGCGGTGGCGCGGGGGCGGAAGAGGTCCAGCACATTGCGGCCCCGCAGCCGCCCGGGGACCGCGCCCCACTCGGCGGCCATGGCCGGGTTGGCGACGGTGATCTCCCCGTCCGCCCGGCAGACGGCGATCGGTGTCGGGATCCGGTCGAGCAGCAGCAGGAAGTGGTTGCGCCAGGCGATGTACTCGTCGCTGCTCATGCCCGCGGGCCTCCCGCTCGTACCGTGCTCCTGCGAGGCCCCTGACGTGCTCGCGCGCAAGAGCGGCACGCCGCGGACCACTGCACAATCATGCAGTCGCCGCCGACGGCACCCCCCGCCGGGGCGGTCAGCCTGGACGCATGACCCACGCGACCCTCGCGCAGCCCGCGCACGCCCTGCCCGCCGCACGTGTCGAGCCGTCAGGCACAGCGGTACCAGGCACAGAGCCGTCAGGCACCGGCGACGGTGCCGTTCCCGTGGTGGACATCTCCGCCGTCGGTGCCGGTGCCACCCCCGTCCAGCAGGCGATGCGGCTGGCCCGCCGGCACGGCCCGGTCTTCCGGCGCAGGCTCAACGGCCTCGACACCCTCTTCGTCAGCTCGCTCGACCTGGTCACCGAGCTCGCCGACGAGGAACGCTTCAGCAAATACGTCGGCCCGGCCCTGGAGAACGTCCGCGAGTTCGCCGCCGACGGACTGTTCACCGCGTACAACGACGAGCCCAACTGGGGCAAGGCCCACGACATCCTGATGCCCGCCTTCGCCCTCGGGTCGATGCGCGCCTACCACCCGGCCATGCTGCGGGTCGCCCGCCGCCTCATCTCCTCCTGGGACGCCCGGCTCGGCCGGGGCACGCCCGTCGACGTCCCCGAGGACATGACCCGGATGACGCTCGACACCATCGGCCTCGCCGGGTTCGGCTACGACTTCGAGTCGTTCGCCCGCGAGGAGCCGCACCCCTTCGTCGGCGCCATGGTGCGCTGCCTGGACTGGAGCATGAACGCCCTCGGGCGCGCACCCGGCGGCGACCACAGCGCCGAGGACGAGGCGTTCCGGTCGGACGCCGCCTTCCTCGCCACGGTCGTCGACGACGTCATCAGTGCCCGTACGGCCGCCGGGGACGACCGCACCGACGACCTCCTCGGCCTCATGCTCGGCGCCCCGCACCCGGTGGACGGCACCACCCTCGACCTCGCCAACATCCGCAACCAGGTCATCACCTTCCTCATCGCCGGCCACGAGACCACCTCCGGGGCGCTGTCCTTCGCGCTCCACCACCTCCTGAAGGACCCCGTCGCGCTGCGGCTCGCCCAGCGGGAGACGGACGAACTGTGGGGCGATACCGAGGACCCGGAGCCGACGTTCGAGGACGTCGGGCGGCTGCGCTGGACCCGGCAGGTGCTCAGCGAGGCGCTGCGACTGTGGCCCACCGCCGCCGCCTTCAGCCGCCAGGCCCGCGAGGACACCTTCCTCGGCGGCCGCTACCCGCTGCGCGCGGGGCAGGGCGTCACCGTCCTCACGCCGCTGCTCCACCGGGACGCCGTCTGGGGCGACAACCCCGAGCTGTTCGACCCCACCCGCTTCGCCCCCGAGGCGGAGGCGGCCCGCTCCCCGCACGCGTACAAGCCCTTCGGTACGGGCGAACGCGCTTGCATCGGGCGGCAGTTCGCCCTGCACGAGGCCACCATGCTGCTCGGGCTGCTGGTGCACCGCTACCGCTTCATCGACCACACCGGCTACCGGCTGCGGATCAAGGAGACACTGACCCTCAAGCCGGACGGCTTCACCCTCACCCTCGCCCGCCGCACCCCCGCCGACCGGGCCGGGGTCCGCGCCGCCCTGCCCGGCCGCGCCGCCCCCGCCGTGCGCACGGACCCCGGTGACGGCGACGAACGGCCCACCCGCGCCCGCCAGGGCACCGGACTGCTCGTCCTGCACGGCAGCAACTACGGCACCTGCCGCGACTTCGCCCGCAACCTCGCCGACGAGGCCGCCGCCCTCGGCTTCGACGCCACCGTCGCCCCGCTCGACGCGCACGCCGGCGCCCTGCCCACCGACGCGCCCGTCGTCATCGTCGCCGCCTCCTACAACGGCCGGCCGACGGACGACGCGGCCGCCTTCACCCGGTGGGCCGAGGCGGCCGCACCGGGTGCCGCCACCGGAGTCACCTACGCCGTCCTCGGCGTCGGCGACCGCAACTGGGCCGCCACCTACCAGCGCGTGCCCACCCTCCTCGACGAGCGGCTCGCGGAGCTCGGCGCCACCCGGCTGCTGCCCCGCGCCGAGGCCGACGCCTCGGGCGATCTGACCGGCGCGATCGAGGACTTCGCCCACGCCCTGCGCCGGGCGCTCCTGGAACGGCACGGCGACCCGGCGTCGATCGGGACGGACGCCCCCGCCTCCGCCGCTGTTCAGCCCGCCTGTACCGTCACCGAGATCACCGGCGACCCGCTCACCGCACTCGCCGGCCGGCACGGCATGGTGCCCATGACGGTCACCGAGGCGTACCCCCTCACCGCACCCGCGCACCCGCGCGCCAAGCACTTCCTGAGGCTCGCCCTCCCCGACGGGGTGGAGTACCGCACGGCCGACCACCTCGCCGTGCTCCCCGCCAACGCCCCGCACCTCGTCGCCCGCGCCGCGGACCTCCTCGGCCTGGACCCGGACACCGTCCTCGCCGTGCGGCCGAACGGTCCGGGCCGGCCGGGCCCGGGCACCCTGGTCCTCGACCGGCCGCTGACCGTACGGGAGATCCTCACCCACCACGTCGAACTCCAGGACCGGCCCACGCCCCGGCAACTGGCCGCCCTCGCCGACCGCCACCCCTGCCCGCCCGAACAGGCCGCCCTGCGGGCCCTGTCCGCCGACGACCCGCGCACCCTCCTGGACCTGATCGAGGACCACCCCGCGCTGCGCGGCACGCTCGGCCCGGCGGCCGTGCCCGACCTGCTGCCGCCCATGCGGCCCCGGATGTACTCCATCTCCTCCTCGCCGGCCGCCACGGGGTCCGGCCATCTCGACCTCATGGTCTCCTTGCTGCGCGCCCCCGCCCGCTCCGGCCGGGGCGAGTACCGGGGAACGGGCTCGGGGTACCTCGCCGGCCTCCGGCCGGGCGACACCGTCCTCGCCCGCGTCCAGCCGTGCCGCGCGGACTTCCGTATCCCGCACGGGACGGGGACCCCCGTCGTCATGGTGGCCGCGGGCACGGGCCTCGCCCCCTTCCGGGGCGCGGTCGCCGACCGTCGCGCCCTCCTCGCGACCGGCGCCGAACTCGCCCCCGCGCTGCTGTACTTCGGCTGCGACGCACCGGAAGCGGACTTCCTGCACGCGGCCGAACTGCGCGCCGCCGAGGAGGCGGGCGCGGTCTGGCTGCGGCCCGCCTTCAGCGCCGGCCCCCGGCCCGGCGGCGCCGAGGGCATCCGCTACGTCCAGCACCGCATCGCCGCCGAGGGGGAGGAGGTCTGGGCGCTGCTGGAGGCCGGGGCGCGCGTGTACGTGTGCGGTGACGGCGCCCGGATGGCACCGGGCGTCCGCGCGGCCCTGCGTGAGCTGTACGCCCGCCGGACGGGCGCGGACACCACCGCCTGCGAAGCCTGGCTGCGCGAGCTGACCGCAGCGGGCCGCTATGTGGAGGACGTCTACGGGGCGAGCTGAGCGACCCCCGTTCCCGCCACTTGATCAACTCCCGTACCCTGCTCCTCGTTCGTAACAGAGATTCGTCACAGCGTCATGCGGCACGGCGACAACAGAACGAAAGCGGTGGGGGACATGCGCGCGGTCACGCGTACGGGAATGGTCGCGGTGGCGGCAGCGGCGGCGGTGGCCACCACGGTGGCCCCGGCGGGGGCGCGGACCACGGGCGCGGCGGCGGGCGCCGCCACCGCGCCCTACTCCGCGACGACGTCCGTCGGCCTCCACAACGCCTACCTCCAGGACAAGTACCCCTACTTCGCCGACGCCCTCGACTCCGGGGCCTCGCTCCTCGAACTCGACGTCTGGACGAACGGCTTCGGCGGGCGCGCCTTCCGCGTCTCGCACGCCAACCCGGTGCGCAACGCCAACAACTGCGAGGGTGCCACGTCCCCGGCCGAGCTGCGCACCAAGTCCCGCAACCAGCCCCTGGCCGGCTGCCTCGCCGACATCCGGGCCTGGCACGACGCCAACCCCGGCCACCGGCCCGTCTTCCTCAAGGTGGAGATGAAGGACGGCTTCAACGCGGACAGCGGACGCGGCCCCGCCGAGCTGGACGCCCTGCTCACCGAGAAGCTCGGCGACGCCCTCTACCGGCCCGCCGACCTCGTGGCCGGCCACGGCGACCTCGATCGGGCCGTACGGGCCGGCGGCTGGCCCAGCCGGTCGGCGCTCGCGGGCAAGTTCGTCGTCGAGCTGATCCCCGGCACGGTGGAGGAGGGCAACCCCGCCGACCGGCTGTGGACGGACCGGGAGTACGCCACGCACCTGCGCGACCTCGCCGCCGCCGGCCGGCTCCGCCGGGCGGGGGCCTTCCCCGCCGTGCACGGCGCGGTGGCCGGCGATCCGCGCACGCGCTACGCCGACGCCTCCATCCGCCCCTGGTTCGTGGTCTTCGACGGCGACGCCGCCACCTACGCCAAGGGCGGCATCGACACCGCCTGGTACGACGACCGGCACTACCTCGTGGTCATGACCGACGCGCACAAGGTGCCGCCCGTCATCGACGGCACCAGGCCGACCGAGGCCGAGGCGCGCGCCCGCGTCACCCTCATGGCCAGGAACCACGCCAGCTTCGCGACCGCCGACTGGTACCCCCTGCCGAAGGCCCTCTCCACGGTGGTCCCGCGCGGCTGACCGGCACGGGCACCGGGATCAGGCGCTGTCCTCCAGCCGGAAGCCGACCTTCAGGCCCACCTGGTAGTGACCGACCTTGCCCTGGTCGAAGTGCCCCCTGATCTGCGTGACCTCGAACCAGTCGAGGTTGCGCAGGGTCTGCGAGGCACGGGCGAGCCCGTTGCGAACGGCGGCGTCCACGCCGTCCGGGGAGGAACCGACGATCTCGGTCACGCGGTAGGTGTGGCTGTGGTGCGACATGAGTGCTCTCCGGGCGACTGGGCGGCCTTGACATCTCCACCGTGGTGCACCCGGCGACGACGCGCGAGGCGAGCGCCGCTGTTGGCGTGGCCCACCGGAAACAGCCCGTCCGGCGATCGAGGGCGGCTGAGCTCAGCCAGAACCAGCCCGTCCGGCGATCGAGGACACCGCCGCGCAGCGGAGGTGCACGCAACGGCCCGCAAGGCACGCCCTACCCCCGCCCGGCCGCAGGCCGGTCCGGCACCGACAACGACAGGGCGAAGCGGCCCTCTTCGTCCGTCCACCAGTGGCTCATGCGCAGCCCGGCCTCCGCCAGCTCCCCGGCGACCCCGTCCCGGCGGAACTTCGCCGACACCTCCGTGCGCAGCTCCTCGCCCGCCGCGAAGTGCACCGCGAGGTCCAGCGCGGGGATCTTCACCACGAGCGCCGTACGGGCCCGCAGCCGCATCTCGATCCACTCCCGCCGCGCGTCCCACAGGGCCACGTGCGCGAAGTCGTCGGGGTCGAAGTCCGCGCCGAGCTCGCGGTTGACGACGGCGAGGACGTTCTTGTTGAAGGCGGCCGTCACCCCGGCCGCGTCGTCGTACGCGGCGACCAGCGTCCGCTCGTCCTTCACGAGGTCCGTGCCGAGCAGCAGGGCGTCGCCGGGAGCGAGCTCGGACCGGACGGCCGTGAGGAACGCCACCCGCTCGGCGGGCAGCAGATTGCCGATGGTGCCGCCGAGGAAGGCGACCAGGCGCGGGCCGGGCGTCTCGGGCAGGGCCAGGCCGTACTGGAAGTCGGCGACGAGGGCGTGCACGGTCAGCGCCGGGTGTTCGGCGAGCAGCGTGCCGGCCGCGCCCCGCAGGGCGCTCTCGCTGACGTCGACGGGCACGTAGTGGTCGAGGGCGGGCAGGGCGCGGATGAGGTGGCGGGTCTTGTCGGAGGACCCCGAGCCCAGCTCCACGAGCGTCCGGGCGCCGGTGGCCCCGGCGATCTCCGTGGCGCGGCCGATGAGGATCTCCCGCTCGGCGCGCGTCGGGTAGTACTCGGGCAGCAGGGTGATCTCGTCGAACAGTTCACTGCCCCGGGCGTCGTAGAACCACTTCGGCGGCAGTTCCTTGGGGTTTCGGGTGAGCCCCGTGGCGACGTCCGCGCGCAGGGCCGCGGCGGTCGCGTCGAGGGGGAGGGTGCGGGTCAGGGCGAACTGGCTCACAGACAGGGCTCCTTGAGCGTGCGCAGCGTGATGTCGGTGGGGGTCGCGGTGAGGAGGGTGCGGTCGGGGACCTCCACCCAGCGCGGATCGTCGTCGTACGGCTCGGAGGCCACGGCCGTCCGGCCGTCCGGGCCGCTGAGGTACCAGAGGGTGTCCCCCCAGGCGGTGGCGGCTATCGCGGTGCCGTCGGTGAGCAGGAGGTTGAGCCGGGAGCCGGGGGCGGCGTCGGCCAGCGCCCGGACCGTCCCGGCCAGCGCCGGTCCCATCGCCTCGCCCTCCCGCAGCCGGTGTTCCACGAGGGCCCAGACGAACGCGGAGTCACAGCGCGCGGCCAGCCGCAGCAGCGCCACCGGGGGCAGCAGCGCCGCGAGCGGCGCCGCGGTCTCCGGCCACCCGGTCAGTGCGCCGTTGTGACTGAACAGCCACGGCCCGGCCGTGAACGGGGCCGCGCCCGCCTCCCCGTCCGGGTCCGCGACGGTCGCGTCCCGCACCGAGGCGAGCAGTGCCCCGGTGCGGACGACCCGGGCGAGATCGAGGAACGAGCCGTCCGCCCAGATCGGCCCGGCCCGCCGGTAGCGCGCGGGCACCGGGTCGCCCGCCGCGTACCAGCCGATGCCGAACCCGTCGGCGTTGACCGTCCCGTGCAACTGCCGCCGCGGCGCCCACGACTGCCGGAAGAGCGAGTGCGCAGGCGCGAGAACGCTCTCGCCGAGGGGCGCCTCGGGCCCCACGACGGCCAGATGCCGGCACATCAGACGGGATCCGCGTCACGGGCGGTACGGAAGCCCGCGAAGATCTGCCGGCGCACCGGCAGGTCCCAGTTGCGGAACGTCCCCCGGCAGGCGACGGCGTCGACGGCGAAGGAGCCGCCGCGCAGCACCTTGTGGGAGTCGCCGAAGAACACCTCGGAGTACTCGCGGTAGGGGAACGCCCGGAAACCGGGGTAGGGCAGGAAATCGCTCGATGTCCACTCCCACACGTCACCGATCAGCTGCCGTACGCCCAGCGGCGAGTCACCCGCGGCATAGGCCCCCACCGGCGCCGGCCGCAGATGGCGCTGGCCGAGATTGGCCCGCTCGGGGGTGGGATCGGCATCCCCCCACGGATAGCGCAGCGAGCGGCCGGAGACCGGGTCGTGGCGGGCCGCCTTCTCCCACTCCGCCTCCGTGGGCAGCCGCCGCCCCGCCCACGCCGCGTACGCCGCCGCCTCGTACCAGCCGACGTGCAGCACCGGCTCGTCCGGCGGTACGGGCTCGACCACCCCGAACCGCCGCCGCACCCAGCCGGTGCCCTCGCGCCGCCAGAACAGCGGCGCGCCCAGCCCGTGCCGGCGGACCTGCTCCCAGCCCTCCGGATGCCACCAGCGCGGGTCGGTGTAGCCCCCGTCGTCGATGAAGCGCAGATACGCGCCGTTGCTCACCGGCAGCGTGTCGATGAAGAACGACGGCACGAAGCGGTGGTGCGCGGGCCGTTCGTTGTCCAGGGCCCACGGCTCGGTGGAGGTGCCCATCGTGAACGGGCCGCCCTCGACGCGCACCTCCGACGGCAGCAGCGCCGCGTCCGGCGCGGCCGGCGGCGGCTCCGGGGCCGACAGTGCGGCCGGGCCGCGGCGCAGCTGATGGGTGATGAGCATGGTCTCGTCGTGCTGCTGCTCGTGCTGCGCGATCATGCCGAAGGCGAAGCCCGCCTCCAGCAGCGGCCCGCCGCGCAGCGGGGCGCTGTGCAGCACGTCCAGGACCCGGTCACGGACGTCCGCGACATAGCCCCGGGCCTCGGCGGGCGCCAGCAGCGGCAGCGCCGGCCGCTCGGCACGCGGATGCTCGAACGCGTCGTACACCGAGTCGATCTCGGGCCGCAGCGCGTCGTGGCCGCCCACGGTGCGCAGCAGCCACTGCTCCTCCTGATTGCCGATGTGGGCGAGGTCCCAGACCAGCGGGGACATCAACGGCGAGTGCTGGGCGGTCAGTTCCCGCTCGTCCACACAGGCGGTGAGGACACGGGTCCGCTCGCGCGCCGCGAGCAGGGCGTCCACCGCCCGCGAGCGGAACAGGTCGGGATCCGGGCCGGGGGCGCTCATGGGCGGACCTCCTTGCCGTTCACCCGGTCGAGCAGATCGTCGGCCGGACATCGGTGGCGGTCCACATAGCGGGCCGTGAAGGCGTCGACGGCGTCGAGGACGTGCGGCGGGGCTCCGAGCCGGGGGAGCGCCTCACGGGCCGCGGCGAAGCAGACGGTGGCGGCGGCGTGCAGCTCCGGGTCGGCCAGGCCGAACCGGGCGGCGTTGCGCCACAGCGGATTGCGGGGCGCCGGGGCGGTGCCCGCCGTGTCCGCGAGGGCCTTGACCGTGCGGTAGGCCGTCTCGGTGGCCACGGGATCGTCGAAGAGCGCGGCCGTGACGGCGAGCGGCACCAGCCAGCCCTCCTCCCCGGGCTGCGCGTCGATCATGCGCAGCTCCAGATGCCCCCGCGGCCGTATCGGCGGGAACAGCGTGGTCAGGTGGTAGGCGACATCGTCGACCGTCGGCGGCCGGGGGTGCCCGGTACGGGTCCACCGACGCAGGTTCAGCCCCTCGGGAGGGTCCCAGGGGCCGTCCTCGGAGCGCAGCACCATGATCGGCGCCTCCAGCGCGTACGCCGCGAAGGCCGACCTCGGGTCGAGACGGTCGGAGGGGGCCAGGGTGCGCCCGGGGTCCGTCCGCCCGTAACAGGCCTGCCGGGTCGAACGCCAGCCCGTGGGGCGGCCCATGTGCAGCGGGGAATTGGCGAAGGAGGCGACCAGGACCGCGCCCAGCAGATGCGCCAGCGCCCAGCGGCGCCCGTAGCCGAGCGGCCCGGGCTCCTCGTACCCCGCGTCCACACAGACCTGGACGGACGCCGTACGGCACATGATCGTGTACCCGGCGTCGTTCCACCGGCCGTAGTAGTTCTCCATGGCGTCGTAGCGGGGATCGTGCACGACGCGGGGCGGTTCGTGCCAGGGAGCCTTGCCGTAACCGGCGAGGACGAGCCCGAGATCGCTCAGCTCGGCGCGGGCGAGGGCGAGGTCCGCGGAGACCTCCGTGACACAGGAGGCGAGGGAGCTCGCGGGTTGCGAGGAGAACTCCAGCTGGCCGCCGGGCTCGACGGTCAGCAGCGATTTCAGCGGCAGTGCGCGCAACCGGTCGGCGGCGGCCGCGAGCCGGGGCGGGGCGACCGGGCGGACGGGGTCGCGCACGTCGTGGACGAGCCATTCCAGCTCGACACCGAGCAGCCGGGGCGGCCCGGTCTTGAAGCAGATGCCCCGCACATAGGCGTCCGCGTCGGCCGCGTCGACGAGCCGGTCGCGGTCCTCTCTGAGGTCCTTGCTGTCGGTCACGGTCCGTACCTCCCGTACGTTCGGTCCGTACCACCTAAACCACTGCATGCCCGTTGCTTCAAGAGTGCATGGGGGCGCGAACCAGCCGTCACGCCGTCCGGCCTGGCCGGACGGCGTCGGGTCACCAGGACATTGTCGCCAGCCCTTGACGCGTCCGCCAGGGGAGGACATACCGTCCGTGAGGTGACTTCACACGAGGTGACCGCCGACGTCTTCCTTTCCGAGACCTACGCGCAGGGCGTGCCCTACGCCCGCTACAAGGAGCTGCGGGACGCCGCCCCGGTGTGCCGGATCGGTGAACCGGCCGTCGGGCCCTGGCCCGCCGGCCCAGGTTTCTGGGCGGTCTTCCGGCACGCCGACGTCAAACATGTGCTGCGGACCCCCGAGGTCTTCTCCTCGTACACGGGCGCCACCCAGATCGCCGACCCGGAGACCGAGGGCGACCTCGCCTTCCTGCGGACCATGATGCTCAACCAGGACCCGCCCGCCCACGCGCGGCTGCGGCGCATCGTCTCCGCCGCCTTCACCCCGCGCGCGGTGCGGGAGCTGGAGGCGGTCATCGAGGAGCGGGCGCATGTCCTCGTCGACTCCGTCGCCGGCCTCGGCGCCACGGACTACGTGGAGCTGGCCGCGGACCTGCCCGTCTGGACCCTCGCCCACATCATGGGTGTGCCGGAGGAGGACCGGCGGCTGCTGTACGACTGGTCCAACCGGGTGATCGGCTACCAGGACGCGGACCGCGCGGATTCGTGCACCGCCGACGCCGGGAAGCTGAGCCCGATGGGCCGCGCGGCCCTCGCGCACCGGCCGGCCACGCTCACCCGCCCCGACGGGAGTGTGGCCGCCCCGCGCACCCGGGAGGCCCTCGCCGACATGTTCGTCTACGCCCACGCCCTGGCGGACCACGCCCGGCCCGGCAGCATCATGGCGCAGATGCGCGAAGGCGGCCTGACCCGGGACGAGTTCGAGACCATGTTCCTGCTCTTCGCGACGGCCGGGAACGAGACACTGCGCAACGGCATCCCCGGTGGCCTCAAGTCGCTCCTCGACCACCCCGACCAGTACGCACTCCTGCGGGAGCGCGAGGACCTGACGCGGTCCGCGGTGGAGGAGGTGCTGCGCTTCTGGCCGCCGGTCATGGACTTCCGGCGCACCGCCACCCGGGACACCGAGCTCGGTGGCCGCCGCATCCGGCGCGGCGAGAAGGTCGTCGTCTTCCACGCGTCGGCCAATCGCGACGAGCGCGTCTTCACCGACCCCGACCGCTTCGACATCACCCGCGCCCCCAACGACCACGTCAGTTTCGGCTTCGGACCGCACTTCTGCCTGGGCGCCCACCTCGCGCGCGTCCAGATGCGGACCATGCTGCGGGTCACGATCGACCGGCTGCCCGGCCTGGAGCGGGCGGGTGAGGCCGTCCGGCTGGCGTCCAACTTCCAGAACGGCCTCAAGCGCCTGCCGGTCAGATGGCGAACAGATCGGTGAACGGCCCGGTCGCGTCCGCGACGCTGTGCCCGAAGGGGGAGTTGAAGTCCCAGACGAGGAAGAGGAGGAAGGAGATCAGCGCGCTGTAGAGCCCCGCCAGCAGCAGCTCGCGGGGCGACCGCCGGATCTGCAGCGTGAAGATCAGCCCCACGGCCACCAGCGCCCCCGCGATCAGGCCGAACCACACCACGCCCGGCAGCGTCGCCTCCGCGTTCTGCGCCCGCGCGCTACGCGCCGCGTCCACCGCCGAGACCTGGTCCAGCAGCGGCTGGTAGTGCTGCCCCTCCTGGTCGTTGCGCGGCACGTACGAGGTCACGTCCCGGCGCACCTTGGCCAGCAGCTCCGCGCCCCGGTCGGTGAGTTCGGCCTCGTCCAGCATGTGCTGCCACTCGGTGTGCACGACGTACGTCACATACGCCTCGACGTCCTCGCGCGTACGGTTCCGGGCGTCCGGGGCGTAGGCGATCACCCGCTCACTGACCTCGTGCAGGGCCTGCGCCTCGGCCGTGACCGCCTGCTGCGCGCTGTTGCGTGCCTCCCAGACACCGGCGATGGCGAGGCCCAGCACGATGGCGTAGACCACGCCGACCATCATCGTCATGTACTCGATGACGTCGGGGGTCTCGGTCGGGTCGTCGTCCGCTCCGAGCCTGCGTTCTCTGAGAACGGTGATGGTCAGGACGACGGCGCACGCGGCGGCCATCGCGATGGCCAGGACCAGCCATTCGGACAAGGGAACCTCCGGGATCGAACAGGGGGGTTTCGGGGGGCGAGAGGGGGCGGCGGGGACGGTGGGGCCGCGGGTCAGCGCCGTCCGCTGCCGCCGCCGCGGGGCCGCAGCAGCGCGGCCGCGAGCACGGCGGGGGCCGTGAGCAGCAGCATGAGCGTGACCATCGAGGGCCCGCCGTCGGGTGTCCTGGCGTCGGCCCGGTGGTAGGCGCGCGGTGCGATCCGCGCGGGCTTCGGCCTCGGCGCGGGGGAGGACAGCGGCAGGGGAGCGGTCCGGAGGACGGGAGGCGGCGGCGCCGGGACGGCGTGGGCCCGGACCGGGACGGGGACGGGGCGCGGGGGCGGTGCGGGGGCCGGCGGAGTCGGGGGAGCGGGCGCTGGTTTCACCGTCGGCGGGGCCGGGACGGGGCGGGGGAGAGCCGGGGGCTTCGGGCGGGGCGCCCGGGGGCCGCAGATCCGCACCACGGACGAACGCCCCGTGACCTGGGCGCTGACGGCCAGGCACCCCTCGCCGTCATGGACCACGGCGGAGGACAGGTCGTCGCCCGAGACGGCGGTCACGGTCCGGGCCCGCCGGCCGCCGGGCGTCCCGGTGTGACGACGCCCCTGCTGGATGACGACGGACGGCGAACCGCCGTCGTGTGCAGTGACGTTCACTCCGTGGGAGCGGCGGACCGCCGATGCGACGTCGGGGTCGTGGCCACGCCCGGTGCCACCGGGCGCCGCGGTGGCCGGAGGCTCCACGGCCGGCCGGCCGTCGGCCTCACCGCCCCACGCGGGCCCGGCCCCCGCTGTCGCCAGTACGGCCACGAAGGCCACGATCCCCGCTCGCCCTGCCGGCGCCCGTCCGTTCACGACGGAGATCTTCCGGTGCCCGCGCTCCCCTTGGTCGCGTCCTGGACCAAATCCCTCCGAAGGGATGAACAACTGTGTGCGTTGTGTGTGCGTCATGCCGGGCATTGCCGACGTAACGACCGGGCGTTCAGCGGGAATTCACCCCGACGGGCCCGGCGTACGAAGCCCGGGCCCCCCGGGTCGTGCGCCCTCCTTCCGCGTCCCCTCCTTCACCGTCCCGTCCTTCACCGTCCCGAGAAGTCCCCGTGCCGGCCCGCGCCCGCCGTGAAGCGGGCCGCGCCCTCGGCGGCCTCGGTCAAGGCCGCCCGGCCATGGCCGAATTCGGCGGCCAGCGCGGCCTCCTCCGTCAGGCCCTCCTGGTCCAAGACGGAGGCCCGGTCGCCGCGCAGGCACGTCTGCGGGAAGCGGGCGATCTCCGCCGCGAGCTCCTCCGCCGCCGCCCGGGCCCCGCCCGGCGGGACGAGCCGGTTCACGAGCCCGATGGCGTGGGCCTCCGCCGCGGGCACCGGACGGCCCGTCAGGACCATGTCCATGGCCCGGCCCGTGCCGACGATCCGGGGCAGCCGGACCGTGCCGCCGTCGATCAGCGGCACGCCCCAACGGCGGCAGAAGACGCCGAAGACCGCGTCCTCCTCCGCCACCCGCAGCTCGCACCACAGGGCCAGCTCCAGTCCGCCCGCCACCGCGTGGCCGCTCACCGCGGCGATCACCGGCTTGGACAGCCGCAGCCGGGTGGGGCCCATCGGGCCGTCACCGTCGGGTGCGACCCGGTTGCCGCGCGCGGTGCCGAGCGCCTTGAGGTCCGCGCCCGCGCAGAACGTGCCGCCCTCGCCCCACAGCACCGCGACCCGCGCCCCGTCGTCGGCCTCGAACGCCCGGAAGGCATCGGCCAGTTCCCGGGCCGTCGGCCCGTCCACGGCGTTGCGGACCGCGGGCCGGGACAGGACGACGGTGGTGACGGGCCCCCGGCGCTCGGTACGGACCGCCGGGCCCGCCGCCCCGGCCCGGCCGCCGGTCACCGCGCGTCCTTCGCCACCGCGCGGTCGATGATCGGGCCCAGGTCCGCGCCCGTCGGCAGGGTGCCGAACGCGTGCCCCCACTCCCCGCCCAGCCGGGACGCGCAGAAGGCGTCCGCGACGGCCGGAGTGCTGTGCCGCACGAGCAGGCTGCCCTGGAGGACCAGCGTGAGCTGCTCCGCCACCCGGCGGGCGAGCAACTGCGCCCGGTGCGGGTCCGACAGCTCACCGAGCAGCCCGCGCAGGCGCGCCGCCGCCGCGTCGAGGCGGGCGTCCGCCCCGGCCGCCGCGTCGACCTCCGCGAAGTAGGCGGCCTGCCCCGCCGGTTCCTTGGCCAGGGCGCGCAGCACGTCCAGGGCCGCCACATTGCCCGAGCCCTCCCAGATGGAGAGCAGCGGCGCCTCCCGGTACAGCCGCGGCATGCCGGACTCCTCGACGTAGCCGTTGCCGCCGAGGCACTCGAGCGCCTCGGCGGCGTGCGCGCTGCCGCGCTTGCAGACCCAGTACTTGCCCGCCGCCAGCGCGAGCCGGCGCAGGGCCGCCTCGGACGCGTCGCCCGCCTCGGAGGCGTCCAGCGCCGCCGCGAGCCGCATGGCCAGCAGCGTCGCCGCCTCGGACTCGACGGCGAGGTCCGCCAGGACGTTGCGCATCAGCGGCTGGTCGATCAGCTCGGCGCCGAACGCCCGCCGGTGCGCGGTGTGGTGCAATGCCTGCCGCAGGCCCGCGCGCATGCCGGACGCCGAGCCGATGACGCAGTCGAGCCGGGTCATGTTGACCATCTCGACGATCGTCCGCACCCCACGGCCGAGTTCGCCGACCGGCCAGGCCACGGCCCGCTCGTACTCGATCTCCGCCGAGGCGTTGGAGCGGTTGCCGAGCTTGTCCTTCAGCCGCTGCAGCCGCATCGCGTTGCGGGTGCCGTCCGGCAGTACGCGCGGCATGAGGAAGCACGTCAGGCCCTCCGGCGTCTGCGCGAGCACCAGGAACACGTCGCTCATCGGCGCCGACGTGAACCACTTGTGCCCGGTGATCACATACGAGCCGTCGCCCGCCGGCACGGCCGTCGTCGTATTGGCCCGCACGTCCGAGCCGCCCTGCTTCTCCGTCATCGACATGCCGGCGATCAGGCCTTGCTTGCCCAGCGGGGGCCGCAGCCCGTAGTCGTAGCTGCGCGACGCGAGCAACGGCTCGTAGAGGGCCGCCAGCTCGGGCTGGGCGCGCAGCGCGGGGACGGCGGCGTACGTCATGGAGATCGGGCAGCCGTGGCCCGGCTCGGCCTGGGCCCAGACGTAGAACTTCGCGGCACGCACCAGATGCGCCCCGGGCCGGGCCTGCGCCCAGGGCGCGGCGTGCTGGCCGCTCTCCACGGCCGCCGCCATCAGCGCGTGCCAGGCGGGGTGGAACTCCACCTCGTCGACGCGGTGGCCGAAACGGTCGTGGGTGCGCAGCACCGGAGGATGCGCCTCCGCCAGCCGCGAATGCTCCTGCGTCTCCTGTGATCCGGCCCGTGCGCCCAGCTCTCGCACCTCCGCCTCGCCCCAGCCACCGCCGTCCCGGCGCAGCGCCTCCAGCAGCGCCGGATCGTCGGCCGTGGTGAAGCCGGTCAGGGGCGGAGCCTGGTTGAGGACTTCGTGTGTGGCGCTCACAGCGACCTCCGAGGGTGCGTACGGCCCGGTATTACAGTTTCATGATGCGTGATCCAGGACTGTAATGGATAGGCTTCCGGCAATCATGGACGCCACCGGATCCCTCGCCCTGCCGCCGCTGACCGCGCGCTCGATCGTGCTCTCCACCCTCCTCGGCCACCACCCGCCCGCCCTGCCCGCCCGCGCCCTCGTCCGCGTCGGCGAACTCTTCGGCACCGCCGAGGGCACCGTCCGCACCGCCCTCACCCGGATGGTCGCCGCCGGTGACCTGGAACAGCGCGACGGTACCTACCGGCTCACCGACCGCCTCCTCGCCCGCCAGGCCCGGCAGGACGACAGCCGGGCCCCGCGCACCCGCCCCTGGGACGGCGGCTGGGAGATCGCCGTCGTCACCACCGAACGCCGCTCCGCCACCGACCGCGCCGCCCTCCGCCAGGCCATGGCCGCCCTGCGCCTGGCCGAGCTGCGCGAGGGCTGCTGGCTCCGCCCGGCCAACCTCGTGCGCCCCCGCCCCGACGTCGTCGACGAGCAGTGCACCCGGCTCACCGGCACTCCCGAGGGCGATCCGGCCGCGCTCGCCGCGACCCTGTGGGACCTCGACGGCTGGGCGGCGCGGGCCCGCGTGCTGGAGGGGGCACTGCGGGAGGAGTGGACCGAGAACCTCGCGAGGCGCTTCATGGTCTCGGCGGCGGTGCTGCGCCACCTCCTCGCCGACCCGGTGCTCCCGGCCGCGCTGCTCCCCGAGGACTGGCCCGGCGACCGGCTGCGCCGCCGCTACGAAAGCACCGACCGCGACTTTCGCGACCTGCTGCTGCGGCACATCGGGGCCTAGGGGCGTGTCCGCGAATCCCGGACGCCTCGCCGCGGCGCCCACCCGGGGTGCGGGGAATATGAGCAGTCGGTGACAGTTGCGCCGTTCACAGGCCCGCGCGGCGCACGAGTGTGCTGAGGGGAACGATACTGTCCGCATGTCACGCGTGCTTCTGATCGAGGACGACCGGGCCGTACGGGAAGGGGTCACTCTCACCCTGCGCCGCCGCGGCCACGAGGTCGAGGCCGCGCCGACCGGCGAGGCCGGTCTCGCCGCCCTGGAGACCTTCCGCCCCGACCTGGTCCTGCTCGATCTGATGCTGCCCGACAAGAGCGGCTTCGAGGTGTGCCGCCGCATCCGCGCCACCCAGCAGATCCCGATCATCATGCTCACCGCGCGCGGCGACGACATCGACGTCGTCCTCGGCCTGGAGGCCGGCGCGGACGACTACATCGTCAAGCCCGCCCGGGGCGAGGTCCTCGAAGCGCGCATCCGGGCCGTGCTGCGCCGCGCCGCCCCGAGCGACGGCGGCCCCGACCCGGCCGTCACCCAGCCCGCCGAGACCCACGGCGACCTGACCGTCGACCGCGCGGGCCTGCTCGTCTCCAAGAACGGCCAGGACCTGGCGCTCGCCCCCTCCGAGATGAAGCTGCTGCTGTACCTGTCGGCCACCCCGGGCCGCGTCTTCAGCCGCCAGCAGCTCCTGGAGCACGTCTGGGAGCACAGCTACCACGGTGACGCGCGGCTGGTGGACGCCTGTGTGATGCGGCTGCGCACCAAGGTCGAGGACTCCTCGCGGTCGCCGAAGTACATCCAGACCGTGCGGGGCTTCGGGTACCGGTTCGGACCCCTGTGACCCCGGCTGTGACCGAGAGACCCCCGGCCCCGTGGCACGCGCGACTGCGGAGCATCAGCTTCCGGAGCCTGCGGCCCGGCCGCCCGGCGCTGGGCACCTTCGCCCGGGGGCTGCGGGCGCGCCTCGTGGTGGCCTTCCTGCTGGTGGCCGCGTTGAGCGCGCTCACCACGGCGGGACTCACCTTCCGCGAGGCCCGCACCAAGATCCTCAAGCGCACCCAGGACACGGCCGTGGAGACCCTGCGCGCGCAGGTCAACTCGCAGGTGCCCGAAGTGCCGTTCCCGCCGGGCAACGACGACCTCGTGCGGCTCTCCGAGGGCCTCAACCGGGCGGGGGTGGCCCAGCGCTGGATGGTCCACACCCGCTACCGGAACGGACCGCTCGTTCCGCCCACCGGCCCGACCGGGAGCCGGGGCATCCCGGCCGGCGTGCAGGCCAAGGTCCACAAGGGCATCGCGGCGTTCCAGCGCATCGAGCTCGACGGGAAGCCGTGGCTCGCCATCGGACTGCCCGTCACCTACAGCGGGGACGGCGGCGAGATCTCCGGTCTGGAGGTGTACGCGAAGCTGCCGCTGCGCGAGGACGAGCTCAATGTGCAGGCGCTGGTCCAGGCCGCCCAGAACGGGGCGCTGCCCGCCATCGCGCTGGCCGTGGTCCCCGCCCTGATCGCCGCGCGCGGGGTGCTGCGGCCCGTACGGGAGCTGCGGCGCGCCACCCAGCAGATCACCGCCGGTGAGCTGGACACCCGGCTCAAGGTGACGGGCCGCGACGAGCTCGCCGACCTCTCCCGGACGTTCAACGACATGGCGGCGGCGCTGGAGGAGAACGTCGCCGAGCTGCGCCGCATGGAGGCCAACTCCCGGCGCTTCGCCGCCGACGTCTCGCACGAGCTGCGCACCCCGCTGGCCGCGATGACCGCCGTCGTCGACGTCCTGGACGAGGACGCCGCCACGCTCGACCCCGACACCGCCTACGCCGTCCGCCTCATCAGCGAGGAGACCGGCAAGCTCGCCCGTATGGTCGAGGACCTGATGGAGATCTCCCGCTTCGACGCGGGCGCCGCCGCCCTGCACCTGGACGAGGTCGACGTCTCCGAGACCGTGCGCAAGACCCTCCAGGCCCGCGGCTGGCAGGACAAGATCGCGGCCGATCTGCCCGAGGGCGTACGGGCCCGGCTCGATCCGCGCCGTATCGACGTCGTGGTCGCCAACCTCGTCGGCAACGCCCTCAAGCACGGAGGGGAGCCGGTGAGCGTCGCCGTCCGGACCACGCGAGGGGCCGAGGCGGCCGACGGCCAGCGCCTGCTGATCGAGATCGCGGACCGGGGCGAGGGCATCGACCCCGAGGTGCTGCCGCACGTCTTCGAGCGGTTCTTCAAGGCGGACTCCGCCCGGGCCCGCTCCGAGGGCAGCGGGCTCGGGCTCGCCATCACCCTGGAGAACGTCCGGCTGCACGACGGGACCGTACGGGCCGCCAACGGCCCCGACGGGGGGGCGGTGTTCACCGTGGACCTGCCGCTGCGGCGCGGGGAGTGCGGGGAGTCCGAGGAGGGGCAAGCATGAGGATCCGAAGGGCGGCGGCCGCCGCGACCCTGTGCGGTCTGCTCACCGCGCTGGCGGGCTGCGGCATCGAACCGACCGAGGTCATCGACGTGGGCTATCCCGCCACCGGTGCCAAGCGGCCGGGCGTCCCGGCGACGCAGGCCGTGCTCTACTTCGCCTACCCGGGCGGCGTGGTGCCGGTGAGCCGCCCGGCCGGTGACGCGGTGAGCGCGGAGGACGCGGTACCGCTGCTGCTGAAGGGGCCCAACGAGCCCGAGCGGCTGCGCGGCTACTACTCCGAACTGCCGACGGTCGGCGGTGTGGACGTCATCACCAGCACCGACCGCGTCGTCATCCGGCTGGGGACGGACGTCTCCCGGCTCACCCGGACCGCGCGCAACCAGCTCGTGTGCACGGCGGCCCACAACGGGGTGCCGGGCAAGCTGCCCGCCGACGAGGTGAAAGTGAGTCTGGTCGGCGGCGGAAAGTCCGTCACCGACCAGGTCTGCGCCTCCCTCTTCCCCCCGGCCGGCCGGACCGGCCCGGCCGTGTCCCCGGCGCCGGGCTCGTGACGCCGGCCGGCCGCGGGCGGCCGGGTCCTACCGGCCCAGGGGCCTGAACCCGCGCAGCCGCAGGCTGTTGCCGACGACGAAGACCGACGAGAAGGCCATCGCGGCGCCCGCGATCATGGGGTTGAGCAGCCCCGAGGCCGCCAGCGGCAGCGCGGCCACGTTGTAGGCGAAGGCCCAGAAGAGATTGGACCTGATGGTGCCCAGCGTCCGGCGGGCCAGCAGGATCGCGTCCGCCGCGACCCGCAGATCACCCCGGACGAGCGTGAGGTCGCCCGCCTCGATGGCCGCGTCGGTGCCGGTACCCATCGCCAGCCCCAGATCCGCCTGGGCCAGCGCGGCCGCGTCGTTGACGCCGTCGCCGACCATCGCGACGACCCGGCCCTCGCCCTGGAGCCGCTTGACGACATCGACCTTGTCCTGCGGCAGGACCTCGGCGATCACCTCGTCGATGCCGACCTCGGCGGCGACCGCCTCGGCCACGGCCCGGTTGTCGCCCGTGAGCAGGATCGGGGTCAGTCCCAGGGCCCGCAGCCGGCCGACGGCCTCGGCGCTGGTGTCCTTCACCGCGTCCGCGACCTCCAGCACCGCCCGTGCCTCGCCGTCCCAGGCCACCACGACGGCCGTGCGCCCCGCCGCCTCGGCCGCGGCCTTCGCCCGCGCCAGCCCCGCCGGCAGCTCGATGGCCCACTCGGCCAGCAGCTTCTCCCGGCCGACGAGCACGGCGTGGCCCTCGACGACCCCCTGGACGCCCCGCCCCGGTAGGTTCGCGAAGTCCTCCGGCACGGGCAGCGCGCCGACGCCGGCCGCGGCACCCGCCGCGACGGCCCGGGCGATCGGGTGCTCGGACGCGTGCTCCAGCGCCCCCGCCAGCCGCAGTGCCTCGGCCTGTGTCGTGCCGTCGGCGGTGTGCACGGCTCCCAGCGCCATCCGGCCGGTGGTGACCGTGCCGGTCTTGTCCAGGACGATCGTGTCGGCCTTCCGCGTGGTCTCCAGCACCTCGGGCCCCTTGATGAGGATGCCCAGCTGCGCACCCCGGCCCGTGCCCACCATGAGGGCCGTGGGCGTGGCGAGGCCCAGCGCGCACGGGCAGGCGATGATCAGCACGGCCACCGCGGCGGTGAACGCGGCCGTCAGGCCCGCGCCGCTGATCAGCCAGAAGGCGAGCGTGCCGAGTGCCAGGGCGATGACGACGGGCACGAACACCGCGGAGATCCGGTCGGCCAGCCGCTGGGCCGCCGCCTTGCCGTTCTGCGCGTCCTCCACCAGCCGCCCCATCCGGGCCAGTTGGGTGTCGGCTCCGACCCGGGTGGCCGCCACGACGAGCCGGCCGCCCGCGTTGAGCGTCGCACCCGTCACGGTGTCGCCCACGCCGACCTCGACCGGCACCGACTCACCGGTCAGCATCGAGGCGTCCACGGCGGAGGTGCCCTCGACGACCGTGCCGTCCGTGGCGATCTTCTCACCGGGCCGGACCACGAACCGGTCGCCGACCACCAGGTCCTCGGTGCGGATCGACTCCTCGCGCCCGTCCCGCAGGACGGTCACCTCCTTGGCACCGAGCTCCAGCAGCGCCTTGAGCGCGGCGCCGGCCCTGCGCTTGGACCGGGCCTCGAAGTAGCGCCCCGCCAGGACGAACGCGGTGACCCCCGCAGCCGCCTCCAGATAGAGGTTCCCCGCGCCGTCACCGCGCGCGATGGTCAGCTCGAAGCCGTGCGTCATGCCGGGCATGCCGGCGCTGCCGAAGAACAGCGCCCACACCGACCACGCGAACGCCGCCGAGGTACCGACCGAGATCAGGGTGTCCATGGTGGCCGCGCCGTGCCGGGCGTTGGTCCAGGCCGCCCGGTGGAAGGGCCACGCCGCGTACGTGACGACGGGTGCGGTCAGGGTCAGGGACAGCCACTGCCAGTACGTGAACTGCCAGGCCGGGACCATCGCGAGCAGGACCACCGGCACGGCCAGCAGCACGGCGGTGACCAGCCGCTGCCGCAGCGGCCGCAGCTCCTCGGCCCCCTCGTCCCGGCCTTCCCCGTTCTGGCCGTCGGCCGGCCCGGCGTCCCGTACGGGCGCGGGCGGCGCGGCGGTGTAGCCGGTCGCCTCCACCGTGGCGACCAGCTCGGCCACCGCGATGTCCTCGCGGTAGGTGACCTGTGCTTTCTCGGTGGCGTAGTTGACCGTGGCGGTCACTCCGGCCATGCGGTTGAGCTTCTTCTCGATACGGGCGGCGCACGAGGCGCAGGTCATGCCGCCGATGGCGAGTTCGACCCGGGAGGTCCGGGCGGTGTCGGTGGTCGTCGTGGTCATCGCTGCTCCCACTGGAAGGCTATCGATACCCCCGGGGGGTATCTGTTGAGCCCATGTATACCCCCGGGGTGTATGCAGAAGCAAGCGGTCGACGCCGCTCCGGAAGGACCTGCTGCGACCGAGATTTTTACTTGGCGGACGAGCGCAGTAGTTGGCGGATCCTGCTTCGGTAGCGCTGTGTTGTGATCAGTGGCGAAGATCGGGCCTTGTCGCCATGCGGGTGGTGATGCTCTGGGTGAGTGAGCGAGGTGGCCAGGGCAGGGATCCGGTCAGACTCAAGTCGCT
The DNA here is from genome assembly GCF_017876625.1 of Streptomyces syringium. NCBI lineage: Bacteria > Bacillati > Actinomycetota > Actinomycetes > Kitasatosporales > Streptomycetaceae > Streptomyces > Streptomyces syringium. Next base: position 6,660,157 of record NZ_JAGIOH010000001.1, read on the forward strand.
TCGACCGGCTTGTCGCGGGGTACAGCAGGGATGCCGCACTTCGGGAGCAACTCGACCTCGAAGATGGTGGCTGGTTATGTCGGTGCCAGGCACAGGCGATCAGCTGTCCGCGGAGTGGGCGTCGGCAAGGGCCTCGCCGAAGAGCCGTCCGGCGAGTTCCACGCAGCGCATCCGGGCAGGAGAGAAGTCGTAAGGCATCTTGGTGATCGCTGCGGCGGCACTCATCTCTGTGCCCTCCTCCCCTTGCAGGTCGGCGTCGTAGATCTCGAAGATCTTCTCCTCGGCCGCGTCGAGACCAGTTGCCTCGATGGCCTGGTTCAGGGCCATTTGGTGAGCGCATCGCTGTACGGCGAGCTCTTCGACGCGCGGGTCGTCGGGTTCGACGCCGTCGTCGAGGGCGGCCTCGGCCGCCTCAAGACGGTCCTCCTCGGCCCGCAGGTCGGGGTGGGTGGCCAGCACGATGAACGTGCTGGCCTGGATAGCGGCGCCCAGCGGCCCGAAGATCCGTTCCGTGACTAGCAGGGCGTCCAGATCGGAGGGGCGCAACGCGCCCGGGGGCAGGTGGCTGAGCCGGTCCGTGACCAGTTCGGAGAGCAGCCCCAGCGGGCTGCCCACCGCCTGCAGGCGCTGGACAGCCGCGCGCCGACGTTTGATGGCGGCCTCCTGCGCCGCCAAGGTTTCCTCCAGCCTGCTCAGGGCCGACTCGATATCCGGGGCTTGGTCCAGGGCTTCGTCTCCAGCTTCGTCCCGGGCTTCGCCGAAGGCGGTCCGCATGTCGTCCAGGCTGATACCGGCATCAGCCATCTTGCGGATCCACAGCAGGCGGGTCATGTCGTCATAGCCGTAGCGGCGGCGGTCGTCCCCGCCGCGCTCGGGCTCCGGCAGCAGACCGATCTCGTGATAGTGGCGGATGGCGCGTGGGGTGATCCCGGCGAACGCAGCGGCATCACCGATCTTGACCTGCCGGGGAGGCGTGAGGGAGGGGTACATCGCAGACAGAGCCTTTCGTGCTGTGGTGCCCCGACCCCACCACATGCCGCTACGGCATGTGCAACAACCCCATCCAGGTGCCACCGGAGCCGGACCCCGGCTGCCGCCGGGACCGGTCAAGAACGACGAACCATCCGGGAACGCAGAGTGACCACCGGCGGCCAGACAGCTCCCCGCCAAGTGGCCGCCGCTGGGGAATTCCAGCATCACCCGCCATCTACGATCCTCGGTCACACCTGCTGCGCTGACCAGGGCCAGCCGAGGATCACCTGGCCTTGCTCAGCCCCGCGGCGGCCATCAGACGGTCCGGGGAACGGGGGTCGGTGACGACGCGTACCCGCTCGAGTTCCCCGAGCACCCCCGCCAGCCTGGGCAGGAGGCGCACGGTGAGCCGGTCGCCGGGGGCGATCAGTCCGTCGAGCACGCCCTCGGCCAGCGTGTGGTTGAGATGCACCAGCGCGTCGGCGACCGTGCACTCGGCCGAGGCCAGATACAACACCCGGCGTACGGGCGGACGGTGTGCCGGATGCGGTGCCGGGCGGTGTGCGGTGGGGATCTCCACGGTGATCCCGGAATGTCCGCAGAGAGGGGCGGAGCCGGTGAACAGCTTGAGGAGCCTGCGCAGGCCCGTCGTCGCGGCCGCGGGGCCCGGCGGCGTCCAGGCCGTGGACGCGTCGTCGGCGACGGAGGCGAAGGAGAACCGGTCCCGCAGGTGCAGCGGGTTGCCCGCCAGGAAAACGGTGCGGGTGAACGACCGCTGCCAGGCATCGGCCCGCACGGGGTCGAGCCCCAGGGCGAAGTCGCAGGTCGAGCGGATCCACCGGTCCAGGTCGAAGCGGTGGACGACCGCGGCGACCAGGACCGTCTCCTCGTCGCCGGCCGCCGCGACGTCGGCACGCGCGGCCAACAGCCCGTCGAGGGTGGCCAGGTCGTGCCGGGTCGCGAGATCGGGGCGTACGGCGGTGAGCCGGGCCGCCGCGGCCTCGCGAAGGTGGTGCTGGACCGGGTTCACAGGAACACCCCCGAGAGCAGGTCGAGGCCGGGTGCCGGGCGCCGGGTGCCCAGCAGGCTCGACGTCAGCCGGTAGGGATTGACGTGGAGGTGATCACCGCGGTGGCGCGTCAGCGCCTCGGTGGCGGTCTCGTCCACGGCCGGGCCCGCGGAGGCGATCATCCGCTCGGCCCGGCGCAGGCACTGCCGGAGCAGGTCGGCGCGGAAGGACTGCTGCTGTCCCGGACCGAGTACGGCGATGAAGTACAGCCGCATGCCCAGCCGGACGGCGGCCTCGCCGTGGTCGGCGCGCGCACGGTCCAGGAGGGCCCGGGCGTGGGTGTCGTGCCAGCCGCCGTGGCGGGCCGAGCGGATCCGGCCGTCGATGGGGACCCGCCCGACAGGCACGCGGCGGACGCTCGGCCCCAGGGCCTTCAGGACACGCGCCAGCTGCTGGTAGTCGGAGTCGAGTTCGGTGTCGTAGAGCAGCACCACCTCGTCGAAGTCCGGCGCCAGCGGCATGAGCTCACGCAGGGCGCAGGCCAGGTAGTTGGGACGTCCGTCGGTGGTCACCAGTTGCCGCAGCGGCAGACCGAAGCGGGTGAGGTCGAGGTGGACGGGGCCGCCGAGCGTCCGCTGGTCCAGGCACATCCCCAGGGCCTCGAGCCGTTCGAGGGCCGTGTCGAGGTCGTACCGGGGTGGCTGGTGGCGCAGCAGCCCGGGGTCGTGCAGGCCGAGCTCCGCGTACTGCCCGGTCCACAGCCGCAGGACGCGTTCGCCCGCGGGGTGCACCCATCCGTCCTCGACGGCGGCCGCGTAGTGTCGCAGGTCCTCGGCCGGTGCCCGGCCCTCCTCGGCGCGGAAGGCGACGTAGAGCCGGCCGATGTCCTCCTCGGTGGCGTCGTCGTAGCCGCTGTCCCCCTGGGTCCGGTCGAGGAACTCCCAGAAGGCCAGGGTCTGTTCGCAGAGGTGATAGGTGGTGTGGCTGCAACGGTAGGTGACGTCGGCGAGTCGCCGGGTGGCCCGGAACATCACGTCCGTCCACAGCAGCCCCTTGAGGTGGCTGGGGGTCAGCGGTTTGGACGGGGTGATGGTGACGGGCGCCAGGAGGACCCGGGGCCGGCCGGCGGGCGCCGCCTCCGGCGTCCGGGTCAGGGGAGAGACGCGCATGTCAGCGCTTCAGACCGTGGACGAAGAACACCCGGCTGACGCCGGGCTCCGACCGCGGGACCACCCGGTCGGACCAGCGCCCGAAGTCGGCTCCCTCCTCGCCCGGCTGTACGGCCCGCACCTCGTAGCCGTGGCGTGCGAAGAGCGCCTCGGGGTCGTCCGTGCCGGAGATCCAGGGGCAGCCCCAGCCGGCGAAGACGTCGAGGAGACCCTTCATATGGGGCTGGGTGAGGGCGGCCTCGTTGACGAGGTCGGCGGCGATGGTGCTGCCCGGCGCCGAGATGGCGGCGATACGCCCCAGCACCCGGTCGACCTCGTCCCCGGGCAGGTAGTAGAGCAGCCCCTCGACCAGCCAGACCGAGGGGACGGCCGGGTCGTAACCGGCCTCCCGCAGATCCCGCTCCCAGTCGGGCGAAGTGAGGTCGACGGCGACCTCGCGCCGGTCGACCCGCGGCGTTCCGGCCCCCAGCAGCCGCCTCTTGTGGCCGAGCACCGCCGGGCGGTCGAGCTCGAACCACCGGACGTGGCCGGGCCAGTCGAGGCGGTGGGCGCGTGAGTCCAGGCCGGCGGGGGCGAGCACGATCTGGGTCGTCCCCGGGGCGGCCGCGGCCCGCTGGAGAAGGTCGTCGAGGAAACGGGTGCGGATGGCGTTGTAGTCGGGGGTGCTCGGCAGCGTGCCGTCCTCACCGGGCGTCACGGCCGCGGCACGCACCTCGCCGAGCAGGGCCATGCCGGTGTCGCCGCACAGCGTCGCGGCGTAGGGGTCCTCGTAGAGCCGGTCGTCCCGCCGGGTCTCCACGGCGCGGAGGGCGGCGGTGAGCAGTGCGGTGCGCTCGACGGGGTCGTGCAGTGCGGTCACGGTTCGTTTCTCCCCAAAGGTTCGTTCGACGAAGGTGTGCCTTCGGTCAGCCGGGCCCACAGCTCCGGGTCCTGCCGGAACAGCCGGTCCTTGACCTGGGTGGGCCGGGTGCCGGCGGCGACGGTCCGCTGCCAGTCGCGCAGGAAGGCGTCCGCGTCGAGGCACAGCAGCAACGGTGCCCCGAGCCGGTTCCCGTCCCGCGCCTGCCGGTATCCGGCGGACTCGCCGCGCAGGGCGTCGTCGAGGCGTGCGGTGAAGCGTTCGCGTTCCTCGTCGTTCCAGGGGGTGAGCGGGGCGACCGCGAACTCGTAGCGCGACCGGTCGACGCGGCAGGCGACGTTGCGCAGTTCGAGGCCGCCCGCGCGCAGGGCGGTCTCGACGGCCCGGACGACCTGGGCGTCGCGCAACCCCTCTCCCGCGTGGTCGGAGCGGTTGCCGCGGCCGGTGTACTCCAGGCGGGGCACGCCCCCGTCGTGGTCCACGACACGGACCACGTCGCCGACGGCGTAGCGGTAGAGCCCGCCGACGTGGCTGAAGACCACGTGGTAGTCGCGGCCCGGTTCCAGCTCGTGCGGCCCGAGGGTCGCCGTGTCCGGGGCGAGGTCCTCGTCGGCGTCGGCGAACTCGTACACCGAGGCGGTGACGACCAGGCTGCCGGCGGAGGGGTGCCGGTCCAGGGCCACGCCGACGGGCCCCTCGGAGGCGGCCACGGGCGCGGGCAGCACGGTCACGCCGGGCCCGAACTGTTCGCGGAGCCTGGGGAGATAGAGCCTGGCCAGGCCGGTGGTCCAGCAGAAGATGGCGCGCATCCGGGGCCAGATGTGCGACGGGCGGACGGTGCCGTGGCGCTCGGCGAGCCGGTCGAGCGCTGCCGCGCGCTCCGGGTCGGGCGCGCCGTGGGGATGCCCGCCGAGGGTACCGTCGCGGATCTCCTTGACGATCCGCGGCCACCACAGGTTCAGCTGGTACGGCAGGGCGGCGACCATGGCCGGGTTGATGCCGATCACGCAGCGGACGTCGTTCTCCACGGCGAGGCGGAGCCGCAGATACATCTTCTCCAGGTGCTCGCCCGCTTCCACGGGGACCGGCAGGGTCGCCCAGGGGGCGCCCGTGCCGGGTTCGGCGGAGAGCGGCTCGCCGAACCTCTCGCCGAAGTCCACCTGACTCGCGCCCACATGAGGGCGTCCGGAGGCGGTGGTGGGCGGGGCCGCCAGCGGGTCGTGCTTGAGGTTGAGAACGGCGCCGGGGTGCTGGAGGACGTCCGGGAAATGTTCGATGAGCGGCGCCCACGCCGCGTAATAGAAGGGGAAGAACGTGGTGCGCATGAAGCGCGGCGTGACCGGGATCTTCTTGTGGGCACCGGTGCTGCCGCTGCTGGTGAAGAACACGGCGGGCTGATCGGCCGTGAGGACACCGGTCTCGCCTGCCGCGGCGCGCTCGATCCAGGGCTCCAGATCCGCGTACGTCTGCACCGGGACGGCTTTGCGGTAGTCGTCCAGGGTGCGGATGGCGCCGAAGCCGTGCCGTTTCCCGTACGCGGTGCCGGAATTGAATTCCAGGAGGTCGGCCAGGACAGCGCGCTGGTGGCCTTCAGGGTCGGCGAAGGCGGAGCGCAGCCGGGCGCGTTCGGCGAGGACCCGCTCTCGATAGCGGCGCACCCGGCCCGGGTCCGCCCAGGAATCAGCCAAGCTCATCGACAAGCACTCTCCGTATGGATTCGGCGGTGTGTACGGGGTCGTTCCGTTCCTCGACGACGGTCACCGGCAGGTCCCGGATCTCGTCCCACATGGCCTTGGCGAGGTCCGTCTGGTACCGGTGGAACTCGTCCCGGCGGGGCTGCGGACCGTAGTACTCCAGCGGGTTGAGGTCGGCGCCCTCACGGCAGCGCTGCCAGGCCGTCCCGGGCGTCACATCCAGATAGATCACACGACGTGGCCGGGGAAAGGAACGCCACCAGGCGAACATGGGGTGGTGGTCCGCCGCCCCGGCCAGCCGGCACTTGGCGAGGTACTTGTAGTAGTAGGAGTCGACGACGGCGGGCACCCGGGGATCGGAGCGCAGCAGCTCGTCGCGGAGATGGACGACGGCCGTCTGCACCATGGTGGTGAGGAAATCCGCCGACCACGCCTGCCCGTGGGGCGCGACCTCCCGGACGAGCTCCCGCCGCAGCCGGTTGAGCAAGGCGTGCTCGGGGGCCAGCAGCGTTCCGTCGACGGACAGCGTCCGCCACGCCGGAACCTCCCGGCCCAACGCGGCCAGCACCGTGGACTTTCCGGCATGGTCGGGCCCCAGCAGGACGCAGAATGGCACTCCGTTGGACAACGCGCGCGTGGACATCCGCTCCCCTTTCTCGACGGCGCAGAGAAGGGGCGTCGACGCCTCACCGGCGCTGGCCACGAGCCTCCTCGGAACAGCCAGCGAAACACGAAATGAACTAAGGAATTTGCGAGACTTCGGCCCCTTCGAACCGTTCAGCCCCTTCGGGACCCCTCTTCCACGTCTTCGCCGCCCTCGCCGAGTTCGTCCGCGAACCCATCGAGCGGGAAGGGGATCAGCTCACGCGCGACCCGAGCCGTGGGGCGGGGCCCGCGGTCACTGGCCCGCCTCCCACAGGTCGTTGAAACGGTGGACCCGGTCCGTCACCAGACCCTCGCGCACGTCCAGGGTCGTCTTGGCGACGACGGGGCGCGGCGTGTGCTCACTGCCCAGCGCCGGGCTGACCTCGTAACTCACACCGCCGTCGAAGACGATGAAGTCGAAGACCGGGTCCAGCATCGCCGCCGGCGGCAGCGTGCACATCGCCGCGACCCGCACCTCCACGCCGAGGTCCTCGTGGCTGCGGCAGACGGCCTTGATCCGCTCGTCCTGGAGCAGCTCGGGGTGGGCCACGATGAACAGCCTGCGCACCCGCACCCCCCGCTTGATCGCCTCGCGCTGCGCCCGCAGATAACGACGGCCCAGCTCGGTGGGCCAGAAGTCGGTGTCCATCGCGGTGCTCGTGGCGTCGATGCTGACCCCCGCGCTGCGGGTGAGCGTCAGCAGCCAGTCGTGGTCCTCGCCGTCGTAGGCGGCCTGGCCGCCGTGCAGGTCCTTCATCAGCTGGGCCAGCCGGCTGATCTCGGCCTGCGCGAAGTCGTAGATGATGTCCGGGCCGCCCACGCCGATCTCCGTGGCGTTGCGCACCAGCTGGGTGACCGCGTCGGTGCGCAGCGCCGAGCCCTCCACCAGGCCGAACAGCCGGGTCGCCTCGTTGATCCGGGAGAAGCCGCCGTCGACGAGCTTCTTCATGTCCTCGCTGTGCGACGTCAGCGACGTCTCGACCACCCCCAGGCGGCGGTCGAAGTCCGTCATGAACTGCACGATCAGCGACGCGCCACCGATGAATATCGAGATGGTCAGCCGCCATATCTCCGGCTGCCCGGTGAGCGTGGTCGTCAGATACGCGGCGCACCCGAGGATCACGGTGATCGCGGCCTTCTGAAGGAACGGCGGGATTCTCGTCGTACGTTCCATGTCTTCCCCCGATGGGTGTTCTTCCGGTGAGTGGGCCGTTCAGGTGCTCCCTACGCCTGGCACCTGAACGGGACGGCCCGCAGGGCCACTTGGTCGCGGATGCGCTGGACCAGCGTCTGCCACTGGCGGGTGAAGCCCGGGTGCCGTTCCAGACCGTCCCACAGCGGGGCCGGTCCGGCTCCCGTACGGGCACCGGGCATCCACAGGTGCAGCAGATGGTCCACGGCGGGCCGCAGGGCGAGCACCGCCTCGGTTCCCGCGGTCGACCCGAGCCGACTGCGGTCGATCATCCTTATCAGCGTCGTCAGGAGCCAGTCGTGCAGGGCCAGTTCCTCGCAGAAAGCGGCGATCTCCGCCGCGTCGAGACCCGCCGCGGAGATCCGCAGCGTCCGTAGCCCGTCGGCGGCGACGGTGAACTCCGCGGTCGGCGGGCCCTGCCCGGCCGCCGCGTGGACAGCGAACCACCGCAGCATGGTGCGGCGGGATTTGAAGGGCGCGCGCCGGTCCAGCAGCGGCTGCCCGAGGACGCGCGCGAGCAGCCGCTCCGCGATCGCCCCCAGATCGACCGTGGCGGCCGCGTGCCGGTCCGGCACGGCCGGCCGGGCGCCGAGGAAACCCGCCGCCACGTCGGGCACCGACAGCCGCCCGAGCGGCTGGACGACACCGGGACGCACCAGATAGTGCCCCCACGGCAACCGCCGGTCGGGGCCCGAAACGGGCGAGGAGAACCGGGCCGTCGCCTGGAGCACCCGGCCCTCGGTGAGCACCGCCCGCGCCTGCACCGTGCCCACCGCCCGTACCCGGCTGCCGGTGGCCGCGGGCAGCGCGCAGTCGACGCCGGTGAGCACCTCGGGGGAGACGGCGTACAGGTTCGGCCGCTCCGAGAAGCGCACCGCCTCGTCGGACCGGAGCCGGAGCAGTCGCACGGCCTCGGCGCGCGGCAGGGACGCCGACGTCTGCAACAGGCACGTGCGCACCTCGCCGCAGACGAACGCCTCGGGCCCGTCTCCCGCGCCGCCGCCCGTCATGGCTCGGCGTAGAAGGCGTAGGCGGCGCGGTCGGCGACCGCGGGGGGAACGGCGAAGCCCTCACGGTCCGCCCGCTCGGCGGTCTGACGCAATACCGCTTCCTCCAAGGCCACTTGGCCGAGGACGAGCCGTACCGCGTGCTCCACCGGAAGGAACCGCGAGGGAAGCACGGAGAACGTGCCATAGGCGGCGAACGGGGCGGCCGAGGCGTTGAGCCGCACCAGCGGCGGCAGGTCGTCCCAGTCGCGGGGGAAGGCACCGCGCTCGGGGCCCCAGGGAACAGCCTGCAACACCGGCTGCCCCTCGCGGCGTAACAAGCCCAGCCGTAACAGCTGCCAGACGGCGGCCAGGAACGGGCACGACCACGTACGGCCCCCCTCCCCGTCGTCCCACAGCTCCACGTCCATGAACACCGAATGCCGACGGGCCCCGGTCTCGACGGGCGCGGCCCAGGCGGTGGCGCCGCTCATCGCCTCCCCGCCGGCGGCCGGGGTCCGTTCGCCGTTGCACAGCCAGCCGATCTCCCGTACCGCCGGGCGGGAGCCGTTGCTCCCCACCGGTGGCGACTCGACCAGCCTGCCCTCCACCAGCGAGGCCGGCTCCACGCCGTCGGCCGCCGCGCACCCCGCCTCACGCGCCAGATAGTCGATGGTCAGGCCGCACGCCTTCGCCTCTGCCAGCAGCATCGGCATCAGCTCGGCGGGTGAGGAGAAACGGGTGAAGTAGTCGTCGACCAGAAAGCACGTACTCACCCGGGGCCGTCGGACCCCGGCCGCGCCCGCCAGGGACACCCGTGCCGCGTCCGCCCACGGCTTCACCCGCGTGAACTGCTCGCGCAGCCGCCCGGGCCCCGCCGCGAAGTCCTCCATGTAGAGATGACCCAGCTCCACGGACAGGTGCGACAGCGGCAGGGACTGCGTCCGCGGATCCGCGCTCTCCTCCCGGAAGGTCGTCCCCGTCACAGCGACTCCCAGGCCTTCTCGCCGGACAGCGCATCCGCCAGCCGCTTCAAGGCATCCCGGGTGCGGACGTTCGCCACCCGGCTGGTGAGCACGTCCTCGTCGGTGATCAACTGCTCGCGCCACTGGAGCACCGGCTCCAGCGGCACACTGCCCAGCACCTTCGTCACCCCGATGTCCAGCCGGGCCGCCAGCTCCTTGAGATCCTGGTCGCACCTGCGCAGCCAGGCCGCCTGGGGCGGCGGCACGTGCGCGAACAGCGCCGACTCGGGGTCCGGCACGGCCGCCCGGACGAACCGGATGGCGCTGCGCAGCCGGTCCGCCTCGTGCCCCCGCGTGACGCCTCCGGCCACCACCCCGCGCTCGCCGAACACCAGGCCGTGGGCGGCGATGATGTGCTGCCGCGTCCACCGGTGGAAGACCAGCCAGCGCACCCGCAGACCGCTGAACTCCTCCCGCGCGGTCGCCTCCAGCACCATGTCGACGGCGTAGGAACGGCCCGCGCTGAGATCGACCAGGATGATGTCGAACTCCTCCTCCAGCCGCAGGAAGAGCTCCGCGCACCGGCGCACGGTGGCCGGGTTCGTGGTGAACTCGCCGCCGCTGCGGTCGCCCGGCACCAGCACCAGCTGGCCCGCGCCGGTGGGGCGCGAGCGCAGCACGTCGTGCTCGGACTCGGCCCACACGTCCACCCGGTGCGGCTCGCCCGCCGTCCCTTGCAGATAGGAGTGCAGACCGCCTGCCTCGATGCCCCGCAGCGCCCCCGGCACGTCGAAGACGGCGGCGGCCGTGGGCGAGCCGAAGTCGAAGTCCAGGTAGCACACGTCGTCGCCGCCGAGCGCACGGCGATAGGCGATGTTCGCGCTCGTCACCGAGCGCCCGGTGCCGCCCTTGTCCGAGGCGGCGAAGACCAGCACGCCCCTACACCCCCCTCGACGCCGCGCGCCGCCCGAGCGCGATCTCGTCCAGCTGGCCGAGGACCTGCAGGGCCAGGGTGCAGGCGGTGCCGGGCCGGTCGTCGACGATCTGACGGGCGCGCCGCAGCTTCCCCTCGGCGACCGTCAACTGGTCGCTGAGGTCATTGCGCACGGACTCCTCCAGGGCCGGCGCGGGCTCCATCATCTCCTTGCCGAAGAGGTGGGACGCCTCGCTGAGCAGCGCCGTGGCGATGTCATTGAGCGTGCGGCTGCGGATCGGCGGCTGTTCGTACAGCCCCGCGGCCGCCACCATGCACTCCACCGTGCGCTCGGTCATGCTCCACGACAGCGGGGTGCCGGTCTGTGTCGACTGCGGATAGACCGCGCGGATGTTGTCCCAGAGGTTGGCGCCCGGGCCCGAGGGGATCCGGCGCTTCCAGAGGTGGTCCAGAATCTGCTCGGCGAGCCGCAGCAGCCGGTCGTGGGACTCTATGTTCCGCGAGAGGGCGCACAGTTGGATGGTGCGCTTGAGCAACTGGGCCGAGAAGTCCGTCATGGTCCACTGCATGGGCGGCCCGATGCTCTCGCTGCCCAGCAACGGCAGCCGCACCCCGGGGTGGTGCAGGGCGATGGCCGGATCGCCGTCGGTCATCCGCCGGGTGATCTTCGCGCGGACCGCGAGCTCCTCCATCACCGCGACGGTGCGCGTCAGGTCGTCGTCCGTGGCCCGTCGGCGCACCAGGTCCTGCACGAGAATGGCGGCCACCGAGAGGCTGAAGTACTCCGATTCCTGCACCCGCGCGGTCGCCCGCCAGGGGATGTCCTCCAGCGGCCAGCGTTCCTCACCGAACCGGGCCACCATCGACCAGTACTGCTGGGTGATCTCCCAGCGCAGTCGCAGCGCCTCCGCCAGCCGCTGCTGCTCGTCGTTGAGCAGTCCGAGGGTGAGGGTGCGCTCGGAGAACAGGTCGGCGATGCCGTCGAGGGCCACGACCGTGAAGTACAGGTACGGCACCTGGTGCGCCAGTCCCTTGGGCTGCGTCCCGACCGGCTCCGTGGTGTCGACCGGCGGGGCGTCCTGCACGAGCCCCCACGACCAGCCGCACTCCAGGAGGAGATTGTCGTTGTCCAGATCGCCGACCACATTGAGACCCAGGGTGATGTACTCCCGGATGGAGGCGCGCAGCGGCTTGAGCCGCTGCTGGAGCTGGTGCACGACCAGGCGGTTCGACAGCCCGTCCTGGTTCACCAGCGCGCACACCGCGCGGCCCTGCGGGGAGTCGGCGTCGAAGAGGTTCACCGTGAAGCTGCGCAGCAGGCTCACCATGGCGGCCGAGAGCCGGGTACGGGTGGCGGCCTCCAGCTTTTCGGCCATGTCCTGGACGTCCTTGCGGTGCACCTTCCGGGTCAGGACCTTCAGGAAACCCAGCGTCGCCAGCGACAGGGTGATCGACATGGAATAGGAATCGACGACTCCGAGAGCGCGCTGCTCCGGGGTGAGTTCGGCGGCGGGATCGACGGGTGAGAAATACCGGCCGCCCGCGAAACTCGGCACCGATGCCTCGTCCGTGTGGGTCCGGGTGAAATCCGTTATGGCGTCGATCAGCTTCCGCGGAATGTCGATGTTGTTGCCGACCCGCTGAAGGGCGGCCAGGACGTCCGCCGCTGTTTCGTCCGGCGCGTCCAGTCTGAACGCCGGTAATTCCGTCGCCGGATACATCAGACAGAGCAGTCGCTCGGCATCCTCGACACTGCTCGAATCAGCACCGGTATCGTCCGGGCGCCACACGCCTCGAGTGAACGACTGCCGGGCGACGGCCCGCCAGATCTCCAGCATGTGCTGGCGTGGTTGTATACGCATCCCCCGTACCCCTGCCCCTTTTCCCCGCTGTCCCGCCGTGGTGGAACCGGATGCTGATCCGCCGGATCTATCCGCGCCTGCCGCATGCCAGGATCATTCCCGTGTAACCCGAGCGAATGGGATCCTCCGGCAGCCCCACCCGGCTGATCCGCAGATCCTCGGCGAACGGCGCGAGGGCGCCGTGGACGTCCTCCGCGTCGACTCCGCACGCCGGGAACAGGAGATCGCCGACCTGGTACCCCTGTGAGTTCTCCATGAACGCGGCGGCGAAGGGCGCACCCGGGGTGAGCGCCCGGGCGAAGGCCGCCACCGCCCCCTCGAACTCCCGGTAGGCCGTGGACATCGACTCGGCCACGAAGAACATCGTGCCGATGCCCCACCGCTCGCGGGGCAGGTCGAACAGGTCTCCCTTGCCGACGGCGGCGGCCGACGCGACGGCCCCCCGGGGGTCGCTGACGGCCCGGTACTCCGGCCGCTCGGTGAACACCTCCCAGAAGGCGCCCCAGTTGGCGGAGAACGCGGCGACCTCACGCTCCAGCCACAGCACATTCTCCACGGAGTGCTCGTACAGCGTGATATTCGAACACCATGGCAAGAGGGACAACGCGGGATACAGATTCGTGCCGGCGCCGACGTCGATACCGGAATCGGGCCGGTCGGGATGCTTCCGGAAATGCTCGCAGAAGTAGTCGCGAACGGCCTCGATGATCTCTTGGTCTTCCTTCCGGAGGAAGGCGTAGTTGTGCTGGTGGTAAGCCCGGGAGTCGAATGAGTCCCAGGGGGCTTCTCGATTGAGCCCCTTGGTGTATCCCGCGGACGTGAGATCCATCTGTCGATGGTAGCGCTTGGGGGGTGCGGTGACACCCCGATGGGAGCGGGTGCGTACTGGACAGAACCCGCACCGCCGGGTACACCGGCAGCCGGGGTTGGGCAGGGGTGGGGCATACGCCATTGACCGTGGTGTGCCCGGACCTGTGATCGAATGACGGAGGATCTGGCTCTTCACCCGAAAGGATCAATACTCGTGGCATCGGCCCACGAAGGGAGCGCGATGAATCCCCTGTCCGACGACCGCAACCACAGGTCGTGCCGCACGACGGCACCTCGCACCGGCGAGCGTTATGCCCCCGGAGTCCGGGAATGTCGAGACATTCGTCAGCCCCGGGAAGTCCGGGAAGTCTCGGAAGGCGACCTTCCGCAACTGTTGCGGCTGGACCGCGCGGTATTCCAGGGCGCCGCCTATCCGTTCTTCGTCATGCGTCAGCTCTTCGACGTGCACCGTGAGCACCTACTCGTTCTGGAGGGCCCCGGAGACACAGGCCCCGGAGGCGAGGGGTCCGGCGAAAAACCCGGCGAGGGGCCCGCGCCCGGCGGCCCCCGGCTCCTCGGCTATGTGCTGGCCGGTGTCGTGCCCGGCGGCAAGGACGCCTGGATACTCGGCCTCGGCGTCGAGCCGGCCGAGCGCGGCCACGGGTACGGCAGACGGCTGCTGCGAGCGGGGCTCGCCCGGCTCACCGACCACGGTGTCGGCGAGGTGCGGCTGAGCGTCGAGCCGGCCAACCACGCCGCGATACGGCTCTACCGCTCCTTCGGCTTCATCGAGGCCGGGCGGCGGGACGACTACTTCGGCCCCCACGAGGACCGGCTCATCATGTCGCTGCCCCTGCGCTGACCCCCGCCGCCCCGGTGGGCACGGCTCAGGGCTGGAGCCCGCCGATCCGCCCCTCGAGCAGGACAAGGAGCTCGGCGAGGGTCTCCGCGAGCCGGCCCTGGCGCTCCTCGCCGAGCCCGGCCAGCAGGGCGCCCTCGTAGGCGACCTGATGCGGCACCAGCCGGTCGATGAGCGCGCCGCCGGGCTCGGTGAGCGACAGATGGGCGACCCGCCGGTCCCGGTCGTCGGGGCGGCGGGCGACGAGCCCGCGCCCTTCGAGCACCCGCAGCCGCTTGGTGACCGCGGCCCCGGAGGCGAAGGTCTCCCGCGCGATCTGCCCGGGCGTCAGCTCCCGGCCGGTGCGCCGCAGTGTGCCGAGGATGTCGAACTCCCCCCGCGTCAGCCCCTCGCTCGCCAGCGGGGCGTCGGTGGCCTGCTGGAGCAGCGCGGCACAGCGGTTCAGCCTGCCGATCACGGCCATCGGCGCGGTGTCGAGCCCGGGGTGGACCTGCTGCCACTGGCGCAGCACACGCGCGACGATGTCCTCGGCGTCCCCGCCGCCCCCGCCGCCCCCGCTGTCCCCGCTGTCCCCGCCGCCCCCGCCATCCCTGGCGCTCACGGCGCTCCCGGCGTACCCGGCGTCATGGCCCACGGTGTCGATCCTCTCCGGTCGGTGCACTGGAGAGTGATTCTGCCGCCTCGCGGGCGACGCGCCGAAGGAGGCCACGGTGTGCGCGTCCCGCGCCGGGGTGATCCGCCCGCATGTACCGGCGTGCGCCTTTGCCGCGCGGCGTCCTCGACCGTCGGACACGCCCTAAGCGTCGAACAGCTCCAGCGCGCGGGTCCGGCAAGCCGCCGGGGTTCCCCACGCCGTCCGCAGCGCCCGGGCCTTGCCGAGCCACAGGGACACGTCGCACTCGGCGGTGTAGCCGATCGCGCCGTGCACCTGCAGGGCGGTACGGGCGGCCGCGTACGCCGCGTCGCAGGCGGCGACCTTGGCCGCGGCGATCTCGGCCCCCGCGCCCGGTGCCCCGGACGCGAGGGCCACGGCGGCGCCGTGGAGCAGCGGCCGGGCGAACTCCAGGCCGAGCAGTGTGTCGGCCAGCCGGTGCTTGACCGCCTGGAACGAGCCGATGGCCGCCCCGAACTGGGTGCGCGCCTTGGCGTAGGCGACCGTGCGCTCCAGCAGCGCCAGCCCGACCCCGAGCGCCTGCGCGGCGGTCGCGAACGCGGCCCAGTCGGCGGCATGCGCGGCCGCGTCCCGCACCGCGGGGCCGCCCGCGAGCGGCCTACCGCCGGTGAGCGGGCGCGACAGCCGCCGCGCGGGGTCGAGCGAGGGCTGCACCGGACCGTGGCCGGTGGCGAGCCGCAGCGCGGGGTGGTCGCCCGTCACCACGAAGGTCGCGTCGGCGGCGTCCGCGTCCAGCGCGTACGGGCCGCCGGCCGCCAGGGCCACCGTCACCCTCGCCTTCCCGGAGCCGAGCCGGGGCAGCCACTCCTCGGCGGGCACCGGCTCGCCGCGCTCGGCGAGCCGGGACAGCAGAGCCACGGCGGTGACCGTCTCGACCAGCGGCCCGGGCACGGCATGGCGGCCCAATTCGACAAAAGCGACGCCCACTTCGACGGGCAGCGGTCCCATGCCGCCGTACGCGCGCGGCACGGCGACGGCGAGGACCCCGGCGTCCGCGAGCCGCTCCCACAGCGCGAGCCCCGGCCCGTGGTCGCCGCCCGCCCAGGCCCGGACGACCGCCGGGGTGCCGGCGGCGCCCAGCATCCGGTCGAGGGTGCGGCCGAATGCGGTCTGCTCGGTGTCCAACAGGAACTTCATGCGCGGCGCGTCCCCCTCGGCAGCCCGAGCAGCCGCTCGGCGATGATGTCCCGCTGGATCTCGTTGGTGCCCGCGTAGATCGGCCCGGCCAGGGAGAATGTGTAGCCGTCCGCCCAGGCGCCCCGCGCGGGCGCGTCCGCCGCGCCGTCGGCGAGCTCGCCGTACGGGCCGAGCAGGTCGAGGGCCGTTTCATGGAGGGCGAGGTCCAGCTCGGACCAGAACACCTTGGTGAGGCTGGACCTCGCGCCCGCCGCGCCGCCGTCGGCCGGGCGCGAGGCGTCCGCGTAGGCGGACAGCTGGTAGGCGCGGGCCCGGATCACGGCGTCGGCGACCCGGTCCCGCAGGGCCGTGTCGCCGCCATCGGCGCGAGCCCGCCACAGCCCGACGAGCCGGCGCGCGGCGGCCGTGAAGCGGCCGGGGCTGCGCAGGGTCGGCCCCCGTTCGTTGCCGGCCGTGCTCAGGGCGACGGACCAGCCCCGCCCGGGCTCGCCGATGACATCCTCGTCGGGCACGAAGACGTCGTCGAGGAAGAGTTCCGCGAAGGCGGGCTTGCCGTCGAGGCGCCGCACGGGCCGCACGGTCACCCCGTCCGCGTCGAGCGGGAACATCACATACGTGAGCCCCCGGTGCGGCCGGTCCGCGTCGGGGTGGGTGCGGAACAGTCCGAACGCGCGGTCGGCGAAGGCGGCCCGCGAGGACCACGTCTTCTGCCCCCTGAGCAGCCAGCCGCCCGCCGTGCGCACCCCGACGGACCGCAAGGAGGCGAGGTCGGAACCGGCCTCCGGCTCGGACCAGGCCTGTGCCCAGATCGTCGCACCGCTCGCCATGGCGGGCAGGACGCGGGCCCGCTGCTCGTCACTGCCGTGCTCGAAGAGGGTGGGGGCGAGGAGGTGGATGCCGTTCTGGGCGACCCGGGCGGGCGCGCCGGCCGCGTAGTACTCCTCCTCGAAGACCAGCCACTCCAGCAGCGAACGGTCCCGGCCGCCGTACGCGGACGGCCAGGACACCGCCGACCAGCGGCCGGTGGACAGCGTCCGCTCCCATGCCCGGTGCTCGGCGAACCCCTCCTCGGTCTCCAGTGAGCGCAGGGGCGCCCGGGGCACGTGGGCCGCCAGCCAGGCGCGGGCCTCGTGGCGGAAGGCGTCCTCGGCGGGCGTGAAGTCGAGGTCCATCAGCGGT
The DNA here is from genome assembly GCF_017876625.1 of Streptomyces syringium. Taxonomy (NCBI): domain Bacteria; kingdom Bacillati; phylum Actinomycetota; class Actinomycetes; order Kitasatosporales; family Streptomycetaceae; genus Streptomyces; species Streptomyces syringium. The sequence goes on from NZ_JAGIOH010000001.1 coordinate 6,677,102, forward strand.
GAGTTCCCCCTTGTCCCTCCGGCGGCGCGGGGGTGCCCGCCCGTGCCTTCATCGCGGCGACGTCCATCCCGCCGAGCGGATCGGCGGCGGTCTCCGCGTTGTGCGCGTGTGCCAGGTGGTGCAGCCCGAACACCGAGTCCAGGCCGCTGTGCAGCCCCTGGAGGTCCTCGGCCTGGTTGACGGCACGCTTGGCGAGGGCGAGGCCCATGCGGGGCATCTCCGCCACACGCTCGGCCAATTCGCGTGTGCACGCGGTGAGTTGCTCGCGGGAGACGACGCGGTTGACCATCCCCACCTCGTGCGCCCGCCGCGCGCTCATCCGGTCGCCGGTGAAGAGGAACTCCTTCGCGATCCGCGGCGGCATCACCCACGGATGGGCGAAGTACTCGACGCCGGGGATGCCCATCCGGACGACCGGGTCGGCGAAGAAGGCGTCCTCGCTCGCCACGATCAGATCGCACACCCAGGCCAGCATCAACCCGCCCGCCACACAGGCCCCCTGGACGGACGCGATCACCGGCTTCGGCAGCTCGCGCCAGCGGCGGCACATGCCCAGATAGACCTCCGACTCACGGGCGAAGCGACGCTCCGCACCCGCCTTGTCGCAGTGGTCCCACCACAGCCCCGCCCGGCGGGCGAAGGGGGCATCGGCGTCGCGCCCCGGGGAGCCGATGTCATGGCCCGCGGAGAAGTGCCGGCCCGCCCCGGCGAGGACGACGACCTTGACCCCGTCGTCGGCGGCGGCAGCGGAAAAGGCGTCGTCGAGGGCGTAGGTCATCGCGGAATTCTGGGCGTTGCGGTACTCCGGCCGGTTCATGGTGACGGTCGCGACCGGGCCCCGCCGCGCGTAGCGCACCACCGGGTCCCGCGACGCGTCGTCGGGCGGCGCCCCGCGGTCCGGGCCGTGGCCGGGCCCATGGGTCAGGTCGCCGTCGGGGGCATGGTCGGGGTCATGGTCGGGGGCCATCCGCCACTCCTTCCCTAACAAGTGTTTGGTAGGTTAACGTACGGCCATGAGCAGCGTCGAGGAGTCCGTGGCGCCCGCCGCCCGCCCCGCGGGTCCGCCGCCCTATCTCCCCGGTCACCATCTGCTGGCCGGCCGCACCGCCGTCATCACCGCCGCCGCCGGCGCCGGCATCGGCGGCGCCACCGCCCGCCGCTTCCTCGAGGAGGGCGCCCGCGTCGTGCTCGGCGACGTCCACGCGCGCCGACTGCGGGGCTGCGTCGCCACGCTCGCCGAAGCGTTCGGCGCCCGCTCCGTCGCCGGGCTGACCTGCGACGTCACCGACGAGACCCAGGTCGCCGCCCTGTTCGACCTCGCCGAGGAGCGGCACGGCGGCCTCGACATCGTCGTCAACAACGCCGGGCTCGGCGGCACCGCCGATCTGGTGGACATGACCGACGAGCAGTGGGACAAGGTCCTCGACACCACCCTCACCGGCACCTTCCGCTGCACCCGCGCCGCGCTGCGCCGGCTGCGCCACGGCACCGGCGGCGGGGTCGTCGTCAACAACGCCTCCGTCATCGGCTGGCGCGCCCAGCGCGGCCAGGCCCACTACGCCGCCGCCAAAGCCGGCGTCATGGCCCTCACCCGCTGCGCCGCCGTGGAAGCCGCGGCCTACGGGGTGCGCGTCAACGCCGTCTCCCCGAGCCTGGCCATGCACCCGCACCTGGCGAAGGTCACCACACCGGAACTGCTCACCGAGCTGACCGGGCGCGAGGCGTTCGGGCGTTACGCCGAGCCCTGGGAGATCGCCAATGTGATCGTCTTCCTCGCCAGCGGCTACTCCTCGTACATGACCGGCGAGACGGTCTCCGTCAGCAGCCAGCGCGCGTGACCGACAATGAGAGAGTGCCGACGAACAGCAAGAAGACCACCGCGAACCCCGCACACGGGCGGCGCCGCGAGCTCCTCGCGACCGCCGCCGAGGTGTTCGCCACGCAGGGCTACAACGCCACCACCGTCCGCCGGATCGCCGACGAGGCGGGGCTGCTCGCGGGCAGCCTCTACTACCACTTCGACTCCAAGGAGTCGATGCTCGACGAGATCCTCTCCGGCTTCCTGGACGAGCTGTGGACCGGCTACGACGCCGTGCTCGACGCCGGTCTCGGCCCCCGGGAGACCATCGAGGCCCTCGTCACCGAGTCCTTCCGGGAGATCGACCGGCACCGCGCCGCCGTCGCCATCTACCAGAAGGAGTCCCGGCACCTGGTCACCCAGCCCCGCTTCGGCTATCTCGTGGACTCGCAGCGGAAGTTCGAGAAGGCCTGGCTGGGCACGCTGGAGCGCGGCGTGGCCGACGGGTCCTTCCGCGCCGACCTCGACATCCGGCTCGCCTACCGCTTCGTGCGCGACACCGTGTGGGTCGCCGCGTCCTGGTACCGGCCGGGCGGGACGCACAGCCCGGAGGAGATCGCCCGTCAGTACCTGTCGATGGTGCTGGACGGCATCGCCGGGAGGGAACCGGCCGCATAGGGCCCGCACGGGCATCATCTGTCGAAGGAGCAGCCATGGCCGAGGCGTACATCGTCGGAGCGGTACGCACCCCCGTCGGCAAACGGAACGGCGCGCTCGCGTCCGTTCACCCCGCCGACCTCGGGGCGCACGTGCTCACGGCGCTGATGGAGCGTACGGGGGTGGACCCGGGCGCCGTCGAGGACGTCGTCTTCGGCTGTCTCGACGCGGTCGGGCCGCAGGCCGGTGACATCGCCCGGACCAGCTGGCTGGCCGCCGGGCTCCCGGAGGAGGTGCCCGGCGTCACCGTCGACCGGCAGTGCGGCTCCTCCCAGCAGGCCGTCCACTTCGCGGCCCAGGCCGTGCTCTCCGGCACCCAGGACCTGGTCGTCGCGGGCGGCACGCAGAACATGTCGCAGATCCCCATCGGCTACGCCACCCGCCGGGCCACCGAGCCCCTGGGGATGACCGAGGGGCCGTTCGCCGGGTCGCGCGGCTGGCGGGAACGCTACGGCGACCGGCCCGTCAGCCAGTTCCACGGCGCCGAGCTGATCGCCGAGCGGTGGGGCATCACCCGCCCGGCCATGGAGGAGTTCGCCCTCCGCTCGCACCGGCGGGCGGTGCGGGCCATCGACGAGGGCCGCTTCGACCGCGAACTCGTCGCGTACGGCGAGGTGCGCACCGACGAGGGCCCGCGCCGCGACACCACGCGGGAGAAGATGGCGGCCCTCGCGCCCGTGATGCCCGGCGGGCGGCTGACCGCGGCCCTCTCCTCACAGGTCTCGGACGGTGCGGCGGCCATGCTCCTCGCGAGCGAGCGCGCCGTGCGCGACCACGGGCTGACCCCGCGCGCCCGGATCCACCACCTCTCGGTCCGGGGCGAGGACCCGATCCGGATGCTGTCCGCGCCCATTCCCGCCACCGCGCACGCGCTGAAGAAGACCGGCCTCGCGATGGCCGACCTCGACCTGGTCGAGATCAACGAGGCGTTCGCCCCCGTGGTCCTGGCCTGGCAGCACGAGACGGGCGCCGACCCGGACCGGGTCAACGTCAACGGCGGCGCGATCGCCCTCGGACACCCGCTGGGCGCCACCGGCGTCAAGCTGATGACCACCCTGCTGCACGAACTGGAGCGCACCGGCGGGCGCTACGGCCTCCAGGTGATGTGCGAGGGCGGCGGCCAGGCGAACGTCACCATCATCGAGCGGCTGTGACCGGCGGGAGGCCCGCGAGCGTCTCGTGGGCCTCCCGCATCACGCGCTCCACCAGCTCCGCGCAGGACGGCAGGTCCTCGACGAGGCCCGCGACCTGCCCCGAGGCCATCACCCCGAGGTCCGTACGGCCGTCCACCATGGCGGCCTTGAGCAGCATCGGGGTGTTCGCGGCCAGCAGCACCTGGCTCCAGGTGAGGTCCCTGCCGTGCCGCATGGCCAGCCCGTCGCGCACCATGCGGCGCCAGGTCAGCCCGGAGACCGCGCGGAAGGACGCGGCGTGCCGCACCGCCCGCAGCAGGGACCGGGCCCGGCCCGAGCGCTCCAGGGCGTCGACGAACGGGGTGCGCAGCATGCGGTGGGGGAGGCCGTCGACCTTCGTGGTGACCGTGACGTCCCCGACGGACGCGGCGAGGTAGGCGGCCTTCACCGCCGCCGGGACCGTGCTGTCGGCCGTGAGCAGGAACCGGGTCCCCATCGCCACCCCCGCCGCCCCGAAGGCGAGGGCCGCCACCAGGCCCCGGCCGTCGTGGAAGCCGCCTGCCGCGACGACCGGGATGTCCACCGCGTCGACCACCTGAGGCAGCAGGACCGTGGTCGCCACGCCCCCGGTGTGGCCGCCGCCCTCGCCGCCCTGCACGACGACGGCGTCCGCGCCCCATGCCGCGACCTTCTCCGCGTGCCGCCGCGCGCCCACCGAGGGCAGGACGACGACTCCGGCGTCCTTGAGACGGGCGATCAGTTCGCGGGAGGGGGCGAGCGCGAAGGAGGCGACCTTCACGCCCTCGCCGATGATGATCCGCACCCGTTCCTCCGCGTCCCCCGCGTCCGCGCGGAGGTTGACGCCGAACGGGCGGTCGGTGCGCAGGCGCACCTCGCGGACCGCCTCTCTGAGCCGGTCGGGCGTCATGGTGGCGGAGCCGAGGATGCCGAGGGCCCCCGCGTTCGCCGTCGCCGCGACGAGGCGCGGGCCCGCGACCCAGCCCATGCCGGTCTGCACGAGGGGATGGCGGACACCGGTCAGGTCGGTGAGCGCGGTCCTCATCGGGGTACCTCCCGCGCGCGCAGCCCGGCCGGGTCGACGACCTCGCGGATCAGCCGCAGTTCACGGTGGGTCGGCTCGCGGGTGCGCGGCACGTCGCCGGGGACGTCGAGGGGGAAGCCGGTCGCCGCCCGCAGCTCGGCGGGCGTGACCCCGGGGTGCAGGGAGCGCACGCGCATCGTACGGTCCGGGGTCTCGAAGTCGAGCACGGCCAGATCGGTGACCACGCGGGGGATGCGGTGGAAGCGGGTCGCGGAGGGCCCGGCCGCCGCCGCCCGGTCGTAGCCGACCCCGCACACCATGTCGACCCGGTCGACCAGCACCCGGGGGGAGTGCCGCGGGATCCAGTAACTGGTGGGGTTGTTGAGGGTGTTGACGGGCGCGCCGCGCACCCCGAGGAGCTGGCGGTCGGGCCGCTTCCAGTCGCCGATGCAGGAGATGTTCTGGTTGCCGTGCCGGTCCAGTTGGCTTGCGCCCATCATCACGTGCCGGCTGCCGCCGGTGACCAGCGCCAGGTGCCGGCGGTACGGCAGCCAGCCCTCGCTCACCCGCGACGCCGCCCCCAGCGCGGGCACGTCACCCATCAGCATCGCCTCGCCGTCGGTCAGCAGCAGACCGGGGGAGAAGGTGAGCTTCGCGAGCCGCGCGCCGGCCGTCGGGACGAGCCCCATCGGGGCGGCCAGGATCTCCCCGGCGCCGCGCCACGCCTCCGCGCAGGCGACCACGCAGTACTCGGCACGGGTCACGCCCGTCCTCGCGCCCTCGCTCACGCGCCCTCCCCGGTGAAGGCCGCGACGGCGGCCCGGTAGTCGTCCTCGTCCCCCGACAGGAAGCGGCCCGCGAACTCGCCCCAGGCCACGGGGTCGGCGGCGGCCTTGGCGTACGCGGTCTGGAACGCCTCGTCCCGGTTGTAGTCCGGGGCGCAGGAGGTGAAGTGCGCCCCGCCCGGCGCCTCGATGACCCCGGTGACGCAGTGCCGTGCGATCAGCAGGGTCTGCGGGCCGCCGGCGGGCGCGAAAGCGGCGCTGTCCACGACCTGTTCGCAGGAGACGTACGCCTCGCGGGCGGCCTCGCAGAAGAGGTCGTCGAAGTACGGATCGGGGCCCAGGTACTGGGCGTTGCCCCGCGCGTCCGCCCGGTTGAGGTGGACCAGGGCCGCGTCCAGGGTCAGCGCGGGCACGGCGAGGAGCTCCTCCCCGTCCGCGTACGGCGAGGTGACCGTCCGCAGGTGGGGGTTGACCGTCATGACGTCGGAGCCGAGACCGGCCCGGACGGGCAGGAAGGGCAGCCGGTGCGCGGCGGCCGTCAGCCCCCACATCAGCATCGCCTCGTCCAGCTCCGTCAGCTCCAGGCGACCGCTCTGCCGGGCGGCCCGGAAGTGCGGTTCGAGGGGCACGGAGTCGAGCGTGACGAAGGCGGTCACGAGCCTGGCGATCCGCCCCGCCGCCGCCAGCAGGCCCACGTCGGGTCCGCCGTAGGACACGACGGTGAGATCCGTCAGATCCGACCGCAGCAGCGCGCGGACGAGCGCCATCGGCTTGCGCCGCGAGCCCCAGCCGCCGATGCCGACGGTCATGCCGCTCTCCAGCCGGCCGACGGCCTCGTCGGCGGTCATCAGCTTCCCACCGGTCACGGCTCCTCCTGGGGTTCCGTCGCGGATGTCCCCGGCAGCCGGGACGGCTGGGACCTCCCGGAGACGAAGGCCTCGCGGTGCCGGTCGGCCACGCCGGTGAGCGCGGCCTCGAAGGTGAAACCCTGCTCGAAGCGGTAGCCGCGGTGGACGTCGACCGGGTCGATGCCGTTGAGGGCGGCCTTGGCGAGCCGGATCAGCGAGCCGTCCTTGGCCGCGATCTCGCGCGCCAGCTCCAGTGCCGCCGTCAGGAGTTCGCCGGGCGGTACGACCCGCCACACGGAACCGTGCCGGTGCAGCTCCCGCGCGGTGACGGTGCGCGAGGTGTAGTACAGGGTGCGCAGCAGATGCTGGGGCACGAGCCGGGCGAGATGGGTGGCGGCGCCGAGCGCGCCCCGGTCCAGCTCGGGCAGGCCGAAGGTGGCGTCCTCGGTGGCGACGACGGCGTCGGCGTTGCCCACGAGCCCGATCCCGCCGCCGAGGCAGAAGCCCCGCACGGCGGCGACGACCGGCACTTCGCAGTCGTACACGGCCGAGAACGCGGCGGCGCAGCCCCGGTTGGCGCCGATCAGCGCCCGGTGGCCCGGGCCGCGCTGGATCTCTTTGAGGTCGACCCCCGCGTTGAAGCCGCGCCCGGCGGCGGCCAGGACGACGCAGCGGACGGCCGGATCGGCGCCCGCCGCGCGCACGGCCCCGGCCAGCTCGTACCAGCCGCGCACGGGAACGGCGTTGACGGGCGGGAAGTCCACGGTGACGACGGCGATGCCCGCTTCGGGGCGGGAGGTGGAGACACCCATCAGTGGATCAGCTACCTTTCCACCAAACGTTTGTTAGGGGCGAAGGTAGCAGCGGATCGTCCGGCGCGGGAGGTGGTACGGGATGAGTGGAGCGCTCGACCTGGACGGACGCGTCGCCGTCGTCACCGGCGGGACGCGCGGCGTCGGCGCGGGCATCGCGCGGGCGCTGCTGCGCGCCGGGGCACGGGTGGTGGTCTGCGCCCGCCGCCCACCGGACGAGCCGGTCACGGCCGACGGGCGGACCGCCTGCTTCCGACCGGTGGACGTACGCCGGCCGGCCGCCGTGCAGCCCCTCTTCGACGAGCTGGCGTCGGCCTTCGGCCGGCTGGACCTGCTGGTCAACAACGCCGGTGGCGCGCCCTTCCGGCTGCTCGAGGACGCGGACGCCGAGCGCCACGCGCGCGTGCTCGAACTCAACCTCACCGCACCGCTGACCGTCTCGCTCGCCGCCCACCGGGTGATGCGCCGGCAGCCGGCCGGCGGCTGCGTCCTGATGATCGGGAGCGTGAGCGGCACCCGCCCGTCACCGGGCACGGCGGCCTACGGCGCCGCCAAGGCCGGGCTGGAACACCTCGCCCGCACGATGGCGGTGGAGTGGGCACCGGCCGTACGCGTCAACACCCTCGTCCTCGGCATGGTCCGCACGGAATCGGCCCACCTGCACTACGGCGACACGGCGGGCGTCGCCGCCGTCGCCCGCACCGTCCCGGCCGGGCGCCTCGCCGAACCCGACGAGATCGGCGACGCCGTGGTCTTCCTCGCCTCCGACCGCGCGTCCTACATCACCGGCGCCAGCCTTCTCGTCCACGGCGGCGGCGAACGCCCGGCGTTCCTGGCCGCGGCGCGTGCCCATCCTTCAGCCCCTTCAGCCCCTTCAGTCACGACCTTCGAGGAGCCCTGAGATGACCGGAATCTGCGCGGGCCGCGTCGCCGCCGTCACCGGCGCCGGCCGCGGTCTCGGCCGGGCGCACGCCCTCGCGCTCGCCGCCGAAGGCGCCCGGGTCGTCGTCAACGACCTCGGCGTCGGGCCCGGCGGGGAGGGCGGCTCGGCGGGCCCCGCCCGGCAGGTCGTCGACGAGATCCGCGCCTGCGGCGGCGAAGCCGTCGCCCACAGCGGCGACATCGCCACCACCGAGGGCGCCGCCTCGCTCCTCGCCACGGCCCTCGACGCCTACGGCCGGCTCGACACGCTCGTCAACAACGCCGGGTTCCTGCGCGACCGGATGCTCGTCAACCTCGACGAGGACGACTGGGACGCGGTTCTGCGCGTCCACCTCAAGGGCCACTTCCTGCCGCTCAAGCACGCGGCCGGGTACTGGCGCGCCGAGCACAGGGCGGGCCGCGCCCGCCGGGCCCGCGTCGTCAACACCACCTCCGGCGCGGGTCTGCTGGGCAGCGTGGGGCAGGGGAACTACGCCGCCGCGAAGGCCGGGATCGTGGCCCTCACCCTCGTCGCCGCCGCCGAACTGGCCCGCTACGGCGTCCAGGTCAACGCCGTCGCCCCCGCCGCCCGCACCCGCATGACCGAGCAGACGTTCGCCGACGCCATGGCCGCGCCCACGACCGGATTCGACGCCATGGCCCCCGGGAACGTCTCCCCGCTGGTGGTGTGGCTCGCCTCCGCGGACTCCGCCGGCGTCAGCGGCGAGGTCTTCGAAGCGGAGGGCGGCCGCATCACCGTCATGGAGGGCTGGCACCCCGGCCCCACCACCGACAAGGGCCGGCGCTGGACACCGGCCGAGGCGGGCGGCGCGGTACGGGAGCTGCTGCCGGGGCTGCGGGAGCCCGGAGCGGTGTACGGGGCTGCGGCTGCCCCGCCCCGCGACTGAGGACAGGCGACCGAGGACGACAGCCGCCCCGCGCCCTCAGGACACGACGTCCTTCGCCCGGAAGTGCCGGAAGGCCAGAGCGAACAGCACCAGCGCGTACGCCACCGACACCGCCGTCCCTTTGATCATTCCACCCCACTCCAGCTGCGGCTGCAGCGCGTCCGCCCACGCGTACTGCCAGTGCGCCGGCAGGAAATCGCGCCAGTGCCCCAGCGCGGTCACCGCGTCCAGCACATTGCCGACGATGGTCAGCCCGACCGCGCCGCCCACCGCGCCCAGCGGGGCATCCGTGACCGTCGACAGCCAGAACGCCAGCGCCGCCGTGACCAACTGCCCCACGAAGATGTACGCCACCACGATCACGAGCCGGCCGACGGCCGTCCCGGCGGGCAGCGCACCGCCGGTGGGGATCTGCAGACCGTCCCAGCCGTACGCCGCCGTGCCCGCCGCCAACGCCACCACCGGCAGCAGCACCATCGCGGCCGCGCTGAACCCGAGCGCCACGACCAGCTTGCTCAGCAGCAGCCGGGCGCGCGGCACCGGCGCCGCGAGCAGATAGCGCAGCGAGGACCAGCTCGCCTCGGAGGCCACGGCATCCCCGCAGAACAGCGCCACCGGCACCACCAGCAGAAAGCCCGCCGAGACGAACAGACAGGTCGCCGCGAAGTTCGCGCCGGAGGCGGTGGCGGTGTCGATCAGCGTCACCCGCCCGTCGCGCCCGCTCGGCTGCCCGCCGATGGCGAACGCGGCGATCAGGACGAACGGCAGCACCGCCAGCACCGCCCCCACCACGAGCGTGCGCCGCCGCCGCAACTGCCGCATCGCCTCCACCCGGAGCGGCAGGGTGTGCCGCGCCCGGTAACCGGGTGCGGACTCGGGGGCCGTGGTCACCGCGGTGCTCATGCCGAGCCTCCGATCAGGGTCAAGAACGCGTCCTCCAGGCGGCGGTGCGGGCCGACGCGCGCCACCGGGATCTCCAACCGCACCAGCTCCACCAGCAGCTCCGGTGCGCCCATGCCGTCGAGCCGCACCAGCAGCCCCTCTTCGCTCCGCACGGCCGAGGCCACGCCGGGCAGCGCCGCCACCTTCTCCGCCGTCACCTCGGGCAGCTCGCCCTCGACACCGACCAGCAGCGTGTCGCCCGAGCCGACGATCTCCGCGACCGGACCCGCGCTCACGAGCCGGCCGCGGTCCATCACGACCAGGTGCGTACAGCTCTGTTCGACCTCGGCGAGGAGATGGCTGGAGACGATGACGGTACGGCCGGCGGCCGCGTACCGGATCATCACCTCGCGCATCTCCCGGATCTGCGGCGGGTCGAGCCCGTTGGTCGGTTCGTCCAGGATCAGCAGATCCGGCAGCCCGAGCATGGCCTGCGCGATCGCGAGACGCTGCCGCATGCCCTGGGAGTACGTCCGTACGGCCCGCTCCAGCGCGGAGCCGAGGCCGGCGATCTCCAGGGCCTCCTCCAGGTGCGCGTCCTCGGCCGGGCGGCCCGTCGCCTGCCAGTACAGATCGAGATTGGCCCGGCCGGACAGGTGCGGCAGGAACCCCGCGCCCTCCACGAACGCCCCGACCCGCGACAGCACCGGCGCACCCGGCCGGATCGCGTGCCCGAAGACGCGGATCCCGCCCTCGTCGGGGCGGATGAGACCCATGAGCATGCGCAGGGTGGTGGTCTTGCCCGCACCGTTCGGGCCGAGCAGCCCCAGCACCTGGCCCCGCTCGACGCGGAAGGACAGCTCCCGTACGGCGTACCGGTCGGCGGACTTGGCGTACCGCTTGCTCAGGCCGGTGATCTGCAACGGCACCTCGGCGAGCGCCGGGTCGGGCGCGGGCGGTGCGGTGCGCCGGCGACCGGTCAGCAGCAGGGCCGCCGCGACGGCCGCGCCGCCGAGCGGCAGCCCCCACGTCCACCAGGGGAGGGCGGAGGAGCCGGTCCGCACACCGGGCGCGGTCGGCACGCTCAAGGCCCCGCCCGCGAGCGCGACGGTGTACGCGGCGGGCCGGGCCGGGGAGGCGTAACCCAGGTCGGTGGCGGCGAGGACGAGCCGCATCCGGTGACCGGACTCGAAGGTGTGGTCGATGGCGGGCAGCTTGAGCTCGACGGTGCGGCCGCCCTTCGCGTCGGTGACGCGGACGGGCGTGACGAGCTGTCCGGGCAGCACCTGCTGCCCGTCCGGCCCGACGTCGTAGACCTTGGCGAAGAGAACGGCCTCCCCGGTGTCCGAGGAGATCCTCGCCCGCACGGTCGGGGAGCCGGTGACGCGGACACCCTCGCTGAGCCGGGCCGAGTCGAAGCGCGCGTGCTGGCCGGGGAAGTCGAGGGAGACACCGACGCCGAGGCCCGACAGCCGGTTCAGCGAACCGATGCCCGGCACCGCGGAGATCGCGGGCGGTGCCGCCCCCGCCGGATTGCCGAACGACTGCTCGCGCCCGGTCAGCTCGATCGCGCGCGGGTCGCCGCGCAGCCCCGGATAGCGCTTCCCGCTCGCGCCGCGCAGCTGCGCCTTGCCGTCGGTGGTGTCGATTCCGCCGGTCCTGCTGACGCGGAACGCGGGTCCGGTGCCCGCGCTCCCGTCGTCCTTGAGGTAGCGGTCGAACCACGCGCGCGTGCGCCGCGCGATCCGGTCGTTCTCGTCCGCCCCGCCGTCGTGGCCACCGGCGATCCAGTCGACGGAGACGGGCGCGCCGTTGCGGGCGATGGCCTTGGCCGCCGCGTCGGACTGGTCGAGGGGGAAGAGCGAGTCGGTCTGGCCCTGGACGAGGAGGGTGGGCACCTTGATCCGGTCGGCGACGGCGGAGGGACTGCGGCTCTCCAGCAGCTCCCGTGCCCGCGCGTCCGGCTTCCCGTCGACGGCCACCCGCTCGTACATCTCGCACAGTGTCTTCTCGAACCGGCCGCAGCCGGAGAACCGGGCGGTGGCCCCCGCCGTGCGGGCCGGGCCGTCACCGACGGCCGGCGCGGAGGCGTTCGGCGTGACACCGGCCGATGTGCTGCCGGTGGTGAAGAAGATCCCGGACCAGAGTTTCTTGAAGACGTCGTTCGGGAAGAGCGAGTCGGCGAGGTTCCAGTAGGTGATCTGCGGGGCGATGGCGTCGACGCGCTTGTCGTGCCCGGCCGCCAGGAGGGCGGCGCCGCCGCCGTAGGAGGCGCCCGCGATGCCCACCCTCGGGTCGCCCGCCTTGTCGAGCCGCACCTCCGGCCGTCGCGCCAGCCAGTCGATCAGCCGGCTCACATCGGCGACCTCACGGCCCGGGTCGTTGAGGCCGATACGGCCCGTGGACCGCCCGAAGCCGCGCGCGGACCAGGTCAGCACCGCGTAGCCGTCGCGCGCCAGTTCCTCCGCCCTCTCGCGCAGCTCGGTCTTGCTGCCCCCGAAGCCGTGCGCGAGCAGCACGGCCGGTCTGCGGGTGTCCGTGTCACCGGAGGTGAAGTACGAGGTGTCGATGCGGACCGGACCCGAGCGCTCGGCGCCCGGGGCGTCGGGCATCGTCAGGAACCGGTCCTCGCGGTGCACGGCGGCGTCCGACCCGGTGGCCGAGGCCACGGTCCAGGTACCGGCACCGACGAGTACGGCGCCGGCGGCCGTGGCGGCCAGCAGCCGGTCGCGTCCGGACCGAGGGCGCCGGGGGAAACGCAGCTTCATGCCCGAATGCTAAGCGGAGCCGTCGTCCACCTGTGTCGCCGACAGGACGAGCGGGTCCCCTCCGTGCGGCGTACAACCCCCGGCGCCCGTACCGCGGGCGTGGTACGTCCCCTTTGCCAAGAGGGGCCGGGGGCGCTATCAGCCGTCCGCCTCGTCCGCCATGTCGGCGAGCCGGGTGACGGTGTTCCAGTTGCGGGCGGTGCCGTCCTCGCCCAGGCGCCGGCCCGTCAGGAGCTTCGCCAGCTTGGAGTCCCGGATGCCGTCCGGGCAGATCAGATACACCTCGCGCTCCCCGAGGACGAACTCATCGGGCGCGTACGCGCCCGGATCGAGGTCCGCGAAGGCGTCGGGGCGGGCGGTGCCGGTCAGGAAGGTCACCAGGAACCGCGCGGGATCGACCGTGCGGTCGGCGAACGGATTGGCGTCAACGACGCGACGCAGGTCCACTCCTTCGCGCACCAAGCAGCGCACGGACAGGCCCAGCTCGCGTGCGATGGCCTCCTCCAGCCCGGCCGCCAGGGCGTCCGGGTCGGAGCCCGGGTGGGTGAACACCGCGTTGCCGCTGTTGAGGTGGGTGCGCACCGAGCCGCAGCCCAGACCGGAGAGCAGATCGCGCAGGGTCCCCATGGGGACGCGCTGCTTGGTGCCCACGTTGATGCCGCGCAGGAGAGCCACGTACGTTGTCACCCCCTCACCGTAATATGACGCGCACCACTGACGTGAGCGGCATGTGGGGGGGCGATCGCATGGTGCGCAGGGCTCGGCACGGGGGATTCACGGCGCGGGCCGCACGGGCGCTGGCGGCGCTCGCGCTGCTGCTGCCGGTGGTGGGGGCGCAGACGGCCGGGGCGGGTCCCGCGGAGGCCCGCGCGGCGGACAATCCGGCCCGCGTGGTCAAGGAAGTGCGGGTCGACGACCGGACGCTCGATCTGGCCGTCGCCTCGCCCGACACCGAGGCGTTGTTCACGTGGGTGCGCCTGCTGCTGCCCAAGGGCTGGTCCAAGGACGCCTCACGGACCTGGCCCGCCTTGTGGCTGCTGCACGGCGGCGCGGGCAACCACCTGGACTGGACCGCCAACACGCACATCGAGGAGCTCACCGCCGACCGGGACGCGATCGTCGTCATGCCGGATACCAGCGGGTGCAGCGGTTACAGCAATTGGTACAACGGCGGCAGGTGGGGCGCCCCGGCCTGGGAGACCTATCTGCTCGACCAGGTCCGGCCGCTGCTGGAGCGGGACTACCGCGCCGGGGCGCGGCGAGCCGTCGCGGGGCTGTCCATGGGCGGCCAGGGAGCGCTGAAGTTCACGGCCGTGCGCCCCGGCCTGTTCAGCGCGGCCGCTTCGTACAGCGGCGCCGTCAACCCCCTCTACAGGTCACCCGACGGCGGTTTCGACGGGCCCGACGCGGTGAAGGCCGGCGGCATCACGTGCCTGACCGACTGGAAGCGCCTGTGGGGCGAGCCCGGTTACCCCTTCGACACCGACGACCCGGCCGATCTGCGCCAGCAGTGGCTGTGGAAGCGCAACAGCCCGCTGGAGCGGGCCGCCGAGCTCGCCGGCACCCCGCTCTACATCTCCTACGGCAACGGCGCCGAGCAGGGCGCGGGCTGGAAGTGGGGCGACCCGCCCCCGTCCGCCGCGCGCTGCACGGACCCGGCCGCGCACGGCACCGACGACCAGATCGAGCGTGCCGTCTTCGGCATGAACCAGCAGCTGCGCGCCAAGCTCGCACAGCTCGGCGTCCCGGCCACGGTGTGCGCCTCGACCGGCGGGCACACCTGGCGCTATTGGGAGCGTGAGCTGGTGGCGTCGTTCCCGATGCTGATGAAGGCCATCGGGGCGTGAAGTCCTCGACCGCCGGACGGGCACAATTCAGCCCGTCCGGCGATTGAGGACAAGAAACGGTGAAAGGGCGGGACCGGGGCTCACACGCCGGATGCTGCGCGCCGCGCCAGCCGCAGGGTGACGATCTCGAACGGTCGCAGGGAAAGCACCACGCCGTCACCGTCCGTCGTCGTGGCAGCCGCCACAGGCCGCTCCAGCAGGTCGCACACGGACACCGACGCCGTCGGGAACCCCGCGGACAGCCGCGCACGGGCCCGCCCGCCCAGCGACTCGTACAGCCGCACCACCACGTCCCCGCTGCCGTCGTCCGCGAGCTTGATCGCGGAGATGACGACCGCGTCGTCGGACACCGACACGAGCGGCTCCACACCCGCGGAGCCCGGCACCCTCCGCTCCGGCAGATTGATCCGGTACCCCTCACGCACCGCGTCCCCCAACGACGCGCCCGGCACCAGCGCGTAGCGGAACCGGTGGGTGCCCTGGTCGGTGCGCGGGTCGGGGAAGCGCGGCGCCCGCAGCAGCGAGAGCCGGAGCGTGGTCGTGGTCCCGGTGTCCGCTTCGCGCACGGCGCGCGTCACGTCGTAGCCGTACGTCGAGTCGTTGACCACCGCCACCCCCCACCCCGGCTCCTCCAGATGCACGAACCGGTGCGCGCACGCCTCGAACTTGGCCGCGTCCCAGCTGGTGTTGGTGTGCGTGGGCCGGTGGAGATGGCCGAACTGGGTCTCGGCCGACGTGCGGTCGGCGTGCACATCGAGGGGGAAGGCGGCCTTGAGGAACTTCTCCGTCTCGTGCCAGTCGACCTCCGTCTCGATGTCCAGCCGCCGTACCCCCGCGGGGAGGGAGAGCAGTTGCTCGACCCGTGAGGAGCCGAAGGCCCGGACGACCCGCAGTGCCCCCTCGTCCGTCGGCTCCAGCGTCTCGACGTCCGTCAGATCCGTGACGGTGTTGCGGTAGAAGTGGTCCACGTCCCACGCGTCCCACATGTTCGGGAAGTCCGGGTGCAGTTGCAGCAGGTTGGCCGCCGTCCCCGGTGCGATCGTCTCCCGGTCCGCCTCCGGGTCGTACACGGAGACCACGAGGCCGCGCCCGTCGACCTCCACCCGCAGCAGACCGTTGTCGAGCGTGAAGCCACCGCCCTCGCGCGCCCGGACCGTCGGCGAGGCGGAGGCGGGGGCGTGGCCGGGGTCGCGGTCGGGGGAGTCGACCAGGGCGCCACCGTGGGCGACCGCGCCGCCCCGCCCGTGCGGCGCCGCGTTGAAGACCACCGTCCCACCGCCCGGGGCGTCACCCGCGAGCGCTGCCAGCGCGCCCCCGACGATCGAC
Organism: Streptomyces syringium; assembly: GCF_017876625.1. NCBI lineage: Bacteria > Bacillati > Actinomycetota > Actinomycetes > Kitasatosporales > Streptomycetaceae > Streptomyces > Streptomyces syringium. Next base: position 6,692,889 of record NZ_JAGIOH010000001.1, read on the forward strand.
TCCAGCTCGGCCGTGACCGCCCCGTAGGTCGCCGCCGCCTCCCGGTGCACCCACGCGATCGAGGTGCCCGGCAGGATGTCGTGGAACTGGTGCAGCAGCACCGTCTTCCACAGCCGGTCCAGTGCCTCGTACGGATAGCGGAACCCGGCCCGTACGGCCGCCGTCGCGGCCCACAGCTCCGCCTCGCGCAGCAGGTGCTCCGAGCGGCGGTTGCCCTGCTTCGTCTTCGCCTGACTGGTGAGCGTCGCCCGGTGCAGCTCCAGATACAGCTCGCCCACCCACACCGGCGCGTGCCCGTACTCCGCGTGGGCCTTCTCGAAGAACGCCGACGGCCGCTCGAAGACGACCCTCGCCGAGCCCTCCAGATCCGCCAGCCGCTTCGCCCGCGCCACCATCTCGCGCGTCGTCCCCCCGCCGCCGTCGCCCCAGCCGGTCGGTGCGAGGGAGCGGGTCGCACCGCCCTTCTCCTGGAAGTTGCGGACCGCGTGCGCCACCTCCTGCCCCGACAGCCGTGAGTTGTAGGTGTCGATCGGCGGGAAGTGGGTGAACACCCGGGTGCCGTCCAGGCCCTCCCACCAGAACGTGTGATGGGGGAACTTATTGGTCCGGCTCCAGGAGATCTTCTGCGTCAGGAACCACTTGGCACCCGCCAGCCTCACCAGCTGCGGCAGCGCCGCCGAGTAGCCGAAGGTGTCCGGCAGCCACACCTCCTCCGTCTCGATCCCGAACTCCTCCAGGAAGAAACGCTTGCCGTGCACGAACTGCCGTGCCAGCGCCTCCGACCCGGGCATGTTCGTGTCGGACTCCACCCACATGCCGCCCACCGGCACGAACCGGCCCTCCGCGACGGCCTTCTTCACCCGCGCGTACACCTCCGGCCGGTGCTCCTTGATCCACGCGAACTGCTGCGCCTGCGACATGGCGTAGACGAAGTCCGGCTCGTCCTCCAGCAGGGCGGTCATATTGGCCGTGGTACGGGCGACCTTCCGCACGGTCTCGCGCAGCGGCCACAGCCACGCCGAGTCGATGTGCGCGTGCCCGACCGCGCTGATCCGGTGCGCGGAGGCGTGCGCGGGCGCGGACAGCACCTCCGTGAGCTGCTCGCGGGCCCGCTCCGCGCTCCCGCCGACGTCCTGGAGGTCGACGGCGTCCAGCGCCCGCTCGACCGCCCGCAGGATCTCCCAGCGGCGCGGCGAGTCCACCGACAGCTCGGCCATCAGCTCACCCAGCACCTCCAGGTCCTGGACCAGCTCCCACACCACCCCGTCCAGGACGGCCAGATCCATCCGGGCCAGCCGGTAGCGCGGCGCGTCGTCCGCCGTGAGCCGGTCTCCCAGCTCGGTCGGCACGAACGGGTGATAGTCCAGGATCACCGGGTTGGACGAGGCCTCGATGTGCAGCAGCACCTCCTCGCCGCCCGCGACCGACTCGCCGATCCGCACCCACTGATTGCGGGGGTTGAGCCCCTTCACGGGCGAGCCGTCCGGCCGGTAGACGAGCCCCTCGCACTGGAAGCCCGGCATGTTCTCGTCGAAGCCCAGGTCCAGCAGCGCCTCGACGGTCCGGCCCGCCCACTCCTCAGGCACGGTTCCGGTGACCGTGAACCAGCTGGTGCCCCACGGCGGGCCCCAGGGCGCGCCGACCTCGATCGGCTCGCGCCCGGCCGCGAGGCCCTCGGCGACGGGCACGGGCTCGCCGGGCGCGTTCCACACGGTGACGGTCAGCGGCACCGACTCGGGATACACGGCGGGCCGGATGCGCTCGTCCAGCACCCGCTTGAGACGGGCTTCGGTGACGGTGCGGTCGTTGTGCATGGGCGTCGGTGTCCTCACGAAGACGGGATGGACCAGCGGAAGGAAACGCGTGCGGGTGCCGAGGAGACGTACAGCTCGTCCACGGCGCGCACGTCGACGCGGGTGACCGCCTCGCCGCCCGTACGACGCAGCGCCGGAACGTAGTAGGCATGCCCACAGGTGCCGCCGAGGAAGCGGCGGCCACCGCCCGGCAGCACCTGGTGCAGCTCGTAATGGCGCACGGGCGGTGCCGGGCGAGTGCCCGGGCTCCAGCGGAGCCGCAGCGCGGCCGTACCGTCGCCGTTCGGCCGTGCCGCGGCGACGGTCACCGCGGCCGGGCGGGCGGGGGCGGCCGGTCCGGGCGCCGCGGTGTCGCGCACCGCGAGGTGGCCCAGCCGCCAGCGGACGGCCCCGCCGCCGGTCGCGGTGAGCCGGACACCCAGCGCGTGGATCGTCCGGCCGGCGCGGCCGGGCGGCAGCGCGCCGACGCGCAGCCGGGCCGTGGTCCAGCCGCGCCCGCCCGGGGGCAGCGCGCCCGCCGGCACGTGTACGAAGCGGCCGGGCTCCGGGGAGACCACCAGTTCCACCCGGACGCCCGCCGACCCGGGGTCGGTGCGGTGCGCCAGCTCCACCACCGTTGTCCGCGACAGCGGCAGAGCCGCGGTGAACAGCTCGACGGTCGTCGGCGCGGCGAGCGGGCCCTCCACGAGCAGGCTGGTGCCGCCGCGCCAGGCGTCGGCGAAGTCGAAGCCCACCACCGGCCGGGCACCGGCCGTGCGGATCACCCAGCGCCGCCCGGGCAGCCGGTCCTGAAGCCCCAGATGGTTCCAGGGCGCGTCGGACAGGACCGTGCCGCGCTCGTACCAGCCCAGTCCGTGCCCGGTGTTGAAGCTCGTCGCGAACGGCAGCGCGGTCAGCGTCGTGCGGTCCGCGACGGAGGCCGCCGGAGCCCGCCACGGCCCGGCGCCGGGAGCGGACGGATCCACGGCCGGCCCGGACCAGAACCGGTCGTCCCGCGCGTGGAAGGCGGCGGGCGAGCGCCCGCCGGCGGGGAGGCTCGTCCACGTCCACTCGGGCCGGTAGAAGCCGTACGAGGTGACGTGCGGTCGGTCGGTGGGGACGATCGCGTCCCAGTCGACCCGGGTGTCCCAGCCGTTCGCCTCCACGTCGATGCCCGCCCACAGCTCGTACCGCCCGCGCTCCAGGCGCTCGGCGAGCGCGCCGGACGACGCGAGCCCGGCCCGGCTCCAGTTGAAGTTGAGGAACATCGAGTCGGCGGCGCGGAAGAAGGGGGAGTTGTGGTCGTTCAGCTCGTTCTGCCAGGAGACGTCCCCCGAGACGGCCAGCGCGTCGTACCAAGTGACCCGCAATCCCTTGCCGTGAGTCCTCAGGTGGGCCAGGAAGTCCCGCACGTCCGCGCCGAGCCGGGCGTCGCCGCCACCGGTCTCGGCGTTGACGAACCAGCCGTCGAAACCGTACGCGCGGGCCACCCGGATCAGCTGGTCGGCCAGCGGGAACCCGCCGTCCGCGCCCCTGCGCACCAGCTCCCGCGTCCAGCGCAGTTGCCCGCCGTACGCGGCCGGAGGCAGGAACACCGTCCCGAGGACGGGCACGCCGTTGCGGTGCGCGGCGTCCACGACCGGCGCGTTCGGCGCGAGGATCAGCCCCTCGCCGGAGGAGCCGCCCCAGAAGACCAGCTCGTCGAGGTAGGCCCAGTGGGTGAGGGCGTAGTAGTCGGCGGTGGGGGAGCCCTGCGACGGGTTCCCCGAGGTGTGCGCGAAGGCCGCGAGAGCGGACACCCGGGCCTGCCCCGCCCGCGCGGTCGCATGGACGGGCGGGGGAGTGAAACGGGTGGCGAGGGGCACGGTGGCCTTGTTGAACGGCAGGTCCACGTCGCTCTCGGGCGCCCAGGAACGCAGACTCCGCCAGGTGACGCCGGGCGCGGGAGAGCCCGCCGGCAGGCTGTCGGGATACCAGTACGAGGCGTACGGCTGGAGGTCCGCGACGGGCGCGGCACGGGCGCCGGGTACGGCGGGTACGGCGGGTACAGCCAAGGCACCGATGCCTGCGGCAAGGACGCGGCGGCGGGTGACCTGAGGTCGTGCGGCTCTGTCATACATGGCGGCTCCACATGTCAGCCTGTCCGGCGTTTGAGGACCGGGGTCCGGGGCGGAGCCCCGGTAACGGGAAGGGGCGGGGCTGGGGAAGAGAACCCCGCACGGCCACCGCCTCCTACCGCACCTGATCCACCGTCAATACCTCCGTGATCCCCCGACCGGCCAGATACCCGAGGTCCCCCGCCCGCTGCGAGAGCACCGAAGCCGGCCGCCCCCCGCCGGAGGCAAGCCGCATCCACGCCTCGAAATACGCGCCCCCCGGCGAGCACACCGAGCGGTAGGGCGCGCCCTCCTCCGCACCCGCGTCCACGACCAGGGCGGTCCGGCGGGGTTCCGCGGGGCGGCCGCTCCCGAGCCAGGTGCGGATGATCCTGGCGATCACCTCACCGGCGGGTTTGATCCGGCGGTCGTTGGTGAACAGTCCGAGGCCGTATTCCAGCTCGGGGAAGTCCGCCAGCGCGCGGTCCACATCGTGCGAGCACCACCAGGTGATGCCCCAGAGGTCCGGGCAGTCCAGCGCGTTGCGGACGGTCGCCTCGGTGAAGGCGGCCGCGTGGCCGGGCGGGACGTGCGGTGCGGGCGCGCCGACCTCCTGGAGCCAGACCGGCCGGGCGGGGTCCACCGCCCAGGCCTTGGACAGCTCGATGAGATACGCGGCGTGCTGCTCGGTGGCCGTCCCGGCGTGGCCGTGGCGCTGTGCGGTGCCGTTGAAGACCCAGGAGTGCACGGCGGTCATCGCACCGAGGCGGGCCGAGTGGGCGGGGGTGAAGGGGTGCGCGCCGTCGTACCAGGCGGCGTCGTACGAGGCGTGCAGATGGGGCCGGCCGGGCGCGCCCTTCTCGCAGGCGTCGAGCATCCGCCGCAGCCAGTGGCCCGCCTGGACGGGGTCGGCCCGGTCGGGGTCCGGGTGCGGGTCACCGGAGAACTGATTGATCTCGTTGCCGACCGTCATCCCCAGGAAGTGGGGCCGGTCGGCGAGGGCGGCGGCGAGCACCCGCAGATACTCCGCCTGCGCCTCGATCACGTCCGGGTCGGTGAACAGGTTCCGGCGGTGCCAGGTCGTCGTCCAGGCGGGCAGGAAGTCGAAGCTGGAGAGGTGGCCCTGCAGCCCGTCGACGTTGACGTCGAGCCCGCGCTCGCCGGCCGCGTCCACGAGCCGGACCAGCTGCTCGACCGCCTTCGGCCGGATCAGGGTGCGATTGGGCTGGAAGACCGGCCAGAGCGGGAAGACCCGGATGTGGTCCAGACCGAGGGCGGCGATCTGGTCCAGGTCGGCCCGGATGTCGTCGAGGTCGAAGTCGAGCCAGTGGTGGAACCAGCCCCGGGAGGGCGTGTAGTTGACGCCGAAGCGCATACGGATGTCCCTTCGGGCGGGAGAGCGTGGTCAGCCCTTGACGGCGCCTTCGCCGACCCCGCGGAAGAAGTACCGCTGGAGACAGGCGAACATCACCAGGAGCGGGGCGACCGCGATGACGGTGCCGGCGGCGACCAGCCGCGGATTCTGCTGGAACGTGCCGTGCAGGAAGTTCAGGCCGACGGTCAGCGTGAAGTTGTCCGAGTCGGAGAGGACGATCAGCGGCCACAGGAAGTCGTCCCACGCCCCCATGAAGGCGAAGATCGCGACGACGGCGAGGGTGCCCCGGACCGACGGCAGGGCGACGCGGACGAACCGCTGCCAGACGTTAGCCCCGTCGATGACGGCCGCTTCCTCGATCTCGTAGGGGAGGTTCGCGAAGGCGTTGCGCATCAGCAGCACATTGAGCGCGCCGATGGCACCGGGCAGCACGACGGCGATCAGGGTGTCGTTGAGCTGGAGGTCGCGCATCATGGTGAACTGTGCGATGACGATGGACTCCAGGGGTACCAGCAGCGCCGCCACGAAGGCGAGCCCCGCGATCCTGCGGCCCCGGAACCGCAGCCGGGCCAGCGCGTATCCGGCCAGCGAGGCGCCGACGACATTGGTGACGACGTTCGCGGCCGCGACCTGCAGCGAGTTCAGGGCGTAGCGCCAGACCGGGATGATGTCCGCCACGCCGGCGTAGTTGTCCAGGGTCGGTTGCTCGGGGAGGAGGTTCGGCGGATAGGCGTAGATGTCCTCGGTGGTGCTCTTGAGCGAGGTCGACAGCTGCCAGAGGAACGGGCCGACGGTGACGGCCAGGACACCGAGCATCAGCAGATAGCGCAGCGCCTTCTCCCAGGCGCTCGTCCGGGTCGTCATCGGTCCTCCTTGCGGTCGGCCCGCAGGACCAGCAGCATCAGCAGCAGCGCGATGGTGAAGACGACGAGGGAGAGGGCGGAGGCGTAGCCGACACGCCCGTTCAGCCCCGTGCCGGTCCGCTGGACGAGCATGACGAGCGTGGTGTCCTGCCCGGCCGGCCCGCCGGTGGGCCCGGCCAGCAGGTGGACCTCGGCGAAGACCTTGAACGCGGACACCGACGACAGGGCGCCGACCAGCACCATCGTGGAGCGCACCGCCGGGACCGTGACGCTGACGAAGCGGCGCAGCGCGCCGGCCCCGTCGACAGCGGCGGCCTCGTGCAGCTCACGGGGCACGTTCGCGAGCGCCGCCAGGTAAATGATCATGTAGTAGCCGAGGCCCCGCCACACGGTCAGGGCCATGGCGCTGAGCAGCAGCAGCCATTCGTCGCCGAGGAAGGCGACCGGTCCCGCTCCGAGGAAGCGCAGGATGCCGTTGAGCAGGCCGCGGTCGTCCAGCATCCAACCCCAGATCAGGGCCACCACGACGACGGAGGCGACGACCGGGGTGTAGAAGGCGGAGCGGAAGAAGGTGACGCCGGGGAGCTGTTTGTGGACCAGCAGGGCGAGCAGCAGCGGCAGCAGCACGGTGAAGGGCACGACGAGCAGGACGTACAGACCGCTGTTGCGCAGGGCGACCCAGAACTGTTCGTCTTCCAGCATGTCCTGGAAGTTCCGCAGGCCCACCCAGGTGCCGGGGGTGAGCGTGCGCGCGTCGGTGAACGCCTTGTGGACGGTGGTGAGGAAGGGGTACAGATTGAACGCGGCGACGATGCCGAGGCCGGGCAGCAGGAACAGCCAGGGGCTGACGGCCCGGTGCGTGCGGGCCCGGGAGGCCGGTCGCCTCGAGTGCCGGTCCACGAGCCCGTCAGCCCTGCTTCAGGAGCTTGTCGCTCCGCTCCGCGGCGTCGTCGAGCGCCTGCCGGGGTGACTTCTTGCCCTGGAGGGCCTTGGCCACTTCGTTCTTGAGGACGACCTTCATCTCGTCGCTCATCACGACGGGTGTGTAATTGACCGCGCCTTTCAGCAGTTTCGCCGAGGCGACCCGGACGCGGCCCTCGTCGGTCCCGTCGTGCTCGGTCCAGTACGGGTCCCGCAACGATCCCTTGGTGCTGGGGAAGACGGCGACCTGGTGGGCGAAGGCCTCCTGGTTCTTCCGGTCGGTGACGAAGCGGGCGAAGGCGATGGCTGCCGCCTTGTGGTCGCTCCGGTTGTTGACGGCCAGGCCCATGACGTACATGTTGGGCTTGCCGGTGTTGTTGGGCGCGTCGGTGATCCCGAGGTTCTTGTACAGGCTCGGTGCGTTCTTCTTGAAGGTCTCCAGGTCGTGGGCGCCGCCCGGATTCATGGCGACCTTCTGTTCCAGGAATTTCTGGCCGGACTTCTCCGGGGTGTTGGTGAGCGCCTGCGCGTCGAGCGCGCCGTGGTCGTAGAGCTGTTTGTACTTGGTCAGCAGCTCGACGCCCTTCGGTTCGTTGTAGGTGAACCGGGTGGCGTCGTCGTTCATCAGCTTGACGCCGTAGCGGCCGAAGTCCTCGATGGACGGGGTCCCCGCGAGCGTCGCGGTCTTCCCGCCGGAGTGCCGTGCCATCGTCTCGGCGGCGGCGAACAGCTCGTCGTAGCTCTTCGGCGGCTTCTCGGGGTCGAGTCCGGCCTGCCGGAAGAGAGCCTTGTTGTAGAAGAGCGGACCGGTGTTGAGGTACCAGGGGAAGGCGTACGAACCCCCCAGCCCGGGCAGGGCGTTGCCCTGCCAGGCCTCCGGGGTGTATTCGCCCTTGAGCTCCGCGGTGACCTTCTCCTTGTCCAGGTTCATCAGCAGCCCGGCCTTGGCCAGCGGATAGGACAGGTCCGGCGAGACGTTGACGACGTCGGGCAGGGTGCCGGCCCCGGCGTCGGCGCTGAGCTTTTGCGCGTAGTTCTCCGCGGGCTGGTCGAGCCATCTGACCTTGACGTCCGGATGCTGCCGCTGGAACTCCCCGACCAGGCCGTTGAAGTAGTCCTTGAATTTCGCCCGCAGGTTCCACGTCTGGAAGGTGATCTCACCCGCGACCTTTCCGTCGGCGCGGGACCCGCCGTCGGTGTCCGTACCCGAGCCGCACGCGGAGAGAGCCAGGACGGCGGCGAGGAGGGGCGCGGTGGTGACGGCTGCTCTACGAGAGGCGGTCATGGCCGGATGAGCTCCTTCGATCGGGCCGGACAGGGGCCTTGAAGCCGGGAGGAGGCAGATCAAAACCTGCACCCGCCAAGGGAGTTGCGTCAATACTTACGCCGCGACCTAATGCGCTTTAGTGTGGTGGTGCTCAAGCGCTTTAGGTGACAGCTCCGCCGGTGCGGGCGGGGCAGAGGGAGAACCATGCGCCGTACGCCCGCCCGCCGCCCGACGATGAAGGACATCGCACGCCGCGCGGGCGTCTCGGAGAGCGCCGTGTCCTTCGCGCTCAACGACCGGCCGGGCGTCTCCGCGGCCACCCGCGACCGGGTCCGGCGCGTCGCCGAGGAGCTCGGCTGGCAGCCCAGCACCGCCGCCCGCGCCCTGTCCGGCGAGGGATCCGCCACGGTCGGGCTCGTCCTGGCGAGGCCCGCGCGCACGCTCGGCGTCGAGTCCTTCTTCCTCCAACTCGTCTCCGGGGTGCAGGAAGCGCTCGCGGTGCGCCGGCTCGGCCTGCTCTTCCAGGTCGTCGAGGACCTCGACGCCGAGTGCGCGGTCTACCGCCGCTGGTGGGCCGAGCGCCGGGTGGACGGCCTGCTCGTCGTCGACCCCCGCGACGACGACCCCCGACCCGCGCTCCTCGACGGACTCGGCCTGCCCGCCGTGGTCATCGGCGCCCTGGACGGCGTCGGCGAAGGCCCGCACGGCGCGATCTCCAACCTCTGGGCCGACGACACCGGCGGAATGGCGTCCATCGTCGGCCACCTGTACGACCTGGGACACCGCCGTATCGTGCACATCGCCGGACTGCCCGAACTCGCCCACACCCGGCGCCGGATCGACTCCCTGCGCACCGAGGCCGACCGCCGTGCCCTGCCGGACGTCGTCTCCGTGACGACCGACTACTCCGACGCGCAGGGCGCCGCCGCCACCCGCCGCGTCCTCGCCGCCGCGCACCCGCCCACCGCGATCGTCTACGACAACGACGTGATGGCGGTCGCCGGGCTCGCCGTCGCCGCCGAGCGCGACGTGTCCGTACCGCGCCAACTCTCCATCGTCGCCTGGGACGACTCGGTGCTCTGCCGCAACACCCACCCCGCGCTGACCGCGCTGGCCCGGGACACGGCGGGCTTCGGCAGACGGGCGGCCGAGCAGCTGATCGCGCTGCTCGACGGGGGACCGGCCCGCCGGGTGCGGGACGTGGCGCCACGGCTCGCCGCCCGGAAGTCCACCGCGCCGCCGCCGCTGCCGCACCCCGCCCGGCCGGAGGACGTCCCTGACTCCCCGGCCCGCCGGAGCGAGTGACGACACCCTGGTCGATTCCTTAGCGACCGCTTAGTATGCGAGCGGCGTGACGCTGCCCCCTACCCCTCGTGGAGGTCTTGGTGAAGGCATGGCGAGTGCACGAGAACGGCGAACCGCGTGAGGTGATGCGCCTCGACGACGTGCCGGACCCGTCCCCCGGCCCCGGTGAGCTCCTCGTGCGGATCCGGGCGGCGAACGTCAACTTCCCCGACGCGCTGCTGTGCCGGGGGCAGTACCAGGTCCGGCCCCCGCTGCCCTTCACCCCCGGCGTCGAGGTGTGTGCCGAGATCCTCGCCCTCGGCGACGGCGCCGAGGGCGAGATCGGCGCCCGCGTCCTCGCCCAACCCGCCCTGCCTGCCGGAGGGTTCGCGGAACAGGCGGTCGTCGCGTCCCGCACCGTCCTGCCCGCCCCCGCGGCGCTGGACGACGCCGAGGCCGCCGCCCTGCACATCGGCTACCAGACCGGCTGGTTCGGCCTGCACCGCCGCGCCCGGCTCCGCGGCGGCGAGACCCTCCTCGTGCACGCGGCGGCGGGCGGCGTGGGCAGCGCGGCCGTCCAGCTCGGCAAGGCCGCCGGGGCCACCGTCATCGGCGTCACCGGCGGACCGGAGAAGGCACGCGTGGCCCGTGAGCTCGGCTGTGACCTCGTCCTCGACCGCCGGGCCGACGACGTGGTCGCGGCCGTCAAGGAGGCCACCGGCGGGCGCGGAGCGGACGTCGTCTACGACCCGGTCGGCGGCGACACCTTCACCCGGTCGACCAAGTGCGTCGCCTTCGAGGGACGCATCGTGGTCGTCGGCTTCGCGAGCGGCACCATCCCCACCCCGGCGCTGAGCCACGCCCTCGTCAAGAACTACACGATCCTCGGCCTGCACTGGGGCCTGTACAACGCCAAGGACCCCGGCGCCGTCCGCGCCTGCCACGAGGAGCTGGGCGCGCTCGCCGAGCAGGGCGCGATCAAGCCGCTCGTCAGCGAACGGGTCCCCCTCGACCAGGCCGCCGACGCCGTCCAGCGCGTCGCCGACGGCACGACCACCGGCCGGATCGTCGTCGTCCCGGAGACGGCCCGATGAGCGGCCCGGTGACCTCGCGAACGGACGCAACAGCCGCCGGGCCGAACGGGGGGAAGCAGGCGACCGCCATCGACGCCGACGCCCTGCGCCGCCGCGTCGCGGACCTGCTCGCCGCGCACGACCCCGCCACCACCGACCGCCTCGACTTCCTCCGCGCCCGCTTCGACGCCGGGCTCGCCTGGATCCACTTCCCCGAAGGCCTCGGCGGGCTCGGCGCACCGCGCGCCCTCCAACAGGTCGTGGACCAGGCCCTGGAGGCCGCGGGAGCGCCCGACAACGCCCCCCGCCGGATCGGCATCGGCCTCGGCATGGCCGCCCCCACCCTCCTGCGCCACGGCACCGACGCACAGCGCCGGCGGTTCCTCCGCCCCTTGTGGACCGGTGAGGAGGTGTGGTGCCAGTTGTTCAGCGAACCCGGCGCCGGCTCCGACCTCGCCGCCCTCGCCACCCGCGCCACCCGGGACGGCGACGGCGACGGGAAGGGGGCCGGCTGGATCGTCGACGGCCAGAAGGTGTGGACGTCCCAGGCGCATCTCGCCCGCTGGGGCATCCTCCTCGCCCGGACCGATCCGGACCTGCCCAAACACCGTGGCATCACCTACTTCGTCTGCGACATGACCGACCCCGGCGTGGACGTGCGGCCGCTGCGCCAGATCACCGGTGAGGCCGAGTTCAACGAGGTGTTCCTGACCGGGGTGCGGATCCCCGACACCCACCGCCTCGGCGAGGTCGGCGAGGGCTGGCAGGTCGCCCGGACCACCCTCATGAACGAGCGGGTGGCCATCGGCGGCGCCCGGGTGCCCCGCGAGAGCGGCATGATCCGCCTCGTCGCCGACACCTGGCGCCGCCGGCCCGAACTGCGCACCCACGACCTCCACCAGCGGCTGCTGAGGCTGTGGGTGGACGCCGAGGCCGCCCGGCTGACCGCCGAGCGCCTCGGCCGCCGGCTCGCCCTCGGCCATCCGGGACCCGAGGGCTCGGGCATGAAACTGGCCTTCGCCCGCCTCAACCAGGAGATCAGCGGGCTGGAGGTGGAACTGCTGGCCGAGGACGGACTCGGCTACGACGACTGGACCCTGACCCGGCCCGAACTCGTCGACTTCACCGGCCGTGACGCGGGCTACCGCTATCTGCGCGCCAAGGGAAACTCCATCGAGGGCGGCACCTCGGAAGTCCTGCTCAACATCATCGCCGAGCGTGTGCTCGGTCTGCCGCCCGAGCCCCGCACCGACAAGGACGCCGCGTGGAAGGATCTGCCCCGATGACCACTCCCGCGCCGCCCGACCTGCTCTACTCCGAGACCGAGGACGACCTGCGCGCGGCCGTGCGGTCCTTGCTCACCGACCACGGCGGCCCCACCGCCGCGCTCGCGGAAGCCGAGCGGGCCCGCCCCCACGACCCCGGTCTCTGGAGGTCGCTGGCCACCGGCATGGGAACCGCCGGGCTGCTGGTGCCGGAGCGGCTCGGCGGACAGGGCGCCACAGCCCGGGAGGCCGCCGTCGTGCTGGAGGAACTGGGCCGGTCCGTCGCCGCCGTGCCCTACCTCACCAGCGCCGTACTGGCCGTACGGACGCTGCTCGGGTGCGACACCGCACGCCCCGAGGTGGCCGGGCCGCTCGCCGCGCTCGCCGACGGCGGCCGGGTCGGGGCGCTCGCCGTCCCGCTGCCGACCGCCCCGGGCGGGGCGCCGCCCGTGACCGTCCGCGGTGGTGCGGGGCTCAGCGGTGAGATCACCTCCGTGGCCGGCGCGGCCGGTGCCGACGTGCTCCTCGTCCCCGCCGACAGCGGGCTCTACGCCGTGGACACCACGGCACCGGGCGTGGCCGTCACCCCCGTCACCCCGCTGGACCTCACCCGGCCGCTCGCCCGGGTCACCCTCACCGGGGCCACCGCGATACTGCTCGCCGAGCCGGCCCGCGCCCGCGATGCCGTCGCCGACGCGCTGCTCACCGGCGCCGGACTGCTCGCCTCCGAGCAGCTCGGACTCGCTGAGTGGTGCCTGGCGGAAACGGTGCGCTACACCGGCGGACGGCATCAGTTCGGCCGCCCCGTCGGCTCGTTCCAGGCCGTCAAGCACCGGCTCGCCGCCCTGTGGCTGGACGTCGTCTCGGCCCGTGCGACGGCCCGCAACGCCGCCGACGCCCTCGCGACCGGCTCACCGGACACGGCGGTGGCGGTCGCCGTCGCCCAGGCCCACTGCGGTGAGGTCGCGGTGCGCGCGGCCCAGGAGTGTGTGCAGCTGCACGGCGGCATCGGCATGACCTGGGAACACCCGGCGCACCTGTACCTCAAGCGCGCCAAGAGCGACCAGATCGCGCTGGGCACGCCCGGCCGGCACCGGGAGGCATTGGCGCGGTTGGTGAATCTGCCGGGGCCCGTCGGCTGACTTCCTCCCCGTGACATGGAGTGCGCGGGTTTTGTCCGGGCCGGATCATGCCTGCTCTTGTTCGTGCTGTTTAATTGCGAGGAATTCGCAATAGCGGTTGATCTTGAGTACGTGAGAGTGCGTGAGTAGAGGTATGGGCATGACGGCCCGGTCCATTCGGGGAATGGCCGCCACGGCCATGGCAGCGGTACTGACGGCCGGCGCGGCGGCCTGTTCGACGCCCGGCGGTGGCAACGGCGGAAGCGCCGACGGCGCCAAGGGGGACAAGGACTCCCTGGTCGTCGGCCTCGCCAACGAACCCGAGACGCTCAGCCCCCTCCTCGGCTACGGCAAGGACGGCAATTCCAAGATCTTCGACGGGCTGCTCACCCGGGACGCCGCCATGAAGCTCCAGCCGGCCCTCGCCGCCGAGCTGCCGAAGATCACCGACGACGGGCGTACGTACACGTACAAGCTCCGCACAGGCGTGAAGTTCAGCGACGGCAAGCCCTTCTCCGCCAAGGACGTCGTCTTCACCTACCGGACCATTCTCGACGAGAAGACCAACAACGCCGCCAAGGGCGAACTCGACGCCATCGACCGCGTCACCGCCGACGGCGACGACACCGTCGTCTTCCGGCTCAAGTACCCCTACGCGCCCTTCGCCGAGCGCACCGTCCTGCCCATCGCGCCCGAGCACGCGGCCAAGGGCCAGGACGTCAACTCCGGCTCCTTCAACACCCGGCCCATCGGCACCGGCCCCTACGTCCTCACCGGCTGGAGCAAGGGCGAGAAGCTGAGCTTCAAGGCCAACCCCGCTTACTGGGGCGGTGAGCCGAAGATCAAGAAGCTCACCATGGCGATCATCAAGGACGACGACATCCGCGCCACCCGGCTGCGGAGCGGCGACCTCGACGGCGCGATCCTGCCGCCCAACCTCGTCAAGGGCTTCAAGGGCGACAAGTCCAAGCGGACCGTCACCGCCCGCACCACCGACTTCCGCGGCGTCACCCTGCCCACCGCGAACAAGGTCACCGGCGACGTGGCCGTCCGCCGCGCCCTCGACCTCGCCGTCGACCGCGAGGCCATGGTCGACAAGCTCCTCGAAGGCGCGGGCAAGGCCGGCTACGGCCCGGTCCCCACCGACAGCGAGTGGTTCGCCAAGGGCACCGAGCGCCCGCACGACCTCGACAAGGCCAAGAAGCTGCTCGACGAAGCGGGCTGGACCCCCGGCGACCAGGGCATCCGGGAGAAGGACGGACAGCCCGCGAAGTTCACCCTCTGGTTCCCCGCCGGTGACAAGCTCCGCCAGGAGCACGCCCTCGCCTTCGCCTCCGACGCCAAGAAGGCCGGCATCAAAGCAGAGGTGCAGAGCGGCACCTGGGAGGTCATCGAGCCGCGCATGAAGAACGACGCGGTCCTCGCCGGCGGCGGCAACCCCGCCGACCCCGACTTCGACCTCTACAACCTGCTGCACTCCTCGCTCGCCCTCGACGGCTTCAACAACATGGCCGCCTACGCCAACCCCGACGTCGACAAGGCCCTCGAGGACGGCCGGCGCAGCGGCGACAAGGGCGCCCGCAAGGCCGCCTACGACAAGATCCAGCGCGACCTCGCCGCCGACCCCGGCTACGTCTTCCTCACCCACGTCGACCACCTCTACGTCATGAACGACCGCTGGCAGGACCTCACCACCCAGATCGAGCCGCACGACCACGGCCTCGGCGCGGGGCCCTGGTGGAACGTCGAGGACTGGCAGCCGAAGAAGTGATCTCCCGGCTTCCCTGGGGGCCGATGGCACGCATGGCGGGACGGCGGCTGCTGCTCGCCGTCCCCGTGCTCGCCGTCGTGACCTTCGGCGTCTTCGCGATCGCCGCCGCCTCGCCGTTCGACCCCGCCAAGGCCTACGCCGGGTCGGCCGGCCTCGGCGCCGGCCAGGACGTCTTCGACCAGCTGCGCGAGAACCTCGGCGCCGACCGGCCCTTCGTCGCCCGCTGGTGGGACTGGGTCACCTCCGCCGTGACCGGCGACCTCGGCGACTCCAGCACCCTGCGCCAGCCCGTCGCCGACGTCATCGGCGAACGCATCGGCTGGTCCGTCCTGCTGTGCGCCGTCGCCTTCACGCTGGCCGTCACGGTGGGCACCACCCTGGGCGTGCTCGCCGCGCGCCGCCGCGGCGGCCTCCTCGACCGGGTCGTGACGTCCCTGTCGTACACCCTGGAAGCGGCGCCGCCCTTCTGGCTCGGACTGCTCGCCATCTGGTTCTTCGCCCTCAAACTCGGCGCCCTCCCGGCCGGCGGCCTCACCGACACCGGCAGCGACGTCGCCACGGCCGGACAGGTCGCCTCGCACGTCGTCCTGCCCGCCGTGGTGCTCGCCGTCTCCCAGCTGCCCTGGTTCGTGCTGTACGTGCGCCAGGGCGTCGGCGACGCCCTGGAAGAGGACCCCGTACGCGGGGCACGCGCGCGTGGACTGCGCGAACGCACCGTCCTGCTCCACCACGCACTGCGCTCGGGACTGCTTCCGGTCCTCACCCTCATCGGCTCCCGGGTACCCGAGCTGATCACGGGCGCGCTGCTCGTGGAGACCGTCTTCAGCTGGCCCGGCATCGCCGCCGCGACCGTACAGGCCGCCACCAGTGTCGACTTCCCGCTGCTGGCCGCCCTGACCGTGCTGGCCACGGCCGCGGTCCTGGTGGGCAACCTGCTGTCCGACCTGCTGTACGGACTGGCCGACCCGAGGGTGGGATTCGATGGCTGAGACCACAAGCCCACCCGAGGCGGCACCCACCGCCTGGCGTTCGCCCGGTGCCGGGCCCCGGGGCGGGGCCGCCCGGCGCGGCACGCGCGCGCTGCGCACGCGTACCTCCGCCGTCCTCGTCGCCGCGGTCGTCCTCACCGTCCTCGCCGTACCCGCCCTGGTGCCGCTCGACGAGCAGGCCGTGGACCTGGGGTCCAAGCTCCTGCCACCGTCGTGGTCGCACCCGTTCGGCACCGACGAGGTCGGCCGGGACCTGCTGCTGCGCTGCGTCTACGGGCTGCGGATCTCCCTGCTCGTCGGCGTCGTGGCCGGGCTCGCCGCGACCGTCGTCGGCACCGTGGTCGGCGCCGTCGCGGGCGCGCTCGGCGGCTGGGCCGACCGGGTCGTGATGCGGCTCGTCGACGTCTTCTCGTCCGTCCCGCACCTGCTGCTCGGCGTCTTCATCGTGGCGATGTTCCGCCCCGGCCTATGGCCGGTGGTCGCGTCGGTGGCCCTCACCCACTGGCTGTCCACGGCCCGGATCGTCCGGGCGGAGGTGCTGTCGCTGCGCTCCCGCCCGTACATCGACGCGGCGGTCTCCGGCGGCTCCTCCCGCCTGCGGATCACCGTCCGGCATCTGCTGCCCGGGGTCCTGCCCCAGGCCGGTCTCGCGGCGGTGCTGATGATCCCGCACGCCATCTGGCACGAGTCCGCGCTGTCCTTCCTCGGCCTGGGCCTGCCCACCCACGAGGCCAGCCTCGGCAACATGGTCCAGGCCGCCCGCGGCACCCTGCTCGCGGGCGACTGGTGGCCGACCCTGTTCCCGGGGCTGTTCATCATCATCCCCACCCTCGCGATAGCGGGCCTGGCCGGCGCCTGGCGCGAACGGCTCAACCCCCGCCGCCGATCGGAGCTGATGCTGTGACGACGCAGGCCCGCACGGGCGGGGCGGCACCCCGCCTTCCCGCCCCGGACGAACCCGTACTGGACGTCAGCGGCCTGTCCGTACGGTTCCGCATGCGCGGAGGCCGGCGGATCGCCGCCGTCACCGACGCGTCGTTCCGGCTCTGGCCGGGCGAGTGCCTCGCCCTCGTCGGCGAGAGCGGCTGCGGCAAGTCCGTCCTCGCGTCCGCGCTGCTCGGGCTGCTGCCCGCGAACGCGCAGACCGCCGGCCGGGCCCTCGTCGGCGGCCTCGACCTCCTCGCTGCCGACGAGCGGACGCTCGCCCGTACGGTCCGGGGCCGCCGCGTCGGCCTCGTACCGCAGAGCCCCGCCGCGCACCTCACCCCCGTGCGCACCGTGCGCTCACAACTCCAGGAGACCGTCCGGGAGCTGACCGGCGCCCGCGGAAGCGGGCTGCGGGCCAAGGCCGAGGCCGCCGCCGAGCGGGCGGCGTTCCCCGCCGACCACCTCGACCGCTACCCCCACCAGCTCTCCGGCGGCCTCGCCCAGCGTGCCGCCACCGCGCTCGCCCTCGTCGGCGACGCCCCCCTGCTGCTCGCCGACGAACCGACCACCGGCCTCGACCGCGACCTCGTCGACCGCACGGTCGACGAACTGCGCCGCCACGCGGACGCCGGCCACGCGCTGCTGATGATCACCCACGACCTCGCGGCGGCCGAACGGATCGCCGACCGCGTCGCCGTGATGTACGCGGGACGCATCGTCGAACTCACCGACGCGCCCGCCTTCTTCGGCGAGCCCGGCCCCCGGCACCCCTACGCCCGCGGCCTGCTCGACGCCCTGCCCGAGCGCGCCTTCACCCCCATCCCCGGCATGCCCCCCGAACTCGGCGCGCTGCCCGCGGGCTGCGCCTTCGCCGCCCGCTGCGAGCACGCGACGGCGGCCTGCAAGACCGTCCCCGCGCTGCTGGACGGCACGGCCTGCCACCACCCGCAGGAGCCGACGCGTGCTTGAACTCCACCGCATCACCGCCGGGTACGACCGCCGCGCACCCGTGGTCCGGGAGGCCTCGCTGACCGTCGGGCCGGGGGAGGCCGTGGGGCTCCTCGGCCCCAGCGGCTGCGGCAAGTCCACCCTGGCCCGGGTCGCCTCCCTGCTGCACCGGCCCGACTCCGGTACGTATCTCATCGACGGCGAACGAGCCCGGGCCTGGCGGCACCGCGCCCCGCGCGAGCAGCGCACCGCCTTCGGTGTGGTGTTCCAGCAGCCCCGCCAGGCCGCCGATCCGCGCCTGCGGCTCACCGACCTGATCGCCGAGCCGCTGCGCGCGGCCGGCCGGCGGACCGGCACCGAGGAGACGGTGACCGAGCTCGCCGGGCGCGTCGGGCTCTCCGAGGAACTGCTCGGCCGCCGGCCGCACGAGGTCAGCGACGGCCAGCTGCAACGGGCCTGCCTGGCCAGGGCCCTCGTGCTGCGCCCGCGCTGGCTGATCTGCGACGAGATGACGGCGATGCTGGACGCCTCCACGACCGCCGCCCTGGTCGCCGCGGTCGAGGACTACCGCCGCGAGAGCGGCGCGGGCCTCCTCGCCGTCGGCCACGACCGCACCCTGCTGAACCGCTGGTGCGACCGTACGGTCCACTGGACCGAACTCACCACATCCAGCCCGTCCGGCGTTTGAGGTCCACAACAGCCCGTCCGGCGATCGAGGACACCAGGACCCGGAGCCGCGCTCGACCTGACACCCGCCCAGCCCCTTGTGCCGACCCGGCGGTCAGCGCTGCCGTACCAGAGGAAACGGCAGCGTCTCGCGGATCGACAAGCCCGTCAGGAACATCACCACCCGGTCCACGCCGATCCCCAGCCCGCCCGTCGGAGGCATCGCGTACTCGAGGGCGCGCAGGAAGTCCTCGTCCACCTCCATCGCCTCGAGGTCACCGCCCGCCGCCAGCAGCGACTGCGCGGTGAGGCGGCGGCGCTGCTCGACGGGATCGATCAGCTCCGAATACGCCGTGCCCAGTTCGGTGCCGAACGCCACCAGGTCCCAGCGCTCGGCGAGCCGCGGATCGTGGCGGTGCGGGCGGGTGAGCGGCGAGACGTCGGTGGGGAAGTCCTTGTAGAAGACGGGCCCTCCTGTCCGCTCCTCGACGAGCCGCTCGTACATCTCCAGCACGATGTCCCCACGGGTGTGCTCCGGCTTGTGCGGCACGCCCGTCGCGTCGCAGTGCCGGCGCAGCGCCTCGATCGGGGTGTCCGCGTCGACCTCCGCGCCGAGCGCCTCGGAGATCGCGCCGTAGACGGTCTTCACCGGCCACCGGCCCGAGATGTCGTGCTCGACGAGCTTGCCCTCGCCGTCCGCCCGCAGCGCGACCTGTGAACCGTGGGCGGCGACGGCGGCGCCCTGGACCAGCTCGCGCGTCAGATCCAGCATCACGTCGTAGTCGGCACAGGCCTGATACGCCTCCAGCATCGTGAACTCGGGGTTGTGCTTGTACGAGACGCCCTCGTTGCGGAACGTCCGGCCCATCTCGAAGACCTTCTCCATGCCGCCCACGCACAGCCGCTTCAGATACAGCTCGGGCGCGATACGCAAGTACAGATCGAGGTCGTAGGCGTTGATGTGCGTGGTGAAGGGCCGGGCGTTCGCCCCGCCGTGGATCTGCTGGAGCATCGGCGTCTCGACCTCCAGATAGCCCCGGTCGAGCAGTCCCTGGCGCAGCGCCTGCACGGCGGCGCTGCGCGCCCGCACGGTCCGCCGGGCCTCCGTCGACACGGCGAGGTCCACATAGCGCATCCGCACCCGGGCCTCGGGGTCGCTCAGGCCGCGGCGCTTGTCGGGCAGCGGACGCAGACACTTGGCGATCATCCGGGTACGGGTCACGAAGACGGTCAGCTCACCGCGGTCGGTGGCACCGATCTCGCCCTCGGCCTCGATGTGGTCACCGAGGTCGATGTGGTCGGTGAAGCGCCGCAGGCACTCCGGGCCGGATCCGTCGCGGGTGAAGGTGAGCTGAAGGTCGCCGGACCAGTCGCGCAGCACGGCGAAGACGACCCCGCCGTGGTCGCGGACCAGCAGTACCCGCCCGGCGACGGTCACCCGCTCACCCGTACGGGACGAGGGCGCGAGCCCGGCGTGTGCCGCGCGGATCGCGGCGAGGGTGTGGGTGCGGCGCGCGTCGACCGGGTAGGGATCGACGCCCGCCGCCCGCAACCGATCCAGCTTCGCCCGCCGCACCCGCACCTGCTCGGGCAGCCCGGCCAGTTCGTCGACCGCACCGGGCTCACCGGTCCCCGCGCCGGTGCCGTAGCCCAGCTCGGAGAGCGAGGGCAGTCCGGCGGTGGTGGCCGGGCTGGAGACGCCGCGCGACCGCCCCCGGCTCCACAGCTTGCCCAGGCTCGGCACCGCGACGAAGCCCTCCGCGATGCCCGCGGCCATCCCGATCCGCGCGAGGGCGCCCGCGTCGGCGTAGCACAGGAACCGCGGATGCCACTCGGGGTTGTACTTGACGTTCGAGCGGTAGAGCGCCTCCAGCTGCCACCACCGGGAGAAAAACAGCAGCAGCTTGCGCCACAACCGCAACACCGGCCCCGCGCCGATCCGGGCGCCCTCCTCGAACGCCGAGCGGAAGACGGCGAAGTTCAACGAGATGTGCTTGATGCCGAACCGCCCGGCCTGGGCGCACAACTGGGCGACCATGAACTCCATGACGCCGTTGGGCGCGGCCCGGTCCCGGCGCATCACATCCAGCGAGATGCCGTCGCGCCCCCAGGGCACGAACGACAGCAGCGCGATCATGTTGCCCTCGCTGTCGAACGCCTCGACCAGCAGACAGTCGCCGTCGGCTGGGTCGCCGAGGCGCCCCAGCGCCATCGAGAAGCCGCGCTCGGTCTCGGTGTCGCGCCAGGCGTCCGCGCGATGGATCACCTCGCCCATCTCCTCGTCGGAGAGTTCGGCGTGCCGCCGGACCCGGGTGGTCGCGCCCGTCCGCTCCACCCGGTTGACGGCCTGGCGGGTCACCCGCATCTCGCGGCCGTCCAGGTCGAAGGCAGCGACCTGGAGGATGGCCTCGTCACCCAGTTGCAGGGCGCCCAGCCCCGACCGCGCGTACGCCCTCGCGCCGGCCTCGCTCGCGCCCATGACGGCGGGCTGCCATCCGTAGCGCCCCGCGACCGCCAGCCAGGCCTCGATCGCCGGTGTCCAGGCCTCGGGATCGCCCAGCGGATCACCGGAGGCCAGACAGACCCCCGCCTCGACCCGGTAGGTGACGGCGGCCTTCCCGCTGGGGGAGAAGACGACGGCCTTGTCCCGGCGGGTCGCGAAGTAGCCGAGGGAGTCCCGGCCGCCGTAGCGGCCGAGGAGGGCGCGGATGCGCGGCTCCTCGTCGTCGTGCAGGGCCGCCTCCAGGCGCTGGGAGCGGAAGAGCGACATGGTGGCGTTGAGCAGCGCCAGCGCGCCGAGCAGGCCGAGGAGGAAGAACAGCCAGTGCGGCGGATGGCCCACGAAGTGCCGGCCGCTGACCAGGCCGCCGCACACCTTGTTGGCGACGAACAACAGCCGGTTCCCACCGCCGCGCTCCAGCGATCCGGGGAAGAGGGAGACCAGGCCCCAGCCCACCAGGATCGCGACGGCGAGACCGCCGACGAGCACCAGAAGGGCATGCAGGAACGCACCGCGCCGCGATGCCGCGTAGAACTCCCGCCGTGCCAGGACCAGCAGCACCATCGCCGCCACGCACAGCACCAGGGACGGGGTCACCTCCCAGTACCCCACGGCCAGCAACAGCACGTCCGCGAGCAGCAGCAGGGCCAGATAGCCGAGGACGAACCAGAGCGTGACCCGCTTGCGTGCGGCCATCGCCGCGGCGAGGAGCAGCAGGAAGACGGCGTAGGCGAGGTTCGGGGCCGTGGGGACGGTCAGGGTGTCCAGCGCGTCGGTCAGCGGGGCCGCCACCCGCCGCAGCGGTGAGATGAGGGAGGTGAGCGCGCAGAAGACCCCGAGCAGACCGAAGAAGATCGCGAAACCGTTGGGCACCCGGTGCAACAGCCGCCGCCAGGCGGATTCCCGTCGCTCGCCGCCCTCCCGTGCCCCTTCCCTCACCGTGGCGGGCTCGGTGTCCGGGACTGTGCGGCTCATTCCGCCAGCCTAGGCACGCCACCGCCCCGACGCCTGTCGGAGCAGGGCCCGCCCGCCGGACGGGTACGGGCCCGGAACCATCGCCCGGCGCCGATGAGACCGTGGCGGTCCGTTCCCGTCCCGACCGGTGAATCCGTACCTGGATGGAGTACACGCGGGGTACGGGTGGCGACGATGTGATGAGCGAGACTGGCGCATACTCACCGCTCAGCCGAGGAGGTATGCCGTGGTTGTTTCGATCTCCGTGGTCCTGATGCTTCTGGTGCTGGCGGTGGTGTTCCTGCGCAGCGGAGCGCTCCGCGTCTCGCACGCGCTGGTCTGCGTCCTGCTCGGCTTCGTGCTCGCGAGCACCAGTGTGGCGCCGACCATCGCCAACGGCATTTCGGCGACGGCTCAGCTGGTCAGCGGTGTGCGCCCCTGATCTGACGAGGATGGCGGGGGCACCGGGGGAGCCCCGACCGCTTCCTGCGGCCCGGTGGGCGTTCGACGGGCCTCAGGACCCTGGAACGCCCGGCGATAGGCGTGCGGGCTGGTGCCGATGAGCCGCTTGAACCGGTCACGGAACGCGGTGGGGGAGCCGAACCCCACCTGAGCGGCGATGCGGTCGACCGAGTGCGCGGTGGTCTCCAACAGATACTGCGCCCGGCGGATCCGGGCCCGGTGCAGCCACTGCAGTGGCGTGGTGCCGGTCTGCTCGCGGAAACGCCGGTTCAGGGTGCGGGTGCTCAGCCGGGCCCGCGCGGCGATGCCGTCGAGCGTGAGCTCGCGTCCGGCGTTCTCCTCCATCCAGCGCAGCAGCGGTTCGAGCGTCGCCCCGTCGGGGGCCGGTGGTTCGTGCACGATGAACTGTGCCTGACCGCCGTCGCGTTCCAACGGCATCACCGAGAGACGAGCGGCGTCGGCGGCGACGGCCGAGCCGTGATCGCGCCGGACGAGGTGCAGACACAGATCGAGCCCCGCCGCCGCACCGGCCGAGGTGAGCAACTGGCCGTTGTCGACGTAGAGCACGTCCGGGTCGACGCGGACCTCGGGGTACCGTCGCGCCAGCTCCGTGGTGCCGAGCCAATGGGTGGTGGCACGGAGCCCGTCCAGAAGCCCCGTGGCGGCGAGGATGAACGCGCCCACGCAGATCGACGCGATCCGGGTGCCCTGGCCGGCCGCCGACCGCAGGGCGTCCAGGATCTCGTCCGGAACGGGCGCGAGGGGATCGGCGACCCCGGGCACGATGATGGTGTCCGCCTGAGCCAGTGCCTCCAGACCCCAGGGTGCCCGCAGGGTGAACGCGCCCGCGTCGACGTCCCCGCCGGCCGAGCAGACCCGCACCTGATAGGCGGCCCGGCCGCCGGGCAGACGAGCACGGGAGAAGACCTCGACCGGCGTCGCCAGGTCGAAGCCCACCACCCCGTCCAGGGCGAGAACGGCGACGGTGTGCATGGCGAGATCGTAGCCCGATGCCTGAATACCGCCAACGGCTCATGGCGGGGGCGAGCGGCCAGGACAGTGGTTGGGGAACGTACTGGACGGTGGGACAGGAAACCGCTGCGGGGGCTCGTGCCCGCTGGCGAGAATCCGTTGACCTATGGCAATACCGCCACTTCTGCGCTCGCCGGATTCCGCCTACCGTCGGAGCCGCGCACGGCTTGATCTCCGTGACCGCCAGCCCCGCAGCCAGACTCACCGGCCGAAAGACGCCTCCTTCCATGACGAAGCTTCTCCTGAGCATTCACGTCCTCGCCGCGATCATCGCCATCGGCCCCGTGACGGTGGCGGCCAGTATGTTCCCCGCCGTCACTCGCCGGGCGTCGGCCGTGTCCGCCTCTACCGGTGACCGAGGTGCGGCATCGGTCCCGCAGGCGCTGCACCGGATCTGTCGTGTCTATGCCGTCGTGGGCGTCGTCGTGCCTGTCTTCGGCTTCGCGACGGCCAACAGTCTGCACGTCCTCGGTGATCCCTGGCTGATCGTCTCGATCGTCCTCACGCTGATCGCGGCCGTGGTCCTGGCGGCGCTCGTCCTCCCGGGCCAGTCCGCGGCCCTCGCCGCGCTCGGCCAAGGCTCCGGCACCTCCTCCGCCGCACGTCGCCTGGCCATGTACACCGGAGTGTTCAACCTGCTCTGGGCCGTGGTCACCGTACTCATGATCGTCCGCCCTGGCTCGACGACGGGAGCCTGAAACAGGGGCGTGACGCGGAGCGTGACCGCGGCCCAGAGGGTGCCGGAGCCTCTTCCTTGAGCCCGCCTACGCGCGCCCGATCTCGACGTCCTCCAGGACACCGAGCGCGTCCGGCACCAGAATCGCCGCCGAGTAGTAAGCGCTCACCAAATACGAGGTGACCGCTTGGTCGTTGATGCCCATGAAGCGCACATTGAGGCTGGGCTGGTACTCGTCGGGGATGCCGGTCTGGTGCAGACCCACGACTCCCTGGTCTTCCTCACCGGTTCGCATCGCGAGGATCGAGCTGGTGCCGGTCTCGCTGATCGGGATCTTGTTGCACGGGAGGATCGGCACTCCCCGCCAGGCACGCACCGACGAGCCCAGGACCTCGAGGTTCTGCGGGTAGAGGCCACGGTGGCTGCACTCCCGGCCGAAGGCCGCGATGGTCCGTGGGTGAGCCAGCAGGTACTGGGTCTTGCGACGCCGTGACAGCAGTTCGTCGAGGTCGTCGGGGGTGGGAGGGCCGGTGCGGGTGTGGATGCGTTGTTTGAGGTCGGCGTTGTGGAGGAGGCCGAATTCGCGGTTGTTGACGAGCTCGTGTTCCTGGCGTTCGCGGAGTGCTTCGATGGTGAGGCGGAGCTGCTGCTCGACCTGGTTCATCGGTTCGTTGTAGAGATCGGCGACGCGGGTGTGCACGCGCAACACCGTCTGCGCGACACTCAGTTCGTACTCGCGCGGGGACGGCTCGTAGTCGACGAAGGTGCCGGGAAGAGCCGGCTCGCCGACGTGCCCGGAGGACACCGCGATGTCGGCCTCACCGCGCTTGTTCTGCGGGGGTGTGGGCCGGGAGGCGAAGCCCGCGACATGGTCGCGCAGTGACTCGGAGCGGTCGGCCAGTTCCTGGAAGGCCTGGCGGGAGAGCGCGAGGACGGTGCAGCGCGTCACCGCCCGTACGGTGAAGTCCCATACCCCGTCGGGCTCCAGGGGGACGCGCTCGCCGAAATAGTCGCCGTCGGCCAGCACACCGAGCACGGTGTCGTCCCCGTACTTGCCGACGCCCGTCTTGTTGAGCTTGCCGTGGGCGATCAGGAAGACCTGGTCGGCCGGCTGACCCGACTCGACCAGAGCGTCACCCGCCGCGTACTCCCGCTGGACGAACCCGTCCGCCAGCGCCTCCAGCACGGCATTGTCGTCGAATCCCCGGAGCAGCGGCAGCTCACCCAGCTCCGGCGGGATGACCCGGACCTCCGAGCCGGTGGTGAGGAACTCGACGCGGCCGTCCCCGATCTCATAGGTCAGCCGGCGGTTGACCCGGTAGGTACCCGCGGACACCTGCACCCAAGGCAGCACCCGTAGCAGCCACCGGGAGGAGATCCCCTGCATCTGCGGTACGGATTTGGTCGTCGTCGCGAGCTGGCGTGCCGCCGAGGTGTCGAGGCTCTGCTGTGACTCGCCCGCCCGCGCGGTCTGCCCTTGCTCCACTGACGTGGTCATTACTGGTCTTCACCCATCTGTATGCGATAGCTGACGCGATACTGAAGCGACGTGGTGCGGATAGCGATGTGATGCGGTTATGGCAAGACATCGCCTTGCCATAACCGGTCCGTCAGTGCCCGACTTCGACGTTCTCAAGAATTCCGAGAGCGTCGGGAACGAGAACGGCGGCGGAGTAGTAGGCGCTCACCAGATAGGACATGATCGCTTGCTCGTTGATGCCCATGAAACGCACGGAAAGGCTGGGCTGGTACTCGTCCTGGATTCCCGTCCGGTGGAGACCGACGACCCCCTGTGATTCCTCACCGGTGCGCATCAGCAGAATCGAACTGACGCCGGTCTCGGTGACCGGGATCTTATTGCAGGGGAAAATCGGCACACCGCGCCAGGCGGGGACGGCATGGCCGTTCACATCGACGCTGTCCGGGTACAGGCCCCGGCTGTTGAACTCGCGTGCGATCGCCGCGATGGCACGCGGGTGCGCCAGAAGGAAGCCGGGGTCCTTCCAGACGGTCGCGAGCAGTTCGTCGAGGTCGTCGGGGGTGGGAGGGCCGGTGCGGGTGTGGATGCGTTGTTTGAGGTCGGCGTTGTGGAGGAGGCCGAATTCGCGGTTGTTGACGAGCTCGTGTTCCTGGCGTTCGCGGAGTGCTTCGATGGTGAGGCGGAGCTGCTGCTCGACCTGGTTCATCGGTTCGTTGTAGAGATCGGCGACGCGGGTGTGCACGCGCAACACCGTCTGGGCGACGCTGAGGCCGAACTCGCGCGGGGCGAGCTCATAGTCGGCGAACACGCCGGGCAGGGCCGGCTCGCCGATATGTCCGGAGGCGATGTCGATGGCCGACTCGCCGTACTCGTTCTGCGGGCGCCCGGTCTCGGCGCGGAAGGCTTGGACGTGGTCGCGCAGCCCTTGCGAACGCTCGAGGACATCCTCGAATTCCTGGCGCGGCAGGGTCAGCACCGTGCAGGCCGTCACCGCCCGTACGGTGAAGTCCCAGTTGCCGGCCTCGGCCGCCGCGAGGGCCCGGTCGCCGAAGTATTCGCCGTCGGCCAGCACGCCGAGTACGGCGGGGTCGCCGTACTCCCCGGCGTGCACCTTGCTGACCTTGCCGTGGGCGATCAGGACGACCTGATCGGCCGGGTGGCCCGCCTCGACCAGCACGTCCCCGGGCTGGAACTCGCGCTGAGTGAAGCGGCCGGCGAGGGTGTCGAGCACCGTGGCGTCGGTGAAGCCGCGCAGCAGCGGCAGCTCGCCCAGCTCCGCCGGGATCACGCGCACCTCGGCCCCGGTGGAGACGAATTCGACCCGGCCGTCGCCGAGTGTGTGCGTCAATCGCCGGTTGACCCGGTACGTACCGCCGGACACCTGGACCCAGGACAGCATGCGCAGCAGCCACCGCGATGTGACGCCCTGCATCTGCGGTACGGATTTGGTCGTGGTCGCCAGATTCCGGGCGGCCGCGGTACCGAGACTCAATCGGCCCGCTGAATTCTCGGTGTCGGAACCGGATTCCAAGGACGTCGTCATACGGGAATGCCCACCCATTTCCTCTGTGCAAGTGGCTGCTGCGGAACCGTCGAATAGCTCTCGTTGATGCTTCCCCGAGGCTAGCCGGGTGATTCCGTGGGCGCAGTCACCCTAAAGGGTGGATTAATCGACGATGTTAACGGTGGATAAAAATTCCGATACCGTTCGGGACGGCTCGTTCGGCTCCGCCCGAGGGGTGGTTGCGCACGACGGCCTGCTCTTCGCCGGGAGTGCGGGTGACCAGGGTGCTCGACCCGCCGCCGTCCAGGTTCACGGCGTCCTCGGAGCCGAGGTCCCGCATGACACCGGCCAGTTCGGCGACGGTGAGGCCCACGCGGTAGGCGGGGTCTCCGTCCAGTGCCAGAAGGTACAGCCGTCGGCCCCCGTCGGCCAGCCCCGCCGAGGTCCGTACGGCCGAGGCCACCGCGTCCAGCCCGCTCAGCGGGCGGCCGTCGCGCAGCACCGGGAAGCCGCCCAGCGCGAACCGCAACGCACCGCGATGCGCGGACCGCAGGCGCTCGTCCACCTGAACCCGGTCGCCGACCCGCAGTTTGCGCAGCTCCCGCGCCCCTGCCTCGCGCCCCACCAGCACCACCGTGTCGGACGCGATCTGCCCCCGCCCCGGCTCCTCGGCCACGGAGGTCACCCGGCCCCGCCGTACGGTCAGTTCGTAGGTCTCGGCGCTGCACGGTGCCGCCCGCTCCGTGTCGGTCCCGCAGGTGGCCCGCAGTCGTGAGACCGCTCCCCACGCGGGGGTGTACGCGCCGACGCCGCCGACGGGCAGCGCGTACTGATTGAGGCCGCGCAGCGGGAACTTCCGGTCCGCGGTCCGCACGGTCCCCACCAGGGTGAGCCGGTCCAGCCGCGCCACCCCGTCCGTCCCGACGCCGATGACGTCCCTCGTGGTGACCCCCTGCGGCATCGCGGGCCCGAAACGCTGACCGTCCGGCACGGCCGCGCTCAGACGGCGCCCGCTCGCGATGGACGGGCCCACCGGCGCGCCCGTCGCCTCCACCCCCGGATGCTGAGTCTCCGTGATGTTGTAGAAATCGCCGTTGACGGCACCGACCGCGCCCCGGGACTCGGCCAGGCGGGACACCGTCGCCCGTGCGGCGACCCGGCCCGGGTACAACAGGTCCAACGACACCTTCGGGTGGCGCAGATCGACGGTGAGCACATGACCGAGGGCCGGCCCGTGCGAGCCCGATACCGAGAACTGCCGATAGGTGACGCCCGGCGCGACGCCGGCCTGACCGCCGAACTGCAGAGTCTGCGGTGCTTCCGTCTCCGCCCAGGCGGTCCCTCCGCCACCCACCAACGAGACCCACGCCACCAACACCGTCAGCACCGCGCGCACGCGGCCAGTACGTCTTCTCACAGGCTCCCCAGAGGTCCCATCAACTCTGCCACGGCGCAAGGGAGTTCACCATGCCCCGAACGAACGACACGGAACGCCCTGGCGTCGACGCGGGCAACTCTCGGCACTTCCCTCCACATCGGCCCTGCGCGCCCCGATACTCACAGCTGTCCGTAACGGCGTCCCGTCGATATCCGCCCAGAGATTCGGGAGACACCATGCATCCGCGCACGCGCCGCGCAGCCGTCGTCACTCTCGGAGCCGCCTTCGCGGGATCCCTCGCGGCCCCCGCCCTCGCCGCCGCACCGCCCTCGCGCGACGACACCCGCGAAGGGCGCGGCAAGCCGCCGCTGCGCCGGGCGCACGCGCACAACGACTACGCGCACCCCCGCCCGCTCGCCGATGCCCTCTCCCACGGATTCGGCAGCGTGGAGGCCGACATCTGGCTCGTCGACGGTCAGCTCCTCGTCGCGCACGACGCGTCCGAGCTCGATCCGACGCGCACCCTCGAATCGCTCTACCTCGACCCGCTGCTGCGTCGTGTCACCGCCCATCACGGCCGCGTCTACCGCGGCTACGGCCTCTCGTTGCAGCTGCTCATCGACATCAAGACCGCGGGCGACCCCACTTACCGCGAACTCTCCGGACGCCTGCGCCGCTACCGGTCGATGCTCGGCGTCTGTGCCGACGGCCGGGTGCGGCGTGGCGCGGTCACCGCCGTCGTGTCCGGCGACCGGGGCGCCCGCGCCCCCATGGAGGCGGAGCGGGTCCGGTACGCCTTCTACGACGGTCGCCTCGCGGACCTCGGCAGCGGCGTTCCCGCGTCGTTCACCTCGCTCATCAGCGACAACTGGGGGCTGAACTTCACCTGGCGAGGCGAAGGGCCGATACCCGGGCGAGAGCGGGAAGCCCTTCGGCGGATCGTCGCCGCCGCCCATTCGGCCGGCCAGTATGTGCGCTTCTGGGCCACTCCCGACGAGCCGGGCCCGGCCCGCGACGCGCTCTGGGGCGAGCTGCTGGACGCCGGTGTGGACTACCTCAACACGGATGATCTGGCAGGACTCGAGGCGTTTCTCCGCGCAGCTCGCTGAGTACCTCGTGGAAGTGGGATTCGGGAACCGACGGCAGCAGCAACGCGACGACGTGCACCAGCTTGCCGAGTACGAAGGTGGTGTCGGGCGTCGCGCGCACGAGCTCCCGCACCCTCTCCGTGTCTCCGCGCCGGACGGACTCCAGCAGCACTGCGACATCCGGTGCGGCCTCCTCGTCCGTCTCGACCCAGCCTGCTTCGTCCGGCGCGCGCCGGACGAGGTGTCGCAACACCCGGTCGGCGACGTCGGGCTGATACGCCTTGCGTACGGCTTCGTTGGCGACCCAGGAGAGCGCGGACACGACATCCTTGGCCTCGTCGGCCGTCATGGTCTCCGGCAGCGAAGCGTCGAACGCCTGCTGATTGCCGTGCCGGAAGGCCAGGAGGAGGCGTGCTGCCCTCGCCTTCGCCTCGTTCACGCGTATATGGGAAATCTCGGCGGTCACCGGAAAATCGTACTGTTAGTGGATCATTCTGCTGGGAGCGCCACGCAGTGGAATGTCGCGATCCAGGGCGGAAGGTGTAGCGGTACGGTCACCACGCGGTCACGGACGGGCGCGCGTGGGGACGCTGGACCGTATGGCAACCCCACCTGGACCGCCACCCGGAAACCCGCTCGGACCGCCCTCGGGCGCGCCGCCCCCGCCGTCCTGGCCTCCGCCGGGGGGCTACGGTCCGGGAGGACCGCCCTGGCCACCGGAGCCGCCCCGGCCCGAGGGCGGCGGAGGCAAGCGGATCGCCCTCGCGGCCACCGCACTGGTGGCTGTCGCCGCCGTGGCGCTGGGCGCGGTCTTGGTCCTCGGCGACAGCGACGACGAGAAGCCCGGGGAGAGAACGCCGTCCGGCAGTCCGACCGGCGGGCCCTCGCCTTCCTTCAGCCTTCCCACGAGTCTTCCCAGCGGCCTTCCGTCGGGGCTGCCCAGTGGCTTCCCCACGACGCTGCCGTCGGGCATGCCCACGAGCCTGCCGAGCGGGTTCCCCAGCGGGCTGCTCGGTGTGCCGACCGCACGGAGCGTCGAGAGCGGCCTCCCGACGCCCACCGACGACAGGCCGTACTACTTCGCGCTGGCCTCGGGGGACTGCTTCGACCTGCCCGCCGGCGGTCCCGGGGGGCGGCTGGTCAAGCGCTCGTGTTTCGCACCCCATGACGGGGAGGTGGTCGCCACGCCCAGGCTGTCGGGCACGTACGACAGTGAGAGCGCCCTGAAGAACGAGGCCGCGGAGCTGTGCCGGCAGCCGATGCGGGGCCGCAGTCTGAGGCAGCCCGTCGGCACCGCGCGCGGCACGCTGGTGCAGTACCCGAAATTACAGGGCTACCGACTGGGCATTCGTTCCGTCACCTGCAGCCTGACCGCCGAGGAGGGCGGTACGGGCAGCGGTCGGAAGCTGACGCAGCCGCTCGCCTGACGCCCCGGCAGGGCAGTCGTGGCCGCTGCCGGGGGCGAGGGGGAGACGGATGCGGCGGTCACTCCGCGGGAACGGCCTGGATGTCGAGTTCGATCCTGATCGTCGCCCCGATCATCGCGATGCCACGCGAGAGCATGGACCGCCAGTCCAGGGTGAAGTCCTCACGGTGCAGTTCGGCGGAGGCCGAGCAGGCGGCGCGGGTCTCGCCCATGATGCCGGTGCCGAGGCCGAGGTAGCGGGCGTCGAGCGAGACGTTCCGGCTGACCCCGTGGAGGTTGAGCACCCCCTGCACGGCCCACCGCGAGCCGCCGCGGTGCACGAAGCGCTCGCTGACGAACTGCATGTACGGGTACTTGTCGACGCCCAGGAAGTCCGGGGAGCGCAGGTGCGCGTCGCGCTGCTCGACCCCGGTGTCGATGCTCGCGGTCTCGATCACGACGTCGAGGCTGGAGTCCTCCATGCGCTCGCCGATCCACAGGGTGCCCTGGAACTGGTTGAACCTGCCGTGCACCTCGGCGAGCCCGATGTGCCGGGCGATGAAGCGCACCGCCGTATGGTCCGGGTCGATGCGCCAGGCGCCCGGGGCCGGCAGGGCGGGGGCGGGCGCCGGCTCCATGGGCATGGTCCCGAGGTCGGTCCGTGTTCCCTCCGTCGATTCGCACGCCTGGCGCACGGGCTGATACCCCTCGGCAGTCACCGCGACGCTGTACTCGCCCGGTGCCACGTTCGTGGCGAACCGGCCGTGCGGGTCGGTCTGCCCGTGCACCACCTCGCGGCCGTCAGCATCCCGTACGGACACTTCCGCTCTGTGCAGGGGAAGGCGCACGGGGTCGACGACGACACAGTCGAGAGCCCCCGCGCCGTACGGAATCGGTGCGCTCTCCCGGTGCAGAGAACGCTTGTATCGGCGCAGCAGGGCGAAAGTCATCCCAAAGTGCCTTTCCATGTCCAGAAGGTGATTGAACGGTAGATCGCCACATTCTGTCACTAGGACTGGGAAGCTCCTTCATTGCCCTCCCATGCCTTGGAAAGCTACCTGTTGACCGTTCTGCGCCTTTGATTCTGCCGTCTCTCGTGCGCTGCCCGTTCTTGACGGGCCCCCGCTCGTCCGTCACTCCTCCGTGAGCAGGACCGCGAGGGCCGCCGCCGGATCGAGGTCGCACGGGCCCGCGGGCTCCCATCGGCCGCCCTCCTTGCGGTACGGCCACCAGCGTCCGTCCCGCCCGTAGCGCAGCTGGGTACCGGTGCCCACCACCGTCCACCGATTGCGCGTGGCCCGCAGCCGGGGTGCCTTGTCGTCGTCCTCCCAAGCGGCCGCCAGCCGGGCGCGTACGCGGGCGAGCTCCTCCGGTCCGGGTGTCCACTCCTCCTCCAGCACGGCCAGTGCCGCGGCTCCGCCGTGGCCCCAGGCGCGAACGGCGCGGGCCAGCTCGGCACGTCCGTAGCCACTGTCCGCCGCGAGCCGGGCGGTGATCCTCTCGGGCGGCCCCGCGGCGGCCAGGCGTACCGCGTCCTGCCGGGCCGTCAGCGCGTCCGCCACGGGGGTCCGCTCATGGCCGGGCGCCAGGGCCTCGGCCAGCAGCTGCCGGGCCCGGGCGGCCGCGTCCGCGACGAGGAACTCCAGCGCCCCGACGTCCAGGCCGGGGCCGGCAGGGGTGCTCCCGGTGAGAACGGGCGGGCGTGCTGTGGCGTCCGCCAAGAGCGGGGCGTGGGGCAGCGGCGGTATGAGATCCCGCGCCGCGAACACCTCGCTCGCCAGGACGCCCGCAGGCACCTGCGAGCTCTCCCGCGTCTGCCGAGAGGCGGCGCGGGAGACGCTGCGGGCCTGCAATTCGTCCAACAGCTCGCGCTCTCCCCGGCCGCGCATCAGCAACAGCACGAAGGGATCCTGGTCCAGCAGCCTCGCCACCTGATGGCACAGCGCCGCCGTGTGCGCGCAGTGGTCCCACGCCTCGCAGGCGCACTCGGGCTCCAGATCCCCGATGCCCGGCAGCAGATCCACCCCCGCCGCGGCCGCGTCCTCGACCAGGTGCGGCGGCATATCGCGGTCCAGCAGCGCCGCGATATGCCCCGCCCGGTCGGCGACCAGGTCCAGCAGCCGTTCCCAGTCGGCCCCGGACAGCTCCTGGATCACCACATCGGAGCGGTAGCGCATGCCGTCCGGGTCACGGACGAGTGCCGTGATCCGTCCCGGCCGCACGGACATCGCGCCGACCGCACCCGCGCGCGCGTGCCTGCGGCCCGCCTTCACCTGCTGGCCGTCCAGCGCCGTGTCCTCGAGCGCCCGGAGCCACGCCCGGCCCCACCACGTCTCGGCGAATCCCCGTCCGCTCATGGGCGGCAATGCATCGAACGTGCGCTCCACGCGCGCGTGCACGTCATTCCCGGTCATCGTCCGGTCCCCCTCAGTTCGACGAGATCCGCCAGCTCGGCGTCGGTGAGTTCCGTCAGTGCCGCCTCCCCGGAGTGCAGCACCGCGTCCGCGAGAGCCTGCTTGCGGGTGAGCATCTGGGCGATCCGGTCCTCGATCGTCCCCTCGGCGATGAGCCGGTGCACCTGCACGGGCTGGGTCTGGCCGATGCGGTAGGCACGGTCGGTGGCCTGGGCCTCGACGGCCGGGTTCCACCAGCGGTCGAAGTGCACGACATGCCCGGCACGAGTGAGGTTCAGTCCCGTACCCGCCGCCTTCAACGACAGCAGGAAGACCGGGACCTCACCGTCCTGGAAGCGGCGGACCATCTCCTCGCGCCGCGGCACGGGCGTGCCCCCGTGCAAGAACTGCGTCGGCACGCCACGCGCGGCCAGATGCTGTTCCAGGAGCCGCGCCATCTGCACGTACTGAGTGAACACGAGCACGCTCGCTTCCTCGGCGAGAATCGTGTCCAGCAGTTCGTCGAGCAGTTCCACCTTGCCGGACCGGCCCGCGATCCTCGGGCCGCCCTCCTTGAGGTCGTGCTCCTTCAAGAACTGCGCCGGATGGTTGCAGATCTGTTTGAGCCCCGTGAGGAGCTTCACGATCAGCCCGCGCCGCTCGAAGCCCTCCGCGCCCTCGACCTCGGCGAGGATCTCCCGCACCACGGCCTCGTACAGCGCCGCCTGCTCCTTGGTGAGCGTGACCGCGTGATCCGTCTCGGTCTTGGGCGGAAGTTCGGGTGCGATGCCCGGGTCGGACTTGCGGCGGCGCAACAGGAACGGGCGGACGATCGCCGCGAGGCGTTCGGCGGCCGCGGGATCGGCACCGTCCTCGACCGACCGCGCGTAGCGCCTGCGGAATCTGCCCAGCGAGCCGAGGAGCCCTGGCGTCGTCCAGTCGAGGATCGCCCACAGCTCGGACAGGTTGTTCTCGACCGGGGTGCCCGAGAGGGCGACCCGGGCCTTCGCACCGATGGTGCGCAGCTGCTTGGCCGTCGCGGAGTACGGGTTCTTGACGTGCTGTGCCTCGTCGGTGACGACCAGCCCCCAGTCGGCCTCCGCCAGGCGCGAGGCGTCCAGCCGCATCGTGCCGTAGGTGGTGAGGACGAACTCCCCGTCGGCCAGGGCGTCCAGGCTCCGTGACGAGCCGTGGAAGCGGCGCACGGGCGTCCCGGGCGCGAATTTCTCGATCTCCCGCTGCCAGTTGCCCATCAGGGACGTCGGGCAGATCACCAGGGTCGGACCGGCCGTGCCGGGCAGGGCCTGGCGGTGCAGATGGAGGGCGATCAGGGTGATGGTCTTGCCGAGTCCCATGTCGTCGGCGAGACAGCCGCCCAGGCCGAGCGAGGTCATCCGGTTCAGCCAGTCGAGACCGCGCAGTTGGTAGTCGCGCAGCGTGGCGGCGAGAGCGGCGGGCTGGCCGACGGGCTCACCGGAGGACTCGGGGTCGGCGATGCGGTCGCGCAGGGCCGCGAGCCAGCCGGTGGCCTGTACGTCGACCGTCTCCCCGGCGTCCTCGTCGCCACGCTCCTCGGCGTGGGCACGGCCGGTGAGGGCGGCACCCAGCGCCTCGACGGGCGTGACCTTGCGGTCCTGCCGCTCCCGCGCGCGGCGCACCGCCTCCGGATCGACGAGCACCCACTGGTCCCGCAGGCGCACGGCCGGGCGGCTCGCCTCGGCCAGCCGGTCCAGTTCCTCCTTGGTCAGCTCCAGGTCGCCGACGGCGAACCGCCAGCTGAAGGTGAGCAGCGCGTCCGCCGAGAGCAGGGACGGCATGCCGGACCGCTCGGCGTCCTGGGTGCCGCCGTCGTCGGGCGGCCCGACGACGGCACGCGCGGTGAGCTTACGGGCCAGCTCCTTCGGCCAGTGGACCTCGACCCCGGCGGCGTCCAGAGCCGTCGACGCCGCGCCCAGCAGCTCGCCCATCTCCTCGTCCGCGAGGTCGATGGCGTCGGGTGCCGCCGCCGAGAGCAGCGGGGTGAGTGCGGGCCAGGCGTGCGCGGCGCGGCGGAGCGCGAGCAGGGCGTTCATGCGCGCTCCCCGCCCGAGCGAGGCGGCCACAGGAGAGTCGCCCGCCCAGACCTCGGCCGCGTCCGCGACCAGCGCCGGGTCGCTGAGGCTGTGCAGCTGGAGGACGGCACGGAAACGCGGACGGGCGTCCTGATCGGTCTCTCCGTCCTCAGGCGCGGTCTCCGTCAGGCCCAGCACCTCGACGCGCAGGGAGAGCCGCACGCCCGCGTCGTGCCCGGCGGCGACCTCGTCGGCCCAGGCGCGCTGTTCGGGCAGCCGGCACGGCTCGGGGGCGGCGAAGGCGGGGCCACCCGTGGCCGCCGCGGCGGCGGGGGAGCGCGGCAGCCCGTCGGCCACGGCGTCCAGGAAGGCACGCACGAGCCGCTCGGGATCGGGCAGCAGCAGCGGGTCGCTGTCCGGCAGGGGCACGGCGTGCGCGGCCGGCGGCATCGCGGCGGCCAACTCCCGTACCCGGTCCAGGTCGCCCTGGGTGAGCGGACCGACGCGCCAGGCGTCGTGATCGGTCGAGGTCAGCCCCGGCAGCAGTCGGCCGCGGGCGGCAAGCTGCAGTGCGAGCAACGCCGCGGCACCCCAGAACGCGGCCGACTCCTCGCCCCGCGCAGCGCGGGCGCGGGTGAGGGCCGGCAGCGCCTCGCCCACGGGCAGCGTGGTGGCGCGTACGGTCGTGGTGGCGACGGACGCGCCGTCCGCGACGGCGATCGTCAGCTCCTCCACGACGCCCGAGGCGGCGAGGGGTTCGCCGTCCTGCTCGTCCGGCTGCCAGAAGGCGACGCGTCCGGTCCGGTGCGGGTCCTGGGGGAGGAAGACCGCCGAACAACGAGCCAGCCGGGCGATCTCGGTGGGGGTTGCGGCAGGGGGTGGTGTCACAGGGATGCGCATTCCTCAAATTTGACTAGTGGGCTCCGGAGCGCCCGAGGGTACAGGACCCGAACCGGCGATGAGGGCCTCCGGCTTGTGATGCGCGTCATGCCGTCGGCCGGGGTGCACTCAACCCCCCTGTGCTGTTCGGGGGTTGTCCCCCGGCCGGCCAGGGTGGTGACTCCATGGCCCTTCGGGGCCTGGGATCCGTACGTTTCGTGAGGTCGGTCATCAATCCCGTGGCCCGTCCGCCACCGGCCGCCCGTCCGCCCGTCGGCCGTCCGTCGAAACCCTCCGGAGACCTCATGCCCCAGGCCAGTGCCCTGCTCACGGAACCCGCGACGGGCAGCGATTTCGCCCCGCTCCTGCGCCGGATCCGCGCCGAGGGACTCCTCGAAAGACGGCGCGGCTGGTACGCGTTGACCATCGCCGTCAACGCGCTGACCCTGGCCGCCACGGGCGCCGGGATCATGCTCACGGGCGACTCGTGGTGGACGCTGTTCCTGGCCCTGCCCCTGGCGGTCTTCGGCGCCCGGACCGCCTTCGTGGGGCACGACAGCGGCCACTCCCAGATAGCGGGCACCCGGCGGACCCACCGCGTTCTCGGCCTCATCCATTCCGACCTGCTGCTCGGCATGAGTTACGCCTGGTGGAACGACAAACACCATCGCCACCACGCCAACCCCAACCACATCGACAAGGACCCGGACGTCGGTGTCGGCGCACTGGTCTGGACCCGGCGACAGGCCGCGCAGCGAGAAGGCTTCGCCCGCTGGCTCACCCGTCACCAGGCCCGGCTCTTCTTTCCGATGCTGCTTCTCGAAGGCCTCAACCTCAAGGTTTCAAGTGTGCGGGACCTCAAACGGCAGGAGGCCGGAGAGCGGCGGGTCGAGGCGACGCTGCTCACCTTGCATCTGGTGGGCTACGTGACCCTGCTGCTGTCCTCCATGTCCCTCGGCAAGGCCCTCGTCTTCGCGCTCCTCCACCATGCCCTTTTCGGGCTCCACCTCGGCATGGTCTTCGCGCCCAATCACAAGGGCATGGAGATGCCGGACCCGCACGGAGAGCGGTGGGGGCACCTGCGCCGTCAGGTCCTCACCTCACGCAATGTGCGCGGCGGCCCCCTGACCGACTGGTTCCTGGGCGGGTTGAACTACCAGATCGAGCACCATCTCTTCCCGAACATGCCGCGCCCCCACCTCCGGCGCGCCCAGCCGATCGTCCGCGCGTACTGCCGAGCGGCCGGTCTGTCGTACGCGGAAACCGGGCTCGTCGACTCCTACCGACAGGCGCTCGGCCACATGCACGACGTCGGTGCTCCGCTACGGGCCGGGTGAAACAACGCCGAGAGCGGAACGACAGGCGGGGGAGCGAGCCCGGACTCAGGCGGCAGGCAACCCGAGAAGGGACCGGGCCACGGTGCGTGGTGACTCATCGTGTTCACGGGCGAGCGCGATGACAGCTCGGCAGGCCAGTTCGTTCACCCCGAAGCTGAGAGCCTCCGGCGAAACCCAGCGAGCCGCCTCCGCACTCCCGTCGAGATCGTTCTCGGCACACGCGGCCACATAAGTGGCCGCCGCCTCGAAGAGATTGCGCTGCCGATTCGCCGGCGGCGGCACAGGGGACGGCCGGCGGGCTTCTTCGAGGCGCTTGCGGAATTTATGGAACACGCGGATCACCTGCCCCGTGAGCGGCTAGTCCTGCGTCGTTCAAGTGTTCCCGCCCGAAGTGGAGTTGAACCTACGGCGATTGCGCGGGAGAGCGCCCGGCGAAGCCGCCGGAACCGCGATCCGTGGCATCCGCCGGAGTGCTCATGGCCGATTCGGGCCCGGTCGGCCCCGGCGGACGGCGAGTGCGAGGAAACGGGTGTCCTCATCCGTGTAGGAGACGAGGTCCCAGCCGCCGTCGGCCAGCAAGGGGCGCAGCCGGGGCTCGGCGCGCTGGTCCTCCGGCGTCAGCGTGCGGCCCTGGCGGGCCGCGAGCGCGGCACGGCCGATGGGATGGAAGAGCGCGAGCCGGCCGCCCGGCCGTACGACCCTGGCCAACTCCCGAAGGCCGGCCGTGGCATCGGCGAGATGAGCGATGAGCCCGGCCGCGAAGACCGCGTCGACCGAACCGTCGCGCAGAGGCAGCCGGCCGACATCCGCGACCATCAGCAGGCCGTGGTGATGCCGGCCGGCCCGGACGGCCGCGTTCAGCATCGCGGGGGTGAGGTCCGCGCCCAGCACCGCTCCACGCGGGCCGACGGCCGAACGCAGCGCCGGCAGCGCCCGCCCCGTGCCGCACCCGGCGTCCAGCACCGTGTCGCCGTCGCGCGGGCCGAGGTCGGCGACGGCCGCGTCGTACGCGGGACCGTCCCCGGGGAACTTGGCGTCCCAGCCATCGGCACGCGCTGTGAAGAATTCCCTCACCCGGGCCGGGTCGTTGCTCACGCGATGACTCCTTCACTGCTGCGATCGACCGCTCGGCGCGCGGAGGACACGCACCGAGAGCGCCGGTTACTCGGCGACACCGGCCCGAGCCACTACTTTGTCGACGCGGACGCGAACCAGCAACTCCATGCAGAGCGCCACGCGGCCGTCCCGGGCGGGATTACGGCCCTTGACCGTGTTCTCTCCGGTATTGAAGATGAGATCGTCCCGGTCCAGCAGGAACCAAATGGGTGCGATGTGCGGACTGCCGTCGGCGCGCACCGTGGAGAGTTTTCCGGCGCGGGTGCCTTCGGAAAGGAAGGCCTGCCGCTGTTCCTTGCTCATTTTCCGTGCCATGTCCTCATCTTGTGCCAACTGGCCAACAGGCACGTGCCGACGGGCCGGGCGGGTTGCCGACGGGGCGTAGGTGAGCAAGGCTGGCACGGCAGTTACGGGGAAAACACGGAACGGGGAGGCGGGGCATTATGGCAATGGCCAAGGGACTCGACTGGCTGCTGGACGACCTGACCAAGCGGGTGGAGCAAATACGTCATGCGCTGGTGCTGTCCAACGACGGGCTGGTGACGGGTGCGAGCGCCGACCTCGAGCGAGAGGACGCCGAGCACTTGGCGGCGGTCGCGTCGGGGCTGCACAGTCTGGCGAAAGGGACCGGCCGCCACTTCCGGGCGGGCAAGGTCCGTCAGACGATGGTCGAGTTCGATGAAGGTGTGCTGTTCGTGACGGCCGCAGGCGACGGGAGTTGTCTGTGCGTCCTCGGTGACGCCGATGCCGACATCGGCCAAGTCGCCTATGAGATGACGCTGCTCGTCAATCGTGTCGGTGAGCACCTGAGCGTCGCGTCGCGGCAGCAGGACGGCCGGGGCGAGGCCGCCGGCCGCACTCGCTGACGTGCGGCGCCGACCCCGCCCCCAGCCCGGAACGGAGTTATCCACAGGGTCGACGCGATGTCGCCACCCGCCACTATCGTCGTCACTGTCAGTGATGAACCGGTGGCGGGGAGGATGTCATGGCGGTGCGACAGTGCGAGATGCGGAGCGCGACCGAGGAAAGCGTCGCGTTCGGAAGGGCGGCACGGGAGCTGGAGCTCAAGCCGCGCGAGTTCGAGCTGGCGGTGCAGCTCGGGGCGGTACGGACGGTGGCGTCCGGTCCCGGTCGTCGACGGAGGGTCAGCCGGGCGGAGATCGAACACCATCGGAGCGCCGACGGATTCCCTGAAGGACTGCGCTCACGGTTGTGGGTGGTCGGCACCGCCGAGGGCGCCGAACTGATGGGGATCAGCCCGGCCCGCTTCGGACGACTCGCCCGCGGCGGTTGTTTCGCACCCGTGCGCTTCTACGTCAACCGGTACCGAGCCGTCGTCTGGCACTACCTGGCCGCGGATCTCGTGGACTTCGCCGACCGTAATCCCGAGCTCCTGACCGGCCGTACGCCTTCCCTCTTGCGCACGGCGCTGGAGGAGCGCGAGGACCGCCGCGGGCGATCCTGGCGCGCCCGCAGGATCGATCAGTTGCTGGCCCAGACCGATGACCCATGGGAGCGGGCGGCGGTCACCGCGTCCGTGCTCACCCCCGAAGACCTGGCCGCCGGCGTGCCGGACGAGAACGAGCGGGCTTATGTGACCGGGCTGCGGCCGACTCTCGTCCCCGCGCGGTCGGACGCGATGGCCGCCCACGAGGTGATCGAATCCGTGATCCTGGCGGAGGACCCGGATGAGATCGAGTGGCACCGGCACCGCTTGACCGCCGCGTTGGCACAGGCCCGCGCGGTGCGGCCCGCCCCCGCCCCGGACGTACGACCCGGTCCGGTGCCGTCACCCGCCGAGCCCGTGACGGGCACCGAAGCTGTGACCGAACCGGTCCGGCCACGAGGGCTGTGGGATTGGCTGCGGCGCCGCACATGAGGCGCTCCGCGCGCCCGCGGCGACCCGGCGGTGGCTCACGTGACCTTGCGGAACAACCCCTCCTGCATCACAGAAGTGACGAGTCTGCCCTCGCGGTCGAAGATCTGCCCCCGGGCCAGGCCCCTGGCGCCCGTCGCGATGGGCGACTCCTGCTGGTAGAGGAACCACTCATCGGCGCGGAACGGACGGTGGAACCACATGGCGTGGTCGAGTGACGCCATATCGAAGCCACGTGGGCCCCACAGCGGCTCGACCGGGATGCGCACCGCGTCGAGCAGCGTCATGTCGCTGGCGTAGGTGACAGCGCAGGTATGGACCAGAGGGTCGTCGCCGAGCGGCCCCACCGTCCGCATCCACACGGCGCTGCGCGGCTGCGCTTCCGAGAACTCCCGCGTGGTCCAGCGCAGCCGGTCCACGTACCGGATGTCGAAGGCCAGCCGCCGTTCCATGTGGCGCAGTGCGCTCGGCAGCTCCCCGAGATGCTCGCGGATCTCGTCCGCGAGCCGGGGCAGCTCCTCGGGACCGGGCACTTCCGGCATCGCCACCTGATGCTCGAAGCCCGGCTCGGGCTGATGGAAGGAGGCGGTGAGATTGAAGATCGTACGGCCCTGCTGGACGGCCACCACGCGCCGCGTGGTGAAGGAACGCCCGTCGCGCACCCGTTCCACCTGGTACACGATCGGCACGCCGGGCTGCCCCGGTCGCAGGAAGTACGCGTGGAGGGAGTGAACCGGGCGCTCACCGTCGGTGGTCCGGCCGGCCGCGACCAGCGCCTGCCCGGCCACCTGCCCGCCGAACACGCGTTGGAGCGACTCGTCCGGGCTCCGGCCGCGGAAGATGTTCAGGTCGATCTGCTCCAGATCGAGCAGATCGACCAGCCGGTCGGCGGGACTGGACATCGGTGCTCCTTCGCTTCCGGTGCGCGCCACACGGGCGGCGCCTCGGAGGCTACAGCTGACCGACCTCCATCACCCGCACCACCGCGCGGCCCTCCTCGTCCGAGGCGGCGAGGTCCACCTCCGCGGAGATGCCCCAGTCATGATCGCCGTTGGGGTCGGCGAAGGTCTGCCGGACGCGCCACAGCCCGTCCTCCGGCTTCTCCTCGATCCGCAGCAGCTTCGGGCCGCGCGCGTCGGGACCGGTGCCCAGGTCCTCGTACTCGTCCCAGTAGGCGTCCATGGCCTCGCCCCAGCGGTCCTCGTCCCAGCCGGCCTCGGCGTCCATCTCGCCCAGCTCGCCGACCTTGTCGAGGGCGGCCAGCTCCACGCGGCGGAACATCGCGTTGCGCACCAGCACCCGGAAGGCGCGCGCGTTGGCGGTGACCGGCTTGACCTGGTCGGCGCGCTCCTGGGCCTCCTCGGCGGTCTCGGTCTCGGGGTTGGCCAGCTGCTCCCACTCGTCCAGCAGGCTGGAGTCGACCTGGCGCACCATCTCGCCGAGCCAGGCGATCAGGTCCTCGAAGTCGTCGGACTTGAGATCGTCCGGGACGGTGTGGTCCAGCGCCTTGTACGCGCCGGCGAGGTAGCGCAGCACGATGCCCTCGGTGCGCGCCAGGTCGTAGTAGGAGGTGAATTCGGTGAACGTCATCGCGCGCTCGTACATGTCACGGATGACCGACTTCGGCGAGAGCGGGTGGTCCCCGACCCACGGGTGGCTCTTGCGGTAGACGTCGTAGGCGTGGGACAGCAGCTCTTCCAGGGGCTTGGGATAGGTGACGTCCATGAGCCGCTCCATGCGGTCCTCGTACTCGACGCCGTCCGCCTTCATCACGGCGACCGCTTCGCCGCGCGCCTTGTTCTGCTGCGCCGCCAGGATCTGCCGCGGGTCGTCCAGCGTCGACTCCACCACCGAGACCATGTCGAGGGCGTACGAGGGCGACTCGGGGTCGAGAAGTTCGAAGGAGGCGAGCGCGAAGGTCGACAGCGGCTGGTTGAGCGCGAAATCCGACTGGAGGTCCACGGTCAGACGCACGATCCGGCCCTCGGCGTCGGGCCTGTCGAGCTGCTCGACGACACCGCCGTCCAGCAGCGAACGGTAGATCGCGATGGCCCGGCGGATGTGCCGCAGCTGATTCCTGCGGGGCTCGTGGTTGTCCTCCAGCAGCCGGCGCATCGCCTCGAAGGCGTTGCCGGGCCGTGCGATGACCGACAGGAGCATCGTGTGCGTGACCCGGAAGCGCGAGGTGAGCTGCTCGGGCTCCGAGACGATCAGCTTCTCGAAGGTGTTCTCGCCCCAGTTGACGAAGCCCTCGGGAGCCTTCTTACGGACCACCTTGCGGCGCTTCTTCGGGTCGTCGCCGGCCTTGGCCAGCGCCTTCTCGTTCTCGACCACGTGCTCGGGAGCCTGCGCCACGACGAAGCCGGCCGTGTCGAAGCCGGCCCGCCCGGCACGCCCCGCGATCTGGTGGAACTCCCGGGCCCGCAGCGTGCGCACCCGCTGGCCGTCGTACTTGGTGAGCGCGGTGAACAGCACGGTGCGGATCGGCACATTGACCCCGACGCCGAGCGTGTCCGTACCGCAGATGACCTTCAGCAGACCCGCCTGCGCCAGCCGCTCCACCAGCCGCCGGTACTTCGGCAGCATCCCCGCGTGGTGCACGCCGATACCGTGGCGCACATAGCGCGAGAGGTTCCGGCCGAATTTGGTGGTGAAGCGGAAATTGCCGATCAGCTTGGCGATCTCGTCCTTCTCCTCGCGCGAGCACATGTTGATGCTCATCAGCGCCTGAGCCCGCTCCACGGCCGCCGCCTGCGTGAAGTGCACGATGTACACCGGTGCCTGCCGGGTCTGCAGCAGCTCGGTCAGCGTCTCGGTCAGCGGCGTCGTGCGGTACGCGTAGGACAGCGGCACCGGCCGGGTCGCGGACCGGACCACCGAGGTGGGCCGGCCCGTGCGCCGGGTCAGGTCCTCCTCGAACCGGGACACATCACCGAGCGTCGCCGACATCAGAATGAACTGCGCCTGCGGCAGCTCCAGCAGCGGGATCTGCCACGCCCAGCCCCG
Organism: Streptomyces syringium; assembly: GCF_017876625.1. Lineage (NCBI taxonomy): Bacteria > Bacillati > Actinomycetota > Actinomycetes > Kitasatosporales > Streptomycetaceae > Streptomyces > Streptomyces syringium. The sequence continues at coordinate 6,736,385 of NZ_JAGIOH010000001.1, forward strand.
GTCCGGCTCCGCGTAGAAGTGGAACTCGTCCATGACGACCTGGCCGATGTCGGCGTCCTTGCCGTCCCGCAGCGCGATGGAGGCGAGCACCTCGGCCGTGCAGCAGATCACGGGCGCGTCGGCGTTGACCGAGGCGTCACCCGTGAGCATGCCGACGTTCTCCGTGCCGAACAGCTTGCACAGGTCGAAGAACTTCTCCGAGACGAGAGCCTTGATGGGTGCGGTGTAGAAGGTCACCTGGTCGTTGGCGAGCGCGGTGAAGTGCGCACCGGCCGCGACGAGGCTCTTGCCCGAGCCGGTGGGCGTGGACAAGATCACATTCGCCCCGGAGACCACCTCGATCAGCGCCTCCTCCTGCGCGGGGTACAGCGAGATGCCGCGCTCCTCGGCCCAGGTCGAGAAAGCTTCGAAGAGGGCATCGGGATCGGCATTGCTCGGCATCTGATCGATAAGGGTCACGCCTCCATACTGCCTGGCCCCGGACCGGATCAGGGAACCGGCCGGTCGAACGGTGATCATCCGGGCGCTACGCTGAGTGGCCGACCGGGCGTCAGAAACGCGAGACGTCGCCAATCAGAGGGCCAATTGAGGTGGAACGACCATGATGGGACCGGCGCACTCGCTTTCCGGAGCCGCCGCCTGGCTGGGAGTGGGCGCCGCGGTGGCCGGGGCCGGCCACCCGATGCCCTGGCCGGTGCTCGTCGCCGGTGCGCTGATCTGCGCGGGTGCGGCGCTCGCCCCCGACCTCGACCACAAATCGGCCACGATATCCCGTGCGTTCGGTCCGATCTCGCGCTGGCTCTGCGAGATCATCGACAAGCTCTCGCACACCGTCTACAAGGCCACCAGGACACAGAGCGACCCCCGTCGCAACGGCGGCCATCGCACCCTCACCCACACCTGGCTGTGGGCGGTGCTGATAGGGGTCGGCGCCTCGGCGCTGGCCATGACCGGTGGCCGCTGGGCCGTGCTCGGCATCCTCTTCGTCCACCTGGTCCTCGCCGTCGAGGGGCTGCTGTGGCGGATGGCCCGGACCTCCAGCGACGTCCTGGTCTGGCTGCTCGGCGCGACCAGCGCGTGGATCCTCGCCGGGATTCTCAACGAGCCGGGCAACGGCGCCGGCTGGCTCTTCACCGATCCGGGCCAGGAGTACATGTGGCTCGGCCTGCCGATAATCCTCGGCGCGCTCGTGCACGACATCGGGGACGCGCTCACCGTCTCGGGATGCCCGATCCTGTGGCCCATCCCCATAGGCCGCAAGCGCTGGTACCCGCTCGGCCCGCCGAAGGCCATGCGCTTCCGGGCCGGCAGCTGGGTGGAGTTGAAGGTACTCATGCCCGCCTTCATGGTGCTCGGCGGGTTCGGTGGGCTCGGCGCCCTCGGATACATCTGACCGTCCCGGACCACCGGCCCCGACACGGCTCCCCGGCCGTGTGGCCGGGGAGCCGCTCGATCACCACGTGGCTACTGGTGCCAGGACCGCCACAGCGCCGCGTACGCGCCATCGGCCGCGACCAGCTCGTCGTGGCTGCCCAGCTCGCTGATCCGGCCGTCCTCCGTCACCGCGATCACATCCGCGTCGTGCGCGGTGTGCAACCGGTGGGCGATGGCCACGACCGTCCGGCCTTCGAGCACCTTCGCCAGCGACCGCTCCAGGTGCCGGGCCGCGCGCGGATCCAGCAGCGAAGTCGCCTCGTCCAGCACCAGGGTGTGCGGATCGGCGAGGACCAGCCGGGCCAGCGCGATCTGCTGCGCCTGGGCCGGGGTGAGCGTCGCACCGCCCGACCCGACCTCCGTGTCGAGCCCCTCCTCCAGTGCCCGCGCCCAGCCGTCGGCGTCCACCGCGCCGAGCGCCGCCCACAGCTCGCCGTCCTCGGCCGTCGTACGGGCCAGCAGCAGATTGTCGCGCAGCGAGCCCACGAAGACGTGGTGCTCCTGGTTGACCAGCGCCACGTGCCTGCGCACCCGCTCCGTGGGCATCCGCGCCAGTTCGGCGCCGCCGAGGGTCACCGCGCCGGAGCGCGGTGCGTAGATCCCCGCCAGCAGCCGGCCCAGGGTCGACTTGCCGGCGCCGGACGGCCCGACCAGCGCCACCCGGCTGCCATGCGGGACATCGAGGGACACCCCGTGCAGGACGTCCTGGCCCGCCGAGTAGCCGAAGCGGACCTCGTCCGCCTTGACGTCCCGGCCCACCGGGCTCACCCGCTCGTCTGCCTCCTCCGGTTCGATCTCCCGCACCCCCACCAGCCGCGCCAGCGACACCTGGGCGACCTGCAGCTCGTCGTACCAGCGCAGGATCAGTCCGATCGGATCGATGAGCATCTGGGCGAAGAGCGCTCCCGTCGTCAGCTGGCCGACCGAGATCCAGCCCTCCAGGACGAAGACGCCGCCGATGATCAGCACCGAGCCGAACAGCAGGGCGTGCGTCACATTGATCACCGGAAAGAGGACCGAGCGCAGCCACAGGGTGTAGCGCTCCCATTGCGTCCACTCGGAAATCCGTTGGTCGGAGAGTGCGACCCGACGCTGCCCGAGCCGGTGGGCCTCGATGGTCCGCCCCGCGTCCACGGTCTCCGCGAGGGACGCCGCGACCGCGGCGTACCCCGCGGCCTCGGAACGGTAGGCAGCGGGAGCCCGCCGGAAGTACCAGCGGCAGCCGACGAGCAGCAACGGCAGCGCGATCAGCACGCACAGCGCCAGCGGCGGCGCGGTCAAGGTCAGCGCGCCCAACAGCAACGCGACCCATACGAAGCCCACCGCCAGCTGGGGCACCGCCTCGCGCATGGCGTTGGCGAGCCGGTCGATGTCGGTGGTGATCCGCGACAGCAGGTCCCCGGTCCCGGCCCGCTCCAGCACGCTCGGCGGCAGCGCCACCGACCGCACCAGAAAGTCCTCGCGCAGATCCGCAAGCATCCGCTCGCCCAGCACCGCCCCACGCAACCGCACCATGCGTACGAACAGCGTCTGTACGGCCAGCGCGACCGCGAAGAGCGCGATGACGCGGCCCAAATGGAGATCGTCCTTGCCCGACGACAGGTCCTCCACCAGCCCGCCCAACAGGTACGGGCCGACCATGGAGGCGATCACGGCGATCGCGTTGACCGACACCAACAGGACGAACGCCGTCCGATGCCTGCGGAGCAGGCCGCTCACATACGCCCGCACCGTCGCGGGCCTGCCGACCGGCAAAGTCGTCGCCGACTCCGGTGCGGCCGGGTCGTGCGCCGGTGGCGCCACGCCGATCATGCCGACTCCTCGATGTGCTCGGTCTTCTTCAGCTCTGCGAGCTCCGTGCCCAGCTCCTCGTCCGGCTCACGGGTGACGACGGCCCGGTACGCGGAGTCGTCCCGCAGCAGTTCGCGGTGCGTGCCCACCGCGGCGGCCCGGCCGTCGCGGACGAACACCACGCGGTCGGCCCGGTCCAGCAGCAGCGGACTGGAGGAGAACACCACCGTGGTGCGCCCCTCCCGCAAGCTCCGCACCCCCTCCGCGATGCGCGCCTCCGTATGCGAGTCGACCGCCGAGGTCGGCTCGTCCAGCACCAGCACCTCGGGGTCGGTCACCAGCGACCGGGCCAACGCCAGCCGCTGCCGCTGCCCGCCGGACAGCGAGCGGCCCCGCTCGGTGATCCGTGTCCGCATCGGGTCGCCGGAATCGTCCACCGAGGCCTGGGCGAGGGCGGCCAGCACGTCCTTGCACTGCGCGGCGCCCAGCGCCGCGTCGGCGTCGACCGCGCCCGAAGAGGGCACGTCCAGCAACTCCGCGAGGGTCCCGGACGTCAGCACCGGGTCCTTGTCCTGGACGAGAACCGCGGCACGGGCCTCGTCCAGCGGCACCTCGTCCAGCGCCACCCCGCCGAGCAACGCCGACGGCACTCCCTCCGGGCCCTCCGCCGCGTGTCCGCCCAGCCGGTCGGCGAGCCGTCCGGCGACGTCCGGATCGCCGCACACCACCGTGGTCAGCAGCCCGGCGGGAGCCAGGAGCCCGCTCTCGGGGTCGTACAGGTCGCCGGTGAGCACCATGCCCCGGGCTTCGCCGTCCGTCGAGGGGTCGGTACGCCGCAGGGCCAGGACCCGGGCGGCGCGCTGCGCGGACGGCCGTGAGAAGGAGTACGCCATGGCGATCTCCTCGAACTGGCGCAGAGGGAACAGCAGGAACGTCACGACGCCGTAGACCGTCACCAGCTCGCCGACACCGATCCGGCCGTCCTGGGCCAGCCCGACCCCGTACCAGACCACCGCGATCAGCAGCAGCCCCGGCAGCGCCACCTGCACCGCCGCGATCAGCGCCCACATCCGGGCACTGCGTACCGCCGCCTTGCGCACCTCTTGCGAGGCACGGCGGTAGCGGGTGAGGAACAGCTCCTCGCCGCCGATGCCGCGCAGCACCCGCAGCCCCGCCACCGTGTCCGACGCCAGCTCGGTGGCCCGGCCCGCCTTCTCACGCTGTTCGTCGGCCCGCTTCGTCGCGGGCGGCAGCAGAGGCAGGACCGCCAGCGTCAGCACGGGCACACCGATCGCGATCACCAGGCCGAGTGCGGGCTGGTAGATCACCAGCGCCACGCACACCGCGAGCGTCGTGACCGCCGCGGAGGCGAACCGCGACAGGGCCTCCACAAACCAGCCGATCTTCTCGACATCACCCGTCGATACCGCGACGACCTCGCCCGCCGCGACGCGCCGGGTCAGCGCCGAGCCCAACTCGGCCGTCTTGCGGGCCAGTAGCTGCTGCACCCGGGCGGCGGCTGTGATCCAGTTCGTCACCGCCGTGCGGTGCAGCATGGTGTCGCCCAGCGCGGTCAGTGCCCCGAGCAGCGCCATCAGACCGCCGGCCATTGCCAGACGGGCGCCGGACCGGTCGACGACGGCCTGTACCGCGAAGCCCACAGCCACAGGGAACACGGCCACTGCCGCCATGTGCAGAACGCCCCACAGCATGGCCTTCAGTTGGCCGGACAGCTGATTCCGCCCGAGCCAGAGGAGGAAACGCGGGCCTGACCGGACATCAGGGATGCCGGGATCGGTATACGGAAGGTCGCGAATCTGCATGACGTCCCAGGGTCGGGGTGGCTGGTGGGAGAAGTGAAAGGTTCGCGTTTCAGGAGTGCCGAATTCAACTGGTTTTTCGCGCGGTCGACGGATCAGGCCAAAGAGGCTCTGGCGCGCCGCGGTACGGCACGCTTCACTCCTGCCCCATGAGACCGAGACGACTGCTTCTCGCGCTGTGCGCCGCGGCCGTCGGCCTGGCGCTGGGCGCGAGCCCCGCCGCGGCCGCGGAACCGCCCCCAGAGTTCGGCACCGACTGGCACGACCCGGTCACCGCCACGCCGCCCGTGGCCACCCCGAACACCACCTCGTGCAAAGTGACCGTCGCCCAGACCGAGTTCCGCGACTACACGCCCTACAAGAGCTCCTACACTCCCCCCGAAGGATGTGGCGATCGCTGGAACAAGGTCGTCCTGCGACTCGAAGGGTCCGTCGCCGGACGGCAGTACGACCGTCTGGGCTACCTTCGGATCGGCGGTGTGGAGGTCCTGCGCACCTCCACACCGGAACCGTCGCCCGAGGGCATCGCCTGGAACGTGGAGAAGGACGTCACCCGTTACGCGGCGACCCTGCGCTCCGCTCAGCCCGTCGAGATGCTCATCGGCAACCTCGTGAACGACACCTACACCGGCGTCATCAAGGTCAAGGTGACCCTGACCTTCTACGCGGCCGAGGGCCGGGTGAAGCCGGCCCACACCCCGGACAAGGTCCTGACCCTGGACGGGGCGCGCACCGAGGGCGGCGTCCACGAAGGGCGCCTCACCACACCGCGCAACAGCGAGCGGATCGTGGCCGAGGTGTACGCCACCGGCTCCGGCGGAGGCTGTGAGGAGTTCTGGTACCTCACCGTGCCGGACGCGGCTCCCTACTCGTGCAAGGCCAAGAACGGCCCGTACCGGGAGGTGCAGGTCTCGGTGGACGGCCGGCTCGCCGGGATCGCCGCGCCCTTCCCGACCGTGTGGACGGGCGGCTGGTCCAATCCCTTCCTCTGGTACGTCATTCCCGGGCCACGTGCCTTCGACGTCCGGCCCGTGGAGTACGACCTCACGCCCTTCGCCGGCCTGTTGAACGACGGCAAGCCGCACCGCGTCGCCGTCTCGGTCGCCGGAGTGCCCGAGGGCCAGAGCGGCTGGAGTACCCCCACCAACATCCTGGTCTGGCAGGACGCGAAAGCCACCCGCGTCACGGGTGCGCTCACCGCACACACGGTGGGGGACCTCGCCAGCACCACGGAGTACAAGCCCGGCACGGAGCACCGGCTGACCTCCGAGGGCGGGCATTCCCTCACGGTCGCGGGCTATGTGGACACCTCCCACGGGCGGGTCACGACGACCGTCGCCCGGAAGGTCGCCGGTACTTCCGTCCACCGCTGGACCGACGGCGAGTCGACGGACGCGCTGCGGGCCCGTTGGAGCGACGACGAAACGGTGACGGTCGACGGTCGCGGCCCCGCGACCACGACCGGGGCCCGGCGCGCGTACAGCATGGACGGTGAGATCACCATCGGCGCGGGAGACCGGCTGCGCACGGTCATGACCATGGGCGACCGGGCGGACACGGTCACGCTGCGTGGACATCGACGCGTGGGATGGTCGCGGCTGGACAACACCTACACGGGTGACGCGGCCTACAACCAGAACGTGCCCCGCGACCAGCGGCACGCGACGGGCGTCTCGCGTGAGCGCTACCGCCTGTACGGTCCGGGAGTCTGCTACGACCGGACTCTGGCCACGGCACAGGGGGACCTGACGGAGGACCGCCAGGGCTGCTGACCGCTCACCCGGGGCGGGTTCGCGGGGCCAGAGCGCCCTGCGGGCCCGCCCTTGCGCGTCACCGGGCATGTGCCCCGCGCGCACTGCGCGGCGCGTCAGCAGCCGCGCTCCGGGCCCGCCATGAGCTCGTCCAGCAGGCTGCCGAGCACCACGCGCTGTTCGGTGCTCAGCGGGGCGAGTATGTCCTCCACGGCCGTCCGCCGGGCCTTGCGCAGCGCGCGCAGCGTCGACCGGCCCTGGTCGGTGATCTCGATCCGGATGACCCGGCGATTGGTCGGGTCCGGCACCCGGCGCACCGCCCCGTTGGCCTCCAGCGCGTCGACCAGCGTGGTGACCGCCCGGGGCACGACCTCGAGGCGCTGCGCCAGATCCGCCATGCGCGGTGGTTCCTCGTAGTGCGAGACGGTGCGGAGCAGCCGGGACTGGGCGGGCGTGATGCCGACCGGGTCGAGGTAACGCTTCTGCGCGCGGTGGAGCCGGCGAGTGAGGCGCAGCAGCTGCTCGGCGAGCTGCCCGGACGGATCGGGAGCGGTCATGATCAACAGAATACCAGGACGCAGTGCATTGTGAGCATAGGTAACAGTGAGCTATGCTCGGTGAACGGTGGGAGATTCACCTCGCTGCCCCGACCCCTCTGAAGGAGCCCATGCGTCACGACGAACCGGACTGGACGCCCCCGCCCGCAGACCCGGAGCAACCCGCGCAGCTGCGCCGTATCCTCCGCCTCTTCCGCCCCTATCGCGGCCGGCTCGCCCTCGTCGGGCTGCTCGTCGCCGCCTCCTCGCTCGTCTCGGTGGCCTCGCCGTTCCTGTTGCGCGAGGTCCTCGACGTCGCCATTCCGGACGGCCGCACCGGCCTGCTGAGCCTGTTGGCTCTCGGCATGATCGCCGCAGCCGTCGTGAACAGCGTCTTCGGCGTTCTGCAGACCCTCATCTCCACCACGGTCGGCCAGCGCGTCATGCACGATCTGCGGACCGCGGTCTACGGCCGGCTCCAGAGCATGCCGCTGGCCTTCTTCACCAGGACCCGCACCGGCGAGGTGCAGTCCCGGATCGCCAATGACATCGGTGGCATGCAGGCGACCGTGACGTCCACCGCCACCTCCCTGGTCTCCAACCTCACCAGTGTGGTCGCCACGGTCGTGGCGATGCTCGCCCTGGACTGGCGCCTGACCGTCGTCTCGCTCCTTCTCCTGCCGGTGTTCGTATGGATCAGCCGCCGCGTCGGCAGCGAGCGCAAGAAGATCACCTCCCAGCGTCAGCATCAGATGGCGTCCATGGCTGCCATGGTCACGGAATCGCTGTCCGTCAGCGGGATCCTGCTCGGCCGCACGATGGGCCGTGCCGACTCCCTGACCACGGCCTTCGAGAAGGAGTCCGAGCGGCTGGTCGGGCTCGAAGTGCGGGCGAACATGGCCGGGCGGTGGAAGATGTCCGTCATCGGCATCGTCATGGCCGCCATGCCCGCCGTCATCTACTGGGCGGCCGGAATAGCCCTGCGGGCGGACGGGCCGGATATCTCGATCGGTACGCTCGTCGCCTTCGTCTCCCTCCAGCAGGGACTCTTCCGCCCCACGGTCAGCCTGCTGTCCACCGGTGTGCAGATGCAGGCCTCCCTGGCCCTCTTCCACCGCATCTTCGAGTACCTCGATCTGCCCGTGGACATCGCCGAGCCCGAGAAGCCGGTGCGGCTGGAGAAGATCCGCGGTGAGATCCGCTTCGACTCCGTCTCCTTCTCCTACGACCCGTCGGCGGAGACCCTCTCGGACATCGACCTGTCCGTTCCGGCCGGAAGCAGCCTGGCCGTCGTGGGGCCGACGGGCTCGGGCAAGAGCACGCTCAGCTATCTCGTCCCCCGGCTCTACGACGTCACCGGCGGCCGAGTGCTGATCGACGGAGTCGACGTCCGCGACCTCGACTTCGACACGCTCGCCCGTGCGGTCGGAGTGGTCTCGCAGGAGACCTATCTCTTCCACGCCTCTGTCGCCGACAATCTCCGCTTCGCCAAGCCCGATGCGACGGACGACGAGATCAGGGCCGCCGCGCGGGCGGCACAGATCCACGACCACATCGCCTCCCTGCCCGACGGCTACGACACTCTCGTGGGAGAGCGTGGCTATCGCTTTTCCGGCGGTGAGAAGCAGCGGCTGGCGATAGCCCGGACCATCCTGCGTGACCCGCCCGTGCTCGTCCTGGACGAGGCGACCAGCGCGCTGGACACCCGTACCGAGCACGCCGTGCAGAAGGCCATCGACGCCTTGTCCGAGGGGCGGACGACGATCACCATCGCGCACCGGCTCTCCACGATCCGCGACGCCGACCAGATCGTCGTCCTTGACGGCGGTCGGATCGCCGAGCGCGGCACCCATCAGGAACTGCTCGCGGGTGCGGGCCCGTATGCCGCGCTCGTCCGGCGCGATACGCGGCTCACGGCAAGAGTCTGATCTTCGTTCAGAGGACGTCGAGTTCGATGGCCTCGGCCATGACCCGGTAGCCGGCGTCGTTGGGGTGCTTGCGGTCACCACTGTCGTATGCCGGGTGCAGCACCTGGGGGTCGTCGGGCGAGGCCAGAGCCCGGTCGAAGTCGGCGACCCCGTCGTACGCACCGGAGGTGCGGATCCACTCGTTGAGCGCGACGCGCTTCGCCTCGGCCGCCGGGGTGTGGTACTCCGACCCCTTGAACGGCAGGATGGTCGCGCCGATGACCTTGACACCACGGCTGTGAGCCCGCTCGATCAACTGTCGGTATCCGGCGGTCAACTCCGCCACCGTGACGTCCGGGTTGGGCTTGTACGTCGGCAGGTCCACCTCGCTGAAGCCGATGTCGTTGAGTCCCGCGAACACCACCACGGAGCGGACACCGGGCTTGTCGAGAACATCGCGTTCGAACCGGTCCACGGCCCGGTCGCCGTACCAGGCGGAGTCGTTGAGCATGAGGTTTCCACCGATCCCCGCGTTGACGACGGCCAGCGGCCGGCCCGCGGTGGTGAGGCGCTCGGCGAGCGCGTCGGGGTAGCGGTGGTTCGCCCCTACGGTGGACCCGTAGCCGTCCGTGATGGAGTCCCCGAAAGCCACCACCGTGTCGAAGGGAGTGGCGCTCCCCGACAGTTCGACGTCGGAGAGGTAGTACCAGGAATGGGTGACCTCGTCGAAGCCCTCACCGCCGACGTCGGCCGTGCGGTCGCCCGTGGCGCGGTAGCTGTTGGCATACGCCTGCGAGTGGAATGTCGAGGGCCCGGTGGGCTCCTCGAAGTACAGGGTCACGGTCACCGAGTCGAACGGTTCCACCAGCAGTCCCGTCGCATCGCCGACGGTCTCACCACCGGCGGGGATCGTCACCGAGGTAGCTCCGCCGAACGACAACTGCCTCATGGTGCCGGGGTGGGTGGCGGCACCCTCGTCGGTCAGCGCGAGAGTCGCGGCGCTGACGGTCAGGGGCTCGGTGCCGAAACGGTTCGACAGCCGGATGCGGGCCGCAGTGCCCCTTCCGGTGAGGCGGACGATCTGCCGCACGGACTGCTGAGCGAACCCGGTCTCCGACCAGTTCTCCTCGAAGCCGCTGCTCGGCCGCTGTACCGGTGCCGACCAGCCCGCCGACCACAGGGTCGCCGTGGCCGCCCGGCTCCGGGGCCGGCCCTGAGTCCGGTCGTCGGCCCGGCCCCCGGCCCTGCCGAGAGCCGGGGTCGTGACGTCGTACTCCTGGACGGAGTGCTGTCCCTGAACGGTCATGATCAAGCCTTCCTCGCGTGATGTGCGGTGCTGAGGAAGAGCCTGCTCCTCGAAGATCGCCCCACCCAGTCCTCTCCGCGTGGTACGCACCCGGTGCGTACCACTGGCAGGGTCACCTTCGGGATCCGACGGCGTGCGTCACTCGTGCGCGTCGGCCTGCGAAGTCGTCGAGAACTCGGCCCGGATCGCCGCCGTATGCTCCCCGGCGGCGGGCACCGCGCCCATGGCCGCTTCCCTGCCCCGTACCTCGACGGGCGGCAACAGACCGCGCAGCGGCCCTGCGGGCGAGCCGAAGTCACGCCAGCGCTCGCGTGCCGTCAACTGCGGATGGTCGGCGAACTCCCCGACGGTGCGCAAGCGGGCGTTGGCGATGCCGGCGCCGTCGAGGAGGGCGAGGAGCCCGTCCGCCGTATGACGAGCGAAGACCTCCTCCATGACGGCCGTCAGTTCGTCGTCGTGTGCCCGGCGCAGTGGATTGTCGGCGAAACGCGGGTCACGGATGAGCTCGGGCTGCCGCAGCACCTGTGAGCAGAGGGCCACCCATTCGCGGTCGTTCTGCACGCTCAGGAACACGCGTGCGCCGTCGCCGCACGCGTAGTGCCCGTACGGGGAGATGGACGGGTGCCGGGCCCCGCTGCGGGCGATGGGTGCGCCGCCGTAGGCCTGGGCGAAGTACGGGTGCCCCATCCACTCGGCGAGCGCGTCGAAGAGGGAGACCGACAGCGCGGAGCCCCGGCCCGTGCGCTCGCGTTCGTACAGCGCGGTCAGAATGCCCGTGTAGGCATACATCCCACCGGCGATGTCCGCGATGGAAATGCCCGGACGGGCCGGGGAGTCGGGGCTGCCGGTGATCGACAGCAGCCCGACCTCACACTGAACCAGCAGGTCGTAGGCCTTCTTGTCGCGGTAGGGACCTTCGGGGCCGTATCCGGAGACATCACAGGTGATCAAGCGCGGATCGCGGGCACGAAGCGTCTCGGTGCGGAGGCCCAGCCGGTCGGCCGCGCCGGGGCCGAGGTTCTGGATGAAGACATCGGCGCGGGCCAGCAGCCGGTCGAGCAGCGACCGGTCAGCGGGGTCCTTGAGGTCGAGGGCGATACTCTCCTTGCCACGATTGATCCAGACGAAGTAGGCGGAGAGCCCCTTGACGCTCCGGTCGTACTCACGGGCGAAGTCACCTCGGCCCGGTCGTTCGATCTTGATCACGCGTGCACCGAGGTCCGCGAGCTGACGGGTGGCGAACGGCGCGGCGACGGCCTGCTCGAGGGCGACGACGGTGATGCCCTGCAGGGGCAGTTCCATCACTCCTCCTTCATCGGCGTGATCATATGACCGGGCCTGTGGACAGTGCACCACCCGCTGGTCCGGGGACTTCTACTCTGGCGCTCATGGAAAACGAAACCACCGCCCAAGGGGCGTTGACGGCACGCCCCGGCCGAAGCTATCGGGCCGGTCGCAGCCGGTAGGCGTAGCTGTAGTCGCGGTCGGCGTGCAGCAGGTACCGCTCCAAGGGCCGAGCCCCCCAGGAGTCGTTGCCGCCCACCCCCATCTGGCGATGGTTGACGCTCAGGATCGTGTCGTCGCGCCACCTCATCTCATGCGGGTGTCGTGGACCTTCGAGGTCGAAAGGCGTGCAATGAAGAGCACTGATCTCCAACAGACCGACGCCGTCGACGGTTTCGGCCAGCACGGACAGGCCCGAGCCGTCCCGGTCGGTCAGCGAGGCGCTGCGCACATCCGTGACATTGCCCAGGGCCTGAGGGCGCGCGTACGGCACCACCGGTGCGTCCGTCGAGCGGCTGTAGCGGCCTACGAACGCGCTGTCGCGGCGGTCCTGATAGTTCTCGTGCGGGCCGCGTCCGTACCAGCCGAGCGTCCCGAAGCGGCCCGGCACGGTCAGCAGCGCGCCCACCACCGGCAGATCCGGCAGCCCCGGGCCCGGCGTGAGAGTGTGCCGTACGCGCACCTCGCCGTCACCGAGCACCGTGAAGACGGTCGTCCACCGGGAGACGGCAGGAGCGGTGGGCAAGGTGGCGACGACGGTGAGCACCACCTCGGCGGGGGCCGGCTGCTCGACCTCGATCGAGCCGACCGCACGCCTCACCCCCGCGTCGCGCCACGTACCGGACGAGACCTGCGCGCCCCAGCCGATGTCGTTGTCGGTCGGCGCCCGCCAGAAGTTCGGGACCGGCCCCTCGATCAGCAGAGTCCGGCCGCGGTGACGATAGGTGCTGAGGGTGCCGGACGCCGTGTCCAGGGCGAGTTCGAGATCGGCCCCGGTGACGGTGATCGCGCGAGGGGTCCGGACGACCCGGAGCGCGGGCAGTACGGCCACATCGTGCGCGGGTGCCGGGGAGCGCCAAGGGAGCGCGAGCTGCTCCGCGGCGACGATGTGACCGGCTTCGGCCCAGCGGGTCGCCTCGCGGAGGACGAAGGAGACGTTGAGCCAGTACTCCGCGCCGGGCTCCGGCTTCTCGGGCCGCTCCCACGGCAGCCGGACGATCGTCGACTCGCCCGCTCCGGTCCTGGGCGCGGCGAGCGCGCCGTGCTGGACGGGCTCGCCGTCGCGGGTGACCTCCCACCGCAGTTCGTACGCCTCGAGCCCCGTGAACAGCTGGAGATTGGTCACCTTCACCGTCCCGGCCGCCAGGTCCGCGGCCGAGATCCGCACCGGCTGGTAGACCTTCTTCACCTCGTGCAGAGCCGGGTGCGGGGTGCGGTCCGCGGCGACGAGACCGTTGCAGCTGAAGTTTCCGTCGTCGGGATGACCCGGATGCCAGTCGCCGCCGAAGGACAGGTAGGTGCGGCCGGGTGCGCCCGGCACCGGAAGACGGATCGCCTGATCGGCGAAGTCCCAGATGAACCCGCCGTGCAGATTCGGGTGGGTGTCGATGACGTCCCAGTACTCCCGGAGATTTCCCGTGCTGTTGCCCATGGAGTGCGCGTATTCGCACAGGATGTACGGCTTGGGGTTCCCGGACTTTCCGTACGCCTCGACGGCGTCCGGGTCGGCGTACATGCGCGACTCGATGTCGGCGACCGCGTTCATGCCCTCGTAGTGCACGGGCCGGGACGGGTCGCGGTCGTGCACCCAGTCGGCCATGACCCGGAAGTTTCCGCCTCGGCCGGCCTCGTTGCCCAGCGACCAGATCACGACGCAGGGATGGTTCTTGTCGCGCTCCACCATGCTGCGGAGCCGGTCGACACAGGCATCGGTCCACTCGGGGAGGCTCGCGGGCAGAACGTCGCGCAGATCGTGTGTCTCCAGGTTGGCCTCGTCGATCACATACAGGCCGTACTCGTCGCACAGCTCCAGCCAGCGCGGGTGGTTGGGGTAGTGCGAGGTGCGGACGGCGTTGATGTTGTGCTGCTTCATGATGCGGATGTCTTCGATCATCCGCTGTTCGGGGACCGCTTGGCCGTGGTCGGGGTCCCACTCGTGGCGGTTGACCCCGCGGAGGACGACGGGCCGGCCATTGACCGTCAGCTCACCGGGGCCGTAGCCAACGGCGCGGAACCCGACGCGGGTGCGCCGGATGTCGATGGTGTCGCCCTGCGCATCGGTCAGCTCCAGGGTCAGGACGTAGAGGCAGGGTTGTTCGGCCGACCACAACGAGGGCCGGGCGACCCGGGAGCTCAGCTCGACGGTCGCCTCACCGGACTCGGCGAAGCGGGCGAGTGCGCTCCGGGACAGCACGGGGGCGCCCCCGGCATCGTGCAGGGTCGCCCGGACGCGGTGGCCGCCGGGGTGGGGCTCCGGACCCGTGGACCGCAGGGTCGCGGACACCTTGAGCTCCGCGTCACGGACGTCGTGGTCCAACTCGGTACGGACAAACAGATCGTGTACATGCACGTGGGGGACGGAGTAGAGATACACGTCGCGGAAGATGCCGGACACATCGATCATGTCCTGGTCCTCCAGCCAGCTCCCGGTGCACCAGCGGTGGACCTCGACGGCCAAGGTGTTCTCTCCCGGGCGCAGACAGGGGCTCACGTCGAATTCGGCGGGCGTGTAGCTGTCCTCGCTGTAGCCGACCCGTCGGCCGTTGACCCAGACGTAGAACGCGGATTTGACGCCCTGGAAGGAGATCAGGACGCGACGCCCCGCCCAGTCACGCGGGACGGTGAAGGTACGGCGATAGGAGCCGACCGGGTTGAAGACGGTGGGCACGAGCGGGGGAGCGGGCTGCTCATAACCGATCCACGGGTACCGGACGTTGAGGTAGACCGGTTCCGGGTAGCCCTGCATCTCCCAGTTGCCGGGCACGGTGACGTGATCCCAGCCGCTGTCGTCGAAGTCGTCCTCGGCGATCCCCGTCGGGCGCTCGGCGGGGTTCGGGGACCAGTGGAACCGCCAGACGCCGTTGAGCGATCGGTAGTACGGCGAGTCGGCGGAGTCACCGGCGAGCGCCGAACGGAGATCGGCGAAGGGGATGAGACGGGCGCGGGCGGGCTCCCGGTTCACCTGGAACGTCTCGGGGCCGGCCTGCCATTCCTCGCCCGTGACGGCCGACAGGGGGCGGTGCGAAGAGTTCGGTCGTCGTGCGCGCATACGTCAGCTCCAGGGAGGGACGTCGGAAGAAGAGGACGCGGGGACGGGACACGGCAGCGACATACGGGGGAAAACCGCCGAAGAGCACGAAGGGCCAGGATCGGACAGGACGCCCGCGCCCCACAAGCCCCGCGCCCGGCGCGGCTCACAACGACCGAGGATCGCCGTCCACCAGGATCACTTCGAGGGTGCGTGGACCATGGACGCCCTCGACCCGGTCCAGTTCGATGTCGCTGGTCGCGGACGGACCCGAGATCCAGGTCAGCGGCCGTTCGGGAGCCAGCCGTTCGAGGGCCTGCGGCACCGAGTCCACCACCTGGTCCGCGATCCGCACCACGCACAGATGGTGATCGGGCACGAGTGAGATGCGACGACGGCCCTGGTCCGGGCCCGAGTCGAGGACCACCGTGCCGGTCTCGGCGATGGCCAGCGCGCATCCGGTGACGACGCTGTCCGCGCTGTCCAGCTCCCGAGGCGTCAGAGCCGCCGCATCCGGCACCAGGTCCACTCGGGCCCCGGCAAGCCACCCCCGCGGCAGCCCGGCCGGTACGACCACACGGCGGGCACCGCGCGAGGCGAGCAACCGCCCGAGGAGCGGGGGCAGCCCGGCCGGGTCCGTGCGGTGCACGACGGCGCGGTAGTCCGCGAGATTCTCGGCGAGGAGGGCCACGGACTCGGCGGGTGTCCGCTCGGCGTGGGTGCGGAGATAGTCGCGGACGACGGGGTGGTCGCGCGGGCGCTCGTAGCGCGGCACATCGGCCAGCGCGCGCCGGATCCGCCCGAGGACCCGCTCCCTGCTCGCGTCGCCGTCGGCACGGCCGGAACCGGCACTCATGAAGCCTGCTCCCGGGGCCGGGTGGCCGTCGGTCCGCCTCGGGTGCGGGCCCACCAGTCCCGGAACGACTCGGCGGGCATCTCGGGCAGCTCGCGGGAGTCCGTCCAGGTGCGGCCCGGCCCGGGCAGCCGTCGCGGGTGGAAGCGGCGGGTGCGGGCGGCGAGGCGCTGACCGTGCCGGAGCGCGGCGGGGTGGTCGAGGACCCAGCCGGCGGTTCGCATCAGCGCCCGTTCGGCGGCGTGCTTCCTGGCCGGTTTGATGACGGTCCTGGTGCCGCGGACGGTCACCTCGCCGCCTTCCACGACCCGCTCGCGCAGGTGAACGAGGACCTCCGGGATATCGATGGCGACCGGGCAGGCGTCGTAGCAGGCGCCGCACAGAGAGGAGGCGTAGGGAAGGGATTCCTCCAGCGGGGAGATGAGGCCGCGCAACTGCGGTGTGAGGATCGCGCCGATCGGTCCGGGATAGGGCGAGCCGTACGCGTGCCCACCGGCCCGCTCGTACACGGGACAGACGTTCAGGCAGGCCGAACAGCGGATGCAGCGCAGTGCCTGGCGGCCGACCCGGTCGGCGAGCGTGTCGGTGCGACCGTTGTCGAGCAGCACGAGGTGGAAGGCGCGTGGACCGTCCTCGGCGGTGGTCCCCGTCCACATAGAGGTGTACGGGTTCATGCGCTCGGCGGTCGAGGAGCGGGGGAGCAGTTGGAGGAAGACCTCCAGGTCCTGCCAGGTCGGCACGGTCTTCTCGATGCCGACGACGGAGATCAGGGTCTCCGGGAGGGTGAGGCACATCCGGCCGTTGCCCTCGGACTCCACGACCACGAGGGTGCCGGTCTCGGCCACCATGAAGTTGGCGCCCGAGATCGCGACCTTGCTCCTCAGGAACTTCTCGCGCAGGTGCAGCCGGGCGGCTTCGGCGAGATCGGCGGGGCGGTCCGTGAGCCCTTCCGGTGCCGGGCGCCCCCACTGCGCCATCCGGTCGCGGAAGATGTCGCGGATCTCGCCCCGGTTGCGGTGGATGGCGGGGACCAGGATGTGTGAGGGCAGATCGTCGCCGAGCTGCACGATCAGCTCGGCGAGGTCGGTCTCGTACGCCCGGATCCCCGCCTCCGCGAGGGCGGCGTTGAGTCCGATCTCCTGGGTGACCATGGACTTGACCTTGACGACTTCGCGCTCGCCGGTGGCGCGCACGAGGTCGGTGACGATGCGGTTCGCCTCGGCGGCGTCCGCCGCCCAGTGGACGGTGCCCCCGGCCCGGGTCACGTTCTCCTCCAACCGCACGAGATAGTGGTCGAGGTGACGCAGGGTCCGGTCCTTGATGGCGGCTCCGGCGGCGCGCAGCCGCTCCCAGTCGTCCAGCTCGGCGACGGCCGCGGCGCGCTTGGCGCGGATGGTGTGCGTCGCGTGCCGCAGGTTGGCGCGCAGCCCGCCGTCCCGGGTCGAGACGGCGGCGGCTCGGGGAAATGCGGGCATGCCCAGGTACGTCGCGTGGGCGGAGCCGTCCGTAGGGCGCTCGGGGCCGCTCACAGGACGCTGCCTTCCGTGCTGGCGAGGATCTCCGCGATATGGACGGGGCGGACGGCGGAGCCACTGCGGGCGAGCGTGCCGCCGATGTGCACAAGACAGGAGTTGTCGACCGCGCACACGGCCGCCGCACCGGTGTCGTCGAGCGCGCGGGCCTTGTCGGCACCCATCGCGGCGGAGACGGCGGGGTTCTTGACGGCGAAGGTGCCACCGAAGCCGCAGCACTCCTCGGCCCCGGCGAGCTCCCGCAGTTCGATGCCACGCACCTTCTCCAGGAGCCGCAGCGGCCGGTCACCGAGGCGCAGTACCCGCAGTCCATGACAGGTGGGGTGGTAGGTGACGGTGTGCGGAAAGTACGCCCCGACGTCCGTCACCCCCAGGATGTCGACCAGGAACTCGGTCAGCTCATGGGTCTTGGCCACCGCTCCCGCCGCCGCCTCGGACATCGCGTCGCCCCGCCCCTCGGCAGCCGCTTTGGCGGCGATCCGCGGGTAGTTGTCACGGATCATCGCCGCACAGGAACCGGACGGGGTCACCACGTGGTCGACGTCCTGGAAGGCGGTGGCGTAGCGGCGCATCAGGGGTTCCGCCAGATGGCGGTAGCCCGTGTTGAACTGCGGCTGACCGCAACAGCTCTGCGCCATGGGGAAGGCGACCTGGACGCCCAACCGCTCCAGCAGGGTGACGACGGCCTGACCGGTGCGCGGGTAGAGCGTGTCATTGACGCAGGTGATGAACAGCCCCACACGCATGATTCCTCCTCGCGCGGCTCATACTGCCGCAGCGACCGCGTGCTGTGAAGGATCGTCCACGTGGCGGTCCTTGGGGCCTCCGACGGGTCCGGCACCGGGCTCGGCGAACAGCGACCGGATCTCCCGTACGGCCTCCCGGCCCGCCCGGTTCGCGCCGATGGTGCTCGCCGAAGGCCCGTATCCGACCAGGTGCACGCGAGAGTCACGGACGGCCCGCGTGCCCTCGACGCGGATGCCGCCGCCCGGCTCGCGCAGCCGGAGCGGTGCCAGGTGGTCGATGGCGGGGCGGAAGCCGGTGGCCCAGACGATGACGTCGGCGTCGACGCGGTGGCCGTCGGCCCACGTCACACCGTTGGGCGTGATGCGGTCGAACATCGGCAGCCGTTCGAGAACACCCGCGGACCGGGCTCGTTCCATGGCCGCCGTCATGGGCAGCCCGGTCACGGACACCACACTCTGCGGCGGCAGCCCCCGCCGTACGCGCTCCTCGACCCGCGCGACGGCTTCCCTGCTGCGGGCCTCGTCGAAGGGGCCCTCGCGGAAGAGCGGAGGACGCCGGGTCACCCACGTCGTTGCCGCGGCCACCTCGGCGATCTCCATCAGATGTTGCACACCCGAGGTCCCACCCCCGACGACCACGACACGCTGCCCGGCGAACTCCTGCGGGCCCGGATAGTCGGCCGTATGCAGCTGCCGGCCGCGAAAGTGCTCCTGACCGGGGTAGCGGGGCCAGAACGGGCGGTCCCAGGTGCCGGTCGCGTTGATCAGGGCCCGTGGCGCCCAGACGCCCTCGGACGTCTCGGCCCACAGCCGCCCATGCGGCCCCTCCCGCACCGCGCTCACCTCGACCGGGCGGTGCACCCGCAGATCGAACGCCTCCTCGTACTCCGCGAAGTAGCCGCCGATCACCTCGGCGGACGGCATGGAGTCGTCCGCTCCCGTCAGCTCCCTGCCCGGCAGCGCGTGCATGCCGTGCACCCTGCCGTAGGTCAGCGACGGCCAGCGGAACTGCCAGGCGCCGCCCGGGCGCGGCGAGTGATCCAGAACGACGAAGTCCCGGTCGGGCTCGTACCTCGCCCGGCGCAGGTGATACGCGCTGGACAGCCCTGCCTGCCCGGCGCCCACCACGACGACCTCGACCTCACGCGACCGGATTTTGTTCATGATTCCACTAACAGTGGCGACGCTCGCGGTCTTCCCGCTCCTCGCACCCTCCCCGGAGCCGGGTCGCGTGCCCGCCACCGGGCAAGATGGGAGCATGACCGAAACGTTCCGTACGCATGTCCTCGACGTCTCCACCGGCACTTCGGAGACCGTGTACGACCTCACGCGAGACTGTGAGGAATTCTTGCGCGCCGTGGCCGCGGGCCGCGACGGCCTGCTCAATATTTTCGTGCCGCACGCCACCGCCGGAGTGGCCGTTCTGGAGACGGGCGCGGGCAGTGACGACGACCTGCTCGCCGCGCTGCGGGACCTGCTGCCGGCGGACGACCGCTGGCGGCACCGGCACGGGAGCCCCGGCCACGGCCGGGATCATGTCCTTCCGGCGCTCGTGCCGCCGCACGCGACGCTCCCCGTCCTCGGCGGACGGCTGGAACTGGGCACCTGGCAGTCCGTGTGTCTGGTGGATACCAACCGGGACAACCCGGACCGCCAGGTGCGGCTGACCTTTCTCGGCTGACCGCCCGGCGGCCGGTCGGCCTCGGCTCAGCCGGGTGCGTCAGTCCTTCTGGGCCGAGGCCGGCAGCTGGCGCAGCTTCACCGGCGTCTTGGTGTTGTAGGCCCAGTCGAGCATCTTCGTGGCGTCCGCGTAGCGGTTGCCGGCGTTGAGGATGACGCCCACGACGGTGCGTCCGTTGCGCTGGGCGGCGAACACCAGGCACGGCCCGGCCACGGAGCCCGTGCCGGTCTTGATGCCTATCGCGCCCTTGTACGACCCGAGCAGCTTGTTCGTGTTGTCCCAGTAGTAGGTGCGATTGATGTTCGCGGCCTTCTGCTGGGTGCTGGTCGACTTGACGACCGTGCCGAACGTGCTGTTGGCCATCGCGTGGCCGGCCAGCTTCGCCGTGTCGCGCGGCGTCGTGTAGTTGGCGCCCGCCGCCGAGATGCCGTCGAAGGAGTCGTACTTGGTGTTCTTCATGCCAAGGGCGGCGGCCTTCTTGTTCATCTTGCCGATGAACGACTTCGTGCGCGCGGCCTCGGTGCTGCCGCTGCCGAAGGTGTCGGCGAGCGCGTACGCGGCGTCGCACCCGGAGGGGAGCATCAGGCCGTACAGCAGCTGGCGCACGGTCAGCTTGTCGCCGACGCGCAGATCCGCCGTGCTCGCGCCGTTACGCGCGACGTAATCGCGGTACGACTGCTTGATCGTGACCAGCTTGTTGAGATTGACGCCACTGGTGTCCAGGACCACGGTCGCCGTCATGACCTTGGTGGTGCTGGCCATCTGACGCTTGGTGTCGGCGCTCTTGGACCACAGCCGGCTGTTCTTGCCGGTGTCGAGCAGGAACGCGCCCTGGGCGGTGACGCCCGACGGACCGCTGGCGGCGGCCTCGGCGGTCGTCGCCGGGAGTACGACGGCGATCGCCGCGGTCGACGCGACGAGCGCCGTTCCCCACCGGCGTACCGGTCTTCCCCCATTTCGATCCATGTACATCCCCTTGTCCTCGCTTGTTGAGATGAGCGAGCAGATAATCCCACCTATGTGTGAGAGGGGAGACATCGGGGGCGCCTCTCCGGGTGAGGGGCGGCTCCTCGGACGATCCGTCAGGCAGCGCGGAGAGACAGCCTGATCAGGCGTACCGGTCAGGCGCGGGCCCGGTCCGGCGCACCGGTCGTGTGGCCCGGTCGGGCGGCCGGTCGGGCAGCCCCGTCAGGGAGACCGCTGAGCCGCCCGTCCCACCGATTCCACCAGCGGCACCATCCGGTAGGGCACGCGCTCGCGCAGCACCACCTCGGTGCGCGTGCGGACCACCCCCGGCAACTGGACCAGCAGCTGGATCACGTCCTCCAGGTGTGCCGCGTCGCGCGCGACGACCCGTGTCATCAGATCGCCGCCACCGGTGATCGAGAACGCCTCGATGATCTCCGGCACCTCGGCGAGCGCGTTCGCGACCGTGTCCAGATGGCCCTGAGTGACCTCTATGTGGACGAACGCCAGCATGGGATGGCCGAGCGCCGCGGGGGACAGCCGCGGTCCGGTGCCGGTGATCACGCCCTCGCGCTCCAGCCGGTCGAGCCGGGCCTGCAGCGTGCCGCGCGCGATGCCCAGCACGCGCGCGTACTCCCGCACGCTCGTCCGTGGCTGCTCCAGCAGCAGCCGCAAGATCTTCGCGTCCAGCGCGTCCACCGCCATGGGCCAACGGCCTCCTTATGGTCACCATCACTGGATTGGCACTGTACCAATGGCGCAGTTGTCCGAGGAGCTCTTGAGCCATTGAGGCTCCGGATGTTTTCCTCTACCTACTGATGGCGTTGCGCTGGGCTGCGTCGGGCGGCGAAGAAGCCGCTTCCGAACCCCCGCAGCGCCTTTGTCGTGCCGCGAAGCGCTGATGTGACATCGACGTCCGTGCGCATCCGCGGAATCCATCCGTACACATTCGTTTCTTGGGGAGAAGGGGGCGGCCGCTCTGAAGAGGATGTTCGTGGCTCCGGACCCGGGCCGGCTCAGGCTCCGCACCGGTGTCCGTGCCGTCATCGGTGTGAGCCTCGCGGTTGCCGCGGCGGAGCTCTGCGGCCTGTCGCTGCCCGCCTCCATCACGGGCGGGCTCGCGGCGCTCCTCGCGCTCTTCACCGTCGGTGACCCGACCGTGCGGCGTCAGGCGGTCAGCACCGCCCTGCTGCCGGCCGTCGGTTTCCCCGTGCTCGCCCTCGCGACGGCCCTGCACGGCCTGCCCCTGCTGCGCGACGCCGCGTTCCTCGCGGTGGTCTTCTGCGGCGTCTACGCCCGGCGCTGGGGCCCGCGTGGCCACGCGCTCGGGATATTCGCCTTCATGATGTTCTTCGCCACGCAGTTCCTGCACGCCGTACCGGCTCAGCTGCCGGAGCTGTACGGAGCCATGGCGATGGCGCTCGCCGCGTCCGGTCTCGTCCGCTTCGGGTTCTGGTGCATCGAACGGCGGACACCGCCGCCCGCCCAGCCCGCCCCGCTCGCGGCGCGCGGGCTGGCGCGGCCCACCACCCGCCAGGCGTTCCAGGCGACCTTCGCCTGCGGTCTCGCCCTCGCCGTCGGGCAGCTCGTCTCCGACGAGCGCTGGTACTGGGCCGTCGGCACCGCCTGGTGGATCTTCGTCAACACCGCTTCGCGCGGTGAGACCCTGGTCCGCGGCTTCCGCCGCGTGGTCGGCACCGTGACCGGAATCGGCGTCGGGCTCCTCGTGGCCGTGCCGCTGCACGGCGCGCCCGCGCCCACCGCGGTGCTCGTCGCCGTCTGCGTCTTCGGCATCTTCTACACCGCCGCCCCGTCCTACAGCTGGATGATGTTCTTCGTGACCGTCATGGCCGGGCTGCTCTACGGGCTCCTCGGTGTGCTCCACCCGGGGCTGCTGGCGCTGCGCTTCGAGCAGACGGCCGTCGGCGCGTTCGGCGCGGCCCTCGCCGTCGCCGTCATCCTGCCGGTCACCACGCACGCCGCCACCGACGCCTGGATCCAGCGCGCCCTGCTGGCCGTACGGCACTGCACCGCGGAGTCGGCCCGGCGACTCGCCGGCGACGAGTCCGCCGACCCCACCGCGCACGTCGCCGAGCTGGAACTGCTCCTGGGCAAGGTGCGCGTCTCCCTCGCGCCGCTGCTGCACCCGCTCAGCCCGCTGCGGGCACGCAAGGCCCGGGCCCGGGAGGTCATGGTCTTCCTCGACGACTGCGCCCGTCAGGCGCGGGGCCTGGCGGCCGTCGCCGCCGACCCCGCCGCCTCGCACGACGCCCGGCTGACCGCGGCCTGCCAGCGGGTCGAGACCGCGCTGTACGCCCTGGTCGCGCCCGGCGGGGACGGTGCGCCCCCGGCGGCCGCGGCATCCGACGCCGTTCCGCACCACCACCCCGGCGCCGAGCGCGCCCTCGCCCACCTGCACGACCTGGAAGCCACGCTCGTCTCGCTCGCCGCGCCCCTGCGCAGCAACCCGCGGGGCGTCTTCGCCGAGGCCTGAGCCGGGCACCGACAGCGGCCGGGAGCGCCCCGGCCACTGTCGGTGCCCCGGTGTAGCGTCGGGCGGACAGTGGCTCGACGGGGAGGCGGCACGGTGGCCGGTACGGGACAGCAGGGGCGTCGGCGGGGGCAGCGGGCGTACATCGGGTCGTTCACGGAGGCGGGCGGTCCTGGTCTCACGGTCGCGGACGTCGACACCACCACCGGCGCGCTGAGGCCCGTATTCGCCACCGACGCCGTGGTGAACCCGTCCTTCCTCGCGCTCTCGCCCGCCGCCGACGTGCTGTACGCGGTGAGCGAGACCGCGGAGGGAGCCGCCGTCGCCTTCTCCCTCGCCGACCCGGCCCGGCCCGAGCCGCTCGGCGCGCCCGTTTCCGTCCGTGGCGCCTCCCCCACGCACCTCGCGCCCACCGGCACGCACCTGCTCACCGCCAACTACGGCTCGGGCAGCGTCAGCGCTCTGCCCGTCGGCCCCGACGGTGGACTCGAGGCGCCCTCGGCGGTCCTGCCGCACCGGGGCGGCGGCCCCGTGACGGACCGGCAGGCGGGCCCGCACGCGCACGCCGTGGTGCCCGACCCCTCCGGGCGCTGGGTGCTCGCCGTCGACCTCGGCACGGACTCGGTGTGGATCCACGCCCTCGACCCGGCGACGGGTGTCCCGAGGCCCCACGGTGAGACACCGCTCCGCCCCGGGACCGGCCCCCGGCATCTCGCCCTCCACCCGCGCGGCGACCGCGCGTACGTCCTCAACGAGCTGGAGTCGACCGTCACGGTCTGCCGCTGGGACGCGTCGGCCGGGGCCCTGGAGCCGGTCGGCGAGACACCTGTCGTGCCCGAGGAGTCTCCCGGCGGGGACACGGCGGCGCCCAATTTCCCCTCGGCACCCGTGGTCTCGCCCGACGGCCGGTTCCTGTGGGTCGCCAACCGCGGCCACGACACCATCGCCACGCTGGCCCTCGACGCCTCGGGTGACGTCCTCGGCCTCCGTGCCACCGTCGACTGCGGCGGCCACTGGCCTCGCGATCTGTCGGCACACCCGGGCGGACACCTGCTGTACGCCGCCAACGAGCGTTCCGGCGACGTCACCTGGTTCACCGTCGAGCCCGACACGGGCCTGCCGCGCCGCGCCGGGTCGATCACGATGCCCGCCGCGTCCTGCGTGGTCTTTGCCTGAAGCGATGCAACGCCCGGGCTCGCGGACGGGCCGGAATGGCCGGATCCGATCCATCGGATCCGGCGCCATCCGGCTCGGCGACGACCGGCCCCGGAAACGACCGGAGGGGCCCCTGAGGGCCCCTCCGAACAGCGAGGCGTCCGTCCCCGGACGCCGAACGCGCGTCAGCGCACCGGCGCGCCCTGAAGCGACGGCTCGGGGGCGATGCCCAGGGCGGCCGCGTACTTGGCGAGGGCGAGCTTGCCGATCGCCGGGTAGGCGCCCAGCGGCTCGGCCGCCGCGCAGCCCGCTTCCTGGGCGGCCACGGCCGGGAGGCTCTCGGCCACCTCGGGGCCGATCAGGCAGGGCGCCAGCGCGAGGTTCCGGGAGCCGGAGCCACGCAGCCGCTCGGCGGTACGGGCGATCGCGCCCTCCTCGTCCAGCGCGGCGGCCATCACCGGGACGGCGAGGCGCGCGGAGAGCAGCATGCCGGTGATGCCCGCGGCCTGCACGGCTTCCTCGCCGCCGATCGTGGCCAGAATGATGCCGTCCGCAGCCGTTGCAACTGTAAACAGCCGTGCGCGGTCGGCGCGGGCCAGACCGGCTTCGGAGAGGCGCACGTGCAGCGCTTCGGCGAGCAGCGGGTGCGGACCGAGCGCGTCGGTCAGCTCGACGACGGAACCGCTGCTCATGACGGACTGGCGTATGCGGCGCAGCAGGGCGCTGTCGGGCCCCGCGAGCAGCGGCACGACGACGGCGGCGGGCCCCGCGGCCCACGCGTCGGCGTTCTCGTCCGCCGCGGCCTCTTCGCGGGCTTCGCTCGCGCGAGCGGCGTGCTGGGCCGTGGCGTAGCCGAGGACGGCGTCCAGGGACGGGTAGCCCTCGCTGCCGCCGTCGGCGTCCACGTAGCCGATGCGCGCGTCGAGCCCCGGGAGCTCGGCGCGCGCGATGCTGAGGATCTCCTCGGCGAGGAGGCGCGTGGCGGGGTCGGGTGTCCCGGGTACGGCGAGGACCAGCGGGGGCGCACCCGCTGGAGCAGCCGCCGGCTCCGGCCGCCGGTGCCGTCCAGGCTGGCGGGGGCGCGGCATTCGTACAGGCAGGCCGGACACGGGCCCTGTGGGGGAGCTCATGGCGCCGCATGTTAGTCGTTCGGAGGACTGGGCCGTTCGGGTGGGGGCAACTAGGTGACGTCTGTCCGGATTTATTCGGTGGTTCATACGATCAGTGGAGATGTGTTCAGCAAATGATCCGTAGTAATCCGGCTGCGGTGGGTAGTCGCAAGGAGTCCGTTGCCAGCGCCGCTGCCACGAGCGACGCCCCGCTCAGCGGATCGCCCGCGGCGGCGAGCAGGCGCGCCTGAGGTAGTTGCAATTGCAACTCTTGATGGAGTGGCGTCAGGAGTGGTTCACCCATGCGGAGCAGCCCGCCGGTGAGGG
Source organism: Streptomyces syringium (assembly GCF_017876625.1). Classification (NCBI taxonomy): domain Bacteria; kingdom Bacillati; phylum Actinomycetota; class Actinomycetes; order Kitasatosporales; family Streptomycetaceae; genus Streptomyces; species Streptomyces syringium. The sequence continues at coordinate 6,762,321 of NZ_JAGIOH010000001.1, forward strand.
CCACCGGCAGGGTCCGCTCGTCGTCCCGGTCCGGGCGATCCGGGCGGGGGCACACCGCCGCCGCTGCCCCGGCGATATGGCGGGCCGCCTCACGGAGGATGCGGGAGGCGACCGGGTCGGTCCCGGCGCACCGGCCGACCTCGGGTGCGAACGACGCCAGCAGCGCGGGCCGGTCCGCGCGCGGGTACAGCTTTCCCGGCAGTTCCGGCGCGGGGCCGAACAGGACCTCCAGCCGGGCCAGCAGGGCGGGGGAGGCGCCCTCCTCGCGGCCGTCGTACGCGCGCATCGCCGCTTCGAGCCCGGCGCGGCCGATCCAGGCTCCGCTGCCGCAGTCGCCGAGGAGGTGGCCCCAGCCGTCCGCGCGCCGCCAGCCGCCTTCCGGCGTCAGGTCGGTGCCGAGCGCGACCAGCCCGGTGCCGACGGCGACGACCGCGCCCGGCCGCTGCCCCAGTGCGCCCGCGTAGGCGGTCACCGCGTCCGAGGCCAGGGCCAGCCGACGTGCCCCGAGCGCGTCGCGCAGCGCGTCGGGCAGGACGGCACGGAGATCGTCGCCGAGGGTGGCCATGCCGGAGGCACCCACGCAGACGGCCTCGCAGCGCTCCGCGCCCGCTTGGCGCAGGAGACGCGCGGCGGCGGGCAGCACCCGGTCGAGGAGGCTTCGCGCGTCGATACCCCGGGGGCCCATGACGGCGGGTTCGGGGGAGGACCACATGAGGGCCGGGCCCTCACCCCGGACGGGTGTGAGGGCGATCCTGACGCCCGAACCGCCCGAGTCGACGCCGAGGACAGGGGAGCGACCGTGCCGCGGAGGGCCGGTCGGGAGGCCGGGCGGCAGGTCCCCGGGCGTGACGTCCACGGGATCAGCCGGAGTCGCGCACGGCGCGCTCGCTCGTCGAGGCGCCGGTGAGTGCCGCGTGCACGCCGCTCGGGGCAGTGCTCGCGCCCGGCAGTGCCGCGCTCCCGGCCGGCGCCCGCCGGTCGCCTGCCGGGAGCGCGGCGCCTGCCCCATGCGGGCTGTCCGTATTGTCCCTGCCGATAGTCATGGCGGGCACCTTACCGCCCAAGATCACGGAAGTTGCCAGTTGACGGGAGCCGATCCCTGCTGGACGAGGAGGTCATTGGTCCGGCTGAACGGCCGGGACCCGAAGAAGCCGCGATCGGCGGACATGGGGGAGGGGTGAGCGGACTCGACGCACGGCACCCCGCCGAGCAGCGGTCGCAGATTGCGGGCGTCGCGGCCCCACAGGATCGCCGCCATCGGCCGGCCGCGCGCGACCAACGCGCGGATCGCCTGCTCGGTGACTTCTTCCCAGCCCTTGCCCCGGTGCGCGGCGGGCTTGCGCGGAGCCGTGGTCAGTGCCCGGTTGAGCAGCAGGACGCCCTGCTGGGTCCAGGGCGTCAGATCGCCGTTGGACGGCCGGGGCAGCCCGAGGTCGGTGTGCAGCTCGCGGAAGATGTTCTCCAGGCTGCCGGGCAGCGGCCGCACCTCGGGCGCGACGGAGAAGCTCAGCCCCACGGCATGGCCGGGCGTCGGGTACGGGTCCTGACCGACGATCAGGACCCGTATGTCGTCGAACGGCTGCTGGAACGCGCGCAGCACATTCGCGCCCGAGGGCAGGTAGGTCCGGCCCGCCGCGATCTCGGCGCGCAGGAAGTCGCCCATCGCGGTGATGCGCCCGGCGACCGGCTCAAGTGCCTTGGCCCAGCCCGCTTCTACGATCTCGTTCAATGGTCGTGCAGCCACGGGGCGTCACTCTACTGGCTCAGCCTGTTCCGGGACGAACGGGAGCGGGTACGTCCGTACGCTCCGGCACGCACTCGTACGTGCAGCGGCCGCCGCCGGTACGGGGCGGCAGAACCGTACCGGCGGCGGCCCCGGAAGGGGTCCGCAGGTCAGACGGCCCAGCCGTACTGGTCGGGGATGCGCCGGTCGGCGCCCAGGCCGGTCGCCGCGCGGCGCGCCCAGAAGGGGTCGCGCAGCAGCTCGCGACCCAGCAGCACCGCGTCCGCCTCACCATTGGCGATGATCTTCTCGGCCTGCGCGGGGTCGGTGATCATCCCCACCGCCGCGACGGGCAGACCGGTCTCCTCCTTCACGCGCCGGGCGAACGGCACCTGGTAGCCGGGGCCGACCGGGATGCGGGTGGCCGGCGCGTTGCCGCCGGTGGAGACATCGAGCAGGTCCACGCCGTGGGCGAGCAGCTCCCGCGCGAAGCGCACGGTGTCGTCGGCCGTCCAGCCCTCGCGCTCGTCCTCGGGGTTCTCCGTCAGCCAGTCGGTCGCGGAGACGCGGAAGAAGACGGGCTTGTCCTCGGGCCACACCGCGCGCACCGCGTCCACGACCTCCAGCGGGAACCGGACGCGGTTGTCGAAGGAGCCGCCGTACGCGTCGGTGCGGCGGTTGCTGTGCGGCGAGAGGAACTCGTGGATGAGGTAACCGTGCGCGCCGTGCACCTCGACGACCTCGAAGCCGGCGGCCAGGGCGCGCCGTGCCGCGTCCGCGAACTGCTCCACGATCTCCTTGATCTGCGCCACGGTCAGCTCCGCGGGCACCTGGTGGTCGTCCGCGTACGGCAGCGGGCTCGGCCCGGCCACCGGCCAGCTCTCCTCCCGGCTCGCGGGGCCACGGCCCCGCCACGGCCGCTCGGTCGCCGCCTTGCGCCCCGCGTGGGCTATCTGGATGCCGGGAACGGTGCCCTGCTCCTTGAGGAAGGCCGTCACGCGGCGGAGCGCCTCGGTCTGGGTGTCGTTCCACAGGCCGAGGTCGGCCGGGCTGATCCGGCCCTCAGGGCTGACCGCGGTGGCCTCGACCAGGATCAAGCCGGTGCCGCCGGCCGCGCGGGCGGCGTAGTGCTGGAAGTGCCAGTCGTTCGCGACACCCGCGTTCGGCCCGAAGACCTCGGCGGAGTACTGGCACATCGGCGCCATCCAGGCACGGTTGGGGATGGTCAGCGACCGCAGGGTGTAAGGCTCGAACAGGGAACTCACGACAGGCTCCTTCATGGGTTGCGCCGAGGTACAGCTCGTACGATACCCGTCGTACTACGAGACCTGTCAAACTACGATGACCCTCGTACGACTCTCGTATACTGGGCCTTCGCAGTGACCCCTGAGGAGCAGCCGTGCAGACGCCGTCCGCAACCCCGTCGACCAGCCGCGTCCTCGAGCACCCCGCCCGCGAGGACATCCGGCTCGAGAGCGTGCTGCACGCCCTGTCGGACCCCATGCGCCTGCTGGTCGTGCGGTCCCTGGCGGCGGCCGGGACCGAGCAGTCCTGCTCCGTCCTGGAACTCCCCGTGAGCAAGTCGACGACCACCCACCACTTCCGCGTGCTCCGCGAGTGCGGCGTGGTCAGCCAGATCTACCGGGGCACGGCGAAGATGAACGCCCTGCGCCGGGACGACCTGGAGGCGCTGTTCCCGGGGCTCCTCGACAGCGTTCTCACCGCCGCCGACCGGCAGGCCGAGCGGCTGGGGGAGCACGGCTGAGGCGCGATGCCTCCGGTGTCGGGCGGTGACGGGTCCGGCCCCTCGGTCAGGCCTGGTCCCGTGCCGCGGCGAGCAGGCCCTCCCAGTCCGGGATCTTCACCGGTCCGCGGCCCAGCCGCGCTCCGAGGGCGGCCTCCGCCGCCTCGATCCCCAGCCAGCCCGGCCACCGCACCGGATCCTGCCCCGCCGCCCGCAGCGCGGAGTACGGGTCACCCACCGGCCGTCGTGTCATGAGGCTCTCGGCGTCGGCCAGCAGCGAGGTCACCGTCTCCTTGGCGCACGAGCGATTGGTGCCGATCACGCCGGTCGGCCCGCGCTTGATCCAGCCCGCGACGTACTCGCCGGGCGACGGCACGCCGTCCCGCAGGACCCGCCCCCCGGTGTGCGGCACGGTTCCGCGCTCCGGGTCGAACGGCAGCCCCGGGATCGGCACCCCGCGATAGCCCACCGACCGCAGGACCAACTGCGCCTCGATGTCCTCGAACCGGCCCGTGCCGGCCACCCCGCCGTGCTCGTCCGGCACGGTCCGCTCGAAGCGCACCGCACGCACGGCGTCCTCCCCGAGCAGGGCGACGGGCCGCAGGAAGAACCGCAGCCGGATCCGGCGCGCGAGGCCCCGGGCCGGCTGCCCGGCCCATCCCCGCAGCACCTCCACATTGCGTCGGCCGACCGCCGGCAGCCCGGACGGGTCGGTCCACGCCGGGTCCAGAGCCGCCTCCTCGGCCCCCACGAGCACCTCCGCCCCCGGCAGGGTGCCCAACTCCCGCAGCTCCTTCGTGGTGAACTTCGCCTGTCCCGGACCGCGTCGGCCGACCATGTGGATGTCCGCCACCCGGCTGTCGGCGAGCGCGGCCAGCGCCGTGTCCGGCACATCGGTGGCCCGTAGCTCGTCCGCGCCGCGGGCCAGCACCCGGGCCACGTCCACCGCCACATTGCCGACCCCGATGACGACCGCCGAGCGCGCCCCCAGCACGAACCCGCCCGGCTCCGCGTCCGGGTGGGCGCTGTACCAGGAGACGAACTCCGTGGCCGAGAAGCTGCCCGGCAGGTCCTCCCCGGGGACGCCGAGGCGCCGGTCGGTCGCGGCGCCCACGCAGTAGACGACCGCGTGGTAGAGGTCCAGCAGCCGCCGCGGAGCCAGCCCCCCGGCCTCGTCCCCCACCCGGACGTTGCCGAGGAAGGAGATCGCGGGGTGTTCGAGGGCGGCACGCAGATTGTTCTGCAGCGACTTGATCTTCTCGTGGTCGGGTGCCACCCCGTAGCGCACGAGGCCGTACGGGCAGGGCAGCCGGTCCAGCACATCGACCGTCACACCGGGGACGCCCTGCTGCTGCACCAGGGCCTGGGCGGTGTAGACCCCACTCGGTCCCGATCCGACCACTGCGACGCGAAGCACGGCGGAACTCCTTCCCGCGGGTGCGTCCAGCATCGCACCGGGAACCCGGATACGGGAGAGGCGGACGCGGGGCGGCGCGGCGCGGTGTCGGTGCCGCCCCGCGGCCGGGCGGACACGGCGTCTCATTGACCGACGCGGTGCGCGGGGACATGCTGTAACTCCTGCGGCGACCGGCCCCCGGGCCGGTCTGTTCAGCAGGTCCTCGGTGCCCCGCCCCGTTCGGCAGGGCGGGCTCCGGCGTGTCCGCTGATTTTGGGCGACGCGGGGGATCGCCCAAAGTCAGCGGACGGGACACGGCCCCGACGCCGCGTCAGCCGGCCAGGTCGAGCACCGGCAGCAGCGCGTCGGGGCGCTCCTCGACCGGCAGATGGTCGACCAGGTGCACCGCGCAGCCCACCGCGGCGGCGCCCGCGTCCGCGCGCCGGTCGTCGCCGACCATCAGCACGTCCTCGGGCGCCAGCCCGAGCGTCTCGCACGCCGCCCGGAACAGCCGCGGATCCGGCTTCTGGACGCCGTGTTCGTAGGAGAGCACGTAGGCGTCGATCCATGGGTCGAGACCGTGCTCCCGGAAGACCGGCCGTGGGTCCCAGCCGATGTTGCTCACCACGGCGGTGCGCACGCCGCGCCGCCGCAGCTCGGCCAGCACGGCGCCCGCGTCGGCGTACGGCCGCCAGGCGGCGGGCTCCATGTGACGGGCGTACAGGGCGTCGTAGAGCTCGGGGCGCGGCAGCGGGACCTCGCGGGCCATTCCGGTGTACGCGGCCCGGTGCTGCTCCGCGGTGCGATCGCGCTCCGCCCACACCTCGGTGAGGTGCGCCGGCACCGCGCGCGGGGCGACGCCCCCGGGCAGGGCGCCGCAGGCCTCCAGGCCACGGGTCAGCCGCTCGAACTCGGCCTCGTCCAACGGGATCCGGGCCCGGTCGAGCACGGACCGCAGCCAGGACGCGGTGGATTCGATGCGGAACAGGGTTCCGGAGAAGTCGAAGAGAACACCTTTGACGGTCATGGCGCCCAGTCTCCCCGGTGGCACCCGCTCGGTGCCCCGGCACGCCCATCGGGTGGCAGGGGCGGGCGCGGGTACGTCAGGCGGGCTCCAGCAAGGACGTGCACATCGCGAAGCCGAGGAAGCCGAGGAAACCGAGCGTCGTGATCGCCATCATGAAACCGACATCGACAACTGCCCCCTGTTCGGTGAAGTTCATATAGAGAGCGGCAGTGGTCGTCGCGGCAGCGCAGCCGCAGAGGATTGCCAGAGCCATCCAGCGGGCTCCTGATCGCGGAATGGAGAAGCGGGTCGTGAAGGAGACCCAGCGGTGGAGGGAAAATCCGCCGATGCTCCAGGCCAGAAGCACGACGAGGAAGCAGCCCAGAACGATTCTCGTGGAAATCGGGGCCCCGCCCGGGAACCTGGCCGACAAGTACGCTTCCAGCGGCCCTTGCGCGTTGGCGAAGCAGAGCAGGGGAAAGAATTGGGTGAGAACGTGACGGGTGTATGCGGCTGCCGAGCTGCCCGGCACGAACGAGTCGAGGACAAGGACGATGAACAGGGTGAGCAGGAGAGACGAAAACGCCAGGGACGTGCCGGAGAGCAGCGCTCCCAGGAGCATTCGGTAAGTGTCGCCGGACACGGCCACAACGGATCCGTAGGACACCGCGGTCACGCTGAGGGCGAAGAACGACGAGATCCCGACGGTGAGCGTCTCCCCCAGCTCTTCGCCGCCGCTCCGGCCGGCTCGCTCTCTGGCCACCGAAATGACAACGATGACGGCAGTGAAGGCGAAGCCGGCCAAAATGGCCGAGAAGCTCGAGTAGAGAGCGAGTGCGTCTCGAATAGCGGAGGAGTCGTGAAGCGGCGCGACGGGACCGGGAGCAGTCATGCCATGAGCAAAACGGTGGCATGCCACTGTCCAGTGGGATTCGCAGATGTTTCACATACGGTGACTCAGCGCTGACGGAAGAAACGCTTCGCTAGCGTTGGGTGCCGGGACCGGCGGCATCGGGCACTCCAAAATCCTGGCCGCAGTGTCGCAGTGCCGCAGTGCCCCGAAGTGGGCTTGACCCGCCGTCAGTCGAGGGACGCCTTGCCGTGCTCGCCGTGGAGTCCGGTCCACCGCACCCCCGCGGCGTACCACTGGGCGAGTTCCTGGGCGCGCCGCTCGACCTCCTGGTCGTCGGCGCCGGTCAGGACGTAAGCCGCCAGGTAGTGAGCGGACTTCACGCCCCCTTGGTAGGCCGTGCCCACCGTGGCCCGCAGGCGTTCCTCCACCACGAACGGCGGGGGGTTCTCGGGCAGGGCCGCGAGTGTGCCCCGTTCGGGATAGAAGACGACCCAGCCCGCGCTGTGCCCGGGCGCGACGCCGTGGATCCTGGCATCGGTCAGGGTCTCGGGGGCGACCTGGGCCCGGAACCACTGCTCGTCGAGGTTGAAGCCGGTGGCGGCGTGGATGGCGGGGGCGGTCAGCGCGCCACCGGTCCTGCTGCCGATCTCGCACAGCACGAGGCGGTCGTCGGGCGTGTGGAAGACCTCCAGGTGGAAGGCGGCGCACTCGGGGGTGGGCAGCGCGCCCAGGACCTTCCGCGCATAGCCGATGAGCCGGTCCGTCAGCGGGTGGTCGCGGGTGAGCTGTGCCGAGCCCAGGTATATGCCGTCGTGGAAGGACAGGCAGTCGTTGAGGTAGCGCGAGACGAACGTGGCCACCGGCTCGCCCGCCGCCACCAGCCCGTCCACCACGTACATCCGACCCTCCACGAACCGCTCCACCTCGGCGTGTTCGGGCAGGCCTTCGGCGAGGAGCCGGGCCAGGTCCGCGGGGCCGCGCAGCACCTGGGTGCCGGTGGAGCCGGAACCCAGGGCCGGTTTCACCACCACGGGGTAGCCGTGCTCGCGGACGAATCCGAAGAGGTCGAAGTCCACGCGTACGGGGGCGAACTCCGGTACGTCGAGGCCGCTTTCGCGCACCAGGGTCTTCATATGGACCTTGTCGCGGAACGCGAGGGTGCTGGCGAAGTCCTGGCCCGGCACGCCGAGCAGCTCCCGCAGCCGCGCCGCGCGCAGCAGATCGCCCTCCATGCGGGCGATCACCGCACTGGGCGGCGTGTGCTCGGCGAGTTCGAGGGCCGCCCGCTCCGCGTCGCCGCCCTGGCGGAAGTCGGGGAGGGAGACGGCACCCGGAATGTGGCTGTACTGCGGGAATTTGGCCTCGGAGACCAGGAGGTGCGGCCGTACGCCCGTGTCAGCCGCCCACTTGTCGTACGGAGTGTCCGCATAGTCGCTGTCCACGAAAGCCAGAACGCTCCGTTCCGTTCCAGTTCTCACCGGCACCTCCCAGGACTCCTGACCAGCACGCACCGGCTGCGTGCGGCCTCAAGGCTAGGGGTGTGAGCCCAGGTCAGGGCCGTCCTGGCGGATACCTCGGCTTTACCTCGGAAAGATTGTTCTGCTCATTCTGACGGTGTAGGAAGAAAGGGAACCGACGATTCTGATCTTGCGCATGCACTGGGGTTAAGTTGAAGATTCAACGAATTCTCGGCGGCTCGGCCCGACCGGCCGAGCCGCCGGGCGGTGGTGCCGTGTGCGCGGTCCGAGCGCCCCGGAATCCGCCCGTGGCGGCGGGAGCGGCACCGTGATCGACGTGCTGGTCGTGGACGACGACTTCTATGTGGCCGAGGTCAATTCCCGCTACGTGTCCCGCATCCCGGGATTCCGTGTCACGGGCCGGGCCCACACGGCCGCCGAGGCGCTGATGGCGGTCGAACGCGGCGGTGTCGATCTGATCCTGCTCGACCACTACCTTCCCGACGAGGACGGGCTGCAGCTGGTGCGCAGACTCCGTCGGCTCGGTCACGAGACCGACGTCATCATGGTCTCGGCGGCCCGCGGGGCGGAGCAGGTGAGCTCGGCGCTGCGCCACGGCGTTCTGCAGTACCTGGTCAAACCCTTCGGTTTCGCTGCGCTGCGGGCCAAGTTGACGTCCTACGGCCAGATGCGGGACCGCCTCGACCGATTAGACTGCCTGGGACAGGGCGAGGTGGACGAGATCTTCGGTACGCTCCACGCGCCGGTCCAGACGGAAGTGCCGCCCAAGGGGTATTCGGCGGCGACCACCGAGCACATCCGCGAGGCGCTGCTCCGGGCCGGCAAGGCGCTGTCCGCGCAGGAGGTGGCCGACCTCACCGGGGTGAGCCGCTCCACCGCGCAGCGCTACCTCAAGCACCTGCAGGAGCGCGGCAGCATCCAACTCGCCCTGAAATACGGGGGAGCCGGCCGCCCCGAGCACCACTACGAGTCCGCGCACGGCGCCTCCCGCGCCGGCCCCCGCTGAGCGCACACCGCGAGGGCGCCCCCGGCGTCACCAGGCCCCACGCCCCGAAGGGTGCGGGGCCTGTGCCGTTCCGCCGGTGTCGGCATGACGTTACCGCGCGGTAAGCAAAAGAAGCAGAAGCAGCTTCCCGAGGTAAAGCCACAGTGCACGCAGAAACGTGTCTCCCTCTCGGCTGCTGATCTAGTGTCCGTCTTGATCCAAAGTTCCTCACCTGCAAGGACACCGGAGACCTGCTATGGGCGTGACACGCCGTACGCTCCGTCTTGGAGCCTTTCTCCTGGCCCCCGGCTACCACGTCGCCTCCTGGCGTCACCCCACGGCCCGCGCGAACGGCGGCCTGGACTTCGCTCACTACCGCGAGCTCCTGCACACCGCCGAGCGCGGCAAGTTCGACATGTTCTTCGTCGCCGATGGGGTGGGCATCCGCACCCCGTACAACAACGCCGACGAGCTGAGCCGATGGGGTCGCTTCCTCCAGTTCGACCCGCTGACGCTCCTGTCCGCCCTCGCCGTGCACACCACGCACATCGGTCTCGCGGCGACCGCGTCGACGACGTACAACGAACCGTTCCACATCGCGCGGAAGTTCGCCTCGATCGACCACCTCAGCGCCGGCCGGTCCGCCTGGAACATCGTCACCTCGGTGACGGACGCCGAGGCGAAGAACTTCAACCGCGACTCCCAGCCCGACCACGCGTCGCGCTACCACCGGGCCCGGGAGTTCATGGAGGTCGTCACCGGCCTGTGGGACAGCTGGGACGACGACGCGTTCGGGTACGACAAGGAGTCCGGGCGCTACTTCGATCCCGACGGACTGCACGTCCTCGACCACAAGGGCGAGCACTTCTCGGTGCGCGGTCCGCTCAACGTGGCCCGCCCGCCCCAGGGTTACCCCGTGCTCATCCAGGCGGGCGCCTCCGCGGACGGCCAGGACTTCGCCGCCCGCTGGGCGGAGGTGGTCTTCACCGCCGCCCAGACGCTGGAGGAGGGCCGGACGTTCTACCGCGGCATCAAGCAGCAGGCCGCCGCCTACGGGCGCGACGCCGACCAGATGAAGGTGATGCCCGGTCTCTTCCCGGTGATCGGCCGCACCCGCGCCGAGGCCGAGGACAAGTACGCGGTACTGCAGGAACTGGTCGACCCGGTGGTCGGGCTGGGGCTGCTCACCCAGCTCCTCGGCGACATCGACATCTCGGGCTTCCCGCTGGACGAGCCGCTGCCCGAACTGCCGCCGACCCAGGGCAGCACCAGCCGCCAGCAGCTCGTCTACGACAAGGCGCGCCGCGAGGGCCTGACGGTCAGGGAGCTGTACCAGTCCCTGACCGGGGGCCGCGGGCACCGCGTCGTCATCGGCACCCCCCAGGACGTCGCCGACCTCATGGAGGAGTGGTTCACCGGGGAGGCCGCCGACGGCTTCAACGTCATGCCGCCCGTGCTCCCCGAGGGCCTGGACGACTTCGTCGACCTCGTGGTGCCCGAGCTGCAGCGCCGGGGCCTGTTCCGCACCGAGTACGAGAGCACCACCCTGCGCGGAAACCTCGGCATCGACCGGCCCGCCCGTGGCGCCGCGGCCGAACTCCCGCTCAGCAGCACGGGCCCGTCCTAAGTCCAGGAGTGAGCACCCCCCATGCCTTCCTTTGCCAGAACCCTCAGCGAGATACCGCCCTCCCCGCTGGTGACCGTCGACCGGCTGCTGCGCTCCGGCGCGCACACCGAACCGGTGCCGTTGCAGCAGGGCAAGACCGTCTTCGAGCCCTGCGCGCGGCCGACCACCTGGGAGCGCGCGGAGTTCGGGATCGCGGCCCACGAACACGCGCCGCCCGCCGGAGTCCCCGCGCTGCGCTCGGCGTTCGCCGACGCGGCGAGCCGACGCCGGGGCACCCCTGTCGACCCCGGGCAGGTCCTGGTGACGAGCGGCGCCACCCACGCCATCGCCGTGACCCTGCACGCCATCCTGGGTCCGGGCGACGAGGTCCTCATCCTGTCCCCGCAGTGGCTCTTCGCGACCGGCCTCGTGTGGGCGGCCGGCGGGACGCCGCGCGAGGTGCCGGTCTTCCTGGAACTCAGCGAGGACCCCGGCTTCGACTTCATCGCCGCGATCGAGCGGGCCGTGGGCCCGCGCACCCGGGCGATCTACTTCAACAACCCCAACAACCCGACGGGCTTCCGCCTGGACGAGCGTGCCCTGGGCGCGCTCGTCGAGCTCGCCGCGCGGCACGACCTGTGGCTGATCGCCGACAACGCGTACGAGAACTACGACTTCAGCGACGGCGGCTTCCTCGACACGGCGGCCGTTCCCGGCGCGGCGGAGCGCACCTTCTCGGTGCACAGCTGCAGCAAGACGTACGCGATGCCCGGCGCCCGTGTGGGCCATCTGATCTCGCCGCCCGGCGCGGAGGAGATCCTCACCAAGTGGTCGCTGCACACGCTGTACTCGGTCTCCACGGCCGCGCAGTACACCGCGTTCCGGGCGCTCGCCACACCCGCCGACGAGCTGGCGCGGCGCCGGGCGGCGGCCGAGCGCGCATGGCGACTCGCCGACGCCGCCCTGGAGATCCCGCACACCCGCGTCACCGGCGGGCTCTACACCTTCCTCGACCTGAGCCGCTACGGCGACGGCGCGGAGTTCGTGCGCCGCTGCGCCGAGGCCGGCGTGGGACTCGCGCCGGGCCGGGTGTTCGGCGCCCACTGCGACGGCTGGGCCCGGCTCTGCTTCACCGCGGCACCCGAAGAGGTCGTCACGGACGCCATCGGCCGTATCAACAAGATCTACTGGGAGGGCGGCCGTGACCGTTGACACCACCGTGGCCAGGCCGGCGGCGGCTGCCGCGCTGGCTCCGTATCTGCACCGGTACGACAGCCCGGCGCAACTCGGACTCAAGATCAACGCGTATCGGGGTTACGAGGTGGAGGGCCTCGCCGAGGCGCTGCGCGCGCCGGACCTGCACGACGCCCCCGTCGAATGCGTGATGGTCGGCGACTCGTACTTCATGACACACCTGGGCCGCGACGGCACCACGCTGACCGGCGACGCCGAGCAGGAGTGGGGCCTCGCCACCCTCACCGGCCTGGTGGCCGAGGTGCGCAAGGCGCTGGACGCCGCGTTCCCGGCCGCCAGGCGGCCGTTCCTGCTCGCCGACCTGCCGGACGGCACGACCCGCACCCCCGCCACGGCCCGGGCCGCCGCCGACCGGTTCGTCGCGGCCGGCGCGGACGCCGTCAAGATCGAGGTGGCGGGCGAGGGCGAGTTCGACTGCATCGAGGCGGTGGCCCGCACCGGCACACCCACCCTGGCGCACCTCGGCTACACCCCGCAGAGCGGCGGCCTGGCCCGGCACGGCGACGCCCTGGACGGCGCGCTCGCGCTCTTCGCGCAGGCCCGCCGTGCCCGGGCCGCGGGCGGCTGCGGCCTGATCATCGAGATGGTCAGCGAGGCGGTGAACCAGGCGCTCAGCCGGCCGCACCCCGAAGGCCTTCCGCTGTACTCGGTGTTCAGCGGCCGGGCCCGCTGGGGCGGCCAGAGCCTCAATCTGTGGGATGCCGTCGTACGCCCCGTCCCGGGCGGCCGCTACTTCCCGCCCACCCCGGTGATCGACGCGGCCGAGGTGCCCGACCGGTACACCCCGGAGCTGATCGCCGACCGCATGCGCGAACTGCTGCGGCTCAGCGTCGCCGGCTGGTTCCCGCTCTCCCCGCGCACCGCCCTGACCCCCCGTGAGACGGCCGAGATCACCGGCATCGACCCTTGGAGTGCCTCATGACCACCGCCGAACCGCTCACCGCAGGGCCGGTGACCCCCGGATCGGACACGGCCGTCTTCGACGAGCTCGAATCGGCCGTACGCACCTACTGCCGGCGCTTTCCCGCCGTCTTCACACGGGCGGCGGGAGCTCGCATGTGGGACGCGGAAGGCCGCGAGTACATCGACTTCCTGTCGGGCGCCGGAGCGCTCAACTACGGGCACAACCCGCCCGAGGTGCGCGCCGCCCTCATCGAGTACCTGCAGGCCGACGGGCCGGTCCACGGCCTCGACCTGCACACCGGCGCCAAGGCCGCGTTCCTGCACCGCTTCCGCGAGGTGGTGCTCGCGCCGCGCGGGCTCGACCACCGGGTGCAGTTCACCGGGCCGACCGGCACCAACGCCGTCGAGGCGGCGTTCAAGACGGCCCGCCGGGTCACCGGACGCACCGACATCATCGCCTTCACCGGCGGCTTCCACGGCCTCTCGCTCGGCGCGCTCGCCGCGTCCGCCACCTCGTTCAAGCGCGGGGCGGCCGGGGTGCCGCTCGGTCACGTCACGCGGATGCCGTACGAGGGGTACGCGGGCGAAGGCGTCGACACCATCGACTACCTCACCCGCATGCTCGACGACCCGGGCAGCGGCATCGACCTGCCCGCGGCCTTCGTGGTGGAGACCGTGCAGGGCGAGGGCGGCCTCGCGGCGGCGAGCGCGCCGTGGCTGCGCAGGCTCGCCGACGTGGCGCGCGAGCGGGGCATCCTGCTGATCGTCGACGACATCCAGGCGGGATGCGGGCGCACCGGCACCTTCTTCAGCTTCGAAGAGGCGGGCATCGTCCCCGATCTGATCTGCCTGTCCAAGTCCATCAGCGGCTTCGGCCTGCCGATGGCCCTCGTCCTGATCCGCCCCGAGCTCGACCAGCTCGGCCCCGGCGAGCACAGCGGCACCTTCCGCGGCAACAACCTGGCCTTCGTCACCGCCACGGCCTGCCTGGACCGCTGGGCGGATCCGGAGTTCGCCCCGCAGGTGCGGCGCAACGCCGCCGCCCTGGAGGAGCGGCTCACCGAACTGGCCGCCACCTTCGCCGACCTCGGCTGCACCGTGCTGGGCCGCGGCCTGATCCGCGGTCTCGGCTTCACCGACCCCGCCCTCGCGGACCGCGTGTCACGGGCCGCCTTCACCCGCGGGCTCCTGGTGGAGACCTCCGGCGCCCGCGGCCAGGTCCTCAAGATCATGCCGCCGATCGTGGCGGACGCCGAAGAGCTGGCGCCCGGCCTCGCCCTCCTCGCCGACGCCATCGCGTCGGCCGCACACGACCACGTATCCGAAGGGGACCCGCGTTGAGCATCGCCGAGCACGAGCAGACCATCGAGGACGGCCACGCGCACGGCATCGACGAGACCGTGCTGCGCCGGATCGCCGACTCCTGGCCGCGGCGCGCCACGATCCGCACCGACCTGGACCAGATATCGGAGCCGGAGGAGTACGACGAGCGGCTGCCGGACTACCCGGAGCACCTGCTGCCGTTCGCCGAGCACCCCCTGTACCTCGCGGCCACGCCCGAGCAGCGCCAGAAGGTCCTCACCATGGCCTGGCTGGTCTACAACGAGCGGGTCATCGCGGCCGAGGAGTACGTCGCCAACCCGACCTTCGCCATGATCATGCACGGCGCCTTTCCCGGGGCCGACGGCATCCAGCTCAAGCGCGCCGTCCAGCAGACGCATGTGGACGAGGTCTGGCACACCTACATGCACATGATCGCGATGCAGCGCACCCGCGAGGTCCGGCAGATCACCGGCGAGCCCGCCTACCCGCACACGGTCACCTACCGCCGGCTCCTCGAAGCCGACGCGAAGGCGTCGGAGCGCTGGGAGCGCGACCTGCTGAAGCTGGTGTGGACGACCGTCTCGGAGATCAGCGTCAACGCCTACCTGGAGCTGCTCTCCCGCGACAAGACCGTCCAGCCGCTGCACGCCCTGGTGCCCCGGCTGCACGCCCGCGACGAGTCCGCGCACTCCTCCGTCATGGTCGAGGTCGCCAAGGCGCTGTACGTGCACATGAACGCCGAACAGCGCCGTACCTTCGTCGACTCGCTGCCCAAGGCGCTGCACGCCTTCGTGGAGCAGGACTTCGCGGTGTGGCCCGGCATCCTGCGGGCGGCCGGGTTCGAGCAGGCCGACGAGATCGTCGAGGACTGCCGCCGCCAGGCCGGCACCGGCCTGCTGGTGCGCGACTTCTCCGGGGTACGGCGCATCGTGCGCGAGATGGAGCTCGAGGACCAGGTCGACTTCGACTTCGGGGCCGAGTGACGTGAAGCTCACCGCGGGCGGGCGCAGACTCGCCGCCGCAGCCCTCGTCCAGTCGCTCGGCATCGGCCTGTTCATGGCGAGCTCCATGGCGTACTTCACCCGGCAGGTGGACCTCTCGGCGAACCAGGTGGCCTCCGGGCTCGCCCTCGCCGGTGTCGTGGCCCTGGGGATCTCGCTGCTCGGCGGGGTCCTCGCCGACCGGTACGGGGCACGGCGGGTACTCGCCGCGGTGTATCTGGGGCGGGGGGTGTGCTGTGCGGCGTACGTCTTCGTCACGGACTTCTGGCAGTTCATGGTGGTGACACTGTGCGCGGTGGCGTGCGACCGGGCGGGGCCGCCGGTGCTCCAGGCACTGGTCGCCGTGGCCGTGCCGGAGCGCCAGGAGCGCACCCGCCTGCTCGCGGTGGTCAACGTCGTACGCAACTGCGGACTCGGGGTCGGCGCGATGGCGGCCGGCGTGGCGCTCGCCAGCGACACCCAGGCCGCCTACCGGGTCACGCTGGTCGCCATCGGGCTCGCCTTCCTCGGCGGTGCGGTGCTCGTGCTGCGGGTGTCCGAGCTGACCGCGCCGACAGCGGCCGAGGCCGCCCCGGAGGGCACGGCCGAAGGACCGGTCAAGGGCCGGGTGCTGCCCGACGCGCGCTATCTGACGCTGACCGGGCTCAACTTCCTGCTGTTCTTCTTCGACACGATGCTGCTGGTCGCGATGCCGGTGTGGATCCTGGAGCACACGGACGCCCCGCGGGCCACCGTGTCGGTGCTGTTCGCGCTGAACACCGTGCTCGTCGTGGTGCTGCAGATCCCGGTCAGCCGGCTGGCGACCGGCCAGCGGCGCACCACCCGGATGCTGACGTGGACGGGCGCCGTACTCGCGGTGAGCAGTCTGTGCTTCGCCGCGTCCGGCTCCGTCGCGGGCGGGCCCGCGGTGGCGTGGCTGGCCGCCGCCGTGGTGACGCTGTCGCTGGCCGAGGTGATCGCCAACTCCGCGGTGTGGGACCTGTCCATAGCTCTGGCCCCCGAGGAGCAGCGCGGACGCTATCTGTCCGTCTTCAATCTGAGCGTGGCCGGGCAGCGGGTCCTCGGCCCCGTGATGGTCACCGGGCTGCTGCTCGGCTCGGGTTCGCTCGGCTGGGTGGTGGCCGCGGGGGTGCTCGTGGTGGCGGGCTTCGCGGCCGAGCGGGTCGCCCGCGCGGCGGGGGAGCGGATACGCGCGGAGGTGGCCGTCCATGCCTGAGCTGTCGGTCCTGGTCTTCGCGTCCCTCGCGGTGTTCCTCGGCGCGCTGGTCCAGGGCAGCCTGGGAGTGGGTCTCGCCCTGGTGTCGGCGCCGGTGGTGCAGATCGCCGCGCCGAGTCTCATGCCGGGGTCCCTGCTCCTGGTCGCCGCCGTCCTGGCCGCGCTCGGGGCGGTCCGGGAGATCTCCCACACCGACTGGTACGGCGTCTCCTGGGCGATGGCCGGGCGGATCGTCGGCACGGTGGCGGCCTCGTACGTGATCCTCGTGGTCTCGGTGTCGACGCTCGACCTGCTCTCGGCGGGCATCACCCTGGGCGTCGTCTCGCTGCTCGCCTTCGACCCGGCCAGGCTGCCCAGGAACCGGGGCACCCTGATCGCCTCCGGCGCCGTGGCGGGCCTCACCGGGACGACGTCGTCCATCGGCGGGCCGTTCATCGCGCTCGTCTACCACCGGGAGCCCGGGCCCACGGTCCGCGGCACCCTCAGCGTCTTCTACACGGCCGGGACGCTGCTCTCGCTCGGCTCCCTCACCGTCGTGGGCCGCCTGCCGGGCAACCAACTGGCCTTCGGGGCCATGCTGCTGCCCGCGGTGGTGGCCGGATTCGCGCTGTCGGGGCCGGTCCGGCGGCGGGTGGACGGCGGCGGCCGGATGCGCGGAGCGGTGCTCGTCCTCGCGGTCGTCGCGGCGCTCGTCCTCCTCGTCCGGGGGCTGGCCGCCATCTGACGGGACGAGAGCGGCGCGCCGCCACGAGCACGCCGGAACAGCAGGAACGCGTCCGCTGGGACGCGCGAGCAACACGTACTGAGAAAGGAACGGATCGGATCATGCGGGTGGGATTTGCGGGACTGGGGTCCATGGGCGGAGGGATGTGCCGTCGCCTCGCGGAGCGCGGGTTCGACGTGGTCGCGTACGACGCCGATCCGAGCGTCGCCGCGGCGGCCGGTGAGCACCCGGGCGTGCGCACGGCGGAGGGCATCGCCGACCTGGCCGCCCCGGTGGTGATCACCATGCTCCCCGACGGAGCGGCGGTCCGGCAGGTGGCCGATGAGCTGCTCCCGCACCTCGCCGCCGGCTCCCTGATCGTCGACACGGGCTCCTCGGCACCCGAGGACACGCTGGCCCTCGGCCGCGCGGCCGCCGGGCACGAGGTGTCCGTGGTGGACGCGCCGGTCTCCGGCTCCCCGGCCGCCGCGCGTGCGGGTGAGCTGACGCTGATGGCCGCGGGCGAGACCGAGCACGTGGCACGGGCGGAGCAGGTACTCGGCGCGCTCGGCACGGTGTACCGGGTGGGGCCCGCGGGCGCGGGCCACGCGCTGAAGGCGCTCAACAACCTGCTCTCCGCGGTCAATCTCGCCGCGGTCGCCGAAGTCATGCTCGCCGGGCGGGCGTTCGGCCTCGAACCCGCGGCGATGCTGGAGGTGATCAACGCCTCCACCGGCCGCAACCACGCCTCGCAGACCAAGATCCCCGACCATGTGCTGCCCGGTACCTTCGACTCGGGCTTCGCGCTGCGGCTGATGCTCAAGGACATCCGCATCGGCACGTCGCTGCTCGACTCCGCGGGCGGCCCCGCCGCCTTCGGCCACGCCTGCCGGGAGCTGTGGGAGAAGGCGCACGACGAACTGCCGGCGGGCGCCGACAACGTCGAGGTCGTGCGCTGGCTGGAGAACGCATCGGGACGGGAGCTGCGCGCATGACACACGGGAACGCACCGCGGATCGCGGTCATCGGCGGCCAGGTCGCCGCCCTGAAGAAGGCACGGAAGGCCGGCTTCGACATCGTCTGGGTGCACGGCCCGCACGAACTCGACCCGTCGGGCCTGGAGCTGGTGGCCGAGGCCCATCTCACGGACTACCGCGACCCGCAGGCCGTCGCCGATCTCCTCGCCGCCGTGCACCGGCACCGGCCGCTGGCCCGGGTCGTCTCGATCATCGAGGACGGCCTGGAGTCGGCGGCGGCCGCGACCACGGCGCTCGGCCTGCCGGGCACCGGCCTCGACACCGTCCGCGTGCTGCAGGACAAGCTGGCCTTCCGGGAGCTGCTCGCCGAGCGGGGCATCGAAGGCGTCGCCGCCCGCCTGGGGCACGACGAGGCCGATATCCGCGCCTTCGTCGCCGAGTTCGGGCCCGCGGTGATCAAGCCCAGGTACGGGTCCGGCAGCCTCGGCGTGCGGCTGGTGCAGGGCCCCGAGGCGGTCGCGGACGTCGCGGCCTGGGCAGCGGAGTTCGGGCTGCACACGTTCGTGATGGAGCAGTATCTGCAGGGCCCCGAGTTCAGCGTGGAGGCGTTCAGCTTCGCGGGCGAGCACGTGGTCATCGCGTACACGGCCAAGGAGAAGCTGGACTCGTTCGTCGAGGTCGGGCACGTACAGCCGGCGGGCCTCGACGCGGACGCCACCGCCCGGATCGATGCGCTGGTCGGCAGGATGCTGGACGCCGTCGGAGTCAAGGACGGCCCCTCGCACAGCGAGGTGATCCTCACCGCCGACGGCCCCCGCCTGGTGGAGTCCCACAACCGGCGCGGCGGCGACCGGATCACCGACCTGACCCACGAGGTGTACGGGACCGACATCGACGCCCTGGGCTTCCTCTGGTACGCGGACCGCACCGCGCCCATCACGCCGGGGCCGGCCAGGGGCGGCGGCGCCATCCGCTTCCTGACCGCCGAGCCGGGCATCGTCGAGTCCGTCACCGGAGCCGACGAGGTGCGCGCCGATCCGCGGGTGGTGGCCCTGCAGCTCTCCGTCGCGCCCGGTGACACGGTGGCCCCCATCGCCTGGTCCTACGACCGGTCCGGGCTGCTCATCGTCCGTGGCGAGTCGGCCGACGAAGCGCGGGCCCTGGCCCATGAACTGGCCGCCCGGATCACCATCAAGACCCGGCCCGACACGGCGTCCGGCACACCGCGCTCCATCGCGGCCGTGGCCCCCCGGCCCGAACGGCTGCTGGGCACCACACCCTCAGGGACGGGCTCGTGACCACCGCGGCGCCCACGGTCGGCGCCGGTCAGCTGCGCACCGCGCTGCGGGGGCACGCCTCCGGCGTCGCGGTGCTCACCGCGGCCACGCCCTCCGGCCCCGCCGGGGTGACGATCACCTCGCTCACCTCGGTGAGCGCCGAACCGGCGCTGGTCTCCTTCGCGCTCGCCGAGACGTCCTCGACCTGGGCCAGGGTCAAGGACTGCCAGGCGTTCGGGATCCAGCTGCTCGGCGCCGCCCAGCGCGACGTGGCCGAGCGGTTCGCGGCCGTCGGTGTCGACCGGTTCGCCCCGCCCACCCGCTGGCACACCGGCCCGCACGGGGTGCCGCTGCTCGACGACTGCGCCGCGTGGCTGGTCGGCACGCGTCACCATCAACTCAAGCTGGGTGACCACGAGTTGATCGTCTGCGTCGTGGAGCACGTACGGATCGGTTCCCCGGGGGACAGCCTGGTCCATCTGCACGGGGGCCTGCACGCCGCCCCGGGTACGCCCCCGGCGAGTCCCGGGAGCCCGGACGGCCGCTGATCGCATCGGAGCGGCTCGTCTAGCGTGTGGCGAGCCGCTCCAGCAGGGCGGCGCTCCGTGCCAGCAGCGCCCGCTCCTCATCGGTGAGTTCGGCCTCGATGGCCTGCGCGAGCCAGCCGGCCCTGCGGCCGCGCTCCGCTTCGAGCGCGGCCCGGCCCGCGTCCGACAGCTCGACCAGCGACTTGCGGCCGTCCGTGGGGTGCGCCCGGCGCGTGATCAGGCTCTGTTCCATGAGCAGCCCCACCGCCCGTGCCATCGACTGAGGGCGTACGCGCTGATCGGCGGCGAGGTCGCTGGTGGTCATGGCGCCGTTGCGGTCGAGTGCGCCGAGCACGGCGGCCTGGCCCAGCGGGATGCTGTCCTCGTGCTTGACGCGTCGGGTGAGCTTGCCCATCGCGGTGCGCAGTTCGGCGGCGATGGCGGCGGCTTCCGGGGTGGGCATAGGGAATTTTACCCCGTTGATCAGCAAAGCTGCGCACCTGCCCTGTACAGCAAAGCTGCACAGCAAGGCTGTACAGCAAAACTGAGCAGCATTGCTGTAGTGTTTGGCGTTGTCGGGCTCAGCGCCAGCGTTGTCGCAGCCGGGGCCACGGCATACGACAACGGGAAGGGACTCCCATGTCCGAAAAGGCAGCCGGACCCGCCGCAAACACCGACACCGCCATCGACACCGTCACCGCCCGCCGGATCATCGACAGCCGGGGCAACCCCACGGTCGAGGTCGACGTCGTCCTGACGGACGGGTCCCTGGGGCGCGCGGCTGTCCCCTCCGGCGCCTCCACCGGTGCCCGGGAGGCCGTGGAACTGCGCGACCAAGACTCCGCGCGCTGGCACGGCAAGGGCGTCGACCGCGCGGTGGCCCACGTCAACGGTGAGATCGCGGCGTCCGTGCGCGGCCGGGACGCGGCGGACCAGGCGGGTCTCGACGCCGCGCTGATCGCCCTCGACGGCACCGCCACGAAGTCCCGGCTCGGGGCCAACGCGGTCCTCGGCGTCTCCCTCGCCACCGCCAAGGCCGCCGCGGCGGCCCACCGGCAGCCCCTCTACCGCTACCTCGGCGGCACCGACGCCCACCTCCTGCCGCTACCGATGATGAACATCGTCAACGGCGGCGCCCACGCCGACAACCCGCTGGACTTCCAGGAGTTCATGATCGCGCCCGTGGGCGCGGACACCTTCGCCGAGGCCGTCCGCATGGGCAGCGAGGTCTTCCACACCCTGCGCCGCGATCTGCTGGCCGCCGGGCACTCCACGGGCGTCGGCGACGAGGGCGGCTTCGCGCCCGCGCTGCGCACCGCCGAGGAGGCGCTCGACTTCGTGATGGCCGCCATCGAGCGCACCGGCTACCGCCCCGGCACGGACATCGGCCTGATCATGGACCCGGCGTCGTCGGAGTTCTTCCGCGACGGCGTGTACGACTACGCGGGCGAGGGGGTGCGCCGCACCCCCTCCGAGAACGCCGACTACCTGGCCGCGCTCATCGACGCCTACCCGGTCGTCTCCATCGAGGACCCGATGGCGGAGAACGACCTGGACGGCTGGCGCGAGCTGACCGCCCGCGTCGGCGACCGTTGCCAGCTCACCGGCGACGACGTCTTCTGCACCAACGAGACGCTGCTGCGCGAGGGCATCCGCACCGGCGTCGGCAACTCGGTCCTGGTCAAGGTCAATCAGATCGGGACCCTGACCGAGGCGCTGGCCGCGGTGGCCACCGCCCACGAGGCGGGCTGGACGGCTGTCATGTCGCACCGCTCGGGCGAGACGGAGGACACCACCATCGCGGATCTGGCGGTCGCGACCGGCTGCGGCCAGATCAAGACCGGCTCGCTCTCCCGCTCCGACCGCACGGCGAAGTACAACCAGCTGATCCGGATCGAAGAGGAGCTGGGCGACTCGGCACGCTACGCGGGCCGCTCCGCACTGCGTCGGGCGTGAACTATTCCGGGGCGGTGCCGGGCTGTGCCGACGGCCCGCCGCGGCGCGCCCGCCACCTCGGCCCCTGGGCGTACCGGGCGTACGTCCAGGCCGAGGCGGCCACCAGAGCCGCACCCAACAGCACACCGCCCACGACGTCCGACAGCCAGTGCACCCCCAGATAGACGCGGGTGAAGCCGACGCCGAGCACCGACACCACGCTCACCGCCAGCGCGGCACGCACACGGCTCCGCTCGGCCCCGTGCAACCACAGCAGCCACACCAGCAGTCCGCACGCCACCGTCGCCGTCAGCGCGTGCCCGGACGGGAATGCCTGGTAGTGGGCGGTGGCCACCGGGTCCGCCCAGTGCGGACGGTCCCGTCCGACCCCCGCCTTGAGGCCTTGTTGCAGCGCCGTCCCCAGCGCCGAGGTGACGGCGATCCACAGCGCCGGCAGCCGTTGGCGCCGCCACAGGAGCCAGAGCGCCGTGACGGCGAGCGCCGCACGCATCGTCCACGGGTCCCACAGCCAGTCCGACAGCAGGCGCATGGCGTGCGTCCACCCGTCGTGCGTCACCGCCACCGGATGCAGGTCGTTCGCCACCCGCCGGTCCAGTGAGTCCAAGGGCTGCCAGCCGCTGCCGGCCAGCGCCAGGAGGACGAGGAACAGGGCGCAGAGCACGGCTCCGGAACGCAGCCAGACGGAGCGCGTGGGCCGGACCGGTGCCGCGGGCGGGGCGGAGAGGCGCGTGGGAACCTGCATGATCAGATCGTCGCCCATCCGGGCGTCATGAAACCAGCCCGCGAACGCGGACCGGCCGGCAGGGGCAGGAACCGGCCCGGCCACGGACCGGGGTGCGGCCTCACCCCGGTGTGCCGAGCCCCAGCGCGCTGAGCCCCGGCGCGAAGGTCACCAGCAGGGGCACGGCCGGCACCAGCGCCGCCGCGGCCGTGAGCCGCAGCCGCCTCGCGGCCGTCAGCCGGGGCGTGGGCTCCAAGAGCCGGTGGACCCGGCCGGGCACCTGCGAGAGCCGGGACGGGCAGGGGCCGAACACCCCGCTTTCCTCATTGAGTTCGACGAGTGCCAGCGCGGTCGTCAGCCGGCCGAACCGGCGCGAGGCGGCGTCGTCCGCGGCCAACTCGACCAGGTGGTGGACCTGGTCGCGGAACGCCGCGAAGACCGGCACCTGCGGAAAGCCGTTCGCCAGCGCCGACGAGCAGTGCAGCAGCCAGTCGTGCCGGGCGCGCGCGTGTCCCTGCTCATGGGCCAGCACCGCGTCCAGCCGCGCCCCCTTGAGCCGCCGCAGCGCCCCCGTCGTGATCACCAATTGCGGCGTGGCACGACCGCGCAGCCACCAGGCGTCGGGCCGGTCGCCCTCCAGCACCAGGAGCCGGTCCGCGCCGGGCTCCTCACCGGGCAGCAGAGGGGAGCGCACGAGCAACTCCGCGCGCCGCCGCCGGTGCCGCAGACGCGCCCAGTGCACCTCGCGGGTGAGCATCGCCGCCGTCCACACCGCGCCGCACGCGAGAGTGACGGCCAGGGGTGCCGCCCACGACCCGTAGGCGGTCAGGGCGTAGGCCTCCATGACGCCGTGCGGTGCCAGGGCGAAGACATGGCCGCGCACGGCCTGCCAGGCCGCGGCGGCGCTCAGCGCCATGGCGAGCACGCAGCACAGCAGCACGGCCGCGACGACGCATTGCCACACCCACAGCGCCACGACAGGTTCACGGTCGGGCCAGTCGGCACGGGTCAGCAGGCGCGGCGCCATTGCCGCGGCCAGCCCGGCGAGGGCCAGCAGCGCGAGCGGGACCATCATGCCGGTCAGCCTATGAGCGCGCGGCCACCCCGGGGTACGCCCCCGCGAGCGAAGTGACGCACGCCACGCGTACCACGGCGGGGCGCACCGGCTCAGGGCCTGTCCTGCACCGACGGCCCCCGGTGGACCGGCCCGCGGGCCCACTCGGCAACGTCACAGGGTGAGCAGCATCGCCAGCATGCCGATGCCCATGGTCAGCCGGCAGGCGTTGGTCAGCTCGGGCCGCCACTGCCAGCCGGGGCGCGGCGGGGCATCGGCCCACGCGGCCTCGCCGGACGGCCCGGCCATCACCGGGACGAGCCCGGCCACCGCCCGTACGACGTACACCGCGAAATACACCAGCAGCAGCCCCGTGAGCAGGGGAGTACCCGCCGGCTCGTGCGAGGCCCCCGCATGCCCGCCGACAGGGGTGCCCGACATTGCGAGCGCCATATAGACCATCGCGAACGCGCCCACCGCGTGGTGCAGATGATGGGCCTCGGCACACTCCCGGGCCAGCAGCAGCGCGCGCAGCCCGCCCGTCGCGAACACCACGGCGAACAGCGGTGCCCCCCACGGCCTGGTGTCCAGCGTCGCGGCCGGCACCGCCATCACCGCCATGCCCAGCCCCATCAGCGCGTCCCCGCGTGCGGCCCGGCGCTCCCCCGCCGCGCCGGCCCGCACGCTCAGAAGGCAGTACGCGCCCGTCGCGGCGCACAACGCCACCAGCAACCACCCGACCAGCGGCGGTCCGTGCACGGCACACCTCCATGGACGCACACTTACCTCCGGAGAATGCCCACTGAGTCGGCATCACACGGGAGCGCACGGGCGCAAAAAGGGGAGCACGGAAAGGGGCGGTCGTGCGCCCGCGCAGCGCCGGCGCACACGGACCGCGTACGCTCCGGAGCATACGAACACCCCGGACCGCACGGGACGCCCGAGACCGCAGCCCCCTTAGGTCCCCGGGCGGTAGCGCATGGGGTGGTCCTCCGGGACCTCCACCACCGCGATGCGCACCCCGTCCGGATCGGCGATCCACATCTCCACCAGGCCCCACGGCTTCCGCTCCGGCGGCTCCAGCACCGCGACCCCCTGCCGCAGGAACTCCTCGTGCGCCGCCTCCGCGTCCGCGACCTGCAACCACAGCTCCAGGCCGGGGGCGGGCGGGTCGGTGGCGCGGCCGGAGACCTCCAGGAATCCGCCGCCGAGGAAGTAGACGGTGCCGCGCTCGGGGCCGGTGCCGAACTCGCGGTAGACCGCGAGGCCCAGCGTCCGCCCGTAGAAGACCCGCGAACGCTCGGGGTCGGTCGGCCTCAGTAGCACCCTGCTGCTCAGTACGTGCACCATGCCCGCGACTGTACGCACACCGCACCGGGTTAGGGTCATAAGGGCCGACAACCATACGGAGAGGACCCCGGAACATGATGGAGACCGCCGGCAGCCGCACCGCCGAGCCGACCTTCCGGGCGGCCACCGCCGCGGATGTGCCCGCCCTGGTCGAGCTGGTCGAGTCGGCCTATCGCGGTGACGACAGCCGGGCGGGCTGGACGACCGAGGCCGACCTGCTGGACGGCCAGCGGACCGACCCCGACGGCGTCCTGGCCGTGGTGACCGACGAGTCCAGCATCCTGCTCGTGGTGGAGCGGGACGACGAGATCGTCGCCTGCTGCCAGCTCGAACACCGCGGCACCCACGCCTACTTCGGGATGTTCGCGGTCCGCCCCTCCCTCCAGGGTGCCGGGCTCGGCAAGGTGATCATGGCGGAGGCCGAGCGGGTCGTCCGGGCCGAGTGGGACGCCCGGGAGATGCACATGACGGTCATCCGGCAGCGCGACGAGCTCATCGCCTGGTACGAGCGCCGCGGCTACCGGCGCACCGGCCGGATGTCCCCCTTCCCCTACGGCGACGACCGCTTCGGCATCCCGCAGCGCGACGACCTCGAGTTCGAACTGCTGGTCAAGGAACTGGCCGAGCGGGCCTGACGCCGCGGCCGGCCGGTCCTCACAGCCGGCCGGCCTCCACGAGCCGGCGCAGGAAGCGCCGTGTGCGCTCCTGCCGCGGCTCGCCGAAGACCTCCGCGGGGGTACCGCGCTCCAGCACCACCCCGCCGTCCAGGAAGCACACCTGATCCGCGACGTCCCGGGCGAACCCCATCTCGTGGGTGGCCAGGACCATGGTCATGCCCTCCTCCTTGAGGTCACGCACGACGCTCAGCACCTCGCCCACCAGCTCCGGGTCGAGCGCCGCGGTGATCTCGTCGAGGAGCAGCAGCCGGGGCCGGCCCGCCAGGGCCCGTACGATCGCGACGCGCTGTTGCTGACCGCCGCTGAGCCGGTCCGGGTACTCGCCCGCCTTGCCGTCGAGCCCCAGCCTCCCCAGCAATTCGTGCGCCCGCTCCTCCGCCTCCGCGCGCGGCACCCCGTGCACCCGGCGCGGGGCGAGGGTGACGTTCTCCAGCACGGTCATGTGCGGGAAGAGGTTGTAGGCCTGGAAGACGACGCCGATCCGGCGGCGCACCGCGTCCGGGTCCACGCGGGGATCGGTGATGTCCTCGCCGTCGAGGAAGATCGCGCCGTCGTCGATCTCCTCCAGGAGATTCGCGCAGCGCAGCAGGGTGGACTTGCCCGAGCCGGACGCGCCGATGAGCGCGGTCACGGTGTGCTGGGAAACCTCCAGATCCACGTCGCGCAGCACGACGGACCGGCCGAAGGTCTTCCGCACGGACTCCAGCCGCAGCACGACGTCGGTGCCGGCCTCGTTGACGTCGGGCCCGCTCATACGATGCCTCCCTGCGCGCGGCGGCGGTCCATCCGTGCGGTGATCCAGTCGGTGAAGCGGGTCATGGGGATGGTGAGGGCCACGAAGATCAGCCCTGCGAGCACATACGGCGTGTAGTTGAAGCTCTTGCCGGCGACGATCTGCGCCGCGTAGACCGCGTCGACCGCGCCGGCGATCGAGACGAGACCGGTGTCCTTCTGGAGCGAGACCAGGTCGTTGAGAAGCGGCGGCACGACCCGGCGCACGGCCTGGGGCAGGATGACGAACCGCAGGGTCTGGCGCCCCGTGAGACCCAGCGAGCGGGCCGCGGCGCGCTGGCTGGGGTGCACGGACTCGATGCCGGCGCGGAACACCTCGGCGACATAGGCCGAGTACGTCAGCACCAGCGCCGTACCGCCCAGCAGAACGGGGTCGGTCGTCACCCCTTGCAGCCGCAGCGCCGGCACGCCGAAGACGACCATCAGCAGGCAGATGATGAGCGGCAGTCCGCGGAAGAAGTCCGTATAGGCGGTGGCGAGCGCGCGGAGCGGGAAGAACACCGGGCCGCGCAGGGTGCGGGCGATCGCGATCAGCAGGCCGAGGACGAGGACCGCCGCGCCGCAGACGAGCAGCAGCCGGAGATTGAGCAGCAGCCCTTCGAGGACCTTCGGCAGCGCCTCGCGCGCGTAGTGGGCGCTGAAGAACGTCTCGCGGGTGCGGGGCCAGCCGGGGGAGTTGACGACGAGGAGGAAGAGGGCGACGGCCGTGACCAGGGTGCTCCCGGCCGCGACGGCCGTGGCCCGGCGGGCCCGGGCCCGCTTGAACCGCTCGCGCTCGACGCGCCGCGCGGACGGCACATAAGCGTCGGCCGCGCCCTTCTTCTCGGACTTGTCGGACGACTCCGGCACCGTGTCCTTGACCGTCACTTGAGCACCGGGGCGTCCGCGGCCTCGGAGAGCCACTTCTTCTCCAGGCGGGCCAGCGTGCCGTCCTTGCGCAGCGAGTCGACGGCGCCACTGACGCAGGCCGTCAGCGCGCTGCCCTTGTCGAGGACGAGGCCGAACTGTTCGGCCTTGCCGCCCTCGGCGTCGAACTGGCCGACGATCTTCGCTTCCTTCACCTCCGCAGAGGTGATGTAGAAGGCCGTGGGCAGGTCGACGATGATCGCGTCGACCTGGCCGTTCTTGAGCGCGGTCTTGGCGAAGTCGTTCTTCTGGAAGACGGCGGGCCGTGGGCCCGGCTTGATGACGTCGTTGAGGACGTCGAGGCTCGTGCTGCCCACCTGGGCGCCGAGCTTGACGCGCTTGAGGTCGGCGACGGACGTGGCCTTCGCCGCGGGGGAGTCCTTGAGGGCGATGACGGCCTGGCGCACGTCGTAGTAGCCCGGGGAGAAGTCCACGGCCCGGCGGCGCTCGTCGCTGATGGAGATCTGATTGAGGTCGAAGTCGAACTTCTTCTCGCCCGGCGCGAAGGAGTTCTGGAAGGGCACGGTCTGCCAGATGACATCGGACCGGCCGTAGCCGAGCCGCTCGGCGACGGCGTACGCGACGGCCGACTCGAAGCCCTTGCCGCTCGCCGGGTCGTCGTCCTGGAACCAGGGGGCGTACGCGGGCTTGTCCGTGCCCACCGTCAGCTTTCCGGCGGTCTCGGTCGCGAGCTTCCCCTTCCCACAGGAACCCTTGCCGGCCGGACCGCCGGGTGCGGGGCCGGGGGACTTCGCGGAGTCGGAGTCGTCCTGAGGGGCGCAGCCGGCGACCGCCGCGCACAGCAGGGCGGCGGTGGCGGCCAGGAGCCCGCGGCGGCGGGCGTATCGGTGCGGGTTGGCGACGGGCATGGCGGGAGACTGGCAGCGCGCGGGGCCATCTGTCCAGGTCATGCCACGAACGGTCCGAATGGCGGAAGACTGTTGCCGATTCATGAACGCTCATGAACGCGGTGGGTCTGGGTAGGCGGGTCCCGGGTGGACGCCGGGAGGACGGCTGGACCATGGCCGAATCACATCGGTCCGGCCCCCGTGGCCGGTGTGCCGGACGTGACAGGATCCCGCCTATGAGGCACACCGGGTGATGGGCGGCAGGAAAAATAGCGGCCCGACCCGGGGGTCGGCAGGATAATTTATCGCCACTCCCCTTGAGGCGAAGAACCTGGCACAGATACGGTGTCTTAACACCAGGTTCTCCTGAGGAGGGGTAGCCATGACGGAAATCCTTGCGCCGATAGCGGCAGAGGCCAACATTTTGTCCGCGGAGCGTGTGGTGGGCCACCCGGCCTGGGCCACGCTCAAGGACGCCGTAGAGGCTATTCGGCCTTGGCAGTCCGCGGACGGTTCCATCGACCTCACGGCCGAGGGCGCACCGCCGGGCGAGAGCGTCCGGGCCGAGGTCGACCGCGTGATCGCGGCCGTCGAGGAGCTCTCCCCGCTCGTGCCCCACGACGCCGAGTACCACCTCGCTCTCGTCGCGGACCTGCGCCGCTGGGCCGACACGGGCTTCGGCGTGCCGGACTTCCTCGACTCCCTGCTGGCCTTCCAGCCCGCCGCGCACCGCGCCGACGGCCTCCAGCACCTCGTGGTCTTCCCCATGTACACGCAGAACGGCAACCCCGACCGCAACTTCGAGGCCGTCGCCCTGCGCGTCGTATGGCCGGAGTGGCTCTCCGAGCTGGAGCGCACCCGCTACGACAACCCCCTCTTCCTCGGCATCACCTTCGAGGACTTCACCTCGGGCTACGACACCAACTCCGCGGTCCTCTTCCCGGAGACCATCGCCGTCCGCGAGGCCCCCGAGCGCTTCACCTGGGGCGGGATCTTCTGTGACCGCGAGGCGGCCCGCTTCCGCGCCGTCACCGAGGCGGCCGTCGCCACCCTCGGCCTGGAGCTGCCCGCCGACATCCAGGACATGGTGGGCGACCAGCACCGCTGCGAGGAGGCCTTCGTCCTGTGGGACATGGTCCACGACCGCACCCACAGCCACGGCGACCTGCCCTTCGACCCCTTCATGATCAAGCAGCGGCAGCCGTTCTGGATGTACGGGCTGGAGGAGCTGCGCTGTGACCTCACCGCCTTCAAGGAGGCCGTGAAGCTCGAGGCCGACGGCTACTCCCAGGGCCGCGACGTGCAGTACGCCGTGCTCTTCGACCGGATGTTCCGCTTCCCCCTCTCCGGTGACCGGGTCCGCAACTACGACGGCCTCGGCGGGCAGCTGCTCTTCGCCTACCTCCACAAGCACGACGTCGTACGCTGGACGGACAACACCCTCCACATCGACTGGCAGCGTGCCCCGCAGGTCACCAACCAGCTGTGCGCCGAGATCGAGAAGCTCTACCGCGACGGTATCGACCGCCCCAAGCTCGTCCACTGGTTCGCCGCCTACGACCTGGTCTCGACCTATCTCTCCCCGCACCCCGGCTCCGTGTGGGCCAAGGGCCCCGACGCCCTGGACCTCACTCAGCCGCCCCGCAAGCTCGTGGACGACGTGCTTCCCGACGAGTTCCCGCTCAGCATGTTCTATGAGGCTCTTGCCAAGAAGCTGCGCGGCGTGATCGCCTCGACCAAGGGGATCACCGCGCCGCGCGAGCAGGTGGCCGCGTGAGCAAGCTCGAGAGTGAGGCGACGACCATGAGCACTCCGACGAACGGCAATGGCCGGCTGGACGGGGCCGTCGTGGCGGTGGCGGGAGCCGCCGGCCCGGCGGGCCGTGCCGCCCTGCTGCGCCTGGCCGAGGCCGGGGCGACCGTCGTCGCCTCCGACGCGGACGCCGCACGCCTCGCCGAGGCCGTCGACGCCGCCCGTTACGCCCACGGCGGCGCCACCGTCACCGGCGACACCGTGGACCTGCTCGATCTCGAGGCGACCCGCGCCTGGGCGGACCGCACCGAGAAGGAGTTCGGCCGGATCGACGGGCTCGTCCACCTGGTGGGCGGCTGGCGCGGCTCCGCAACCTTCGCCGAGACCGACATCGCCGACTGGGACCTCCTGGAGAAGCTGCTCATCCGCACGGTGCAGCACACCTCCCTGGCCTTCGAGGCCCCGCTGGCCCGCAGCGGCAACGGCCGCTACCTCCTCATCAGCGCCGCGGGCGCCAGCCGGCCCACCGCGGGCAACGCCGCCTACTCCGCCTCCAAGGCCGCCGCCGAGGCCTGGACGCTGGCCCTCGGTGACGCCTTCCGCAAGGCGGGGGGCGAGGAGGGCCCCTCGGCCGCGGCTGCCATCCTGGTGGTCAAGGCGCTGGTGCACGACGCCATGCGCGCCGAGCGTCCCAACGCGAAGTTCGCGGGCTTCACGGACGTCACCGACCTGGCCGAGGCCATCGTCGACGTCTGGTCCAAGCCCGCCCAGGAAGTGAACGGAACCCGTCTGTGGCTGACTCCGCAATCGTGACCCCGGTGACCGACGCCGTCCGTCGGCACGATACCGAGCTGCGCGGCTTCGCCAGCGACAATTACGCGGGCGCGCACCCGGAGATCCTCGCGGCGCTCGCCCTGGCCAACGGCGGTCATCAGGTCTCCTACGGAGAGGACGACTACACCGCCCATCTCCAGGACGTGATGCGCGCCCACTTCGGGCCCACCGCCGAGACCTTCCCGGTCTTCAACGGCACGGGTGCCAACGTCCTCGCCCTCCAGGCGGCGACCGAGCGGTGGGGCGCGGTGATCTGTGCCGAGAGCGCTCATCTCCACGTGGACGAGTGCGGCGCGCCCGAGCGCGTGGGCGGACTCAAGCTGCTCACCGTGCCGACCGAGAACGGCAAGCTCACGCCTGAGCTGATCGACCGTGAGGCGTTCGGCTGGGACGACGAGCACCGGGCCCAGCCCCAGCTCGTCGCCATCACCCAGACCACCGAGCTGGGCACCTGCTACACCCCCGAGGAGATCCGGGAGATCTGCGACCACGCCCACGAGCGCGGCATGAAGGTCTTCCTGGACGGCTCGCGCATAGCCAACGCGGCGGCCACGCTCGGCCTTCCGCTGCGGGCCCTCACCACCGACGCCGGAGTGGACCTGCTCTCCTTCGGCGGCACCAAGAACGGGCTGGTGTTCGGCGAGTGCGTCGTCGTCCTCAACCCGGACGCGGTGCGGGCGATGAAGCACCTGCGCAAGATGTCGATGCAGCTGGCCTCCAAGATGCGCTTCGTCTCGGCCCAGTTCGAGGCCCTGCTCACGGGCGACCTCTGGCTGCGCAGCGCCTCGCACGCCAACGCCATGGCCACGCGCCTGGCCGAGGGCGTACGGGCCGTGGACGGCGTCGAGCTGCTGTACCCGGTGCAGGCCAACGGCGTCTTCGCCCGGCTTCCGCACGACGCGGCCGTCCGGCTGCAGAAGCGCTACCGCTTCTACTTCTGGGACGAGCCGGCCGGTGTCGTCCGCTGGATGTGCTCCTTCGACACCACCGAGGCCGACGTGGACGCCTTCGTCGCGGCGGTCACGGAGGAGATGGCCAAGTAGCGGTCCGCCTCGCGCGTCCCGCGCGCAGGACGGGGAAGCCCCCGGCAGTCCGTGGACTGCCGGGGGCTTCCCGCTGTGCCGCCTGCGGCGGCGAGCGCCCTGCGGGCCGTCCTCAAGGGCCGGACGGGCTGCCCGTGCAGCCCCCGTCCGGCCCTTGAGGACACACGCCCTAGCGCCGCCGGTCCAGCGCCGCGGCCTCCGCCGGGGTGGGAGCCGTGCCGCCGAGGTGGGACGGTATCCACCAGGTGTCGTCCGGCCCCTTGGGGCGTACCGGGTAGGCGCGCTGTGCCGCCTCCAGCAGGTCCTGGACCCGGGCCCGGACGCGCTCGGTGACGGTGTCCGCGTGCTCGGCGGGGTCGGCGGCGATCGGCTCGCCCACCCGCATCGTGATCGGGATGTGATGGCGGCCCAGGTCGCGCTTGTGACCCTTGGTCCACAGCCGCTGCGTACCCCACAGGGCCATCGGCAGCACCGGAACCCCGGCCTCCTGGGCCAGCCGGGCCGCCCCCGACTTGAAGTTCTTCAGCGTGAACGACTGGGAGATCGTCGCCTCCGGGAAGACCCCGATGATCTCGCCCGAGCGCAGCGCCTTGAGGGCGTGCTTGTAGGCGTCCATGCCCGCCGCGCGGTCCACGGGGATGTGCTTCATCGCCCGCATCAGCGGGCCCGACACCTTGTGCCGGAAGACGGACTCCTTGGCCATGAAGCGCACCAGGCGCTTGGCCGGGCGGGCGGCCAGCCCGCAGAAGACGAAGTCGAGGTATCCGATGTGGTTGCTCACCAGGACCGCCCCACCGCGCTGCGGAATGTGTTCGCTGCCCTGGATGTCGAAGCGCAGATCGAGCGCCTTGAACATGGTGCGGGCGACGCCGATCACCGGGGGGTAGACGAGTTCTGCCATATCGGGGAATCCTTCTGGGCCTGGGGAGGGGTGTCCCGGCTGAAGTTACGCGGCCGTAGGTTCTCGGCTTCCGGCAGATCGTGCCTGAATGCCCGGCCTGTCGGCCAGCGAGGACGCCCCGCAGAACGGGAGATTCTCATCACGTCGGCCGGAATCCGGTACAGCCGAAGGTACACCGGGGATCCGGCGCGGACCCCGCCCGTGCCGAACCCCAGCCGTCCGCGCCACCGGGGCCGCCCGCCGGACCCGTCGCCCGGGCGGGAAATTTCTCCGGGCCCTACGGTGCTGCACACGGGAGATCGGACACAGGTCCGGACGGTGACCGGACGGCGACGACGGAGGGGCGCGAGTGGGCGGGCGGGGCGAAGAGGACGGGCGGGAGCGGCTGAGCGCCGCCGACATCGGTGCGGAGCTGGGGGAGCGGGCCACGCTCGTGCAGTTCGCGAGCGCCTTCTGCCAGCCGTGCCGGGCGACCCGGCGCACCCTCGCCGAGGTCGCCTCCATGGTCGACGGGGTGGCGCACGTCGAGATCGACGCGGAGGCGCGGCTCGCACTCGTACGCGCCCTGCGGATCACCGGTACGCCGACCGTCTTCGTCCTCGACGCGGACGGCCACGTCGTGCGCCGCGCCGCCGGTCAGCCGCGTAAGGCGGATGTCATCGCGGCCCTCGGCGAAGCCGTCTGACCCGTGATCCGCCTCCCATCTCCCCGGTCGCCCTTGACGCTCCGTGCCCTGAATCGTCACTGTGACGCTATGTGGCCTGGAAACCGCCTCGACGGACGCGCGCACGGGGAACTCCCGCGGACCTTGAGCGCGCGCTGTCCGAGCCCGTGAGCAGCCCCGACCGCACGCTCCCGGCTCGACCCCCCAGCAGAAGGACCACTCGATGACGGCCTCATCCGGATTGGGCACCGCCCAGCCGGCCACCCCCGAACTGCTGCGCTCCGTCTTCCGGCGGCACGCGGCCGGCGTCGCCGTGATCACCGCGCCCGGCCCCCGCCCGGTCGGCTTCACCGCGACCTCGCTCACCTCCGTGGCCGCCGAACCCCCGGTCGTCTCCTTCGGGATCGGCACCGGCTCCTCCAGCTGGCCCGTGGTCGCCGAGGCCGAGCACGTCGGGGTGCACATACTCGGCGAGCACCAGCGCGAGCTGGCCGGCACCTTCGCCCGCAGCGGCGCCGACCGGTTCGCCCCGCCCACCCGGTGGCGCACCGGCCCCGAGGGAGTGCCGCTGCTCGACGGCGTACTGGCCTGGCTGGTGTGCCGGGTGGTGGCCAGGGTGCCCGCCGGTGACCACCGGATCGTGCTCGCCGAGGCGGTCGCCGGCGACCCCGCCGGGGCGGGCCGCCCGCTGCTGTACCACCAGGGACGCTTCAACGGTCTGCGGGACTGAGACGTCCCGCATTTCGCGCGTTGGACAGATCACAGTTCAGCGGCCTTGCGCTCGGGGAACGCGCTCGATGTACTGGCGAGTAACATTCTGGTGGGAGCGGAGCCCGATCCAGCCGGAATCCGCCCCACAAGGCGCCTATGCTGCCTGCACAAGGCAGCTACGAAGAGACGATGCAGTAGGAGAGCCGGCGTGAGCTTGAGGATCGTTGTCTGTGTGAAGTACGTGCCCGACGCCACCGGCGACCGGCACTTCGCCGAGGACCTGACCGTCGACCGTGACGACGTGGACGGCCTGCTCTCGGAGCTCGACGAGTACGCGGTCGAGCAGGCGCTGCAGATCGCCGACGAGGCGGACGACGCCGAGATCACCGTGCTGACCGTGGGCCCCGAGGACGCCAAGGACGCGCTGCGCAAGGCGCTGTCCATGGGCGCCGACAAGGCCGTCCACGTCGAGGACGACGATCTGCACGGCACCGACGCGCTCGGTACCTCGCTGGTGCTCGCCAAGGCCATCGAGCACGTCGGCTACGACCTGGTCATCTCCGGCATGGCCTCCACCGACGGTGGCATGGGCGTCGTCCCGGCGATGGTCGCCGAGCGTCTGGGCGTCCCGCAGGTGACCCTGCTCTCCGAGGTCGCCGTCGCCGACGGCAAGGTGACCGGCCGCCGTGACGGCGACGCCGCCAGCGAGCAGCTGGAGGCCTCCCTCCCGGCCGTCGTGTCCGTGACCGACCAGTCCGGCGAGGCCCGTTACCCGTCCTTCAAGGGCATCATGGCCGCCAAGAAGAAGCCGGTGGAGTCCCTGGACCTCTCCGACCTCGGCCTCGAGGCGGACGAGGTCGGTCTCGACGGCGCCTGGACCAAGGTCGACGAGGCCACGGAGCGCCCGGCCCGCACGGCCGGCACGATCGTCAAGGACGAGGGCGAGGGCGGCAAGCAGCTCGCCGAGTTCCTCGCGGGCCAGAAGTTCATCTGACCGCCTGAGGCCCGGGGGCCCCGCGGCGTCGCCCGCCGACGCCACAGCCCCCGGCGCGCACGGCAGCCGAGCTTCCCCCGGTCCGTACGAACCGTCACCCGCCCCTCTTTTTCGCGCAGGAGAACACCCCATGGCTGAAGTCCTCGTTTACGTCGACCACGTGGACGGTGCCGTCCGCAAGCCCACCCTCGAGCTGCTCACCCTCGCCCGCCGCATCGGCGAGCCCGTCGCCGTGCACCTCGGTGCCGGTGCCGACGCCGCCGCGCCGGTGCTCGCCGAGTACGGCGCGGTCAAGGTCCTCACGGCCGACGCCCCCGAGTTCGCCGACTACCTCGTCGTGCCGAAGGTGGACGCGCTGGCCGCGGCGTACAAGGCCGTCTCCCCGGCCGCCGTGCTCGTGCCGTCCTCCGCGGAGGGCAAGGAGATCGCGGCCCGTCTCGCGGTCCGCATCGGCTCCGGCATCATCACCGACGCCGTCGACCTGGAGGCCGGTGACGAGGGCCCGGTGGCCACGCAGTCCGTCTTCGCGGCCTCGTACTCCACCAAGTCCCGCGTCACCACGGGCACCCCGGTCATCACCGTGAAGCCCAACTCCGCCGCCCCCGAGGCCGCTCCGGCCGCGGGCACCGTCGAGCAGCTGGCCGTCTCCTTCGGCGAGCTGTCGACCGGCACCAAGGTCGTCTCCCGCACGCCGCGCGAGTCGACCGGCCGCCCCGAGCTGACCGAGGCCGCGATCGTGGTCTCCGGTGGCCGTGGCGTCAACGGCGCCGAGAACTTCCCCCTCATCGAGGCGCTGGCCGACTCGCTCGGCGCGGCCGTCGGTGCTTCGCGTGCCGCCGTCGACGCCGGCTGGTACCCGCACACCAACCAGGTCGGCCAGACCGGCAAGGCGGTCTCCCCGCAGCTGTACATCGCGGCGGGCATCTCCGGCGCGATCCAGCACCGGGCCGGCATGCAGACCTCCAAGACGATCGTCGCCATCAACAAGGACGCCGAGGCCCCGATCTTCGAGCTGGTCGACTACGGCGTGGTCGGCGACCTGTTCGAGGTCGTCCCGCAGCTGACGGACGAGGTCAAGTCCCGCAAGGGCTGACCCCTTCCGCTTCCGGTCCGCTGTCAGTCAGCCGATGAGGTCCCCGTGCGCCCGCGCACGGGGACCTCACGCGTGTTCCCGCCCGCCGGTGACGACCCGGGGGTGTTGACCACCGCCCGGGGCGCCGATAGCTTCCCGCACACGGATAGTTGATTCCGTAAAGCGGAAAGCTGACAGCCGGAGGGTGGGCAATGGGGCACGAGACGGTGGCCACGACGTTCGCGGCCTCGGTGCGCGAGGCCGTCGACGCATCGCTCGCGGAGGCCGACGCGGAACTCGCGCGCCGCTACCCGGGCGATCCGGGCACCCGCCAGCCCGTCCACACCGTCTACGTCCCCGCCGACGCCTTCGCCGCCGGCACCGTCCGCTCCTGGGGCGACCAGGCGCTCGCGGCCCTCGACGAACACGCTCCCGACGCCGCCGCGTTCGCCGCCGTCCTCGGGCTGCCTGACGATCTCGCGGGGGAGGTTTACGAGCGCGTTCGCGACAAACTGTCACGCGAGCCCGTCGAAGACCTGCGGATCGACTTCGAGGACGGCTATGGCCCGCGCCCCGACGCCGAGGAGGACGCCGCGGCCGCCCGTGCGGCGCGGCTCCTGGCCGCGGCTCACGCGGACGGCACGGCCGCCCCCTACGCGGGCATCCGGATGAAGTGCATGGAGGCGGCCGTCCGCGACCGGGGCATCCGCACCCTCGACATCTTCCTCACCGCCCTGATGGCGGCCGGGGGCCTGCCCGACGGGCTCCTCCTCACCCTTCCCAAGGTCAGCTGCCCCGAGCAGGTCACCGCGATGGCCCACCTGGCCGAGGAGTTCGAGAAGGCGCACGGTCTTGACGCGGGGCGGATCGGCTTCGAGATCCAGATCGAGACCACCCAGGCGATCCTGGGGGCCGACGGCCGCGCCACCGTCGCCCGGCTGATCGACGCCGCCCGGGGCCGCGCCACTTCCCTGCACTACGGCACCTTCGACTACAGCGCCGCCTGCCAGGTCGCCGCCGAGCACCAGGCCCCCGACCATCCGGTGGCCGATCACGCGAAGGCCGTCATGCAGGTCGCGGCGGCGGGCACGGGGGTCCGCCTGTCCGACGGCTCGACCAATGTCCTGCCCGTCGGCCCGGCCGAGCGGGTGCACGATGCCTGGCGGCTGCACCACCGCCTTGTACGCCGGTCCCTGGCCCGCGCGTACTACCAGGGCTGGGACATGCACCCCGCTCAGCTGCCGACCCGTTACGCGGCCGTCTACGCCTTCTACCGCGAGGGTCTGGACCGGGCCGCCGCCCGGCTGGTCGCCTACGTCGGCCGGGCCGGTGGCGAGGTGATGGACGAGCCCGCGACGGCCAGGGCGCTCAGCGGCTTTCTGCTGCGCGGCCTGGACTGCGGTGCGCTCGACACGGAGGAGGTCGCCCGGCTGACCGGGTTGACGCGCGCCGATCTCGACACTCTCGCGGGGCGCGTACCGCGGAAGTGAGAGCGGGGGCGCGGGCGGCGGCCGGGGCGGATCAGCCTTCGGCGGGCGGGAGTTCGCCCGAGCCCCGCACGACGAGGCGGGTCGGCAGCTCCACGCGCCGCGGTGGTTCCTCGACTCCGTCCAGCCGTCGGAACAGCCGCTCGGCGGCCGTCCGGCCGAGGCGCACGGCGTCCTGGGCGATCACGGTGAGTCCGGGGGAGAGCAGGTCGGCCAGTTCGAGGTCGTCGAAGCCGACGAGTGCGACGGGACGGGGCCGGCCGGCTATGACGCGGACGACGGTGGCCGTCACCCGGTTGTTCCCGGCGAACAGGGCGGTGACCGGCCGGGGGCCCGCGAGCATCCGGACCGCTTCGGTCCGTACCCGCTCGGGGGCGGTGGGGCCGAGCGACACCCAGGCGTCGTCGGCGGGGAGCCCGGCGGCCGCCATCGCGGCCCGGTAGCCGCGCAGCCGCTCGGTGGCGGTGTGGATGCCCGGCTGGTCGCCGATGAAGCCGATGCGGCGGTGGCCGTGGGCGATGAGGTGGGCGACCCCGTCGCGGGCGCCGCCGAAGCTGTCCGAGAGCACCACGTCGGCGTCTATCAGCCCGGCTGGACGGTCGACGAACACGGTCGCGACGCCCGCCGCGATCTCCGGTTCGAGATACCGGTGGTCATGGCCGGCCGGGATGATGATCAGGCCGTCGACCCTGCGGGCGCAGAGGGCGAGGGCCAGCTCGCGCTCGCGGTCGGGGTCCTCGGCGCTGGAGCCGCTGATGAGCAGCGCGCCATGGGCGCGGGCGACCTCCTCGACGGCGCGGTTGAGCGGTGCGTAGAAGGGGTCGGCGAGGTCCTCCAGGACGAGGCCGATGGAGGCGGTGCGGCCCTTGCGCAGGGTGCGGGCGCCGTCGTTGCGGCGGAAGCCGAGCGCGGTGATCGCGTCCTGGACCCGCCGCTCGGTGTCGGGGGTGACGCCGGGCTCGCCGTTCACGACCCGCGAGACGGTCTTCAGCCCCACCCCGGCGCGGGCCGCCACGTCCTTCATGGTCGGACGGGTGCCGTAACGGGGCTGCGGGCGGCTGGCGGTGTCGGCCACGGTGGCTTGTCCTTCGTCGGGGTCCGCGGTGCGGCGGGTGACGTCGAGCATAGAGCCTGGACAACGTTGTCAACACCGGCGAGACTGACCTTCCACCACCCCCCTTCCGCCCGTGTACCAGGAGAGACAGCCGCCCATGCGCACCGCTTCCGACGACCTCGTCGCCGCCCTCGACATCGGCGGCACCAAGATCGCCGGTGCGCTCGTGGACGGCCGGGGACGGCTGCTCGTGCGTGCGCGGCAGCCGACGCCCGCGACGGAGGACGGTGCGACGGTGATGGGTGCGGTGGCACAGGTGCTCGGCGAGCTCCTGCGGAGCCCGCACTGGCCGCGCGTCCGGGCCGTGGGCATCGGCAGCGCGGGGCCCGTCGACGCCTCCACGGGCACGGTCAGTCCGGTCAATGTGCCCGGCTGGCGTCACTTCCCGCTGGTCGCCGAGGTGGCGGGGCTGGTCGGCGGGCGGCCGGTGGTCCTCGTCGGCGACGGGGTCGCGATGACCGCCGCGGAGCACTGGCAGGGCGCGGCCCGGGGACGGGCCAACGCGCTGTGCATGGTGGTGTCCACCGGCGTGGGTGGTGGCCTGGTCCTGGGGGGCCGACTCCACACCGGTCCCACGGGCAATGCGGGCCACATCGGGCACATCAGTGTCGACTTCGACGGTGACCCGTGCCCGTGCGGTGCCCGCGGCTGCGTCGAACGCATCGCCAGTGGCCCCAACATCGCCCGCCGGGCGCTGGACGCCGGCTGGCGTCCGGGGCCGGACGGTGACCGCAGTGCCGCGGCCGTCGCCGCGGCCGCCGGAGCCGGCGATCCCGTCGCGCTCGCCTCCTTCGCCCGCGCGGCGCAGGCGCTGGCCGCGGGCATCGCCGCGACCGCGACGCTCGTCGAGATCGAGGTCGCCGTCATAGGCGGCGGCGTCGCCGGAGCGGGCGAGGTGCTCTTCGCCCCACTGCGGGAACGCCTGCGCGACTACGCCACGTTGTCCTTCGCGTCCTCGGTGGAGGTGCTCCCCGCCCGGCTCGGTTCGGACGCGGGTCTCGTCGGGGCGGCAGCGGCGGCGGCCGGGCACCTGGATCTGTGGGAGGGGGCGGCGGGGAGCCGGGCCGCCGGGACGGGCCCCACCGCATAGCGCGTGGCGCTGAATTCGGCCGCTGAGGGCCCGGCGCGCGCCATGCCGCTCGCACGCGTTTTCGTGGCAGGGTGTTCCGGGCAACGTCACAGTCCGGGCACTTCGCAGGGGGCTACGGAGAAGGGGGAACTGTGATCGTCTGGCTGAACGGTGCGTTCAGTGGGGGAAAGACCAGCACGGCCAGGGAGCTGATCGAGCTGATCCCGGACAGCACCCTCTTCGACCCCGAGGTCATCGGCGGAGCACTGCAGTATCTGCTCCCGCCGAAGCGGCTGGGCGAGGTCGGCGACTTCCAGGACCTGCCGATCTGGCGGCGGTTGGTCGCGGACACGGCGGCGGCACTGCTCGCGGAGGTCGGCGGGGTGCTGGTGGTGCCCATGACGCTGCTGCGACAGGACTACCGGGACGAGATCTTCGGAGCGCTCGCTTCCCGGCGGATCCGGGTGCGCCATGTGCTGCTGACCGCAGACGAAACGATACTCCGGGCCCGGATAGCGGGCCGCGAGGAGTACAAGGACGACCCGGAGCGCAGCGAGTCCGTCCGCCAGTGGGCCCGGGACCACATCGCCCCCTACCGCGAGGCGCTGTCCTGGCTGGAAGCCGACGCGTTCGCCGTCGACACGGGCGCGCTGACGCCGCGCGAGGTGGCCGAGCGGGTCGCGGAGGCCGTCCGCACCGGAGCCGCGGACACCTGCCCGATCGTCCAGACCCCGCAGCCGAAGGCCGAGACGCTGGCCGCGGGGGTGCTGCTCTTCGACGAGGAGGACCGGGTCCTGCTCGTCGACCCCACCTACAAGCCCGGCTGGGAGTTCCCCGGCGGGGTCGTCGAACCGGGGGAGGCGCCCGCCCGCGCCGGCATGCGCGAGGTCGCCGAGGAGATCGGCATCGAACTCGCCACGGTGCCACGGCTGCTGGTCGTCGACTGGGAGCCGCCGAAACCGCCCGGCTTCGGCGGGCTGCGGTTCCTCTTCGACGGCGGCCGGCTGACCGGGGCCGACGCCCGCCGGCTGCTGCTGCCCGGCGCCGAACTGCGCGGCTGGCGCTTCGTCACCGAGGACGAGGCGGCGTCCCTGCTGCCACCGGTCCGGCTGAGCAGACTGCGCTGGGCGCTGCGCGCCCGCGAGCAGGGACGTCCGCTCAACCTCGAAGCGGGTGTCCCGGTCGGGTGACGGCCCGGCGCTGACGATTGCCCGGTACGGGTGACGGCCGCCGACCGGGCCGCAGGGGCGACTGGCCGGGCCCGTCGCCGCCGACGGGCCCGCGGCCGTCCCGAGGGCACGCGCCGGAACGCCCCGGAAGGACGCCTGAATCCGCGAGGCACACGGCAGTCCGTACGTACCGGGACAGCTGGGAGGACGCCGCCCTCCCGGTGGGGATCAGCGTGCGAATGGCCGCGGCCGGCGCCACCGGACGGGGCAGCGGCCGCGCGCCCGGTGTCCCCGGCGGGAGGCCGTCAGCGCTTGCTGTCGGCGTAGTCGACGAGGAACAGGGCCTCGGCGAGGGAGAGCCGCTCCAGCTCCTGGGGCGAGACGCTCTCGTTGACCGCGTGGATCTGGGCCTCCGGCTCGCTCAGGCCGATCAGCAGGATCTCCGCCTTCGGGTAGAGCGCGGCCAGGGTGTTGCACAGCGGGATCGAGCCGCCCATGCCGGAGGTCTGCATCTCCTCGCCCGGGTACGCGACGCGCATCGCCGCGGCCATCGAGGTGTAGGCCGGGCTGGTGGTGTCGGCGCGGAACGCCTGTCCCTGGCCGACCTGCTCCACCGAGATGCGGGCG
Organism: Streptomyces syringium; assembly: GCF_017876625.1. Lineage (NCBI taxonomy): Bacteria > Bacillati > Actinomycetota > Actinomycetes > Kitasatosporales > Streptomycetaceae > Streptomyces > Streptomyces syringium. The sequence continues at coordinate 6,804,034 of NZ_JAGIOH010000001.1, forward strand.
CCCCACGGGGCCGCCGACTCCAGATGGGCGCTCAGCAGCCTCGTTGCCTCCGCCGCGTCCGTGCCCGGCGGCACCCGCAGGCTCACCAGGGCCCGCGCCCCGGCGTGCACGGACGGGGTGGCGCCCACGACCGGCGGGCAGTCGATGCCGAGCACCGTGACGGCGGGGCGGGCCCAGATGCGGTCGGCCACGGTGCCGGAACCGATCAGGGAGACACCGTCGAGCACCCTGGCGTCCTTGCGGAACTCCTCCTCCGGGTACTGCAGACCGTCCCAGCTCGCCGCGGCCTCCGTCTCCAGCCCGGCGACCGTCGTGGACCCGTCCGCCGCGCGCAGCGAGTCGAGCACGCGGATCAGCGCGGCCAGCGCGTCGGGCGCGGCTCCGCCGAACTGCCCGGAGTGCAGATTGCCTTCCAGGGTGTCCACCTGGACGCGGACGAGCGTCATACCGCGCAGCGTCGCGGTCACCGTCGGCAGCCCGACGCGGAAGTTCCCGGTGTCACCGATGACGATGGTGTCGGCGGTCAGCAGCTCCGGATGCGCCTGCGCGTACTGCTCCAGGCCCCCGGTGCCCTGCTCCTCCGAGCCCTCGACGATCACCTTCACATGGACCGGCACACCGCCGTTCGCCTTGAGCGCCCGCAGCGCGGTCAGGTGCATGATCAGACCGCCCTTGCAGTCGGCGGCGCCTCGCCCGTACCAGCGCCCGTCCCGCTCGGTCAGCTCGAACGGCGGCGAGACCCACGAGGCCTCGTCCAGCGGCGGCTGCACGTCGTAGTGGGCGTAGAGCAGCACGGTCGGCGCACCGGCCGGGCCGGGAAGGTAACCGTAGACGGACTGGGTGCCGTCCGGGGTGTCGAGCAGGGCGACATCCTCGAAGCCGTCGGCCCGCAGCGCCTCGGCCACCCAGTTCGCGGCCGCCTCGCACTCGCTCCTGGGGAACTGCGCCTCGTCCGCCACGGACTTGAAGGCCACCAGCTCGGCCAGCTCTGTCAGGGCGCGGGGCTGCAGCGAGGCGACGGTCGCCGCGAGCGCGGCCTGGGCCTGCTGGCGGGTCGAGGACGATTCCATGGAACGCTCCTTGTGGGCGCGGCGTTAAGTCCGTACATACGGGCGATGGTGATCCTGATCCTCCCATGTCCTACCGGGCCGCCCCCGGGCCCCTTCCCGCAGCGGGTGGGCCGGGCGGCTGCCCGTAGGATGCGGGCGGTAGCGGTAGCCGGTGATCGAGCGGGAGTAGAACCACAGGTGAGCAGCGACAACGCGGCCCAGGAAGCGGGCCGGGACGTACCCGGGGACGGGGAGCCGGTATGGGACGTCGTGGTGGTGGGAGCGGGCCCCGCCGGAGCCTCGGCCGCCTATGCGGCGGCATCGACGGGCCGAAAGGTCCTGCTTCTGGAGAAGGCCGAACTCCCGCGCTACAAGACGTGCGGCGGTGGCATCATCGGCCCCTCGCGCGACGCGCTTCCCCCCGGCTTCGAACTTCCCCTGCGTGACCGGGTGCACGCCGTCACCTTCTCCCTCAACGGGAAGCTGACGCGCACCCGACGCTCCAAGCGGATGCTCTTCGGCCTCATCAACCGCCCCGAGTTCGACGCCGGTCTCGTCGAGGTCGCCAAGAAGGCGGGCGCCGAGGTACGCACCGGGGTGACCGTCTCGCGGGTCGAGCAGCACGGCTCGGCCGTGCCCGACCGGCGGACCGTCGCCATAGTGCTCGGCGACGGCCGGACCCTTCTGGCGCGCGCCGTCGTCGGCGCCGACGGCAGTGCCGGCCGGATAGGGGCACATGTCGGGGTGAAGCTCGACCAGGTGGATCTGGGCCTGGAGGCCGAGATCCCGGTGCCCGCGACGGTCGCCGAGGACTGGGCGGGCCGGGTGCACCTGGACTGGGGCCCGATCCCCGGCAGTTACGGCTGGGTCTTCCCCAAGGGGGACACCCTGACCGTCGGTGTGATCTCGGCGCGCGGCGAGGGCGCCGGCACCAAGCGCTATCTGGAGGACTTCATCGCGCGGCTCGGCCTCGCGGGCTTCGAGCCGAGCATCTCCTCCGGCCATCTGACGCGCTGCCGGTCCGACGACTCCCCGCTCTCCCGGGGCCGGGTGCTCGTCTGCGGTGACGCGGCGGGACTGCTGGAGCCCTGGACCCGTGAGGGCATCTCCTTCGCCCTGCGCTCGGGGCGCCTGGCGGGGGAGTGGGCCGTCCGGATCGCCGAGGCGCAGGACGCGGTGGACGCCCGCCGCCAGGCCTTGAACTACGCCTTCGCCATCAAGGCCGGACTCGGCGTGGAGATGGGCGTCGGGCGCCGCATGCTCACCCTCTTCGAGCGCCGCCCCGGGCTGATCCACGCGGCGGTCACGGGCTTCCGCCCGGCCTGGCACGCGTTCGCAAGGGTCACCCGCGGTACGACGACACTGGCCGAGATCGTGCGGACGCACCCGGTGGCGCGGCGGGTGCTGTCCGCGATGGACAAGCCGTAGGCCCTTCCGGCGGATCCTCGCGGGCTCCCGGCGCCCGACACCGAGGGCATCCCCCGGCGGCAGCCGGGGGAGCTCGCCGAGTCGGCGGAAGCCGCCCGGGTCCGACCGGTACGAGGGCGACCCTCGCCGTGCCGTGACCGGCGGGTGCCACGGGGTCGCCGCACATCGACGGCCGAGGCTGCTCCCCGGGGAACAGTCTCCGCCGCCCGACTCCCCCTCTTGTCCTGCGAGTCCGGGCTCGTGCGCCCCGGCGGGCTCGCCGGGGAGGGCGGGCTGTCGGCAGGTCCCGGGCCGTGCGGAGCGGGGAGAAGAACCCCATAAGAGGGAGGAGCGTCCCCGCGTCGCCGGTGGTGAGCGGGATGAGCGGGGGCGGTACGGCCGGGCCGAGTTCGAACGGTAGCGTGAACGGCCGACCGGGCGCCGGTCAGAACAGCGCCTCGGGGCCCGCCACTTCCGGCGGGCGTACGGTCGCCGTCGTCTCCGCCCCCGGCGCGGCCGCCGCGAGGGGCCAGCCCGCCAACTGCCGAGTGTCGACCAGCAGCGGTCGCCCGTCCGTCGCGTCGAGGTACAGGTCCGGCCCGGCCACGGCCGTCACCCGGCCCGATATCGTGCGGCCGGGTGAGAGCTCCACGAAGCCGTGACCCGGGCGGAGCCGGTCGAGGTGGAACGCCTCGTCGTGATGGACCGGCGCGAACTCCCGCACGGCCAGTGAGTCGGGCAGCCCGTCGAGCGCACGGGCCCGTTCGTGCAAGGCGGCGAGCTCGGCGGTCCGCGCCGCCTGGGGCGGCAGCGGGTGCCGGGCGGCGCGCTTGGCCGCGTACGGGAAACGGTCCGGGACGTCGAGGGCCGCGCCCAGCACGGCCTCCGCTCGGCGTGCCGCCATCAGCGGACCCCGCCCGAGCAGCGCGTACGACAGCGCGGCCTGCTCCAGCAGCCGGACACCCTCGCGCTCCGCGGCCGTGATGCCGACCTTGATCACTCCCGGTCCGAACCAGGCCAGATAGACGTCGTAGGGGCGCGGGTCGTCCATGGCGGTGTCGGCGGCCACGGAGTGCGAGCGGTCCAGCCGGGCGCACTCCGGGCACTGGGCGGAGACCGCCGTGGCCGGGACCTCCGCACCCAGCGGGCACGCGGTGTGCCGGCCGCCTCTGCGCACCCCGACGCAAGCCCGCCACGACCCCGTCGTGAAGGCCAGCGCCCGCCCCGGGGGCAAGGGCGAGGTGCGGGCGCCGTGCACCGGATGCAACCAGGCCAGCGCCGGCCCGGAGGGGCTCCACCGCACCCCGGCGCACTGCCAGCTGTCACCCGTCGGGCTCACTCGTCCGGTCCTTTCTCACTGTCCTCGCGCGGTCGCTGTCCTTACGCGGTCGCTCCCGTCGCGCGCGACCGCCCGGAGCCCGCGCCCCGTCTCAGCCGATGGCCGAACGCTCCCGCCACAGCCGTGCGAGCGACGCGTCGCCCGTGCACCCCAACGCGTCGAGGGGCAGCCGGTTCCACAGGGCCAGATACAGGTCGGACACCGGCCCCGCCAGCTCGCAGTCCACCGGGCCCTCCGCCGTGCGCTCCGTGCGCGGCGGCCCGTCGGAGAGGTGGACCGTCCATACCGCGCCGGAGTCCGTGGTCCGTACCCGCAGCGTACGAGAGGTGTCCGTGCGCACCCGGCTCCGCTCTCCGCCGTGGAACCCCATGAGCAGCTCCTCCACGCCGTCGGCGGCGAATTCGGCGTCGAGGGCGGAGAAACCTGCGGAGGAGAAACCCGCGGAAGAGGATCCGTCACCGAGCGCGGACTCGGCATCGACGCGGTGCACCGCGGTCTCGTGGGCCTGGCGCCGGATCCAGAAGGCGCGGGGCGAGGGGGCCGGCATGAAGGTCCAGCACTGGAGCCCCGGCTCGGCGGCGGTCAGCGTCTTGACCAGCAGGCGGTGGCCTTCCCGGAACCATGCGAGGAGCTCCGGCCCGTCCGCCTCGGGGGCCGTCGGTATCCCGATCGGCTCGGTGAGCGATTCTCCGACCATCCGCGCCGCCCACCGGTGCACGGCTCCGGTGTGGGTCACCAGATCGCGCACCCGCCACTCCGGACAGGTCGGCACGGAGGCGTCGAGTCCGGCCCGCGCGGCGGCTTCCGCGAGCAGTTGTCCGTCTCGGTCGAGAGTGGCGAGAAGATCAGAAGTATCCATGCCCCGAAGTGTGGCAGTCGCCACTGACAACGCGGCTGAATGCACGATGACTTCGGAACCCGGCCCCCGCTCGTAGCGGCGCGTGACGCGCGGCCGGGCGGAGGCCGCCGGGGGCGCGACGGCGACCGGCGCGGCGTCGTGGCCGGCCGGAGGCGGGTACTGTTCCCGGAATTGACCGATCCCGTTTTGTTCAACGTCGGCACAAAGTCAGAATAGGCATGTGACCCAGACTCGGACTACACGCCTGGAGCGGGGCCGGAGCGCCCTCGGCCCCGCCTTGGCGCTCGTACACACCGGCCGCGCCCCCACCCGTGCCGTGCTCACTGCTGAACTCGGTGTGACCCGCGCGACCGCCGGCGCCGTGGCCGCCGAGCTCGAGGCGCTCGGGCTGATCCAGGTCGACGCGCGCCCCGCAGCGCCCGCCGGCTCCCAGGGGCGCCCCTCGCACCGGCTCGCCATCGACCCCAACGGCCCCGTCGTCCTCGCCGCGCAGATCCACGCCGACGGATTCCGGGCCGCCCTCGTCGGACTCGGCGGCCGGATGGTCGCGACCGCGCCCGGCTGCATGACGGTGCCCGCCGACCCGGCCCACATCATCGACGCCGTCGTGGAGGCCGGTGCGGGCCTGCTGCGCGAGACCGGCCGTCGCTGTCTCGGCGCGGGCCTCGCCGTGCCCTCCGCCGTGGCCGAGCCGGACGGGACGGCCCTGAACCCGCTGCACTTGTCCTGGCCCGCGGGAGCGCCGGTCCGCGCGCTCTTCGCCGAAGCCCTCGCCAAGTCGGGCGTCCACGGCCCGGACGGCAGCCCCGTCGGCGGGGTGGCCGGCAATGACGTCAACCTCGCCGCCCTCGCCGAACACCGGCACGGCGCCGGCCGAGGTGCCCAGCACCTGCTGTGCGTCGCTACCGGCCATCGCGGTGTCGGCGGCGCGCTCGTCCTCGACGGCCGGCTGCACACCGGCAGCTCCGGGCTCGCCCTGGAGGTCGGTCACCTCACCGTCAACCCCGCGGGGGTGCCCTGTCACTGCGGCAGCCGTGGCTGCCTGGACGTCGAGACCGATCCGCTCGCCTTCCTCACCGCGGCCGGCCGTGATCCGGGGCCGGAGGTCTCCCTCCTGCAGCAGTCCCGCGACCTGCTCCGTTCGGAGTACGGGGACCCCACAGTCCGCGCCGCCGCCGATCTGATCGCGGGCCGGCTGGGTCTTGGCCTCGCCGGCCTGGTCAACATTCTCAACCCGGACCGGGTCGTCCTGGGCGGACTCCACCGCGAGCTGCTGGACGCCGATCCGGAGCGGCTGCGGGCCGTCGTCGCCGACCGCAGCCTCTGGGGCCGCAGCGGCAGCGTGCCGATCCTGGCTGCGAGCCTCGACCACAACAGCCTCATCGGGGCTGCCGAGGCGGCCTGGCAGCCGGTCCTGGACGACCCCTTGGCCGCACTCGGCTGACCCCGCGCCCCGTCCGCCCCGCGCGGCCGACGGACAGCCGACGGACGGCCGACGGACGGACGACCCCCGGCAGCGCGACGACGAGGCCGGGCGGCGACCGGCACGAGCGTCACCACTCACCGTCCTGCGCCGTACCCCGTCGCAGTGACAGGCCCGTCCGGACGCGTACCGGCGGCACCGGTCCGCCCCGGAGCGACGTTTCGCACCGGTGGCGCCCCGGGCGGTCAGCCGAGGACGGCGGAGCGGGCCGGGGTGGGCTCGCGCAGCACAGCCGGCCGCCGGGGCAGACGGGATCCGCCGAAGAGGGGGTTCTTCTCCAGCGCCGACAGTTCGAGGACGGACTGGTCGAAGACGGCGGCGGATTCCGAGGCCTTTACCAGCCGAGGAGGGGCAGCGGGGGCGCACGGGGGCACGGGGAGCGTAAACCAGACGACTTTCCCGCCGTCGAGACGCTCCTCGACGCCCCAGCTCGCGCTGACGGCGGCGACGAGGGCCAGACCGCGCCCGTGGGTGCTGGCGGCGTCGGGTTCGAGAACGCGCGGCAGGCGCGGATCGTGGTCCCGCACCGAGACCGTGAGCCGGTCCACCATGAGGTCGATCTCGACGGTGCAGCGTTTGTCGGGTTCCGCGTGTTGATGCACGTTGGTCAGGAGCTCGGTGACGCCGAGCGCCGCGGGATCGATGAGAGGGTCGAGATGCCAGTAGCGCAGTTGCGCAGATACGATTCTGCGGACCTGTCCTATGCGCGGGGGGAGAGCGTGGAGCTCTACGGTGCAGTGCTTGTTCATTCGGCTGATCACGGCTGCGACTCCCTGAAGAAGTAGGGCTAGCCTGATGCAGATACGCGTCTCGATACGCGTCTGTTCCGGTCCAGCGACGGTGGCTGCTCGAGCCGGCCGGCGGATACAGGATCAGTGCGTAACCGCCGATGAACCCTCAGTGAAGCTGGTACGAGTCCAGGGTCGACTCCTGCGGCCGAATGTGCAACTCCTGTACCTTCAGCCCCTTGCGCCGCCGCCGTGCGCGGAACGCACCGCGTCGAGGAAACGGCGGACGGCGGCTGCTCCCGAGTCCCGGGCGGCGGGGTCGCGCTGGCCCAGGGTGAGCAGATAGCGGGTCCCGTTCACCGTGGCCAGGGCCCGGTCCCCGGCGGCGAACCACGGCTTGCTGGCGTGGACCGAATCGACGGGCGCACTGTCGATCTCCCGGCCGTAGCTGGTCAGCAGTTCGAACCTGCCGTCCTTGATCTTCACCTGGCCGGCCCGGGTGAGCGAGCGCAGGAAACGCTCGATCCGCACCCCTGTCGCGTTGAACTCCGGTTCCGCCACGACGCACCGCCTTCCCGGCCGAATGGTCTTCTCTGGTGCGCAGTCTGCCCGCGAGGCGGCTCCGGCACCAGTGCCCATTTATGATCGAAACGTCCGAGTGCTCCGCATCGGCCCGATGGACATCGTGAGGAGCGGCGTGAACAGCACATCGAACACGGGGGCGACGAGCGCGGGGGACAGACCGGAGGGACGGGCGCCGACGGGCGCCGCCGTCCCGACCCTCGACGTGGACCGCAGCGACCCGCCCTACCGCGCCTGGCTCAAGGAGGCGGTCCGCAAGGTCCAGGCCGACGCGAACCGCTCCGCGGACACCCATCTGCTCCGGTTCCCGCTGCCGGACGAGTGGGGCATCGACCTCTACCTGAAGGACGAGTCCACCCATCCGACGGGAAGTCTCAAGCACCGGCTCGCCCGCTCGCTGTTCCTCTACGGGCTGTGCAACGGCTGGGTCCGCCCCGAAGCCCCCGTCGTCGAGGCGTCCAGCGGCTCCACGGCCGTCTCCGAGGCGTACTTCGCCAGACTCGTCGGCGTGCCGTTCATCGCCGTCATGCCGCGCACGACCAGCCGGGAGAAGTGCCGGCTCATCGAGTTCCACGGCGGGCGGTGCCACTTCGTGGACGACCCGCGGACGATGTACGAGGAGGCGGCCGCCCTCGCCGCGCGGTCCGGGGGCCACTACATGGACCAGTTCACCTACGCCGAGCGGGCCACGGACTGGCGCGGCAACAACAACATCGCCGAATCGATCCACCATCAGCTCCGCCGCGAACGCCACCCGGAGCCCGCCTGGATCGTCGCCACCGCCGGTACGGGCGGCACCTCGGCGACCATCGCCCGCTATGTGCGCTACATGCAGCAGGACACCCGGGTCTGCGTCGCCGACCCCGAGAACTCCTGCTTCTTCGACGGCTGGCGCAACCGCGACCCGGCCGCGAGCAGCGAGCGGAGCTCGCGCATCGAGGGCATCGGGCGGCCGCGGATGGAACCGAGCTTCGTCACGGGCGCGATCGACCGCATGATGAAGGTCCCGGACGCGGCGAGCGTAGCGGCCGTCCGCGCCCTGGAGGAGGCGATCGGCCGCAAGGCGGGCGGCTCCACCGGCACCGGTCTGTGGGCCGCGCTCAAGATCGTCGCGGAGATGGCCGGCCAGGGGCGCGCGGGCAGCGTCGTCACCCTCATCTGCGACCCGGGCGACCGCTACCTCGACAAGTACTACTCCGACGCCTGGCTCGCCGAGCAGGGCCTGGACATCACCCCCTACACCATGGCGATCAGCCGCTTCCTGGCGACCGGCCGGTGGCCGGCCTGACCCGGGATCACCCCGCACGCCCCCGGGCGTCCGCCAGCCGCCGGTCCAGTGACCGCACCGCCCCGCGGAACGCGTGCCCCACCCCCGGCCGCGCCGGACCGAGCACCAGCCGCACCGGCGCCGAGGCGTCCACGGCCAACGTCCACCGGACGATCGTGCCGGTTTCGGCGGGGATCAGCAGCCAGTCCTCCACGAGGGCGCGCAGCCCGGGAGCGTTCGTCTCATCGACCCGGTAGGCGTACCGCGTCACGGGCTCCGCCGCCATCACCGTCTCGGTGAAACGGCACCCGCCCCACAGCCGCACCTCCCGGCCCGCCCGGCCCTCCCGTTCCACCGGCCTCGCCCAGGTCACCGCGCGGAACCACCGCGGCCACGCCTCCACGTCGTCGGCCAGCGCGCGATAGACCTCCCCGGGCGCCGCGGCCGCGTGGGCGGCGCACACCAGTCGCAGTGGTGCGGTCTCGGTGAAGTCCAGCCCCACAGGGCGGAGTCCGTGCGCCATCGCAATGCACCTCCGGCGGGGGGCGGCTGATCGAGCGGCGCCGTACACCCTAGTCCGCGTGCCAGGGGATGTCTGCGGCCGTGCTGCGGTGCCGCCGGGCTCCCGAGCTCGCCGAGCTCGCCGACGAGGGGGCGGCCATCGGCCCGGAACGGGCGGGACGGGGCGTGCGGTGCCGCCGGAGCCCTCAGCCGCCGATGACCTCGCCGGAGGGGCCCGCGACCACCAGCTCCGGCAGCCGTTCGGATATCTCGCCGCGTGCCGGAGCCGGCAGCCCCGCGTCCGTCACCAACGCGTCGACCTCCTCGAGGGCAGCGAAGGAACTCAGACCCACCGTGCCCCACTTGGTGTGGTCCGCGAGGACCACGACCCGCCGGGCGGACCGCACGAAGTGCCGGTTGGTCTCGGACTCCGCGAGATTGGGCGTCGACAGACCCGCTTTCGCGGATATCCCGTGCACTCCGATGAACAGCACATCGAAGTGCAGCGAGCGGATGGCAGCGTCCGCCACCGGGCCCACCAGCGTGTCCGAGGGTGTCCGCACCCCGCCCGTCAGCACCACCGTCGCCGCGCCCGGACGGGCCGCCGGGCCGACGGCCGTCATCGACCGCTGGGCGCTGTGGAAGACATCGGCGACCCGCACCGAGTTGGTCACCACCGTCAGATCCGGGACCTCGACCAACTGCTGCGCCAGCGCGAACACCGTCGTCCCACCGGCCAGGGCTATCGCACTGCCCGGCGCGGCCATCCTCGCCGCCGCCCGCGCGATGTCCTCCTTGGCGCTCAGCTCCAGAGTCGACTTCGCCTCGAAGCCGGGCTCGTGCGTGGTCGCCTCCGCGACCGGCACCGCGCCGCCGTGCACCTTCTCCACGGCACCCTGCCGGGCCAGCGCGTCCAGATCACGACGGACCGTCATGTCCGAGACGTTGAGCTTGCGCGTCAGCTCATTGACCCGCACACCGCCACGCCGCCTGACCTCGTCGAGGATCAGGGCGCGCCGCTGTTCCGCCAGGAGATTCTGATTGTCGCCCACCCGGCCCGTCCTTTCGATCCAGCCGCCGCCGACTGTGGCGCACATCCTCCCACGCGTATACGACACCGACAGGTTCGCTGCGCTCGATCACGATTGCGCTTCGCTCGTCGCGGACGAGGTGTCTTCCGCGCCCACCGGGACAATCCTTGGAGCGTGACACCACACCGGGATCGGGGGACACGGTGGCATCGACCGAACAACCGGACGCGAGGGAACAACAGACGGGCGGCCCGCTCGGCCGGACCGCCGGGGCGGACGGCCCCGACGCGGCGGTCACGCGCGAGCCCGCGGCAGAAACCATGGACCCACGTGCGACCGAGGCCGAGGCCGATCCCTGCGCGAACGCGCGGCTCGCGCTGGAGCTCCTCGTGCACGGCGTCGGCGGCGCCACCGCGCAGGGCATGCTCACCGACCCCCGCACCGACCGCGTCGCGGGCGACGACATCGCCGGCATCCACCGCCGCGTCGACGACCGCGACGCGGAGGACCGGCCGCACGACTACCGTGACCAGCCGGTCCGCGAGGCGTACGTCTGGTCCAACCTCACCTCCGGGAACGGCACCCGCGCCCTGTGGCTGCTGCTCCTGCCCTTCATGGTCGTCAACCTCGCGCACTGGATGCGGCCCACGACACGGGACCGCGGCAGGACCGTGCGGGCGTACGGCGTGCTGGTGCGCCTGATCGCGCTCAGTCTCACCGTGCTGCTCACCGCCGCCGTCTGCGAGGTCGCCCTCGATCTGACGGCGTGGCAGTGCGCGGGCACCCGCGCGTGCTCGGAGCGGAAGTCCTGGCTCGGCTTCATGGCGGCCGGGCACGGCGGCTGGTGGAGCGAGCCGGGCCGCCGGCTCGCGCTCGCCGCCGTCGTCCCCACCGCCCTGATGGCGACGCTGTGGCTGCTCTCCCACCGCACCTGGAGCGCGTACGAGTCCCAGCAGCCCACCGGCCGCACCGTCGTCGAGGGCGACCAGCGGGCCACCGGCCGCCCCGCCCTGTGCCTGCCGGGCTTCTGGTACGGGCGGCGGATCGTGGCCCGGCTGCGCGCCGCCCACACCGCGGCCGGGTTCCTGACCATCGCCGCCGTCCTCTGCCAGGCCTCCGGCCGCTACGACCGCCGCCCCGGCGGCAGCGCCGCGCTGGACACCGCGGGCTGGGCGCTCGACGCGGCGCTGGCCGCCGCCGCCGGGTTCGTGGTCCTCGTCGTCTGCCGCCGGGGGCGCAGCGAGCACAGTGCCGACCACACCCGCGACCGCTTCACCACACGGGCGCTGCCCGGCAGCGCCCTCGCCCTGCTGCTGCTCGCCGCCCTGCACACGGCGTGGAGCCGGCCCGGCTGGACGTCCGACGGCATGCTCTCCGGTAACAGGACCTTCGGCCTGATCGCCCTCACCCAGGGCGCCCTCGTCGTCCTGCTGTCGCTCGCCGCCCTGCGCCTGCACCGCGCCGCCCCCGTCGAGCGGACCCCGCTGCGCGGCCTCGCCGGTCCCGCCGTCGCGATGCTCGCCTGCGCGCTCGGTGGCGTCATGGCCGGCGGCGCGGCCCAGCGCATCGCCGACTGGCTCGACGGCGACGCGACCCCCGGCATGGGGGAGGGGCCGATGCCGGGGCCGCCGGTGGTGCTCTCCTGGCAGGCGTCCGTCATCCCGGTGCTGCTCGCCGTGCTGCTCGTGCTGCTGCTCCACTTCGCCGCGCAGACCCTCGTGGTGCGCCGGCGACTGCTCCGCACCGTCCCCGACGGCTACCCCGGCGAGCGCCCCGACAACGCCCGTACGCGCACCATCGCGGGCGTCATCGCCCGCGCGGGACTCACCGACTCCGCACCCTGGGTGATCGGCGCGGTCTCCGCGCTGACCCTCCTGCTCGGCGGCTGCGCCGTGGCCGGGGCCTGGCTCACCCGCGATGTGCCCGGCCAGGCCGCCGAGGGCAGCCCCGGGGTCGTCGAGGACGGGGCACAGGCCGTGCAGGCCCTCGGCTCGTGGTTCGTGGGGGTCGGCTTCGTCCTGCTGCTCACCTGGGGCCGGCGCGCCTACCGCGACCCCGCCGCCCGGCGCACCATCGGCATCCTCTGGGACGTCGGGACGTTCTGGCCGCGCGCCGCCCACCCCTTCGCGCCCCCGTGCTACGCGGAGCGCGCCGTCCCCGACCTCACCTGGCGCATGCAGAGCTGGACCGAGCGCACCGGAGGGCGGCTCGTCATCTCCGGGCATTCCCAGGGCAGCGTCCTCGCGGCCGCCGCCGTCTGGCAACTCGACCCCGAAACCCGCCGGTGCGTCGCGCTGCTCACCTACGGCTCACCCATCGAGCGGCTGTACGGGCGCTGGTTCCCGGCGTACTTCGGCCCCGCCCAACTCACCGCGCTGCACGGCGAAATACACTGCTGGCGCAATCTGTGGCGGCTCACCGACCCCATCGGCGGCCCGATCCGGCTCCCGGAGGGCACGGGCACCGAGGTCGACTGCGGCCCCCTCAAGGACCCCCTGGCCTACGGGCGCACGGTCGAACACCCGCTGCCCGCGCCGATCCTCGGACACTCCGACTATCAGACGGACCCCGCCTTCACCCAGGAACGCACCATGCTGCTGGCCCGGCTGGCGATGTGGATGCCGGCCCAGCCCCCTCAGGGCAGCTCGGGCAGATCCTCCGGGTAGAGCAGGGTGAGGTCGTCGGTGCTCGGGTCGCGCAGCTGCGCGACCCGGCCCGCGTGCCGTTCGACCATCGCCTCGAAGGTCTGCCGGGCGGTACGGCCGTTGCCGAACGCCGGTCCCTTCGGGATGGCCGTGAAGTACGTGAGCAGCGCCTCGGCGGCACCCTCGCCGATGCGGTACTCGTGCTCCTCCGCCTGCTGCTCCACGATCCGCAGCAGTTCCTCGGGCGCGTAGTCCCCGAAGGTGATGGTCCGTGAGAAGCGCGAGGCCACCCCGGGGTTGACCGTCAGGAAGCGCTCCATCTCGGCGGTGTACCCGGCGACGATCACCACGACCGCCTCCCGGTGGTCCTCCATCAGCTTCACCAGGGTGTCGATGGCCTCACGGCCGAAGTCCCGGCCCGAGTCCTCCGGCGACAGCGCGTACGCCTCGTCGATGAACAGCACCCCGCCGCGTGCCCGGTCGAAGGCCTCCTGGGTGCGGATGGCGGTCGAGCCGATGTGCTCGCCGACCAGGTCCACCCGCGACACCTCCACCAGATGGCCGCGCTCCAGGACACCCAGGGAGGCGAGGATCTCGCCGTACAGGCGGGCCACCGTGGTCTTGCCGGTACCGGGGGAGCCGGTGAAGACCAGATGCCGGCGGACGGAGGCGGCCTTCAGCCCCGCCTCCTGACGGCGGCGACCGACCTCGATCATGTCGGTGAGCGCGCGGACCTCCCGCTTGACGCTCTCCAGTCCCACCAGCGCGTCGAGTTCGCCGAGCACGGTCGTGGAGCCGCGGACGGGCTCGGAGCCGGCACCCACGGGCCCGGGCTCCTCGGAGGAGCGCTGCGCCGGCACCGCCACCCGCGGCGCCGCCGGGCGGACGGCCGGGACGGTGGCCGCCGCCCCCGGTACCGTCCCCGGTACCGCCCGCGAGACCCCCGCCAGCAGGGCCGCGCTCTCGTCGCTCGTGCAGCCCTCGCTGACCGGGCCGTCCTCGGCGAACTGGTACCCACCACGCGCGCACCGCTCCGTGCGGCACCGGGCCAGGGTCGTACGGCAACCGTCGATGACGTGGAAGCCGTAGCCGGCGCTGTCCGTCACCCGGCAGTCGTCGAACGTGCCCCGGCCGCCCGCCGACACATAGAACCCCGCCTCCACGGGGGAACTCACCGTGCAGTCACGGACGGTGGGGTCGGCGCCCTTGGTGACGATGACACCGGTCGCCGTCGCGTCGAAGGTGCAGCCCGTCAGCGTGCCGCCACTGCCGTGGTCACGGAACCACGCGCCGGTCGCCGCCTCGCGGACGCGGCAGTCCTCCAGGTGCGCCGTCGCCCCGTCGCGCACCGAGACGGCGGTGTTGCGGACCTGGGAGAGGTCGCTGTCGACGACGTCGACCCGCGAGCCGCGGTCCAGGACGAACAGCGCGTCCGGGACCTCGCGCACCCGGCAGGAGCCCAGCGAGGCGGTGGCCCCGTCGCTCACCCACACGGCCGGATAGTCGCCCGTGCTGTCGCGGATCTCGCAGTCCTCCGCCTCCGCCCGCGTGCCCGGATCCCACACCGACAGGCCGTTGCGTCCGAACCGGCGCACTGTCGAGCGCGTCAGCGTCAGCACCGACCGCGAGCGCAGATCGACCCCGTTCTCCGGGACGTCGTGGATGTCGCAGCGGTCGAGGGCGAGCACGGCGTCGGTGTCGAGGACCACGCCGTCGCCGGACGTGCGGTGCACCCGGCAGCCGGTGAGCCGGCCGGCCGCGCACGCCGCCACCTGCACCCCGGCCCCCCTGATCTCGTACACCTCGCAGTCGACCGCGTCCAGGGTGCTGCCCTCGCCGGTCAGCGACAGGCCCGCGCCCGAGGTGTGATGGACCCGGCAGCGCTCCAGCCGCGGATGACCGCCGCCGTGCACGGCGACCCCCGACTGCCCCGCGGCCACCACCTCGCAGTCCTCGAACACACCGCCCGCGCCGTCCAGGACGCTGATGCCCACCCCGCCCGGGTTGTCGACCGCGCAGCGCCGCACGGTCGGCCGGGAGCCCGTGCCGCGCACCTCGATGCCCACCGCGGAACGGGTCGTGATCCGCAGGTCGGACAGGTCCGGCGCCCCGTCCTCGACGAGGAGGGCGGGCGCGGCCGAGTCCTGGCCCTCGATCTGCAGATCGATCACCGTCGCGGAGGCCCGGACGGTCAGGGCGATGCCCTCGGCGGGGGCGATCCGCACCGGCCCGACGGCTCCCTCGGCGCCGCGCAGCGTCACGTCCCGCGCGACGACCACGTTCTCCCGATAGGTGCCCGGCGCGATGAACAGCACGTCACCGTCGGCGGCGGCCTCCAGCGCCGAGGCGAGACAGTCGTACTCTCCCGCACGCCGCCGCCACCGCGCCGTGCCGGTGTGTGTGACCTGGACCGACCCCTGTGCCATGGCGCTGCCGTGCCCCCACCTCGTACGTCACGTGCGTTCCCCCGGGACGGATGCGTACCGGCCGCACCCACCGTAGCGTGCGCGGGCCAAGGGAGTTGGCCCCTCCGTGCCTCGTCCCCCCTCGCCCCCCCTCGGCCCCTCCCCAGTCGTCGGCTCTCCCGTCAGCTCCCCGCGTCCGCCCGCCCCCAGGTGTGACCGGCCCGCTCCCACGCGCGGTCCCACTGGGCGTACCTCCGCCGGACGAGCCGCCATACGACCAGCCGCCGGGCGATCTCCACCAGGCCACCGGTGCCGAGGGCGGCGCCGAAGCCGGCGAGCACCGCGTGGACGGTGGCGGTGCGGGGGTCCATGGGCCGGGTCGAGACCCGCCCGCGGTCGTCGGTCCACAGCGGGAAGCGGTCGCCGGGACCGGTGGCCCGGGGGACGGACACCGTGCCGGAGCGCGCCGTGCCGTCCGGGGCCCGCCAGTGGGCGACGATCCGGTGGTACCCCTCACGGTCGACGGCCGTGTCGCGACCGGTCCCCGTGGACCTGTCGTCCGGCACGGACCGCACGGCCGTCGCGCTCACCGGATGCCGGTGCCGATGCTGTTCGCGGACGGTCTGCCGCAGCGCCTCGTGGGCGAGCGAGCCCGCGCCCCAGCCCACGGCCGGGCCCGCGAGGAGCGTCACCAGCACCGCGAGAACCCCCACCCAGGCCTCGAAGACATCGCTCCGGCGGCGCAGCGGGCTGCGCCGCCAGTGCCATGACCAGGTCGTCGCACGCACCATGCCCACCCCCTCACCCGTCCGTAGATACCTCACACAGGGCATCGCATGCGGAGGAAGGCGGCGCGGGGCGCAAAATCACCCCCGGTGGACCACGTTCCGGGCGGCGCGTTGACGTGCGGCGGGTGGTGAAGGCGGCTCAGTCGCGAAAACGGGGGGCGGGGCGGTCCGGCAGCGGGCCCGGGCGGCTTCGGCCGGAACCGCTCAGTCGAGGACCTCCACGCTGTCGCCGGCCCGCAGCACTCCGGTGTGCTCCGGGACGAGGTTCTGACCGAACACGAGCTTGTCACCTATCCGGTGATGCCGGGCGAGCGTGCGCAGCGGCTCCTTGCCGCGCTCGGCGGTGCTCTGGTCGGTCGTCGTGACGACGCACCGGCCGCAGGGCTTGACCACGCGGAAGGTCACCTCCCCGATCCGCACCCGCCGCCACTCGTCCTCGGCCCGGGGCGCGGTGCCCTCGACCACGACATTGGGCCGGAAGCGGTTCATGGGCAGCGGTGCCTCGGCCGCGTGGCCGCCCTGGGCGATCAGGGAATTGAGGGCGTCGAGCGAGGCGACGGTGGTGAGCAGCAGCGGAAAGCCGTCGGCGAAGCTCACGGTCTCGCCCGGCCGGGAATAGTGGGGATCGAGGGGGCGGCGCATCGCCGGCTCGTCCATGTGCACGAGGCGGGCCTCGCTCCCGAGGTGCGCGCTGACCCACGCGTCGGCCGCGGCCCCCGCGGGCACCGTCTCGATCTTGTCCCCGAACAGCTCGACGGTGACCAGCTCGCCGGGGGCGCCCACGGCCGGCACCTCCACGTCGAGCGGCTCGGCCCCGGCGGCGCTGAGCCGGACCCCGCCACCCGGCAACGGCCGCGCGGCGGCCAGCGCGAGCCGCGGCTGCTGCCGCTGGGTGATCATCCGGCCGTCGGGGCCGGCCAGCATCCACCTCCGGTCCCCGGCGAGCCCCCACGGCTCCACGGCCGCCTCGCCGGGGCTGTACCCCGCCATCGATTTGACCGGATAGCAATGAACCGCATGCAGCACAGGCTTGGACATACGGTCATTTTGCCAGCCGGGTCGGACAGTTGGCCGATCGGACCGGCAAGCGGCGCGATCAGCGGGGTATCGGTCAGTATCCGCCCTGGTTCGGGTACGGACGGTTGTACGGGTCCTCGTACGGCGCGGGGGCCGGGCGGGGCGTGACCGGGCGCATCGCCTCGTACCCCGCGGGGCCCGCGATGCCGCCCGGGCGCTGCTGCTGTGCCTGCGGACCCGGGTAGCCGCGCGGCGCCGAGGCCTGCTGCGGGATGTACGGCGCGGGGGCCTGCTGCAGCCCCGCCGGCTGCGGCGCGGACATCTGCTGGCCGTACGGCGGGGCCTGCGGGGCGTAACCGCCCTGCTGGCCCTGCGGCGCCTGCTGCGCGGAGGGCCCGGACGGCAGTGCCGGCAGGGCGGGCAGTGCCGGCTGCTGGCTGCCCATGTCGTACGGGGAGGACACCCGGATCGGCGCGATCTGCGGGGTGCCCCGCTCGGCGACGAGGCTGTCGTAGATGGGGGTGTCCGGGAACGACGACGCGGCGTAGTAGCCGCCGCCGTAGGTGCTGCGGGGGGAGGTCATAGCCCATAAGTTAAGCCCACGACCTGACCCCGGTCTACGGCAAGGTACCCCCGGTGCACCCCTGACCTGCAAAGACGCAGATCGGTCCAGAAGCGACAACATGGTGCACAAGTGAATGATTAGTCACCTGTGACTGCTGGTATCCGCGCCCATATCGCCGCGATACGGACGCTGCTGACGGCCTGTCAGCCGGTGTCGGCGGAAAACGACCTCAGGGTACGTTGGGACGATCCAGAGACTCAGCTCGTTCATGAGGGGTGGAGCATGGGGATGCTCAAAGGGACCAACGTCCGGATTCCGGCACCCGCGGTGCGGGTCGAGCTGGGCTGGCGGTCGGGCCCCGGCGTGCCGGACGTCGATGCGTCCGCGCTGCTGCTGGCGGCCGGCAAGGTCCGCTCGGACGCGGACTTCGTCTTCTACAACCAGGCGGTGCACGCCTCCGGCGCGGTGCGGCACGAAGGCAAGCGCCCCGCCGGTGACGAGATGACCGACACCCTCACCGTCGACCTCTCGGCCGTCGAGCCCGCGATCGAGACGGTGGTCCTCGCGGCCTCCGCCGACGGCGGCTCGTTCGGACAGGTGCCCGGGCTGCACATCCGGGTGTTCGACGCCGCGGGCGGTGCGGAGCTGGCCCGCTTCGACAGCACGGACGCCACGGTGGAGACCGCCTTCGTGCTGGGGGAGCTGTACCGCCGGCAGGGCGAGTGGAAGTTCCGGGCCGTGGGCCAGGGCTACGGCAGTGGTCTCGCGGGCCTGGCCACCGACTACGGCATCAGCGTCGACGAGCCGCAGCCGGTGGCCGAGCGGCCCGTGCCCGCCCCGCAGGCCCCGCCCGCGCAGCCCGTGCGGCAGCAGCCCGCCGCCCCCGCCCCGCAGGCCGCCCCGCCGCCCCCGGCCCAGCCCGTGCGGCTGACCAAGGTCACGCTCACCAAGGAGGCCCCGGCCGTCTCCCTCACCAAGCAGGGCGGCACCTCCGGCGCACTGCGGGTCAACCTCAACTGGCAGGTCCACAAGCAGTTCAAGAGCTGGGGCCAGAAGCTCGGCAAAGCCATGGCCCTCCACTCCGACCTGGACCTCGACCTCGGCGCGCTGTTCGAGCTGAGAGACGGCAGCAAGGGCGTGGTGCAGGCGCTCGGCAACTCCTTCGGCTCGCTGCACCAGCCGCCCTTCATCCACCTCGACGGGGACGACCGCACCGGTGCGTCGGCGTCCGGCGAGAACCTCACCGTCAACCTCGACCACATCGCCGACTTCCGGCGCATCCTGGTCTTCGTGACGATCTACGAGGGCGCCCGCAGCTTCGCCAATCTCAACGCCACCGTCACCCTCCAGCCGCAGCACGGCGCGCCCATCGACTTCTCCCTCGACGAGTGCACCGTGCCGTCCCCCGTCTGCGCCCTCGCCCTCATCACCAACCACGACGGCGACCTCGTCGTCCAGCGCGAGGCCCGCTATCTGGTCCCGGACCGCGGCGTCAGCCCGCAGCGCACCCTCGACCGCGCGTACGGCTGGGGCATGAACTGGACGCCGGGCCGCAAGTGATCCCCCAGGGGCTCAGGGCGCGGCCTCGGGACGGGCGTAGGTCCGTCCCTTCCAGGCCGCGCCCCGGCCCCGGTAGTGCCGCACCGCCGAGTCCACGGTCATCAGCGTGTACAGCACCGCGGTGAACGGCAGCAGCAGCGCCGACCACCACGGCCGGCGGTAGTAGCGCAGCATCGGTACATAGGTCGCCGTCATCACCGCCCACGCCGTCGCGCCCGCCACCAGCGGCACGGCCTCGCCCGTCAGCGCGCCCGCCACCAGCGCAACCGGCGGGGCGAGGTAGACCACCGCCAGTCCGACGACCGTGCCCGCCAGCACCAGGGGCTGGTGCCGCAGCTGCGCGTACGCGCTGCGCGCGACCATCCGCCACAGCCCGCCGAGGCCCTCGTACGGGCGGACGCTGTCCACCCGGTCCGCGAGCCCCAGCCAGATTCGGCCCCCCGACCGCTGGACCGCCCGTGCCAGGGACACATCGTCGATCACCGCCTGCCGGATGGTGTCCGGCACCCCCGCCCGCAGTGCCGCCTCGGTCCGCAGGAGCACGCACCCGCCCGCGGCTGCCGCCGTCCGCGCCCCCGGACGGTTGACCCAGCGGAAGGGGAAAAGCTGCGCGAAGAAGTACACGAACGCCGGAACGATCAGCCGTTCCCAGAAGGCCGCCACCCGCAGTCTCGCCATCTGCGACACCAGGTCCAGCCCGCCCGAATACGCCGCCGCGACCAACTCCCGAAGGCTGTCCGGCGCGTGCGCGATGTCCGCGTCCGTCAGCAGCAGATACTCGGCGTCGGTGCGGGAGCGGGCGAGCGCCATGCCGTGCCGCACCGCCCACAGCTTGCCGGTCCAGCCCGGCCCGGGCTCCCCGGGGGAGTCCACCGTCAGCGGCAGCCCGCCCCGCGCGGCCGCCAGGGCGCGGGCCAGCTCGCCCGTGCCGTCCGTACTGCCGTCGTCGACAAGGAAGATCTCGGCCCGCCCCGGATAGTCCTGCGCGAGCAGCGACGGCAAGCTCGCCGGGAGCACCTCCGCCTCGTCCCGGGCCGGCACCACGATCGCGACCGACGGCCACCGCGCGGGCGGCGTGCGCTGCGGCAGCCTGATGTCCGTGCGCCAGAAGAAGCCCTGCCCCAGCAGCAGCCACAGCCACGCGGCCAGGGAACCGACGGAGATCCAAGTCAGCGCGCTCATCCGCCGCAGTCTGCCGCACCGACGGCACCCGCGCGGGCACCCCGGCGAATCCCGGGCGTGGCCGTGTCCTGGATACGTGACGACCGGATCGGCGACCCCGGGCGTACGGCCTCGCAAGGGCGCCGGGCCGCATCGATTAAAGTGACCGGGTGAAGATCGCGCTCATGGACTCCGGTAACGGCCTACTCGCGGCGGCCGCCGCCGTGCACCGGCTGCGGCCCGACGCCGATCTCGTCCTGTCCTCCGACCCCGACGGCATGCCATGGGGACCGCGGACCCCCGAGGACGTCATCGAGCACGCCCTGGCCTGCGCCCGCGCCGCCGCCGCCCACCGCCCCGACGCGCTCATCGTCGCCTGCAACACCGCCTCCGTGCACGCCCTCGTCGCGATACGGGCCGAACTGGAGCCCGAGCTGCCGGTCATCGGGACCGTGCCCGCGATCAAGCCCGCCGCGGTGGGCGGCGGCCCGGTCGCGATCTGGGCCACCCCGGCCACCACGGGCAGCCCCTACCAGCGCGGCCTGATCCGCGATTTCGCGTCAGGCGTCGAGGTGACCGAGGTGCCCTGCCCGGGGCTCGCGGACGCCGTGCAGCGGGCCGACATGAAGGCCGTCGACGCCGCGATCGCGGCGGCCGCCGCCCGCACCCCCCGCGAGGCAAGAGCCGTCGTCCTGGGCTGCACCCATTACGAGCTCGTCGCCGAGCGTATTCGCGCGGCCGTCCGGCCCCCGTCGGCACTCGGCGCTGCGCCCCTCACCCTGTACGGCTCCGCCGTGGCGGTCGCCACCCAGGCGCTGCGCCGCATCGGAGCCGCGCCCGCCCCCGAGGCCGAGCCGACGGGCGAGCTGACCGTGCTGCTCAGCGGCCGCGAGGGGGCCCTGGAGCCCGCGTCGCTGACCTACCCGGAGGGGCGGTCGCTGACGGCGGCCGGTTCCGTGCGTCGTCCCGTGCGCCCCTGAACAACCGATCACGTCCCGTCCGCGCATGACCCCTGCCGTGGTGGCGGAACGTGAGTAGGCTGCCACTTATGAGGGACCACTTCGAGGGCCCACAGGGTCAGGGGAGCTCATCGAGCCCCGAGGACGACAAGCAGCCGGGCGGGATCCCGCCCCTCACCCCGGAGACCGACGGTGGCACCGATATCGCCGTCTGGACCGGGCGGGCGACCAACCGCGTCCAATGGCTGATGGCCGCCGCCGGTGCCGCCTGTCTGGCGCTGGGCATCGAGCTGGCCGTCGACAGCGCGTGGACGTCCCATCTGGTCCCCCTGGTGATGGCGGTGGTCGGCTGCGTCGCCGCCGGGCTGCTGATGCTCTACGGCACCATCGCCTTCGTCCATGTGGCCGTACGGGTCGACACGGAATCCCTGGAAGTGCGCTGCGGCCACATCGGCGTCCCGCGCACCCGCATCCCTCTCTCCCATGTCGTCGGCGCGGACTTCGCCCCCCGCGTCACCCCCCGTCAATGGGGCGGCTGGGGCTACCGCTGGCGCCCGGAGAAGGGCACCGCCGTCGTCGTGCGACGCGGGGAGGGCTTCGTGCTCCGCCTCGGTGACGGCCGTACCTTCACCGTCACGGTGGACGACGCCGAATCCGCCGTGCGGGTGATCCGGGCCCGCCTCGGCCTCGCCGCCGGCCGCAAGGCCTCCGCCTGAGCCCCCCCGGCGGGCACGGGTGCTCCGTCGCTCACCGCGCCCACTACGCTCGACGCATGGCGACCCCCGACTTCATCCGAGAAATCCGTGCCACGGCAGGCCACCAGCTGCTCTGGATGCCCGGCGTGAGCACCATCGTCTTCGACGACGAGGGTCGCGTCCTGCTCGGCCGGCGTTCCGACAGCGGTGAGTGGTCGATCATCGGCGGCATCCCCGAGCCCGGCGAGCAGCCCGCCGCCGCGGTGGTCCGCGAGGTGTACGAGGAGACGGCGGTCCACGTCGTACCGGAGCGGATCCTGCTCGTGCAGGCGCTGGAGCGGATCACCTACCCGAACGGCGACGTCTGCCAGTTCATGGACATCTGCTTCCTCTGCCGCTACGTGAGCGGTGAAGCGCGGGTGAACGACGACGAGTCGCTGGAGGTGGGGTGGTTCGAGCTGGACGCCCTGCCGCCCATGGAGGACTTCGCGGTGTCGCGGATCAAGCAGGCCACGCAAGGCGGGCCCACGTGGTTCGAGGGGATCGGACAGGGCTGAGACGGGCGGCCGAATCCTGTGCCCGGGAGCGGGTGGGACCGGCGCTGACCGCCGGTCCCACCCGCGTGCGTCACGGTGACTCGGTCAGCACCTGTTGCTGGGGTCCTTCGAGCCGCCGTCGTCCAGGCGGGCGTTGTAGACCCAGCCGTTGACCTGGGTCCCCCCGATGCGGACGTGGGTCCACCTGTTGCCGGACGAGTTTTTCACCCAGCAGTGGTAGTACAGCGTCACGGAGGTACCGACCTCGGCGGTCACGGAACAGTCATCGCTGGGCCCGGTGCGTATCAGGGCGCTGCTGCCGGCCGCGGTGCCCTTGCCGCCGGACTTGTTGGACCAGGCGGGGTGGGTGCACGCGTCGGCCCCGGTGGGCGCGGCGCCGGCCGGAGTCGCGGTGGCGGTGAGCGCCGCCGACGCGGCCAGCAGCGGGAGCACGGCCGCGGTGAGAAGCCGTGCCTTCGTTCTGGTGGTGCCCATGGGTCGCCCCTTTGCTCGACGGGCAGCCGGTGCGGCTGCCTCGATTGCTCCGAGGATGCGACACGAAAGCAGGAGAAAACCGAGCGCACGACACATCTGACCGAAAGGTGTTACCGCCATTTACCAGGGTCAACTACAGTCCGTGCAGGGCGAGTTGGGTGTCCTCGTAGTGGCCGCTGCCAGCACATTCGCGGTCGTGAGGAGCCGCCGCAGCGAACCGTGTGCGCCTTGGCCGGATTCCCGTGGGTGTCACGGGCGCGTGAGGCCCCGCACCTTCGTCAGCCGGGTGACGAGGCGGGCGGCAGGGACTGTTCGGTCCAGACGGTCTTGCCCTCGCGTCCGTAGCGGGTGCCCCACCGCTCGGTGAGCTGGGCGACCAGGAACAGGCCTCGGCCGCCCTCGTCGGTGCTCCGGGCGCGGCGCAGATGGGGGGAGGTGCTGCTGGTGTCGGAGACCTCGCAGATGAGGCACGGGCCGAGAATCAGCCGCAGGGTCACCGGACCGCCGCCGTAGCGGTAGGCGTTGGTGACCAGCTCACTGACGATCAGTTCGGTCGAGAAGACCATGTCGTCGAGCTGCCAGACGCTCAACTGCTCGGTCATCAGGGCGCGGGCCTGCCCGGCGGCCTGTGCCTCGGCGGGCAGTGTCCAGGTGGCGACCCGGTCGGCCGGCAGGACGCGCGTCCGGGCGAGGAGCAGGGCCACGTCGTCGGTGGGCTGGGCGGGCAGCAGCGCCTCCACGACGGCCCTGGACATCTCCTCCACGGACCGGGCGGAGCCGGACAGCTCCTGGGACAGGCGGGCCAGTGCGGCGTCGATGTCGGCTCCGCGCGTGTGGATCAGCCCATTGGTGTAGAGGGCGAGGACGCTTCCCTCCGGCAGTTCGACCTCCGTGCCCTCGAACGGCAGCCCGCCCAGACCGAGGGGCGGACCGGCGGGGAGGTCGGGGAAGCTCACCTGCCCCTCCGGGGTGACGAGCGCGGGCGGCGGGTGACCGGCGCGCGCCAGGGAACAGCACCCCGACACCGGGTCGTACACGGCGTACAGACAGCTGGCCCCGGTCACCTGGTCGTTGGGGAAGTCCCGGCTGTTGACCTCCTGTTCGGCGGCCAGCCGGTGCACGAGGTCGTCCAGGTGGGAGAGGACCTCCTCGGGGTCGAGGTCGAGTTCGGCCAGGGTGTGCACGGCGGTGCGCAGCCGGCCCATGGTGGCCGCCGCGTCGAGGCCGTGGCCGATGACGTCGCCGACGACGAGGGCGACACGGGCCCCGGAGAGCGGGATGACGTCGAACCAGTCCCCGCCGACGCCCTCCACGGCGCCCGCGGGGATGTACTGGTGCGCCACGTCGACAGCCGACAGTTCGGGCAGTTCGCCCGGCAGCAGGCGGCATTGCAGGGACAGCGCGGCCTGATGCTGCCGGGTGTAGCGGCGGGCGTTGTCGATGCAGACGGCGGCGCGGGCGGCGAACTCGTCGGCGAGGGTGAGGTCGTCGCTCTCGAACGGCTCGGGGTTGTGGGCCCGCCACAGGGTCACGAAGCCGAGGACGAGGCCCCGGGCGGCCAGGGGCACCATCATGACCGAGTGGACGCCGAGCGCCGCGGCGCCCGCGGCGCGTTCCTGGGCCACGGTGGACATGCCGAGGCCGCCCTCCACATGGGCCACCAGGACGGGGCGCTTCTCGGCCAGGCACCTGCCCTGTGGTGTGTCCGGCGCGAAGTGGATGAGGCCGCCCACCGGGTGCAGGACCTTCTCCGCGCGGGCGACGACCGACTTGGCGGCCTCCCTGCGGACCGGTCCGAAGCCGTCCTGGGACGGCTCCTCGCCGCGGCTCACGGGTTCCAGGAGATCGACGGTGGCGCAGTCGGCCAGTTCGGGGACGAGGACCTCGACCAGCTCACGGGCGGTCGTGCCCACGTCCAAGGTCGTGCCGATGCGGGCACCGGCTTCGTTGATCAGGGCGAGGCGTAGCCTGGCGCGGTGTCCTTCGGTGACGTCTTCCACCAGTTGGGTGACGCCCAGGACCTCTCCCGTGGAATCCTCCAGCCGGAACGCCGAAACGGAGACGAACCGCTCCCGGCACGGGGCGGTGAGCAGCCGGCAGGACTGTTCGGTGAAGATCATCGGGTGGCCGGTCTCGAGGACCTGCCGCAGCCGGGCGTCGATCGTCTCCGCGTCCTCGGCGACCAGGAAGTCGCCGATGCGGTGTCCCCGGGTGTCTTCGGGAGAGATGCCGCCGATACCGGCTATGGCCCGGTTGACCCGCAGGACCCGCAGATCCGGGGCGTGGACGGCGAGGCCGATGGGGGACCGCCGGAAGAGCGCCTCCAGGACCGCCCGGTCGGTTTCCCACTGGACCACGTCCTCGGCGGGCGCGCCGACCAGGAACCACTCGGCGAACGGCCCCTCCCGGGCGACACAGCGGCCACGGACCCCCATCCGCACCCGGTGGCCGTCGCGATGGAGCACGGGCACGACGCCGAACCAGCCCTGGGCCCGCAGGCACGCCGCCGCCGCTTCCGTGACACGGTCCCGGTCGCCGGGGTCCACCAGGACCTCGATCGCGGGGCGGCCCAGCACCTCGTCGGCCCGGTGGCCCAGCAGTTCCTCGGCGCGCCGTCCCCAGCCCACGACCGTTCCCCGGTGGTCCACCACCGCGGAGGCCGCCCGGTCGATCGAGAACGGATCCTCCGGGCTCTCGCTGAACAGCCTCATCGCCTCGCCCGTCACACCGCCCTCCTTCCGTGGCCGTCGGCTCCAGCGGGGTGTGCTTCTTCCACAGTGACGGGTGTCCGAGCTCGGCGCTTCTCACGTACCGCCCGGCGAGGACTCCGCCCGGCCCCGAGAGCACCGGCGGGCGGGCTCAGGCGGCGTGCCGGCCCCGGCCCGCCCCGGTGCGGCGGTCGGTCGGTGTCTCCTCGGGCGCCGCGGGCGGCTCGGGGGAGAGGAGATCGGGCACGGCCCGCAGATGGCGCCCGGCCGGCGCGTGAGGCGGCGGCACCGGTCCGCGCAGCAGACGCTCCTCGTAGCGCCCCAGGGCGAGGACCCCGCAGAGCAGGAGCGGGGGAAGGAGGAGGGCGACTGCAAGCATGTGGGGCTCCTTCAGAGAGTTCTCGGAGGGTGAGCCTGTGATGCGCGTAACCGCGTACGCCCGCCGGAAACCCACCGGCTGCATATATCTGCTCACGGGGTGGGATCGACGTCGGCGCTCGTCGTTCCCCACGCCAGGGCGCGTGGAACGACGAGCAGCGTCACCCTCTGGCTCCGCGAAGGAGAAAAGACTGTGCGCCCGATGACGCGTGCCTCGGCACGCCGGTTCAGGGGGCCCCGGGCGCGAGGACGGTCGCGAGGAGCGGGACGGGGGCGAGGGCGCCGATCGCGGCCGCGCCGTCGGCGCAGTGGCCGGGCGCGGCGGACGGCAGCGCCCGGAGCGGAAGGGTGCACACCAGGTCGCCGCAGTCGGCGCTGACGGTGTTGAGGTGCGGGTTGGCGAGCACGACGAGCGTCCTGCCGCTGTTCTCCAGGCGGTAGCCCACCCGCTTGGGGCGCGCGCCGTGCGGCGCGTGGGGGTACCGGAAGAGCGGGCGCCCCTCGAAGACGAACCCGGTGGGCGCGGTGAAGCGCTGGGGTATCCGGCCGGGGTTCACCGGCCGGCCGGCGGGCGCGGTGTACCGCACGTTGAGCGCCGCGGACCCGTCGGGGGCCACCTGCGGCACGTTCTCCTGAAGGACGGTGAACGCGTGCTCGTCGGCGACGGGAAGCGGCGCGGCCACCACCACGCACAGCGCGTGGACGGTCTCGCGCGTGGTCGGCCCACTGCCGTGGCGGATGGTCAGGGCCGCCTCGTAGCGGCCGGGCGGGGTGGCCTCGGCCGCCCTGACCCGGAAGACGCCGTCGAGCGAACCGCCCGTCGCGGACGTCGGGTGCCCGCCCGGGTAGGTGCGCCGGACCGGGCCGCGCGTCGCGTCCGCCGCGGTGACGAGCCCTTCCGGAAGGACGAGCTCCACGGTGACGTCCGCCCCGTCGAGGGGCGAGGGGGCGTGGGCCCTGATCCTCGCGCCCAGCCCGAACTCGTGACCCCGTTGGACCGTGGGCGGGGCGACCGGTTCCACCGACACCCCGCCCGGGCCCGCTACGGGTGAGGGGAGTGCGACGGCGGCCGCCGCCCCGGTGACGGTGGTGATTCTGCGGAGCCGGTGGCTGTCGCATTCGGCGACGACGAGGTCGCCCCGCGCGTCGACGGCGACGGCGCGCGGGAAGTACAGCTCGGCGCCCAGGGCCGGGGCGCCGTCCTCGTCGTGGTCGGGGTCGGCGCCGCCCGCCACCGTCGTGATGACACCGGTGGGCGTGAGGACGCGGACGCGCTGGTTCAGGGAGTCGGCCACGTACAGATTCCCGGAGCCGTCCAGGTCGACGCCGCGCGGCTGGTGGAGGCGGGTCGCGGTCGCGGGCCCGCCGTCGCCGTCGTAGCCGGGCAGGCCGGTACCGGCGACGGTGGTGATGACACCGTCCGGGGCGACCTTGCGGACCCGGTGGGTCCAGCAGTCGGCGATGTAGAGGTGCCCCGTGCCGTCGACCGCGACATCGATGGGGTTGCGCAGCGCGCCGGTGGTGGCCGGGACGCCGTCGGCGCCGAAGCCGGGCTCGCCGGTGCCCGCCACGGTGGTGATGACGCCGTCGGGGGCGATGCGCCGGACCCGGTGGCCCTTCCACTCCGCGACGTACAGGTTTCCCCGGCCGTCGAGGGCCAGCCCGCGGGGCTCGTTGAACAGCGCCCGGGCGGCCGGGCCGCCGTCGCCGCCGTGGCCGGGCTCGCCGGTACCGGCGACGGTCGTGATGATCCCGTCGGGGGAGACCTTACGGATTCGGTGATTCCAGTAGTCCGCGAGGTAGAGGTTCCCGTCGTCGTCGAGCACGAGGCCGCCCGGCTCGTTCAGCTGGGCCTCCACGGCCGGGCCGCCGTCCCCGCCGAAACCGGGCTTCCCCGTGCCGGCGACGGTGGTGATGCGACCGTCCGGGGAGATCCGGCGGATCCGGTGGCCCTTCCACTCCGCCACGTACACGGCGCCCGTGCGGTCCGTCGCCACGGCCCGGGGCTGGTCGAGGCCCGCGTGCGCGGCGGGTCCGCCGTCGCCGCCGGAGCCGGCCACGCCCGTACCCGCGAGGGTGGTGATGACGCGTTCCGCAGCGAGGGCGGCGTCCTTGCCCGAACCGTTGAGGGCCATCATGATCGACTCTCCTCTCCCCTGGGGGCGGGTGCTGTCTCACGAGGCTGTCGGGGGCGGCGAACACGCCCTCACGGCCGCTCCGCGCGTCCGGATCCGGCCGCGGACTCACGGTAGGCACCCCGGGCGGGCGCCGACAGACCGTCGCCCCGGCCCCTGCCGCATTCGGCCACCGCCGGGACGCGCGTCCTGCGCACCCGTCACCGACGACGCGTGCGCCGGGCCGTGGTGGCTGGTGGCCCCGACGGGGGCCCGCGCGCCGCGACGCACCGGCCGGGCGGCCCGCAATCTTGCGGAACCGTCCCCGTAACGTGGCGCATTCGCGCTCCTGACCCACTCTCTGACGCCCTGTCACCATGGCGGCGGAGGCCCGGCGCCGTGCACGCCCGACCACACCGGACGGCACCGCGGCTCCCGTCGGCCCGCGGGCCGTGGGTCACCGTCGACACCGCGGCCCGCGGGCCGTACGCCCGATACCGCGCGGCCGCCCCGGGCGGTGCACCCCGGAAACCGCCGGCGGCCGCCTCCGGCCGTGGCCCGTCGGATCCGCCCGCGCCAGACCGACCCGCACCGACCCGCACCGACCCGAGCGACCGTCCGGCTCAGCCGGCCGGCCCCGGCCCGGGACACGCACCCGTGAGCCCGGCCCCGTAGCGCGCACCCGAGACCGCATTCGTGACCCCAGTCGTGACCGCATTCGAGGACGAGGAGCTGACCATGGCCGCATCCGACAAGCGCGATCCTCTGCCGGAGAAGCTTCCCTGGCAGTGGGAGGAGCACGAGTGGCGGGGGCACGTCGAGCGGGTCCGCGCGGGGCGGAGCCTGAAGCCCGACGTCTGGCCGCAGGGCGCGAAGGCCGCCGTCGCCCTCTCGTTCGACCCCGACCACGAGTCGATACCGCTGCGGGACGGCGAGACCCGGCCGGGCAAGCTGTCGCAGGGCGAGTTCGGTGCCCGCGTGGGCATCCCGAGGATCCTGGCGCTGCTGGAGAGGCGCTCCCTTCCCGCCACGTTCTTCATGCCCGCGGTGTGCGCCCTGCTCCGCCCCGACGAGGCGCGGGGCTACACCGAGCGGGGACACGAGGTGGGCATCCACGGCTGGATCCACGAACGCAACATGGAACTGGACCCCAAGAACGAGCGCGACCTGATGTTCCGCTGCGCCGACACCCTGGAGCGGCTCAGCGGACAGCGCCCGGTCGGAATCCGTACCCCCTCGTGGGACTTCAGCGACGCGACATTGGCGATCAGCCGGGAACTCGGTCTGCTGTACGACTCCTCGCTGATGGCCGACGACGACCCGTACGAGATCGTTGCCGACGGGGAGCCGACGGGCATGGTGGA
This sequence comes from Streptomyces syringium, assembly GCF_017876625.1. Lineage (NCBI taxonomy): Bacteria > Bacillati > Actinomycetota > Actinomycetes > Kitasatosporales > Streptomycetaceae > Streptomyces > Streptomyces syringium. Next base: position 6,833,670 of record NZ_JAGIOH010000001.1, read on the forward strand.
ACTCCCGCCGGAGTGGATCCGCGACGACGCGATCTACTTCCCGATGGACCGGTACACCGCTCTGCGGCCGTATGCGATGCCGCGTCACGTGGTGGGCATCTGGCGGGACGAGTTCGACGCCGCGTACGCCGAGGGCGGGCTGTTCCAGATGACCATGCACCCGCATGTGATCGGCCACCGCTCCCGCATGGTGGTGCTGGAGGAATTGCTGGAGCACATCGCCGGTCACGAGGGCATCTGGTACGCGACGCACGCGGAAGTCGCCGCGTATGTGAAGAGCCGGTCGGAGACGGATCCGCAGTCGGAGGCCAGTTCGTAGGTACGCGGGTTCCCGTGCTCGAAGGAAAGTCCGGTATCGAATTCGACGGCACCGAAAAAACAGATCGGTGCCGTCCGCGGTGAAGTAACCCCGGAACGCGCTCTATCGAGCAAGCGGTTGCTTTGCTAAAGTGTCCGTCGGGTATTCTTCCGAGCGCAGCGGGGAGTCGTTGAATGCACTGCAAAAGCATATGATCCACCGCCGACTCAGGCCACGAGTGCGACCGTTCCCCTGAACGGGAAAGCGAGCTGACGAGCCAGACGCCGGGGCGCTCCGACCCTTGAACGGGCGGTATCTGCGGCCGCCCCGGCCGCCGTCCTTGCCGCTGCACGCACCGTCACACCCGCTGGGCGCGACGCCGCCCACTCGGCCCGGGTGTTCTTCTCTCCCGTTCGGGTCGAATAGGGAAAATTCATGAGGACTCTACAGGCGGTCCGCGGGTTTCCACTCGCATTGCGATTGCTATTGCTCAACCAGTTTGGGGTGGACGTCGGCTTCTACCTCCTGATTCCCTTTCTGGCGGAATATCTGGGGCAGGGGCTCGGAATGTCGGCCGCCCTGGTCGGGCTGGTGCTCGGCACCCGGAACCTCAGCCAGGAGGGGCTGTTCCTCCTCGGCGGTTCGGCGGCCGACCGCATCGGCCCCCGCGCGGTGATCATCTGCGGCTGCGCCCTGCGGACCGTGGGTTTCGCCCTCTTCGCCGTCGGGGACTCACTGCCCCTGCTGCTCGGCGCGTCCGCGCTCAGCGGTCTCGCCGGGGCGATGTTCTACCCGGCGATGCGCGCCTACGTCGCGCTCGAGGCGGGGGAGCGCAAGGCCGAGGCGTTCTCGCTCCTGACCGTCTCCTCGACGGCCGCCTCGCTGGTCGGACTGCTCCTGGGCAGCCTGCTGGTCACCATCGACTTCCGGCTCTGCGCGCTCTCGGCGGCCGTGGTCTTCGCCATCCTCACGGGCGCCCAGGTGTTCCTGCTGCCGACGTACCGGGTGCCGAGCAACCGGGGCACCGTGCTGGCGGACTGGCGTGCGGTCTTCGGCGACCGCCGGTTCGTGGTGTTCGCGTTCGCCGTGACGGGCATGTTCGCGATGGAGAACCAGCTCTATCTGCTGCTCCCCGAGGGGGCGCGACAGGCGTCCGGCTGGCAGGGCGCGGCGAGCGTGCTGCTCGCCACCGGCGCGGTGGCGAGCATGCTCTTCCAGCTCCGGATCACCCGGCTGCTGGCGCGGCGCGGCGGCGGTGCGCGATGGGTGGGTGCCGGGCTCGCCGTGATAGGGCTCGGCTTCACACCACCGCTGCTGATCTGCGGTGCGGGACCACCACACGGCTTCGCCGAGTCGGCTTCCCGGATAGTCGTCATGGTCACGGGTTCGCTGCTGCTCTATCTGGGGCTCATGATCGCCCAGCCGGCGGTCATGGACCTCATCCCGAGGTTCGGGCTCGAGCGGCTGACCGGCACCTACTACGGGCTGTTCTATGTGTTCTCCGGGCTGGTGGCGACCGGCGGCAACGCCGCGGTCGGCTGGGCCATGGACGTGGCCGGGGCCACCGGGCACGCGTGGCTGCCCTGGATGTGCTGTCTGTGCTACGGGATGGTCTCCGCGTCGGCCGCGCTGTGGCTGTACCGCGCCCGGGCGCTGCCCTGCCGTCCCGTACCGGCCCCGACGGCCCTCCCCGTCGGGGCGGCCGAATCGGCGGTCCCGGGGGCGCCGGTGGGCGACGGCGTCGGGCCGTCGGCCGCGAGCCGGCTGCGGGGACCGGCCCGGCCCTTCGACGACACGGCGGACCAAAGCCCCCGGTGAGGTGATTCCCCAGGGCGGGACACACCCCCGGGCGCATTCCGGACGGATGACGGGCAGGTGACCGACGGATGACGGACCGGCAGGCGGAGCTTTCGGCCATGGTGCGCAGGGCCACTCGCGCGGCCGCCGCGGGTGCGCTGTGTCGTCAGCAGGCCCTGACGACACATCAAGGCCAGGGAATTATGCGGCTGTCATGACCCGCCCACCGATAAAGGTGGCGAGTTCGACATCTTGCAGCACGCGTCACCCGGAAATAGATTCGATGATCCGGGGGTATCGTTTCCCGGATTGCGGACCGGCGGATCCGGCAGTATCGAGGAGGAGCTTTGGCGGGCTTGGCCGACGGTCACGCGAATCCGCCGAGGGACAGTGGATCTCCGGCGCCCATCACCCCGGTTGTCGATTTGCAGCTTTCCGTGGACGGCATTCCCGGAACGTTGTGGCTGAAATTGGAATCGCATAATCCGCACGGTTCCATCAAAGGGCGCACCGCGCTCGCCCTGTGGCAGGACGTCGAGAGCCGGGTGGACCCCGAAATCGGCATCGTCGAGTCCACCTCGGGCAATCTCGGCCTCGCCCTCGCGGCCGTCGCGGCGGCGCACGGCGTGCCGTTCACGGCCGTCGTGGACCCCCGCAGCAGCGCATCGGTCGTGGATGCCGTACGCGCGCTCGGGGGACGTGTGGTCACCGTCGACAAGCCGGACGGCGCGGGCGGCTATCTGCTCAGCCGGATCGCGTACATACGCGAGCGGCTGCGCGTCCAGCCCCGCCTGGTCTGGCCCAATCAGTACGTCAATCCGGCCAACCCCCGCGCCCACACCCTGGGGACGGCCCCCGAGCTGTGGGCGCAGACCGGCGGGCGGCCCGCGACCGTCCTGGTGGCGGTGTCCACCGGGGGCACCCTGGCGGGCTTCCGCGACTACGTGACCGCCTGCCGGCCCCAGTGGGAGCTGATCGGCGTGGACGTCGTCGGCTCGGCCGCCCTCGGCGGGGTCTCCGGACGGCGGGTGCTGTCGGGCATCGGTGCGAGCCGGCCGTCCACCTTCCTGCCCGACGGCTACCGCCCCGCCCTGTGGATCACCCCGCAGGAGGCGGTGAGCGCCTGCCTGTGGCTGTCGGAGAGCACCGGCATGGGTGTGGGCGGGAGTTCGGGGGCGCTGATCGCGGCGGCGCTCAAGCTGCTGCGCGCCTCACCCCGGCGCGACAGCGTGGCCTGTCTGTGCCCGGACGGCGCCGACCGCTACTTCGACACCGTCTTCTCCGCCCACTGGCGCGAGCGGAAGGGGCTGGAGCCGGTGGACGTCGCCCGGGGGGTGGAGATCCTGGCCACCCGCGACCACGCCCCGCCCGTCCCACCACCACCGCGGTCCCCACGAGAGGAGTCGACGCCGTGAGCGCGGCGGATGCCAAACGCGAATGGTACGACCGGGCCGGGGTGCGGTCCGGGCCGCGCCGCCGGCTGGGCGGCGAACTGGCGACCGGCCGGCTCTTCTTCCCGCCCGGCCTGGTCCCCTACTGGGAGCACCCACGGGTGCGCGCCCTGTCCGAACGCCGTCGCGCGGAGCTGCTCGCCCGCCACCTCTTCCAATACCTCGGCTTCACCGCCCAGTTCGAGACCCGGGTCGTCAACCGGGCCACGGAACGCATCGCGGGAGGCCGCAGCGGGGTCGATACGGGCACCCCGGTCCGGCTCGATGCCTACCGCATCTATGTGGACGAGGGCTATCACTCCCTCTACAGCCTCGACATCATCGACCAGATCTCCGCCGCGTCCCGCATACCCCCGGCCCCCTATGACTTCGCGCCCTTCCTCAGCCGGCTCGACCACGTCGGCGAGCAGGCCCTGCCGGACGAGCCCGTGCTCGCCCAACTGCTCCAGGTCGTCGTCTTCGAAATGCTGATCACGGCGATCCTCAACGACGTGCCGAAGGACCCCCGGGTGCTCACCGTCGTCCGGGACGTCGTCCGTGACCACGCGCGGGACGAGGGCTGGCACCACGTCTTCTTCTCCCGGTTCTTCCGCGAGCTGTGGGCCCAGCAGCCCGCCGCCGTGCGCGGACGCGTCGCCCGCTGTCTGCCCGAGCTGATCCGCTCCAGCCTGCTGCCGGACCTGCGTCCGGTACGGGCCTCACTGGCCGCCGCCGGACTGGCACCGGCGGTCGTGGAGGAGGTCGTCCACGATTCCTATCCGGCGGACCGGGTGAACGCGGGCATCAGGTCCGCCGCCCGGCACGCGATACGGCTGTTCGAGGAAGTGGGCGTGCTGAGCGTGCCCGGCGGCCGGACGGCCTTCGAGACGGCGGAGCTGCTCCACGACTGAAGCCGAACCGTGCCGACCCACAAAAGGCCCACACCGACCCCCTGCCCCTCCATGCCGAGAGCGACCGAGTCGTAACGGAAGTTGACGAAACAGCGCGGCGACCGCACCGGTCGGACCGTGCCCTGTCGAGAGGCGACGGATGACGGAAGATCTGCTCTTTCTGGACCGGAGCGCGGTACTGGCCTGCATGACGGACGTCGACCCCTGCGCGGTCGTCGAACGGGTGCTGCGGCGGCAGGCCGAGGGGCGCACCACGCTGCCGCCCGAGGGCTACCTCCCGTGGACCAACGGCGAAGGAGCGTACTGCCGCTCCCTCGCCATGCTCGGCGCGGTGGAGCGGGACGACGGTCCGCCCGTGCTGGGGGTGAAGCTGATCAACGCGGCCACCAGCAACCCGGGGCACGGCCGGGAGCGGGCCGGCGGGGTGGGCATGGTCTTCGACCCCGAGACCGCGCGCCCCCTGATGCTGGCCGAGGCGGGGTGGCTCAGCGCCGCCCGCACCGCCGCGTACACCATGGTGAGCCTCACCCACCTCGGGCCCAGCCGCTGGGACGCGATGACCGTCATCGGCTGCGGCACCCTGGCCCGCGCGCACATCGACCTCCTCGCCCGTACGTTTCCGCACGTCGGATCCGTCCATCTGCACGACACGGCGGCGTCGCGTGCCGAAGCCCTGGCGCAGTGGACGCGCGAGCACCACCCACGGCTCAAGGTCCACGTCCAGGACCGCGCGCGGGCGGCCGTGGGCGCGGCGCCCGTCGTCGTGACCACGACCACCACCGACCGCGGCTACCTGCCCGCGGGGTGGCTCGTCCCGGGCACGTTCGTCGCCCACGTCTCCCTGGACGACCTCCTGCCGGACGTCTTCCTCACCGCACAGGGCCTGTTCGTGGACGACGTGGACCTCGTGGCCGACAACCCGCGCCGGATCCTCGGCAGGATGCTGCGCGACGGTCACGTCGTCGCGCGGGCCGAGGCCGATGTGCGGGGCGGGGCCCGGGCCCTGGACGGCACGCTCGGCCAGGTGCTCATCGGCGAGCGGCCCGCGATCCGCCCGACCACGGGCCATGTGATCAGCAACCCGTTCGGCATGTCCGTGCTGGACGTCGGTCTGCTGGGGGAGATCCACCGCGTGGCCGTGGAACGGGGCTACGGGCAGGTGCTGACCCTTTACTGACGGCCCGTAAGGCTCCGCCGTACCCCCGGCTTCCCCCGCTTCCCTCTCCACCCGTCTCCATCCGTTGATCCGTCTCCGACGAGCGAGGTTCCATGGGCGACACCCACGACCGGCAGGGCCCCGGGCACGCGCGGGGCCTGTTCTCGCTGGCCGAGCTGCCACCAGAGCTGATCACGAGTCTGACCGGGCGGTCGGTCGAGCTGTTCCGCGACCGCCACGCCCACGACCGCCCGCTGGACGGCCAGGCGGTCGGCGTGCTGTTCACCAAGACCTCGACCCGCACCCGTACCGCCTTCACCGTCGGTGCCATCCGGCTGGGCGCCACCCCGGTCACCTTCGGGCCGGGCGATCTGCAGCTGAACACCGGGGAATCGGTGGGGGACACCGGCCGGGTGCTGGGCTCGATGCTCGACGCGCTGGTGGCCCGCACCGCCGGCCCCCTCGACGAGCTGCGCGAGCTGTCACGGGAGGGCCGGCTGCCGGTCGTCAACGCCATGGCGGCCCAGGAGCACCCGAGCCAGGGCGTGACCGACCTCGCGACGCTCGCGCTGACCTTCGGCGACCTCGCGGGGATCCGCGTGCTGTACGTCGGCGAGGGCAACAACACGGCGGTCGCGCTCGCCCACGGGCTCGCGGCCGTGCCCCGTGCCCGGCTCACCCTCGCCACCCCCACCGGGTACGGCCTGCCCGAGGACGAACTGGCGGCGGCGGTACGACGGGCCGACGGCGCGGGCGCCCGGGTCCGGCAGATCCACGACCTCGCCCTCGCCCCCGACGAGGTGGACGTCGTCTACACCACCCGCTGGCAGACCACGGGCACCGCCAAGCCCGACGCGTCCTGGCGGGAGACCTTCCGCCCCTTCCACGTCGACGAGAAGCTGCTGGGCCGCTGGCCCCAGGCGTCGTTCATGCACGACCTGCCCGCGCACCGGGGCGACGAGGTCGCGGGAGACGTCCTCGACGGCCCCCGGTCCCTGGCCTGGACGCAGGCGGCGATGAAGCTGTCCGGTGCGATGGCGATCCTCGAGTGGGCGGCAGGCCCGCACGGCTGACCGCACCCACCTCGCCCCCGCTCCCCGCCCGCACCCTCCCGGATCGAGGTCCCATGCCGAACGTCTCCCGTGTCCATGACTACAAGCACCTCCTGGCCGACGACTTCGTCCCGCCCACCTCCCCGCAGGTGTTCTTCGAGCCCGCCGACACCGAGATCGGCGTGTGGGTGGCCCACGACCTCATCACCGAGGGCTGTTCCGTGCTGGACCTGGGCTCGGGCAGCGGGGCGGCCGCGGCCGCGATGGCCCGCGCCGGGGCGGCGCGGGTCCACGGCGTCGACGCGGGAGCGGAGACGGTCGCCTGGGCGACCGAGCACTACGCCTCGCGCGACGGCGGCCGGGTCACCATCGCCCGGGGCGACTTCTCCGAGCTGTCCACCGGCGAACTGCTGGCCACCGCGCCCGCTCCGCTGCCCCGGCCGCTGGTCGTCACCAGCAACCCGCCCTACGTTCCGCTCGCCGCACACGCCGATGACCGGCGCCGGTCCATCGGCGGTGGCACGGACGGGCTCAAATGGGCCCCGGCCATCATCGGACACGGCCGCGCGCTCGGCGCCGACCTGGGCTTCACCATCGGCAGTTACTCCACCCCGCGCAAGGCGGTCCGGCTGCTGGAAGCGGCCGGATACCGCGTCGAATCCGTCACGCTGTGCCCGCTGCCCCTGGGGGAGTTCACCCTGAGCCACATGGACCAGGTGCTGGCCCTGGAGGAGCAGGGCGAAGCCGTGCTGTGGCGGACGGGGCTCGAGCCGCCCGCCTATTTCATCGTCGGCCTGGCCTGCCGGTGGGCGGGGGCGGACGCGGCCCGGGCACCCGGCCGGCTCACCGCGGACGGGCTGCTGGAACTGCTGCGGACCGCGGCCCGCTCGCGCACCTCCCGGCTGGAGACCCTGGACGGGCCCCGCCCGGAGGGCCGGCCGCAACGGCTGCGGGTCCTGGACCTGCCGCCGGCCGCCGTACGTCACCACTGGTGAGGCGGGCACGGACCGACGGGGACGAGCACAGCCGTGCCGAAGAGGAAACGAGCGCGAGAGGAAACGAGCACGAGAGAAAGGCGGAGAGCCCGTCGTGAACGCACCACGTCCCATACCCGTCTCACCGGTCAGTGTCACCGCCCACGCGGTGCTGCACAGCGCCGATTTCATCCACGCCCAGCTGAGAGCCACCCGCCGTGACCGCGTGGTCCTGCACGCCGGAGTGCAGATCAACGGCGCCCCCCACCTGGGGACCAACATCATGCAGACCGCCGCGTTCCAGCTCGCCGCGGCAGCGCAGGAACGTTTCGGCGTCGAGCCGTGCCTGCGGTTCGGCGCCCTCGACAACTCTCCCTGCGAGAGCCGTGTGTGTCCCGAGACGGGCTCGGTCTACGAACGCTCGTTCCGCCACGCGCTCGGGGAGTTCCGGGTCCGGGAGCTGGTGCGGCTCTACTACGGCGCCCTCTTCGACGAACTGTCCGCCGCCACGGGCGTGCCGTACGAAGTCGAGACCTATACGCGCCAGCAGTCACAGGCCGCGTTCCGCGAGGAGTTCCTGGCCTCGCTGGGCCTCATGGACACCCTGCGGTGGATACTCGCACCCTCCACCGGCATGGTGCCGGTGAGCTTTCCCTGCCCACGCTGCGGCTGGTCGCAGAAGCACGGCGAGGACACCGAACTGCTGTCGGCCGACGCCGGCGAGGCCCGGTTCGCGGCGGTCTGCCTCGACCACGGGAAGTACCAGGTGGACGTCACCCCCGACACGGACACCTACATAGGCCTGACGACCCTGCACCGCAATCTGGTCAAGGAGCGCGTCGCGGCCCGCGATCCCCACGCCCTCCCGGTGATCGTCAAAGGCGCGGACTGGGCGTCGGGCTGCCGGCTCCTGGACGAGGCGTTCCTGTGCTACCCCGGCGCCGTCCCGCCGGCACGCCTCTTCACGCCGGTGGTGCTCTCCGACTCCGGGGCGAAGCTGTCCAAGACGCTCCTGCGTGAGGGCACGGCCGATCTGTCGGCGGAGACCGAGCCGTGGATGCTCGACGCCACGGCCTGGAGGGGAACGATGGCGGAGTACGCGCACACCCTCCTCGGGCTCGGTGCCCTCATGCTCGCCGAGCCCCGGCACTTCGAACGCGGTTACACCACGCGGGAGGTGGCCCGGCTCATCGCCCCGGGCTTCGGCCCTGCCGCGGGATCGGCGTGACCTCGCGGTTGGCCAGATACCCCGGACGCGGCCTGGGCGCCGCGTAGGGGATGCCGAGGGGATTCTCGACGCTGTTGTAGACCACGAAGAGATTGGTGCGCGGGAAGGGCGAGGTGTTGCCGCTGGAGGCGTGCAGACAGTTGCAGTCGAACATGACGGCCGAGCCCGGGGCGCCGGTGAACTGCCGGATGCCGTGCCGCTCGGCCAGTGCCGTCACCCCGGCCCGGTCCGCGGACCCGGCCGGCAGGTTCTTCCCCAGGAGCGAGAGCTTGTGGTAGTCGTCGGGCGTCTCGCCGACGGACGGCACGAAGGTCCGGTGCGATCCGGGGATGATCATCAGCGGTCCGTTGTACGGCATGTTCTCGGTGAGGGCGATCGACATGCTGAGGGCCCGGGGCGCGGGCATCCCGTCCTCCGAGTGCCAGGTCTCGAAGTCGGAGTGCCAGCCGAACCGTGAACCGTCGAAGGCCGCCTTGTAGTTCACCCGGCTCTGGTGGAGGTAGACCTCGGAGCCGAGGATCTGCCGGGCGATGCCCGCCAGGGCGTCCGAGTGGACGACGGCGGCGAACACCTCGGACAGCGCGTGGACCTCGAAGACCGAGCGGATCTCCTCCGAGTCGGGCTCCAGCACCACCCGCTCGGTGCCGCGCAGCGCTCTGTCGCTTCCTATGCGACGTATCTCCTCGGCGCACGCGGCCACTTGATCGGGCGTCAGCAGGGCCTCGAAGGCGAGGAAGCCGTCCCGGTCGTACGCGGCCAGCTCGTCCGCCCGCAACGGACCGGCCCCACCCGGTGCGCCGCCCCAGACGACGGGGTGGCTCCGGGGGACGGGCACCGACTCGGTCACATAACGCGTGGGATACGGGTCGGGCACCGAACCGGAAGGACCAGGAGGACGAGGAGGGCCAGAAGGACCGGCAGAGCCGGTCGAGGGTACGGATGAGGACATCGCCGAATCTCCTTGGGCCTCGGGGATACCGGGACGGACCCTTGCCACAGCCTCGGGTCGAATTCCGCTGGATGGCTGCCCGGGGCCGGGAAACCGAAACCTCGCCCCTGTTCCGGCGCGCTTTACCCGGCGGGTTTTCGGACATGGTCCGCGGGGGACCGGAAACGGAGCCCGGGCCGGCGCTGCTGGCGGCCCCGGTGGGCGAGCCACTTGGCGAATGTGCTGAGCGCCAGGCACATGCCGATGTATATCGGCCCGACCACGAGCAGGACGGGTATGTAGGGATAGCCCGCGGGGGTCGCCGTGTTCTGTGCCAGGAGTTTCCCCGCGTAGAGGAGTTCCTCGTACGTGATGATGAATCCCAGCGAGGTGTCCTTCAGCGTCACCACGATCTGGCCGACGATGCTGGGCAGCATGGCCCGTACCGCCTGCGGCAGCACGACCGTCGTGGTGACTTGCGTCTTGCGCATGCCCAGGGCGTACGCCGCCTCGGTCTGCCCGCGGGGCACCGCGCGGGCCCCGGCACGCAGGATCTCCGCCTGCACCGAGCCGTTGTACAGGGCGATCCCGATGACCAGCGCCCAGAGCGTGGGGCTCGCGAAGTTGTCCGCGAGCCAGACACCGGTCTGTCCCAGGTGTTCCCGCAGGAAGCGTGCGACGGCCGCGACCCATGAACGCAGCCAGCCCATGTTGTACAGCGCGAAGATCATGATGAGCAGCGGCATCGCGCGGAAGAACTCCACCAGCGCGGTGGCCGGCCAGCGCAGCACACGGTGCCGGGACAGCCGGCCCGTGGCCAGCACCACACCGAACAGCAGGGAGAACACCACCGCCAGTGCGAACGCCTTGAGGGTGTCCAGGGCCCCGATCAGGATCCGCCGCTGTACGCCCTGGTAGGTGAACGCCTCCCACATGGCCCAGGTGAACTGGCCCGCGCCGTGCAGCCGCGCGATCACATAGCCGGCCACGGCGGCGATGCCCACGACCGCCAGCACGCTGCATATCCGGTTGCGACGGCGGCCGCGCGGCCCCGGAGCCTCGAAGAGGATCGACTCACCGGAGGTCACCGGACCACCGCCAGCCGGTGTTCGAGCAGCCGGAAGACCCCGCTGATCATCATGATCAGTGCGAGATAGGCGAGGGCGACCCACAGGAAGACGGTGAGGATGGCGTAGCCCTCCTCGGCGAGGGTCTTCTCCACGCTGAACAGCTCGTACACGCTGAAGCCGCCCGCCAGTGCCGAGTTCTTGGTCAGGGTGATCAGCAGGCTGCCGACCGGCGGGACCACGGCCCGCCCGGCCTGGGGCAGCACGATCAGCAGGGTGGTCTGGGCGAAGGACATGCCGAGACTGCGGGCCGCCTCCGCCTGTCCCACGTCGACGGTGTTGATGCCCGATCTGAGGGCCTCGCAGACGAACGCGGCGGTGTAGCCGCCCAGGGTCAGCACGGCGAGCGTGAAGTAGCTGAGCCCGGACAGGCCGAGCATCGGCAGACCGAGGGTGACGCCGAAGAACAGCAGGGTGAGCGGGGTGTTGCACAGCACGGTCACCCCGGCGGCGCCGATGGCGCGCAGCGGTGGGAGGGGACAGACCCGGAAGACGGTCAGCACGGTGCCCAGGACCAGGGCGAGCAGGGTGCTCAGGCCGGTGAGCGCCACGGTGCCGACGAACCCCCTGCGGAAGAGGTCGAGGTTGTCCAGCAGTACGTGCACGTTCGCCTCCGTGGCCTCGTGGGCGGGCAGCGGGCCGCCTGGTGAGCGTCGTCAGTACCGGATCACCTCCGGCGGCTTCGGGGCACGCGCTCCTGAGAGGCCGAGCGTGGCGTCGTAGGCCCGCTGCCAGTCGCCGTTGTCCCGGTGGCGTTCCAGCGCGTCGTTGACGGCGCCGCGCAGGGCCTTGTCGCCCTTGGCGAGCCCGACGCCGTAGGGCTCCTGCGAGAAGGGCCGGCCGACGACCCGCAGCCGTCCGCCGTTCTGCGCCGCGTAGCCCTTCAGGATCGTGTCGTCGGCGGTCACGGCGTCGGCCTCGCCGCTGATCAGGTCCTGGACGCACTGGGCATAGCTGTCGTGCGAGCTGACCTCGGCGCCGTACTCCGGCTTCTCGATGCGCTGGAAGGGCGTGGAGCCGGTGACCGAACAGACCCGCTTGCCCTTGAGGTCGCCAGGGCCCTTGATGTCCCGGTTCCCTTGCTTGACCAGCAGGTCCTGTCCCGCGACGTAGTACGGCCCGGCGAAGGAGACGTGCTTCTTGCGTTCGTCGTTGATGGTGTACGCGGCGACGTAGAAATCGACGTCGCCCTTGGAGATGGCCGTCTCCCGGCCCTGCGGCGGGACGGTCTTCCAGGAGATCCGGCCGGGCCCGAAGCCCAGGTCCGCGGCGACCATCCGCGCGATCTCGACGTCGAATCCGAAGCGCCGCCCGGTGACGGGGTCCTCGAACCCCAGGAAGGGGTGGTCCGATTTCACCCCGATGACGATCCGGCGGGCGGCCTCGGCGCGTGTGAGGGTGGGCGAGCCCTCGACCGTGACGCTCCGGTTCACCGGATAGGCCGAAGGGGTGATCCCGTTCTCCCCGGCGCCCATCATCGCGGCGACGCTGCCCGGCGGTACGCCGCCCCGGCCGCAGGACACCACGGCGGCGAGCGTGAGCAGCACGGTGACGGTGGCCAGGGCGGGGGCGCTCCTCGATCTCGTTCCGCTCCTCAAGGGCTGCTCCTCAGGTACCTGCGCGTGGCCGGGTGCGAGAGCGGTGCAAGGGACCTGCGCGAGGACCGATCAGTGGCGCGGCAACGGTCGTCGACATGCCGGCGCCGACGTGACAACACGGGGTGGCGCAACAAGAGGATGAGCAGGAAAAGCGATGATCAGTGGATCACTCAAGACGAAATAAAGCATACCGGCGGGGCGGTGTTCCGCTACCCCGCAGTGCAGCAGGGGACACCGGTTCGGGTGATCGGTCCCGGGCCGGAATTGACGCCCGGCCGGCGTGCCCGGGCACGGACGGGGTAGGGCCCTGTCGTGGTCCCGGGACCGGTACGCGTTGCGCGGCCGGGCGGGGCACCGCAAGGTCGAGGCATCGAGCATGAGGAAGGACATCCATGCCCATCGCAACGGTGAACCCCGCCAACGGCGAGACGCTCAAGACGTTCGACCCGCTGGGGGCCGAGGAGATCGAGCGACGGCTGGCCACCGCGGCCGCGACGTTCCGCACCTACCGCACGACGGACTTCGCCGAACGGGCGCGGCTGCTGAACCACGCGGCGGACCTCCTGGAGGGCGACCAGGACGACATCGCCCGCACCATGACCACCGAGATGGGCAAGCCGCTCGCCGCCGCCCGCGCGGAGGCCGCCAAGTGCGCGAAGGCCATGCGCTGGTACGCCGGAAACGCCGAGGAACTGCTGGCCGACGAGCACCCCGCCGACGCCGAGGTGAAGGACTCCGGCGCCTCCCACGCCCGCGTCCACTACCGGCCGCTGGGCGTGATCCTCGCCGTCATGCCGTGGAACTTCCCGCTGTGGCAGGTCGTGCGCTTCGCCGCCCCTGCCCTGATGGCGGGCAACGTGGGCCTGCTCAAACACGCCTCCAACGTGCCGCAGACCGCGCTCTACCTGGAGGACCTCTTCCGCCGCGCCGGATACCCCGAGGGCTGCTTCCAGACGCTGCTCGTGGGGTCCGGTGCCGTCGAAGGCATCCTGCGCGACCCCAGGGTCGCCGCCGCGACGCTCACCGGCAGCGAGCCGGCGGGCCGCTCGGTCGCGGCGATCGCCGGCGACGAGATCAAGAGGACCGTGCTCGAACTGGGCGGCAGCGACCCGTTCGTGGTGATGCCCTCGGCCGACGTGGACCGGGCCGCCCGCACCGCCGTCACGGCCCGCGTGCAGAACAACGGCCAGTCGTGCATCGCCGCCAAGCGCTTCATCGTTCACACGGACGTCTACGACGCGTTCGCCGCGCGCTTCGCCGCCCGCATGGCGGAACTGACCATCGGCGACCCGATGGCCGACTCCACCGACGTCGGCCCGCTCGCCAGCGAACAAGGGCGCGCCGACCTGGAGGAACTGGTCGACGACGCCCTGCGCCGGGGCGCCACCGCGCTGTGCGGCGGAGCCAGGCCGAAGTCCCCCGGGCCGCTGGCGAACGGCTGGTTCTACGAGCCGACGATCCTCGCCGACATCACCCCCGAGATGCGCATCCACCGGGAGGAGACCTTCGGTCCGGTGGCCACGCTGTACCGGGTGCGGGACCTGGACGAGGCGGTGCACCTCGCCAACGACACCCCGTTCGGACTGAGTTCGAACGTGTGGACCCGTGACGAGGAGGAACAGCGCCGCTTCGTCCGCGACATGGAGGCCGGTGGCGTCTTCTTCAACGGCATGACGGCCTCCCACCCGGCGCTCCCCTTCGGCGGAGTGAAGCGCTCCGGCTATGGCCGGGAGCTGTCGGGGCACGGCATCCGCGAATTCTGCAACGTCACGACGGTGTGGCACGGCAAGGAGCCGGAGGCGGGATAGCGGCAGGTCCGGGTGACCTCCCTTTTCGCTCCCCTTCGTGGTGACCGCGTAGGGTACGTGCGCCATGCGCCACCGGGAAGGACACCGCACCATGCCGCGCTCCACCGACCGCCGTCCGCCGGCGCCGCGCCGGACCCGGGACGGGTTCGCCGACGCCCTGTGGGCGCTGGACGGCGCGTCGTACGGCCGCTACAAGTCCCTCGTCGGCCGCTGGGCCATGGACGGGTTCGATCTGGAGATCGTCCGTGGCCAGGCCGACCCGTACGCGCCTCCCGCGCGCGTTGCCCTGCACGTCCCCGCGGCCGTCGCCGGGTTCCCCGCCGACCTGTGGCGCACGCCCGTACGCCGCCGGGCCCTCGCGAGCTTTCTCGCCCGGCGGGCGGCCGAGGAGACCGGGGAGGGCACCCGGGTGGACGCGGGCGGCCAGGAGATCCTCGACCGCGGCTCCTGCCAGGTGGTACCGCCCGGTCCGACGGCACTGGAAGGCGAACCCGGATCCGTCGTCCTCCGGCTGAACGTCCCGCTCCCCGGCCGCGGCCGCCGGATCGACGCGCGCGCCGCCGAGCACGTCCTGTGCCGGCGGCTGCCCCGGCTGGTCGACCGGGCCCTGCGCTACCCGGCGGTCGACGCCGAGGCGCTCACCCGCTTCGCCGACACGGCCGAGGACTCACACGCGCTCCGCGAGGCACTGCCCGGGCTCGGGCTCGTCGCGTTCGTCGCCGACGGCGCGGTCCTGCCCCGGCGCAGCGGCGTGGACGACCGCCCGCTGACCGGCCCGGCGGCGGTCCCGTTCCGCTCCCCGGAGGAGCTGCGGGTCACCGTCGACCTTCCGCACGCGGGCCGGGTGACCGGCATGGGCGTGCCCGAGGGCGTCACGCTGATCGTCGGGGGCGGCTTCCACGGCAAGTCGACGCTGCTGCGCGCGCTGGAGACCGGCATCTGGGACGACGTCCCGGGCGACGGCCGGGAACGGGTGGTCTCCCGCTCCGACACCGTCAAGATCCGCGCCGAGGACGGCCGCCGGATCGAGGGCGTGGACCTCCACGCCTTCGTCGACCACCTGCCGAGCGGGGACGACACGGCGGACTTCCGCACCGACAACGCCTCCGGTTCCACCTCCCAGGCCGCGGCGATCGTCGAGTCCGTCGAGGCCGGTGCCAAGGTGCTGCTCATCGACGAGGACACCGCCGCCACCAACCTGATGATCCGTGACGCGCGCATGCAGGCCCTGGTCGCCAAGGACCGCGAGCCCCTCACCCCGTTCGTCGACCTGGTCCGCTCCCTCCACCGGGACCAGGGGGTCTCGACGGTGCTCGTGATGGGCGGCTCCGGCGACTACATGGAGGTGGCGGACCGGGTGGTCATGATGGACGCCTACCGGCCGTCCGACGTCACGGCCCGCGCGAAGGAACTCGCCGCGGTACCCACCGGGCGCCGGGCGGAGGCCGACACCTGCCCCGGCACCGTCCACCGCCGCCCCGACCCCGCCTCCGTCGACAGCTCCGCGCGCGGCCGGCCCCGGATCCAGGCCCGGGGGAGGGACGGGCTGGTCTTCGGGGAGGAGACCGTGGACCTGCGCGCGGTGGCGCACCTGGCCGACGCGTCCCAGGTGGCCGGCGTGGGACTGGCCCTGGAGGCCATGGTCCGCCGGGGGCACCTCGGCGGCGGACGCACCCTCGCCGAGGCACTCGACCTGCTCGACCGCGACCTCGCGGACGGAGCCGAGTGCCTCCTGGCCGTACGGGACGAGGACTTCGCGCTGCCGCGCCGCTTCGAGGTCGCGGCGGCGCTGAACCGGCTGCGCACGCTGTCGGTGACCCACTGACCCACTGACCCACTGACCCACTGACCCACTGACCCACTGACCGACGTGCTCCGGGCGGGTCTTCGGCCGGTCGGTCAGCGTCCCCAGCGAAGCCCGGCCGTCTGGACCGGCGCGTCCCACAGCCGCAGCATCTCGTCGTCGACCTGACACAGCGTCACCGAGGCCCCGGCCATGTCGAGGGAGGTCACGTAATTGCCGACGAGCGTCCGCGCGACCGGCACGCCCCGCTCCCGCAGCACCCGGTGCACCTCCGCGTTGAAGCCGTACAGCTCCAGCAGCGGCGTCGCGCCCATGCCGTTGACCAGCACCAGCACCGGACCGCTCGGCCGCAGGTCGGACAGCACCGCGTCCACGGCGAAGTCCGCGATCTCGCCCGACGTCATCATCGCCCGACGCTCGCGCCCCGGCTCACCGTGGATACCGACCCCCAACTCCAGCTCACCGGCCGGGAGATCGAAGGTGGGGCCGCCCTTGGCGGGCGTCGTACAGGAGGCCAGGGCGACACCGAAGCTGCGGGACGACTCGTTCACCCGGCGGGCGATCGCCTCCACCCGCTCCAACGGCGCGCCCTCCTCGGCCGCCGCCCCCGCGATCTTCTCCACGAAGACCGTGGCACCGGTGCCACGGCGGCCCGCCGTGTAGAGGCTGTCGGTCACCGCGACATCGTCGTTGACGAGCACGCTGGCGACCTGGATGCCCTCGTCCTCGGCGAGCTCGGCGGCCATGTTGAAGTTCAGGACGTCGCCCGTGTAGTTCTTCACGATGAACAGCACGCCCTTGCCGCTGTCCACGGCCGCCGCCGCCCGCACCATCTGATCGGGCACGGGCGAGGTGAACACCTCCCCGGGACACGCCGCGTCGAGCATCCCGTACCCCACGAAGCCCCCGTGCAACGGCTCGTGCCCCGAACCGCCACCGGACACCAGCGCCACCTTGCCCGCGACGGGCGCGTCACGCCGGACGACGACCCGCCGTTCCACATCGACCGCCAGCTCGGGATGGGCCGCGGCCATCCCGCGCAGGGCGTCGGCGACGACGGTCTCCGCCACGTTGATGAGCATTTTCACGGGAGTCTCCTGCGGTATCAGGCGGTGAGGTCGCTGACCTGGATCCACCCAGGGTACTGAGGCCCGCCATGACTGCTGTGGTGAGTGCGGCGAACCGGCAGGCGGCAAGAGTGCTCGGGGACGCAACGCGGTCGGTGGCGGTCAGGCCGGATGGAAGCCAGGGGCCCCGGCTCGGGTGACGAGGCTCGCTCCGGTGGTGACGGGAGCGCCGGGGCGGGTGACGTAGGCGAGAGTGCGGTAGTCGGCGCGTGCGTGGGTGGGAGTGAGGGTGATGACCACGTAACCGCGCCGTTTGGCGTAGTAGGACATGTGGGGGTTGGCGGCGAGGAGCTCCGCCCAGTCCTCGGGTTTCTCCATGCCGTCGGCCCCGCTGGTGATCGAGCTGCCGAGGATTTCCACGCCCACGGTGGGGGAGCGGGGATCGTCGAAGTCCTGCTTGATGTCCATGGCGAGGTGGATGTGGGAGTCGCCGGACAACACGATCAGATTGCCGGCAACGGCCGTCCGGGCTCCCTGGAGAACGCGGTCGCGGGAGGCCGGGTAGCCGTCCCACGCGTCCATCGACAGGCGCGACGGGCCGGTGAGCGTGAGCCGGCGCCGGCTGAAGGCCACCTGCTGCGGGATGACGTTCCAGGTGGCCGTCGAGGTGCGGAAGCCGTCCAGCAGCCAGCGTTCCTGCGCGGCACCGGTCATGGTGCGTGAGGCGTCCTGCGACTCGGGGCCGGGGTACTGCCAGCCGTCGCCGTACGCCTGGTCCGAGCGGTACTGCCGGGTGTCCAGGACGTCGAACTGCGCCAACCGGCCGAAGAGAAGGCGACGGTACAGCCGCATGTCCGCCCCCGAGGGGGACTGGGCCGGGCGCAGGGGCATGTTCTCCCAGTAGGCGCGGTAGGCGGCGGCCCTGCGTGCCAGGAAGCCTTCCGGGGCCTCCCCTGCTTGGGGGACGCCCGCCGCGTAGTTGTTCTCCACCTCGTGGTCGTCCCAGGTGACCACCCACGGGTGGGCGGCGTGGGCTGCCCGGAGGTCGGGGTCGGTCCTGGCGAGGGCGTAGCGCAGCCGGTAGTCCTCCAGGGTCTTCAGCTCGTGGCCGAACACCTCCGGCAGTCGGCTTCCGGCGGGCAGCCGGCGTTCACCGGCCTGCGCGTCGATGGCGTTTTCGTAGATGTAGTCGCCGACGAAGAACACGGCGTCGAGCTCCTCGCGGGCGAGGTGCGCGTGCGCCGTGTAGTAGCCCCCGTCGTACTGCTGACACGATGCCAGCCCGAGCCGCAGCTCCCGCACCGAGGCGTCCGCGGCAGGCGCGGTGCGGGTGCGCCCGACCGGGCTGGACCACGCTCCCGTGCGGAAGCGGTACCAGTAGCTCCGGCCGGGCTGCAGGCCGCTGACGTCCACGTGGACGCTGTAGCCGAAATCGGCGGAGGCGGTGGTCAGGCCGCTGCGCTCGATGTTCCGGAACTGCTCGTCCCCGGCGATGTCCCACTGCACCTCCACGACCCCCGCAGGGGGAAGGCCGCTGCCCACTTCGTACGGGCGGGGAGCCAGCCTCGTCCACAGCACGACGGAAGAGGGCATCGGATCACCCGACGCGACGCCCAGGGTGAAGGGGAACTCGCTGATCCTCCCCACCCTCTGCCCGTCGGCCCGCACACGTGGCATTCCGGCGAAGGCACCCACCGAGGTCATGGCCGCGAGGGTGAGAAAGCGACGCCGGGCATGAAGCCCGACCCCATCGGAACGTCTCCGGCCCGAGCTGCTCGTCATTGCTCCTGCTCCCTGTCGGCCGTCCGGGACTGACCGCAACGTACCCATCGTCACACCCGTCCCTGCCGCTTCCCGGGAACGCATCGACGCGCGCCCCCGGCGGGCAGCCTGCCCCTGCGCATACGGGCGCGTCGGCCCGTGGCCCCCCAACGGCGTGTCGTCCTTGCCGTCGCAGGTGTGATGTCGGTGATCGTGCGGTCGGAGACCGGGACCTGCCATGCTGAGCAGGCTCGATTCGCTCCTCACACCCCGGAGGTTGTGATGCGTGCAGGTGTCGTGGTCGCCGCGCAGCCCGGTGTGGAGGACCTCGCCGTGCGGGCCGAGGAGTTGGGCCTGCACAGCTTCTGGGTCAATGACACCCCCATGGTCCACGGCGACCCCTTCGTCGCCTTGAGCCTGTGTGCGAAGGCCACCAGCCGCATCAGGCTCGGCATCGCCGTGACCTCACCGGCGCTGCGCTCGGCCCCGGCCGCCGCGAGCGGGCTGGCCGGCCTCAACGCCCTGGCACCGGGCCGGATCATCTGCGGAGTCGGCACCGGAAACACCGCCCGGCGCACCCTGGGCATGCGGCCGGCCACGGCGGCCGGGCTGGAGAACTTCACCGCCGCACTGCAGGACCTGTGCGCCGGACGTCAGACCGAGTACCGCGAAGGTGACCGGGTCCGCGACATCCGGTTCCTGCACGCCGGGGCTCACGTGAACACCACCGACCCGATCGAGTTCGTCGTGGCCGCGCTGGGCGGACCGAAGGCCGCCGCCGTCGCCGGCCGCCGCGGCACGGGCCTCATCTCCTTCGGCCTGCTGGACCCCACCGCCTGGCACGCGCTGCACGACACCCGCCGCCACGCCGCCCAGGACACGCCCCAAGGCCCCGGCTTCCGCACGGACTCCTACCTGGTCACCTCGCTCCACCTCCTCGACGAGGACGAGGACCCCCACGGCGACGCGGCCCGGGACGCGACGGGACACCTCGTCCTGTCGCTGCTGGCCTTCGCCGCCGACACAGCCGCCGACACGCCCGACTTCGCCGGGCAACTCGGCCCGGAGGAACGCGAGGCGGTGCGGCGGCTCCTCGACCGGCGCGGCACCACCGCCACCGCGCCGGACCGGCACACCAAGCTCTACCCCAACTACCTCGGACGCATCGCACCGCAGGACCGGGATCTGGTTCTGCCCTCGCTGATGAACACCCTGGCCCTGGTCGGCACCCGCGACGACCTCCTCGCCCGCATCACCACCCTGGAACAGGCCGGCGTCGACGAACTCCTCATCCAGCCGGTGATCGACCCGCCCACCGAGATGGCCCTGCTCGCGGAACTCCTCACTTGAGGCGCGCTTAAAGCCATCAAAGAATATGACGGTCGGAAAGTAAGAGGAATTATTCCCGGGGTTATCCGGGTGGCGCGGTGGAGAGATTCACCTCACCCATATGGCGGGTAAGCGCGATGAGGCCGACTCACCGGGAGACGCCCGTGCCCTCTGGCGACGTACACCATCACGAGGACCACAAAGAAGAAGCCATCGCCATTGTGGGGGCCGCCTGTCGGCTGCCCGGTGGGATCGACACGCTGGATGGCCTGTGGGCGGTGCTCCGGGCGGGCCGGGACGTGATCGGGGACGTGCCCCCCGAGAGGTTCGACATCGCGGACTTCGTCGACCCCGGACGGCGCAGGGCCGGTAAAAGCTACACGGCGGCCGGAGGATTCCTCGAGGACGTCAGCGGATTCGACGCCGATTTCTTCGGCATCTCGCCTCGCGAGGCGACACGCGTCGACCCCCAGCAACGGCTGCTGCTGGAAATGGCGGTGGAGGCCCTGGACGACGCCGGTATGTGCCGCGATACGTGGGCGGGGGCCGACGTCGGGGTTTTCGTCGGGGTCTCCAGCAGTGATTACGCCGACCTCCAGTCGGCCCGCCCGGCCACGATGAGCGCCCACACGATGACGGGCGGGGCCGCGTCGATCCTCGCCAACCGCCTTTCCCATGCCTTCGACTGGCACGGGGAGAGCGTGGCCGTCGACACGGCCTGCTCCTCGTCACTGTTCGCGGTGCACCGCGCGTGCGACTACCTGCGGGCGGGCCGGGGCCCCGTCGCTCTGGCCGGCGGGGTGAACGTGCTGCTCAACCCCTTCGGGTACGTCGGCTTTTCGGCGGCGTCGATGTTGTCGCCCACGGGCCGTTGTCAGACGTTCTCGGCCGCCGCCGACGGATTCGTGCGGTCCGAGGGGGGCGGCGTGATCCTGCTCAAGCGGCTCGGGGACGCCCTGGCCGACGGCGACAGGATCCACGGCACGATCGTCACCACCGGGGCCAACTGTGACGGCCGCACGCATGGCCTGGCCCTGCCCAATCCGCGGGCGCAGGAGGCCTTGTTGCGTTCGGTGTACGACCGGGGCCGGGTCCATCCGGACGACCTGGTGTACTTCGAGGCACACGGCACCGGCACCAGCGTGGGCGACCCCGCGGAGTGCGAGGCCATCGGGCGGGCGCTCGGTGCCCGCCGGACCGACGGTGACCTGCCGATCGGATCGGTGAAGTCGAACGTCGGCCATCTGGAGCCCGCTTCCGGAATGGCCGGGCTGTTCAAAGCGCTGCTCGTGCTGCGGCACGGCGTGGTGCCGCGCACCCTGCACGCCGAACCGCTGAACCCCGGCATCGACTTCGCCCGCTGGAAGCTGCGGCCGGCCGTGAAGGAACTGCCGTTGCCGTCGCGCCCGCGTCCCGTGGTGGGGGTGAACAGCTTCGGGTTCGGCGGCGCCAATGCCCACGCCGTCCTCGCTCCCCCTCCGTCTCCGCGTCCCGCGAAGGACGGCCACGACCACGGAACCCTGCCCGTCATGGTCTCCGCCCACACCCCCGTGGCCCTCGCCGAGGCCGCCCGGCGCATGGCGGGGCGCCTGCGCGCGGCATCCGACCCGGAGTTCTACGACCTGGCCCACACGGCATGCCGCCGTCGCACCCCGCACCGCTACCGAGCCGTCGTGCTCGCCACGGACCGGGAGGAGGCGGCTGCTGCCCTCGGCGCCGTGTCCGGCGGGCGTCGCGAGGGCGCCTCGGCCTCGGCCTCGGTCACGTCCGCGAACACGGGCAGGACGGCGCTGGTCTTCTCCGGCAACGGCTCCCAGTGGGCCGGCATGGGCACCGGTCTGCTGACCGATGAGCCCGCCTTCCACGATGCCGTACAGCGGGTCGACGCCGCACTGGGCCCCGAGCTCGGGTGGTCCGTGCACGAAGCGCTCGCCGCCGGGGCGCCCGGATACGACCTGCGGCGGACGGAAGTGGCCCAGCCCCTGCTGTTCGCCGTCCAGATGGGCCTCGTCGCGGTGCTGCGGGAGCGGGGAGTGCGGTTCTCCGGCGTCGCGGGGCACAGCGTCGGGGAGATCGCGGCAGCCTGCACCGCCGGAGCGCTGGACCTGGCGACGGCCGCACGCGTCGTCGCCGCCCGAAGCCGGGCCCAAGCGCCCACCGCCGGACACGGGCGCATGGCGGCGGTGGGCCTGCCGGAGGACGAGGCGCGGGTCGAGGCCGAGCGGTACGGCGGCCGCCTGACGGTGGCCGGTGTCAACAGCGACCGGGACGTCACCCTGGCCGGGGACCCGGCGAGCCTGGCGGATCTGGGCGAGCACCTCGCCCGCCGGGATGTCTTCTTCCGCATGCTCGAGCTCGATTACGCGTTCCACAGCCCGGCGATGGATCCGATCGAGGGACCGCTGCGTGCGCTCCTGGGCGATCTGAGGACGTCCGGGGGAAGCACCCCGTTCTACTCGAGTGTCAGCGGCGGGCCACTGCCGGGGGAGCGGCTCGACGCCGGGTACTGGTGGCGGAACGTTCGCGAACCCGTCCGGTTCGCCGACGCCGTCCGCGCGATGCGCGAGGCCGGCCACGACGTGTTCGTCGAGGTCGGCCCCCACCCCGTGCTGGCCCCCTACCTCCGGCGCCTGGGGCACGCGGACGGCGGACCGGCGGTCATCCGCACCTGCCGGCGCGACGGCGACGGCCCGTTGGAGGTCCGCCGGGCCGTCGCCCAGCTCATCGCCGCCGACGGGCAGCTGGACTGGGACGTGTACTTCCCCGTGCCGGGGCGCGTGGCCGATCTGCCCGCGTACCCCTGGCAGCGGGAGCGCCACTGGAACGGGGCACCCGGGTGGTGGTCCCGCGGCGCGGGCGAGGACGGGGCCGGGCGCGGACACCCGCTGCTCGGGACACGGCTCGCCGCACTGGAACCCTTGTGGTCGGGACCGGTGGCCACGGCCCGCATGCCGTGGCTGGGCGACCACAAGGTCGGCGACACGGTGGTGCTGCCGGCCGCCGCCTACCTGGAAGCCGCGTTCGCCGCCGCGGCCGAGACCTTCGAGGGCCCCGTGGAGGTGCGGAACCTGCAGATCACCCGGCCCTTGAGCCTGCCGTGGGACGACGACTCGGCCGAGCCCCGGCTCCAGGTGTCGCTGTCCGACGAGGACCAGCTCCTGCGTATCGCGGCCCGCCACGAGACCGACACCGACTGGCTGCTGCACGCGCGCGGCCGCGTCCGTCGCCTGCTGGGAACGGCACCCGCCCCGGATCGCACCGCGTCCTCGCCCGGACCGAGCACCACGACACGGGTGGAGAAGACGGAGCACTACGCGCGCGCCGCACGGGCAGGGCTGCCGTACGGCCCCGCGTTCCAGGTGATCGGCCGGCTCACCGTCGGGACCGACGAGGTCGTCGCCGCCTATGAAACAGGGCTGCCGCTCGGCGAGTTCCGCGCCCACCCGGCCATTCTCGACGGAGCTCTCCAGGCCGGCATGCCCCTGATGGCCGGGACCGCCGACCCGGACACCCCGTTCCTCCCCACCGTGATCGAGACGGCGCGCCTGTGGCAGTCGCCCCCCGCCCGCGGGTGGATCCATGTCACGGCCCGGGAGAGGGGGCCCGTCGATGCTTGCTGGGACGTCAGCCTGCTGGACGACGACGGGCACGTGACCGTGGAGCTCCAGGGGTGCAGGCTGCGCCGGTTCACGGCCGGAGGGAGCCAGCCGGTCGTCCGGTGGGAGACCGTACTGCGGGCGGCGGCACACCCGAGCCTCCCCCACCCTGCCCCTGACGCACCCCTGCCGGCACCCCCTGCACTGGCCGATGCCGCTGCCCGGTGGCGCGCGGCGACCGGCAGCACGCGGCGCGACGAGCGGGACCGCGACGTGGTGCGGAGCCTGCACGAGTGGGCCGCGCACAGCACCGTCGCAGCCATCCGGCAGATGCTCGGACAAGCGGGCAGGGAAGGGGCGGTGGGCTTCTCCTCCGAGGACCTGATCGCCGCGGGAATGGCGGAGAAGCACGACCGGCTCATGCGGGTGCTGCTGCCCCTCGCCGCCACGCACGGGCTCCTGCGGCCCGTCGATGACGCCGGACCCGGGACGACACCGTACTGGCGCTTCCGTACCGATCCCGCACCACGGGACCTGTTCGAGAAGGCATTGGCCCGCTTCCCCGAACACAGCCTGGCGTTCACCGTGTTCGGGCGGTGCGGACTGCACCTGGCCGATGTCCTGAGGGGCCGGACCGACCCCCGCGAGCTTCTCTTCGCCGAGACCGACCGGCATCTGATCGAGCAGCTCTACAGCCGCGCTCCCTCCGTGCAGACACAGCTGGACATCGTGCGGCAGATCGTGTGCACGATCACCGGCACCTGGCCGAGGGGCCGGCCGTTGCGGATTCTGGAGGTCGGAGCCGGTACGGGAGGCATGACCGACCGGTTGCTCGATGTCCTTCCGCCCGAGAGCACCGAGTACGTCTACAGCGACGTGTCCGCCGTGTTCTTCCCCCGAGCCCGGCGCCGCTTCGCGGACCGCGATTTCCTCGTCTACCGCGTCGTCGACATCGACCGCCCCCTGGAGGAACAGGGCCTCGCCCCGGGCTCCTTCGACCTGGTCCTCGCGCACAACGCCCTGCACGTGGCCAAGGACGTACGGCGGGCCGTCTCCCGGCTGGTGGGTCTCCTCGCCGAGGGCGGTCAGTTGGTGGCCGTCGAAGAGCACGACCTCCGCTCCACGGCCGTGTGCTTCGGGCTGCTCGACGAATACTGGTCGTTCACCGACCACGAACTGCGCGAGGACTCACCGCTGCTGACCGCGCTCCAGTGGGAGGACCTGCTGCGGACATGCGGTCTCGGGGAGGTGTGCTCCGTCCGGGTGGGGGAGGAAGAGAACCTGCCCGGTTCGTCGGTCCTTCTCGGCCGACGGGCGACGGCCCCGCACGCACACCCGCCCGAGCCGCAGGACCGCGCGACCGGTGAGCGGTGGATCGTCACGGCCGAGCGTCCCGACGGTGCCCTGGCACAGGCGCTGACGGGCCTGCTGGTCCGGAGCGGCGCAGACGACGTCCACCGCACCGGCCTGCCGGACGACGCCGAGCAGTGGACGCGGGCCGGACAGTCCGGAACGGGACCGCTCCACGCCCTCATCGTCCTCGACGGTGAACAGCCTCCCCTCGTCGACGCCGACGCGGTCACCGGGCTCGCGGTGCGCCGCACGTCGGCGCTGGCCGCCTTCGCCCGCGCCTACACACGCAGCGGGAAACCCCCGGCCACCCTCTCGCTCGTCACCCGCTCCGGCGCCCCGTTCGACGCCCCGGCCACCCCCGGCTTTCCCGGCGACGCCGCGCCCTGGGCCGTCGCCCGCTGCCTGGCCAACGAACACCCCGCGCTCACGGTGCGCCGCATCGCCCTCGAAACGGGCCCCGACCCGGACAGCGGCGCCCGGCGGCTCGCCCTCGAACTCCTCGAACCCACCGTCGACGACGAGGTCCTGCTCACCGACGGCGGCCGGTTCGTGGCCCGCAGCAGGAGCCTCGGCGCCGCACGCACCACGACGTCGGCCGGGTCCGCGCCCTACCGGCTGGAAGTCCGCGATCCGGGGCCGTCCCACCGGCTGGCCTGGGTGACGGCAGAGCCTCTTGAGCCGGGCGCCGACGACGTGCTCATCGAGGTACGGGCCGTCGGGCTGAACTACCGGGACGTCCTGGAAGCCAACGGGATGCTGCGGCCGGCGGCCGGCGGGCAGGGGATGGGGCTGGAGTGCGCGGGCGTCGTCACGGCCGTCGGGGCACGGGTGACGGATCTCGCCCCCGGCGACCGCGTATGTGCCATGACCTTCCGGACCATGGCATCCCACGTCGTGGCGCCCAGGCAGGTGGTGGGCCGGATTCCCGACGACATGGACTTCGCCGCCGGCGCCACGCTGCCGACGGTCCTGCTGACCGTCCACTACGGGCTGGGCCATGTCGCCCGGCTCGGGCGTGGCGAGACGCTCCTCGTCCACGCCGCCGCCGGCGGCGTCGGCATGGCCGCGCTCCACTTCGCCCGCTCCCGCGGCGCCACGGTCATCGCGACGGCGGGCACCGCCGCCAAGCGGGACCTGCTGCGTCTCCTGGGCGCCGAACACATCCTGAACTCCCGGAGCCTGGACTTCGCGGAGCACGTGCGGGACCGCACGGACGGGCGGGGCGTCGACGTCGTCCTCAACTCCCTCGCGGGAGAGGCACTGGTGCGCAGCGCGGAGCTGCTCGCCCCCGGCGGGCGCTTCATCGAGCTCGGCAAGCGCGACATCGAGTCCGACAGCCGACTGGCCATGGGGCTGTTCGGAGACAACCGTTCGTTCCACGGGGTGGACGTCGGCCGGTTCCTCGAGGCCGGAGCGTTGCCTGCCGAGATCGTGGCAGACGTATTCGCCGAGATCCGGAGCGGTACGTGCCAGGCGCTGCCCCACCAGGCCTTCCCGGCGAGCCGGGTCGACGACGCGTTCCGGTCCCTGCAGCACTCGCGCCACCTCGGGAAGGTCGTGGTGACCTTCGACGAACCACCCCTGGTCGAGCGGGCGCCCGGCCGCTTGGCGCTGGACCCCGGCGGTACCTACCTTGTGACCGGTGGCCTCAGCGGCCTGGGTGCGGCGACGGCCCGCCATCTGGCCGACCGGGGCGCGGGCGGCCTCGCCCTCGTCGGGCGCCGGGGCCGGACCACGCCCGGAGCCGAGATCCTGCTGGAGGACCTCGCCGCACGGGGCGTGGACACCCGGGTGTACGCGGCCGACCTCGGTGACCCGAGGGCCGTCGAAGAGGTCCTCGGGGCCGTCGAGTCGTCCGGCCGGCCCCTGCGGGGCGTCATCCATGCCGCCATGGCCCTGGAAGACGCGCTGCTGGCCGAGCTGTCCGAGGAGCAGATCCTGGCCGCATTGCGGCCCAAGATCCTGGGCGCCCTGCACCTGGATGCCGCCTGCCGGGAGCCGCTCGACTTCTTCGTCTGCTACTCCTCCGTCGCCGCGACCGTAGGCAGCCGCATGCAGGCCAATTACGCGGCGGGCAACCTGTTCCTGGAGGCACTGGCCAGGTCGCGGCGGGCCGGGGGACGGCACGGGCTGGCCATCGCCCTGGGAGCCGTCAGCGACACGGGCTACGTCGCACGGGAAGGGATCGAGGCGACCTTGAAGCGCACCGGCGTCGGTGCCCTCTCGTCCGCCGAGGCATGTGCCGCGCTGGACGAACTGCTGGCCACGGAAGCCGCCGTGGCCGTGGTGGGCCGCTCCGACTGGGCGCGCGTCGGCGCGTACCTCCCCGCGACGAACGTACCCCGCTTCGAGGGAATGGCCCCCTCCACAGGACGGCAAGGGGGCGACGACCCGGAAAAGTTGCGTCAACGTCTCGCGGGCGCGACGGCCGACGAGGCGGTCGACGCCGTGGCCGACGTCCTCAGCCGGGCCGTGGCCGACGTCCTGCAGACCGAACCGGGACGCGTCGACCGTCAACGGCCCCTGGACCAGCTGGGGATGGACTCGCTGATGGCCGCCGAACTCGTGGGCGTCGTCGCACGACGTCTGGGGTGCGAGATCCCGGCCGTGGAACTGATCAACGCCGGCAGCATCAACGGCCTCGCCGCCCGTGCCCTCGTCCGTCTCGGCCACGGCACGTCCGCCGGGAGCTGACGGGCGGCCCGGCCCTGCATCCTCCCGTCGAGAGGAGAACATGCGAACGCCTTCCCTCCACACCGCCGTACCGGAGACCGCACGAGGAGCTGTCCCGAAAAGACGCAGATGGGCGGCTGCCCTCCTGGGCTTCCTCGTCCTGGTGCTGTGCATGGCGGCACCGGGACCCGCCGCGGCGGGCCCGGCCGTCACGCTGCGCCCGGTGGTGATCCCCGGAACCGGGGGAGCGCGGCTCGTGGGAAGTGTGGCCGAGCCGGCCGGGCCCGGCCCGTACCCGCTGATCGTGATGCCGCTGGCCTGGGCGGCGGGCGAGGACCATTTCCGCAGGACCCAGCTGGTGGCGGCCCGTTCCGGTTACGTCTTCGTCCTGTACGGGACCCGCGGGACGCACCAGTCGGGGGGCGTCACCGACCTGGGAGGCCCGAAGGACGTCGCGGACGTGGCCCGCGTCGTGGACTGGGCACTGGCACACACCCCCGCCGACGCCCGGCACATCGGCGCGGCCGGTGTGTCCTACGGGGCGGCGATGAGCCTGCTGGGAGCCGCCTTCGACCCTCGCATCACCTCCGTGGCCGCCCTGAGCGCGTGGAACGACCTGTACGAGGTGCTGCAGGAGAACGGGACGCCCACGGTGGCCGGGGCGGTCTTCACCGGCTGGGGTGCGGCGACCGGCGCGGCGGACGCCCGGGGCGGGCCCTTCCGCGACGTCCTGAACTGGGATCCGGAGCGCCTGGCCGCCTGGGCGAGGCCCCGCTCCCCGGCGGCTTACCTGGAGCGGTACAACGCCGCCGGTACGGCCCTGTTCTTCGGCCAGTCGTGGGACGACAGCTCCTCTCCGGCACCGGGGCTCGGGGAGTTCTTCGACCGGTTGCGCGTGCGGAAACGGCTCGAGATGCGACCGGGTGATCACGGCGGCGCGGAGTTCACCGCCAACCTGCTGCCCAATGACGTGGTGAATTCCGCCCTGCGCTGGTTCGACCACACGCTCAAGGGCGTGGACAACGGGGTGGACAGGGAAGCGCCGGTCCAGATCAAGCCGGAGAACAGCGGCCCTCTCTTCGGCGCCGGAAAGAGCCTCGAGGAACACCCGAGCTGGTCCGCCATGACGGGCTCGGTGCTCAGGCTGTTTCCGACCGGCGGAGGCTCGCTCGGCGACCGCCCCCCAGATGCGGAGTCGCACGTACCTCTCGTCACCGGTCCGGGCACCGTGGCCGACAGCGGGGTGATCGGTATCCAGAGGACCATCGAGGCCGCCCTGGGCGCACAACTGCCCAGACCGCTGGCCCTGATCCCGCCCGGGACGGGAGCCGTCTGGGCAACCGGACCGCTCCGCACGCCCGGCTACGTCCGGGGCACCCCCGAAGTGCACCTCACCGTCACGCCCGCAGCCTCGCGCGGCACCGTCGTCGCCTACCTCTACGACGTGAACGCTCTGGGAACGGGCACCTTGGTGACGTACGCGCCCTACTCGTTCCACGACCGCAGGCCGGGAGCCCCCTTCACCGCCGACTTCCGGCTGCGCCCGCGCGCCTACGACCTCCCGGCGGGCCACCGGATCGCCCTGGTGGTCGGCACGACGGACTCCCGCTACCTCTCCCGCAATCCCCCGCTCAGCCGATTGTCCCTGTCGTCGACCCGCGCCTCACCCTCCTGGGTCACCCTGCCCCTGCGCTGACCACGTCGGCGCGTCCGGCTCCCAGGGCGTGTCCGTGCAGGCGGCGATCGCCCGTGCCACCAGCCCGCTCTGGTACACCAGGCTGGGCATGCCGAACTGGAACAGCACCGAGCCCCTGGTGCTGTGACCGAGGGCGTACAGACCGGACCTGCCGTTGTGCGCGCCCGGTACGCGGTGGGTGGTGCGGTCCGTGCGCAGTCCGCCCAGCGGATGGCCGATGTCCAGGCGCCGGGTGACGAAGACCTCGGGAACGCTGGGCGCGCCGGTGCCGGGCGCGGCCGGGTTCAGCGCGTTGAACAGGGTGCCCACCCCGGCCACCGCATCCCGCGTCACCAGGTCGAAGCCTCCCGGGGGACGCGGCACGACACCGGACAGGCCCCCGAGGAGCTGGAGTTGTCCGCTTTCCAGAAGTCTCAGGAGCAGCTCCGCCCGGTGCTGTGGCATCGGACAGCACAGGCTGGTGACGGCGCGTCCGTGACGCTGCCAGAGGGCGGCCTTCTCGGCGTCCGGCAGCAGGTTCCACGCGTGGCCGGCGAAGCGGTGCAGGGCCTGCCGCAGGATGCCGAGTCCGGCGTCGTCCGCGTCGCGCAACTGGCGTCTGAGCCGCTCGACCGCCGGTTCGGTGAGTGCCAGCTCCCGCAGAACACCCGCCTCTCCCACCCCCGCGGTGCGTAATTCGTCCCGCAGCAGTTTCAGGAGGTCGGCCGTGCGGAACGGCTTTCCGGCGGCGACGTTCCTCTCCAGGCAGGTCAGGGTCAAGTGCCGTGGCCGGTCCGGGGAGGACCGCCGGCGGACCGCGGGCAGCACGCCGCCGCGGGAGGCCAGGACGATGGCCGAACGGTGCCCCCGGGCCACGAGTTCCGCCACGATGTCCAGGGCGGTCAGCCCGGATCCGAGGACGCCCACCCGCTCGTCCGGCGGGACGGTGGCCAGGGCCCGCGCCAGCGGAAAGGGCGTGGCCACGTAACGGGGACTCGTGGCCAGTCCGTAGGGGTCACCCGGCACCGTCGGGCCCGTGCACAGCACCACGTGCTCGAAGCGCTCGCACCGGCCGCCGGCGGTGCCCACCGACACCCCGTCGCCGTCGGGCAGCAGCCGGGTGACGTGCTCGCGAACGGTCCGCAACCGCCAGCCGCGCCCGGCGAGCCGGCGCCAGGCCCGGGAGGCCGTGTCGTCCAAATAGGCGCCGTACAGGGACCGCGACGTCAGGCCGTCGTCGTCCACGGAGCCCGGGGCGCGGCGGGTCAGCCAGCGCAGAGCGTGATCCGCGTCCCGTTCCCGCAGGGACATCTGCGTGATGTGAATGTTCGTCAGGACGCGGCCGCTGTCGGGCTGGTAGGCGCGGCCACGCCACAGCGGCCCGCCTCCGTCGAGCACGGTCAGGGCACACGGTTCCCGGACGGTCCGGGCGAGGCTTTCCACCACGCAGGCGGCGGCGGCCCCGCCCCCGACGACGGCGATGCGTTGCACCGTCAGTGTCTACCCCGCGCGGCCGGGAGAACATGCCGGGCCATGACAGCCCATACCATCTGAAAATCTGTCTATTGCAGATGTCGGGAAATCATGGACCGATCGGGCTAATCTGACCGGGAGCGAGACGACCCGGGGGGAGTGGCGTGCCGCGCAGAACCCGCGTGCTTCTGGTCCTGTTCTCCATCGTCACGGTGCTCTGCGCCTGGGCCGGCCTGATGGGCCTGGGCCGGCTGACCAACAGTGGTTTCCTCCCGGACGACGCACCCGTCAGGGACGACAACCGTCGGCTCAGTGCCCATTACCGGGCCGGCGGCGCCGATCTCGTCCTGCTGGTCCGGGCGGACACGGACGTCGACTCCGCGGCCGTCGCGGCACAGGGTCGGGCCGTTGGGGAACGGGTGGCCCGCTCGCCCGGTGTGGTCACGGCGGTCTCGTACTGGTCGGCCCACGACCCCGCGCTGCGCTCGCGCGACCACCGGGCCGCACTGATCACCGTCGACCTCGTGGAGAACGAGGGCAGGGCCACCCGGGCGGCGCAGGACCTGGTCCCCGGCCTCACCGGCCGGCAGGGCCCGGTGACCGTCTCGGCCACCGGGCCGGCCTGGGCGAGCGTGGAGGGCATGCAGCAGAGCCGCCGGGATCTGTTGGCCGGGGAGCTGATCGCGGTCCCCCTGAGCACACTCGTCCTGCTGTTCGTCTTCCGCTCCCTCCTCGCGGCCCTCATCCCCCTGCTCACCGCACTGGTCTCGGTGACGGGCACGCTGGCCTGCCTGTACGCGCTGACTTTCGTCATGGAGGTCTCGGTCTACGCCGCGAATGTCGCCTGTGCTCTCGGCTTCGGTCTGGCCGTGGACTACGGGCTGTTCGTGGTGACGCGATTCAGGGAGGAGCGTGCGGCAGGAGCCGGGCCGGACGAGGCGGTGACGCGCAGCACGCGCACGGCGGGCCGGACGGTGGCGGTCTCCGCCGGTATCGTCGCGCTGTCGCTGTGCTGTCTCTTCACCGTCCCGCTGGGGTTCATCCGCTCCGTGGCGGTGGCCGGGGTTCTTGTGGCGTTGCTCTCGGCGGCCGCGACAGTCTGCCTGGTGCCGGCCCTGCTGTCCGCCGCCGGGGCGCTTCTCGATCGCTGGGACGTCTTCGCCCGGCTCCGCCGTGCCCGGGCTACCGGATCCGCCGGTGCCGAGGAGGGCGCGGGGTGGCGGAGGATCGGCCGGGCCGTGTGCCGGCGCCCCGTCCTGTGGGCCCTCGCCGCGACAGCCGTCCTCCTCGCCATGCTGCTGCCCTTCGGCCATGCCGCGTTCGCCCCGTCCGACGCGCGCGTGCTGCCGGCGGCCGGCGAGGCGCACCGGACACAGGAGCAGCTGCGGCGTGACTTCGCCATCGTGCCCGACCGCACGGTGACCATCGGCCTGCCCCGGGGCACGGACCGGGCGGCGCTCGACACCTACGCCCGCGCGGTGGCAGCCCTGCCCGGCGCCGCCGAGGTCCGCACGGCCGACGGTGTGTACCGGGGGAGCACCCACCACCCCGCGCCCGCCGGCACCGCGCCGGTGGCGGCCGCAGCCCCCGCGGGCCCCGTGCTGACCGCCACCGCCGCGTCCGGCCGGGAGTCGGCGGAGGCCCGCCGGTTCGTACGGGAGATCCGCGGGCTGCCCGCACCGGGCGGCAGCGCCCTCGTCTCCGGGGAGCCCGTACGCGTCGTGGACACCACGGCCGTGCTGTCCCGCGCCCTGCCCCCGGCCTGCCTCCTCGCCGCCGCCGTCACGATGCTCGTGCTGGGCTCGTTCACCCGCAGTGTCCTGATCCCCCTCAAGGCGGTCGCCATGGCCGTCCTGAGCCTCGGCGCCTGTGTGGGAGGCATGGTCCTCATCTTCCAGGACGGTCATCTGCGCGGGCTCCTGGGAGGCTTCACCGTCACCGGGACCCTGGACGGGGCCGTCGCGCTGTTCGTGCTCGTCGTGGCCTACGCTCTCTCGGTCGACTACGAGCTGTTCCTGCTCTCCCGCATCCGGGAGGAGTACCTCACCACGGGAGACAATACGGCGGCCGTGATCAAGGGCGTGCAGCGCACCGGCCGGCTGGTCACCGCTGCCGCCCTGCTGGTGGTGTCCGCCATGGTGGCGCTGGCGGCCTCGGGGGTGACGCTCCTGAAGGTCATCGGTGTGGGCCTGGCCATCGGAGTCGTGGTGGACGCCACGCTCGTCCGCGGCATCCTGGTGCCCGCCCTCATGGCCTGGGCCGGCCGCTGGAACTGGTGGCTGCCCGGGAGGCTCCGACGGCGGGCAGCGACGGGCGACCGGCACGCACTGTCCACCGACGAAGGGGCCGAGCATGCGCATTGATTCCCGTGTCGGGCTGGCATCCGCCGCCCTGTGGCTGCCCGCGGGCCGCTGTACCACCGAGGACGCGCTGGTCGACGGCGTTCTCACGGCCGATCAGGACGTCCCGCCCGGTGTCGACTCCGTGCCCGAGGGCCAGGGCGAGTCGGCGGAGGACATGGCGGCCCAGGCGGTGCTCCGGGCCCTGGCCGGTGCCGACCGGCCGATGAGCGACGTGGATCTCCTGGCGTATGCCTGGGCCGTGCGTTGCGCAGAGCATCCCTATTCCCCGCCCCACCGGCTGGCCAAGCAACTGTCGGCCGGGGACTGCTTGCCGGTCGGCCTGCTCCAGGGGTGCAACGGCGGCGCGGCGGCGGTGGAGACCGCCGTGACCCGCATGCTCACGGACGAACGCGTCCGCGTGGCTGTGGCGGTCACCTCCGACACCTTCGCCGCCTACGGCAGCCGACGCTGGACGGAGCCCACCATGATGGTCGTCGGCGACGGGGCCGCGGCGGTGGTGCTCGTCCGGGGACCGGGCCGTCTCGCGCTGGTGGCCATGGCCACCAGCGGGCACACCTGCGCCGACATCATGGAAGCCGGTCAGGACATCCGGGTCCGGGCCCCCGGAGCGGGTGGCTTTGCCGCGCGCCCTTCCGACAGGTCGCTCAGCGAGGCCGCGCACAGCGTGGAATATCTCGGGCACTGCGTGAACAGGGCCGTGCGTCACGCCCTGGCGGACGCCGGCCTGGAGGCCGGCGATCCGGGCATCTCGGCGGTGTTACTGCCCCGCCTGGCGGATCCCTTCACCGAGTCCTTCGTCCGGCCGGCCCTGCCCGAACCGCTCAGGTCCAAGGCCAGGATCCCCGACCCGCACACCGGCCACCTGGGAGCGGGCGACACGCTCGCCAACCTGGAGTACGCCCTCAGGTGCGCGATGCCCGCCCCCGGCGAGCACCTTCTCGTCGTCAACGGCGGTCAGGGGGTGGCCGCCTCCTGTCTGGTGCTCGCCCCGGGCACCGGCTGACCGGCCCGGACGGGGCCGGCAGGACGGGTGGCTCAGGAGTCGGTGAAGACGACGACCGTGTTGTGCCCCCCGAAGCCGAACGAATTGCTCATCACCGACCGGAGAGCCGCCTGCCGTCGGCACGTGCGGACGACGTCCAGGTCGATGGCGGCATCCTGCCGGTCCAGGTTCAGGGTGGGCGGGATCGTCTGCTCAGCCAGGGAGAGCACGGCGACGGCGGACTCGATGGCGCCCGCCGCCCCCAGAGCGTGGCCCAGCTGGCTCTTGAGGGCGGTGACCGGGGGTACGTCCAGGAAGAGCCGGCCGAGGGCGTGTGCCTCCGCCAGGTCCCCGGCGGGGGTCGAGGTCGCGTGGGCGCTGACATGGTCGATGTCGCCGGGCGCGAGGCCGGCGTCGGCAAGTGCGGCCCTCATTGCCTGCTCGGCACCGCGGCCCTCGGGTTCGGGTGCCGCGTAGTGGAACGCGTCGCAGCTGGAGCCGTGGCCTGCCAGGAACGCGCGGGGAACGACGCTGCGGGCGCTCGCGTCCTCGCACCGTTCCAGGACGAGGACGCCGGCGCCCTCGCCCAGCACCAGCCCGTCGCGGTCCGCGTCGAAGGGCCGGCAGGCGGATTCCGGGGCGTCACTGCGGCGGGACAGCGCCCGCGCCCTCGCGAGGAGGATCACGTGCACGAGAGTCCGCGCCGACTCCGAACCGCCGGTGATCGCCACGTCACAGGCCCCGGAGCGCAGCAGTTCACACCCGAGGGCGATGGCCTGGTTCCCGGCGGCACAGGCGCTCGACAGGGCAAGGCTCGGCCCCCGTGCGCCGAGGTCGAGGGCGACTTCCGCGACGGGGGCGCTGGTGCCGGACCGCAGCGCGGTCTGGGGAGACACCCGTTCGGGGTGGCCCTGCATGTGGGACATGAAGTCCTCGGCCAGGGCGGGCGTCGAGGTGCCGGAGGCGCCCAGCAGGACCGCCACCCGGTCCGCGGGCCAGTCCTCGGGGTCGAGCCCGGCGTCGGCGACGGCCTCCCGCGCGGCGATGACCGCCATCTGGGAGAAGCGGTCCATGCGCCCGCTGAGGCGGCGGCCGAGCGCCCGGTCGGGACGCAGATCCGGTACGGCGTAGGAGAAGTCGACCGGCAGTCCGCGCAGTTGGGGATCGGGTGCGGCGGTGACACGGCCCGCGCAGAGCGTCTCGAACGTCGCGGTGGCTCCGATGCCTGCGGGGGTGACCAGGCCGACGCCCGTCACGACGACGGACGGCCGGGTCACCGGGTGGTGTCCTCGCTGCCGCGGGAGGGGCAGTGGTCCGCCAGGGCGCCCTCGACGAGTTCACCGAGGGTGATGTCCGCGGTGGCCGGGATCCGGTCGATGTCGATGTCCATGATCACTGCGAGCTCCACCAGCTCCAGGGAGTCGAGCCCGAGTGTGCTCACGGAGGTGTGGGGGGTGAGGGACGACGACGGGATGTCGAAGCGTTCGTCGAGGACTTCCAGCAACCGGGACAGTGCTGTGTCGGTGGGGGAATCCGCCATGGCACTCACTCCAGACAGGGGGGCGGGACACGGGGGCCGGGACGCGGAGGAGCGGGCCGGCGTCAGCGGGAGACGTCCCCGCACGGGACGGTGCCGCGCAGGCCGGTGGCCCGCCGCAGGAAGGCATCGCTCAGCGGCTGGGGCACAAAGGGGTTGATGCGGGTGAGGAAGGACTCCCGGCCGGTCAGATAGCGCGCTCGCGGTCGGCGTGCGGTGACCGCACGGCACACCACGCGGGCGGCGTCCTCCGCCGGGCGGAAGGGGCGGAGGCGTTCGAGGTAGCGCGAGGTCGAGGCGTAGGCGTCCTGGAACGGTGAGGTGCCGTCGGCCGCCAGCCGGGCCAGCCGGCGCTGGGCGTCGGGCACCATCGGCGTTTCGTGGAACCCCGGTTCTACCACGCTCACAGACACGCCGTACCGCGCGCTCTCCATGCGGAGCGAGTCGCTCAGTGCTTCCAGAGCGTGTTTGCTCGCCGCGTACCAGCCGTTGAACGGGGAGGCCACCAGGCCGGCGTGGGACGTGACGTTGACGATGCGGCCGCTGCCCCGGCGGCGCATGGCGGGAAGGGCCAGCCGGCAGAGCCGGAAGGGGCCGAGGAGGTTGACCTCCAGGAGGTAACGGGCCTCCTCTTCGGCGATGTCCTCGACGGCGCCCATGAGTTCGGTACCGGCGTTGTTGACCACGGCCCAGGGGCCGCCACCGGTGAGACGCCCGATATGGGCGAACGCCTCCTCGCAGCTGTCGGGATCCGCCACGTCCAACAGGACGGTCCGCATCGGCGCGCCGTGGCTGTCCGCCGCGGCGATCAGATCCTCCGCCTTGTCGGCGGAGCGCACGGTGCCGAGAACGTCGTAGCCCCGGCAGGCCAGTTCGACCGCGGTCGCTCTGCCGATGCCGCTGCTCGCTCCGGTGACGACCACACTGTGCATCTACGGATTCCCCCCGTCGGCAGCGCGGATGGCCGGTGCTCCGGCCGTGCCGTGACATCATCCGGTCATCAGGTCCACGCTGAGCCCTACCCATGTGCCGCGCGGTAAATTCCCTTTGATATCCACCGAGCCGGGGAATCATAAAGTCGGATAGTCGTATGTAGCTGCGTTGGGTTGTGTGCTTGCGCAGGGCGGGTAGGGATGACTGCCTGACGCAGAGCGGTGCGCGCGATCCGTGAACGGTGGTGGGGCATGGAACAGCGTGTGTACAGCAGAATATCCGCGGTGGCGGCACATCTTCCCGAACGGGTGCTCTCCACCGGTGAATTGGAAGAGCGGATAGCAAAGAACAGCCCCGGCTTCGATGTCCCGCGCGGAATGATCGAGCGGCTGACGGGGGTGGCGTCCCGGCATGTACGGCCCGACGGCTGGGACGCCTCCGACCTGGCCGTGGCCGCGTCCCGGAAGGCGCTCGCCGACGCCGGGTGCGACACCGCGGCCGTCGACCTGCTGATCTTCTCGGCCATGAGCATGGACGTGCTGGAGCCGGCGACGGCCCATATCGTGGCGGACAAACTCGGCGCCCGCTGCCCTGTGTTCGATGTGAAGAACGCGTGCAACAGCTTCCTCAACGCGCTGGAAGTCGGTGACTCCCTGATCAGGACCGGGTCCTACCGGCGCATCTTGGTCTGCTGCGGAGAGTCCGTCACGCAATTCGCCCGGACCTCGGTGTCGAGCCCCCGTGAATTCGTCGAGTCCGTGACCGGGTACACGCTCTCCGACGCCGGCGCCGCCGTCGTGTTGGAGGCGTCCACCGAGCCGGGAATCGCCGGCTTCGTCTTCTCCGCCCTGTCATCCGTATGGAAGGCGGGAGTGCTGCCTTTCCCCGGCTCCGCCGGCCGGTGTGGAGACCGGCCGAAATTCCGGCTGGCCGACATGGTGAAGGGATTTCATGAGCTCTTTCGTGCGGATCTCGCCCGTCAAGTCGAGCAACGCATCGGTGGGACGATGGACGAGGTCTCCCTGTTCTGCGTCCATCTTGCCTCGGCCCACCTCATCTCCGACTTCTGCGCCACTGCCGGAATCCCGCGCTCGCGGGTGATGACCACCATCGCCTCGCACGGCAACACGGCGGCCGCCACCTTGCCACTGCAACTCGACAAAGCCCTCCGGGAAGGAAGGCTGCACCGGGGTGACATCGCCGTTCTGGTCGGCCATGCCAGCGGAATCAGCTATGGAATCCTCGGGGTCCGGGTGTGACCGGACCCCGTCGCGAAGGAGGTCGTCACCATGCCCGGTGTCTATGACGCGGTGTTCGGTGTGCTGACCGGGACACTGGCCGTGCCCCCGGCCGAGGTGGGCCCCCAGCGGCAACTGGACGCTCTCCACCTCGACTCCCTGGCCAGGGCCGAACTGGCCCTGACGCTCAAGGAGCTCCTCGGAGTGCCCTGTTCCGACCATGACGTCCCCGCGACGGCCACGGTGGGTGGTCTCGCCGCGCTCCTGGATGACCGGCTGGCCGACAGAACGCGGGCTCCCGGCGGCGAGGCGCCGTGACTCCGCCGGGCGTCGCCGTCACCGGCATCGGACTGGTCACCCCCGGCGGGATCGGCCGTGAGGCCACCTGGCAGCGGGTCTGCTCCGGCGCCGGAACCGCCGCCCTGTCGCCCGAACTCCGAGACCTACCCGTCGACTTCTGCTGCTCCGTTCCGCCGCTGGACCAGGCCCTCGCACGCCTGCGCCGCAAGGCATGGCGGCTGGACCGCTGCGCACAGATCGCGTTGATCGCCGCGCGCGAGGCCGTGGCGGATGCGGCACTCGACCCGGCCGCATGGGACGCCGCGCGTGTCGGTGTGATCCTCGGTACCGGTTTCGGCGGCACCGGGAGTCTCTGGGCCCAGCAGGCACGCCTGCGCGACAAGGGCCCGGAGTACGTCTCCCCGCTCCTGCACCCCAGGAGCCTGGCCAATATGCCGGCCGGCGAGGTCGCCCTGGAATTCGGGGCGTTGGGACCCAGCCTCGCCACGGTGACGGCCTGCGCGTCCGGCGCCGACGCCCTGGTCGCCGCACGGGGGTGGCTCCTCGCCGGCCTCTGCGACATCGTTCTGGCCGGGGGGACAGAAGCCGCCAACACGCCCTTGAGCGTTGTCGGCTTCCACCAGCTGGGCGCCCTGTCCGGACACCGGGACGATCCCGCCTCCGCCTCGCGCCCGTTCGACGCCGACCGCGATGGATTCGTCATGGCGGAGGCCGCCGCCGTACTGGTGCTGGAACGAGCGGACCACGCGCGGGCTCGCGGAGCCCCGGTGCGTGCCGTGCTCGCGGGATGCGGTGCCTCCACCGACGCCCATCACCCCACGGCGCCCCACCCCGGGGGAGCGGGGGCCCGACGGGCGCTTCAGCAGGCGCTGACGGCGGCGGGGATGTCGTCGCACGAGGTCGGGCACGTCAATGCGCACGGCACCGGCACGCCGCTGGGCGACGCCATCGAAGCCCGCGTCATCAGCGACTGTCTTCCCCATGGGCCGAGCGTCACAGCGACCAAGGGGGTGCTGGGGCACTCACTGGGCGCCGCGGGGGCGGTGGAGGCCGCGGTGACGGTGCTGACGATGCAGCAGGCGCTGGTGCCACCGGTCGCCAACCTGCGGAGAGCCGACCCGGACGTGTCCGTCGACCTCGTCCTGGACAAACCCCGCCCGCAGCAGGTGGACCTGGCCGTCAGCAACTCGTTCGGGTTCGGCGGACACAACACCGTGCTGGTGTTCCGTCGGCCGTGACCGTCGCCGTTCGCTCGAGAACCGTCTGCCCGAGGTAGAGGAGACACCGCTGTGCGGCGCACCGACGAGCCGGCTGACCTTGTCGTGACCGGCCTGGGGCTGGTGACCCCGGCGGGAATCGGGGCCGAGGCCACATGGAGAGGACTGCTCACGGCACGCCCCACTGCCGGGAGCGATCCGCTGCTGGCCGGGCTGCCGGTGGACTTCTCGTGCCGTGTCCCCGGCTTCGACGGTGCCGGACTGCTCGGCCGCCGCCTGGCCGCCAGACTCGACCGGGCCGGCATGTACGCCCTGGTGGCGGCCCGGGAAGCGATGACCGACGCCGGGCTGGACAGTCCCCTCCGGGATGCCTCGCGGGTGGCGGTCGTCCTGGGAGTCGGGACATGCAGCTTCGACACCTACGAAGCGGAGTTCGCCAAGCTCGCGCGCGGGCGGCCCGACAAGGTCTCACCCCTGGCCGTCATCCGCAGTGTGCCCAGCATGATCCCCGCCGAAGTCGCCCTCGACCTCGGTGCCCGCGGGCCGAACCTCGCGGTCTCGACGGCCTGCGCCTCCGGCACCAGTGCGCTGGGGGTCGCCCAGGACCTGTTGCGGGGCGGCCGGTGCGACGTCGTGCTCGCCGGGGGCGCCGAGTCGGTGTGTGCGCGCGTGCCGGCGACCTGCTTCCATCAGATGCAGGCGCTGTCCCGGCGCAGGCACGACCCGGCCGCCGCGTCCCGGCCCTTCGACCGCGACCGTGACGGCTTCGTCCTCTCCGAGGGAGCCGGAATCCTCGTCCTCGAGCGCGCTGCCCACGCCCGCGCCAGGGGTGCCCGCCCCCGGGCCCGCTTCGCCGGGTACGGCGCCTCCTGCGACGCCCACCACCCGGCGATGCCCCACCCGGAAGGGCGCGGCGCCGCCGATGCCATACGCGCTGCCCTCGCGGACGGGGGGCTCTCCTGCCGGGACATCGGCCACGTCAACGCGCACGGAACAGCGACACGACAGAACGACCTGGCCGAGTACGAGGCACTGCGGCGGGTCTTCGCCGACCCGCCTCCGGTGACGTCGCTCAAGGGCACCCTCGGGCACGCCGTCGGAGGGGCGGGCGGTATCGAGGCGGCCTGCACCGTACTCACACTGGAACACCAGATGGTCCCCCCGACAGCCAACCTCGACGACCAGGACCCGGCGATCCGGCTCGATGTGGTCCGTGACGCACCACGTGCGATGGCCATGTCGGCGGCCATCAGCAGCTCGTTCGGCTTCGGCGGACAGAACGCGGTGGTGGCCTTCACCGTTCCGTAGGGCCCCAAGCCCCGCGTTCGCGAAGCGGTAGTGCATTCAACTGGCTGAGACGCCGGCGCGCAGGCGGCGTACGCCCTCCTGTAGCTCGTACCACCCGCTGGAGTACGGCGGCGGTGCCGCTGATGGTGCGGCCGTTCAAGGCGCCCATCAGCAGCACCACCCAGGGGCGTCGCGCCCGGCCGGTCCTACGCCTTGCGGAGACGGCCGATGATGCCGTCGAGATCGTGCCGGAAAAGGTCCGGGCGGACCCAGTGGCCGCCGTCCCGCTCGTGCGACTCGTGCGGGATGCCGGCCCGGTCGAGCAGGCCGCGGAACTCCCGCTGGGTGTCGAGCACGTTGACCTCGTTCAGCCGGTCCCAGATGCGTTCGGGGCTGGTACCGGCGACCATGAAGACCCGCTTGTTCCGGTAACTCTCGACGCGCTGGCACGGGTTGTCGGCGCTGACCCTGTTCTGGTCCCAGGGCACGCCGTAGACGGTGCCGCCGCCCAGGTCGAGTGCGGAGGTCGCGTTGGCCCAGTGCACGATGATGTCACCGCGACCGCGCAGGCTGGCCGGGCCGGAATGGGCGCTCACCGAGGCGAAGTGACCCCAGTACTTGGCTGCGTACTTCAGCGCGCCGAAGCCGCCCATCGAGAACCCGGAGACGGCGCGGCCGTCGTACTCGTTGTACGTCCGGAAGTTGTCGTCGATCCACGGAATCAGTTGCTGGATGTGGAAGTGCTCCCAGTTCCGGGGGCCCACGAAGGAGGTGACCGGGTTGGAGTACCAGCCCGTGCGCCCGCCGTCGGGCATCACGACGAT
Organism: Streptomyces syringium; assembly: GCF_017876625.1. NCBI lineage: Bacteria > Bacillati > Actinomycetota > Actinomycetes > Kitasatosporales > Streptomycetaceae > Streptomyces > Streptomyces syringium. The sequence continues at coordinate 6,875,389 of NZ_JAGIOH010000001.1, forward strand.
CATGGGCTTGCCGGCGGTCCACGCCCGGATGCCCCCCTCGGGCAGGCGGTCGAACTCGATGAAGTCGCCCCCGCCGCCGTGGAGCAGGTACAGGACGGGGTAGCGGCGTCCGCTGTGGTGGTAGTCGTCGGGGAGCAGGACGTTGACGGCGGGCTTCCAGCCGATCGCCGCGGTCTCGAAGCGGTAGTACCACATGCGGGGGTCGCTCTCGCCCGCCTCCACGATGCGCAGTCCGTGACCGTCACCGGCCGCACTGGCCGACGACGCCGCCCCGAGGACGGTCCCGCCGCCCAGGGCCATCGCCGCGGACAATCCGCCGGCGGCCTTCAGGACACCTCTACGGGAAGGGCGCTGTTCGCTCATCATGACCTCCTGGTCGAAAGGGGAGTAAGGGAGTGATAACGCGTCAGTTGTTCGTCATCCACGTCCCCTTGGCGGGGTTCCAGTGGATGGTGGCCTGCTGGAATTTCTGGGCTCTGCCGCCCGGCTCGTCCATCTCGTCCGTCACGGCGTAGCCGAGCACCGCTTCGTGGCCGGCGGTGTGGAAGGCCTTGTAGATCTCTCCGTGGACCGTGTGGGCGCCGGTCTGTTGTGACCAGAGGAAGAGTCCCTTTTCGAAGAACTGGTACCGGCCGCGGGTCCCGTCGGGTGCCTTTGCGGCCTCGGCCTCGTCCATCGTGGGGAAGCCCCAGCGCCGTTCCGAGTCCGTGGCCCAGAACTTCTTCAGGATGTCACCGTAGATCGCGTAGGCCTCGTCCGGATGCCAGATGATGATTCCGTTCCGGAACTGCTGGAACCGCCCGCCCATCAAGGCATCGCGCTCGCCCGTGACCGGCGGCCCCAGTGCGCTGCCCAGGCCACCCATGCCGTCGTACTTCACCCTGATCGCGCCGTAGGGCATCAGGTCGTCCAGACGGTGGTACCGGCGGGGCGAGAACCCCCGGAGGCCGTCGCCCCACACCCGCTCCTCGGGCACGTGCCCGAAGTCGTACGTCTCGCGTACCACCGGCTGGGTGTGGGCGGCGTCGGCCCAGCGGACGAACAGCGCCACATGGTCCGTGCCGCCCGCGTCCCGCAACAGGGCGTCACCGGCTTGCAGATCGGCCGCCGGGATCTCGGAGGTGACGTTCCACAGACTCCAGGTGTTCAGGGACGAGCCCAGGTTCCACGCCATCGACACATAGCCCGAGCAGTCCGGGCGGTAGCAGCCGAACTGGTTGCGGTGGCAGCCGCTCTGGCTGTACGGCACCCGCTCGGCGATCCATGACCAGGCGCGGTCCATCACCTCGCCCCGCCCGATCGGCCCGTCCGTGTCCGACGCGCTCGCGGCCGGTGCCAGGGTCACCGTGGCGACGAGCGCTGCCAGCGTCAGCGCCATCGCTCTGGTCACCCGCTGAAGGATCAGTGATCTCATGACTGCCCCCTGAGAAGCAGTGGTCAGGACCAGCTCTGGTACGGGGTGTTGTTGCAGGCCCAGGTCCGGAAGCCCAGGCTGCTGTCGTCGATGCAGCGGCCCGTGGCCTGGTTCTGGAAGCGGACGGTGCCGTCACCCCAGACCTTGATCCACCAGCTCTGCTCCGGTTGCGAGCCGCAGGTGGCGACGGTCCGGAAACCGTTGTCGGTGTCCTCGACGCAGCGGCCCGTGTTCATGCTCTTCAACTGGCGGGTTCCGTCGCCCCAGACGTGTATGGACCACTTCTGGGGAGTGGAGCCGTTGCAGCTCCAGGTGCGGAAGCCGTTGTCGGTGTCGTCGATGCAGCGGCCCGTGGCCTGGTTCCTGAAGGACTGGACGGCATCGTCGGCGCGCGCCGGGGCCGCGGCGACGGCCGGTGCGGTGGGCGGTGCGGTGGCCAGGGCGGCCGGCGCCGGGGCGAGGGCGGTGACGGCGAGGACCCCGCCGAACAGGAGCGTTCTCATGCTGCGCAGGTGCACTGTTTCGTTCCCCCTGTACGAGTCGTGTCACGTGTGAGCGCGGTCCGGGGACCGACGGGCCGCAAGGTAGTCGTGGGGCATCGCGATACGGCACCCGGAACCTTCCGGGGTGACGGCGCCCGGCGATCCGCGATAGAGCTCTGTGTGCGGTGGATCCCTGCGATCACCGTCGAGTCGAAGGCGTCGAAGGAGGGGTGTGGCAAGGAGCGGTGTGTCAGTGAACGGGCGTGGGGCGCGGGCACTGGGGGACCGTGGGACGGTCCTTCGTCCGCACGGCGGGCAGCCATGCCGTGGACCGGGTCGAGCCGGACCGGAGACGGACCCGGAACCACTGGGCGGACCAGGTGCCCACCTCGTCGACGATCGGCACCCCCTTGGGGAGTTGGCAGTCGACGGCGAGGACGTCACCGTGCCAGACCCGGGTCGGTACGACGTTGTCGATGGTGTACGGCCGCAAGGGGTCGATCGCCAGGCCGAGACTGCACTCCGGGTTCCGGTCCTTGCGGTCACCGCAGGAGGGTTCGGAGTTGAAGACGCGGACGCGGCCGGCGGCGCCGGACTCCGTGTCGGCCGATGCCGTGGCGGCGTGCCCGCCGGTTCCGTCCGGCGGGGCGGAACCGCCGTCGCGCGCGGCGTACCACCAGCCCGCCGCGAGGGCCCCGCACACCGCGAGGGCCACCAGAGCGGCGCGGGTTCTTCCGCGCCGGCCTGCCGGACGGCGGGCGGCCTCGGAGGGAGACTGGCCGCCCGCCTCGTCGGCGGGCTCCGGTGCCGTGTCCTGCCGGGCGGCGATGCGTGCCAGCAGACTCTCCGCGGTGTGCGCGGCCCGCGCGTCGTGGGTCGGTGCCAGACAGTCGGCGGCCAGCGCCCGCCAGAACGGCGGCACGGCATCGTCCATGCGCAACGGCGCCCGCCCGTCGGCGTACTCCTGTGCCGTGGCCGCGCGCGAGACCGGCGTGGCACCGGGGAACGGCGAGGCGCCCGAGGTGAACATCTCGTGGATCATGATGCCCAGGGCCCAGATGTCGACGCTCGGCCGGACCTGCACGCCGTGCTCGCCGAGCGGGGCCTTCCAGCGCTCGGGCGGGAGGTAGTCGAACGTGCCCATCGGGGGTCCGTACCCGTGCGTGCCGCGGGTGCCGGTCAGTTCGGTGACGAGCCCGAAGTCCGACAGCTTGGCCGAACCGTCGGCCATGATCAGGACGTTGTCCGGTTTGAGGTCGCCGTGCACCCAGCCGCTGCGGTGCAGATGGGCCAGGCCCTCGCAGATCTCGGTGATCAGCCGGGCGCCCTCGGCTTCGTCCCTTTCCGTCTCGAGTTCCTCAGCGAGCAGATCCCGCAAGCTGTGGGCGGCCCGCTCCATGACCAGGACGATCGCGCCGTCCAGGAACGGGTGGCCCGGGTCGCTGAGCACGAGGGAGCCCAGCAGACGGATCAGCCTGGGGTGGCGGGCCCGGAGGCCGAATTCCACCTCGCGGCGGGCGGTTTCGGCGACCCTGCGGGCCTGCCGCGGTGCGAGCCCCTCGGTCGGTAAGAACTTGAGCGCGACATCTTCCTGACCTGCTGTCAGCTTCGCGTCGCCGTCGACGGGCCGCCCCGCGTAGACCGTTCCCCAGCCGCCCGACGCGATGGGCTCGGTGACCTCCCAGTCGCCTACGCGGTAGCCAGGGGGCAGCGGTGGTGTGCGCTCATCCCCCGATGAGCCGGCCGGACCCCGCACCGTTTCCCCCTCCGGTCCGCAGGGTGTACCGCCGTGCGCTGCCGCTGCCCGTGGTTCTTCGTCCGGGTCTGCGTCCTGTCGGTCTCATCCCACCGTCTCCCGCCCCCACGGACCCGCCCCGGTCCGGGCCGGCAACAGCGCGAGGTGTTCCTCCCGTACGAGCCCGAAGCGCAGGGCGAGTCCGACGATCGCCTCCCGCTTGCCGTTGCGGCGCGCTTCCCTGCCGGGTTCGCTCCCGGCCGGGGCGCCGATGCGCATCTTCTCCCCGGCCAGGTAGTCGATGTGCGAGCTGACGGCCCGGGCCGTCAGCCGGCCACAGGCGGCGTGCGGTCGGAGCCGCTCGACGATCTGGGGAGTGGTGGGCACCGCGACCGCCGACTCGTCACGCAGCCGCGGTTCGCAGAGCGCGACCAGCACCAGGAAGTAGGTGGCCGTCTCGTCCAGGGAGTAGGCGGTGACGGTGCGGCTTCCCCAGGGACCGCCCGTCTCGTGCGGGTCCATGTAGACGTGGTCGGGTGCAAACACCTGGAAGGCGACCGTGGTGCCGTGGCGTGCGGGCAGCACGACCCGGGAGAACTCGAAGGGGATGGGTGCTCCGGCCCGTCGCGGCGGCACGCGCAGATACTCCCCGGCCCCCTCGGGGTTCTCCACCACATAGCTCTGGGTCGTGCTGTGGTTGCTGAGCTGCCAATGATCGTCGGTCACCCGGATCTCTCCCGCCAGCCGGGAGACCGCCTCGCCGGCGAGGCGGAGTTCGACCGGGGTCGTCGCCGATCCCCGCCCGAAGCGCGCCACTTCCCCCGGGCCGAGCCGTAACGTCACCGCTTCGCCGCCCGGCCCCCCGCCGGCGACGCCGCTCTCCTGCGGCAGATAGACCACTATCCCGCTCACTGCCCCCTCCTCACACCCCCGGCAGCAACGGCTGCCACGCACGCCGAACGTTACACATGCGCCCCCCGGGCCCGGTCCGGTTGTTGGCCGGCCCGGCGGCGGGCGGATGACCGGTGACAGGTGGCCGGTAACGACCGATGGAGCGGGCGTCGCCAACTGTACGTATGGGGTCCGTCACGCCGCAAAAACTGACATTCCGGAGTTTCCACCGGGTGCCGACGGCCGTCCGCCGTGAAGTCCCGGTTTGCGCGGCCGGACCGGTGTTTCCCGGCGAACCCGCTGGTCAACGCGGCCGAAATGCGATGGCCGCATGTCCGAAACTCCCTCACTGCATGTCTGAAATTCATCGGCCGTGGCTCAAATCCACTCGGTGGGTTCCGTGAGGTCTGTCCCGGTTCGGTCCATGATCGTTTGCTGTGGACAGAGCGGATTGCCTGCCCCTAGGATCCAGCCTGGCCTGACCGGACATGGTCGAGGAATTAGCCGAAGACTTTTTGACATTCGGGGGAATTCATATGCCCAGCCCCACCGTGTGGAATGTCGTGCTCGATTCAGGAGCTGACACCGACATTGTGCTCGCCGCCGATTTTCCGGTGACCGGCCGAAACGAGGGTGGATTCGCCGATCTGGCGCCCGGTCTCCGACTGGACTGCGCCCTGTGGCAGACGGTCGCCCCGGTCCGCAGTCCCGAGACGGACGCCCTGGACGACGCGTACCTCGAGCCCTGGCTCTCGGAGGTCGCGGCGAGCGGACGGACGGTCCGCGCGGTACTGGGTTACTGCGCGGGCTCGGTGTTCGCCGGCGTGCTCGCCGAGAAGATCGCCGCGCGCCAGTCCACCGCTCCCCTCGTGGTCGTCTTCGACCCCGAGCTGGTCGATGTACCCACCGTTCACCTCCAGTTCGGGCGGGTGATCGGCAATATGACCACCGTTCTGACGGCCGAGGAAATCAGTGAGCTGACCGGCGCCGCGGAGCAACTCGTCGCGAAGCCCGGTATCGAGCCGGCCGAATTCGCGGCCGGGCTCTACGCGGCCTTCCGGCCCATCGGCACCGCGGCGCTCCGACGCGCCGGACTGGACGAGGACTACGCCGGCGAACTGGTCCAGCTGGTCGGCTCGTTCATGGCCTACCTCGCCACCGCCGCCGGACTCGACCCGCGTCCCGGCTGGGCGCGGGCCACGGTGATCACCTCCGCCAGCGAGCAGAGCGGACTGAACCGTCTGCGCGCCACGCCCGGCATCGCCCCCATCGAGGTCGCGGACGAGCGGCGCTTCGAGGTCGAGCACCGCGACCTGCTGCGCACCCCCGCCGTCGCCGAGTCGGTGGCCGGTGTCCTGGCCGACCGCCCGGGGGCCCACGCGTGAGTCTCGCTCTTCCCGACGGCCACGTCCGTCCGACCCGCAAGGAGAGCACCCTCTGGCTGCTCGACGAGCTGGTCCCGGACAGCGGCGCGAGCAACCTCTCGCTCGCGGTCCGGGTGCGCGGCCGGCTCGATCGCGCCGCCGTCGCGCAAGCCCTCCAGCTCCTCCCGGCACGCTTCGAGGTGCTGCGGACGGTGTTCCACCGCGACGACACCGGACTGACCAAGTCCGTCGTGCCGTCCCTGGCCGTCGGTCTGGAGGAAGCGGACCACCACGGGGACGAGGCCGGTGAACGAGCCGTCCTGACGGCCTTCGTGGCCAGGCCGTTCGCCACGGACGGCAGCCCGCTCCTGCGGGCGCTGCTGCTGCACGGGCAGGACGGGGACGTCCTGTGCCTGGCGGTCCACCACGCCGTGTCGGACGTCCAGTCGACGGCGATCCTGCGCGCCGAGTTCGTGTCCCTCTACGAGGCGTGTGCCGCCGGCGAGCCGCCCGTGCCCGCCGAGGTGCCCGCCTGGCACGAACCCGAACCGTCGGACGCGAGCCGGGAGTACTGGCGCGAGCAGATGGCCGGGTTCCGCTCCTCGGGGCTGGAACTCCGGTGCGAGCAGCGGGAACAGGCGGTCACCACCCTCCAGGGCGACGAGGTCACCCACGTCCTGTCGCCCGAGGCCCATGCGGTGGTGCGCCGCCTCCAGCGCGAGCTGCGGGCGCCGGAATCGGTCGTCCTCCTCACCGCCTACGCGGTGCTCCTCGCCGCTCACGGCGCCGGCCCCGACCTGACCATCGGCTCCCCGGTGAACACCCGCCCCCGCGAGGCGGTGGACACGGTCGGCTACCACAGCAACCTCGTCACCCTGCGGCTGCTGCTCGAGTCGGACGCGAGCTTCCGGGACCTCACCGCCCTGACCCGGCGGACGTTCATGGAGGCCATGGCGCACAAGGACGTGGCGGCCGACGACGTCCTCGACATGGTCGAGCGCGACGGCTCCGGCTGGCGCAACGGCCTGTTCAAGCACGTGTTCAACTACGTGCCCTTCGTCGACGACCAGCGCACCTTCACCGTCGCCGGCACCGAGGCCGAACTCATCGTGGTGGAGAACGGTTTCAGCCAGTTCGACCTCGAGTTCTTCGTGTCGGCCAACAAGGACACGGCCACCGTGCGCGCGGTGTTCTACACCGGCGTGCTGGACCGGTCGGACGTCGAGCTGATGGTCCAGCGCTACGACGCCCTGCTGGTCGCCCTGGGCGCCTCGGTGGACGCCCCCCTCGCCGCGCTGCCGGTCTGGTCGCCGCGGGACCACGCGGTCATCGAGGCAGCCAACGCCACGGACCGCGTCATCGAAACCCCGTCGGTACTCGCCGGGTTCGCCGACCGCGCCGCCAAGGACCCCACGGCCGTGGCCGTCCGCGACGGCGACCGCACGGCGACGTACGGCACGCTGTGGTCCGCCGCCGTCGACACCGCCGCCCGGCTGACCGCCGCCGGTGTGCGACCCGGCGACGTCGTCGCGCTGCTCCTGCCGCGCGGCGCGGCGCTGGCCGCCTCGGTGTTCGGCACCTGGCTCGCGGGCGCCGCCTATCTGCCGCTCGACCCGAACCACCCCGCGGAGCGGCTGGCGTACCAGCTCGACGACGCCGGTGCCCGCACCGTGATAGCCGGGGCGGGGATCACGGCTCCGGAAGGCCGCGCCACCGTGCCCGCCGCCGACTGGGAGAACGTCCCCGACGCGCCGGTGGACGTCGCGGCGGCAGCGGCGGCCGAACCCGACGCCCTCGCCTACGTGATCTACACCTCCGGATCGACCGGCAAGCCCAAGGGCATCCCGATCCGGCACCGCAGCCTCGTCAACCACATCGTCGACTACGCCGACCGGTTCGGCGTGGCGGGATCGACGCGCCCCACGGGCTGGCTCAGCACCTACAGTTTCGACACCTCCTCGCTCGAACTGATGATGCCGCTGCTGCACGGCGGGCACACGGTGGTCATCCCGGACGAGGCGCGGACCGACGGCGGTCTGCTGGCCGCCGCCGTGGCCGCCCACGACATCGGGCTGCTCCAGGCGACCCCCACCACCTGGCGGCTCGTCGCCCGCGACGCCGCCGAGACGCTGGCCGGACGCACCATCCTCACCGGTGGCGAACCCCTGCCCGCCGAACTGGCGGCCACGCTGCTCGCGGCCGGCGCCGAGCTGTGGAACGTCTACGGCCCCACCGAGAGCACGATCTGGGCCACCGCGGGACGCATGAGCGCCGACCGCGGCGGGCGGGTGGACGTCGGCTCGCCCATCGCCAACACCCGCATCTTCATCGCCGACCCGCACGGCAGGCCGCTTCCGGTCGGCCTCCGGGGCGAGCTCTGCGTCGCGGGCACGGGCGTCGCCTCCGGCTACCACGGGCGGCCCGAGCTGACCGCGGAACGCTTCGGCGAGAACGCCGAGTACGGACGGTTCCACCGCTCCGGTGACGTGGCCTGCTGGCGGCCGGACGGCCGGATCGACCTGTTCGGCAGGGTCGACCGGCAGGTCAAGCTGCGCGGCAACCGGATCGAACTGGCGGAGGTCGAGGCGGTCCTGCTGGCCCACCCCGACGTCGAGGCCGCGGCCGTCGTGGTCGTCGGCGATCCGAGCGCCGACGGCTCCCTGGCCGCGTTCGTCCGGATGCCCGGCCGCCCCGAGGCCGCGGCCGAGCTCTGGGACCACGCCCGCGGGCAGCTCCCGCGCTCGGTGGTACCGCACCAGTTCATCGCCGTGGACACCTTCCCCCGGACCGGCAGCGACAAGGTCGACTACCTGGCCCTCGCCGAACAAGCGGCGCGGCACCGGGGCCCGGCCGCCGGCGGCGACGCGGCCGGCGCGGGCGACGACGACCTCACCACGACCGTCGTCGGCCTCTTCGCCGAACTGCTCGAACGCCAGGACGTGGACGCCGGTACCCACTTCTTCGCCAACGGCGGACACTCCCTGCTGGCCGTCACGCTCGCCCAGCGGATCAAGGACATCACCGGCGTCCGGCTCGCCCTGACCGACGTGTTCGAGACCCCGACCCCTGCCGCGCTGGTCGACCGGCTGCGCCGGCTCGCCTGACGGGACCTGTGAAAGAGAGTCATCCCATGGAAATCCTCAAGCTCGCCGTCAGCGGTTGGTTCGCCCGGGCCCTGGCGGTCGCCGCCCGGCTGGAGATAGCGGACATCCTCGACGGGGGTTCGATGTCGTCCGCGGAGCTCGCCGAGCGCACCGAGACCGACCCGGACGTGCTCCACCGCCTGCTGCAGATGCTCACCGTGCCCGGTGTGCTGGAGCGGGACGGGGAGAAGTTCCGGCTGTCCGAGGCCTACGCCCCGCTGCGCGCCGACCACCCCATGACCCAGCGCCACTTCGCCATCCTCGCCGCCGAACTGTACGACGACGCCTTCGGCGGACTGATGCACACCGTCAAGACGGGACGGTCGGGCTTCCAGGAGGTCTTCGGGCAGTCGCTCTACGGCTACCTGGAGAACCACCCCGAGACGGCGGAGCTGTTCGACCAGGGAATGATCGACCTGGCCGTGCCGGTCGCCCAGTGCCTGCTCGGCGCCCACGACTTCAGCGGCGGGAAGACCGTCGTCGACGTCGGCGGCGGCAGCGGTGGCCTGCTGCCCGGCCTCCTGGCCGCCCACCCCGGCCTGCGGGGCACCGTCGCCGACCGGGCCAGCGTCTGCGCCCGCGGTCACGAGGCCCTGGACCGGGTCACCGACCAGAGCGTCCTCGAACGCATCACCTTCACGCCGAGCGACTTCTTCGCCGAGGTCCCCGCGGGCGCCGACCGCTACCTGCTGAAGAACGTGCTGCACGACTGGACGTACGACAACTGCGTCCGCATCCTGCGCACCGTCGCCACCGCGATGGCCGACAGCGCCGACGGCGCCCGGCTGCTGGTGGTGGAGCCGCTGGTGGAGAACGACATCGACGGCTGGCGGGCGATGTTCCAGGCGGTGGCCTGCGACGAGGGCACCATCGGCCTGGACGAGGCGGGCATGCGCCGCGCCCTGGAGGAGGCAGGCTTCACGGTGGAGTCCGTGGCGCAGCTGCCGACGGGGCACAAGGTCCTCGAGTCCTCCCTGCGTGCCGGATGATGCTCACGCCCGTCTTCCTGTTCGCGGGGCAGGGCTCGCAGTACCACGGCATGGGCAAGTGGCTGTACGGAGCCGACCCCGTGTTCCGCGACGCCCTCGACTCCCTCGACGCGGTCGTCCGTGACGTACGCGGCGACTCGGTGATCGAGGCCATCCACGGCGGCGGTCACGGCCCCGAGCTGCCGATGACGCGCTTCGCGCTCACCCAGCCGGCGATCTTCATGGTCGAGTACGCCCTGGCGGAGATGCTGAGGTCGCACGGGTTCGCACCCGGTGCGGTGCTCGGCGCCAGCCTGGGCGAGGTCGCCGCCGCGGCCGTCGCGGGCGTGGTCGACCCCCGGGAGTGCCTGCGCTCCCTGCTGCGCCAGGTCGACCTGTTCGAGGCCGAGTGCCCCCGCGGGGGCATGCTCGCGGTCCTGTCCGACGTCGGTCTCGCCCGGCGCGATCCCGTCCTGGCGACGGCGCACGTGGCCGCGGTCAACTCGCCGGACAACTTCGTCCTGGCGGGAACGGCCGACGACCTGGACCGCATCGAGCGGCACCTGACCGCCACCGGCACGCTCTGCCAGCGGCTGCCCGTGCTGTTCCCCTTCCACTCGCCCCTGATCGACCCGGTGGAGGGCCCGTTCAAGGACCTCATCGGCCAACTGGCCATGAAGCCCGCCACGCTCCCGCTGATCTCCGGCACCACCGGCGGGGCCGTGCACCTGCCGGACCCGGCCCACCTGTGGCAGGTGCTGCGGGAGCCGTTCGACCTGACCCGGGCCCTCGGCCCGCTGCTCGCACAGGACGACCTGCTCTTCCTCGACCTGGGGCCGTCCGGGTCCATGGCCAACCTGGTGCGCGCGGCCCTGCCGGAGGGCAGCCGGTCCAAGGTCCTGCCCCTGCTGTCCCCGTACGCCCGTGACGAGGTGCTGTACCGGGCCGTCCTCGACACCCGGCCCCTCCTGGCGGCCCCCGCCGCCCCCGCACGACGAACCGAGGTGAAACCCGTGAGCGCACCCGCGGTGACGCCCGACCATCCCGCCCCCGGCGGGCGGACGCTCGACGTCTACGTCTTCCCCGGGCAGGGCGCACAGGCCAAGGGCATGGGCCGGGAGGTGTTCGACCGCTTCCCCGACCTGGTCGCCCGCGCCGACGCCGTGCTCGGCTACTCGATCCGGGAGCTGTGCCTGGAGGACCCGGGCCGCAACCTCCGCGACACGCGGTACACCCAGCCCGCGCTGTACGTCGTCAACTCCCTCACCTGGCTCGCGGCCGTCGGCGAGGGCGGGCGGCTGCCGGACTACGTCCTCGGACACAGCCTCGGCGAGTTCGCCGCCCTGTTCGCCGCCGGCGTCTTCGACTTCGAGACCGGGCTGCGCCTGGTCGCCGAGCGCGGCCGGCTCATGGGACAGGTCACGGGCGGCACGATGGCCGCCGTCTCGGCGGTCGACGCCGCGCTCGTCGAGCGGGTCCTGCGGGACAACGGCCTCGCCGAGCTCGACATCGCCAACTACAACGCGCCGACCCAGACGGTGATCGCCGGTCCCGCGGAGGCGGTCAACCGGGCCCTTCCCCTGCTGAAGGACGCCGGAGCCCGCTGCGCGCCGCTGAACGTCAGCGCGCCGTTCCACAGCCGGTACATGGCGGCCGCCGCCGAGGAGTTCGGGCGGCTGCTCGACGCCACCGACTTCGCGGCACCGAAGATCCCGGTGATCAGCAACGTCGACGCCCGGCCCTACGAGGCGGGAGAGGTGGCCGCCACCCTGCGCCGCCAGATCGCCTCCCCCGTGCGCTGGACGGACAGCATCCGGCTCCTGATGGGACAGGGCGACTTCCGGGTGCGGGAGCTCGGCCCCGGGCAGGTGCTGACCAAGCTCATTGCCCGGGTACGCACCGAGGCGACCGCGCTGCCGGCCGCGGACACCTCCGCGCCCGTCGCACCGCGGCAGCCGGCGCCGGTCCGCACCGAACCCGCGAGCCCGCGCCCCGAGTCGCTGGGGTCGGAGGCCTTCCGGCGCGACTACGGGGTCCGCCTCGCCTATGCCGCGGGCGGGATGCGCCGCGGCATCAGCTCGGTCGACCTGGTCGCCCGGATGGCGGGGGCCGGTCTGCTCTCCTACTTCGGCGCCTCGGGCCTCGCCGCCACCGACGTGGCCACGGCGGTCGCCCGCATCCGTGAACGCGTCCCGGCCGGAGCGCCGTTCGGGGTCAACGTCACGCACGACCCCTTCGACCCGCGCGCCGAGGCCGACCTGGTGGACGTGCTCGTCCGCCACGACGTCCGGTTCGTGGAGGCCGCCACCCATGTCGAGGTGACGCCCGCGCTCGTCCGGCACCGACTGACCGGCGCCCGGGTCCTCGCCGACGGCACGGTGCACGTGCCCCGCAAGCTCCTGGCGAAGGTGACCCGCCCGGACGCCGCCCGTCTGTTCCTCTCCCCGCCGCCCGCCGCACTGGCACGGCAGCTGGTGGCCGAGGGCCTGCTGACCGCCGAGGAGGCGGCGGCCGGGGAGCGCGTGGCGCTGGCCGACGACGTCTGCGCGGTGGGCGACGCGGGCGACCACTCCGACCTCGCGACCCTGTGGGCACTGCTGCCCGCGCTGCGCCGGCTCCGCACGGAGCTCGGGGGCGTCGCCGAAGGGGCGCGCATCGGGGCCGGCGGCGGCATCGGCGCACCCGAGTCGGCCGCGGCCTCGTTCGTGCTGGGCGCCGACTTCGTCCTGACCGGCTCCGTGAACCTCTGCACGGCCGAGAGCGGGATGAGCGCCGCCGCCAAGGACCTGCTCCAGGACGCCGACGTGCACGACACCGCGTTCGCGCCCTACGGCGACCTGTTCGAACTGGGCGGCCGGGCCCGCGTGCTGCGCAAGGGCGTGCTCTTCCACGCCCGCGCGGGCAAGCTGTACGACCTGTGGCGCAACTACGACTCCTGGGACGCGGTACCCGCGGCGGTGCGGTCCAAGGTGGAGCGCGACTACCTGGGCGCCTCCTTCGAGGACGTCTACGCCCGCCTCGGCCGCTCCGCCGAGCCGGCGCTCGACCCCAAGCGACGCATGGCGCTGGTCTTCCGCTGGTACTGCGCGCAGGCGAGCACCTGGGCGATCGACGGGGCGCAGGGCCGCGCCGCCGACTACCAGATCCCCTGCGGACCGGCGCTGGGCGCGTGCAACCGCTGGCTGGCGCACACGCCGCTGCACGCCTGGCGGGACCGCCACGCCGACGAGCTGGCCGACCGTCTGATGACCGAGGCCGCCGCGGTCGCCCGCCCGGCACTCTGACCCGTGGCCGGCGCCGGCGAGGGCGCCGGCCACCCAGCGACACCGAACAAGACACCACACTGAGCAAGAAGCGAGGCCGACCCCATGACCGAAACCTCCGCTCCGGAGCACATCACCGATCCGGACGAGCCGGCCGGCGAGTTCGACCTGTCCGACCCGGCGTTCATCACCGACCCGGAGGCGGGCGAGCGGTGGCTGGGCGGCCCCCGCCCGGTCTGCAAGGGAAAGTTCGCCGACGGCAGCGACGTCTGGGTGGCCACGGGGTACCAGGACGTCAGGGCGGTACTGAGCGAGCCGACGTTCCGCAGCCGGCCGCCGGGCGACTCCCACCGGGAGTCCATGCTCAGCAGGGGCATCCCCGAGGACATCGTCGACATGTTCGACTCGACCCTGCTGACCATGGACGGCGACGACCACATGCGCGTGCGGCGGCTCGTCACCCGCGCCCTGTCCGCCCGGCGGATGCTGACGCTGACGCCGGCGGTCACGGCCATGGCGCACCGACTGCTGGACGACCTCGCCGACAAGCCCGAGCCCGACCTGATCGCGGACTACGCGCACCCGCTGGCCATCAACGTCATCTGCGAAATGCTCGGCGTCGACGAGCACTACCGCGAGCAGTGGCGCGAGTGGAGCGAGACGCTCGCCCAGGCCCTGCGCCCCAACCCCGAACAGTTCGCCCCCGCGGTGCGCGGCATGGCCCGCGTGACGAAGGAACTGGTCGAGGCCCGCAAGGCAGAGCCCCGGGACGACCTCATATCCGAGCTCGTGCAGGTCCACGAGGAGGACAGCGACCGGCTGACCGACGACGAACTCGTGGCCCTGGCCATGGTGCTCGTCCAGGCCGGCCACGAAACCGTCCGCAACCTCATCGCGCTCGGCGTCTTCACCCTGCTCCAGCACCCCGACCAGCTGAAGCTGCTGAAGGACGACCCGTCCATCGCCGGCCGGGCGGTCGCCGAACTGGTGCGCCACACCGCACCGGTGAAGCACACCTTCCGGCGCTTCGCCACCGAGCCCGTCGAGATCGGCGGGGTGACGGTGCAGCCCGGCGAGGCCGTCCAGGTGGTGCTGGCCGCCGCCAACCGGGACCCGGCCGAGTTCGGCTGCCCGGCGGACCTGGACGTCACGCGCGAGCACAACCCGCACCTCGGCTTCGGCCGCGGCGCCCACTACTGCCTGGGCGCCAGCCTCGCCCTGATCGAGGGCGAGGTCGCGCTGACCGCGCTGTTCGAGCGGTTCCCCGAGGTGCGGCTGGCCGCCGACCCGGCGGAGATCGCCCCCCGCTACCTGCTCGCCATGCAGCGGCTCCCCGTGCACCTCTCGCCGGAGACGGACGAGCGATGACCGACGCCCCCGCACTGCCGGTGACCCGCTGAACGGAGAGACCATGTACCGAGAGATGTTCAAGTCCAAGATCCACCGCGCCACGGTGACGCAGGCGGACCTGCACTACGTCGGCTCCGTCACCATCGACGCCACCTTGATGGCCGCCGCCGACCTGCTGCCCGGCGAGAAGGTCGACATCGTCGACATCGACAACGGCAACCGGCTCAGCACCTATGTCATCGAGGGGGAGGCCGACAGCGGGATCATCGGCATCAACGGCGCCGCCGCCCGCCTCATCAGCCCCGGTGACCTCGTCATCATCATCTCCTACGCGTCCATGAGCGAGGAGAACGCCCGCTCGTACAAGCCCAGCGTGGTGTTCGTCGACAAGGACAACCGGCCCGTCACGACGGGCTCGGACCCCGCCGAGGTGCCCGAGGGCTTCGGCCTGGTGCGCGGCGACACCATCAGCGCGTGACCGACCCCGCCTCGCCCATCGGAGACCGCCCATGAGTGCCACCCCTGACGTCATGACCGCCTTCACCAGCGGTCTCGCGGACATCAACCTCGCCGAGTCCAGCGCCCCGCGCAACGGCGCGAAGGCCGCCGGCATGAAGTCCGCCAGCGCCACCATCTACGACATGGCCGCCACGCTGTCCGGCAAGGGCGACCTGTGGAACTGGGGCATGTACGACGCCGACCTCGTCGAGGAGATCCGGGCCCGCGTGCCCGGATTCGGCGAGCCCTGGACCGACGGCTTCAGCGAGCAGCTCTACTTCCTCGCCCTGCGCGACCTCCCGATCGACCTGGACGACTACGCCGGCAAGGAGGTCCTGGAGGTCGGCTGCGGCATGGGGGAGGGCCTGAACTTCCTGTCCAGGGTCGCCCCCGGCGCCCGGATGACCGGCCTGGACCTGTCACCGAAGGCCGTCGCCCGCGGCACGGCCACGCTGTCCCGGGGCGACGCGCTGCGCTTCGTCCACGGCGACGCGGAGGACCTGCCGTTCGAGGACGGCTCGGTGGACGTCCTCGTCAACATCGAGAGCTCGCACACCTACCCCGACCTCGGCAAGTTCCTCAGCGAGGCCGCGCGCGTGCTGCGCCCCGGCGGCTACCTGAGCCACATCGATGTCTACACCCGGCAGCGCACCGCGACCATGAAGCAGGCGGCAGCGGAGACCGAGGGCCTGGAGTGGACCGCCGACCACGACATATCGGACCGGGTCCGCGCCGCGGTACGCCGCCGGATGGCACCCGGCAGCCACTTCCGCACCATGCTCGGGAAGCAGCGGATGAACCCGCTGATGCGGCAGGTCGTCGCGCACAGCCAGATCCTCATGTTCGGCGGCATGTTCGCGGGCTACCAGCCGCCTTCCACGATCAAGGCGCTCAGCAAGCTGGGCATCGTGCCGTGGATGAGCGGACTGCCGATGGAGAGCTACCGCCACCAGATCGCCGTCCGCCGATGACCCGCCCCGTGGCCTCGCACGGAAAGCCGCACGGAAAGGGGGAGATGTGACCGCACGGCTGTTCGCCGTCGCCGCCGGCACCGAGGACCTCCTGCGGGCGCTCCTGGCCGGGCACCTGGACCGGATCCGTACCCGGGGAGACCTCCCGCCGCTGGCCCGGTACTGCCACGACGCGGCGACGGGCACGGCCGGCCCGTACCGCGTCGCGTTCGCCGTCGAGTCGTACACCGAGCTGGAGAAGCAGCTCGCACAGGTGTGCGCGGGCGAGGTGGAGCGCCTCCCGGCGGAGCTCGCCACCCGGCGCCCCCCGCTGGTGTTCGTCTTCGCCGGGCAGGGCGCCCAGTGGGACGGAATGGGCCGCGAACTGCTCGCCACCGAGCCGGTGTTCCGGGAGGCGATGCACCGCTGCGACCGGCTCGTGCGCGAATTCGCGGGCTTCTCCGTCGTCGAACAGCTGGGACTGCCCCCCGAGGCGGCCCGGCTGGACGAACTGGACGTCCTGCAGCCGACGATGGTGTCCCTCCAGATCGCCCTGACCGCGCTGTGGCGCAGCTGGGGCGTGAGCCCGGACGCGGTCGTCGGGCACAGCATGGGGGAGATCGCCGCCGCGCACACCGCCGGCGCGCTGACCCTGCGCGATGCCGTGATGATCGCCTGTCGGCGCAGCGCGCTGCTGCGCCGGATCGCCGGCAAGGGGGCGCTGGCCACGACGGAACTCTCGCCCGCCGAGGCCCAGGCGGTGGCCGAGGCCAGTGGCGGCAAGATCACCGTCGCCGGGGAGAACAGCCCCCGGTCGACCGTGCTGGCCGGTGACGCCCGGTCGCTCGCCGAGCTCGTCGACGAGCTCGGCCGGCGGGACGTCTACTGCCGGGTGATCAAGGCGACGGTCGCCTCGCACAGCCCTTACGTCGAGGAGCTGCGCGAGGACCTCCACACCGCCCTGCGCTCGCTGGAACCGACGGCCACCCGGGTGCCGATGTACTCGACCGTGACGTCCGAGCCGGTGCCCGGCACCGACCTCGGCGCCGCGTACTGGATGCGCAACCTCCGTGAGCCCGTACGGCTCGCCGCCGCGGTGGAGAACCTCTTCGCCGCGGGGCACGAGGTGTTCGTGGAGGTCAGCGCCCACCCGGTGCTGCTCAGCCCCGTCCGGCAGACGCTGGAGAGCGGCGAACGGCAGGGCTGGCTGCTGCCCTCGGGCCGACGGCGGGAGGAGCGCCGCTCGGTGCTCTCCTCGCTCGGCACGCTGTACGCCTGCGGACGGGAGCCGAACTGGTCGGCACTGTCCCCGGGCGGGCCCGCGACGGCCCTGACCCCGTACCAGGCCGCCGTGCTGGACGCCGTGCGGCTGCCCAGGCCGGTGCCGGCCGGAGCGTGAGGCAGGAGCGGAAAGAGTGGTGGGCCCCACGTCCGTACCGGACGTGGGGCCCACGGCGTTCCCACGGGGTGTCCCGGCCGGTCAGCGGCCCTTCCGCCGGACCTTGATGCTGGCCAGGTCGGTCGCCGTCGAACGGAGGTCACCGCACTCGGCCCCGAGCTTGCGGACGGCGACGGCGGCCAGCTCCTCGGCCTTCGACAGCACCAGGGCCTCGCTGTCCTCCTCCTCGGCGGGGACCAGGACCCGGAAGGCGAAGCCGTGCAGCGTCCGCTGGTAGGTGACGGTGCCTTCCTCGGTGAACCGGGCGCTGAACACGTCGTGTTCGTCGGCCCGGGCCCGCAGCGACGCGCGCTGCTCGTCGTCGAGGGGGGCGAACTTGCCCTGGACGATGACCTGGTAGGTCGTGTGACTCATGACTGCGGTTCTCCTGAGGTGTTTCTCGGTATCGGTGTCGGCTGTCGTCCCGGCGGCCGCCGGTGGTGCATGGGGCTTACGCCATCTCCTCCCGCCGGACCCGGTGGTGCGGCAGGAGGAAGAGCAGACCGGTGACCGGCACGAGGCCACCGGCCGCCCAGTACAGCGTCTCGCTGTAGGTGGACACGAACGTCTTGGCGCGAATCTCGCCGAGCGCGCCGCTGACCACGCCCTGGCTGCCCCGGTCGCCGTTCTCGGCGAGCTCGGTGCAGCTGCGCGGCACCTTCGACAGATCGTCCTGGCCGAGCGAGTCGGTCGCGCAGGTCTTGACCGCCTCGGCCTGCTGGGGCGCCACCGCCCGGACGGCGGGGACGACGCGGTCGGCCTCGGGCCCGGCGTTGCTCGCCAGGGCGGAGAAGAAGACACCGCTGATGACGGCCACGCCGAGGGCGGCGCCGAGCTGACCGGTGGCGTTGATGATGCCGGACGCGGCGCCCGCCTCCTGCGGGGTGACCTCCCGGAGGACCAGCGCGGTCAGCGGGGGCATCAGCAGGCCCATGCCGGAGCCGAGCAGCAGCATGGAGGGGATGGCGTGCCAGGAGGTGATGTCCGCGCCCTCGTGCCGGGCCATCCACGCGTAGGAAGCGATGCCCGCCAGCATGCTCAGCGCACCCGCCATCAGGCAGTACCGGCCGTAGAGCGGGAAGAGCTTGCGCACCGCGAGGCCGCCGACGAGCGGGACGCAGATCGAGAACGGGATCGCGGTCAGACCGGTGTGCAGCGCGGACCAGCCGAGGCCGCCCTGGAGATAGAGCGTCCAGCTGAGGAAGAAGCCCGCGGGAATGGCGCTGAAGAGCAGCTGCACGCCGATGCCGGCGCCGAAGGCGCGGACCTTGAACAGCGACAGCGTCACCAGGGGCGAACCGTCCTTGCGGGTCTTGTGGCGCTCGTACACCACGAACAGCGCGATGACGGGCGCCGCCGCGACGAGCGCGACGATGCTCCAGAGCGGCCAGTCGAGCTCACGCCCGAGTGTCAGGGGCAGCATCAAAAGCAGCAGTCCGACGATCGCCAGCAGCATGCCGATGATGTCCAGCCGCTTGGCGTGCGGGGAGTTCGACTCCCGCATCCACTTCCACGCACCGATCAGGGCCGCCACGCCGACCGGGAGGTTGACGACGAAGATGCTCCGCCAGCCGAGGCCCAGCGGGCTCCAGTCGACCAGGGCGCCGCCGACGACGGGGCCGGAGACGATGGCCAGACCGATCATGCTCGCGTACAGGCTGACGACGCGCCCGACCTCCTGGGGAGCGAAGGTGACGTGGATGAGCGCGAGGACCTGCGGCACCATGATCGCGGCGGCGAGTCCCTGCAGCGCCCGGGAGGCGACGAGCATCTCGGTGTTCTGCGCGGCGGCGCACAGGGCGGAGGCGACGACGAACCCGGCGACGCCGGTGAGGAACATCCGCTTGCGGCCGAAGATGTCACCGAGCCGGCCGCCGGTGATCAGCAGGACCGCGAAGCTCAGGGTGTAACCGGCCGTCATCGCCTGGACGGCGACGGCCGAGGCGCCGAGGTCGCGCTGGATGCTCGGGATCGCCACGGTGATGATGTTGGCGTCGAGCAGGTCCATGAAGGTGGCGACCAGCAGGACGGTCAGCGCGAGCCATCGCTTGGGGTCCAACTCGGGCTCGTCGGGGGTAACAGGCGGTAATGCGGTAGCCGACCGCTCCGTTTGCCCTGCCTTGCTCATGGCTTCTTCTCCAGGTTCTCGAAGGTGCGCGTCCGGCCGGGGGATGCCGGACGCGCGGTGCTGGGGCCGGTCGTCCCGTCGGCGGGGATCGCGGCGGGGGTCGCGGTGGGGGCGGCGGCGGGTTGTCCGTCCGCGGGCGCGGTGCTGTGGGCGAGGGCGGTCCAGGCCGTCATCAGGAGCTCCACCACGTCCACGACCGTGTCCGTGCTGCTGTCGGCGGGGGAGAGCACGCGCTGGATCGACAGGCCGTCGTCCAGGGCGTGCACGATGAGCGCCAGCAGCTCCACGGGGGCCGGGGTGGTCACTCCGCGGTCGGCGAAGCCCTGCTCCAGCCCCTGGGCCATCGCGGCCCGGGTACGGCGCTCGCGGTCCGCCAGCACCGGCAGCAGCTCCGGGCGGTCGCGCAGGCCGTAGAGCCAGAGTTCGGTGCGCAGGGCGAGCCAGCCGGCGAGATTGCGGTCGCGCTCGCCGTGCCAGGAACGCAGGTGCTCGATCATCTCGTCGAAGGAGCCCGACTGGCGGCTCATCGCCCGGACCTCCTCCAACTCGCGTTGGGTCCGCTGCTCGAGCAGGGCCAGGACGAGCTCGTGCTTGCCCTTGAAGTTGCCGTAGAACGCGCCGCGGGTGTAGCCGGCACGCTCGACGATCTGCTCCACCGACGTCCCGTTCACCCCTTGTTCGGCGAAGAGTTCGGCCGCCGACCGCAGGAGTTGTTCTCGGGTGAGTTCCCGGCTCTGCTGCCGGGTGAGCCGCTGGGTGATGGTGATCGCCTCCCTGACGAGCCACTGAGATGCGAGACTGTATCCCAATACGGCTCTGTATCTGAAACAGGATCAAGAGCACGCACGGACAGGGCGCGCACGACGAAGGGCTGCCACCGTCGCCCGAGGGGAGGTGGCAGCCCGTGGCCGAGCCGGGGAGGCGGGGAAGGGGGCGTCAGCCGGCCGTCCGCTCCGGGGTCCGGAAGCGGTTGATGGCCGGCAGGTGCTGCTCGCGCAACGCGTGGTCCCGCACGCCGAGGCCCTCTCCGGGGGCCAGGGCGAGGACGCCGACCTTGCCCAGGTGCAGATTGCGGTGGACGTCGTACAGGGCCTGGCCGGTCTCCTCCAGGGTGTAGGTCCGCGACAGGGTGGGGTGGATCTTCCCCTTGGAGATCAGCCGGTTGGCCTCCCACGCCTCGCGGTAGTTGGCGAAGTGCGAGCCCACGATCTTCTTCAGCGACATCCACAAGTAGCGGTTGTCGTACTCGTGGTTGTAGCCCGACGTCGAGGCGCAGGTCACGATCGTGCCGCCCTTGCGTGCGACGAAGACGGAGGCGCCGAAGGTCTCCCGGCCGGGGTGCTCGAAGACGATGTCGACGTCCTCGCCACCGGTCAGTTCGCGGATCCGCTTGCCGAGCCGCTTCCACTCCTTGGGGTCCTGGGTCCGCTCGTCCTTCCAGAACCGGTAGCCCTCGGCGCTGCGGTCGATGACCGCCTCGGCGCCCATGGCCCGGCAGATCTCCGCCTTCCGCTCGCTGGAGACCACACAGACGGGGGTGGCGCCGCCCGCCAGCGCGAACTGGGTCGCGAACGCGCCCACGCCCCCGGAGGCGCCCCAGATCAGGACGTTGTCGCCCTGCTTCATCCCGGCGCCGTTGCGGGACACCAGCTGGCGGTACGCCGTGGCGGCGACCAGCCCGGGGGTGCCGGCCTCCTCCCAGGTGAGGTGGGCGGGCTTGGGCATCAGCTGGTTCGCCCGGACCAGGGCCAGCTCGGCGAGTCCGCCGAAGTTGGTCTCGTAGCCCCAGATGCGCTGCTGCGGGTCGAGCATGGTGTCGTTGTGCCCGTCCGGTGCCTCGAGGTCCACCGACAGGCAGTGTGCGACGACCTCGTCCCCGGGCTTCCAGGCGTTGACGCCGGGGCCGGTGCGCAGCACCACGCCCGCCAGGTCGGAGCCTATGACGTGGTACGGCAGGTCGTGCCGCGCGGCCAGCGGCGACTGGGCCCCGTACCGGGAGAGGAAACCGAAGGTCGGCAAGGGTTCGAAGATCGACGACCAGACGGTGTTGTAGTTCACGGAGCTGGCCATCACGGCGATCAGGGCCTCGCCCGGACCGAGTTCGGGCACCGGGACCTCGTCGAGGTGCACGGACTTGCGCGGGTCCTTGTCCTGGGTGGCGAGCCCGGCGAACAGCTCGGTCTCGCTCCTGTGCAGGGTGACGGCCCGGTAGGACTCGGGGAGGGGGAGCGCGGCGAAGTCCTCCGGTGCCGCGTCCCCGCTCACGATGGCGCTGACGATGTCCTGCATACGACGTCCTCGGGAGTGGGATGTACGGGTGGCGCGGTCGGTGCGCGGTCGGCGCACCCCGCGGTGGGCCGGCCGGTCGGGCCCGGCCGCAGGGACGGCGGTGAGGCCGCGGCGCACACGGGGCCGGAGCCGGGGGTTCCGGCGCCGCGTGGCGCGGTGGTCCGGCCGCGGCGCGGGTGCCGGCGACGGCGTCTCCGGTGGGCCGGGGCGCCCGCGGCTTTTCGCGGGGTCGCACGGACCGCACGGAAGGCGCCGCGTATCCATGACGCCGGTGCCCTGGTGACGTGCGGTAACCCTACTGGGGCCGGATGGGTGTTCCAAGGGGGTGATCGAATTCCTGCCGTCCTCGGCCCCGCGGAACGGCGTACGGATGACTGGCCGGGCTGTACTGGCTGGTTTCTTACGGGGTTTCGTCGGCGGAATGCTGTATTCCAGGATAAGTTTCGGCCATTTTCCGGGGAACGGGCGGCAGTTGAACAGCCCTCGTCGGCCGGGCGCTACGAGGCAGCGGTTCGATGGGCGCCCGGCACCGTGATCGCGGTGGCCACGTACGCGGCGCCGTCGCGGGTGACGGTCCGCCAGTGCCCGGTGAAACGGTCGATCCGGCGCCCGCCGACCACCGGTCCGGGGACGTTCAGCGAGCAGGTGAAGGTGCCGTCCTCCGGATCGGGGGTGATGACGCAGTCAGGGAAGTCCAACCACTGTCCGGTCAGCGGGAACCACGTCTTGTACGTGCTCTCCTTGGCGCTGAACAGCAGCCGGTCCCAGGCCACCGCCGGGTGCGAGACGCTGAGCCGGTCCAGCGTGCGCCGTTCCTCGGGCAGGGCCACCAGCTTCTCGACGCCCGCGGGCAGCGGGGCGTGGGGTTCGGCGTCGATCCCGACCGAGGCGACCGCCGTGTTCCGCGCGACCGCCGCCGCGCGGTAGCCGTCGCAGTGGGTCATGCTGCCCACGATCCCCTCGGGCCAGACCGGGGCCCCGCGGTCGCCGCGCAGGATCGGCCCCGGCGCGATGCCGAGCCCGGCCAGCGCCGTGCGCGCGCACAGCCGGACGGTGGCGAACTCGCGTCGGCGCTTGTCAACCGCGCGTGCCACGATGTCGGCCTCCTGCGGGTACAGGTGGACGTCCGGGGGATCCGTAAACCGTTCCACGACGATGACGTCCGGGAACAGCCCCGCCAGCAGGTCCTTTCCGGTCCCGGGAACCGCCGGGCGCGGAAGGTGCGCGGCCTCGGCGCCAGGAGAGAGGTTCGTGGATGTCCGCCCTGGTGAACGGGGTGTCCGTATCGAGCCGTTTGGACAGAACCCCGGTTCCTGAATGCCTGTCATGAACGAAGGTTACCCTTGCAGAAGTGGTCATGATCGACCAAGATGTGTTCCGTCGAAGCGCGATTTCCGGCCTCCCCAACGGAGGTTGGTTCTCCCGCTCACGACGGTTCTTCCGAGGGACCGCTAGCGTCGGCGCATCGCCGCGCCGTCGGCGGGACTTCATCGCAATACATCGCAGGGTGGGGGATGTGATGATTCAGCGCTGCCGTTTTTCCTGGCCGCGTTCAGGTCGTGGTGTGTGTGTTTCCGCGCCGCTTGCCCGTTTCGCGTGTGTGGCCGCATGCTGACCCGGCCGGTCGTTCTGGGGCTTCCCGCACTCTCTGTCAGTGGTCTGTCCGAGAACTGGCTGTTACGTGAGGCCGGTGACCTCCACTGGTCCCTCATCGGGGAACACTTCGGTCTTCCCGTCGCCGAACTCGCCGACACCGACGGTAACCGGCTGCTGCCCGCCTTCACCCGCGCCCGGCTCATCGCGGCCGAGTCGCTGCGGTCCTTCACCGAGCACGACGAGGGAGAGCTGAGCGGCGCACTGACCAAGCTCGACGAGCAGACGTTCGTCAGCGACATCCGTTTCGCCACGGCCACGGCCCACGTCGACGTCCGGCTGCTCACGGCCTTCGTCCACCGCGGCGCAGGCAACTGGCTCGTCCCCGGCACACCGCAGCCCCAAGGCGGCGCCCCGGTGGCGCGGCCGGCGGCGGAACATCTGGACTTCCACCGCGAGTTCCGCGCGCGGACCACCTCGGCCCCCGACGGCGCCGGACTGTTCAGCGACACCTACGAACTCAACCCGTTCGCGGACATGAACGCCGCGGGCCTGCTGTACTTCGCCTCGTACCCGCACATCAACGACCGCGGCGAGCGCAATTACGTCCAGTCGCTGGTGCCGGGCGGCGAGTGGGCCGTCGAGGCGGTCACCCTCAGCCGGGACATCGTCTACCTCGGCAACTGCGGCATCGACGACGCGGTGCGCTACCGCCTGGACGACTGCCGGCTGGAGGCGGACCACCGTGTGGTCCTGACGTCGTCCCTGCTGCGGGAGCGCGACGGAAGGCCGCTCGCCCGCCTGGAGAGCGTCAAGCAGCTCGTCCGGCCCGAGGCCTACGCGGCCCTGTGGGACGCCACGGGAGCTCCCGTGGCCGCGCCCGCCGCCTCGGCCCCGTCCGCTTCGGCACCGGCCCCCGCCGCCGTGGAGAGCGACCCGCCCGCACCCGACGACCTCGAGCCCCGGCTCCTGGCGCTGATGGAGAGCGTGCTCGACGAGCCCGCCGGATCGCTGACCGCGGACGACGACCTGCGCGGGCGCGGACTCGACAGCCTGGCGCTGTCGGAAGCCGCTGCCCGGGCCCGGGACGAGAGCGGGCTGGAGATCGACCCCAGCACCATGTTCCAGGCCTTCACCGTCGCCGCCATGGCGCGCGTGCTGCGCGGTGAGCGTCCCGCTCCGGCCCCGGTCACGACCGCGCCGCCGGCCGCTCCCCGCTCCGACGCGGGGGCGCCGATCGCCGTGATCGGCATGGCCGGCCGGTTCCCCGGCGCGTCGGGCGTGCCCGAGCTGTGGGACCTGCTGGGCCGGGACGAGGACGCCGTCCGTACCGTCCCGGCCGACCGCTGGGACACCGCCGCCCACCCCGGGCTGGTCGACAAGGCGGCCCTGCTCGACGACATCCGCCGCTTCGACCACGAGTTCTTCTCCATCAGCCCGCGCGAGGCCGCGCTGATGGACCCCCAGCAGCGGCTGCTGCTGGAGGTGGCGTGGGCGACGGCCGAGGACGCCGGGTGCGACCCGACCTCGCTGGCCGGCAGCCGCACGGGCGTCTACGCGGGCGTCTGCCACTCCGACTACGCCGCCGTCCTCGCCGAGCACGCGGGCCACGACGAGCCGCACCTGAGCGTCGCGGTCTCCCCCTCCCTGGTGGCCAACCGGGTGTCCTACGCCCTCGGGCTGCGCGGGCCGAGCGTCGCCGTCGACACCCTCTGCTCCTCGTCCCTGGTGGCCGTCGCACAGGCCGTCGCGGCCCTGCGCGCCGGTGAGTGCGACCAGGCCTTCGCCGGCGGCGTGAACGTCCTGTGCGATCCCGCCCGGCAGCACGCCTACCAGCGCACCGGTGTGCTGAGCCCCCGCGGCCGCTGCCACACCTTCGACGACGACGCCGACGGATACGTCCGCGGCGAGGGCGTCGGTGCCCTGCTGCTCAAGCCGCTGGACCGGGCCCTGGCCGACGGCGACCGCGTGCACGCGGTGATCCGCGGCGTGGCCGTCAACCACGGCGGGCAGGCACAGTCCTTCACCGCGCCCAACCCGGACGCGCAGGCGGACCTGCTCGTGACCGCGTACAACGAGGCGGGAGTCGACCCGGCGACCGTCGGCTACATCGAAGCGCACGGCACCGGCACGCGCCTGGGCGACCCCATCGAGATCTCCGGCATGGTCGCGGCGTTCGAGCGCCTCTACGACCAGTGGGGTCACCCGGAGCCGGCCGCGCCGCACTGCGGCGTCGGCTCGGTCAAGACCAACATCGGCCACCTGGAGGCGGCCGCCGGGATCGCCGGAATGATCAAGGTGATCCTGGCCATGCGCCACCGGACGCTGCCGGCCAGCCGCAATGTGCGCCGGCCGAACAAGATGATCAAGGTCGACGGCACCCCGCTGCGGCTCCAACTCGAGCGGGCCCCCTGGGAAGCGCCCGCCGGCGGCGGTCCCCGCCGGGCCGGCGTCAGCTCCTTCGGCATGGGCGGCACCAACGCACACGTCGTGCTGGAGGACGCGCCCGAAACGGCGGCCCCGGCCCCGACCGCCCCCCTCCCGGTGCTCGTCCCCCTCTCGGCCCGTACGCCGCAGGCCCTGCGCGAGGCCGTGACCGCGCTCCTGGAGGTGGTCCGCTCCGCCGACGCCCCGCCGCTGGCCTCCATCGCGCGGACCCTGCAGACCGGACGCGCCGCCCTGCCGTGCCGCGTCGCCGTCGAGGCCGCGGACCTCGGCGAACTGGCCGAGAAGCTCGCCGCGGTGCTCGCGAACGCGCCGGCCGACGGCGTGGCCCCGGCCGAGGACCGGCACACCGCGGAGCCGGAGTTCACGACTCCGGACGCCCCGCCGGTGTCGCTGCCGACCTACCCCTTCAGCCGTGACCAGCACTGGGCGGCGCCCGTCCCGGGTGCCGAGTTCCTCACCACCACCTGGGAGGACGCGCCCGCACCGGACGCCGTCCACGACGGCCGGCTCCTGGTCGTCACCACCGACCCGGAGCTCGCTCGCACGGTGCTCGCGGACCGCTGCGTCGTGCACGTCCCCGGGGACGAGCTGCCCGAGGCGAGCGGTCTGACCGGTGTCGTCGACCTGGTCGACTGGTCCGCGCCCGGAACGCGGGTCACCGAGCGGATCGCGCTGCTGCAGCGCGTGCTCACCGCGAACCCCCGCATCGGGCTGCGCTGCGTGCACGTCAGCGGCGCCGAACGCTCCGCGCTCGCCGGCTTCTACCGTTCGCTGTCCGGCGAGTTCCCCGGTGTCCACGGGCGGACCGTCCGCGTGGACGGCGGCACCGCCGAACTCGTCGCGGCCGTCAGGGCCGAGACGTCGGCGGCCGACCGGGAGACGGAGATCCGCTACGCGGGGGCCCGGCGCCGCCGTCCGGTGGCCGCCTTCGCCCCGGCCTCGAACGGTGACGACCCGCTCGCGGACCTCGGCCGCGGCGCGGTGCTCATCACGGGCGGCCTGGGCGGCATCGGGCTGCGCCTCGCGGCCCACCTCGCCGACCGCGGCGCCCGGCACATCGTGCTGATCGGCCGCTCCCGGATGCCGGTCCGCAACCAGTGGGCCGCCCTCGCCGCCGAGCCGTCCACGGACCCCGTCCTGCGGACCCGGCTCACGGCGCTGCTCGCCCTGGTCGAGCGCGGTGTGACGCTGACCGTGCGGACCGACGCGCTCGACGACGTCACCTCGCTCCGCCGGCTGATCGGCCGGGTCAGGAAGCAGGCCGGCGGGATCGACGCCGTTTTCCACTGCGCGGGCGTCATGGACCCGCCCGCGTCCTTCCTCTCCCGGACGGCCGAGGAGATCTCCCGGGTGCTGCGGCCCAAGGCCGACGGCCTCGGGGTGCTGTGGTCGGCCTTCGGGCCCAAGCCACCGCGGCTCATGGTGCTGTTCTCCTCGGTGGCCGGCGCGATACCCCGGCTGGCCGCGGGCTATCTGGACTACGCGGCGGCCAACACCGTGCTCGACGACTTCGCCGCCGCCCACGACGGCGAGTCCGGCTGCACGGTGCGCGCCCTGCGCTGGCCGCTGTGGCGCGGCGTCGGCATGGGCCTCGAGCGGACGAGCGCCGGCGGCGGACTCGGCATCCCCGACCTGGACGGGAACGAGGCCCTGGACCTGCTGGACCTCGCCCTGCGGGTGCCCGGCGAAGCCGTGCTGCTGCCCTGCCGGGTGGAGCGCGCGTCGCTGGCCGCCGGAGAGCTGTTCCTGGCGCCGTCGCGCACCGCTCCGGCGGAGCGGGCGCCCTCGCGTCCCGTGCCGGCCGTCCCGTCCTCCGACAGCACCGGCACCCTGCCGGACGCGGCCGGGGAAGCCCCCGCGGACAGCGCGCCGGACACGGCGGCGGACCTCGGCTGGCTGACCACCCTGGTGGCCCGGACGACCAAGGTCGACGCGGCGCTGCTGGGACCCGACACCCTGCTCGGCGACGTCGGCGTGGACTCGCTGCTGATGGCCGAACTGGTGCGGGACCTCGAAGCGGAACTCGGCCACGCGGTCGACCCGAGCCTGCTCCAGGAACACCCGACGCTCGCCGGCCTCGCCGGCGCGCTCGGTGCCCCCACCACCGCCCCCGCCGCCGGGCCGGCCGACCGGCCCGCGCGTGCCGTCGTCACGGAACCGGTCCCCGCCCCCGACGGGCGGCCGACGCCGATCGCCGTGATCGGCATGGGCTGCCGGCTGCCGGGCGCCGCCGACCCCGCGCAGCTGTGGGACGTGCTGCTGGCCGGCCGTGACCTCGTCACCGAGGTGCCGGCCGACCGCTGGGACATCGGCTCGCTCTACAGCCCGGACGGCGGACGGGGGCGCAGCCAGAGCAAGTGGGGCGGATTCCTCGACGACGCCGCCCTGTTCGACCCGGAGTTCTTCGGCTTCGACGACGAGTCGGCCCGGCAGCTGGACCCGCTGGCGCGCAAGGCGCTGGAGGTGTCCGTGGAGTGCCTGCGGGACGCCGGCTACCGCGAGGACGAACTGCGGGGCCAGTCGCTGGGGGTCTTCGTCGGTACCCGGACGGGCAACCACCGGGCGCATCTGCAGCCCCCCACGCGGCAGTACACGGCCGGGGTCAACCAGAACTTCGTGGCCGCGCACATCTCGCACTTCCTCGACCTCACCGGGCCCAACCTGGTGGTCGACAGCGCCTGTTCGTCGTCGCTGGTGACCATTCACCTGGCCGCGCAGAGCCTGGCGGCGGGCGAGTCGTCCATGGCCCTGGCCGGGGGCGTGGACCTGCTGTTCGACGAGGAGCCCTACCTCATGCTCAGCGCCGGCAAGGCGCTGTCGCCCAGCGGCCGGTGCCGCACCTTCGACGAGTCCGCCGACGGCCTCGTCCCCGGCGAGGGCGCCGGAATGGTGCTGCTCAAGCGGCTCGCCGACGCCCAGCGCGACGGCGACCGGGTGCTCGCCGTGATCGAGTCGTCGGGCGTCAACAACGACGGCCGGACCATGGGGCACACCACCCCGAACGGACGCGCCCAGCGCGCCCTGGTCTCCGACGTGCTCGCCCGGGGCGGGATCGACGCGCGCACCATCGGGTACGTCGAGGCCCACGGCACCGGCACGATGATCGGTGATCCGATCGAGCTCCAGGCGCTGACGACCGTCCACCGGACCCACACCGACGACCGCGGCTACTGCGGCATCGGCAGCATCAAGAGCACGATGGGCCACCTGCTCAGCGCGGCGGGCGTCGCCGGCTTCATCAAGGCCGTACAGATCCTGCGGCACGGCCGGCTCGTGCCGACCCTGCACTGTCACCGGCCGAACCCGCGCTTCGCGTTCGCCGAGTCGCCGTTCTTCCCGGTGACGCGGGCCATGGACCTGCCGCCCGGCAGCCGGGTCGGCGTCAGCGCCTTCGGCTTCGGCGGCACCAACGCCCATGTCGTCCTGGGGCCGGGCACGCCCGGCGAACCGGGCAGGCCCCCGCTGCCGCTGCCCGTCTACCGGCGCAGGCGCTTCTGGCGCCTGCCCGCCGCGCCCGGGCCGGCCACGGCGCCGGTCCGCTCGGCCCGGCTCGACCTGACCCTCAGCTGACCCTTACTGACCCGGCCTGACCCTCACGCAACCCGGCGCGCCCGGGCCGTAGATCACGCTCCGCCGCATCGCCGATCACCAGGAGAGAACACGTGGACCGACGGTCCGTTCGCTGCGTCTTGCACCTGAACCGGGACAACCCGATCGTCGACGACCATCGGGTGCACGGGGTGCGCACCCTGCCGGGTGTCACCTTCCTCGACATCGTCTGCAGGCTGCTCGCCGCACGCGACATCCCGCTGGACGGGACCGAGCTGAGCGATGTGCTGTTCGTCGAGCCGGTGGTGACCACCGAGTCCTTCGACCGTGAACTCGTCATCGCCCTCGAACCCGACCCCGACAGTGACGTCTTCCATGTGACGGCGACCAGCCGCCGCACCCAGGACGGCACCCCCGTCGACGACGCCGTCACCACCCACCTGCGGGCGACCCTGCGCACCGGTCTGCCCCCGCTCACCGGCGCCCTCGAACCGGCGGCCCCCGGCACCCCGCGCGACGTGGCCGAGGTGTACGCGACCGGGCGGTCGGCCGGCATCGAGCACCGGGCGTTCATGCGGTGCGCGGGCACCCTGCGGGCGACGGCGGACCGCGTGCGGTCCGAGATCGCGCTCGGTGACGAGGCCCGCGCCACGGTGGCCGACTTCCTGCTCCACCCCGCCCTGCTCGACGGTTCCACCATGCAGTCGTACGCCCTCGTCTTCGACGGCGTGGACGCGGACGGACGCCCGCTCATCCCCCTGCACATCGCCGCTTTCCGCGCGGCCCGCACCCTCGGCGACGCCTGCACCGTCGACCTGCGCCTCCGCCCGGCCGGCACCGGTGACGACGTGGTGAAGGCCGACATCGACCTGTACGACCGCTCGGGCGCGCCCGCCGCCCGGTTCACGGGCCTGACCTTCAAGCGGATCCGCTCCACGGCGGCGATCACCCGGCTCACCAACGGCACTTCGGCCGCCGCGCCGGCCCTCGACGGGCACCCCGCCGGTCCCACTGCCCCTTCGGCCTCGTCGGCCCCTTCTGCCCTGTCTGCCCTTTCGACTTCGACGCCCGCGAGCGCGGACGGCGAGCCCGGCGACATCCGGGCGGAGATCGTCGAACTGGTCCGCCGTGCCGTCGGCGACCCCACCCTGGTGGTGGACGGCGACCGCGGCTTCTACGACCTCGGGCTGGAGTCGACGCACCTGCTCACGCTGGTCCGCGCCCTCGAGGAGCGCTGGGACATCGCGCTCTACCCGACCCTGCTCTTCGAGTACCCGACGGTCGACGCAGTCGCGGACCACCTCGCGGAGCTGCTGCCCGACGACTGGCACACCCGCACGGCCGCCGCCGCACCGGAGGAGGACACCCCCGCCCGGACCGGCTGCCTCACCGGGGTGTGGCAGACGGCCCCCCGGCCTTCCGCGCCCGCCACCGGATCGCTGCTGGTGATCGGCGATCTGCCGGTCCGGCCCGGTCAGATCACCGCCCGCCGCGGCACGGCCTTCCGCCGCGTCGCGCACCACGAGTACGAGATCCGCCCCGGCGAGGCGGCGGACCTGCGGCAGCTCGTCGCCGACCTCGGTGCCCCGCCCGAGGCGGTCCTGCACGTCGCGGAGCACACGGAGCACGCCACCGCCGACCTCCCCGAGGCCGTGCGCGCCGCCTGCTGCGAGGTACTCGCCCTGGCCCAGGCCCTCGCCGACGGCCCGGTGCCGGTCGTGCACGTCGGACCGGCGCCGGTCGCCGCCGCCGTGGCCGGGCTGGCCCGCACCGTACGCCTGGAGCAGCCGCGCCTCGCGATCACCGCCGTCGAGTGCGACGGCCCCGCCGATCCCCAGGCGCTGCTCGCGGAGTTCGCCGACCCGGACGAGACCTGGGTGCGGCACACCCCGGGACGCCGCCACGTCCGCCGCTACCGCGCGGCGGACCTCGGCGGCCCGGCCACCGTCCGGCCCGGTGGTGTCTACCTCATCACCGGCGGAGCGGGCGGCATAGGCCGGGAACTCGCCGCCCGTCTGACCGAGCGCGGCGCCACGGCCGTCCTGACCGGGCGCTCGCCGCAGCCGCAGCCGTCCGCCGGCCGGTACCTGCGCGCCGACGTGACGGTGCCGGCCGAGGTGTCCGCCCTGGTCACGGACGTTCTCGACCGGTACGGCCGGCTGGACGGCGTCGTCCACGCGGCCGGTGTGCTGCGGGACGGCCTCTTCACCGCCAAGTCCGCCGCCGACGTCGCGGCGGTACTCGCCCCCAAGGTGCGCGGCACGGTGCTGCTGCACGAGGCGACCCGCCACCTGGACCTCGACTTCTTCGCCGTGTTCTCGTCGGTGACCGGCGTCGCGGGCAATGTGGGACAGAGCGACTACGCCGCCGCGAACGCCTTCATGGACGCCTACGCCCGCGAGCACCGACTGACCTCCTTCGCCTGGCCGCTGTGGGCCGAGGGCGGCATGCGCACCGACCCGGCGGCCGAGGCCCTCTTCCGCCGGCAGGGACAGGTCCCGCTGCCGACGACGGACGGCCTGGACGTGTTCGAGCAGGCGCTCGCGCTCGCCGGCACCGAGGTCGTCGTGCTCCACGGCGACCCGGAGCGGGCCGCTCGGTCGCTGGGCCTGCCCGCCGCCGACGCCGCCTTCGGGGCCGCCGAGACCCCCGGGGCACACCACGGCACGCCGGACGCCGAGCACCGCGCCCTGCCCCGGGAGGCGGACCGGGCGCCGGAAGCCGACGGCGACATCGCCGTGATCGGCGTCGCCGGCCGCTACCCCATGGCCGAGGACCTCGACCAGTTCTGGGCCAACCTGCTGGCGGGACGCGACTGCGTCACCGAGATCCCGGAGGAGCGCTGGGCCGCGGCAGGCTTCTACGAGCCGGAGCGCGCCCCCGGGCGTTCGTACAGCAAGTGGGGCGGGTTCCTCGACGGCATCGACGAGTTCGACCCCGCCTTCTTCCGGATCACACCGCGCGAGGCCGAGGGGATGGACCCGCAGGAGCGACTGTTCCTGCAGACGTCCTGGCACGCCCTGGAGGACGCCGGCCTGACCCGCGCGGACGTGTCCGGGCGCCCGGTGGGCGTCTTCGCGGGCGTGATGTTCACCCAGTACCAGATGCTCGGCCTGGGCGCCGAGGACCGGCTGCCGGTGCTGCCGACGTCCTTCTCCTCGGCGGTCGCCAACCGCCTCTCCTACTTCCTCGACCTGCGCGGCCCCAGCCTGGCGCTGGACACGATGTGCTCGTCGTCCCTGACCGCCCTGCACCTGGCGTGCGAGAGCCTCAGGTCCGGCGACAGCGAGCTCGCCCTCGCCGGCGGCGTGAACCTCATCGTCCACCCGTACAAATACCTGCACCTGAGCCAGGTCGGCTTCGTCTCCTCGGACGGCCGCTGCCGCGCCTTCGGTGCCGGCGGCGACGGCTACGTGCCCGGCGAGGGCGTCGGCGTCGTCGTGCTCAAGCCACTGGCCCGCGCGCTGGAGGACGGTGACCGCGTCCTCGGTGTCATCAAGGGCAGCGCCGTCAACCACGGCGGACGCGCCGGCGGATTCTTCGTGCCGAACCCCACCGCACAGGCCGACGTGGTGCGGCGGGCGCTGCACAAGGCGGACGTCGACCCCGCGTCGATCGGCTACATCGAAACGCACGGCACGGGCACGGCGCTCGGTGACCCCATCGAGATCGCGGCCCTGTCCCAGGTCTACGGCGACACCCCGTGCCGGCTGGGCTCGGTGAAGTCCGGCGTCGGCCACCTCGAACCCGCCGCCGGCATCGCCTCCCTGACAAAGGTGCTGCTCCAGCTGCGCCACCGCACCCTGGTGCCGTCCCTGCACGCCGAACCGGCCAACACGGTCATCGACTGGGACGCCACGGGCCTGACCGTGCAGCGCGAGGCCGCGCCGTGGCCCGCCGGGCCCGGCACCCCGCGCCGCGCCGGCGTCAGCGCGTTCGGCGCGGGCGGGGCCAACGCCCACGTCGTCGTCGAGGAGTTCCCGCAGTCGTGGGCCTCGGACGCCGCCGCGGTCGGCCCGCAGGTCGTGCTGCTCTCCGCACGCACCCCGCAGGCCCTGCGCGAGCTGGCGGAGCGCTATCTGCGGCTGCCGGCCGCCGACCGGCTCGCGGAGGTGGCCGAACTGGCCGGCCTGACCGGCGCCGACCCCGAGGCCGAGCTCGACGAACTCGGCCTGGACGCCGACGACCTGCGCAGGCTGGCACGGGCGCTCGCCGACGGCTTCCCCGGCCCCGCCCCGCACGTCGACGCCCGCTCGACGCTGGCCGGCCTCGCCGCGGCCGTGCAGGACGCCACCGGATCGGACGCCCCGCTCGCCGACATTGCCTACACCACACAGATCGGCCGGGAAGCCATGGAGGAGCGGCTCGCCGTGGTCGCCTCCGACACGGCCGAACTGCGCTCCGTGCTCCGCGCCTTCCTGGACGGCGCGGAAACGGCCGGCTACCGCGGCACGGTCACCGGGCGGAGCACCGCCGCCACCCCGGACTCCACCGACCCGCACGCGCTGGCACGCGGCTGGGCGGCGGGCGCCGCCCCCGACTGGCGCGCACTGCACCGCGACCGGAAGGCGCGCAAGGTGGCGCTGCCGCACTACCCCTTCGCACGGGTACGGTGCTGGGTCGACGTCGCACCCCCCGCGCAGGCTCCCCGGGCCGTGGCCGCGCCGGCCGCCGAGCGGCCCCGCGCCACCGCCGCGTTCGAGACCGTCCCGTTGGACGTCCCCGTGTGGGAGGCCTGCCCCGCACCCGCCCTGCTGAGCACGCCGACCGGTCCGGTCGTGGTGCTGCACGCTCCCGACCGCGCCGGCCTGGCCCGCGAACTGGCCACCCGGCACGAGGGAGCCGTCCTCGCCGAGCTGGGGACCCCGGTCTCCGTGACGCCGCGCCTGGTCTACGTCCTGACCGGTGCCACGGGCGCCGCCGGGCACGAGACGGACCGCGTCGCGCGCGCCGAGGCCGCCGGCGTCAAGGCGCTGCTCCGCTACGCACGCGACTGGTCCCGCCTGACCGCACTCGACTGGGTCGTCGTCACCACCGGTGCTGCCGCGGCCCCCGGCCGCGATGTCACCGACCCCTACGCCGCCGGGATCGCCGGCTTCGCCCGGGTCCTGGAGAACGAGCACCCCGCCTGGTCGGTCGCCACCGTCGACCTCGACCCCGCCCACGCGTCCGCCGACCTCGTGACGACGGCCCCCCGCGGCACCCGGCTCGCCTGCACCGGAGCCGTCCGCCACACCCAGGTGCTGCGCCCCGCCCCGGCCACCGACGGCCCCGTCCCGCTCCGCCGGGGCGGCACCTACGTGATCATCGGGGGTGCCCGCGGCATCGGCCTGGCGATCGGCCGCCGGCTCGTCGAGGACTGGGCAGCGCGGGTCGTCCTGGTCGGCCGCCGGGAGCTGTCCGGCACCGACCTCGGGGACCGGATCCGCTACGTACGCGCCGACGCGACCGACGCCCGGCAACTGGCCGCCGTCCTCGACGAGGCGGGCCCGGTGCACGGCGTCGTGCACGCGGCACTGGTCCAGCGGGACCGGCTGGTGCGCAACCTCTCGGACGCGGACCTCGCGGAGAGCCTGGCGGCCAAGTCCGGTGTCGCGGCGGCCCTGGTGGACGCCCTGCGCGGGCACAGCCCGGACTTCCTGGTGTTCTTCTCCTCCGCGCAGTCCTTCACGGGCGATGCCGGCCTCGCGAACTACGCGGCCGGCTCCACCTTCCTGGACGCCTACGCCCATGCCCTCGACGCCCGCCTGCCCTACCCGGTGCGCGCGGTCAACTGGGGCTTCTGGGGCACGGTCGGCGCGGTGGCCGACGACACCCACCGCGACCGCCTGACCGCGGCCGGCTTCGGGTCCATCACGCCCGAGGCGGGGTTCGCCGCGCTCGTGGAGGCACTCCGGCAGCCGGCACCGCAGGCCGTCGTGGTGCCCGGCACCGAGGAGTTGCGGGCACGGATGGGAGCGACGAGAACGGAGACCACGGACGTGACGCCGACCGGCGGGCAGCTGAGCACCACGGACCTGCGCGTGGTGGAGGACTTCCACGCGCTCGACCGGCAGATGACGACGATCGCGAGCGGGGCCCTGCTGGCCCTGCTCGACGACCTGGGCGCCTGGCGGGGCCCGGCCCCGGACGCCGACGAGGTCGCCCGCCGGGTCGGGGTCACCCCCCGGTACGCACGGCTGCTGCACACCGTGCTGGACATGCTCGCCGACGCGGGCCTGACCGAGGCCGGTGACGGACGCCACCGCCCGGTCCCGGCCGCCCTCGCCGAGGCACGCGCCGGCGGCCACCTGCGGCAGCTGGACGAGCTGGCCGACGCACACCCCGAATCCGCGGTCTTCGTACGGCTGCTGGCCCTGTGCCTGGAGCACTACCCGCAGCTGCTGCGGGGCGAGCTCCTCGCCACCGAGCTGCTCTTCCCCGCGTCGGGCACCTCCCTCATGGAGCGCGTCTACCGGGGCAACCCCATCAGCGACCTCTACAACGACCTGCTCACCGGGCACCTCGTCGCGCACGTCGAGCGTCGCCTGGCGGAGCTGCCCGCCGACGCGAAGGTCCGCATCCTGGAGGTCGGTTCGGGCACCGGCGGTACCTCCGCGGGGCTGCTGCGCGCGCTGCGCCCGTACGGCGAGCGGGTGGAGTACTGGTACACCGACCTGTCGGTCACCTTCCTCGCCCACGGCCGCCGGGAGTTCGGCGAGCAGTACCCGTTCCTGCGGTTCAAGCGCCTGGACCTGGACACCGACCCGGTCACCCAGGGCTTCCCGGCGGACGGCTTCGACCTCGCGGTCGGCGCGAACGTCCTGCACGCCACCTCGGACGTGGGCCGCGCCGTGCGCCACCTGCGAGGAGTGCTGCGCGCCGGCGGCGAACTGCTGCTCAACGAACTGACCTCGGTGACCCTGGCCGCCACGCTCACCTACGGGCTGTTCGACGGCTGGTGGGCCCACACCGACACCGCCCTGCGCCTGCCCGGCTCGCCGCTGCTGGACGTGCCCGGCTGGACCGGGCTGCTCACCGGCGTCGGCTACGACGCGGTGTCCGCGATGCCGGGCGCCGCCGAGACCACCCGCAACTTCCAGCACATCCTCGTGGCCAGGGCCGACGACCCCGCCACGCCCGGCGCCGCCGGGGAGACGTCCCTCACCGGCTTCACCGACGCGCTCCTGGCCCTGACGTCGGAGGCCTCGGGCATCCCGCTCGAGGACCTCGACCTCGACCGGGCGATCGGGGACTACGGCTTCGACTCGGTCAGCTACAGCCTCCTCGCGACCCGGCTGAACGACGAGTTCGCCCTGGAGGTGACGCCCGCGCTGTTCTACGAGACGCCCACCCTGCGCGCCCTGGCCGACCGCCTCGTGCGCGACTACCCCGAACTCCAGCACCGGCACACCGCCGCCCCGGCACCTGCCGAGCCCGCTGCCGCCGTGGCCGCACACCGCCCGGAGCAGACACCCGCACCCGCCCCGGCACCCGCCCCGACGGCACCCGTCACGGCCCCCGCCGAGCCCGAGGCCATCGCCGTCATCGGCATGAGCGGGCGGATGCCCGCGAGCCGCGACCTGGACGCCTTCTGGCAGCACCTGGTGGCGGGCGACGACCTGATCACCGACGTGCCCGCCGACCGCTGGGAGACGCGCTCGCTCCCGGACGGCGTGCACGCCCACCGCGGCGGATTCGTCCACGACGTCGACATGTTCGACCCCCTGTTCTTCGGCATCTCGCCGCACGAGGCCGCGGGCATGGACCCCCAGCAGCGGCTCGTGCTGGAGGGCGTGTGGACCGCGCTGGAGGACGCCGGGCTGGCACCCGGCTCGCTCGCGGGCTCCGACGTCGGCCTGTTCATCGGGGCAGGGTCGAGCGACTACGAGGAGGTCCGCAAGGCCGCGGACGTGCCCGTCGACGCCCACGCGGCCACCGCCACCACGCACTCCATCCTCGTCAACCGGGTCTCCTACCTGCTCGACCTGCACGGGCCGAGCGAACCGGTCAACACCGGCTGCTCCAGCTCCCTGGTCGCCATCCACCGGGCCGCCGAGGCGATCCGCTCGGGGGAGTGCGACATCGCGGTGGCCGGCGGCATCAACCTCATCCTGTCGCCGCACAACCACGTCCTGCTCAGCAACACCGGCATGCTCAGCCCGACCGGGCGGTGCCAGACCTTCGACGCCCGGGCGGACGGATTCGTCCGCAGCGAGGGCTTCGGCCTCGTGGTGCTGACCCGTGCGAGCCTGGCCGGCCGGCACCGAGTCCGGGCCTGGCTGCGCGGCACCGCCGTCAACCACGGCGGCCGGGCCCGGTCCCTGACCGCGCCCAACCCCGCCGCCCAGGCGGCGATGATCGTGCGGGCCCACGAGCGCGCCGGAGGCGACCCCACCACGGTGGGCTACCTGGAGACGCACGGCACCGGCACGGAACTCGGTGACCCGGTCGAGATCAACGGCCTGCGGCTCGCCTTCGACGAACTGCTGAACCGCCGGGGCCTGCCGGCGCCGGCCGAGCCCTTCTGCGGGATCGGAGCGGTCAAGGCCAACGTCGGCCACCTGGAATCCGCCGCGGGCGCCGCCGGAGTGATCAAGGTGCTCCTCGCGATGGAGCACGGCGTGCTGCCGCCCGTCGCCGGGCTCGGCGAGCAGAACCCGCACCTGCGGCTCGACGGCAGCCCGTTCCGCCTCGTCCGCTCGGCGCAGGCGTGGCCGCGCCCGGACGGCGGCCGGCCGCGGCGCGCCGGGGTCAGCTCCTTCGGCTACGGAGGCGTCAACGCCCACGTCGTCCTGGAGGAGGCCGAGCCCGTGCGGGCGCCGCAACGCCCGCACGGCCCCTGGGTGTTCCCCCTGTCGGCCCGTACGCCCGACGCCCTGCGCCGGTACGCGGCCGCGCTGCTCGCCGCCCTGGACCGGACACCGGACCTGGCCGACGTGGCGCACACGCTCCAGCACGGCCGGGACGCCATGGCCGAACGGCTCGCGGTCACCGCCGCGGACCGGCACACGCTCGCCGCCGCGCTGTCCGCCGCCGCCGAGGGCGCGGACCACCCCGCACTGGCCCGGCCGGACGGCACGACGCCCGCCGACCGCTGGGTCGCGGGGCGGCAGGTCGACTGGCCGGAGGGCGGCGTACTGATTCCGCTGCCCACCTACCCGTTCGAACGCCGCCGGTGCTGGGTCGGCCCCCAGGAGCCGGAGCCCCTCGGGGACGCCGTCGCCCCGGCCGCCCCGGCGGGCATGTACGCGCCGCGCCCGCGGCCCGTCGCCGACGTGGCCGCCCGCGGCCCGGTCACCGGCCCCGTCTGGGTGCTCGGCTGCGACGACTTCCCGGCCGCCGACGTCCACCGGGTCGAGGGTGCGCCGCTTCAGTCGCTGCCGACGCCCGCCGCGGTCCACGCCGTGGTCCGCGGCGAGGCCGGAGTCCTCGACCTGTTCCGGATCGTCACGCACCTGCAGTCGCGTCCCGGCGCGGCCGGCGAGCTGTCGCTGACCGTCGTGACGCGCGACGCCGCCGGACCGCTCTCCACGCCCACCGACCCGATGGCCGCGGCCGCACGCGGGCTGGCCAGGTCGGTGCGGCACGAGTGCGAGCGCTGGCGGGTCAGCACCGTCGACATCGGCGCGGACGACCCCGCCACGGTCACGGTCGCCGTCCCCGGTGACTACGCGCTGCGCGCCGGACAGTGGTACGAGGAGGTGCTCCAGCCCCTCGGCACCACGGCGCCCGCCGCGCCCGTGCTGCGCGACGGTGGCACGTACGTGGTCATCGGCGGCACCGGTGACATCGGGCTCGATGTCGCGGAGCGGCTCGTGCGGCTCCACCGGGCCAAGGTCGTCCTCGTCGGGCGCTCCGCGCCGGACGCGGACAGGGCCGCCCGGATCCGGGCCATCGACCCGACGGGCACCTCGGTGGAGGTCCACCGGGCGGACGCCGCCCGGCCGGCCGAGCTGCGCGCCGTGTTCGACCGCGTGGGCGTCGTGCACGGGGTCCTGCACTCGGTGACCGTGCCGAGCGACCGGTCCCTGGCGGCCATGGACGAGGCCTGGTTCACCACGGGCCTGGCGGCCAAGACCCGGACCCTCGCGGCGCTCGCCGAGGCCCTGGACGGCCGGCGGCTCGACTTCCTCGCGGTGTTCTCGTCGGTGCAGTCCTTCCTCGGCAACCCCGGGCAGGCCGCCTACGCGGCCGGATGCACCGCCCAGGACGCCGTCGCGCGGGCGCTCGCCGGGCACCTGCCCTACCCCGTCCGGGTCGTGAACTGGGGCGCCTGGACCGGTTCCGCGCTCACCGAGCGCCACCGCGACCGGCTGGCCGCCGCGGGGGTCCACCCGCTCTCCCCGCAGACGGGATTCGAAGCGCTGAGCCAGGTGCTCGGCCGACAGGAGGTTCAGGTGGCAGTGGTCTCGGGCACGGACGACTTCCTCGCCCGCATCGGCGTGACGACGGCCGGCACGGACGAGCGGCGGCCCGTAGCCGCGGTCGTGCCCGCAGCCGTGACGCCGGCCGTCCCTGCGGCCGTCCCCGCGGCCCCGGCGGAGGCCGCGGTCCCCGCCGGCGCGGCCCCCGGCGGTCAGGCATGGCGCGCGGCGGCGGCCGATGAACTGCTCGCCCTCCTGCGCGAGGTGGCCGGGATCCGCCCGGGCGAGCTCGCGCCGGACGACCTGCTCAGCCGCTTCGGCTTCGACTCGATCATGTACACGAGGCTGAGCCACCAGGTGAACGCGCGCTGGGACCTCGACCTGACGCCGGCCGCGTTCTTCGGGGTGGCCACCGCGAACGACCTCATCGACAAGGTCCTCCACCAGCACGGCCCGGCCCTCGCGGCGCACCTGACCGTGCCCGAGCGGGAGACGGCGCCCACCCCGGAGACCGCCCTCCCGGCACCGGCCCCCGCCCTCGCGGTGCCGGCCCCCGCACCCGCGGCCCCCGCTCCCTTCGCCGGTGATCCTGCCGCCGTCGCCATCGTCGGCATGGCCGGTCTGTTCCCGGACTCCGACGGCCTGGACGAGTTCTGGGAGCACCTCGTCGCGGGTGACGACCTGGTCGGTGAGATTCCGGCGGACCGCTGGGACTGGCGGCGGCTGCACGGGGAGCCCGAGCCGGGGCAGTTCCGCACCACGGCGAAGTGGGGCGGGTTCATGCG
The DNA here is from genome assembly GCF_017876625.1 of Streptomyces syringium. Lineage (NCBI taxonomy): Bacteria > Bacillati > Actinomycetota > Actinomycetes > Kitasatosporales > Streptomycetaceae > Streptomyces > Streptomyces syringium. The sequence continues at coordinate 6,916,023 of NZ_JAGIOH010000001.1, forward strand.
CCGGGTCGATCTCTTCGACCCGCAGTTCTTCGGCATCTCGCCGCACGAGGCCGTGGCGATGGACCCCCAGCACCGCCTCGTGCTGGAGACCGCCTGGACCGCGATCGAGGACGCCGGCATCCGGCCGTCCGCGCTCGCCGGCACGGACACGGGCGTGTTCATCGGCAGCAGCACCTACGACTACTTCGAACTGCAGCACGCCCTCGGCGTCCCGCTCGACGGGTACAGCACGGTGGGCAGGGCGCACGCGATCATGTCGAACCGGGTGTCCTACCTGCTGAACCTGCACGGCCCCAGCGAGACCCTCGACACCGCCTGCTCGTCCTCGCTCGTCGCCGTCCACCGGGCGGCCGAGGCCATCCGGCACGGCGACTGCGACGTGGCGCTGGCGGGCGGCGTGAACGTCATGGCCTCGCCCACGCTGTTCGTGGACATGAGCCAGGCCGACATGCTGAGCCCCGACGGCCGCTGCCGCACCTTCGACGCGGCCGCCAACGGCATCGCCCGCGCCGAGGGCGTCGGCGTGGTCGTCCTCAAGCGCCTCGACGCGGCGATCGCCGACGGTGACGTCATCCACGCCGTCCTGCGGGGCAGCGCCGTGAACCACGGCGGCCGCACCAACTCGCTGACCGCGCCCAACCCGGACGCGCAGGCCGCCTGCGTCGTCAAGGCGCACCGCCGCGCCGGGGTGGACCCGCGGACCGTCACCTACGTCGAGACGCACGGCACCGGCACCGAACTCGGTGACCCGGTCGAGGTCGAGGGCCTGAAGACGGCGTTCGCCGAGCTGTACGCCGATCACGGCGCCACCTGCACGGAAGCGCATGTGACGCTGGGCGCGGTGAAGACCAACACCGGCCACCTGGAGGCCGCCGCGGGCGTCACCGGCCTGATCAAGGCCCTGCTCGCGATGCGGCACGGGGAGATCCCCGGAAACATCCACCAGAACACGCTCAATCCGCATCTGCGCCTCGACGGCAGCCCGCTGCGGGTGCCGGCCGGGCGCGAGCCGTGGCGCAGGGTCCGCACACCCGACGGGGCCGAGGCGCCGCTGCGCGCCGGGGTGAGCTCCTTCGGTCTCGGCGGGGTCAACGCGCACGTGGTGGTGGAGGAGTTCCGGGAGGAGCCGGTCGGCGGACCGGCCGGTGACCACCTGTTCGTGCTGTCCGCGAAGGACCCGGAGCGGCTGCGGAGCTACGCGCGACGCCTCGCCGACTGGGCCGGGGCCAACGAGGGGGTCGCCCCGGCCGCCCTCGCCCACACGCTGCGGACCGGCCGGGAGACGTTCTCCGAGCGCCTCGCCGTCGTCGCCGACTCGCCGCGCGCGCTGGTGGCGGCCCTGGAGTCGTGGCTGTCCGACGGCACCGCGCCCGGCGTGTTCGCCGGGGACGGCCAGGACGCCACCACGGCCCTGCTGTTGGACGGGTCCGAGGGGAACCGCTACCTGCGGGCCGTGGTGGACGCCGGCCGCTTGGACAAGGTCGCCCGGCTGTGGGCCGGCGGCGCTTCGATCGACTGGACGGAGCTGTGGCCGGGCGCCGCGCCCCGGCGGGTGCCCGCACCGACCTACCCCTTCGCCCGGGAGAGCTACTGGCTCACTCCCGGAGCGCGGTTCGACACCGTCCAGGCCGCCGAGGCCGGCCTGATCGCCGATGCCGATGCCGATGCCGGCGCCGGTACGCAGACCGACGCCGAGGACGAGCCGGCGGCTGCCGCGCCCGCCCCGGCGCCCGTCGCATCCGTGCCCGTCGCTTCCGTCCCCGCCGCGCCGGTGCCCGCCGCCCGGCCGGTGGCGGACGCGGCGCCCGCCGCCGACGACCCGGAGAGCGCCGTCCGTGAGCACGTACGCGGGCTGCTGGCCGCGCACTTGGGGATGCGGCCCGACCGGCTGCCCCTGGACCGGGTGCTGTCCGACGCGGGGGTGGACTCGCTGGGCCTGCGCCGGCTGAGCCGTCGCCTCGGCGCCGACTACGGCGTGGACATCCCGGCCCGGATGTTCGGCGTGGCGCAGACGGTGCGGGCGGTCGCCCGTGCCGTGTTCGAGGCGTACGGACCGCTGCCGGGGCACGAGGCGGACGGGCCGGATCCGGCACCGGCCGCCGCGCGGCCCTCGGAGCCGGCCAAGGACGGGGTCGCGGCTCTGCTGGCCGGCCTGCGCAACGGCACCGTCGGCGTGGACGCCGCGCTGGCCGCACTGAAGGGGGGAACGGGACGATGAGCACCGAACTGCGCGAGCTGCTGGCGGCGATCGCCACCGGTGAGGTGTCCGACGACGTGGCGGAGCTCCTGCTGCGGGGCCTGATGCAACCGGCGTCAGAGCCGGCACCCGTACCGGCATCAGCGCCGGTGTCGACGCCCGCGCCCGCACCGGCGGCCCTGCCCGCGCCCGAGCCCGGGCCGTACCCGCTCAGCCGTGGGCAGGCCGCCCTGTGGGCGATCCACGCGACCGACCCGCAGGCCGTGTCGTACAACCTCCCGCTGGGCCTGTGGCTCGGCGACGACGTCGACCCCGACCGGCTCGCCGAGGCGCTGGCCGCCGTGGTGCGACGCCACCCGGGACTGCGCATCGCCGTCCGGCTGGACGCCACCGGGCCGGTCCAGGAGGTCACCGACCGCCCCGCCGAGGTGACCCGGCTGGACCTCCGTCACGTGACCGACGGCGAATTCGCCGCCCGCGTCCGGAACCTGGTGCGCCGCCCGTTCGACCTCGAGGACGATCCGCTGCACCGGATGTGGATCGTCGCGGCGCCCGGCGGTGCCACGCTGCTGTTGCTGGTCTTCCACCACCTGATCACCGACGGCGTCTCCAGCCACCTCCTGCTGCGCGACATCGTCGCCTGTCACGACGCGCTCGCCGCCGGGCGGGAGCTTCCGCCCGTCGAAGGCGCCGCCCCCTACGCCGAGTTCGTGCGGTGGCAGCGGGAGATGCTCGACGGCCCCGAGGCCGAGAAGCACCGGCGGTGGTGGCTCGAACGCCTGGCCGGTGCCTCGACCGCACCGGTGCTCGGCGCGCTCGCCGACCGCCGCCGGGTCGGCCCGGCCTCGCACGCCGAGGGCGCGATGGTGCAGCTGCGGCTCCCGGAGGCCACCTGGACCGCTGTCCGGGACACCGCCCGCGCCGCCCGGCTGACCCCCTTCAGTGTCGTTCTCGGTGCCTTCGCCGCACTGCTGCACCGCCATTCCGGGCACCGCGACATCAGCGTGATGGTGCCGACCGACGGCCGCCCCTCGCAGCGCTTCGACCGCACCGTGGGCTACCTGATCAACCCGGTGGTCCTGCGCGTGGACTGCGACCCCGGCCGGAGCTTCACCGAGCTCATGGACGCCGTGCAGACGCGCATGGCGGATGCCGAGGACCACAGCGCCTACCCGTTCGCCTCCGTCGTCGACGACCTCCGCCGGACCTCCGACGGCGAGGCGGGCTTTGACATCGGCTTCTACATGCAGCAGGGCGTCGGCGGGGACCAGGACATGGCGGCCGGGCAGACCGTCTTCCGCGACGCGCTCGACCTGACCCAGGAGGGCGAGAACGATCTCGTCGTCGAGGTGGTCGTGCGGGGCACCGGCGCGCACGTCTACTTCAAGTACGACCCGGAGCTGTTCGACCGCGCCACCGTCGAGCGGCTGGCCGAGCACTACCGGCTGCTGCTGGAGCAGGTGACGGCCGACCCGGCCCGCCGCGTCGGCGACGTCGCCCTCGCCTCCGCGGCCGAACGACAGGTGATCGAGCGGGCCAACGCCACCCGGGCCGAGCGGCCGCGCGACATCACCGCCGCCGACCTGGTGCTCGCCCGGGCCCGGAGCGGCCCGGAGCGCACCGCCGTCGTCGACGCCACGGGGTCGCTGACCTACGCGGAACTCGCCGGGCAGGTGCACGCCCTCACCCGGATCCTCACCGACCGGGGCGTGCGCCCCGGCGATCTGGTCGGCGTCCTCGTGGGCCGCCGGGCCGCGCTGATCGTGGCCCTGCTCGCGGTGCAGGCCGCGGGGGCCGCGTACGTTCCCCTCGACCCGGACTTCCCGGCCGCGCGGCTCGCCCACATCGCCACCGACGCCGGCCTGGCGGCCGTCGTCCTCGACCCGGACCTGGCCGGGCGGCTGCCCGACAACACGCCGGGTGTGCGCATCCCCCTGACCGACCCGGCGCCGACGGAGCCGACGCCTCCGGCCGGCCCGGTCGCCTGCCGCGACACCGACCTCGCCTACGTGCTCTACACCTCCGGGTCGACCGGCGAGCCCAAGGGCGTCGAGGTCAGCCACGGCAACCTGGTCAACCTGCTCACCTCGATGGCCGAGCGTCCCGGCTGCGCCGAGGACGACACGCTGCTGGCCGTGACCACCGCCGGGTTCGACATCTCCGGTCTGGAACTGCTGCTCCCGCTGATCCGCGGCGCCGCCGTCCACATCGCACCCGCGGACGTGGTGCGGGACGGGTTCGCCCTGGCCGAACTGCTCGACGCATCGGGCGCGACGATCGTCCAGGCCACGCCCGCCACCTGGGAGATGCTGCTGCACGCCGGGTGGACGGGCCGGGTGCGCAGGCTGCTGTGCGGCGGGGAGGCGATGACCGCCGAGCTCGGTGACCGGCTGCTGGACCGCTGCGACGAGCTGTGGAACATGTACGGGCCGACCGAGACGACCATCTGGTCCTCCGCGCAGCGCGTCCGTCGCAACCGGCCGATCAGCGTGGGCACCCCGATCGCCAACACCACCTTCACCACCGCCGGCCCCGACGGTGCTCCCGTGCCGTTCGGCGCGGTGGGCGAGCTGCTGATCGGCGGCGACGGCGTCGCCCGCGGCTACCGCGGCAGGCCGGAGCTGACGGCCGAGCGCTTCGTCACCGACCCGTCGACCGGTGAACGGCTCTACCGCACGGGCGATCTGGCCCGCTGGTCGGCCACCGGCGACATGCTGCTGCTCGGCCGGGCCGACCGGCAGGTCAAGCTGCGCGGCCACCGCATCGAGCTCGGGGAGATCGAGGCCGCCGTCCGCCGCACCGGCGAGGTCGGCGACGTCCGCGTGGTCGTGCGCGAGGACCTCCCGGGGCACCCGCAGCTGGTGGCCTTCGTGACGGCCGCCGCGGATGCCGCGGCCGGGGCCGTCCGGCAGGCGGCGGCCTGGCTGCCCGAGTACATGGTCCCCTCCCGCACCGTGGCCCTGGCACGGTTCCCCCTGACCCCCAACGCGAAGGTCGACGCCGGTCCGCTGACGGCCCTCCCGGTCGAGGAACTGCTGCGCCGGTTCGGCCACGACGACCGGCCCGTCGAACCGGCGGCGGCACGTCCGGCGGCGGCCCCGCCGGCCCCGGCGGGCGATGGCGGCGACCTCCTGGCACGGCTGCGGGAGGCCACGGCCGGCGTCGCCGGGCTGACGGCGGAGCAGGTCCCCGTCGACCGGCCGCTGGGCGAGTCGGGCTTCGACTCGATCGGCTTCACCCGGCTGGCGGTGGCGCTGCGGGAGCGGTTCGGCATCACGGTGCGGCCGACGGTCTTCTACGCCCACCCCGACCTCACCTCGCTCGCCGCCTTCCTGACGAAGGCGCACCCCGAGGCGCTCGCCCCGACCACCCCGCGGGTGCCCGCCGCACCGGCCCCGGCCGCCACGGTCGACGGCTACCCGCCGGTCGCGGTCATCGGCGTCGGCGGACGGCTGCCCTCCTCCGGCAACCTGGAGGAGTTCTGGGGCCATCTGGCCGCCGGACGCGACCTGACCCGCCCCTACCCGATGGAGCGCGGCTTCTCCGCGCGGGTGTTCCCCGAGAGCTTCCGGGGCTCCTTCGTCGACGACGTGGACGCCTTCGACGCGCCGCTGTTCCGCATCTCGCCCCGCGAGGCGGCGCAGATGGACCCGCAGCAGCGGTTGCTGCTGCACGCCGCGCACGAGGCCGTGCTGGACTCCGGCCAGGCCCCGGCGGCACTGGCCGGCAGCCGCACCGGGGTCTTCGTCGGCCTCAGCGGCGCGGACTACCTGAGCCTGCTCGGCCCCGGCTCCCCGGAGATGGGCGACCACTTCCTGATCGGCAACGTCGCCTCCATCGCCGCCAACCGCATCTCCTACGTGTTCGACCTGCACGGCCCCAGCGCCGTGTTCGACACGGCCTGCTCCAGCTCGCTCGTCGCCGTCCACCGCGCGGCGCGCGCCCTGCAGCTCGGGGACTGCGAACTGGCCCTGGCCGGCGGGGCGAACCTCCTGCTGTCGCCGCACGGCTTCACCGGGCTGCGCCGCGCCGGGATGCTCAGCCCGGACGGCCGCTGCAAGACGTTCGACGAGCGTGCCGACGGCTACGGCAGGGGCGAGGGCGTGGTGCTGCTCGCGCTCAAGCTGCTGGACCGCGCGCTGGCCGACGGCGACCCGGTGCACGGCGTGCTGATCGGTTCGGCCGAGAACCACGGCGGGCACACCCATTCGCTCACGGTGCCCAACCCGCAGGCACAGCGCGATGTCGTGCTCGCCGCGCACCGGGCCGCCGCGGTGGCGCCCGACACGATCGGCTACATCGAGGCGCACGGCACCGGTACCTCGCTCGGCGACCCGATCGAGATCGACGCGCTCAAGGAGGCGTTCGGCCAGTTGCACACGGACTGGGGGAGCCCGGTTGTTCCGGGCCGGACCGGCGTCGGGTCGGTCAAGACGAACATCGGCCATCTGGAGGCCGCCGCCGGCGTCGCCGGCATCGTGAAGGTCCTGCTGGCGATGCGGCACCGCACGCTGCCGGGCCTGGTGGACCTCCGGGTGCCGAACCCGATGATCGACCTCGCCGGCAGTCCGTTCCGGCTCCAGTCCGGAACACAGGCATGGGAAACACCCGACGGCGCGCCGGCCCGAGCCGGCGTCAGCTCGTTCGGTATGGGAGGCAGCAACGTGCACGTGGTAGTGGAAGAGGCGGGGAAGCGTTGATGAGCGGTAACACCGAGCACAAGGCCGCTCGACTGATCGTGCTGTCGGCCGACGGCGCCGAGCAGCTCGACCGGTACCGGGCCGAAATGGCGGCCTGGCTGGACGCCCACCCCACGGCTTCCCTCGACGGCATCGCGCACACGCTGCAAGCCGGCCGGGAACAGCTGCGGGAGCGGCTCGCCGTGGTCGTGACGGACACCCGGGAACTGGCGGCGCGGCTGCGCGACGGCGAGGGCGTCACGACCGGCACCGCGCAGGCCGACGCCGGCGCGGAAGCCCTTGCCACGGACGACGTGGCCGAGGCCGCCCGGATCTGGGTCACCGGCCGTCCCGTGGTCTGGCCGGAGCTGCCCGGCGGCCGCCCGGCCCGGCTCTCCCTGCCCCACCCGCCCCGGCCGACCCGGCGCTACTGGATCAGCCCGCCCGCCGGCCTGGCGGACGGCCCGGCCGAACGGCTCCTGACCGGCGACGAGTTCTACCTGCGCGACCACGCCCTCGGCACGATCAAGATCCTGCCCGCGGTGGCGGCACTGGAGTTCGCCGTGGCCGCCGCCGCGAAGCTGGGCCACGGCACCCCGACCGGCATCGTCAACGTCCTGTGGGCCCGCCCCGTGCTCGTCGAGGACGAGGCCGTGCGCGTGCGCCTGCACCTCGAAAAGGCCGCCGACGGCGTGTCCTACGAGGTGCGCAGGGTCGACGGCACGGCCGACGGCGCGCTCTGCTCCACCGGCACGCTCCGCTTCGACGCCCGCCCCGAGGCGCCGCTCCTGGACCTGGACGCCGTCCGGGCCCGGCTGCCCCGCACGGCGACGGCCGAGGAGTGCTACGCGGTCTTCACCGCCCTCGGCGGCGGCTACGGCCCGAGCCTGCAGGGCCTGCGGTCGGTGCGGTCCGCGCCGGGCGAGGCCCTCGCGCACGTCGCGGTCCCGGCGGCCGCCGACGTCCCCTTCGACGACTTCACCCTGCACCCGTCCCTGCTCGACGCGATGCTCCAGGCCTGCCTGTGGACCGATGAGGACCCGGCGGCCCCCCGCGCACGGCAGTTGCCGTTCTCCGTGGACGCGGTCGACATCTTCGGCCCGCTGCCCGAACAGGGCCATGTGCACGCCGTCGCCACCCCCGCGGGCCACGACGTGACCCTCGCGGACGAGGAGGGCCGGGTGTGCGTGCGGCTGCGGGCCGTCGTCACCCGGGCCGTCGACGGTGCCGCCCGGCTCGACAACGCCGTCGCCACGAACCTGCTCGCCCAGCGCTGGCGGCCCGCCCCGGCCGCGGCGGCCGGCCGGCCCGCACGCGTGGTGCTGCTCGGCGAGGGAACGCTCCCCGGCGCCGAGCGCGCCGGCGAGGACACCGTCTTCCCCCGCGCCGAGGAACTCCTCCTCGTCCGCCCCGTGGACGGCGACCCGCTGCCCGGACTGCTGCGGCTCTTCCGCGCCTGGTCGGCGCAGCCGGCCCGGCAGCCGGTGCGGGTGCTGCACGTCTTCCGCCCGACGGGCGGGGCCGAGGACGCGCGGGTGTACGCCCTCGACGGGTTCGCGCGCTCCCTCGCCCACGAGCACCCCGAGTTCCGCGTCGCGGTGATCGAGCCGGGGGCGGTCCCCCTCGCCGATGTCGTCGCCGCCGAAGCACACGGCCCGCACGAATTCCGGGTCCGTCACACGGCCGAGGGCCGCCAGGCCCTCCGGTGGGAGAGCGTCGAGCCCGCCGCCGCCCCGCTCACGCCGCGCGGCACCGTGCTGGTCACCGGCGGCGCCGGCGCCATCGGCCGCCACCTCGTCGCCCACCTGGGAGGCAGCGCCCGCTACGTCCTGACGGGGCGTTCGGCGACGGCCGACCTCACGGACCTGCGCGCCGCCGGCCTCGACGTGCACTACCTGTGCGCGGACCTGGGCGCCCCCGGCGCCGCGGCGGACCTCGTCGAGCGGGTCCACGCGTCGTTCGGACCGGTCCACGGCGTGCTGCACCTCGCCGGGACCACCCGCGACGCGCTGCTGATCCGCAAGACCGACGAGGACAGCGCGGCCGTGCTGGCACCCAAGGTGCGTGGCACCCTCGACCTCGACCGGGCCACCGCGAACGATCCGCTCGACTTCTTCGTCTCCTTCTCCTCCATGTCCGGCGCCGCCGGCAGCCCCGGACAGACCGACTACGCCTACGCCAACCGCTTCCTCGACGCGTTCACCGCGTGGCGGCGCGGCAGCGACCGGCCCGGCCGCAGCCTCTCCGTGCTCTGGTCGCTGTGGGCCGACGGCGGGATACGCGTCGACGCCGACGACGCCACCGCCGCCCGGATGGCCCGTCAGGTCGGACTGGTGGCGATGCCGACCGGCGCGGCACTGGCCGCCTTCGACCGGGCGCTGGGCCACGACGGCGACCACGTCCTCGTCGCGCACGGCAACCTCGCGCGGCTGCGGGAGGTGCTCGACGCGACGGCACCGGAGCCGGCCGCGCCGCAGGCCCCGTCCGGGCAGTCCGTGCTGTCCGGGCAGCCCGGGACGGCCGGCGCGGAACCGTCGGCCGCGGCCGAGGACTTCCTGCGCGAGGTGCTCGCCGAGGTGTTCGAGTTCCCGCCGGAGGAGATCGAGGCCGACACGGCCTTCGAGCAGTACGGCATCGACTCCCTGCTGATCATGGACCTGACCCGGCGGCTGGAGGAGCACTTCGGGTCGCTGCCGAAGACGCTGTTCTTCGAGTACCAGAACCTGCGCGCGCTCGCGGACTGGTTCACCGAGCACCACGGCGCCCGGATCCTGGAACTGACGCCCGCACCCGCGGTCGAGGCTCCCGCCCCCGCCCCCGCCGCTTCGGCCCCCGCGCCGGTGACGCCGACCGCCGTCACCCCCGCAGCCCACCAGGGCGGTGCCACCGCCTCCGCCCAGGGGCCCGTGCCCATCGCCATCGTGGGCGTCGCCGCGCGGTTCGCCGAATCGGACACGCTGGAGGCGTTCTGGGCCAACCTGAAGGCGGGCCGGGACCTCGTCACCGAGATCCCGGCGGACCGCTGGGACTGGCGCGACTACGACCAGGCCACCCCCGCCGACCGGGCCGCCCGGTACAGCCGATGGGGAAGCTTCCTGCGCGGCATCGACAAGTTCGACCCGCTCTTCTTCGGTGTGTCACCCCGCGAGGCGGAGATCATCGACCCGCAGGAGCGGCTGTTCCTGCAGACGGCCTGGCACGCCATGGAGAACGCCGGGCGGACCCGCGCCGATCTGCGCTCCCACCGCGTCGGCGTCTACGTGGGCGCCATGTACGGGCTGTACCAGCTGCACGAGGCCGAGGACGGCCGGATCGGCGCCTCGTCGCACGCGTCGATCGCCAACCGCGTCTCGTACACCCTCGGCCTCACCGGCCCCAGCCTGGGCGTGGACACGATGTGTTCGTCCTCGCTGACCGCGATCCACCTGGCCGTGCGCGACCTGTGGGCCGGTGACACCGACATGGCCGTCGCCGGCGGCGTCAATCTGCACGCCCACCCGTACAAGTACCGCTTCCTGGGCCAGGGCCAGTTCACCTCCAGCGACGGCCGGTGCCGCAGCTTCGGCGCGGACGGCGACGGCTATGTACCCGGCGAGGGCGTCGGCGCGGTGCTGCTGCGGCCGCTGGCGGACGCCGTCCGCGACGGCGACCACATCCACGGCGTCATCCTCGGCTCCAGCGTCAACCACGGCGGCCGGACCAACGGCTTCACCGTGCCCAACCCCGTCGCCCAGGGCGACCTCGTCGCGCAGGCGCTGGCGCAGGCCGGCGTCGACCCGGCGTCGCTCGGTTATCTGGAGGCGCACGGCACCGGCACCGCCCTCGGCGATCCGGTGGAGATCCGGGGTCTCGCCCGGGCGCTGGGCACGGCCGTCCCGTCGTCGGGCACCCTGCCGATCGGCTCGGTCAAGTCCAACGTCGGTCACCTGGAGTCCGCCTCCGGCATGGCCGGGCTGTGCAAGGTGCTGTTGCAGATGCAGCACGGCGAGCTCGTGCCGTCGCTGCACGCGGACCCGCTGAACCCGAACATCGACTTCGACTCCACCCCCCTGCGCGTGCAGCGCGACCTGGCCCCCTGGCCCCGGATCGCGGGCACCCCCCGCCGGGCGGGCATCAGCTCCTTCGGCGCCGGCGGCGCCAACGCCCACCTCGTCGTGGAGGAATACCAGGACCACCACGAGGATGCCGCCGTGCTGACGGCGGACGGCGACGAGCGCGGCCCGTGGCTGTTCCCCCTCTCCGCCAAGACGCCCGAGCGCCTGCCGGTGCTCGCCGCCGAGCTGGCGGACGCCCTCGAGAACGGCCCGCAGCGCCGCCTCGCGGACGTGGCCTTCACGCTCCAGCGGGGGCGTGAGGAGTGGGCGGACCGGATGGTCGTCTCGGCCTCCACCGTCACCGAGCTGGTGGCCAGGCTGCGGGGAAGCGACCCGCAGGGCGTCTGGACCGGCAGCGCGCGCGGCCGCAAGACGTCCCGCACCGCGGCGCCCGTCGGCACCGCCCCGGCGGACATCGCCGCCGCCTGGGCCGCCGGTGCGACGGTCGACTGGCCGCAGACCCGAGGACGGCGCGTGCCGCTGCCGGGCTACCCGTTCGAGGAGCTGCGCTGCTGGCTCACCGACACGATCTGGTCGCCGCCCGCGCAGCCGGCTCCGGGCCCGGACCGGGCCGCGCCCCGCCCGGTGCACCCGCTGCTGGACGAGGTCGACCCGGTCGACAGCCTCGACGGCCTGACCTACCGGACGGCCTTCGGCCCCGAGCACCCCTACATCGACGGACACCGCGTCGGCGCCATGCGTCTGCTGCCCGCCGCGGCCGTCCTGGAAATGGCCCGCGCGGCGGCCGAGGCGGCCGGCGCGGGGCAGCGGCTCAAGCTCGCCAACGTCCGCTGGCTGCGGCCCTTCGTCGTGGCCGGCACCGAGCGTTCGGCCAGGACGCGACTGCGCCGCGGTGACAGCGGCCTGGTGTTCGACCTGCGCGACGGCGACGGCGAACTGCTCGCCGAGGGCCGGATCGACGCCCTGCCCGCGCCGGCCCCGGAGACCGTCGCGATCGACGCCGTCCGGGCCCGGCTGAACCGTCGTCACGAGGGCACCGACCTCTACGCGGACCTCGCGGCGGCGGGCCTGGTCTACGGACCCGCCCTGCGGACCGTCGAGTGGATCGCCGCGGGCGACGGGGAAGCCCTGGTGCGGCTGCGGGTCCCCGCCGAGGCCGCCCGCTTCGCCGGCTCCGCCCTCCACCCCTCGGTGGTCGACGGCGCGCTGCACGCGTTCGCGGTGCTGCGCGACCGGAGCGCCGGTCCCGCCATGGTGCCCTTCGCCCTCACCGCCGCCGAGGTCCTCTCCCCGGTGACGGACCTCGGCTACGCACACGTGCGGACCGTCGGCACCGACCGCTACGAACTGACCCTGACCGACGACGCCGGACGCGTCTGCGCGCGGCTGCGCGACCTGTCCCTGCGCCCCGCCCCCGGCGCGGCGACCCCCGAGACCCCCCAGGCCCTCCAGGCCCCCCACGCCATGGCCGCGGTGTCGGCGGACGACCTGATGTACGTTCCGCGCTGGTCCGCGCTGCCCGCGCGGGAAACGGCGCCGACGGGCGGCACCACCTGGCTCGTCCGCGGCCCGGAGTTCGCGGAGCTCGCGGCCGCCCTGACGGCCCGTCTGGGCGGCACCGTCGTCGAGCTGGAGCCCGACCGGCTCGCCACCGCGACCGGCCGGCCCGACCACGTCGTCCTGCTCGGCCCCGGCGCCGGAGCACGGACCGGCGCCACCGACGCCACCGACGACATCGCCGCCCTCGAAGCCACGCAGGAGCGGGGCGTCCTCGCCCTGTTCCGGCTCGCGAAGGTCCTGCAGCGGCTCGGCTCCTCGGTCCGGCTCACCGTCGTCACCGAGGACGCGCTCGGCACGGCCGGCGAGCCGGTCGGCAACCCGTACGCGGCGAGCCTGCACGGCCTCGCCCTGTCGCTGGCCCAGGAACACCCGCGCTGGCGGGTGGCCGTCGTCGACCGCTCGTCCGCCGACCGGCCCTCCGCGGACGTGCTCGACGTCCCCGCCGGCGGCCCGTACGCACTGCGCGGCGACGTGCTCCACCACCGCCGTCTGATCCCGGTCACGGCCACGCCCCCGCAGGAGCGGATCCGCCGCGACGGCACCTACCTGATCCTCGGCGGCGCCGGCGGCATCGGCCTCGAACTGACCGAGTGGCTCGTGCGCACCTACCGGGCGAAGGTCGTGCTGCTCGGCCGCAGCGAGCTGGACACCGCCCGCCGCGACCGGCTGCGCGCCATCGACCCGGACGGAACCCTGGTCTCCTACCGCCGGGCCGACGCGACGGACCCCGCGGCGCTGCGCGACGCGGTCGCCTGGACGCGTGCCACCCACGGCGCGCTGCACGGTGTCTTCCACGCCACGATCGTCCTGCGGGACCAGACCGTCGCCACGATGACCGAGGAGACCTTCCGCTCGGTCCTGGAGGCCAAGACCCGCACCTCGGTCGCCCTGCACGCCGCGCTCACCGGCTCGGCCGACCTGGACTTCGTGCTGTTCTTCTCCTCGGCGGTGGCCCTCTCCGGCAGCGCCGGGCAGGGCAACTACGCGGCCGGCTCCACCTTCGAGGACGCCTTCGCCCACCACCTCGACGGGGTGCTGGCCGCCAAGGCCGCCGTGATCAACTGGGGCTACTGGGGGACCGTCGGCATCGTCGCCGACGAGCGCCACCGCGCCCGGCTCGCGGCCACCGGCATCCACTCGATCACCCCGGAGGAGGGGATGGCCGCCGTGCACTCCGTGCTGGGCCGTCCGGACCGCCAGGTCATCGTGGTCAAGGCCGACGCCACCGCCCTCGCCGCCGTCGGCGTGGAACCCGCCCCGGCGGACCGCGCGCACACAGAAACGAACACAGCAATGAACACCGAGGCACCGGCGGACGACCCGTCACTGGTGCCGTCGCTGACGGCACTTCCCCCCGTCGCCCGGCTGCTCACCGAGGCCGACGACGCCCGCCTGACCGAGGTCATGTGCGGCTGGCTGTGGACGCTCTTCCGGCAGGAGGGCGTGTTCCTCACCCAGGGCGAGCGGTGGACCTCCGCCACCCTCGCGGAGCGCCTGCGCGTCCTCCCCGGGCAGGGCAGGCTCTTCGCCGAGCTCCTGCGGCAGCTGACCGAGTCGGGCTACCTGCACGACGACGGCGGGCACCTCACCCCCGCCGGCCGCCCGGCCCCCGCGGACCCCGAGGGCGAGCTGGTCGCCCTCTGCGAACAGAAGCCGGCGCTCAACCGCTTCGACCGGCTGCTGCTCCCATGCATGCGGAACCTGTTCGCGGTGATGCGCGGCAGCGTCCGCGCCACCGACGTGATGTTCCCCGGCGGCTCGACCGCGCTCGTGGAGGGCGCCTACCGGGGCAGCCCGGTCGTCGACCGCGCCAACGAACTCGTCGTCGGCGCGGTCACCGACAGCCTGTCCCGCCACCACGGTCCCGTCACCGTCGTCGAGATCGGGGCGGGCACCGGTGGCACCACCGCGAGCGTGCTTCCGGCGCTGACGGCCTCGGGCGCGGACGTGACCTACGTCTACACCGACATCTCCCGCGCCTTCCTGCAGCACGGAAAGCAGCGGTTCGCCGAGACGTACCCCTACGTCCGGTTCCAGCAGCTCGACATCTCGGGCGACCCGGTGGCCCAGGGCTTCGAGCCCGGCAGCGCCGACCTGGTCGTGGCGGCCAACGTCCTGCACGCCACCTCCGACCTGCTCGGCACCCTGCGCGCGGTGGCCTGGCTGCTCAAGCCCGGCGGACGGCTGGTGCTCAACGAGGCCAGCAGCAACGTCCTCACCGCCACCCTCACCTTCGGCCTGCTCGACGGCTGGTGGCTGCACGAGGACGCCGAACTGCGCCTGCCCGGCTCCCCGCTGCTCTCCGCGCCCGGCTGGCGCAAGGCCCTCGCGCTCGCCGGCTTCGCCCGCAGCCGTGCCCTCCCGGCCGACGAGGGACTGAGCCAGCACGTGGTGGTCGCGGAGACGGCGACCGGTGCCGCACCGGCGGCCCTTCCCACGGCGGCCGTGGCATCCCCCCGGGCGACCGAACCGGCTGTGCCGACTGTGCCGTCCGGGCCGTCGTCCGTGCCGTCCGGCGGGGACGCCGACGCGCTGGTCGAGGCAGCCCGGGAGTACGTGAAGGACGCCTTCGTGGAGATCCTCCAGGTCCCGCGCAACCGGCTCTGGCTGGACGAGACCTACGAGAACTTCGGCGTCGACTCGCTGACCGTGGCCCGCATCGTGGACCTGCTCTCCGAGCGCATGGGCGAGCTGCCCGCGACCCTGCTGTTCGAGTACCCGACGGTCCGTGAGGTCGCCGACTACCTGGTCGAGCGGCACGCCGACAAGGTGCGCGCCCTGCTCCCCGAGGCGCCCGCCGCGGCCGAACCCGCCGCACCCGGGTCCGCCGTGGCCGCGTACCCGGCCGTGCACGCCTCCGATCGCCCGGCGGAGCCCGCCGCGGCAGCGGACCGGCGCATCGCGGTCATCGGCGTCGCCGGCCGCTACCCCCTGGCCGACGACCCCGACGCGTTCTGGGCGAACCTGCGCGCCGGCCGTGACTGCGTGCGCGAGGTGCCGGCCGACCGCTGGGACCACAGCGCGCTGACCGAGGCGGACGGACAGAAGATCAGCCGCTGGGGCGGCTTCCTCGACGGCATCGACGAGTTCGACCCCCGCTTCTTCCAGATGTCGCTGCGCGAGGCCGAGCTGACCGACCCGCAGGAGCGGCTCTTCCTGCAGACCTCCTGGCACGCGCTGGAGGACGCGGGCTACACCCGGGCGCGCCTGCGCGGCAGCCGCGTCGGCGTGTACACGGGCGTCATGTACGGGCACTACCAGCTCTTCGAGGACGAGCGGGGCCTCGCGGGAGGCATGGGATACGCCTCCATCGCCAACCGGGTCTCGTACTTCTTCGACTTCCACGGGCCGAGCATGGCGATCGACACCATGTGCTCGTCGTCGCTCACCGCCATCCACCTCGCCTGTGAGGCCCTGGCGGCCGGACAGGCGGACTACGCGCTCGCCGGCGGCGTCAACCTCGCCCCGCACCCGCGCAAGTACCGCCAGCTCGCGGCCGGCGGCTTCACCGGGGAGAGCGGGCGGTGCCGCAGCTTCGCGGCCGACGGCGACGGGATGGTGCCCGGCGAAGGCGTCGGCGCCGTCCTGCTCAAGCCGCTGGCGGCGGCGGAGCGCGACGGCGACCGGATCCTCGGCGTGATCCTCGCCGGTGCCGTCAACCACGGCGGCAAGACCGGCGGATACGCCGTACCCAGCCCGGCCGCCCAGGGCGAGGTCATCGCTTCGGCGCTGCACGGCGCCGGCGTCGACCCGGCGAGCGTCTCGTACGTGGAGGCGCACGGCACCGGTACCGCGCTGGGCGACCCGGCCGAGGTGGCCGGGCTGATCCGGGCCTTCGGCGACCTGCCGGCCGGATCGGTCGCCCTCGGCTCGGTGAAGTCCTCCGTCGGCCACCTGGAGTCGGCCGCGGGCGTCGCCGCCCTCACCAAGGTCCTGCTGCAGATGAAGGCCCGCGAACTGGCGCCCTCGCTGCACGCGGAGGCCCTCAACCCGGCCGTCGACTGGAACTCCGTACCGTTCCGCGTACAGCGCGAGCTCACGCCGTGGAAGGGCGCCGAGCCGCTGCGCGCGGGCATCAGCGCCTTCGGCGCCGGCGGCTCCAACGCCCACCTCGTGGTCGAGGAGTACCGGGCGGACACCCCGGCGGACACCCCGGCGGGACCGGCCGTCTTCCCCTTCTCCGCCCGCGACGCGGAGGCACTGCGCCGCGTCGTCGAACGGATGCTGGACTGGCTGCGGACCGCCGGCCCCGGCGCCGACCCGAAGGACATCGCCACCGCGGTCGGCGTGCCCGTCACGGCCGTCGACGAACCGCTCGACGAGCTGGGGCTGGACCCGGCCACCATGGTGCGCCTCATCGGCCTCGGCGACTTCGTCCGGCCGGGCACCGTGCACGGCGGCACGACCCTGCGCGAGCTGGCCGGCCGGGCCGGCGGCGGCGCCGGAGTCGACCTCGGCCGGCTGGCGTACACGCTGCAGACCGGCCGGGAGCCCATGGCCCACCGGTTCGCCGTCGTGGCACGGTCGGCGGGGGAGCTCACCGAAGCACTCGAAGCCTTCCTCGCCGGCCGGCCGTGCGGCCACACCGCCGTGGTGACCGCGGAACCCGGCACGGCCACCGTGCCCTCCCCGGCCGATCCCGACGGCGTGGCCCGCCGCTGGGCCGCGGGTGAGGTCTTCGACTGGGCGGCCGCCCACCAGGGCCCGGTGCGCCCGCTGTCCCTGCCCGGGTACCCGTTCGCACGGACCCGCTGCTGGATCGACGCCGTCGCCCCGACTGCCCCGGTCGGCCCGGCCGTCCCCGTCGCAGCCGGTGCTCCGGCCGCCCGCCCGGCCGGCTCGCTGGACACCCTGCTGCGCCTGCTGGGCGCGGTCAGCGGCTACCCGGTGACCGACCTCGACCCCGCCGGCTCCTTCCACGAGCACGGCCTGGACTCGCTGAGCCTCATCCGCTTCGCCGACGACGTCGCGAACGCCTTCGGCGTGCCCGTCGGGCCCGACCAGCTCCTCGCCACCCCCACCCCGAAGACGCTGGCCGAGTGGCTGGACCGTGAACACCCGGACGCCGTGGCCGGTGCGGCCCCGGCCGGGCCCGAGCCCGCCCCGGCTCTCCCCGCGGCGGCCGACCGGGCCGCCGACGACCCGGTCGTGATCGTCGGCATGGCGGGCACCCTGCCCGGCGCCCGGGACCTGGACGAGTTCTGGGCCGGTCTCCAGCGGGGCGGCGACCTGTTCACCGAGGTCCCCGCCGACCGTTGGGACAGCCAAGCGCACTACGGGGACCCGGCGCGGCACCCCGACCGGACCCGGATCACCCGGGGCGGCTTCATGCCGGACGTCGACCGCTTCGACCCGCTGTTCTTCGGCATCTCGCCCCGCGAGGCCCGCTGGATGGACCCCCGCCAGCGGCTGCTGCTGCGCACCGTGTGGACGGCGCTGGAGGACGCGGGCATCGACCCGGCCGACCTCGCCGGCACCGACACCGGACTGTTCGTCGGCGTCGGCGCGTCGGAGTACGCCGAGCTGGTGCAGCGCTCCGGCACGGCCACCGACGCGTACTCCTCGACCGGTCTGACCCCCTCCATGCTGGCCAACCGCGTCTCCTACCACCTCGACCTGCGCGGCCCCAGCGAACCCGTGGACACGGCCTGCTCCAGCTCGCTGGTGGCCCTGCACCGCGCGGCGGAGGCCCTGCGGCTCGGACACTGCGACACGGTCATCGCGGGCGGCGTCAGCCTCATGCTGTCGCCCGTGACCTTCGCCTCCCTCGAACGGGCGGGCATGCTCAGCCCGGACGGCGTGGGCCGGGCCTTCGACAAGGACGCCGCGGGCTACGTGCGCGGCGAGGGCGTCGGCGCCGTCGTGCTCAAGCGGCTCAGCCGCGCCCGTGCCGACGGCAACCCGATCCTCGCCGTCCTGCGCGGCACCGCCGTCAACCACGGCGGGCGTTCCAACTCGCTGACGGCCCCCAACCCGCGCGCCCAGGCCGAGGTCATCGTGCGCGCCCACCGCGAGGCGGGCACCGACCCGGCGACCATCGGCTACATCGAGACGCACGGCACCGGGACGGTCATCGGCGACCCCGCCGAGACCAACGGCCTGCGTCAGGCGTTCGCCGAGCTCTACCGCGAGTGGGGCCACCCGGCGCTGGCCGCGCCGCACTGCGCGCTGGGCGCGCTGAAGAACACCATCGGCCACCTCGAGCCGGCGGCGGGCATCGCCGCGGTGCTGCGCGTGCTGCTGTCGATGCGGCACGGGCGGATCACCGGCGACCCGCACGGCCCGGAGCTCAACCCCCATCTGGCGCTGGAGGGCACCGCGTTCGAGGTCGCGGCGGCCGGCCGCGACTGGGCGCCCGTGGCGCCCGGCGTGCCGCGCCGCGCCGGGGTCAGCTCGTTCGGCTACGGCGGGGTCAACGCCCACGTCGTGCTGGAGGAGTACCCGGCCGACGAGCCCGCGCCGGCCGACGGCCCGGCCGTGTTCGCGCTCTCCGCCCGCGACCCGGAGCGGCTGCGCGCCTTCGCGCACTCGTTCGTCGACGCCCCGGACAGCTGGGCGCAGGACCTCGCCGGCACCGCCCACACCCTCCAGACCGGCCGCGCCGAGCACGCCGAACGCCTGGCGTTCGTCGCGGAATCCGGTGAGCACGCGGTGGCCACCCTCCGGCGCTTCCTCGCCGGGGACTCCTCCGGTATCCACCTCGGCCACGTCGACCGGCACGCCGACAGGTCACCGTTCGACGGCCGCGGTGCCGACGAGACGGCCGCCGCCTGGGTGCGGGGCAGGACGATCGACTGGTCCGCCCGGTGGACACCGGCGCCGCGCCGGCGTTCCCTGCCGGCGTACCCCTTCGCCGCCGAGCGGCACTGGTTCACCGACGGCGGCCCTGCGGGAGCCGTCGAGCCCGCGCCTGTGCCCCCCGCCGGTGACACGGCTGACACGGAGCCCGTCAGCCTCTTCACGGCCGCGTGGACGGCCGAACCCGTGCCGCCCGCCGTGCCCTTCACGGGCCGGGTGCTCGTGTTCGGCGACCTGCCGGTGCCCGGCGCCGTCCATGTGCGGGCCGGCTCCGCGTACACGGACGACGGCTCCACCGTCACGATCCGTCCCGGCGAGGCCGAGGACTACGCCCGGCTGCTCACCACGCCGGCGGACCGGATCGTGCACCAGTGGCCGCTGCTCGCACCGGACCGCGAGGACCTCGGCATCGAGTCGGTCTACCTGCTCGTCCAGGCCATGACGACCTCCCGCGCCGCGAACCGGATCCAGGTCATCGTGCCCGAGGGCGCCATGGCGGAGGCGTGGGGCGGGTTCGACACCTCGCTGCGCGCCGCCCTGCCCGGCACGGCCTTCGGCGTCGTGCGCGTCACCGGCCGGGTCGACCAGGCCGCCCTGCTCGCCGAGGTGGCGGCGGAACGCCTCTCCTCGGCCGCGGTCCGTCTCTCGGCCACCGGCCGCACCGTCCGCGCCCTCTCCGAGGTCGCCGCGCTGCCCGCCGTCGCCTCGCCGCTGCGCCCGGACGGCGTGCACCTGGTGACCGGCGGCACCGGCGGGCTCGGACTGCTGCTCGCCCGCACGCTGCTGGCGCGCGGTGCCCGAGTGGCCCTCACCGGCCGGTCGCCCGCCGCGGACCGCGCCCGGGAGCTGGCCGAGCTGCGCGCACTCGGTGACGTCGCCTACTTCCAGGCATCCGTGACCGACCCCGCCGCCATGGCGGAGGTCGTGACGGCCGTCAAGGACCGGTGGGGCGCGCTGCACGGCGTCTTCCACCTGGCCGCGACCGCCTCGCGCACACCGCTGCCCGGCAAGGACGTCGCCGAGTTCCGCAACCACCTGCGGGCCCGCTTCGAAGGCACCCGCGTGCTCGACGAGGTGACCCGCGACGAGCCGCTGGACGTGTTCGTCCTGTACTCGTCCCTGGCCGGCCAGCTCGGCGACTACGGTCTCGTCGACTACGCCGTCGGCGCCCGCTTCCTCGACGGATTCGCCGAGGAGCGCGAGACGCTGCGCTCGGCGGGCCGCCGCAGCGGCCGCGCGGTCTCGATCGACTGGCCCATGTGGCGCGCCGGTGGCATGCACGTGGACCCCGAGGACGAGCGCGGCTACCTCGCCGCCACCGGCTTCCGTTACCTGGAGGCCGACGAGGGCGAGCGGATGCTCGACCTCGTGCTGCGTCTGGGACACCCCCAGGTCGCCGTCCTGCCGGGAGAGCCGGGGCGGATGCGCGAGCAGATCGACGCGATGCGGATCCGGCAGAACGCGCCCCAGGCCCGTCCGGCCGCCCCGTCGCCGTCGGCCGTCCAGCCGTCGCCGGCCGTCCAGCCGGCCGCGGCGTCCGCCGGTGAACTGGCCGGCCGGCTGCGGACGATGGTCGCCGAACTCCTCGGCCTGGCGCCGACGGCGCTCGACCCCGAGGCCGGCTTCGGTGAGTACGGCCTGGACTCCTTCGGACTCCAGTCCCTCTCCGTGGCCCTGGAGGAGACCTACGGCGTGACGGTGCCGACGACGACGCTCTTCGGCGCCAACACGATCGACAAGCTCGCCCGTCACCTCCTGGCCGAGCACCCCGCCCTGCTGGAGCGGGACGCGGCACCGGCCGCCGCCGCACTGCTCCCGGTCACCCGGACGGAAGCGGTGACCACCCCGGCACCCGTCACCCCGGTGCCCTCATCTGCGGATGACGCCATCGCCATCATCGGCATGGCCGGGCGGTTCCCCGACTCGCCGGACGTGGAGTCCTTCTGGCGGAACCTCGCCGACGGACGGGACCTCATCACCGAGACCCCCGCCGACCGGTGGGACTGGCAGGAGGTGTCCCGGCGCTTCGGCGGCACCGCCCGGTGGGGCGGCTTCCTGAGCGACGTCGACCGCTTCGACGCGCGGTTCTTCAAGATCTCGCCCGCCGAGGCCGAGGTCATGGACCCGCAGCACCGGCTGTTCCTCGAGCAGACGTGGGCGGCGCTGGAGGACGCCGGATGCCGGCCGGACCGGCTCGCCGGCCGCCGGGTCTGCGTGTTCGCGGGCGTGCAGTTCAACGACTACGAGTCGATGGTCCTGCGCGGCGAACAGGTCAACCCCCACGCCGGCACCGGACTGGCGCGGACCATCCTGGCCAACCGCATCTCCTACCTGCTGGACCTCAGGGGCCCGAGCGAGAGCATCGACACCGCCTGCTCCAGCTCCCTGGTGGCACTGCACCGCGCCGTCCGCGCCCTGCGCAGCGGCGAGAGCGAGCTGGCCATCGCCGGCGGCGTGAGCCTCGTGCTGTCGCCGCAGACCGTCGTCGCCGGCAACCAGCTCGGCGTCCTCTCCCCGGACGGCCGCTGCAAGGCGCTCGACGCCCGGGCCGACGGATACGTCAAGGGCGAAGGCGTCGGCGTGCTCGTGCTCAAGCCGCTGTCCCGCGCCCTCGCCGACGGCGACCGGGTGCACGCCGTGATCCGCGGCAGCGCCGTCAACCACGGCGGGCACGCGTCCTCGCTGACCGCGCCGAACCCGCTCGCGCAGGCCGACCTGCTGGTCGACGCCTACCGGGACGCGGGCGTGCCGGTGGAGACGGTCTCCTACACCGAACTGCACGGCACCGGCACCGCGCTCGGCGACCCCGTCGAGATCGACGGCCTCGTCCGGGCCCACCGGTCCCTGGCCGAGGGACCGGCGACCGGGTGCGGCATCGGGACCGTCAAGAGCAACATCGGTCACCTGGAACCCGCCGCGGGCGTCGCGGGCGTGATCAAGGTGGTGCAGGCCATGCGCCACCGGACACTGCCGCCGACGCTGCACCTCCAGACGCTCAACCCGCTGATCGACCTCACCGGCACCCCGTTCCGGCCCGTACGGGAGACGACCCCCTGGGCGCCCACGGACGACAGCGGCGCACCCCTGCCGCTGCGCGCCGGCGTCAGCTCCTTCGGCTTCGGCGGCGTCAACGCGCACGTCGTCCTCGAGGAGGCCCCCGCCACGACGCCGCAGGCCCCGGCGGAGGGCGAGGCGCGTGAGGTGTTCGTGCTCTCGGCCCGCGACGAGGACGCGCTGCGCCGCTACGCCGCGGCGACGGTCGCGTTCCTCGACGGCGAAACACCATCGCTGTCCTCGCTCGCGTACACCTCCCAGACCGGGCGGATCCCCATGGCCGCGCGGCTCGCGGTGGTCGCCGGCTCGACCGGTGAACTGCGCGCGCGGCTGGCCGCCTTCCTCGACGGCGACCGTGCCGGCGGTGGTGGTGCGGACGGCGGCCACGCGTGGCTGTCCGAGCCGGAGGGCGCGAGCTACCTGGCGCGCCTGGTCCGTGAGGGAAACCTCGACCGGCTCGCGGAACTCTGGCAGGCAGGCGCCGACTTCGACTGGAACGCCCTGCGTTCCGACCGGCCCCCGCTGACGTCCATGCCCACCTACCCCTTCGCACGCGAACGGCACTGGCTCACCGCCGGCCCCGCCGCGGGCGGACAGCAGGCCCCGCAGGACTCGGCGACGACCTCCCTGCTGCTGGTGAAGGACTGGGAGCCCGCGCCGCTGCCGCAGGCCGAGTTGCCGGACGGCGTCATGGTGCTCGTCAGCGCCGAGACCGAACCCGTCGCCGTGGCGGCGTTCGGCCCCGCGGCCACCGTGGTCCGGCTCGACCACGACAGTGACGAGGCCGCCGTCGCCCGGATCGCGGAGTCGGCCCGTCGGATGGCCGCCGTCGTCGACCTGGTGGACGTGTCGGCCACGCCGGTCGCGGCACCGGAGGCCGACTGGTCCCGGATCGCGCTGCTGCGCGAGCTGGTCACCGCGAACCGCACCCGCGGCTTCGCCTACCTGCACCTGACCCACGGCCTCACGACGTTCCGGGCCGAGCAGCCGACGCTGCGCGGCGCGGCCTTCGCCGGCCTCGTCAGGATGCTCACGGCGGAGTACCGCGGCGTGTTCGCCCGCACCCTCGACCTCGACACCCTGGAGCCGGCCGCGGTGCGGGCGGCGGTCGCCGCCGAACTCGCCGCGACCGACCCGGTCACCGAGGTCTGCGTGCGGGCGGGGGAGCGGCACCGGCCGCTGCTGCGCCCGGCCGACCCGGTCACGCCGTCCGCCGACTGGTCGGCGGACCTGGCCGGCCGTACGGTCGTCATCACCGGCGGCACCGGCGCCCTGGGCCGCCTGGTCGCGGCCCGGCTCATCGAACGGGGAGCCGACCGGCTCGTCCTGCTCGGCCGCTCGCCGCTGCCCGCCCGGGACGAGTGGCCCGCGCTCCTCGCGGACCCCGGCACCGACCCGGCCCTCGCGGCCCGGCTGCGCGACCTCGCGGCGCTCGACCGCCCGGGCGTGCGGGTGGCCGTCGAGACCGCCCCGCTGGAGAGGATCTCCGAAGTCCTGGACCGCGCACGGCGCGAGCTGGGCCCGATCGCCGGCATCGTGCACTGCGCCGGGCTCGGTGTGATGCGCGACCCGGCCTTCATCGGCAAGCGGACCGAGGACATCCAGCGGGTCCTCGAACCGAAGACGGCAGGCCTCCAGGCCGTCCTGGACGGGTGCGCGGACGACCCCCTGCAGTTCATCGTGCTGTACTCCTCCGTCGCCGGCCAGGTGCCCGCGCTGGCGGTCGGCATGAGCGACTACGCGCTGGCCAACTCCGTGCTGGACCGGGTCGCCGAGTACCGGGCCGCCACCGGCGGACCCGTCGTCAGGTCGCTGCAGTGGCCGAGCTGGCGCTCGGCCGGCATGCCCGAGGTCGACACCCCGGCCTACCGGGACCTCGGACTGCGGACCCTGGACCCGGAGACGGGACTGGCCCTGCTGGACCGGGCGATGACCGGGAGCCACCCCGTGGTCCTGCCGTGCGTCGTGGACGCCGGGCGCTTCGACGCCGGCGCCCTGCTCGCGGTCCCCGCGCCCGGCCGTCCGGCCGACGCGCCGGCCGCCGCCGCCCCCGGGGCGGCGCCCGGCGCCGCCCCGGCCGGGGACGGCCTCGTCCGGCGGGTGACCGAGGTGATCGCCTCGACGCTGCGGCTGGACCCCGCGCAGGTCGGACCGGACGAGGACTTCGCCGACCTGGGCGTGGACTCGATCATGGTCGCCCAGATCCTCGCGGCGCTGGAGCGGGAGCTCGGCGTCGTCGCGGAGCCGTCGGCCGTCCTCGAGAACCCGACCGTGACGCTCCTCGCGAAGGCGCTGCGGGACCAGGTGCCGGAAGCCGCACCGTCGGCACCCACCCCGGCCCCTGACCCGGTCTCCGTGCCGTCCGCGCCCGTGGCAGCTGCGGAATCCACCGGACGGGCCGCCGCCGGCACCACGTCAAAGACGGCGGAGTCGGGGGCGGCAGCGGCCGGACCGAAGGACGGCATCGCCGTCATCGGCATCGCCGCGCACTTCCCCGGCGCGCCCGACCACCGGGCGTTCTGGCGGAACCTGGTGTCCGGGACGGACTCGGTGACCGAGGTGCCGCCGTCCCGCTGGGACCCGGACCGCTTCTGGCGGCCCGACCCGCAGCCCGGCACCACCGTCAGCAAGTGGGGCGGCTTCCTCGACGGCATCGAGGACTTCGACCCGGACCACTTCCGGCTCGACCCGGCCGGCGCCCCGTTCGTCGACCCCCTGGTGCGCCAGGTCCTCGAAACCGGCGCGGAGTGCCTGGCCGACGCCGGGCTCACCCCCGAGGAGGTCGCGGGCCGGCGCGTGGGCGTCTTCGCGGGCGCCCGGGCGGCGAACTTCGGTGCCCATCACGGCACCGCGGGCCCGCACTCGATCAGCGGGATGGCGCAGAACTTCATTGCCGCGCAGCTGTCCCACTACCTCGACCTGCGCGGACCGGCCGTCGTCGTCGACACGGCCTGCTCCAGCGCGCTCGTCGCGGTGCACCTGGCCACGCACAGCCTGCGGACCGGAGAGTCGGACCTGGCGTTCGCCGCCGGCGTCGACATCCTCCTCGACGAGGTGCCGTTCGTCGGCATGAGCGGGGCGGGCGCGCTGTCGCCGACCGGCCGCTGCCACACCTTCGACGAGCGGGCCGACGGCATCGTCCTCGGCGAGGGCGCCGGCATGCTGATGCTCAAGCGCCTGTCCGACGCGGTGCGCGACGGCGACCGGGTCTACGCGGTCATCGAGGGCAGCGCCGTCAACAACGACGGCCGCACCATGGGCATCACGACGCCGAAGCCGAGCGCGCAGCGGCAGGTGATCGAGGCCGCCTGGGCGGACGCCGGCATCACCCCGGCGCAGATCGGCTACGTGGAAGCACACGGCACCGGCACCATGATCGGTGACCCGATGGAGCTGAAGGCGCTCACGGAGGCGTTCCGCGGCTCCACCGACGAGATCGGGTTCTGCGGCGTCGGCAGTGTGAAGACCAACATCGGGCACACCCTCAGCGCGGCCGGCATGGCCGGACTGATCAAGGTCGTGCTGTCGGTCCACCACGCGCAGCTGCCGCCCACCCTGCACTGCTCGACCCTCAACCGGCGCTTCCGGTTCGAGGAGTCACCGTTGTTCCCCGTGCGGGAGGCGCGGCCGTTCACCGGCCGCGACGGAACGCGCCGGGGCGCCGTCAGCTCCTTCGGGTTCGGCGGCACCAACGCGCACATGGTGGTGCGCCAGGCACCCGGCGACCACGTGCCGTCCCGCGTTCCGCTGGAGGCGCCCCGCTACCGGCGGCGGCGGTTCTGGTTCGACGCACCGGCGCCCGCGCCGACGTCCGTACCCGCGCCGACGTCCCCCGACGCCGGACCTCCCGTGGTGACGGACCCGCCCGAGCCGTTCTTCGAGCTCGAGTTCTCGACTGTGCCGGAAGGAAAGAAATGAAAGCGTTGGATGGCCTGACCTGCACCGTGGTGGTGCGCGGGACCGACCCGGTGCTGCGCGACCACCGGGTGCACGGCACGCGCATCCTGCCCGGCGTGTCGTTCCTCGACATGATCTACCGGATCCTGCGCGCGCAAGGTGTGGACACCGCCCGGGTGGAGTTGCGCCGTGTGCTGTTCCGCAACCCGGTGGCCGCCGGGCCGGAGTTCGACACCGAGCTGCGGGTGAACTTCACCGCGGACGGCGACGGCTACCGGGTGTCCGTCACGGGCACCCGGCGCCCGTCGGGCGAGACCGAGCCGGTGCTGGACTGCCGACTGCTGCTGGACGTGCCCTTCCCCGCGGAGTCCGTCGACCTGCCCGCCCTGCGCGGACGGACGCCGCACACCGCGGACATGGCGGACCTGTACGCGCTCGTGCGGCGGACCGGCATCGAGCACGGGGACTTCATGCGGGCCCGCGGCACCCTGCACGTCGGTGACGGGGAACTGCTGGCTGACCTGTCGCTCGGCCCGCAGGCCGCGGCGTACGCCGAGTACTTCCATCTGCACCCGGCCGCGCTGGACTCCTCGACGCTGCTGCCCACGCAGTTCGCCCAGTCCGGGGTCGGCGCGGCCGCGCGACCGTACATCCCGATGCTCATCGAGTCCTTCCGGGCCCGGCAGCCGATCGGGGCCCGCACCCTGGTGCACGCCACCCCGCCCCGGCCGACCGGCCCGGACGGCGACCTGACCACCTGTGACTTCCGGTTCCTCGACACGGACGGCGGCGTCCTGCTGTGGTTCCGGGGGCTCACCTCGAAGCGGGTACGGGACGAGGACGCCATCACCCGGCTGGAGGCGGCGCCGCGCCCGCGGCAGTCGGCCGAGACGGTGGTGCGTGCGCTGCTCACCGAGCGCCTCGAAACAGCGGACTTCGACGAGGAGGCCGGGTTCTACGAGCTGGGCCTCGACTCCACGGGACTGCTCGGCATCGCCGCCGACCTGGAACGGGCGTACGGCACCGACTTCTCGCCCACCCTGCTCTTCGAGCACAACACCTTCGCGTCCCTGGTCGAACACCTCGGGGAATACCGGCTGCCCGACGACGCGCAGACCGTGACCCCGGCCCCGTCCGCCGCGGCCGTGGCCCCCGCCCCGGCCCCGGCGGAAAGCGAGGCGCGGGAGGAACTGCCCACCGAGGTCGTCTGGTTCGAGCCCCACTGGCGGGCCGCACCGCTGCCGCCGGCACCCGCGCCGGCCTCCGTGCTGACCGTCGACGCGTCGACCCCGCGCGACTGGCCGGCCCTGCTCGCGGCGACGGACGCCGCGGACGTCCTCTGGACCCCGGCCGACCCGCAGGACCTGGAGAAGGAGGCGGTCGACCTGACCGCCTTCGCGGCAGCCCTGCTGCGCGCCCGCCGCAGCCCGGTCCGGATCGCCTGCCACCTTCCGGCCGGCGCGCCGGCCGCGGCGGTCGCGGGCCTGTTCCGCACCCTCCGCATGGAACAGCCCGGCGTCAGCGCCACCGTGGTGTGCTCGCCGCACGCCGCCGACGCCCTGGCGGAACTCGCGGCGGGCGCACCCGACGTGGACGTCCGGTACGAGGCGGGGGAGCGCCGGGTGCGCGACATCCGGCCGACGCCCGCCCCGGACACCCCGACGCGCCTGCGCGAGCGGGGCGTCTACCTGATCACGGGCGGGCTCGGCGGGGTGGGCCTCGCCCTGGCCCGGCACCTGGCGCGGACCGTAAGGGCCCGGCTGGTGCTCTGCGGGCGCACGGCCGCCCCGTCGTCGGTGACCGCCGAACTGACCGCCCTCGGGGCCGAGGTCACCGTCGTCGCGACGGACGTCACCCGCCCCGAGGACGTACGCCGCGCGGTCGACCACGCGCTGTCCACGTACGGCGCGCTGCACGGCGTGGTGCACGCCGCCGGTGTGCTGCGCGACGGGCTGATCGCGGGCAAGAGCGCCGAGGACGTCCGCGCGGTGCTGGCGCCCAAGGTCGCCGGGGCCCGCCACCTGTACGAGGCCACCCGGCACCTCGGGATGGACTTCCTCGTCCTCTGCTCGTCCACGGCCGCCGCCTGGGGCAACCGGGGCCAGGCCGACTACGCCTGCGCCAACGCCTTCCTCGACGGCTTCGCGGAGGGCAAGCCGGGTGTCGTGTCGGTCGGGTGGCCCGGGTGGGCGGACGGCGGCATGCCGCTCGACGACGCCGCCCTGCGCACGATGGGCCTGAAGGCCATGGACACCCCGACGGCGATGGACATCCTGCTGCGCGCCGCGGGCAGCGGCCGGCCGCACCTGGTCGCCCTCGTGGGCTCGGCGGACACGATCACGAGCCGGTTCGCCCCGGCGGCCGCCGAACCCGTCGCGGCCACCGAACCCGTCCCCGCTGCTGTTGTTCCCGCTCCGTCGCCGACCACCGCCGCCGCCCCGGCGGCCGATGCCTCCGGCGACGACGACGCGATCGCCATCGTGGGGCTCAGCGGGCGCTACCCCCAGGCCCGCAGCGTCGACGAGTTCTGGGCGAACCTGCGTGCCGGCCGCGACTGCATCACCGAGGTGCCCGCCGACCGCTGGGACCACGACGCGATCCACACCGACGCCAAGGGTGTCCCCGGCCGTTCCTACGGCCGGTGGGGCGGATTCGTCGACGGCGTCGACGAGTTCGACGCCGCGTTCTTCCACATCTCGCCCAACGAGGCCGCGGTGCTGGACCCCCAGGAGCGGCTGTTCCTCCAGGAGGCGTGGCACGCCTTCGAGGAGGCGGGGCACGCGCCCTCCGCCTGGCGCGGGCGCGCCGTCGGGGTGTTCGCGGGCGTGATGTACAACCAGTACCAGCTGTACGGCGTCCGCGAGGAACCCGGCTTCGTCCCCTCCTCGTTCGCCGCGTCCATAGCCAACCGTGTCTCCTTCTTCCTCGACCTGAAGGGACCGAGCATCGCGCTGGACACCATGTGCTCGTCGTCGCTGACGGCGCTGCACCTCGCCGTCGAGGCGATCCGGCGCGGGGAGTGCGAGGCGGCGCTGGCGGGAGGCGTCAACCTGCACGTCCACCCCAACAAGTACCTGCTGCTCAGCCAGTCGTCCTTCCTCTCCACCGACGGCCGCTGCCGGGCCTTCGGCGAGGGCGGGGACGGCTACGTGCCCGGGGAGGGCGTCGGCGTGGTGCTGCTGCGACCGCTGCGCGACGCGCTGCGCGACGGCGACCACGTGCACGCCGTCATCCGCGGCACGGTGCTCAACCACGGCGGCCACACCGGTGGCTTCTCCGTGCCCAACCCGGCCTCGCAGGCCGCGCTCGTGGAGAACTCGCTGGCGGGGGCGGGCGTCGACCCGGCCGACCTCGGCTACCTCGAGGCGCACGGCACCGGCACCAGCCTGGGCGACCCGATCGAGATCGCGGCCCTGGAGCGGGCCTTCGACGGTGCCGGGGCCGGCCGCGGGCCGTGGCCCATCGGCTCCGTCAAGTCGAACATCGGTCACCTGGAGTCGGCGGCGGGCATCGCCGCCCTCACCAAGGTCGTGCTGCAGATGCGCCACCGGGAACTGGTGCCGTCCCTGCACGCCGAGACCCTCAACCCCGGTGTCGACTGGGCCGCCTCGCGGTTCCGCGTGCAGCGCGCCACCGAACCCTGGACGGCGCCCGACGGCGCGCCGCGCACCGCGGCGATCAGCTCCTTCGGTGCCGGCGGCGCCAACGCGCACGTGGTGCTGACCGAGCACCCCGCCTCCGACGCCGTCCCGGAGGCGGCACGGCCCCGGCTGTTCGTGCTCTCGGCCAAGGACGCCACCCGGCTGGACGAGACGGTCACGGCCCTGCTCGCCCACCTGGAGCGGGCCGCCGGCGCGGATGCCCCCGCCGGTGTTCCCGCCGCCCTGGAGGAGATCCTCACCGAGGTCGTGGGCTTCCCGGCCGACCCCCGCGAACCGCTGGCCGAACTCGGCCTGGACTACCCGCGGCTGGCCGAGCTCGCCCACCGTGTCGAGGAGGTCTTCGGCGTCCGGCTGCCCGTCGACGGGGGCACCACCCCGGCCGGACTGGCGGCCGGGCTCGCCGCGGCGGCCCCGCCCGTGGACCCGGCGGCCCTCGCCTTCACGCTCTGGGCCGGACGCGACCACCTCGACGAGCGGCTCGCCGTCGTCGCCACCACCACCGCCGAGTTCGCCGAGGCCCTGCGCACCGGGACGGGCTGCCACCGCGGCCGGCGGCGGCGCTCCGCCGCCCCGGTCACCGGGGACGACCTGGAGACCCTGGCACGGGCCTGGGTCGAGGGAGCGGACATCACCGTCCCCTCTCCCGGCCGCCCGCGCCGGCTCTCGCTGCCCGGCTACCCGTTCGCCCGCGAACGGCACTGGATCGAGACCGCCCCGGCGCCCCGGACCAGCCTGCCCGCGCCGGTCGAGCGGACCGCGCCGGTCGAGCCCGCAGCGCCCGCCGCACTGGCCGACCTGGTCGAGCTGCCCGACCGGCACGTCTTCAGCACCCGGATCTCCACGGCCGACCGGCCCTGGCTGGCCGACCACACCGTGGACGGCACCGTGCTCGTCCCCGGGACGTACTTCGTCGACCTGGCCCTGCACGCCGGAGCACGACTCGGCTGCCCCCGGATCGCCGAGCTCGTGACCCACACAACGCTGCCGTCGGGCGACGCGGACGTACGCCTCGTCGTCGGCCCGCCCTCGGCGGACGGGCGGCGGGACTTCGAGCTGCACGCCCGCCCCGCGGACGCCGACTGGGCCGCCCATGTGACGGGCACCCTCGCCCCCGCCCCCGACGAGGCCCCGAGCACCCCGCCCCTCCCGGAGGACGCCGAGGAGGTGGACGTCACCCGGCTCTACGACACCCTGTCCGGATACGGGCCCGCCTTCCAGGGCCTGCGCCGCGCCTGGCGCACCGCCGACGCGGTCTACGCCGACGTGGTCGTACCCGACGGGGACGCCGGGCCGCACGGTCTGCACCCGGTGCTGCTCGACGCCGCCCTGCACACCGTGGCACTCGCCTCGAAGCTCGACGGCGACCGCCCCTACCTGCCCTTCGCCTGGTCCGGGGTGCGCCTCCACACCGTCGGCGCGACCGCCGCCCGGGTACGGGTCGTCCACCTCCGCGACGACGTGGTCGAGGTCCGGCTCACGGACCGCGCCGGCGCTCCCGTGGCGTCCGTCGACTCGGTCGTCCTGCGCCGGGCCGGCACCCCCGCCGACCCGCTCCACCACATCGAGTGGGTGCCCGTCGACACCCCGGAGGCGGACCCGCACGCCCGCTACGCGGTGCTCGGCCCGGACCCGGACGGGATCGGCGCCGCGCTGGGCGCGTCCGGGGCCGAGGTGCTCCGGGCGCCGGAGCCGTCCGCGCTGCCGGACGTGCCGCCGGTCGTCGTCCTGCCCGTCGTCTCCGCCGGACCGACGGCCGCCGCCGCCCGCGCGCTCACCACCCGGGTGCTCGGCCTGCTCCAGGAGTGGCTGGCCGACGAGCGGTACGCGGCCGCCCGGCTGGTCCTGCTCACCACCGCCCCCGACCCGGCCACCGCCGCGGCGTGGGGCCTGGTGCGCTCCGCCCAGTCCGAACACCCCGGACGCTTCACCCTCGTCGAGGCGGACGGCCTTTCCGCGCTGCCCCGCGCGCTGGGCTCCGACGAACCCGGGCTGGCGCTGCGCGACGGGCGGGTGCTCGGCGCCCGCCTGGTCCGCACCCCGGCCACCGCGTCCCCGGGGTCCCCGGGCGAGCCGCGCCGGCCCGGCACGGTCCTCGTCACCGGCGCGAGCGGTGCCCTCGCCGGGCCCGTGGTCCGTCACCTCGTGGAACGGCACGGCGTACGCGACGTGCTGCTGGTCAGCCGCAGCGGCCGGCGCCCGGCGGACCTGGCCGGGCTGGACGCCCGCATCGAGACCGCCGCGTGCGACGTGGCCGACCGGACGGCCCTCGCCGCCCTGCTGGCCGACCGGACGGTGACGATGGCGGTGCACGCCGCGGGCGTCCTCGACGACGGGGTCGTCACCGCCCTCGACGCCGAGCGCCTCGAACGCGTGCTGCGCCCCAAGATCGACGGCGCGACACACCTCCACGAACTGCTGCCGGACGCCGAACTGGTGCTGTTCTCCTCGGTGGCGGGCGTTCTGGGCGGCCCCGGCCAGGGCAACTACGCCGCGGCCAACGCCTTCCTCGACGCCCTCGCCCGGCACCGCGCCGGGACCGGCCGGCGGGCCGTCTCGGTGGCCTGGGGACCGTGGGCGACCGAGGACGGCATGGTCGCCGACCGCGACCGGCTGGCCCGCGGCGGCGTGGAGCCGCTGCCGACCGACGCCGCCCTGCGGCTGCTCGACGCAGCCCTCGCCGGAGGACACCCGGAGGTCACCGCCGTGCGCCTCGGCTCCGGCCGGGCCGCCGTCGTGCCGCACCTCCTGCGCGGCCTCGTCGCGCCGGAGCCGGCCGACGCGCCCGCCGTCGACCCGGGCCTCACGGGCCTTCGCCCCGACGAGCGGCGGGCCAGGCTGTCCACGCTGGTCCGGGGTCAGGCCGCGGCCGTGCTCGGCTACTCGGGCGCCGCCGCGATCGAATCCGACCGGTCGTTCCAGGAGCTCGGGTTCGACTCGCTGAGCTCCATCGAGTTCCGCAACCGGCTCGGCGCGGCCCTGGGGCTGTCCCTGGAGGCCACGCTCGTGTTCGACCACCCCACCCCGGCCGACCTGGTCGACCACCTCGACGAGCGGTTCGCCGGCGCGTCGGGCGAGGACGGCCTGCCGACCCTGTCCGAGGCCTTCGACCGCCTCGCCACCGCGCTCACCGCGGCGGAGGAGGACATGGACGACACGGCCCGGGACCGCGCCGTGGAACGGGTCCGCGGCCTGCTCGAACGCCTGGCGCCCCGCACCGCGCCGGGCCCCCTCACCACCTACGAGACCGCGACCGACGACGAGGTCTTCGCTTTGATCGACGCTGAGCTCGGCACCCCGCTGCCGGGACTGGAGGACCGCAACCGATGACCAACGAGGACAAGCTCCGCGACTACCTGCGGCGGGTCACCGCGGAACTCCAGACGGCACGGCAGAGGCTGCGCGACGTCGAGGAGCGCTCCGCCGAGCCCATCGCGATCGTCGGCATGGCCTGCCACTACCCCGGCGGCGTCGAATCGCCCGAGGACCTCTGGTCCCTGGTCGCCGAGGGCCGCGACGGGATCACACTGTCCCCGGCCGACCGCGGCTGGGACCTGGACGCGCTCTACCACCCCGACCCCGACCACCCGGGCACGACCACCGTCCGCGAGGGCGGCTTCCTGCACGGCGCCGCCTCCTTCGACGCCGGGTTCTTCGGCATCTCGCCGAAGGAAGCCCTCCACACCGACCCCCAGCAGCGGCTGATCCTCCAGACCTCCTGGGAGGCCGTCGAGCGGGCGGGCCTGGACCCGACTGTGCTGCGCGAGAGCCGCACCGGTGTGTTCACCGGCGTGATGCACCACGACTACCCCGGCGCCCAGGGCGCGGGCAGCGTCGTCTCCGGGCGGGTGGCCTACCAGCTCGGGCTGCGCGGCCCCGCCATCACGGTGGACACCGCCTGTTCGTCGTCGCTGGTCGCCCTGCACCTGGCCGTGCGGTCCCTGCGCCGCGGCGAGTGCGAGATGGCCCTCGTCGGCGGTGCCACGGTGATGGCCACCCCCACCGGCTTCATCGAGTTCAGCCGCCAGCGGGGCCTCGCCCCCGACGGCCGGTGCAAGCCGTTCGCCGCCGCCGCCGACGGCACCGCCTGGTCCGAGGGCGTGGGCGTGCTCGTCGTCGAGCGGCTCTCGGCGGCGGTGGCGAACGGCCACCGGGTGCTGGCGGTCGTCCGCGGCACCGCCGTCAACTCCGACGGCGCCAGCAACGGCCTCACCGCGCCCAACGGCCCCGCCCAACAGCGCGTCCTCCGGGAGGCCCTGGCCGACGCCGGCCTCACCCCCGAGCAGGTCGACGCGGTGGAGGCGCACGGCACCGGCACCCCGCTCGGCGACCCCGTCGAGGCCCAGGCCGTGCTCGCCGTGTACGGCAAGCAGCGGAAGAAGCCGCTGCGCCTGGGGTCGGTCAAGGGCAACCTCGGGCACACCCAGGCCGCCGCGGGCGTCGCCGGGATCATCAAGACCGTCATGGCCATGCGGCACGGGGTGCTGCCCCGCACCCCGCACCTCGACGCCCCGACCCCGTACGTGGACTGGTCGGCGGGCGCCGTGGAACTCCTGACCGACGACGTGCCGTGGCCCGCCGGCGAGGACCTCCGGCGCGCGGCCGTGTCCTCGTTCGGCGTCAGCGGCACCAACGCCCACGTGGTCCTGGAGGAGCCGCCCGTCATCAAGGACGGGGCCGAGCACGAGGCCGGGACCGAGGCCGACGACCGGGCCGAGGACGCCGCGGCGGGCCCGTGGGCCTGGCCGCTGTCCGGCCGTTCGGCCGCCGGGCTGCACGCCCAGGCCGCGGCCCTCGCCGGCTTCCTGGCCGACCGCCCTGAACTCCACCCCCGCGACGTGGCCTTCTCGCTGGCCACCACCCGCGCCGCGCACGAACACCGTGCGGTCGTCCTCGGCACCGACTCCTCCGAGCTCCTCGCGGCCCTGACCGAGCTCGCCGCCGGCCGCCCGTCGCCCGCCGTGGTGGAGGGCACCACCGGACCCTCGGGCCCGGTGGCCTTCCTCTTCCCCGGCCAGGGCTCGCAGTGGCGGGACATGGCCGTGCGCCTGCTCGACACCAACGAGGTGTTCCGCGCGCGGATAGCCGAGTGCGAGGCG
Organism: Streptomyces syringium; assembly: GCF_017876625.1. Taxonomy (NCBI): domain Bacteria; kingdom Bacillati; phylum Actinomycetota; class Actinomycetes; order Kitasatosporales; family Streptomycetaceae; genus Streptomyces; species Streptomyces syringium. Next base: position 6,951,021 of record NZ_JAGIOH010000001.1, read on the forward strand.
GCGCTCGCCCCGCACGTCGACTTCGAGCTGACGGCCGTCCTGCGCGGCGAGGGCGACCTCGACCGCGTCGACGTCGTCCAGCCCGCCCTGTTCGCCGTCATGGTCGCCCTCGCGGAGGTGTGGCGCTCGCTCGGCGTCCGGCCCGCCGCCGTCGTCGGCCACAGCCAGGGCGAGATAGCCGCCGCCTGCGTGGCCGGTGCCCTGACCGTCGAGGACGCCGCCCGCGTCGTGGCCCTGCGCAGCCGGGCCCTGACGGCGATCTCCGGCCGTGGCGGCATGATGTCCCTCGCCCTGCCGGCCGAGGACGCCCGCGAACGGCTGCGCCGCTGGGAGGGCCGGCTGTCGCTGGCCGCCGTCAACGGCGCGGCCTCGGTGGTCGTCTCGGGCGACACCGACGCGCTCGACGAACTCCTCGCCGCCTGCGAGGCGGACGGCGTGCGCGCCCGGCGCGTCGACGTCGACTACGCGTCGCACAGCGCCCACGTCGAAGCCGTCCGCGAGCAGGTGCTGGAAGCCCTCGCCCCGGTGCGCCCGCGCGCCCCCGAGGTCCCCTTCTTCTCCTCCGTGGAAGGCCGCTGGATCGACGGCGCCGACGCCTTCGACGCCGACTACTGGTACCGCAACCTGCGCGAGACGGTGCGCTTCGACGAAGCCGTCACCGCCCTCGTCGAGCGCGGCTGCGGCACCCTGCTGGAAGTCAGCCCGCACCCCGTCGTCACCAACGGCGCACAGGAGACCGTCGACTCCCTCGGCACCGACACCGCCGTCGCCCACACGCTGCGCCGGGACGAGGGCGGACCGGAACAACTGCTCCTCGCCCTCGCCCAGCTGCACGTCAAGGGCGTGCGGCCCGACTGGTCCGCCGTCTGGCCCGGCGCCCGCCGCGTCGAGCTGCCCACCACCGCGTTCGTCACCGAGCCGTACTGGCTGCGCACCGCCGCCGGCACCGGCGACGCGACCGCGCTGGGCCTCGACAACGTCGACCACCCCGTCCTGCGGGCCGCCCTGTCCGGGGCCGAGGGCGTGGTGCTGACCGGCCGGCTGACCCTCGCCGCCCAGCCCTGGCTCGCCGACCACACCGTGGAAGGGCACATCGTCGTGCCCGGCGCGGCGCTGGCGGAGCTGGTGTCCAGGGCGGGCGACGAGGTCGGCTGTGCCGCCGTCGACCAGCTCACCCTGCTCACCCCCGTCGTCCTGCCCGACGACGCCGACGTCCGGCTGCGCATCGACATCACCGGTCAGGACCGGGACGGCTCCCGCGGGCTGACCCTGCACGCCCGGACCGGCGCCGGGCACTGGACCACGCACGCCACCGCCGTCCTGCTGCCCGCCGGTGACGAACCGCCGGCGGCGCCCGCCGTATGGCCGCCGTCCGACGCGGAACCGCTCGACGTCGAGGCGCTGTACGCCCGGCTGGAGGAGGCGGGCCTGGCGTACGGCCCGGCCTTCCGCGGCGTACGGGCGCTGTGGCGGGGCCAGGGCGGCGATCTGTTCGCCGAGGTCGCCCTGCCCGGCGCCGACGGGGCCGACGGCTTCACCCTCCACCCGGCCCTGCTCGACGCGTGCCTGCACCCGGTGGCGCTCGGCGGCTTCCTCACCCAGGAACACGGCCGTCCCTCGCTGCCCTTCGAGTGGCAGGGCCTGCGCGTGCACGCCGTCGGCGCGGACACCGTCCGCGTCACGCTCTCCGCCGCCGGACCCGACGCCGTCCGCCTCGCCCTCACCGACCCCTCCGGGGCACCGGTCGCGTCGGTGGACACCCTGGTGCTCCGCGAGCTCCCGGCGGGCGCCCTCAACCGGCCCGACCGCGGCGACCTCCTGCGCCCCGAGCAGGTGGCCCGCACCCTGCCCGACGCGACGGGAGACGACGAGGACTACGCCGTCCGCGACGCGGACCTCGCCCGGCTGCTCAAGAAGCAACCCTCCCAGGACGCCGCCCGCTTCGTGCTCGTCCCGGCTCCCACCGGCGACCCCGCCGACGCCGTGCGCGACGCGCTCCGCCTCGTGCACGACTGGGTGGCCGACGACGGCAACAGCGAGACCACGCAGCACCCGGCCCCGACGCTCGTCGTGGTCACCCGCCGCGTCCACGACGACGTGGCGGAAGCCGCCGTCGCGGGCCTCGTACGGTCCGCCCAGCTCGAACACCCCGACCGTTTCCTGCTGCTCGACCTGGCCGACGACGAGGACGCCACCCTCGCCGCCGTCCCCGCCGCACTGGCCGCCGGCGAACCGCAGATCACCCTCGCGTCGGGCGCGGCGAGCGTGCCGCGACTGGTCCGCGCCGCCCCCGCCACGGGCGAGGCGGCCGACCTCGGCACGACCCTCGTGACCGGGGCGTCCGGGACGCTCGGCCGGCTCGTCGCCCTGCACCTCGTGCACACCCGCGGCGTACGGGAGCTGGTCCTGGCCAGCCGGCGCGGGACACAGGCACCCGGCATGACCGAACTCGCCGAGGAGCTGACCGAAGCCGGTGCGACCGTCCGGGTCGTCGCCTGCGACGTCGCCGACCGCGCCGCGCTGGCGGAACTGGTCGGGACAGCCGCCTTCACCACGGTCGTGCACGCCGCCGGCGCACTCGACGACGGCCTGGTGACCGACCTGACACCGCAGCGCCTCCCGCGCGTGCTGGAGCCCAAGCTCGACGCCGCACGCCACCTGCACGAACTGCTGCCCGAGGCACGGCTGGTGCTGTTCTCCTCCGCCGTGGGCGTCCTCGGCGGACTCGGACAGGCCAACTACGCCGCGGCCAACGCCGGACTCGACGCCCTGGCCCGGCTGCGCCACGCCCGGGGACTGCCCGGCGTGTCGCTGGCCTGGGGCCTGTGGGACGCCACCAGCGAGATGACGGAGGGCGTCGACCGCGCCCGCTTCGGCCGCTCCGGCTTCCTGCCGCTGCCGACCGCCGACGCGCTGGCCGCGCTGGACGCCGCCCTGGCCTCCGACGAGCCGGTGCTCGCCCCGATCCGGCTCGACACGGCCGCCCTGCGGGCCCAGGGCGAGGCCGTGCCCGTCCCGCTCCGCGACCTGCTCGGCGCGCCGGCGCGGCGCACCGCCACCCCCGGGGGACCGGTCGCCGACTCCGAACTCGCCGGCCGCCTCGCCGGGAAGAGCGGAGCCGACCGGCGGCGCATCCTGCTCGACCTGGTGGTCGGCCACACCGCCGCCGTGCTCGGCCACACATCACCGGACCTGGTCGACCCCGACCGGGCGTTCAAGGACGCGGGGTTCGGCTCGCTCAGCGCCGTCGAACTGCGCAACCGCCTCGCCGGCGCCACCGGCCTGCGGCTGCCCGCCACCCTGGTGTTCAGCCACCCCAACCCGGCCGCGCTGACCCGCCACCTGGACGAGCTGCTCGCGGGGGCCGCCCCGGCGACGGCGGCCGTGACGGCCCCCGGCACCACCGCCGACGCGGACGACCCCATCGTCCTCGTCGGCATCGGATGCAGGATCCCCGGCGGTGTCCGCTCCCCGGAGGACCTCTGGGACATGCTGGTCGCCGAACGCGACGGCATCTCCCCGTTCCCCGACGACCGCGGCTGGCCGCTGGAGCGCCTCTACGACGCGGACCCCGCGGCCGCGGGCAGCTCCTACGTCCGGCACGGCGGCTTCATGACCGACGCCACCGCCTTCGACGCCGCCTTCTTCGGGGTGTCACCGCGCGAGGCCCTCGCGATGGACCCGCAGCAGCGGCTCCTGCTGGAGACGGTCTGGGAGGCGTGCGAGGACGCCGGCATCGACCCCGCCACCCTGCGGGGCACCCGGACCGGTGTGTTCGTGGGCGCCATGTACCAGGACTACGGCCGCCTCCTGGAGAACGCCGCCGCCGAGGGCTTCCTCGCCCCCGGTGTCGGCGGCGGTGTGCTGTCCGGCCGGGTGGCCTACACCTTCGGGCTGGAGGGCCCGACGGTCACCGTCGACACCGCCTGCTCGTCCTCGCTGACCGCGCTGCACCTCGCCGCCCAGGCGGTACGGGCGGGGGAGTGCGACCTCGCACTCGCCGGCGGTGTCACGGTGCTCTCCACACCGGTGCCCTTCGTCGAGTTCAGCCGCCAGCGCGGACTGGCCGTCGACGGCCGGTGCAAGCCCTTCGCGGCCGCCGCCGACGGCACCGCGCTGGGCGAGGGCGTCGGCGTGGTGCTCGTCGAACGCCTGTCACGGGCCCGCGCCCTGGGACACGAGGTGCTGGCCGTGCTGCGCGCCAGCGCGCTGAACTCCGACGGCGCGAGCAACGGCCTCACGGCCCCCAACGGCCGGGCCCAGGAACAGGTGATGCGCGCGGCCCTCGCCGCGGGCGGCCTGCGCCCCACCGACGTGGCCGCCGTCGAGGCACACGGCACGGGCACGGAGCTCGGCGACCCGATCGAGGCACAGGCCGTCCTCGCGGTCTACGGCCAGGACCGCCCGGAGCCGCTGCGGCTCGGCTCGCTGAAGTCCAACATCGGCCACATCCAGGCGGCGGCCGGCATCGCGGGAGTCATCAAGGCCGTCCTGGCCATCCGGCACGGACTGCTGCCGCGCAGCCTGCACATCGACGAGCCCTCCCCGCACGTCGACTGGAGCACCGGCGACGTCGCCCTGCTCGCCTCGGCGGAGCCCTGGCCCGAGCAGCCCGGCCCGCGCCGCATGGGCGTGTCCTCGTTCGGCATCAGCGGCACCAATGTGCACGTGGTGATCGAGCAGGCGCCGCCGGTGGACGCCCCGGAGACGCTGCCCGCCCTGGAAGGCGTGCCCTGGCTGCTGTCGGCGCGCTCCGAGGAGGCGCTGCGCGCACAGGCGCGGCGACTGCTGGAGGCGGACACGTCCGACCCCGCCGCGGTGGCGCGGGCCCTGTCCACCACCCGCTCCGCCCACCGCCACCGGGCCCTGGTGACCGGTTCCGACGAGCCGGGCACGCGCGCGGCCCTGACGGCCCTGGCGGCCGGCCGCGCGGCCGACGGCCTGCGGCGGTCGACCGCGAGCAGGCAGCGGCTGACCCTCCTGTTCACCGGCCAGGGCAGCCAACTGCCGGGCATGGGACGCGGACTGTACGAGACGTTCCCTGTGTACGCGGAAGCCTTCGACGAGGTGGCCGCGCACTTCGACCTGGAAACGGGGCTGCGGGAGGTGGTCTTCGAGCGGGAGGACCTGCTGGACCGCACCGAGTACACCCAGCCGGCGCTGTTCGCCCTCCAGATCGCCCAGTTCAGGCTGCTGTCGTCCTGGGGCGTCGTGCCCGAGGCCCTCGTCGGCCACTCCATCGGTGAGCTGTCGGCGGCCTGCGTCTCCGGTCTGCTGCCCCTCGCCGACGCCGCCACGCTGGTGGCCGCGCGCGGCCGCGCCCTGGGCGCGCTGCCCGCAGGGGGAGCGATGGTGTCGGTGCGGGCGACGGAGGAGGACGTGCTCGCCGTGCTGGACGGCCGCACCGGCCAGGTGGAGATCGCCGCCGTCAACGGCCCCCGGGCGGTCGTCCTGTCCGGGGACGAGGAAGCGGTGCTGGCCGCTGCCAAGGAACTGGCGGACCGCGGCCATCGCACCCGCCGCCTGCGCGTGGACGTCGCCTTCCACTCGCCCCACGTCGAGCCGGCGCTCGACGGCTTCCGGGCGGTCGCGGAGACGATGCGGTTCGGGCAGGCCCGGATCCCCGTCGTCTCCACCGTCCGGACCGACCGGGCCATGGACACCCCCGAGTACTGGGTGGACCAGCTGCGTGGCTCGGTCCGGTTCGCCGACGCCGTCCAGCAGGCGCACGAGAAGGGGGCCACGGCCTTCCTGGAGGTGGGCCCCGACGCCGTACTCGCCCCGGCCGCGGAGGTGTGCCTGCCGGACACCGTGGTCCGACCCGTCGCCCTGCTGCGGCGCGGCCGCGACGACGTCCGTGCCGCCACCGAAGCCCTGGCGCTCCTGCACACCCACGGCGTGGACGTCGACTGGACGGCCGTCCACGCGGGCAGGCCGGCGCACCGGGTGCCGCTGCCGACGTACGCCTTCAACGGCCGTCGCTACTGGCCCGAACCGGCCGTTGCGCAGCAGCCCGAACCCGCGGCGCCCGCGGTCACGACGGACGCCACGCTGGATCCGTTCTGGTCGGCCGTCGACGGCGCCGACGTCACCACCGCCCTCGGCCTGCTGGACCTGCGGGGCGACGAGACACCGGCTCAGGTGCTCGCGGCCCTCGGCCGGCTGCGGTTCGGCGTGAGTGCCCCGGTCATGGAGAGGGCCCGGTGGACGCCGGTGCCGGACGCGTCCGCGCCGGTCCTCGCACACGATGTGCTGCTGCTCGCCCCCGACGGGGGAGACGACGACCTGGCCGACGCCATCGCCGGTGTCCTGGTCCGGCACGGTGCCCGCGTCCGGTCGGGCGGCGGTGAGCGGCCCGACCTCGTGGTCGCGCTGCCCGGCGCCGAACCGGTCGCCGAGCCCGGTGTGCCCCGGTGGGTGCTCACCGACGGCGGCACGGCGCCCGAGGGCGACCACGTCGTGACCCTGCCGCAGGGCATCGACGCCCGCGTCAGGGCCCGGCTCTGCGCGGCCATCGCCGACGGGCACCGGGAGACGCTGATCCAGGCGGACGGCAGGTTCGTGCGCGAGTACGAGCCGGTGACTCCGGCCGGTCAGTGGCGGCCCCAGGGCGATGTCCTAGTGGCGGGCCCTTCGGACGCGCTGACCGAGGCGATCGTCGACGCCGTGCTGAGGGCAGGCGCCCGCTGCCTGGTGGCCGGTGGGGTGACCTGCCCGCCCGGCGCCGTCAAGTTCGGTGGCGCCGAGAGCCCGGTGCGGCTCACGGCGGCGATCGTCCGCGCCGGCACCGGATTCGACGACGTGGCAGCGCCCCTGGTGACCGTCGTGTCCGTCGGCGACCGCGTGGCGGCGACAGCGCGGGAAGCGGGCGGGGACGGCAGCGCCGTGCGTGTCGTGGCGGTCGGCCCCGGCCTCGATCCCCGTGCCGCCGTGCTCGGACTGTGCCGGGCCATCGCCACCGACGAGCCGGCCGTACGACTCCTCGCGCCGACCGTCGCTCCGGCCCTCACGACGGACACCCCGACACCGGTTGCCGCCGGAGCGCCGGAGACGGTACCGCCCGTCGCGGAGCCCGACACCGCGCAACCGGCCCCTGTGGAGCCGTCGGCCGAGCCGTCGGCCGAAGTGGCGTCGGCGGACGGCCAGTCGGAGGCCCCGGGCAGCCAGGACTCCGAACTGCGGGCGACGCTGGCAAAGCTGCCGCCGGAGCGCTGGGCGGAGGCCGTGCTGGGCGGCGTGCAGACACTCGCCGCGGCCGTGCTCGGCTATGAGTCGGCGACCGAGATCGGCGCCGAGGACGAATTCTTCGACCTCGGCCTGACCTCGGTCACCGCGCTCGAACTGCGGGATCACCTCGCCACGTTGACCGGCCTGGACTGGGCGGCCGACGTGCTCTACGAGTGCCCGACGCCGCGTGTGCTGACGGACCTCGTGGTCGAGCGGATGACCGAGGAAACGGGGTGATCCGCACGGGGCCCCGGCCCCGGTGACACCCGCGGCCGCTTGCCGCTCCAGGTCGCCCTGGAGCGGCAAGCGGCCGTTGTGCTCACGGCGTGCGTTTTGGCCTTCAGTCGCCGGCGGCCCCGCCCGTGACCTCCTTCCGGGCCGCGGCGTCCGCCACCGCCGCCCGCCGGATCTTGCCCAGCGCGCTCTTCGGCAGGGCGGCGACGAACTCGACCCCGCCGGGCACCTGGTGCGGCAGCAGCCGGCCGCGGCAGTGGGCCGCGAGGTCGGCCGCGCTCAGCGGCGCCCGCGCCACCACGGTGGCCCGTACCCGCTCGCTCACACCGTCGGCGCCGTCCGCCTGTTCCCCCCGCTCGCCCCACACCACCGCCTCGGCGACGGCCGGATGGGCCAGCAGGACCTCCTCGACCTCGGTGGGGTTGACCTTCTTGCCGCCCACGTTGATGAACGAGTCCTTGCGGCCGACCAGATGCAGACGCCCCTCGCTGTCCGTGCGGGCCATGTCCCCCGTCACGTACCAGCCGTCGCGGAACGCCTGCCCGGTGGGTCCGGGGCGGTCGAGGTAGTGCGTGAACATCGCGGGGGTGCGCACCCACAGGCTGCCCGTGGCACCCGGGGGCACGTCCCGGCCCCGCTCGTCGACGAGCCGGATCCGTACGCCGCGCACCGGGCTGCCCACCCCGCGGTCCGCGCCCTCGTCCTCCACGCGCTGCGCGGCGATGATGCCGGCCTCGGTGCTGCCGTAGATCTGCTGGACGACCGGCCCGCAGTGTTCGCGGAAGCGGTCCGCCACCGGGGCGGGCAGCGCGGCACCCGAGGACAGACAGAGCCGCAACGAGCCGGGCGGCGGCTGCCCACGGTCGGCGGCGGCCGAGCGGGCCAGCAGATCGCAGGCGAGCGGGGTCGTCACCAGTACCGTGCAGGCCTGCTCGCGTACCGTCCGCAGCAGCTTGGCGGGCACGAAACGGCCCGGCAGCACCAGCTCGGCCCCTGTGCACAGCGCGGTGACCAGACCCGCGACCATGCCGAAGGAGTGCAGCAGGGGAACCGCGGCCAGTATGCGGTCGGCCGCGGTGATGCCGTAGGTGTGCGCGTAGATCTCCCCGCCGTGCACCAGGTCGCGCTGGGAGTGCACGGCCGCCTTGGGCTCGCCGGTCGAACCGGAGGTGTACTGGTACAGGAAGGGGGCATCGGGCCCGGCCGCGGGCAGTGGCGCGTCGTCGGAACGCGGCGCCGGTGTGCCGCCCGGCGGTTCCTCGACGGGGAGAAGACCGCCGCCCTGCCACCGGTCGGCGGACGCGGCACCGGGCAGGCGCAGCGCGCGCAGCTTCGCCTCGTGGCCGATGACGGTCAGTGGCCCCAGCTCCCGCCGCAGCGCCAGCAGACGGTCCTCGCCCGTGTCGGGTTCGAGCGGCACCAGGCGCGTCCCGGTGCAGGCGGCGGCCAGGAAGGCCACGGCGCACCCCGGGGTGTTCTCGAAGAGCAGTGCCGCCGTGCCGTCGGCGGGCGGGGCGTGGTGGCGCAGCCGCCGGGCGGTGGCAAGGATCGCTTCCGCCAGTGCGCCGAAGGTGAGCGTCTCCTCGCCGGACCGCAGGGCCGTGGCGCCGGGGCGGGCCTTTGCGGCGGCGCGCACCAGGTCGGCCAGCGTGCCGGGGGCTTCAGTTGTTGAACGCATCGACCGTACCCGCCTCTTCGCTGTCCGCCGTCCGTGCCGTTCCCCGGGAGCGCCCCGCGTCCGCCGGATCCGGGATCCCGCCCACCGGGCCGTCGGCCGGATCGACGTCCGGCTGTTGGTAGCGGAAGTACCTCTCGTAGAGGCGGCTGTAGGCGCCGTTCCGCCGCAGCAGGGTGGTGTGGTCGCCCTGCTCGATCACGCGCCCGTCGTCGACGACGACGATCCGGTCGGCCTTGCGGACGGTCGGCAGCCGGTGCGCGACGACGATGGTGGTGCGGTCGGCGGCGAGCACGTCGAGGCCCTCCTGGATCTGTGCCTCGGTCAGCGGGTCGATGCTGGCGGTCGCCTCGTCGAGGACGAGCACCGAGGCGTCCTGCAGGAAGACCCGGGCCAGTGCGATGATCTGCCGCTGTCCCGTCGAGAGGTTCCGGCCGCCCTCGTCGGTGGGGGTATCCAGCCCCTCGGGCAGCTGATCCAGCCAGTCGCCGCCCGCCACCGCGCGCGCCGCGGCCTCGATCTCCTGGCGGTCCGCGCCCGGCCGGCCGAGGCCGATGTTGTCCGCGACGGTGCCGGAGAAGAGGAACGGCGTCTGGGTGACGACGCCGAGACACCGCCGGTACTGGTCGAGGTCGAGGGTCCGCACGTCCTGGCCGTCGGCCAGCACCTGCCCCCCTTGGAATTCGTAGGCGCGCATGAGCAGGCGTACGACGCTGGACTTGCCCGCGCCGGTGTGCCCGACGAGGGCGACGGTCTCACCCGCGGCGATCTTCAGGCTGACGTCCTTCAGTACGGGCCGGTCGGCGCTGTAGCCGAAGGTCACGTCGCGCAGTTCCAGGTCACCGCGCAGGTGGGGCACGGGCAGCTGCTGAAGCTGCCGCACCGCCGGCTCGCGGTCGATCAGCGCGAAGATGCGCTCGCCGGCCGCGAGGCCCTGCTGCAGCTGGTTCCAGAAGGAGGCGATGCTGGTCAGCGGGGACCAGAAGAGCGCCAACGCCTCCAGGAACAGCACCCATTCACCGGCCGAGACGCCGCCCGCCTCCACGGCGTGCCCGCCCACCAGGACCACCGCGACGGTCCCCAGCCCGGTCAGGGAGATCAGCAGCGGGAAGACCCCGCTGAAGAGCCGGTTCAACCGCACACTCGCCCTGAACCACCGCCCGTTGACCTCCCGGAGCCCCGCCTCGGCGGCCTCCTCACCCCGGTAGTTGCGCGCCACGGCGATGCCCCGCAGGCTCTCCTGCACATAGCCGTGGACCTCGGCGAGGGCGCGCTGCTGTTGCTGCGACGCGCTGCGCGCCACGCGCCGGAAGCCGAGGCTGACGGCCACGATGACCCCGGCCACGGCCGCGGTCAGCAGCCCCAGCGGCACATTGATCACGAACAGGGCCACCATCAGCAGCAGGATCATCAGCACCTGGCCGAGCAGGCCGAGCACCATGGTGATGAGGGTGGCGAACGACTGGGTGTCGTTGGTGACCCGGCTGACGAGCGCCCCGGTGGGGTGGCTGTCGTAGAACGCCATGTCCTGCCGCGTGGCCGCCCGGAAGGCGTCCTCGCGCAGTTTCAGCACCACATCACCGACCAGGGTGCCGGTGAGGCGCTGTTGGAGGAAGGTGAACAGCCAGGCGGCGGCGCCCGTGACGACGATGACCGCCACCAGCAGCGCCACCGTCCCCGTGCCGTCCTCGCCCGCTGCCGAGTCCACGGTACGGGCCACCAGAACGGGCGCGGCACTGCCCGCGACCGCCGCCACGATCACCGCCGCGGTCACGAACGCCACGACCCGGCCCCACCCCCGGAAGTACGGGACGATGCGGCGCGTCAGTTCACGGTCGCCGTAGGCGCGGTCGTAGCCGTCCGGGTCGATGCCGTCCAGAAGGTGCGCCATCAGGGGGATCCCTCCTCTGCCCGCGCCCCGGCCTCGCCGGTTGCCGTCGGTCCGCTCGCATAGGGCGCGAAGATCCTGCGGTAGAACTCGCAGTCGCGCAGGAGTTGGTCATGACTGCCCTGGCTGACGATCCGGCCCTTGTCGAGCACGAGGATGTGGTCGGCCGCGCGGATGCGGGACAGCCTCGGTGTGATCAGGAAGGTGGTGCGTCCCGCCGAGGCGCGCCGCATCGCCAGCTGCAGCTCGTGCTCGGTGGCGCTGTCGACGGCGCTGGTCGCGTCGTCGACGGCGAGGATGCGCGGATCGGTCACCAGTGCCCGGCCGATGGCCAGCCGCTGGCGCTGCCCGCCGGAGAGGGTGACGCCGCGCTCGCCGACGACGGTGTCGTAGCCGTGCTCGCTCGCCATGATGAAGTCGTGTGCCTGGGCCGTGCGGGCCGCCTTCTCCAGCGTGGCGCGGTCGACGTCCGGGCCCGCGCCGAAGCTCAGGTTCTCGGCGATGGTCCGGGAGAAGAGCACCACGTCCTGCTCGATCACCGCGATCTGCGAGCGCAGCGACGCCTGGTCCCACTCAGCGGCGTCCACACCGTCGATGAGGACCCGCCCCTCGTCGGGCGCGTAGGTGTGATTGAGCAGGTGCAGAAGGGTGGACTTGCCGCTGCCCGTGGGTCCGACCAGGGCCACCGTCGACCCCGGTGCGACCCGGAAGGAGATCCCCCGCAGCACGGGTTTGCCACGGTCGTATCCGAAGCCGACGTTCTCCATCACGACTTCCCCGGCGATGGGCGCCGCGTGTCCGCCGCCCGACTCGACGTCGCCGTCCCGGTCGTTGATGACTTCCAGGATGCGCTGCGCACCGGACAGCCCGAAGTAGATGAGCCCGATGCTGAACGACGCCAGCTGGGTGGGGGCGCGCAGGGTCCCCATCAGACCGAGCACGGCGACGAGTTCACCGATGCTCAAGGAGCCGGCGCGCAGCAGGTACACGGAGTGCAGCAGGGCGCCCGCCGTGGCCAGGACGAGCAGCAGCGGCGGGAAGGAGAGGGCCTGGGCGTGGGCCTGGCGCACGGCCGCGTCGCGGTAGGCGGTGGCCAGCCGGTCGAAGCGCTCACGCTCCTGGTCGGTGCCGCTCGTCGACTGGACCACCTCGATGCCGGCGATGCTCTCGGTGGCCTGGGCCGTCATCGACCCGAAGTGCTCACGCGTGAGGTCGGAGACCGGCTCCAGCCGCCGGCCGTGCTCGGCCATGGCCAGGACGAACAGCAGCACGAAGACGACGGGGGACAGCAGCAGCCGTGGGTCGACCAGGCCGATGAAGACGACCGGGATCGCGATGTTCAGCGCCAGGTCGACGGCCATGTCGAAGCCGGGCGACACCATGAGGTTCAGTGATTCGGCGTCGCCGGTGGCCCGCGCGGAGAGATCTCCGGTGCGGTGCCGGTTGAAGAAGCGCTGGCTCTTGCGCAGCAGACTGGCGAAGACCCCGGCCCGCGCGTCCCGTTCCAGTCCGCTGGCGAAGGCCTCCAGGGAGTAGGTGGCCGCGATGCCGCAGATCCCGCGCACCAGCACCAGGGCCAGCAGGCCCGCGACGACGGCGTGGAAGGTGCCGAAGTCGGCGGGAGCCCCGTTCTCCTTGAGGATCGCGTCGAAGGCCAGCCCGATGACGAGCGGGATGGCCGCCGTCAGCGATTGCCAGATCACACTGCCGAGCAGATGGACGGCGATGTACCAGCGGAAGCGCCGCATCTGGGACAGGAGCCAGCGGCCGACGCTGTCGGGGGCGGGCCCGGCGGCAGGCGCCGCCTTGTCGGCCGTGCCGTGCGTCCCCGGGAGGGTATCGGCGGTCATCGGCTCTCCTCACTCATGATTTCCCGCCGCGCCCGGAAATGCGTCCCGCTGTGCGCGGTCCTTCTTCCGGGAATTTCCGGCGCGCCGGATCGGCGTCGGCCGATGTCATCTGCCACGCATAAGCGAGGTAAATTTCCGGGGCTTTTCCCGCCCGGTGCCACGCGCAGGTCGGGTGCGTCGGTGGCCGCTGTTCTATTTTTCGTCATCGAGCCGTCCACGGGTCTTGGAATTCACGGTAGGGCGCGCCGTGGCACGGAAGTTACTGGTTTTTCCAGGAAAACGAAAGCCCGCAGGTCGGCGGGTGAATTGCGGACCTGCGGGAGAAAAATAAACCGCAGAGATGACTGGTTCGTCATGGTTGGCGGTGGAAAGTCCGTCAAGGGGTGTCAAGGGCGGTACGCGACGATGCCCGACGCCCCGCCCCGACTGACGAGAGTGTGCTGTTGCGCATGGGTTGCAGCGAAAGAAGTGAGGGTAACGATCCAATTGGGCCGATCGGCCCCCGATGCAAGTTCAGTGAGCACCGCGACTACCGCCATGCCGTTGGCATGTGCTGACAGCTCGGAGGAGTGCTATGAGCCGTGTAGCGTGTGGTACCCCCGCCCTGGGCGGACAGCTGGTCGTCACGACCCTCGTTCGTGACGGTGTTCTCCAGCTCGGACTGAGGGCGGTGCTGGCGACGGCGTCCGTCGTCAGTGAAGTGACGCACTGCGAAAACTGGGACGAGGTCGAAGTGGCCTTACGTTCCAGTCCCGTCGACATACTTTTTCTCCACGAGTCCGACTACAGCTCCGACTGCGGCGTGCCCGACGACGTCCGTGGCCTGCGCCCGAAGGTTTTGCTACTGCTGAGTGATGCCGGTCTCGACGAAAACATTCTGGCCGGTCCCTTCCCGCCGGACGGTTTTCTGGTGCAGGGCGAGCTGACCGCGACCGCCGTGGAGGACGCGCTCCAGCGGATGGCCGGTGGTGAGGTGCCCATGCCCGCCTCGCTCGCCCGCGTGCTCCTGGAGCGGGCCAGCGGACCGGGCCGGATCCGCCAGCGGCGGGACGCGGCCCTCACCGACCGGGAGAACGAGGTGCTGCTCCTGCTCGCCGAGGGCCTGAGCAACAAGCAGATCGCCCGGCGTCTGAAGATTTCCAGCCATGGCGCCAAACGGATCGTGGCCAGCCTGCTGCTCAAGCTCGGCGCGCCCAACCGGACGGCCGCCGTGGTCACGGCCATCCAGTTGGGACTGATCATGCACTAGGTACCGCTGAAGACTGCACCCAGCGGGCTTGATGTGGCTGAGCCCGGCCACATCGAGCCCGTCCGGCGCCTGAGGGCACCGTCGCGCGGCGGTGGTGCGGACGACGCGGCCCGCAGCCCATGCTCGACGCTCGTTCAACCGCAGGGAAAGGCCCGGGTGGGCGCCCTGTCGGGCTACCCGAAGGGCTAGGTCCACAGGTGCGGGGTGACGCTCCCGGAACCCTTTCGCTACGTTGAATCCGTCCGAGGCCCGTCGACGACTGCCGCACCGGATTTCCCTGCCCGCAGCGCATCGCAGCGCCTCATCCACCGGGCAAGGAAAGGCAGCGAGCCGTGGCAGAAATCGTCCGGAGCCGAACTCCCTTCTACGGGCGGCGTTCCGTCACCGCCCCCGCGACCTGTGCGCAACGGCACATGTGGAACCTGATCCAACGTCAATTACCCGACGCCTCCTTCTACGACGTGAGCCACTGGGCCGGCCTGCCACCCCATGCCGCCGTACCGGACGTGCTCACCGTTCTGAGTGAACTCGTGGGCCGCTACGAGGCGTTGCGCACCGCTTTCGGCCCCGGCCCCGAAGGAACACTGACACAGCGGGTGCTGCGCTCCGGAACCTTCGAAACCGAGATCGCCGCGACCGAGCCCGGCGAGGACCCCCGGGACGTGCTGCGCGCCTGGCGGCGGAGGATGCGGCAGACCGCCTTCGACCTCACCACGGCCCCGCTCCTCCGGGCCATGGTCGTCGTCGCCGACGGGGCACCGGTGCTCGCCGCCTTCCATGTCTCGCACCTCGCCGCCGACCTCATGTCCCTGCGCCATCTGGCCGCCGAACTCACCCGGCTGCTCGCCGCCCGGACCACCGGCCGGCCCGCGCCGTCCCCCGCCGCCTTCCGCCAACCGGTCGAGCAGGCAGAGTACGAACGGTCCCCACGCGGGCAGGCCCTGCTGGCCCGCTCCCGGGCGTACTGGCGGGACCAACTGGCCACCGCGCCCGCCACGATGTTTCCCGCCCTCGCCGCCCGTGCCGCCCGTGCCGCCCGTGCCGCCGAGCCCGGCGTGCCGGACCGCTACAGCGCCGTCATGGATTCCCGCGCCGCCTTCCTCGCCCTGCCGGTACTGGCCGAGCGGTGGCGGGTGAGCACCTCCGCGGTCCTGCTCACCGCCGTCGCGACGCTGCTCGGCCGCCGCGCGGGACTTCCCGTCTGCACCCTCCGGCTGCTGGCCGCCAACCGCTTCACCCCCGAACTCCGTTGCGCGGTGGCCAACTTGCACCAAGAGGTACCGGTGACGATCGACCTGACGGGCGACAGCGTGCCCGCCCTCGCCCGGCGCGCCTTCGCCGCCTGCACGACCGCCTACGCCAACGGCCTGTACGACCCCGACCACGCCGAGGAACTCCTCCGCGCCGCCGAGCGGGAACGCGGCACCGGCATCAGTCTGTCCTGCTGCTTCAACGACATCCGGGCCGCACACGAGACACGCGGCGGCGGGCGCCCGGCGCCGGCCCACGCGGTGCGCGCCGCCCTGCCCGACACCGTCGTCACCCGGCACCCCTTCACGGAAGGAGAGGACTTCTTCCTCGTCGCCGACGACGAGGAGCCCGGCTGGCTGCGGCTGGTGCTCAACGCCGACACCAGGGCGTTTCCGCCGCCCGAGGTCCACACCTTCCTCCGCGACATCGAGCGGCTGCTCGTGGAACACGTCGTGGACGCACCCCAGCAGACGCGCATGACCGGGCGTTCGGCCTAGCCGGATGGCCATACCCCAAAGTGGGGGTGCCCGTTCCCCCACCACCCGGGGAGACTGTTCCCACGTCATATCCAGCAGGTAACAGGACCGAAAAACAGATCAGGTGGTACGGCACCGTGTCACCGGACGGGGGACTGAGCCGGACAGGGCCGGACTGCCGGTGTCCTTGAGCAGCCGCCGCCTTCATGCGGCCACCTTCTTCCGTGACGTCGTCCTCGGCCTCCGCCGCCCCCCGTCGCCACCGCCCCCGCGCGACCGGGACCGAGCACGACCGCCGGGTGCCCTCACGCACCGAAGGACCACCCTCCCACCTCGCGCTCCGCGAAGGAGATCAGGAGAAGTCATGAGTGACACCACTGCCAACGGCGTCGACGGCACGGGCCTTGTCGACCTGTCGGGAGTCAGCGTCTTCGTCGGCGGACCCATCCAGCACGCGATCCACCAGGACGGCTTCCACGAGCCGTTACGGCATGCGATACACGACGTCATCGAAACGGTGACGGCGGTGAACGGCACGGTGTTCTCCGCCCACGTCGCCGAGAAGTTCGGGGTGGACACCCCGCTGTTCTCACCGGACCAGGTCAGCGTGCGGGACTTCGGCTGGATGCGCCGCTGCGACGTGTTCGTCCCCGTCCTGCCCGTCGGCACCGACGGCGATCTGATGCGCACCGACGGCACCCACATCGAACTCGGCTGGGCCTCCGCACTGGGCAAGCCCATCGTCGTCGTGACCCCCACCCCCATGGCCGCCAACGCCAGCCACCTGCTGCGCGGACTGCCCTCGGTGGCCGACGTGAGCGTCTTCGACCTGACCGAAGCGCGCGAGGACCCCGCCGGGCTGCTGTTGCTGCTCTCCAAGGTCGGCCGCGAGGTCGTGATGTCGGAGTGACGGACCGCACCCACCACCCGGGGGCCACCGAGATCCTCGGCCTGCCCCTCTCCTCACCCGTCGTCGTCGGCTCGGGCCTGCTCACCGACCAGGAACGCAACATCCGCAGACTGCTCGCCGCCGGAGCAGGCGCCGTCGTCACCAAGACCATCCACCCGAACCCGGCACCCTCGGGGGACGAACGGCTGCTGCGGCTCCCCACCGGCATGCTCAACAGCACGACGTACTCCCGCCGAGCCGTCGGGGACTGGTGCGCGATGCTGCGCCGCTTCGCCGACGACCGACTGCCGGTGATCGCCTCCGTGCACGCGGACTCCCCGACGGAACTCGCCGGGCTCGCCGAGCGCGTGACCGCCGCCGGCAGCCCGGCGCTCGAACTGGGCATCTCCTGTCTCAACGAAGAGGGCGGCCTGGAGGACACCCCCGAGCGGGTCGCCGCGTATACGACCGCCGTACGGCGAGCCACCCCCGTGCCGTTCAGCGTCAAGCTGGCGGCGGGGGAGCGACTGGGCGAGCGCCTGGAGGCGGCCGTGGCCTGCGGCGCGGACGCGATCACCCTGAGCGACACCATCGCCGGGCTCGCCGTCGACCCCGACACCGGTGAGGTGCGCCTCGGAGGCGTCTTCGGCTACTCGGGGCCCGGCATCAAACCCCTGGTCCTCGCCGAGATCTTCGCACTGCGCCGACGGGGGACCGACGTGCCCGTGATGGGCGGCGGCGGCGTCCGGGACGCCACCGACGTGGCGGAGTACCTGAGCGTGGGCGCCGACGCCGTGCAGGTCTACACCGCCCTGCACACGAACATGCTCGGCTCGCTGGTGGGCATCCGCGAGGGCTTCGACGACTGGCTGCGCGCCCACGGCGGCACGGTCACGGATCTGGTCGGACGGAGCATCAAAGAGGTGAGGGGATGACGGGCATGCGGCAGCGCACCACGAACGTGGCCGCGTACGGCGACCTGACCAGCCCGGAGGTGCCGGGCGCGGTGTCCGGCGCCACCCTGGTCTGGCCGGTGGGAGGGCTGGAACAGCACGGCCCGCACCTGCCGCTGTCGGTGGACTTCGACATCCCCGACGCGCTGGCGCGGCAGGTGGTCGCGGAGGTCGGCGGTCTGCTCCTCCCCGGCCAGCCGTTCTCCGCCAGGTCGCTGCCCCAGAGCGGCGGCGGACTGCACTTCCCCGGCACCGTCCACATCGGCGGCGGTACCTTCGTCGACTACCTCACGCACTGCCTGCGGGCCCTCGCACGGCTCGAGCCCGCCCGGCTGGTCGTCATCAACGGCCACTACGAGAACGAGGGCCTGCTCTTCGAGGCCATCGACGGATGCGAGCCGGCCAGGACCTTCCCGCACACCGAGATCGTGGCCTTCAGCTGGTGGAGCCTGGTGGAGGACGAATGGCTCGGCAAGCACGTGCCGGAATTCCCCGGATGGCACGCCGAGCACGCGGGGCTGACCGAGACGAGCCTGATGATGTATCTGCGCCCGGACGTGGTCCGCGCGGCCAGGCCCACCCATGACACCCCGCCGCCACCGGGGATCTACCGCCACCCCGTCGACGTGGACCGGATGTCCAACCAAGGGGTGCTCTCCTCCACCACGGGTGCCGACGCCGAGCTCGGCGAAAAGCTCTTCTGGCACGTGCTGGACGGCATCACCCGGACGCTTTCCGACAGTTCCACCGGTCCCGTCCGTCCCGCCGACCCGGCACCGGCCTGACGCCGCCGAGCGAGGTCGAGTCGCGTGAAATCTTCCAAGCAGAGGTGAATTCGTGCGCCTGCCGGCAACCGATCGCGACGAGTTCGAAGAGCGCCTGCAGAGCCTCTTCGGAGACAAGCTCCGCCCCGTAGAGGAATCCTTCGACACCATCGGTACCTTCAAGGACGGGTCGTTCGCGATGGGGCATCTCGGATTGATGCTCTACACGAACGGATACAACATCCGAGGCACCAGCACCCAGCATCCGAACGGCCTGGTCTTCCACGACGGGGAAAACCTTTTCGGCGTCGGCTACTTCAGCAAGGAGGAGCACCCCGAGAAGCATCTCCACATCGTCGCGCCGAAGGGACCCGACAGGATCGCCGTGGTGAAGTCCTTCATCGCCGCCGTCCGCGAAGCCGGCCTCACCCGGACGTCGATCTATGTGCGCCATCTGTCACCGGAGGACCACGTCGCCTTCCTCGCGGCGGGGTTCGCCCCGGTGACGAAGGACCCCTGGCACCCGGTGGCCCCCGAAGAGGACGAAACGTATCCCAACCGCGTCTACCGCCTCGACGAACTCTTCACGGAAGGGGCCGACGGCGGCCTCGAGGTGAAGAACCTGGTGGGTGCGGAGACGGGGAAGTACAAGAGCAAGAACAGGCTGGCCTTCCGCAGGTTCGAGAACTTCCTGCGCCGCAACGACCACCTGGACTTCCGCATCGTTCCGTACGGCTACGGCGAGAGCGAGCAGAGCAAGGCCCGGGGCATCGTCGAAGGGTATTTCGAGGCCCGCAGCGAGCAGGGCACGGTGGTCGGCTCCACACCCGAGGACTACCGGGCGCTCATCACCCAGCGCCCCGGCGGCGAGAACGAGCGCGACTACTTCGCCTACCTCGGCAGCCTGTCCATCGAGGACGGCGAAGAGGTCCCCGTGATGTTCTTCGCCGGAGAGCGCACCGCACCGCACCGGGCATCGCTGTACTGCACCATGTCGATGCGCTTCCCGGAGCGGCTGACCGGGATATTCAAGGACCCGACGGGATTCACCGCGATCCCCCAGTACGTCTGGCTGAACGTCTTCAAAAAAATGTGGGACCAAGGCATCCGTGAAGTCGACGCGGGCGGTTCCGAAGTGAAGGGACTCGACGACCAGAAGCGGCAGTTGGGCGGCAGGCCCGAAAAGACCCACTGGGTCGTCGGCTGACCCGTCGGCGATCCGCACCTTACCGAGTCGCATCCAGGGGGTACGTTCACATGGAACCGCGCACGTCGTACAAGGACTTCGACGTCTGCGTCGTCGGGCTGGGATACGTCGGGGTCACACTGACCGCGGCGCTCCTGTCCACCGGCAAGCAGGTACTGGGCTACGAGGCCAATCCGGCGGTGGCGGGCGACCTCGCCCGCGGGAAGCTGCAACTGTCGGAGCCGGGAGTCGAGAAGCAGATCAAGGACGGCTCCGCGAGGGGATCGTTCGCGGTCACCTCGGACATCGGCGGGCTGCGACTGCCACCCGTCGTCATCATCTGCGTCGGAACGCCGATCGAGGCCGGCGGGACCACCCCCGACCTCAGCCATCTGGCGGCGGCGACCGCCTCGATAGCGGACCGCATGGACGAGAACACCCTGGTGATCGTCCGCAGCACGGTACCGGTGGGCACCTCGCGCGGCCTGGTGCTGCCCGTACTGCGCCGCCGCACCGCCGACCCCCTGCTGGCCTTCTGCCCCGAGCGGACCATCCAGGGGCAGGCCCTCGCGGAGCTGCTGTCCCTCCCGCAGATCGTCGGCGGCCTGACCGACGAGGCCGTGAAACTCGCCGCGGGACTCTTCGCCACCGTCACCGAGCAGGTCGTGCCGGTCTCCTCCCTGGAGGCCGCCGAGCTGATCAAGCTGACCTGCAACTGCCACACCGACCTCATCTACGGATTCGGCAACGAGATCGGGCTGATCGCGGAGAAGCTCGGCCTGGACGCGCTGGAGATCATCAGCTCCGCCAACCTCGACTACCCGAGGCCCGACATCAACAAGCCCGGCTTCGTCGGCGGCAGTTGCCTGACGAAGGACCCCTACCTGCTGCGGTACTCACTCGCCCCCCACGGCCACACACCCCAGCTGGTCACGGCCGCCCGCACCCTGAACGAGTCCATGCCGCGCAGGGTCGGCGAACGCGTCCTCGCCGCACTGCGCGACGCGGGACTGGACCCGGGCGAGGCCAGGATCCTGATCTCCGGCTTCGCGTACAAGGGCCGCCCCGAGACGGACGACCTGCGCGGCGCCCCCTACGAGCCGCTGCTGGCCTTCCTGCACGGCCGCGTCAAAGAGATCGTCGGTCATGACTTCGTCGTCCCGCCGGACCGGATCGAGGCCCTGGGCGTGCGCCCGGTGACGGTCACCGAGGGATTCACCGACGCCCATGCCGCGATCCTCCTCAACGACCACGCCCGCTACGCGGAGCTGGACGCCGACGACCTGATCCCACGGATGTGCGCACCGGCGCTGGTGTACGACACCTGGCGGGTCCTCCCGCCCACGACGAAGGTAATGAGGCTCGGCAGTGCGTAAGAAGATCCTGATCACCGGCGGTGCGGGCTTCATCGGCCTGCACCTGGCCGGCAAGCTCGCCGCCACCTGCGACGTCACCCTCCTGGACGACTTCAGCAGGGGCCGCTCCGACGAACGGCTCGCCGCGCTGCTCGGCCGGGTCACCCTCGTGGAACACGACCTGACCACCCCCGTCCCCGACGGTCTGCTCGCCGACGACTTCACCGAGGTCTACCACCTGGCCGCCGTCGTCGGCGTCGTGCACTCCAACGAGGAACCGCAGCGCGTCCTGCGCACCAATCTCCTCGCCACCGTCCACCTCCTCGACTGGTTCACCACCCTGACCGGGGCCACGCTCTGCTTCGCCTCCTCCAGCGAGGCGTACGCCGGCAGCGTCGAGGCCGGAGTCGCGGAGGTACCCACCACCGAGGACGTCCCGCTGGTGGTCTCCGATCCCACGGTGGCCCGCTCCAGCTACGGCTTCAGCAAGATCGCCGGCGAGCTGCTCTGCCGCAACTACGCCCGGACGTACGGCTTCCCGCTGCGCATGGTGCGTTTCCACAACATCTACGGCCCCCGCATGGGATACGAACACGTCATCCCGCAGTTCATCGAGCGACTGCTCGGCGGGGCGGACCCCTTCCCGGTCTACGGCGCCGACCAGAGCCGCGCCTTCTGCTACGTCGACGACGCGGTCGACGCGATCACCGCGCTGACCGCCCTCCCCACCAAGGAGACGCTGCTCGTCAACATCGGCAACGACCTGGAGGAGGTCCTCATCGAGGACCTCGCGACCAAGGTCTTCGAGACGGTGGGCCGCCGGCCGGCCCTCGACCTCCACCCCGCCCCGCCGCTGTCCCCGGGCCGGCGGCTCCCCGACCTCACCCGGCTGCGCGAACTCACCGGCTACGCCCCGAAGGTGGACCTGAGTGAGGGACTGCGGCGTACGTACGAGTGGTACGCGCGGGACATCGCGGCCCGCGAGGGGCGGTGAGCGCCATGCGTGTCCGCTATGTGCACCGCGGCTACTTCCCGGCCCGCGCGGGGGCCGAACTGATGGCGCAGTACCTCGCCGAATGCATGAGCCGGCGCGGGCTGGAGGTGGGCGTGTACTCCGGGGCGGTGGACGAGGACTCCGCCCGCTTCATGGCGGCCGCGGGGCTCGGCGTCGAGGCGATCCCCGACCCCGCCGACGACCCTCCCCGCGCGGCGGACATCCTCCACGCCTTCGACGCGTTCCACCCGGCGGACATGCGGGCGGGCCTGGAGCTCGCCCGCGCCTGGGACGTCCCCTTCACCATCACCCCCGCCTCCGCCCCCGAGGTGTGGCCGGACCGGGAGACGGTGCTCGACTGCTGCCGGCAGGCGGACGCCGTCTTCGTGCTCTCCCAGGCCGAACGCGCCATGCTGCGCGGCGAGGGGGTCGACGACTCCGTTCTGCACCTCATCGGGCAGGGCCCGCACCTGCCCGGCGTCGCCGACCCCGACGGCTTCCGCCGTGACCACGGCATCACCGGGCCCATGGTGCTCTTCCTGGGCAGGAAGATGCGCTCCAAGGGCTACACCGTCGTCCTGGAGGCGGCCCGGCACGTCTGGGCACGCCACCCGGACACCCGCTTCGTCTTCCTCGGGCCCCGCTGGGACGACGACTGCGTGAGCCGGTTCGCGGCACACGCCGATCCCCGCATCATCGAGCTGGACATGGCGGACGAGGACACCAAGCACAGCGCCCTCGCGGCCTGCGATCTGGTGTGTCTGCCGTCCACCGCCGATCTGTTCCCGCTCGTCTATGTGGAGGCCTGGTCCTGCCGCAAGCCGGTCATCGGCTCCGCGTTCATGGGCAGCGAGGAGGTCGTCGCCCACGGCCGCGACGGTTTGCTCGTGAGCCCGGCCGCGCGCCCCGTGGCCGAGGCGGTGAACCGCCTCCTGGACGATCCCGCCGAACGGGCGGCGATGGGACGCAGCGGCTACGACCGGGTACGCCGCGAACTCACCTGGGAGGCGGTCGCCGACCGGGTGCACACGGTCTACACCACACTGACGGCCGCCCGGCAGACGGAGGGGGTCCGATGAGGGCAGTCATACTGGCGGGAGGCGAGGGACGCCGACTGCGGCCCGCCACCCACACCGTCCCGAAGCCGTTGATGCCGGTGGACGGGATACCCATCCTGCACATCATCCTTCTGCAGCTCAGGAGCGCGGGCTTCACCCACGTCACCCTGTCGCTCGGATACCGCGCACACATGATCAAGGCCAGCTTCGGCGGGAACCGGTGGGCCGGCCTCGACCTGGACTTCTCCCTGGAGGAGGAGCCCCTGGGCACCGCCGGCCCGCTCACCCTGCTGCCGCCGTTCGAGGACTCCACCCTCGTGATGAACGCGGACCTGCTCACCGACATCGACTTCGCCGACCTCTTCTCACGCCACAAGAAGTCCCAGGCGGTCGCGACCATCGCCCTCGCCCAGCAGAACATCGACATCGCGCACGGGGTGGTGGAGGTCGACGAAGAGCAGCAGGTGACCGACTTCCGGGAGAAACCCCGGATGAGCTTCCTGGTCAGCGGCGGCATCTACGTACTGGAGCCGTCCCTGCTCACTCTCCTGTCACCCGGCGGGCGGCGCGACATGCCCGCCCTCCTGGCCGCCGCACGCGAGCAGGGCGAACGCGTCGAGGGCTACGTCTTCGACGGCGAATGGTGCGACATCGGCACACCCGAGCAACTGGAGCGCGCCACCGCGGCGTTCCGCGCGGACCGCTCCCGCTACCTCAGCCCGAAGGAACAGAGCGAACTGTGGGCCGGCACCGGCCCGGCGGAGGAGATGGTGGGCGGATGAGCGACTGGAAGGTCTCCCTGTACCGTCCGGAGATCGGGGCGGCCGAGCGGGAGGCGGTGGCCGACGTGCTCCGCTCGGGCTGGCTGTCCGCCGGGCCCGTGACCCAGGACTTCGAAGCCCGCTACGCCGCCGCCCTCGGCGTCGACGACGCCGTCGCGGTCGCCAACGGCACCGCCGCCCTGCATCTGGCGGTGCTCGCCCTGGGGCTCGGCCCCGGTGACGAGGTCGTCCTGCCGTCGCTGAACTTCGTCTCCGCGGCCGCGGTGGTCGCCCTGTCCGGGGCGACCCCGGTGTTCGCCGAAGTGGGCGGCGCACACGACCTCTGCCTCGACCCGGCGGACGTGGCCGCCCGCATCACGTCGCGCACGCGTGCCGTCGTCGCGATGCACTACGGCGGCTACGCGGCGGACCTGGCGGCCCTGAGCGAGCTGGCCCGCGCCCATGGACTCGTCCTGATCGAGGACGCGGCCCACGCCCCGGCCACCACCACCGCCCAGGGCGTCCTGGGCACCGTCGGCGACATCGGCTGCTACAGCTTCTTCGCCACGAAGAACCTCGCCGTGGGGGAGGGCGGCATGGTCGTCGCCCGCGACCCCGACGTCCGCGCGAGGATCAGGCGGCTGCGCTCGCACGCCCTCACCGTGAGCGCCCAGGACCGGCACCGCGGCGGGCCCTCCACCTACGACGTCGACACCTTGGGGCTCAACTACCGGCCGACCGAGATCGCCTGTGCGCTCGGCCGCGTCCAGCTCGACGCCCTCGCGGCCAAGGGGAAACGCCGCCAGGAAGCGGTGCGGCAGTACCGGGAGCGGCTCGCCGACCTGCCCGGCATCACCCTGCCGTTCGCCGACCGGCCGGTGGAGGAGAGCGCGCACCACCTGTTCCCCGTGGTGCTGCCCGAAGGGCTCGACCGCGACGTGGTGCAGGACCGGCTGAAGGCCGCGGGGATCCAGAGCGGCGTGCACTATCCGCCCACCCATCTGTTCACGGCCTACCGCGAACGCTGCGGACTGGGTCCCGGCAGTCTGCCCGTCACCGAGAACGTCACGGGGCGCCAGCTGTCGCTGCCGCTCTACGCGGGCATCGGTGACCGGGAGGTCCAACTCGTCGTCGAGGCGGTGAGGGCGGCATGGCAGCCGGCACCCTGAAGCCGGGGCGGGTCACCCTCGTCGGCGGCGCTCTGCACCGCGACGGACGGCCCTTCTTCAGCGTGGGCTGCGACTACCACCCCTCGCGGGCCGGGTGCGACTACTGGCGGGAGTGGGACGCCAAAACCCTCGACGCCGACTTCGGCCGCATGGCGGACCTCGGATTCAACACCGTGCGGTTCTTCGTCTTCTGGGCCGACTTCGAGCCCGAGGAAGGCGTGTACGACCCGGTGATGACGGCCCGGCTGCGCGAGCTGGTGGAGATCGCGGGACGGTACGGCCTGCTCTGCCTTCCCTCGCTGCTGACCATCTGGATGAACGGACAGCGCTTCGACCCGCCCTGGCGCGCCGGCCGCGACCTGTGGCACGACCCGGACATGGTCGAACGGCAGCGGGACTTCGTCCACCACATCGCCGGTGCCCTGCGGGACGCGCCCAACGTCC
This sequence comes from Streptomyces syringium, assembly GCF_017876625.1. Lineage (NCBI taxonomy): Bacteria > Bacillati > Actinomycetota > Actinomycetes > Kitasatosporales > Streptomycetaceae > Streptomyces > Streptomyces syringium. Next base: position 6,976,444 of record NZ_JAGIOH010000001.1, read on the forward strand.
TGGCCTACGACCTCGGCGACGAGATCATCCACGTGGACCGGGCCGCCTCGGCCGAGCTCGACGCCGACGGGGCCCGCGCGTGGTGGGGGCTGCTCGCCGGGGCCGTCCGCGCGGCGGACCCCGGCGCGCTGGTCCTCCAGGCCAACGAGGCGTCCGCCGTGGTCGGCGACCACGCCTTCCGCCCCGAGCACGCCCAGCCGCTCGACCTCGTCGGACTGCACGGATTCCCGGTGTGGACCCCGTTCCACATCGAGTCCGTCTCCGCGCCGAAGGCCACCTCCTTCCTGTCCTATCTGGTGCGGCGCGGCCGGGCCCACACCCCTGTCTACGTCGACGAGATGGGCAGCTACGGCTGCGACGAGGCCACCGCGGCGGGGTATCTGCGGGCGGCCGCCCACAGTGCCTTCGCCGCGGGCGCGGCCGGCACCGCCGTATGGTGCTGGCAGGACTTCACCACCGGGCGCAAGCCGTACGCCCTGCGCCCGGGCGAACGCTTCGTGGGGCTGCTGGACGCGGACGGCCGCGAGAAGCCCGCCATGACCGAGTACCGGATCTTCGCCCGCCGCGTCACCACCGAACTCGCGGGCTTCGCTCCCGTGCCCGCCGCGGTCGGGGTCTTCCTGCCCGAGGGCGACGGTGACGACGGCGGCTACCTGTCGGCCCCGGGCTCCGACGCACCCGCCGCCTTCTACGCCCATCTCCTGCTCCAACAAGCACACCTGACGTATGAGTTCACCGGCCGGGCGGAGCTGGAGCGCTACGCGATGGTCGTCTGCCCCTCGGTCCGTCATCTCTCGCTGCACGACCAGCGCCGCCTGGAGCGGTACGCGGCGTCCGGCGGGACCGTCCTCTACTCCACCGGCGATCTGCTGCACGGCGCCGGCGGCGAGGAGTTGTTCGGGGTGCGGACGAAGGACTTCACCTTGCGCGCCGCCGAGCAGGAGGCCTTCACCTGGGCCGGCCACCGGTTCCCCGTCGACTGGCCGCCCGGGCAGATCCCGGTGATCGACACGGCCGGTGCCGAGGTGCTCGCCGCCTTCCCCAACGGTGCACCCGCCCTGACCCGCAACTCCTACGGTCACGGCACCGCCTACTACCTCAACGCCCCGCTGGAGGACCGGCTCAATGCGCCCTACCGCCTCCAGGAGGCACCCTGGCACCGGCTGTACGCCGCCGTCGCCGAGGCGGCGGGGATACGGCCCGAGCTCTCCGCCGACGATCCGCTGGTGGAGACCACCGTGCTGGGCCGCGGGGACGAACGGTGCGGCGTCGTGATCAACCACGCCCCCGCCGAAGCGCGGACGACCGTACGGCGGGCGGCCACGGCCACCGGCCCGGAGACCACCGAACACCTCGTCCTGCAGGCGAAAGGCGTCCATCTCACGTTCTGGCGTGCCGGGCCCCCTCCACAGGTGCCCCGGACCGCCGCGCACCCGGCACCGGTGAAAAAGGCCCTTAGTTGATCATCGATTCCCATGTGCACGCCGGGGAGTACTACCGGCACTTCACCGCCGCCTTCGCCGACCAGATGATGGCCACGACCGGAATGCCGCCCGAGGCACTCTCCGTACCGGAGACGAAACTGATCACCGAGATGGACACGGCCGGCGTCGACCGGGCGTTCCTGCTCGCCTTCGACGTGCGACGCGTCGAGGGCTTCTCGGTGCCGAACGAGTTCGTCGCCGAGCTGTGTGCCCGTCACCCCGACCGGTTCACCGGCTTCGCCTCCGTCGACGCGGGCACCCCCAGCGCCGCCGCCCGACTGCGGCACGCCATCACGGAACTGGGGCTGCGCGGTTTGAAGACCGCCCCCTGCTATCTGCGGATGTCACCCGCCGACCGGCGCTGGTACGACGTGTACGAGACCGCGGGCGAACTCGGCATCCCGGTGCTGGTCCACACCGGCTACACCCCCGCCAAGAACGCGGACGGCCGCTTTTTCTCCCCGCTGCTGCTGGAGCCGGTGGCGCGGGACTTCCCGGACCTGAAGATCATCCTGGCCCACCTCGGCACCCCGTGGACCGCCCCGTGCGTCGAGCTGCTGGCCCGCCACCCGAATCTGTACGCCGACCTGTCGATCTTCGGCTCGTACCGGCCGCCCGCGGCCGTGGCCGGCGCACTGGCCCACGCCCGCGAACGCGGCGTACTGGACCGCGTGCTGTGGGGGACCGACTTCCCCTTCGCGACCATGACCGACTCCATGGACCGCATGGCGCGGCTGGCCAAGGACACCGAACCCTGGCCGGACGGCAGCGATCCGCTGACCCCGGACGAATTCCGGGCCGTCATGGGCGGCACGGCGGCACGACTGGCCGGCTGACCCGATCTGGTCGCCCCGCAGGAATGTTCACCCCGTAAGAGGAAGACGAGGAAACAATGGCTTTCATCCATGGATACGAATTCGATGAAATGTCGCGCCGCGGCCTGTACGGGGAGGTGACCCAGCGCCTCGTCGACATCTGCGAGGCCGCTCCCGGAAGCGTCGTCGTGGACGTCGGCTGCGGCTCCGGGCTCGCCACCCGGTTACTCCTCGAACGCTTCGCGCACGTGGGCTCCATCGTGGGCGTCGATCCGTCGGAGCACGAACTCGCCATCGCCAGGAAAAGGCTCCGCGACCCCAAGGTCCGCTTTCTCACCGGCCGCGCCCAGGACGTCGAGTCCCTGGTCGACCCGGTGGATGTCGCGGTGCTCAGCAATGTGATGCACCAAATCCCGGAAAGCGAACGGGGTTCGGTGGTCGGCGGGTGCTATCGGATGCTGAAACCCGGTGGCCGGTGTGCCCTCAACACCTTGTTCTACGAAGGTGCCGTGCTGCCCGACACCCGCCCCTTCTATGCCCGCTGGCTGCAGGCCACGCGCGCCTGGCTGAAGAGCCGCGGCAGCGATCTGGTCCTCGAGCGCGACAAGCCGGTCGCCATGGAGACACTGACGCCCCAGCAGCACGAGGAACTCTTCGAGCGGGCCGGATTCTCCGCGGTGAAGTCCGAGGAGGAGACGTACGCGTGGACGCTGGAGGACTGGGACGCGCTGTGCGGCTACTCGGTCTTCATCGAAGGCGCCACCGGCCTCACGGACATGGCCCTCGGCTCCGAGGCACTGAAGGCCGCCCTGCGCACGACCTTCCAGGAGCTGGGGCTGACCGAAGTGCCCCGGAGCTGGCTGTTCGTGAGCGGTGTCAAGTAAAACGTGACACGTGAGAGGGGGGAAGGGCCGGTGGGGGACGAAGCCGGGGCGACGGACCACCCGGGAGGGCACCGGCGGGAAGGCCTGCCGCTGTCCTACGCGCAGCAGAGCATGTGGTTCCTGGAAAGGCTCGCGGGTACGACGCTGTACGCCGTCCCGATGACCTTCCGCCTTGCCGGCGAGCTGGACCAGGCGGCCCTGCACCGGAGCATCGAGGAACTCGTCCGCAGGCATGAGGCACTGCGCACCCGGTTCCCCGTGGTGGACGGGCAGCCCGTCCAGCGCGTGGACCGGGACGCCGCCGTACCCCTGCCGCTGACCGACCTGACGGCCCTCGCGCCGAAGGAGCGCGAGGCGGAAGCCGCCCGGTTCCTCGACGCGGACCTCGGGCAGCCCTTCGACCTGGCCCGGGGGCCGGTGATCCGGGCCGCGCTGATCCGGCTCGCCCCGCGCGAGCACATCATCCGCATCACCACCCACCACATGGTGTCGGACGCCTGGTCGTGGTGGTCCGTGCTCTTCCGCGAGCTGGAGCGGCTCTACGCCGCGCACGTCCGCGGCCTGCCCTCACCCCTGCCACCCGTCGCGACCCACTACGCCGACTTCGTGCGATGGCAGCGGGACTGGCTCGAAGGCCCCGTGTACCCCAGGCAACTCGCCTACTGGCGAAAGGCCTTGGCCGGTGTGACCCCGCTTCCCGAACTGTCCCTCGCCCGGCCGACGGCCGGCCGGGCCCAAGAGCCCCCGGTGACCCGCTGGCTGACCTTCCCGCAACCCCTCTACGACCGGCTGCGGGAGATCAGCCGACGCGAGCACGTCACGCTGTACATGCTCCTGCTCACTGCCTTCAAGCAGGTACTGCGCCGCTATGTGCCGGGTGACGACATCCTGGTAGCCACCCGCGGCGGATTCCGCAGCCGCGTCGAGTTCGAGCGGGCCGTCGGGTTCTTCGTCAACGTCCTTCCGCTGCGCACCCGCGTACCCGAGACGACCGGTTTCCGGCCGCTGCTGCACGACGTACGGCGCACCATGATCGGGGTGTACGCGCACCGGGACGTTCCCTACGAGCGGCTGATGGCGGAGCTCGGCCTGAAACGGCCGGGCTTCCGGTCCGTGACCAATGTGTGCGTCTCCTTCCAGTCCACCCCCGAGGTGCCGCCCGCGCTCGAAGGCCTCGACGTCACGCCGATCGACCACCACGACCCCTTCTCCGGATACGACATCGACCTCGGCTTCTACGAAGAGGACGGAGCCCTGCGGGCCCTGCTGACCCACCGCCGCGCCCAGTACGACGACACGGCCGCCGCACGCCTGCTCGACGACCTGCACCGGGCACTCCTGGCCGCGGCCCAGGAACTGCCGTCCCCTCAGATGCAGGGGATGCAGGGGATGCAGGGGAACCAGGAGAAGGAGGACGCATGAAGGCTTTGCAGTGGCACGGGGCGTACCAGGTGAAGCTCACCGACGATGCCGCCACGCCCCGCGTCGAGGACCCCGGGGACGCGATCGTCCGGGTGGTCAGGAGCGCCATCTGCGGAACCGATCTGCACCCCTACCGGGGCGAGATCGCGTCGTTCACGCCGGGCACGGTCACCGGACACGAGTTCACCGGCGTGGTCGAGACCGTCGGGCCCGGGGTGCGCGGTTTCGTCCCCGGTGACCGGGTCGTCGCCTCGGACATCATCGCGTGCGGGGACTGCGGGGCGTGCCGTCGCGGGTGGCACTACCAGTGCGACCGGGTGGGCCTCTTCGGCTACGACACCGTGGTTGGCACGACGGCGTTCGCGGGCGGCCACGCCGAGTACGTGCGCGTGCCGTTCGCGGACGTGGTGCTGTTCCCCGTCCCGGACGCCGTCGGCGACGAACAGGCCCTGCTCATCGGGGACGTCCTCGCCACCGGCTACGCCGGCGCGGTGGGCGGCGAGGTGCGCCCCGGGGATACCGTCGCCGTGGTGGGCTGCGGCCCCGTGGGCCTGCTGGCCATGCAGGCCGCCCGCGTCCTCGGCGCCGCCGCGGTGCTGGCCGTCGACCCGCTGGAGAGCCGGCGGGCACTGGCCGCCCACCACGGCGCCCACCCGGTCCCCACCGGCACGGACCTCCCCGCACGGGTCCGGGACCTGACGGACGGGCGTGGCGCGGACGTCGTCCTGGAAGCGGTCGGCACCGATGCCGCCCTGCTGAGCGCGCTGGAGATCGTACGGCCCAGGGGCGTCGTGTGCGCCGTGGGCTCCCACGCCTCCGAGGCGATGCCCATGCCGACGCGCCTGGCCTTCGCCAAGGAGATCACCCTGCGGTTCGCCGTCGGCGACCCCATCAGCGCACGGGAACCCTTGATGAAGCTGGTGCGCGGCGGTCGGATCGACCCCACCTTCGTCATCTCGCACCGGCTTCCGCTGTCCGAAGCGGCCGAGGGGTTCCGGCTGTTCGACGCCGGGGAGGCGAGCAAGGTGGTGCTGATCCCATGAGCGCCCCCACCACAGCGCCGTCGCCGGCCGTCGGGGGGGACCGGTTCGCCACCCCCGGGGTGCACCTGCTCGTCGAGGACCAGGCACGCCGTACCCCGCACGCCGACGCGGTGCTCTGCGGTGACCAGCGCCTCGGCTACGCGGAGCTCGACCGGCGGGCCGACCGGCTCGCCCGCCGGCTGCGCCGCCACGGGGTGGGCCCGGAGGTCCGGGTGGGCATCCACCTGGCCCGCTCCGTCGAACTGGCGGTGGCGGTCCTCGCCGTCCTCAAGGCAGGCGGCGTCTGTGTCCCGCTCGACCCCGGCTACCCCCGCGACCGGCTCGCCTTCATCCTCGACGACGTCGCCGCCCCGGTCCTGCTGACCCGTCGCCACCCGGCCCCCGGGGGGCCTGTCGCGGACTACTCCGGCACCGTCGTGCATCCGGACGACCCACCGGCGGACGGACCGTGGGACGAGCCGGAGAGCGGGCCGAGGCCTGCGGAAAGCCGCCCGCTTCACCCCGCGAACCTGGCCTGGGTGGCGTACACGTCCGGCTCGACCGGCAGGCCCAAGGGCGTCGGCCTCACCCACGGCCCCCTGGCCAACCTCGCCCTGGAGGTCGGCCGACGGCTCGGACTGGGGCCGGGCGACCGTGTGCTGCAGTTCGCCTCCATCGGCTTCTCGGTGGCCGCCGAGGAGATCCTCTCCACATGGGTCACCGGGGCCTGCCTGGTGCTCGACCCCGAGGACTCGCTCGCCGACAGCGCCCGCCTGCGGGCCGTGACCGAGACGCAGGGCGTCACCGTCCTGCAGCTCACCCCCGCCTACTGGTACGAGTGGTCGCGCGAGCTGGAACGCGACGGGCTGCCACGGCCTCCCGCCTCGCTGCGGCTGCTGGTCGTCGGCAGCGAGGCGGTCGCCGTCGACAAGGTCGCGGCCTGGCTGCCCACCGGCGTCCGCCTGGTGCAGGAGTACGGCGCCACCGAGGGCACCGTCTCCCAGTTGCTGTACGAGACCACCGGGCCGGCCGCCGACGTGAGCACGTGGCAGCGCGTTCCCGTCGGGACGCCGCTGGGCGGTGTGCGGGTGCACGTGCTCGACGAGCGGTTGCGCCCGGTGCCGGACGGGCGGCCCGGCGAGCTCTACATCGCCGGTGACAGCGTCTCCCGCGGCTATCTCGGGCGCCCCGGGATGACGGCCGAGCGGTTCCTCGCCGACCCCTACGGCGACCGGCCGGGCAGCCGGATGTACCGCACCGGCGACCTCGTACGCCGCCTGGCCGACGGCAACCTCGCCTTCCTCGGCCGGACCGACCACCAGATCAAGATCCGCGGCATACGTATCGAGCCGGGCGAGGTCGAGTCGGTCATCAGAGGCTATCCGGGGGTGACCGAGTGCGCGGTCCTGGCCCGGAGGACCGCCGCCGGGACCGATCAGCTCTGCGCCTGCGTGGTCTGGGAGGCGGGGCAGGACGACGCGGGCCTGCGCGCGTACCTCGCCACCCGTCTCGCACCCGCGCTCGTCCCCTCCCGAGTCGTCCCCGTCCCAGGCCTCCCGCTGAACCCGAACGGCAAGGTGGACCGCCGAGCCCTGCGGCACCTGCCGCTCGACGCGGAGCCCGCCGCCCCGGGCGGCACCGCGCCGCGCACCCCGCTGGAAGCCGCACTCGCCGGGATCTGGGCGTTGACACTCGGCGTCCCCCACGTCGGCGTCGAGGACGACTTCTTCGCCCTCGGCGGCGACTCCTTGACGGCCACCCGGCTCGCGGCCCACCTGCGCGAGGCGCTCGCCGTCGACGTACGCCAGCGGACGGTCTTCGAGGCACCGACCGTCGGCGCACTCGCGGCACTGATCTCGGCGGAGCGGAGCGCCTCCGCCGAGGACGCACGGCAGGCACCGGAGCCCACACGTGCCCCGGTGACGTCCTCCCAGCGCCGTATGTGGATCCTGCACAAGATGGCACCGTCCGGCACCGCCTACAACGACCCGGTGGTCCTGCGGCTGGAAGGCGAGCTCGACCCGGCGGCCCTGCTGGAGGCGCTGCGGCGGATCGTACGGCGGCACGCCACGCTCCGCACCACCATCGGCAATGAGGACGGGCACCCCGTACAGATCGTCGCCCCGCCCGCCACCGCCGACGCGCTCACCCTCGACAGCACCGACCTCTCCGGCCACCCCGAGAGCGCACTGCGCCGCGCGGTCGCCGAACGGGCCGGTGCCCCCTTCGACCTCACACGCGGCCCGCTGTTCCGGGCCACCTTGCTGCGCTCAGGGCCCGACGACCACGTCCTGGTACTCGTCTTCCACCACATCGTCTTCGACGGCTGGTCGATGGACGTGCTGTTCCGCGAGCTCGCGCACCACTACCGGGAGGTCGCCGGTACGGGAGTACCGGCGGCGCTGCCGCCCCTGCCGGTGCAGTACGCGGACCACGCCATCAGCCAGAGCCGACAGCACACGGGCCCCGTCATGGACCGGCAACTCGACTATTGGAAAGCCACCTTGGCGGGCGCTCCGCCCGTCACCAGACTGCCCCCGGCCCGCGACGCCGCTGACGGCGGCAGCCCCAAAGGCGCGATCGTCCGTCCCTTCTCCGTCGGCCCGCACGTGGCGGCGAGACTGCGGGAGCTGGCCGCCGCCGAACGCGTCACCCCGTTCATGGTGCTGCTCGCCGGGTTCCTGGCGTTCGTCCACCGGGCCGGCGGCGCCCGCGACATGGTGGTCGGCACCCTCCTGTCGGGCCGTGACCGCCCGGAGACCGCCGATCTGATCGGCCTGTTCACCCGCACCCTCGCCCTGCGCACCGAGCTTCCCGAGGGGACGACGTTCCGCCGGTTCCTGCCCCGCGTGAAGGAAACGGTCCAGGAGGCCATGGCCCATCAGGACGTCCCCTTCGACCGCGTCGTCGAGGAAATCCGCCCGCCCCGCAGCCGTCACCACAGCCCCGTCTTCCAGCTGATGTTCTCCTACGGCAGTACGACGGTCCGCAGCCCCGACCTCCCCGGGCTGACCGTGACGCCCTGGAAGACCGACACCCGGTCCGCCAAGTTCGACGCCACCGTGATGCTGGAGGAAGACGGCGACGGCGGCTACGACGGCCTCTTCGAGTACGACCTCGCGCGCTACGACGACACGACCGCGCGGCGCCTCACCGACGCGTTTGCGGCCTTGCTGGAATCTCTGGCGAAGGACCCCGACATGCTCCTGTGAAGGTGCACCTCCGCTGCGCGGCGGTGTCCTCGACCGCCGGACGGGCCGACCGGCCCGTCCGGCGAACGGGGAGGCCCTACGCCGTACGGGGAGAGACGTTGCGGACCGTGATCCTCGTGTACTCCAGCAGCCCCCAGTAGCCGTACTCGACCCCCGTTCCCGAGCAGCCGACCCCACCGAAGGGAGCGTCGTGGCGCAGTTCACCGTGGGTGTTGAGCCAGACGGTGCCGCATCGCAGGGCGTCGGCCGTGGTGGTGAGTTCCTCACCGGCCCCCCATACGGAGGCCCCGAGGCCGTAGGGCGTCGCGTTGGCGCGCTCCACGGCCTGCGCCACCTCGTCGTAGGCGATCACCGGGATCACCGGGCCGAACTGCTCCTCCACCTCCAGACGGCTGCCCTCGGGCAGATCGGTGACCACGGTCGGGGGATAGAAGTGCCCTTCTCCTTCGGGGCACTTGCCGCGCGCGGTCACCCGGGCACCCGCGGCCACCGCCTCCTCCACCATGGACGCAACGGAGTCCCGCTGCGCACGGGAGACCAGTGGCCCCAGCTCCGTGCCCGCCGTGAGCCCGGGCCCCACGACCGCCGAGGAGGCCAGCCCGCCCAGTGCGTCCAGCAGCTGTTCCCGGAGCCCGCGTGGCACATAGACGCGTTTGACGGCGGCGCAGAACTGGCCGTTGTTCACCAGCGCGGCGTGGAAGAGGGGCCCGGCCACAGCGGCGATGTCGGTGCCGGGCAGCACGATCGCCGGGTCGTTGCCGCCGAGTTCGAGGACGACGGGGGTGAAGGTCTCGGCGGCCTGCCGGGCGATGGCCCGGCCGGTGGCCGGGGAGCCGGTGAAGGAGATCATCCCGACGCCCGGGCTCGCCGTGAGGGCCGCGCCGAGGGAGCCGTCCCCGGAGATGACGTTCAGCACTCCGGCCGGCAGCACCTCCCGGAGCAGCTCACCCATCCGCAGGACGGTCAACGGTGTCTCGGGAGAGGGCTTGAGCACCACCGTGTTGCCCGCCAGCAGCGCGGGAGCGACTTTGCAGACACTGAGGATGACGGGAAAGTTGGAGGGGGAGACGGCCGCCACGACGCCGTGCGGTGCGCGCGACAGGGTGACGTGGGAGCCCTGGTCATCGGTGAAGGACTCCACCGGGAGGACCAGTTCGGCGGTGTGGCGGAACCAGTCCACGGCCCGCCGCACCTCGGCCCGGGCGTCCCGCAGCGGCTTGCCCTGCTCCCGGGTGAGCAGCAGGGCCAGCTCCTCGGTGTACGGGGACAGGACGTCCCCGCAGGCGAGCAGGTATTCCTGCCGGGTGCTCCCCGGCAGGTCGGCCCAGGCGGGGAAGGCGGTGTTGCACGAACGCACGGCCCGTGCGAGCAGGCCGGGAGTGCACCGTGGAGCGTGTGCGAAGGGCCGGGCGAGCGCCGGGTCCTCCACGGGCAGCCCTGTCGGCTCCCCTTCGACTGCGTGCCCGTCGACGGTCATCGTGACGGTCGGCCTGGCGTTTCCCATCGGGCCCTCCTCCAGGGTCGGTTCGGGCCGTGGGCGGGTGACGCGCACGCGGTACGGCCCGGGTTTATGGGTGAGTGCGGAACACGGACGCACGGGAAAAGGGGCGAGGCGATATCGCGCGGGGCCTGTCTCTCCGGTGAGAGGCCCGTCGTCGGCCGGCCGGGTTCGCGGCTCGGATCGTTCCGGCAAGCGCCCTACCAGAAGAGTAATACACATCAACGGTGGGCAGCAGTAGGGGAGTTGGGATCTCGTCGCGAAATCGGGTTTCCGTAGAAGATGGTTGCGGCAATGATCCTGATGTGGTTTCATCGCTTACTGGTAAGCGAAAAGGAAATCAGTCAAGCGCGCACATTCCATTTGGGGGATCTGTGGCGGACGATTCAGTGTTCCAAAATACCGCGACTTCTACTGTGCCGACCCACGTAGCACCATCGGGAAAGCCACTCGCCGTCGAAGCGGTGGCGGAGGCGGTTCGCAGGATCTGGGCCGAGGTGCTGGAAGTGGAAGTCGAATCGATCGACATTCATCACAGCGATTTCTTCGAACTCGGCGGCTACTCGCTTCTCGCGCTGCAATCCATCGGCAGACTGCTGGCGGAATACGGCATCGACGAGGTCGCGTCCGTGGAGCTCGAGGGCGCACTGCTCAACAGGCTCTTCGAGGACGCGACGCCCATGGCCCAGGCGCAGTGCCTGGTGGCCGGCGGGGCGGCGCCGGGCGGTGATGCCGGGCCCTGAGCGCCGGCTCGTCACGCAGCCATGGGCGTCCCGGGCGGTCACGGTGCCGACAGGTCGCGGACCTGCCGGTCGTACTCCTCCAGCACCTGACGCAGCTGGGCGAGGGCTTCGGCGGGCAGCTCCGGGGGTTCGGACTCCGTGACGTAACGGGCGGCCGCGGCCAGGGCCGCCAGTTCGTACGCGTGGAAAGTCCCCCGGAGCACCGTCGGGCGGACTCTCTCCAGTTCCATCGGTCAGCCCTGGGACCGCACGTAGTCGACGACCTGCGCCAGCTCGGCGGCGAAGTCGTCGTAGTCCTCCTGCATGCCGTTGATGTACGCGCTCCAGCCCAGGCTCGCCTTCGCGTAGTGCACGGCCTCCTGGATCTCCTCGTCCGTGGCGCCGAAGAGCTTGGCGGCCTCGGTGTGGAACAGGCTGCAGTAGCGGCACTTGGTCTCGGCGTGCAGACCGACGCCGATCAGTTCCTTGTACTTGTTGGGTATGAGCGTCTCGCCGAGCTCCATCTTCTTGAAGATCTCCCACTCGGGTGCGAGCAGCTCGGTCGGGATGGTCGAGAAGAAGTGCGGGACGAGGCCCAGGGTCTGCTTGATGTCGGCTTCGATCTCGCCGCGGTTGACTGTGGCAGCCATGACGGCTCCCTCCTGGTGGAGGCGCCGCCGTGCCCGCCCGGGGCCCGTTCGTGCTGGTCACGAGCTGGGAGGCACCGAGACCCGGCAGGGTGCGACACATGGCGAACTCTGCGACACTCGCGGCCCTCACCTTCAACTCAAGCACGGTGAGGCCGCGCTGTCACGGTGACCATGGTTATGCATCGTGAGTGAAGGTGTCCGATGCGTGACCGGTTGACCCCCGGCCGCCCCCGGACGTCCGGGCGACCACCCGGAGCGCGGCCCCGACCGCGGGCTCGACTTTGGCCCGGAAGCAGACGCGGCCGACTACCCGGCGCCACCACGGCGGACGCGCCCGCCGTGGTGGCGCCGGATCCACCGGCGCTCCGACCGGGCGCCGGCGGCCGGCAGCAGGCCCCGGCACCGGACCTGGCGGCGGCCCCGCCTGGCGCTGCCCCTCGCTTGTTCTCGGCATGATCCATCCCCCTGTGCTGTGGTGTGTGTGATGCGTGTGGTGGCCGTCAGCCGACGGCGGGAGCCGGCGGCATCTGGGCGAGCGCGGCCCGCAGCGCCGCGGTGAACTCGGCCGGCCGTTCCTGGTGCGGAAGGTGGCCCGCCCCGGCGATCACGCTCACCCCGGCGCCCGGCGTGAGCGCGGCGCAGGTCCGCGCCACGTCCAGCGGGATCTGGGGGTCGAGCTCGCCGTGGATGTAGTGGACCGGCACCCTCAGACCCGGCAGCAGCGGCCGCGGGTCGTAGGAGGCGAAGGCCGGGAGCTGGTCGTCGACGTAGACGCCCGAGTCGAGGACCTGGCGGACCGTCCAGTCGATCAGCGCCGGGTGGGTGCCCGGGGCGTACCACTCGGGCACCCACCCGGCGACCGTGCCGGCCCGGTCGCGACGCAGCCCCTCGACCGGACCGCCGAGCAGACCGGGCATCGTCGAAGGCCAGTAGGCGGGCCCGTCCACCGGGACCACGCCCGCGACCAGCTCCGGGTGGCGCGCGCCCAGCTCGGTCGCGAAGACGCCGGCGATCGACGAGCCGACGACGACCGGACGGTCCAGGCGCAGCGCGCCGACGAGCGCGACGAGATCGGCGACCACCCCGTCGATGGTGTTGCCCCGGGCGGGCCGGGCCGACCGGCCGCAGCCGCGCCAGTCGACGGTGACGACCCGGTGGTCCCGGACGAGGTCGGGCAACTGGGCGCCCCACACCCGGCCGCTGGTCGCCCAGCCGTGCAGCAACAGCAGGGGCCGCCCGGTGCCCTCGTCCTCGTAGTGGAGCGTGGTGCCGTTCACATCCACGTACGTCATGCCGACTCCTTCGGTCGCTGGTGTGCCGTGCGCCGGTGTGTGGTCCGCCGGCGTGCCCCCACCTCATCGCGATCACGACCGGCGACCAAGGGGGGAACCGCGCATACACTCATCACGACAAGTGATCAATCGCGGCCGCTGCCGCGCCGGCCGGGCAACGGGGTGGGCATGGAGATCCGGCAGCTGCGCTACTTCCTGACCGTGGCCGAGGAGCTGCACTTCGGACGGGCCGCCGAGCGGCTGCACATCGTGCAGTCGGCGGTCAGCCAGCAGGTGCGCCGGCTGGAGCGGGAGCTGGACGTCCCGCTGTTCGACCGCACCACCCGGACCGTGCGGCTCACCGAGGCGGGCCGACGGCTGCTGCCGCACGCCCGCGAGGTACTGGCCGCGCGGTCGCGGGCCCTGGCGGCGATCGACGAGCTGCGCGCGGAGCGGGCCGGAACGCTGCGGCTCGGCTCGAGCTCCGGGCTGGGCGTGCGGCTGGACACCGTCCTCGCCGCGTTCGCCCGGCTCGCCCCCGGCGCCCAGCTGGAGCTGGTCACCGGCACCACCGACGACCGTCTGAAGCGGGTGCGGTCCGGCGAGCTGGACGCGACACTGCTGCGCGGCGAGCGGACGGAGCCGGAGCTGGAGATGCTGCCGCTGTGGCACGACCCGCTCATGGTCGCCCTGCCCGCCCGCCACGACCTCGCGGTGCGCGGCGTGATCGACATGGCCGATCTCGCCGCCCTGCCCCTGCGGCTGTCCTCGCGGTCCCGCAATCCCGCGCTGTACGACCTGGTGACACGGTCCTGCCGGGCGGCCGGATTCGAGCCGCGGTTCGGCGCGGAGTTCACGACCGCCCAGGACACCCTGGCCGGCATCGGCTTCGGCAAGCCGTCCTGGACGGTGTTCTACGCCCCGCACGCCGACCAGCTCCCGGTCCCCGGCGTCGTCTTCCGCCCGCTGCGCGACCCCGCCCCGGCCATGCGCACGTACCTCGCCGTGCGGCCCGATCCGCCCCGCGCCGGGCTGCGCGCCCTGATCGAGGCGTGCCACACCGCGTAACCGGTGGTGACGGGTCCGTCGTTCTGCTGAAATCCCGCACCGCGCAGCGGGGCAAAACGTCACAACCTTGCCACGGCTTCGCGGCGCCGACCCCAGAGTGTCGGCGCGGGGCCCGTCGTGGGCCGGGCGCGCCGGTCGGGCACGCGGTGATCGCGTGTAGCTTTTGTCATACAGCCGTGCCGATGACATCCGCGCGACGTGTGGTCGTCACCTCCGCGTGCCCTGCCGCTTCGGTACCGCCCCGCCTGCACCCACCGACAGAGATCCAAAGGACGCCCTGCCCATGCCCTACGTGCGCCACTGGTTGCGCAACTCCATCCTGCTGTTCGCGACCGCGATCGCGCTGGGCCTCGTCGCCGCGCACACGAAGCTGATCCAGCCGCACGACCTGCAGCTGGACCGCACGATCCAGACCAACACCCGCACGGGCTGGCTGAACCACACGATGGAGGGCGTCAGCGCCCTCGCCTCGCCGGTCGCGGGCCTGCTGATCCTCGCGGTCTGGAGCGGCTGGCTGCTGTTCGTGCGGCGCAAGCCGACGAAGGCGGTCGCCACCTTCCTCGTGGTGGCGGTCGGCTGGAACAGCACGCAGATCGCGAAGGCCCTCGTCGCCCGGCCCCGGCCGCCGCGGCAGTTCATGCTGGACCCGGAGATCGGCTCCAACAGCTTCCCCAGCGGTCACACCGCCTTCACGGTCTCGGCCGTGATCGCCGCGTACTTCCTGCTGCGCGAGACCCGGCACCGGCGCACCGTCCTCGTCCTCGGTACGTTCGCGGTGCTGCTCATCGCCTTCTCCCGGATGTACGTCGGCGCCCACTATCCGACCGACACCTTCGGCTCGGTGCTGATCGCCGCTTCCGCGATCACCTTCGTGACGGGCGTGTGGCACGCCTGGCTGCTGCCGCAGCTGCACCGCGTGCCGCTGATGGAGCGCTACGGGCTGACCCAGGAGCGGGAAGCCCTCGCGCGGGAGGCCGCCACGGCCCAGGGCATCGCGTATGTGCCCGGGCAGACGCGGGCCGGGGCGCCCGGCGCGCCGTCCGGCGGCGGCCGCCACCGCAAGCACGCGGCGCGCTGAGCCCCGCCTTCCTCATCCGCTCCCTCTGATTCCCACCCGGGCCGGCCCCGGGGGCCCACCGGCCCCCGGGGCCGCTCGCGTCCCGCCACCCCTTCCGTATTTCTGTAACGCGTTCTACTGTGTGCGCCGTCGTCGCGGGGCGCCCGCGCGGTGCCAGGGAACAGCCACCGGGACCAGCGGGACCTTGGAGGGGCCGTGGATCTCCAGTACACCCCCGAACAGCGGCGGTTGCGCACGGAACTGCGGGAGTACTTCGCCGCGCTGGTGCCCGACAACGCCTACGCCCGGCACTTCGACCCCGCCGAGCAGAAGCGCTTCTACCGCCGGACGATCCGCCGCCTCGGCGCGGACGGCCGCCTCGGGGCCGGCTGGCCGAAGGAGTACGGCGGCAGCGGCATGACGCCGATGGAACAGTTCATCTTCTTCGACGAGGCCGCGCAGGCGGGCGTGCCGCTGCCGCTCATGGCCCTGAACACCGTCGGCCCCACGATCATGCAGTTCGGCACCGACGAGCAGAAGGCGTACTTCCTCCCGAAGATCCTCTCCGGTGAGCTGGACTTCGCCATCGGCTACAGCGAGCCCGACGCCGGGACCGACCTCGCCTCCCTCAAGACCCGCGCGGTGCGCGAGGGCGACGAGACCACCGGCCACTACACGGTGAACGGGCAGAAGATCTGGACCACCAACGGCGACACCGCCGACTGGGTCTGGCTGGCCGTGCGCACCCGGCCCGTCGAGGACGGGGTGCCGCCGCACAAGGGCATCACCATCCTCCTCGTGCCGACCACCGACCCCGGCTACTCCTGCACCCTCATCCGCACCCTCGCCTCGCACGACACCACCGCGAGCCATTACGACAACGTCCGGGTGCCCGCCGGCCGCCGCGTTGGCGAGGAGGACCAGGGCTGGCGGCTGATCACCACCCAGCTCAACCATGAGCGCGTCACCCTCGCCGCTCATGGCGCCACCGCCATCAGCGCCCTGCGCCAGGTCCAGCGCTGGGCCGCCGACACCAAGCTCGCCGACGGCCGGCGCGTCATCGACCTCGGCTGGGTCCGCGGCCGGCTCGCTCGTACGCACCTCAGGCTCGACGCCATGAAGCTGCTCAACTGGCGCATGGTGGACGCCCTGCAACGGGCCACGCTCACCCCGCAGGACGCCTCGGCCGTGAAGGTCTACGGATCCGAGGCCCGCCGGGACGCCTACGCCTGGCTGATGGAGATCCTCGGCGCGGCCGGCCCCCTGAAGGAGGGCTCGGCGGGCGCGGTGCTCCACGGGGAGCTGGAGCGCGGCTACCGCAGTGCCGTCATCTTCACGTTCGGCGGCGGCAACAACGAGATCCAGCGGGAGATCATCTCCTGGATCGGGCTCGGCATGCCCAGGGTGCGCCGCTGATCGTCATCGCGCTCGTCATCGCTGGTAGGGGCTGTGCATGGTGAGGAAGCGGATGTCGAGGTCGGTCTCCAGGTAGTCCATGCGCCGCTCCCAGAAGGCGTGCATGCGGGGGAGCGCCAGGTGGGCGTCGAGGTCGGCCCGGGAGCGCCAGGCCTCGTAGAAGACGAAGACGCCGGGCTCGTCGCGATCCTCGTGGAAGTGGTACTCCAGGCAGCCGGATTCCTGCCGGGTCGGCTCGACGAACGAGAGCAGAAGCTGCTTCAACTCCTCGGCGCGCTCCGGCTTGGGGCGCGCGGTGCCGACGAGTGTGAAGGGCTGAGTCATGAAGGGTTCCCCCCTGGTAGGTACAATGGATCTCGTACCTGCCGGACGTTATCGGACTCGTAGGTACGATGCAATCCGTACCTCAAGGAGGGGGTCCCGCATGCCCGACGGTGAAGGTCACCCGAGCGTCGAGGAGATCGAGCTCGGCCCGGTGCTCTCCGCGCTGGCGGATCCGCTGCGCCGCCGCGTGGTGCGCGAGCTGGCGGCCGAGCCCGACGGTGCAGCGCGGACGTGCAGTTCCTTCGGGCTGCCGGTCTCCAAGGCGACCGTCACCCACCACTTCCGCGCACTGCGCGAGGCCGGGCTGATCCGGCAGGTCGACCGGGGCAACAGCCGCATGGCCAGCCTGCGCCGGGCCGACATCGAGCAGCGGTTTCCCGGACTCCTGGGCATCGTGGCGGCCGAGCCGGAGGAATGAGCGCAGGAGCGGGGCGGTCCCCTGAGCGCCGGCGTCCTGACCCACGCGCGCGCTGGCGCCCCGCCCGTCGCTCAGCCCGTTTCCTGGCCTTGGGTGCCTCGTTGGGCTGATTGGTGGCTTTTCCTGCCCGCCCGCCACCTGTCTCAGCCGACGAGGAAATGGAGCCCTGTCATGCGTCGCATTCCTTCGCTCGCCACCGCCGCTGTCGCCCTGGTCGTCGCCGCCTTCGGCGCCGTACCCACCGCGAGCGCGTCCTCCACGCTCCCCACGGCCCCCACAGCCCCCATCCGCCTGGCGGCCTTCAACTGCGCCCCCGGACACTTCTGCATCTACAGCGACTGGAACGGCGGGGGAACCCGCTGCCAGTGGTCCCAGGACAACAAGGCGAACACCGCCGACGACTGTTCCTTCATCCGGCGGGGGCAGAACGTCCGCTCCGTATGGAACGGGACCGGGCACCGGGTGCAGTACTACACGAAGACCAACCACAACAAGAGCGGCCGCATCGGCTCCACCCCGGCCGGCGCGGGCGGCAATCTGCAGGGCAACTACCAGATCTGGTCCTTCAAGCCCCAGTAGCGACAGGGGACACACGCACCTGTGCGGGCCCGTGGAGGGAAGAACCTCCCCGGGCCCGCACGGCGTTTCAGAACCCGGCGGGCACCGGGCCGGTGGCGTGCCAGACGGTGCCCCGGCGTTCGTGGGCGAAGAGCTTCTCGACGGCGTGGGCGACGCGGGGGCCCAGTTCGCGTTCCAGCAGATACAGGGCGAGGTCCAGGCCGGAGGTGACGCCCGCGCCGGTCACCAGGTCGCCGTCGTCGACGACGCGGGCGTCGATCGCGACCACTCCACCGGCGTCCAACAGGCCGACGCCCAGGTGGTGCGTGGTCGCATGCCGGCCGGCGATCAGTCCGGCCATGGCGAGGAGCCCCGAGCCGCCGCAGACCGTCGCCACGGTCAGCCCCTCACGGTCGAGGGCCTCCTTCAGCAGAGCCGGCAGTCCGGTCCGCAGCGCACGGCCGAGCCGGGCGGGGATGGAATCCTCGTCCACCGGGGCGCCGGGGTCGGAAAGGGTGCCGAGGCGGCCCGCCGCTCCCGGCACGAGGACCAGGTCCGCGCGCCGCGGATCGAGTGCGGCGACGGCTCGCAGGGTCAGCGGCCCCGTGCCGCTGGGCACTTCGCGCGCCCCCTCGGCCGAGACCAGCTCGACCGTCAGCGCTCCCGGCACGGCCATCCCGCCGGCGAACAGCACCTCGTAGGGGGCGATGACGTCCAGCGGGTCGAAGCCGTCGAACAGCACGATCTGACACAGCATCGGGGCGAGTCCCTTCGGTGGGGAGTTCTGCGGGGAGTTCTGTGCGAGTGGTGCCCCAGGGGGCGTTGTTCACCGACGCTAGTCACCGTCCGGACGGCCCAGTAGTGGCTGGAATGCCAGAACCCAACGGGTTGTGGCCAGAAGAAGGATCGGAAAGAGGAGGGGCATATGACCGGCAAGGTGTGGTTCATCACCGTGAGCGCCCGTGGCCTGGGACGGGAGATCGCCGAAGCGGCCCTGCGTGCCGGCGACCGCGTCGCCGCGACCACCCATGACGAGGGGTGCCTCGACGGGCTCGCACGGTCCTACGGCAGTGACCTCCTGCCCCTTCCGCTCGACGTGACCGACCCGGCCGCGGCCCGCCGGGCCGTCGACGAGGCGGTGCGGGCCTTCGGGCGGATCGACGTCGTCGTGAACAACGCGGGCCACGTGGATCCGGAATCCGCTCCGGAGGCCGTCGGGGACACCCGTCTGTCAGCAGTCGTCAACGTCACCAAGGCGGCCCTGCCCGTGCTGCGCCGGCAGGGGAAGGGGCACCTCCTCACCTTGTCCGCACCGGGCCTCTCCCCGGACCACCTCGCCGATGTGGCCGTGAGCGGCTTCAGCGAGGTGCTCGCCCGGGAGGTCGCCCCGCTCGGGATCAAGGTCACGGTGATCGAGCCCGGCGGCTCCGGATCCGGCTTCCGCCAGGAGGGTTTCCCCCGCGCGGCCGACGACCCGGCGGACGTCGCGGACACCGTCCGCCGCCTCGTGGAGCTGGACGAACCACCGATACACGTCGTGCTGGGACCTGACGACGCCCCGGCCCGCCCCGCAGACGTCGTCAGACGACACCTCGACGAAGTGGTCAACGGCGGCGACGTCGGCCTCGTCGACGAACTGTGGGCGGAAGACCTCCATTGCCGCGGCGGCATCCTGGGGGAGTGCCACGGCCTCGACGAGTGGAAAGGGTTCATGGCGGCGAACCGGGGTGCCCTCGCCGACCTGCACCTGGACGTCAAGGACGTCGTCGCGAGCGGCGACAAGGTGGTGGTCCGGTTCGTCGGAAGCGCCATCCACTCCCGGGCGTTCCTGGGGGTACCGGCCACCGGAAGGAAAGCCGAATGGCTCGGCATCGGCATCTACACCGTCCGGGACGGCAAGATAACCGACGCGTGGTTCGGCGAGGACTGGCTGGGCATGCTGCTCCAGCTCGGTGCCGTCACTCTGCCCACCGCCTGACGCCCACCGCCTGACGCCCACCGCTTGATGCCCACCGCCTGACGCCCACCGCCTGACGCCGGGCGCCGCGCGGACGACCGGCGGGCTGACGTCCTTCGATCACCGGTCCGGTCCCGGGCCCCCGCGCCGGACCGGACCGAGGTCAGCGGCCCCGGGCCGCCTTCGGCGGCTTGGTGGCGAGTTCCGCGTGCCGCACCGCGAAACCGCCCTCGACCACCGGGGCGAAGGGGGCCGGAGCCATGCAGGTGCCCACGCGCGCTCCGACGGGGCTCCCCTTCTCGTCGGTGTCCAGGTTCCCCACCCCCCAGGAGAAACCGAACCGGTCCTGGCCGCCCCTGCCGTCGTGGATGCTGAATCCCCGCCGCTCACCGATGGTGTCGGCCAGCTCCGGATCGTTGACCGTGGCGATGGTCGCGGTGACTGTCGCGGTGCGGTCGCCGGTCACGAGGCAGTCGACGGTCGCCACGGACTTCATGGTCTTGTTGTCCTTGGCCGACCAGTGCGAGATGGTGATCGTGCCCTTCGCGTCGGTGGGCAGGCCGTTCTCCAACTGCGGGATGCCGGGATAGGGCCGCGAGTACGGAGCGGACGTCGCGTCGACGGTGAAGCGGATGTCGTCGTCGGGGACGAAACCGTAGAAGATCCGGCCCCCGCCGTGGACGCTCGCGGGACCGGCCGGCCGTGCGTCGCGCTGCTCCGGTGCCGCCGAAGCCGGGACGCCGGTCGTCAAGGTGGCCAGTGCCGCCGTCGCGACGACGGCGACGACGGCCTTGCGGCAGGTGGTGCGGGTGATGTCTCGCATGGTGAACTCCCTCGCTCCGCAGGCCCGGTGGCCGCGCTCCGGCTGATGGACCAAGCGTCGTCCACCGGTCGTGACCGCGGCCATCTGCCGATCGGCGGATCCCTCCGCTCCCGTCGGCGGCGGGTCTGTGCCGATCGGCGGAGAGCGCCGGTGCGGCGGCCGTCCGTAGAGTCCACGGCATGGGGACGATCACGGGGGAGCGCATGACATCGGCGATGACGCGTCGCGACACGGTCCTGGCCGCCGGCACAGGAGCGTCGGCCTGCGCGGCGGCGGGCGTCGCGGCCCTCACCCACGGGGGGCATCCGGTCGCGGCCCTGTCGACGGTCGCGGCGCCCGCGCTGGCCCTCTGGGCGCTGCTGTGCCGGGCGCGGTCCAGGGAGCGCCTGGCACTGCCGGTCGCGGCGGCGGCGGTGCTGTCCCTGGTGAGTACCTTCGCCGTTCCGCAGGACCGGACGGACGGCGGCTGGGGCTCGTACGGGAACCTCGTCGAGGCGGGGGCGCTGGCGGCGCTGCTCACCGTGGTGGTCCGCCGGTCGCCGGTGCGGCACGTGCTGCCGGCCGGGCTCGTGGCCGGGGCGGCCGTCTCGTTGTGGACCTGGCCGTTGGTGCCGTCCCTGTCCTTCCTGGCGCACGTCGGCGCGGCCGCGTTCTGGTCGCTGCCGGTGCTGGGGGCGGTCGTCGTCGGCGGCTACCCCCGGTGGGCCGAGCGCCGGGCACGGGGCCGGGTGCGGGACGCGCGGCGCGCGCAGCAGCTCGGGATCGCCCGCGACCTCCACGACTTCATCGCCCACGACGTCAGCGGCATCGTCGCCCAGGCGCAGGCGGCCGGCTTCGTCGCCGCCTCCGCCCCCGAGCAGGCCCTGCCCGCGCTGAGGCGCATCGAGGAGGCCGGCCTCAACGCACTGGAGTCGATGGACCGCATGGTCCGGATGCTCCACGACGACACCTGGACCGACGGTGCCGCTCCGCACGGCGTCGACCCGCTGCCGGGCCCCGGGCAACTCCCGGGACTGATCGAGCGGTTCTCGGCCGCGGACGGACCCCGGGCCCGTCTCGCCCTCGACCCGGGCGCGGCGGACACCCTCTCCCGCGATGCCGGCGCGACCGCGTACCGCGTCGTCGTGGAGGCGCTGACCAACGTCCGACGGCACGCGCCCCGGGCGACCCGCGTCGATGTCGTCCTCGCCGCCACGGGAGAGGACACCGTCGAGGTCAGGGTGAGCAACGACGCGGGGGACAACGGGCAGAAGGGCCCCGCCGCCCGCTGGGAGCGGGACGACCGGAATGGCGGACACGGCCTGCGGGGCCTGCGCGAGCGGGTGCGGGTGGCCGGCGGGAGCCTGTCCGCCGGACCGCGTGACGGCAGCGGCTGGCACGTCGTCGCCGTCCTGCCCCGGACACCTGGCCCGCCCCCGGTCCCTCCGGAGAGGGATCATGACCGGTGTGACCATACGCATCCTGCTGGCCGATGACCACAGCGACGTCCGCAGCGGCTTCCGCCTCGTACTCGACTCGCAGCCGGACATGACGGTCGTCGGCGAGGCCGCCGACGGTGCCACCGCGCTGGACCTCGCCCGCCGGCTCGAACCCGACGTCGTGCTGGCGGACATCCGCATGCCCCGCCTCGACGGCCTGGAACTCACCCGCCTGCTCACGGGCCCCGAAGCCGTCCGGCCCACGCGCGTCGTGGTCGTCACGACCTTCGACCACGACGAGTACGTGCACACGGCCCTGCGCAACGGTGCCTGCGGGTTCCTGCTGAAGCGCTCCGGACCGGCCCTGCTCATCGAGGGCGTCCGGGCCGCCATGGCCGGGGACGCGCTCATCAGCCCCCAGATCACCGTGCGCCTGCTCGACCGCCTGGCCGCCCCGCCCCGCTCCCCGGCCTCCCCGGCATCCGCCGACCCGCCCGCCCCGCTCACCGGCCGGGAACAGGACATCGCCCGACTCGTCGCCCGGGGCCTGACCAACGCCGAGATCGGCGCCGAACTCTTCATCACCCCGGGCACGGCCAAGACCCACATCGCCAACATCCAGGCCAAATTGAAGACCCGTAACCGGGTGGGCATCGCCGCCTGGGCCTGGGAGACGAACCTCGTCGAGCCACGGGCGTAGGGGAAGGGCACCGAGGTCACAGCAGCGCGCGGGGGCAAGCCGGGGACCAGGACGGGGAACAGCACGGGGCAGGGGCCGGAGTGATCGACGCGGGGACCGCGGACACCGAGGGCCGTCCGTCCGCCTACAACCCGCGCGGACCGGCCGCCATACTGGAGGGGCCGGGGGCGGCACAGCGAATTCGACGGGGGCGGCGGCACACCGATGGCGGACACCAGGCTGATCCAGGGCCGGTACCAGCTGCTCGACCTGATCGGGCGGGGCGGGATGGGCGAGGTGTGGCGGGCCCGCGACGAATCGCTGGGCCGGCAGGTGGCCGTCAAGTGCCTCAAGCCCATGGGGCCCCACCACGAGCAGTCGTATCTGCGCGTGCTGCGTGAGCGGTTCCGGCGCGAGGCCCGGGTCGCGGCCGCGCTCCAGCACCGCGGCATCACCGTCGTCCACGACTTCGGCGAGTGCGAGGGCGTGCTGTACCTGGTCATGGAGCTGCTCGACGGCCGCAACCTCAGCCAGCTCCTGGAGGACCACCGGCAGCGCCCCCTGCCCGTGCCCGAGGTCGTCGACATCGCCGAGCAGGTCGGCGCCGCCCTGGACTACACCCACCGGCAGAGCGTCGTGCACCGCGACCTCAAGCCCGCCAACATCATGCGCGTCGCCGACGGCACCGTGAAGATCTGCGACTTCGGCATCGCCCGCCTCGGCCACGACATCGGCTTCACCAGCCGCCTCACCGGCACCGGCATCGCCATGGGCACCCCGCACTACATGTCGCCCGAGCAGATCGGCGGCGGCAACGTCGACCACCGCAGCGACCTGTACTCGCTGGGCTGCGTCCTCTACGAGCTCGCCACCGGTGCACCGCCCTTCGACATGGACGACGCCTGGGCCGTCCTCGTCGGCCACCGCGACACCCGGCCCGAGCCGCCGCGCGAGCGGCGCCCCGAATTGCCCGAGGCCTTCGAGCGGATCGTCCTGGACCTGCTCGCCAAGGAGCCCGGGGACCGGCCGGACGACGCCGGTGAACTCGTCCGGCGGATCGCGCGGCTGCGCGCGGCGGGCCGGCCCGGCGGGGTTCGCGGGGACGCGCCGCAGCGGACGCTGCCCGAGGGCAGGGTCCGGCCGGTCCGGGCGTCCGTCCGGCTGCCCGAGCCGCCCCGGCTGCCCGGCTGGGCCAGGGACATGACCACCGGTTCCAAGGCGGTCGGCACCGGACCGCTCCAGCCCCCGCCGCATCCCGCCGTCGCCCTCACCGGCTCCTGGACGGGGGCGTGGAACGGCGTCACCGATCCCCGCCGCCCGGCCGCGGCCGCCGCCGGCACCGAGCGCCCGCCGCCGCCCCCCGAGGTCCTCGCCGAGCTGGCGAGCCGGCACAGCGCCGGGCTGAGCCTGGCCCGCCTCGGCCGCTGGGACGAGGCCGGGAAGGTGCACCGCGGTGTGGCCGCCGAGCGCGAGCACGTCCTCGGTCCGGACCACCCCGACACCCTCGCCAGCCGGTACGAAGTGGCCTTCACCCTCAGCCGGCTGGGCCGTCCCGCCGACGCGCTGCGCGAATACGCCCAGGCGGCGGACGGCCGGGAGCGGGTGCTCGGCCCCGACCACCCCGACACCCTCGCCGCCCGCCAGGAGATCGCG
Source organism: Streptomyces syringium (assembly GCF_017876625.1). Classification (NCBI taxonomy): domain Bacteria; kingdom Bacillati; phylum Actinomycetota; class Actinomycetes; order Kitasatosporales; family Streptomycetaceae; genus Streptomyces; species Streptomyces syringium. The sequence continues at coordinate 7,000,795 of NZ_JAGIOH010000001.1, forward strand.
TACGTCCTCGGGCAGCTCGGCCGTCACTTCGAGGCCCATCAGGTCTACGCCGATGTGCTCGCCGCCCGGGAGCGCACCATGGGCGCCGACCACCCGGACACGCTGCGCTGCCGTCACAACCTCGCCTACAACCTCAGCAGACTCGGGCGGCTGGAGGACTCCCACCGCATGGCCCGGGACGTGGCCGCGGCGCGCGCCCGTGTGCTGGGCGCCGAGCACCCCGACACGCTCGTCACCCGCTACGAGGTCGGTTACGCGCTGGGCCAGTTGGGCCGCTGGGCCGAGGCGCTGCACACCTACCACGAGGTGGCGGCCGCCCGGGTCCGGGCCCTGGGGGCCGACCATCCCGACACCCTCGCCGCCCGCTACGAGGCCGGTATCTGCCTGGGCCGGCTCGGCCGCAGCGCGGAGGCCCTGGCGCTGTACCGCGACCTCGTGGAGGTCCGCACCCGCGCGCAGGGAGCGGACCATCCCGACACCCTGCGTGCCCGGCACGGGCTCGGCGTCAATCTCGGCCGGCTCGGCCGCTGGGAGGAGGCCCTCGCCGAGGCGCGCGACGTCTGCGCGATCCGCGCCCGGGTGCTCGGTCCGGAGCACCCCGACACGCTCGTCAGCCGCCGTGAGGTCGCGGTCGGGCTCGGCTGGCTCGGCCGCTGGGCCGACGCGCTCGCCGTCTACCGCGAGGTCGCCCAGGCCCGCCAGCGGGTCCTGGGCGCCGATCACCCCGACGCCCTGGCCAGCCGGAACGACGAGGCCCACTGCCTGGAGCAGCTGGGCCGCTCCGCCGAGGCCCACGAGCTGTACCGCCAGGTCGCGGCGCTGCGCCAGACCCGCTCCCCGCACGGGGCCCACCACCCGCGGTGACACCGGGGGGCCGTGTGCGGCGGCCCCGAGCGGGCGTCGATCTGACGAAGCAGTCGGGTAGGACCGGCCGGTTGCCCGGACCGGTCCCCCCTCAGAACCGGACGTGCGCCTCTCGACGCATCCGGCTCAAGCGGGCCATCGGCGTGCTCAGTCATGGCTGTTTCTCCAGTTTCCGGGGCTGGTGGTCACTGGCGTGGTGTCGCCGGTGACATTCCGCGTGGATGAGTTCAAGGTTCTTCTTGTCGTCCGAGCCGCCCTGGTGCCGGTGGACGACGTGGTGGACGTGTGTCCCCCGCGTCGCTGCCGTGAACCAGAGCACCCATTCGCGGGTGCTCTGGGGTTCGTAGCTGTCACCGGCGACCAGGTCGTGACCACAGCGGGGGCATAGGCCCCTCTGTCGCACCGCCAGGAGGACGCGGTTCTTTCCGTCCGCCTGCGGGTGCGGGCGACTTCGTCGCCTGGCCGCCCAATACGTGGTCAGGGTCGGGTCGTCCTTCGACGCCGGGCCCTTGACGGACACGTGCCTGACAATCTTGGTCTCGGCGAACTGGTGGAGTCTGTCACCGGTGTCCCGGTCGCCGAATATCCACCGGTTCTGACTGCCCGGACGGAAGGTCCCCCAATACCGGGCGGCGATCCATCGGCCGCCCTTTTTGCGGTGCCTTCGCTTAGCCCATCGCCACAACAGTTCCCACATGTAGTGATCGAGCTTTCCGAACGTTTCCTTGGAGACGACGGCGCGATAGTAAGTTGACCATCCCCGGATGATCGGGTTCAACCGGTGGATTACCGCCGCCACCGGAGCGCCCGCCATCTGCCGGACGTTCTTCTTCATCTCGCGTTTGCATCGGCTCACGGCGTCCGGGCTCGGCTTGATGATCATCTTGTCGTTGAACCGGCGGACGTTGAAGCCGAGGAAATCGAAGCCCTCTCTGAGGTGGACCACCTTGGTTTTCTCCTCATTGAAGGCCAGTCCCCTGGGCCTGAACCATTCCTCCAACCGCGACTTGACGTCCTCCGCCTCGCCCTCCGTGGCGCACAGCGCCACGAAATCGTCGGCGTACCTCACCAGGACCGGAGCCACACGCCCCGCATTGGACTGCGGATTCGCCACGGCTCCTGCCGCCTCACCCATCCCGTGCAGGGCGATGTTGAGAAGGAGCGGGCTGATGACTCCCCCCTGCGGAGTTCCTTCCTCCGTTGGGGCGAACCTTCCGCCCTCCATAACCCCCGCCTTGAGCCATCGCAGGACCATGCCCCTTCCGGGAAAGCCCCCGATCGCCCTCATCAGGTGTCTATGGTCGATCCGGTCGAAGGCCGCTGACAGATCCGCATCGAGGACCCACAGCCTCCGCGCAGACTTATGTGCGGAGACGTTGAAGATCGCTTGGATGGCATCGTGGCAGCTCCGCCCGGGGCGGAAGCCGTAGCTCCGCGCCTCGAAGCGGGCTTCCCATTCAGGTTCCAGTGCGTTTTTCGCTCTGGCCTGGTGGACCCGGTCCCTGATCGTGGGGATTCCGAGTGGCCGCTTCTTCCCGTTCGCCTTCGGGATGTATACGCGTCTGACCGGCTTGGTCTTGAGCCCGGACTCGGAGGCGATCTCCGCGACCAGTTTCGCCCTGCCCTGATGGGTCAGGGCGCGCTCGCCGTCAACGCCGGCCGTTGCCTTCCCCGTGCTGCGCTGGGTCACCCTGCGCACGCTAGAGAGCGTGTTCGAGTGGGAGCGCAGCATGAGCTTCTGAAGGTTCCGGACCCGTTTGAGGTCCCCTTCCTGGGACGCCTTGAAGATCCTCTGTCGCAGACGCACGACGTTCCGCTCGGTCTCGGGCCAGTTGATCCCGGCCCAGTACCGCTCGAACTCGTCCGAGGTTCCGTTCCCTGGTTCGAGGACGGCCACTCCGTCAGTTTCCAGCGTTTCCACCCCACCCCCAGCATCTAACTTGCACCCCGGTTGGTGCTTCCGGCAGTTCCACTTCTTCGGCCTACCTGTTCCGCGTCAGCTCCCTTTCGGGCCCGGCATCCACCGGTATCCGCCGAGTTATGAACGGCGAAGGAGTCTCCGTGATCCGCTCGTTTCCTCTGGGCTTTCGCCTGGCAGCATTCGCTTCTCGGAACATCCTGTCCCGCAAGGGAGTTGGGCCTCGGTTGCCTTTGGCTTACCGGCCTAGGCCGGACCCTTACGGGGTTTCCACGTTTCACCGCAACAAGATGCGACCGGTGAGGAAGCCCCCTTTGCACCGAGGTCAGCGGTGATCCAACACCAGGCTCTGAAGACCCGATGTCCGCTTCGCGCCTCTCAACGCAGGACCCTTCCGCCGCCGATTGCAGACCATGACGCGACGTGAGATTAACGATGCGTAAATACAGGGGTTCACTCTCGTTCTTCCTTCCGGTCTTCCCCTTGCCTGTGGCTCACGATGGCCCGCGAACCCTTGGGCGTGAATCCCCGTGCTCGACACCCCGCCGTTGCCAGCGACGCGCCCGGGGGCAGGGACCGGCCCTGATCACTGGCCGGAGGTCATACCGACTCCTTTTCTGACCTACTTGTTACGGCGACCTCGTGTCGCACTCAGAAAGTCTCTTCCCTCGCCCGGCCCGTTGCGGCATCCTGCCGCCCATGCAGACGGAGTTGAGCCAGCAGCTGGGCATCGAGCACGCCGTCTTCGGCTTCACGCCCTTTCCCGCGGTCGCCGCGGCCATCTCCCGGGCCGGGGGCCTCGGCGTGCTCGGCGCGGTGCGCTACAGCACCCCCGACGACCTCGCCCGGGACCTCGACTGGATGCAGGAGCACACCGACGGCAAGCCGTACGGCCTCGACGTCGTCATGCCTGCCACGAAGGTCGAGGGCGTGACCGAGGCCGACGTCGAGGCGATGATCCCGGCCGGGCACCGCCGGTTCGTCGCGGAGACCCTCGCCCGGTACGGCGTGCCCGAACTCCCCGACGGCGAGGCCTCGGGCTGGCGCATCACCGGATGGATGGAAGAGGTCGCCCGCTCCCAGCTCGACGTCGCCTTCGACTACCCCGTCAAGCTGCTCGCCAGCGCCCTCGGTCCGCCGCCCGCCGACGTCGTCCGGCGCGCCCACGACCACGGCATGCTCGTCGCCGCGCTCGCGGGCAGCGCCCGGCACGCCGCGCACCACGTCGCCGCCGGCATCGACGTCGTCGTCGCCCAGGGCTACGAGGCCGGCGGCCACACCGGCGAGATCGCCACCATGGTGCTGACTCCGGAACTCGTGCGGGCCGTGGCCCCGCTGCCCGTCCTGGCCGCCGGCGGCATCGGCTCCGGCGAGCAGATCGCCGCCGGACTGGCCCTCGGCGCGCAGGGCGTCTGGCTCGGCTCGATCTGGCTCACCACCGAGGAGGCCGAGCTGAACTCCCCGGCGCTGACCGCCAAACTCCTCGCCGCCGGCTCCGGCGACACCGTCCGCTCCCGCGCCCTGACCGGCAAGCCCGCCCGCCAGCTGCGCACCGCGTGGACCGACGCCTGGGACGACCCGGCGGGCCCCGGCACGCTCCCCATGCCGCTCCAGGGGCTGCTGGTCGCCGAGGCCGTCTCCCGTGTGCAGCGGTACGAGGCCGAGCCGCTGCTGGGCACACCCGTCGGCCAGATCGTCGGCCGGATGACCGCGCGGCGCAGCGTCCAAGCCGTCTTCGACGACCTGACGACGGGCTTCGAGCATGCCCTCGACCGCCTGGAGCGCATCGCCGGACGCGCCGCCGCCACGGACACGGGAACAGGCACGGGCACAGGCACGGACACGGGCACGAGCACGGACACCTGAGGAGGAGCACCGCCATGGCAGACACCCTCCAGCACCCCAACGGCTTCTGGGCACAGGCCACCGCGGACCCCACCCGGTGCGTGCTCGTCGCACCGGACGGCCGGGAGTGGACCGCGGGCGCTCTGCACGCCGCCGCCAACCGGCTCGTGCACGGGCTGCGCGCCGCCGGGCTCCGGCCGGGCGCCGCCTTCGCCGTCGTCCTGCCCAACGGCGTCGAGCTCCTCACCGCCTACCTCGCCGCCGCCCAGGCCGGGTTCTACCTCGTCCCCGTCAACCACCACCTCGTCGGCCCGGAGATCGCCTGGATCGTCGCCGACTCCGGGGCCGAGGTCCTCATCGCGCACGAACGGTTCGCCGCCGCCGCGACGGCCGCGGCCGACGAGGCCGGCACCCCCGCGGACCGCCGCTACGCCGTCGGCGGCATCACCGGCTTCCGCCCGTACCCCGCCCTCCTCGACGGACAGCCCGCCACCCCGCCCGCCGACCGCACCCTCGGCTGGGTCATGAACTACACCTCCGGCACCACCGGCCGCCCCCGCGGTATCCGCCGCCCGCTGCCCGGCCGGCCGCCCGAGGAGTCCCACCTCGGCGGATTCCTCGGCATCTTCGGCATCAAGCCGTTCGACGGCAACACCCACCTCGTCTGTTCGCCGCTGTACCACACGGCCGTCCTCCAATTCGCCGCCGCCTCCCTGCACATCGGGCACCGGCTGGTGATGATGGACAAGTGGACGCCCGAGGAGATGCTGCGCCTCATCGACGGCCACCGATGCACGCACACGCATATGGTCCCCACCCAGTTCCAGCGGCTGCTGGCCCTGGAGGAGCCGGTCCGGGCCGCGTACGACGTCTCGTCGATGCGGCACGCCGTGCACGGCGCGGCCCCCTGCCCCGACCACGTCAAACGGGCGATGATCGACTGGTGGGGGCCCTGTGTCGAGGAGTACTACGCCGCGAGCGAGGGCGGCGGCGCCTTCGCCACCGCCGAGGACTGGCTGAAGAAGCCCGGCACGGTCGGCAGGGCCTGGCCCATCAGCGAACTCGCCGTCTTCGACGACGACGGCAACCGGCTGCCCGCCGGTGAACTCGGCACCGTCTACATGCGGATGACCACCGGCGGCTTCGCCTACCACAAGGACGAGGGCAAGACGGCGAAGAACCGCATCGGTGACTTCTTCACCGTCGGCGACATCGGCCACCTCGACGCGGACGGGTACCTCTTCCTCCGCGACCGCAAGATCGACATGATCATCTCGGGTGGCGTCAACATCTACCCCGCGGAGATCGAATCCGTCCTCCTGGCCCATCCCGCCGTCGCCGACGCCGCCGTCTTCGGCATCCCGCACGAGGAATGGGGCGAGGAGGTCAAGGCCGTCGTCGAACCCGCCGGAGGCCGGGCACCGGACGCGGCGCTCGCCGCGGAGATCCTCGCCCACTGCGAGGACCGGCTCGCGCGCTACAAGCGCCCGAGGTCCCTCGACTTCATCGCCACCATGCCCCGCGACCCCAACGGCAAGCTCTACAAGCGGCGCCTGCGCGCACCGTACTGGGAAGGCCGGGAGCGCTCGGTCTGACCCGCCCGATCCCGCCCCTCCCACCCGGACCCGGCCCCTCACGCACCAATCCCGGCCGCCTCGGCCCACGAGGTTCCGCTCTCCTCCCCGGCTCGCTAGACATGTCCGCTGTCAGCCATCAACAGGAGGAAAACACTGTGAACGGCTTCGTCACCAAGAGCGGAAAAGCCCTGCTCGCCCTGTCCGTCACCGCCGTGCTCGGCGTCACGGGCATGAGCACCGCCCACGCGGGCCCGGCCGCCACGGACACCGGGCGCGGCCAGTCCCCGGCCGGTGCGCCGCGCACGGCCGCCGAAGCGGTGCGGGCCGAACTGGGCAAGCGCGCGACGGCCGGACCGGACGCCCGCATCGTGTGCTACCGCGCCCATGTCGCGGGCATCGGCTGGCAGTCGGCCGTCTGTGACGGCAGCATCGCGGGCACCACGGGCCAGAGCAGAGCCATCGAGGCCCTGGAGGCGGCCACCGGCAACGTCGGCGGCCTGTGCCTCAACGCCCATCTGCAAGGCATCGGCTGGCAGGGCACCCGCTGCGGCGCGGATTACACCAACGTCGTGGTGGGCACCACGGGCCAGTCCCGCCGGATGGAAGCGCTCTCCGTCAGCGTCAACTCCGGATCCGTGGCGGCCCGGGCGCACGTGCAGAACTACGGCTGGCTCGGGTCCGTGCGCGGCAACCCCGTCACCGTCGGCACCACCGGCCGCTCGCTGCGGCTGGAAGCGGTCCAGCTCTGGGTCTGACCCGCGCCGGGACCATGGCGAAGGGCGCACCGCGCGATGCCGCGCGGTGCGCCCCCCTCGCGTTCGGAGCGGATCAGCGCTCGCTCACCCGCACCACCTTGAGCTTCGGCGACGCGAGGATGTCCTTCTCACAGAACCGGCTCGTGACCATGCGCCCCGCCGAGTACAGCTCGGTCTGGTCGCTGTAGTGCGGCGAGAGCGGGTTGGAGGACTGCCCGTAGGTCAGCAGCGTACGGGCCACGGGGCAGCCACTGCCGTCGAAGCCGACGGCTTGGATGTAGCTGGAGCCGTGCACCACGTCGTGGTAACCGCCGCGCTGTGCGTCCCAGCGGGCGGTGATCACGTTCCAGATGCCCAGCTCGTGGGCGCCGCCGGAGAGCGGGATGCGCTTGCCGTTCCGCACGACGAACTGGTGCTCGCCCCACGGGGCGTCCAGCGCGATGCCTGCCGCGCGCAGCTCGCCGACCGCGTCGGCCAGCGCCCTGGCGAAGCCCGGGTCCGCGGTGTTGAGGGTGTTCGGGGTGGTGACGGGGGCGGCCGCCGAGAACGGCACCCGCCACAGCCGCTGCTCCGGAACGGAGCTGACCAGAGCGCGCCAGAAGCGGTCGAAGAGCAGCGCGCCCCTGCTGCCGGCCCGCACGGTCCGGTCCCAGCCGGCCAGCACGTCGCACGCCGCCGAGACGTCGACGGCCTTGCCGTTACTGCCGGTGGCCTTGCCGCCCGGCAGCGCCGCGCACGCCTTCGCCGCGTCCTTGGCCGCCAGATCACCCGCGGGCGCCCGGTTGGCGAACTCCTGCCGCTGAAGGTCGGCCACCTTCAGGTTGCCGCGCTTGGCCATGGCCGCGACGTCCTCGATGACACCGCGGGTGCGCACCGAACGCGTGGTGCCGATGTCGCCGAAGATCCTGGGGTAGCCGGTGAGCGGCCGGTCCGCGTTGGCGAGCCAGGCGCTGTCGTTGGCGTTCTCGGCGTACGGGGCGTCGACCAGCGTCGGCATCGCGGCCGGGCCGAACGTCCCGGGCTGCAGTGCGTCGGGGTCGTTGCCGAGCGCACAGTCCCGGCGCGAGCCGTCCAGCACCGCGAGGCCCGAGGCCGGGAAGACCTGCCGGCCGAGCGGCGTGGAACACCGCTTCGCCAGCTCGTCGGTGACCCGCGGCAGCACCTGCGACTGGGTGTAGAGGCTGTGGCCCCGGGAGTCGGCGGCGATGGTGTTGACCCACGGCAGCCCCTGCGTGCGGCGCAGCGCGTCCTGGACACCGCGCACCCCATCGGCCTTGCTCAGCGCCAGGAAGGCGTCGGTCACCCGCAGATTGTCCGTGCTGGGGTCGACGAGCGTGTGGACGGAGCCGGCCGTCCACGGCAGGGGAATGTCCTCCATGCTGGTCGTGACCGGACCGAAGCGGGTCCACCACTGGGTGCGGGTGACCTCGGTGGTGCGGCCGTCCTTGCCCCGCACCGGCACGGTGACCGCGCGCTTGGTCATGCGCTCGCGCTTGCCGTCGACGAGGTAGGAATACGGGTCGCCGGGCACGGTCTTGAGCTCGTACACACTCATGGCCATGCCGGTGGCGACCGTATAGTTCCAGGCCATGTCCGCGTTGTGGCCGACGGTGACGATCGGCACGCCGAGCAGCGAGCCGCCCGCGACGTTCAGCTCGCCGGGGATCGTCAGCTGCGTCTGCCAGAACCGGGCGCCGCCCTGCCACGGGTAGTGCAGATTGCCGTGCAGCAGGCCGCGTCCGTCGGCGGTGGTGGAGCCGGAGAAGGCGACCGCGTTGGACCCCATGGTGTTGCCGCGGCGGACGAGGAGCTCGCGGGACGCCTTGGCCGGGTCGAGAGCCCCGGCGGTACGGGCGGGCTTCTTGTCCTGCGGGCGGGGGGCCGTGGTGCCGTCCACGACCGCGCCGTGGCCGGCCAGCTGCGTGATCGCGTGGAGGCGTCGCGCCACGTCCGGGGTGGTCACCGGGCGGACCCAGTCCGCCGTGCGGCAGGCCGGGTCGGTGATCTTGTTCTGCCGCAGCCAGGCGTTGTACCCGGCGGCCCAGCCGCGCATCAGCTCCTTGGCCTGCCGGGTCGGACCGAGGGGCGCGGGCCGGTCGAGGAGCTTCTCCACGGTCCTCGCGTCCCGCAGCCCCCGGAAGTGCAGATCGCTGGAGAGGTTGGTGGCGGCCGCGGACAGCGAACGGTCGGGCGCGGCGTCACCGCCGAAGTGACGCGAGCGGTCGCCGCGCAGGGTGACGAACCCGTCGGCGAGGGTGCACACCTGGTCGGTGGCCTGCGCCCAGCCCTGGCCGAACCCCAGCTGCGCGTAGTCCTTGCCGGTGATGTGCGGGATTCCGTACTCGGTGTAGCGGATGACGGCGGACAGCCCGCCGTCCGACGGTCTGTCCGTGCGGTCCGGGGCGGCTGCCGAGGCGGGCAGCGCCGTGGCCGCGGTCAGCAGCGCCAGCCCCCCTACGGTCAGCGCGCGTAAGCGGTGACGGAAGTGCACCATGAACTCCCCTATGAAGAACGGAGAAACGGTTGTCTGCGAGGGGTCAGACGCAGCCGCCGCGCCGTCAGTTGACCGTCTCGTGCGTGTTCTCCGGTGCCCTTGACGCGGGCCCCGGCGCGCCCGCAGGATCCGGCCATGCCTACACGGCCTTCAGCTCGCGAGAACACGGTGGACGGCGTCCTGCGACGCAGCGCCCGGCGGGTACCGGGGCGGACCGCCCTGCGGTACGGGGAGCGCGTCTGGACGTACCGCGAGCTCGACGAGGCGGTGACCGGCGCGGCCCGGGTGCTGCTGGAGCACGGCCTGCGGTCCGGTGACCGCGTCGCCGCCTACGGGCACAACTCCGACGCCTATCTGATCGGCTTCCTGGGCTGTGCCCGCGCCGGGCTGGTGCACGTGCCCGTCCACCACCACCTCACCGGCGAGGACCTGCGCTACCTCCTCGAACAGTCCGGCGCCGCACTGGTGCTCGCCGACCCGCTGCTCGAACACCGGCTGCCGGGCGGCGTGCGGGCACTGCCGCTGCGCGACGCCACCGGCTCCCTGCTGGAGCGGATCGAGGCCCCGCCGGGGACGTTCACGGTCCTGGCCGGCGGCCCGGACGAGGGCGATCTCGCGCAGCTGCTCTACACCTCCGGCACCACCGCGCTGCCCAAGGGCGCGATGATGACGCACGGCGCGCTGCTGCACGCCTACACCAGTGCCGTCCTGGCCCTCGACCTGAAGGAGACGGACCGGCCTCTCCACGCGCTGCCGCTCTACCACTCGGCGCAGCTGCATGTCTTCCTGATGCCGTACCTGGCGGTGGGCGCGGAGAACACCGTCATCGACGCCCCCGATCCGTACCGGATCCTCGAACTCGTCTCCGCCGGGCACGCCGACAGCTTCTTCGCCCCGCCGACCGTATGGATCGCACTGGCCGGCCACCCGGGTTTCGCCACCCGCGACCTGAGCGCCCTGCGCAAGGCGTACTACGGGGCCTCCGTCATGCCCGCCCCCGTCCTGGAACGGCTGCGCGCCCGTCTCCCCGGCCTCGCCTTCTACAACTGCTTCGGGCTGGGGGCACCTCCCGGACGGAGTCCGGGGGAGAGATCGGCCCGCTGGCCACGGTCCTCGGCCCGGACGAGCACGAGGGGCGGCCGGCGTCGTGCGGGCGGCCGGTGCTGTTCGTGGAGGCCCGGGTCGTGGACGAGCGGGGCCGCGAGGTGCCCGACGGCACCACGGGCGAAGTCGTCTACCGATCGCCGCAGTTGTGCGAGGGCTACTGGGAGAAACCGGAGGAGACGGCAGAGGCCTTCCGCGACGGCTGGTTCCGCTCCGGCGACCTCGCGGTCCGCGACGGCGAGGGCTACTTCACCGTCGTCGACCGGGTCAAGGACGTCATCAACTCCGGCGGTGTGCTCGTCGCCTCCCGCCAGGTCGAGGACGTCCTCTACGGACACCCGGCCGTCGCCGAGGCGGCGGTGATCGGGCTGCCGGACGAGCGGTGGATCGAGGCGGTCACGGCCGTGGTCGTCGTACGCGACAAGGTCGGCGAAGCGGAGCTGATCGCCTACGCGCGCGAGCGGCTCGCCGCGTTCAAGGCGCCCAAGCGGGTGCTGTTCGTGGACCGGCTGCCGCGCAACGCCAGTGGGAAGATCCTCAAACGGGAGCTGCGCGACCGCTTCGGCTCGTGAGGGCCCGCCACCGGCGCACGGCGTGGATCACGACGGGCTCTTCGGGCGCAGGTCCACGATCCGCTTGAGCTTGCCCACCGACCGCTCCAGGGCCCCGGGGTCCACGATCTCGACCGCCACCGAGACCCCGATCCCGTCCTTCACCCGCCGGACGATGCCGGAGACCGCCGCCGCCCGCTGCTCGGGCGTCGCCCCCTGACGCGCCTCGGCCCGCACGGTGAGGTGGTCCAGCCGTCCCTCGCGGGTCAGCCGCAGCTGGAAGTGCGGGGCGATGCCGGGGGTGCCGAGGACGATCTCCTCGATCTGCGCGGGGAAGAGATTGACCCCACGCAGGATGACCATGTCGTCGCTGCGGCCGGTGATCTTCTCCATCCGGCGGAAGGCGGGGCGGGCGGTGCCGGGCAGCAACCGGGTGAGATCGCGGGTGCGGTAGCGGACGACGGGCATGGCCTCCTTGGTGAGCGAGGTGAAGACCAGCTCGCCGTGGCCGCCCTCGGGCACGGGCTCGCCGGTGAGGGGATCGACGATCTCCGGGTAGAAGTGGTCCTCCCAGATGTGCGGGCCGTCCTTGGTCTCCACGCACTCCTGGGCGACGCCGGGGCCGATGACCTCCGAGAGCCCGTATATGTCGACGGCGTCGATGGCGAAGCGGTCCTCGATCTCCCGGCGCATCCCCTCGCCCCACGGTTCGGCGCCGAAGATGCCGACCCGCAGCGATGTGGACCGGGGATCCACGCCCTGGCGTTCGAACTCGTCGAGCAGCGTGAGCATGTAGGACGGCGTGACCATGATGACCTCGGGCCGGAAGTCCGAGATGATCCGCACCTGGCGCGCGGTCATGCCGCCGGAGGCGGGAATCACCGTACAGCCGAGCCGCTCGGCACCGTAGTGCGCGCCCAGGCCACCGGTGAACAGACCGTAGCCGTAGGCCACGTGGACCTTGTCGCCCGGCCGCCCGCCGGCGGCGCGGATGGAGCGGGCGACGACATCGGCCCAGGTGTCGAGGTCCCGCTCGGTGTAGCCGACGACGGTCGGCTCGCCGGTGGTGCCGCTGGACGCGTGGACGCGCCGCACCTCCGCCTGGGGCACGGCGAACATGCCGAAGGGGTAGTTGGCGCGCAGATCGGCCTTGGTGGTGAAGGGGAACAGCGCCAGATCGGCGAGGCTGCGGCAGTCCTCGGGGTGCACCCCGGCCGCGTCGAACGAGCGCCGGTAGAAGCCGACGTGGTCGTAGGCGTGCCGCAGCGTGGAGCGCAGCCTGTTCAGTTGCAGCGCCGCCAGCTCCTCGTGCGAGAGCCGCTCCGCCGCGTCGGGAAGTCCCCGGGAATCCGTCATGCGCTCCACCGCCCCACCGAGCCGACCGATCATTCGGTAGTCACCTGTGTGATCAAGTAACCAGCAGCCCGGGCGGTAGTCAAGGAGTGCGACGCCGGGAGTACCCATGACGCGGCCCTAGGACCGGTGACGCGGCACGAGGCTCAGTCCCGTGGGGCTGGGGACGGGCTCCCTCACCGACACTCCCACCCGCAGACCGGGCGGCCGGTGAAGCCGCCACCGCCCGCCCACCGCCACCAGTGTCGCCATCATCACCGCGCAGGCGAAGTTGTCCCCGACGCACTTGAACCTGCCCCCGCCGAACGGAACGAACGCGTGCCGCGCCGGTTCCCACCCGCTCCCCGGCAGCCACCGCTCCGGCGAGAACGCCGCGGGCCGCGGACAGAAACGGGGATCGGTGTGCAGCGAGTGCTGGCTGTAGGCGGTGTCGGTGCCGCACGGCAGCATCACCCCGCCCAGCTCCACGGCGGCGGTGGTGCGCTGCGTCACCAATTGCACCGAGTGCAGCCGCATCGCCTCGTACATCACCGCCCGGGTGTAGGGCATCCGGTTCAGCTCCGCCATCGTCGGAGGGCCGTCGGCCGGCACGCCGATCTCGGTGAGCATCCGCTCCTCGGCCCCGGGGCGCAGCGCCAGGTGGAACCACGCCCACGCCAGCGTGGCCGGCACATTGGCCGCCCCGCCGATGAGCATGGCGATGACCTCGTCGCACACCAGGTCGTCGCTCAGCGGCCGGCCGGTGTCGGGATCGCGCGCCGCCAGCAGGCACGCCACCATGTCGCCCTCGCTCCGCGAGCTCTGCCCCCGGCAGGCGGCCACCGCCTCCGCCACCACGGCACGCATCCCGGCCATCGCCTCGTCGCCGCGCCGCACGAAGGGCAGGGGCAGCCGGTCCACCACCTTCGGCATCATCGGACGTTCCACTGCGGCCTTCTCGACCACCGGCAGCACCCGGTTCAGCTGGGCGAGGACTTGGTCGGTCATGCGTCCGGAGAACAGCGTCTCGGCCGTCACCGCCACCGCAAGGCCCTTCAGGGCGTGCAGCACGTCCACCGGCCTTCCGTCCTCCCAGGTCGCGCAGAGCTTTTCCGCCTGCCGGTGGATCGCGACCAGGTGCCGTTCGATATGCGCCGGGGTGAACGCCTTCTGGATGGTGCGCCGTTGCCGGTGGTACAGCTCCCCGTCCGAGGTGATCACACCGTGGCCCAGCAGGGGCACCATCCGCTGGAACTGCTTGCCCCGCCCGAAGCTGCGCCCCTTGGACGACTGCACCTGATGCACCAGGGCGGGGTCGGTCACCACGTACACCGGCGCGGTACCCAGCCGGATGCGCACCAAGGGCCCGACCTGTCGCAGCGACTCCAGGAAGCGCAGCCGGTGCCGGACGAGCCGGTGAAGATGCCCCACCCCCGGCAGTCCGCCGGGAGCGGTGGGTACGTCACGGATCGTGTTCACACGCCGCCCCTTCGTGCCGTGTCCTGCCCCTGACCGCACCACTGTGCCCATCCAACTGCCGCCCCGGGAAGGCGTGCCGCCCCCTCCGGCCCGCGCCCCTCACGTGCTCCCTCGCACGCTCTTACCGAGCGGACCGACCGGCGCCAGCATGGAGGGCCGCAGGGGCCCTGTCGTGCCTTTCCCCCTCCCGGAGCATGCGCTTTCCCTCCGGGAGGGGGACCGGAAGAACCGGAAGAACGGAAGAAGGGGCCATATGTCCGCGCCCGCTCGCACCGTCATCCCGCCCATGGCCACCCAGGCCCTCCCGCTCCTGGGCCATACGCTGCCGATGTGGCGCGACCCCATGCCGTTCCTGCTGGAACAGCACGCTCTCGCCCCCGTGGTGCGGCTGCGCCTCGGTCCCAAGCTCGTCCACCTCGTCACCCGCCCCGGCCCGGTGCGTCAGGTGCTGGTCACCGAGCAGCACCGGTTCGACAAGGGCGGCCCGTTCGTCGACGCGGCCCGCACCCTGATCGGCGACGGACTCGGCACCTGCTCGGCGGAGGACCACCGCTATCAGCGGCCCCTGATGAACGAGGCGTTCCGCCGGCCGTGCATCGACTCCTACACCACCGCCATGGTCGAGTGCGCCGAGGACATGGTCGCCTCGTGGCAGCCCGGTCAGATCGTGGACGTGTGCCGGGAGATGCGCCGGCTGGCCTGCCGGGCCCTGACCCGCACCCTGTTCTCCGACCCCGCCCAGGCGCGGCTCACGCTCGAGATCGAAGAGGCCTACACCGTTCTGATGCCCGGCATGTGGTGGCAGATGGTCATCCCCGTGGGCCTGGTGCACAAGGCCCCCCTGCCGGCCAACCGCCGCTTCGCCAGGGCCCGTGTCACCGCGCGTTCCCTGATCGGCCGGATGGTCGCCGCCTACCGGGCCCGCGGAGCCGGCCTGGGCGACGGCCTCTCCCTGATCATGTCCGCCAGGGACGAGAGGGGACGGGGCTTCACCGACGACGAGGTGTGCGACCAGATCGCCACCCTCATGATCGGTGGCATCCCCGCCACCGCGGACCTGCTGGCCTGGTTCTTCTGCGTCCTGTCCCAGGACGGCACCGTGGAGAAAGAGCTGCACGGGGAGGCGGATGCCGTACTGGGCGGGCGCGCCCCCGCCCACGACGACGTCTCCCGCCTGCCCCGCCTGGGCCGGGCCCTGACCGAGACCCTGCGGCTGTATCCGTCGGTCTCGGTCCTCAGCCGCAAGGTCACCCGGCCCGTCCGCCTCGACGGCGCCGCTCTGTCGCCGGGGGACGAAGTCATGTTCAGCCCCTACTGCCTGCACCGGGACGCCGACGTCTTCCCCGACCCCGAACGGTTCTGCCCCGACCGCTGGCTGCCCGGCCAGGTGCACCAGGAACAGCGCGAGGCGTTCATCCCGTTCGGCTCCGGCACCCGCAAGTGCATCGGCGACACCTACGGCATGACCGAGGCCACGCTCGCCGCCGCGGTCGTCATGTCCCGGGTCCGTCTCGCGAAGGTGCCCGGCACGCCGGACGCGGCGCCACTGCTGCGCATGACGCTCTCACCCGTCCCCTTGAAGCTGACGGTCGAGCCACGCGGCATCCGAGACCAGGGACACCAGGAGGCCGCCGATGGAACCACAGCGCTCCGCTGCCCCGTCCACCCTGCCGCCGACTGATCCGCCGCACCCGGCGGCGGGGCTCCGCGCACCCCGCCTCTGGTGCCCCGTCGCCCCGGCGTGCCACCCGGACGAGAAGGAGGTGACCGAGCAGACCGTCACCTGGATGCGGCGCTTCGGCTACATCACCACGCCCGCCGAGGAAGTCATGGCCCGGGAGGCCCGGTTCGGTGAACTGGGCGCGCTGACCTACCCGCACGGCGCCCTCGAGGGATCGGTGCTGGCCGCGCAGCTGATGGTGTGGCTGTTCCTCCAGGACGACCGGTTCTCCGAACGGGCACCGGCGCAGGGCAGGATCGAGGAACTGGCCGAGCACATCCTGTGGTCACAGCGGGTGCTGCACAGCCATCGGGAGAACCCCGCCGTGCCCGAGCCCTACCTGGAAGCACTGGTGGACCTGCGCGGCAGACTGGCCCGTATGGCGGCCGACCCCGAGCAGGTGGAGCGGTTCGCCGACGGCTTCAACCGGTATCTGGGCGCGGTGGCGGCGGAGGCGATCTACCGGGCCAAGGGCATCGCGCCCGACCTGGGCCAGTACCTCCGGCTCCGGGAGTCCACCATCCTGATGCGCGGGATGTGTTTCGTCATCACCGAACTGGCCGACGACTGCTATCTGCCGGGCCCGGTGTGGGCGAGGCCGGATGTGCGCCTGTGCGAACAGGCCGCTGCCCGTGCCATCGCCTATACCCACGACATCCTCTCGGGCATACGCGAACTGTACTGGCCGGGCCACATCAACCTGATCACCGTATTGGCCGGTCACTACCGCTGCTCCCTGGCGCAGGCGCTGGACAGGGCGGTGGGCATGTGCGAGGCACAGATGAAGCGGTTCGACCGGCTGTCCAAGCCGCTGGCCGCGGAAGGGGACGCGGCGTTGGCCCGGTACGTCCGGGGCCTGGGCGCGTGGATCCGGGGCAACCTGGACTGGTCGATGAGCTGCGGCCGGTACCACGTGGCCGCGCCACAACCGCCCGGCGAGCTGCCCTCGCTGTTCGGGGGATAAGAGGACCGGCGGGTGCGCGCGTCAGGCCCGCGCGTCGTCGCCGTCCCCGTCGGCCGCGGCCTGTGCCACCTCGCGCGCCCAGCGGTAGTCCGCCTTGCCACTGGGGGAGCGCCGGACGTGGTCGGTGAGGACGACGACGCGCGGGATCTTGTAGCCCGCGAGCCGGGACCGGCAGTGGGCCCGTACGGCGTCGGCCGTCAGCGGCGCGGCACCCGTACGGGGCTGGACGACGGCGGCGACGCGCTGGCCCCACCTCGGGTCGGGCACGCCCGCGACCAGCGCGTCGTACACATCCGGATGGGCCTTGAGGGCCTGCTCGACCTCCTCCGGATACACCTTCTCCCCACCGGTGTTGATGCACTGCGAGCCACGGCCGAGGACCGTGACCACGCCCGTCTCGTCGACCGTCGCCATGTCGCCGAGCAGCACCCAGCGCTCGCCGTGCGCCCGGAAGAACGTCTCGGCGGTCTTCACGGGGTCGTTGTAGTAGCCCAGCGGCACATGGCCGCGCTGCGCGATCCGCCCCACCTCGCCGGCCGCGACCCGCTCGCGCGTCGCGGGATCCACCACGGCGGTGCGGTCGTTGACGCGCAGCCTGAAGCCCCGCCGGGGCCCTGCGTCCTCGGTGGCGGTGCCGTTGAAGCCGGACTCGGAGGAGCCGAAGTTGTTCAGCAGCGCCACCCGTGGCAGCAGCGCCGCGAACTGGGCGCGCACGGTGTCGGAGAGGACGGCACCGGAGCTGCTGACGGTCAGCAGCGAGGAGCAGTCGGTGTCGCGCAGCGGCCCGGACAGCGCGTCCACCAGCGGCCGCAGCATCGCGTCACCCACCAGCGAGAGGCTGGTCACCCGCTCGCGCGCGACGGTGCGCAGCACTTCCTCGGGCGCGTACTTGCGGTGGAGGACGACCTTCTGCCCGAAGTCGAAGGCGATGAACGAGGTGAGCGTGGAGGTGCCGTGCATCAGCGGCGGGGTGGGGAAGAAGACGAGCCCCTCGCCGCCCGCCGCGACCCGCTCGGCCACCTCCTGCGGCCGCTTCACCGGGACGCCGGTCGGCGCGCCGCCGCCGAGGCCCGAGAAGAACAGGTCCTCCTGCCGCCACATCACCCCCTTGGGCAGTCCCGTGGTGCCGCCGGTGTAGATGATGAACTGGTCGTCGCCCGAGCGCGGTGCGAAGTCACGCCAGGGTGCCCCCGCCGCCTCGGCGGCCGCGAAGCCGACGGGAGCGATGTGCGGCTCGGCGGCGCCCTCGGGGGCCGTGCCCACCCGGACCAGATGCCGCAGCCGCTCCGCCCGGGGCGCGGCGGCCGCGACCCGGCCGGTGAACTCCGCGTCGAAGACCAGGGCGGCCAGATCGGCGTCCCGGTAGAGATACGCCAACTCCTCGTCCACATAGCGGTAGTTCACATTGACGGGCACGGCCCGGATCTTCAGGCAGGCCCATACGGTCTGGAGGTACTCGACGCCGTTGTAGAGGTGGAGCCCCACATGTGCGCCCGGCCCGATCCCGCTGTCCTGGAGGTGGTGGGCCAGCCGGTTGGCCGCCGTGTCCAGCTGCAAGTACGTCAGCCGCCGCTCGGCGCCGCCGCCCGGGAGGTCGAGATGGACCAGGGCCTCCCGCTCCGGCACCGTGTCGACGACCGACTCGAAGAGATCGGCGAGGTTGTAGTCCACGTCTCCTCCTGACCGGGGCCCGACCGGGGGAACAGGGGCACGGCGGTCATTAGAGCGTCCGGGGGCCGAGGGGGGAAGGGAGTTCGCCCAAGAAAACTGACGGGAAGTCAGAAAGCTATTGAACCCGGCCCCCGCCTCCTGCAACCTGTTCTCCGTCTCGAGACGGGAGAACTGTCATGGGCGGGACCCCGCACCTCACCGCGGAGCGCGTCGGCGCGACCCTCGTGCTCACCCTGAACCGGCCGGAGGCCAAGAACGCCCTCTCGCTGCCGATGCTGGTCGGCCTGTACGACGGCTGGCTGGCGGCCGACGCCGACGACGCGATCCGCTCGGTCGTCCTCACCGGCGCCGGCGGCGCCTTCTGCGCCGGCATGGACCTCAAGGCCCTCGCCGGCCGGGGGCAGAGCCGCGATGTGTACCGCGAGCGCCTCGACGCCGACCCCGACCTGCACTGGAAGGCCATGCTCCGGCACCACCGGCCCCGCAAACCGGTCATCGCCGCCGTCGAGGGCCCCTGCGTCGCCGGCGGCACCGAGATCCTCCAGGGCACCGACATCCGCATCGCCGGCGAGAGCGCCGTCTTCGGCCTCTTCGAAGTGCGCCGCGGCCTGTTCCCCATCGGCGGCTCCACCGTCCGCCTCGCCCGCCAGATCCCCCGCACCCACGCCCTGGAAATGCTGCTCACCGGACGCCCGTACCCCGCCCGGGAAGCCGAACGCATCGGCCTCATCGGACGCGTCGTCCCCGACGGCACGGCCCTGGAAGCGGCCCTGGCGACCGCCGAACTCATCAACGCCAACGGACCGCTCGCCGTCGAAGCCGTCAAGGCCTGCGTCCACGACGCCGCCGACATGAGCGAGGCGGACGGCCTCGCCCTCGAACTCCGGCGCGGCTGGCCGGTCTTCGACACCGACGACGCCAAGGAAGGCGCCCGCGCCTTCGCCGAGAAGCGCCCCGCCGTCTACCGGCGCTCCTGAGCGCCGGCCGCCGAAGGAGAACAGCCGCCATGCCCGAGCCCCTGACCGCCCCCCTGGTCGTGGAATTCCCCTTCACCCGCTCCCTCGGCCCCGTACAGAGCGCGTTCCTCACCGGGCTGCGCGAGCGGACCGTACTCGGCGTCCGGACCACCGACGGACAGGTGCTCGTGCCCCCCGTCGAATACGACCCACGCACCGCCGAGGAGATCCGCGACCTCGTCGAGGTCGCCGCCACCGGCACCGTCACCACCTGGGCCTGGAACCCCGCCCCCCGCCGCGGCCAGCCGCTGCGCACCCCCTTCGCCTGGGCCCTCGTCCGTCTCGACGGCGCCGACACCGCCCTGCTGCACGCCCTCGACGCCCCGGACTCGGACACCGTGCGCACCGGGATGCGGGTCCGGATCCGCTGGGCCCCGGAGCGGACCGGAGCGATCACCGACATCGCCTGCTTCGAACCGCACGACGACGGGACCACCGGGCCCGGGGCCGCCACCGCGCACACCTCCCCACCGGGCGCGTTCGCCGACCCCGTCACCACCATCACCACCCCCGCCCGCCTCGACTACACCTACACGCCCGGCCGCGCCCAGAGCCGCTACCTCACCGCCCTCACCGGCCGCAGGACCGTGGGCGAACGCTGCCCCGCCTGCCGCAAGGTCTACGTCCCGCCCCGCGGCGCCTGCCCCACCTGCGGCGTCGCCACCGACGAAGAGGTGGAGGTCGGCCCGCGCGGCACCGTCACCACCTACTGCGTCGTCAACATCAAGGCCAAGGGCCAGGACATCGAAGTCCCCTACGTCTACGCCCACATCGCCCTCGACGGCGCCGACCTCGCCCTCCACGGACGCATCGCGGGCATCCCCTATGACCGGGTGCGCATGGGGCTGCGCGTCGAGCCCGTATGGACCGAAGGCGCCCGCTACCCCGACCACTACCGCCCCGCCGACGAACCCGACGCCGACTACGACACGTACAAGGAGCTGCTGTGACGCACGCCCGCAGGGACGTGGCGATCGTCGCCTTCGCACAGACCGATCACCGGCACCGCACCGACGGACTCTCCGAGGTCGAGACGCTCATGCCGGTGCTCCACGACGCCCTCGGACAAGCGGGCCTGGCCGCCCGCGACATCGACTTCACCTGCTCCGGGTCCAGCGACTACCTGGCCGGCCGCGCCTTCTCCTTCACCATGGCCCTCGACGGGGTCGGGGCCTGGCCGCCCATCGCCGAGTCCCATGTGGAGACGGACGGGGCCTGGGCGCTCTACGAGGCATGGGTCAAGATCCTCACCGGCGCGGCCGACACCGCCCTCGTCTACGCCTTCGGCACCTCCTCGGCCGGTGACATCCGGGACGTCCTCACCCGGCAGCTCGACCCCTACTACCTCGCCCCCCTGTGGCCCGACCCCGTCGCCCTGGCCGCCCTCCAGGCACGGGCGCTCATCGACGCGGGAGACACCGACGAGCGCGCCCTCGCCGGCATCGCCGCGAGAAGCCGCGCGGCGGCCGCACCAGGTGCGGCAGTCCCGCAACGGCACTGCGGCACCGGCCCCCGAGCCGGACAGCCACGGGGGAATGACGGGCGTGCCGCGTGGATCGCGGAGACCGTCGCCGCCCGGTCCGCCGACGCCAAGGGCACCGTCCGCGGCTCCCGGGCGGCCGACGACTACGTCGTGGCGCCGCTGCGCGCCCGCGACTGCCCGCCCATCGGCGACGGCGCCGCCGCTGTCGTCCTCGCCGCCGGGGACACCGCCCGGCGGATCCACGACCGGCCCGCCTGGATCCGCGGCATCGACCACCGCATCGAGGCCCACGCCCTCGGCGTACGCGATCTCACCGAATCGCCCTCCACCCGCCTCGCCGCGACCCGCGCCGGAGCCTTCGACGCCCCCGTCGACACCGCGGAACTGCACGCGCCCTTCACCTCGCAGGAGGTCGTGCTGCGCAAGGCGCTGCGGCTGGGCGACGACGTCACCGTCAACCCCTCGGGCGGCGCCCTGGCCGCCAACCCCGTCATGGCCACCGGCCTCATCCGGCTCGGCGAGGCCGCGGCCCGGATCCACCGCGGCGCGAGCGACCGCGCCCTCGCCCACGCCACCGCCGGCCCGTGCCTCCAGCAGAACCTCGTCGCGGTCCTGGAAGGAGAGACGCGGTGACCCGAGAACCCGTGGCCGTCGTCGGAATCGGGCAGACCCGGCACGCCGCCGCCCGCCGCGACGTCTCCATCGCCGGACTGGTCCGCGAGGCCGCCCGCCGCGCCCTCGACGACGCGGCCCTGACCTGGTCGGACATCGACGCCGTCGTCATCGGCAAGGCACCCGACTTCTTCGAGGGCGTCATGACGCCCGAGCACTACCTCGCCGACGCGCTCGGCGCGGTCGGCAAACCGCTGCTGCGGGTGCACACCGCGGGCTCCGTCGGCGGCTCCACCGCCCTCGTGGCCGCCGACCTCGTCGCCGCACGCGTCCACCGGACCGTCCTGACCCTGGCCTTCGAGAAGCAGTCCGAGTCCAACGCCATGTGGGGCCTGTCCCTGCCCGTCCCCTTCCAGCAGCCCCTGCTGGCCGGCGCGGGCGGCTTCTTCGCCCCGCATGTCCGGGCGTACATGCGCCGCACCGGCGCGCCCGACGGCGTGGGCTCCCTCGTCGCCTACAAGGACCGCCGCAACGCCCTCAAGAACCCCTACGCCCACCTCCACGAGCACGACATCACCCTGGAGAAGGTCCGCACCTCGCCCATGCTCTGGGACCCGATCCGCTACTCCGAGACCTGCCCCTCCTCCGACGGGGCCTGCGCCATGGTCCTCACCGACCGCGCGGGCGCGGCCCGCGCTCCCTACCCGCCCGCATGGCTGCACGGCGGCGCCATGCGCAGCGAGCCGACGCTCTTCGCCGGAAAGGACTTCGTCTCGCCCCGCGCCGGGAAGGACTGCGCCGCCGACGTCTACCACCAGGCCGGGATCACCGACCCGCGGCGCGAGATCGACGCCGTCGAGATGTACGTACCGTTCAGCTGGTACGAGCCGATGTGGCTGGAGAAC
The DNA here is from genome assembly GCF_017876625.1 of Streptomyces syringium. Taxonomy (NCBI): domain Bacteria; kingdom Bacillati; phylum Actinomycetota; class Actinomycetes; order Kitasatosporales; family Streptomycetaceae; genus Streptomyces; species Streptomyces syringium. The sequence goes on from NZ_JAGIOH010000001.1 coordinate 7,023,085, forward strand.
CTCGGCTTCGCGGCGGAGGGCGAGGGCTGGAAGCTCACCGAGGCCGGGGTGACCGCACTGGACGGCGACCTTCCCGTCAACCCCTCCGGCGGCGTCCTGTCCACCAACCCGATCGGCGCCTCCGGCATGCTCCGCTTCGCCGAGGCCGCACTGCAGGTCCGGGGCCGGGCGGGCGAGCACCAAGTGGCGGGCGCCCGCAAGGCGCTCGGCCACGCCTACGGCGGGGGCGCGCAGTTCTTCTCCATGTGGCTGGTCGCCGCCGAACCCCCCACGACCTGACGGGAGTACGGGCCTTTCCCGGCGGCCTGTCCGCCACCCGCCGCGCTCGCTACTGTGGCCCCGGGACGACGACGAACCGGGAGGAGCGCAGACGTGGCGGACAGCATGACGGGTCACCTGAGGGAACAACGTCCGGGGCGACTGACGGGCGGCGCGCAGCCGGAGCTGGACCTCGGCAAGGCCACCTGGCAGTCGAGCAGCGAAGGGACGGGCGACGTACAGATCGCCTTCGTCGAGGGCTACATCGCCATGCGCGACGGCCGCAACCCGACCGGGCCCTCGCTCGTGTTCACCCCGGAGGAATGGCGTGCCTTCGTCGTGGGCGCGCGAAAGGGCGAGTTCGACCTCACCTAGCCCGCACCCCCGCTGCGCGGCTGTGTCCTCAAGCGCCGGACAGACTCAAATGAGCCTGTCCGGCGTTTGAGGACGCGCCCGCAGGGCGCTCGCCGCCGCACGCGGCACCCGTCACCCCCGTAGGGTGACCGCATGGCGGGAGAACGCGATCTGACGAAACTGCTCGGCGGCATGCGACCGCGGCTCAACCCCGGGCGCTATGTCTTCACCGTGGTGAGCGGCCCGGCGCCGGCCGGCGTCACACCGGTGGTGACCGTGGCCGAGGACGAGGGACTCACCCTCGTGCTCCGCAAGGAGGAGGCCGACGCCGCCGGCCTGGCGTACGCGTACGTCGCGGGCTGGATCACCCTGCGGGTCCATTCGGCCCTGGAGGCCGTCGGTCTCACCGCCGCCGTGGCTCAGGCCCTGGCCCAGGCGGGGCTGAGCTGCAACGTCGTCGCGGGCTGCCACCACGACCACCTCTTCGTCCCCTACGAGCGGGCCGCGGAGGCCGTGGAGCTGCTCGAGGCCCTCGCCGCCGGGGCCGCCTGAGCGGGAGCGGGCCACGCCGGGTTCCCCGGGGCGGCGGCCCGGCCACGGGCACGTACGATGTGGGCATGTCGTTCCTCCGCCGCCGCAGCGCAGCCACGCCCACCGGGCCGGACTTCGACGTCCTCGCCATGGACCCGGGGGACTGGCCCGGCGACCTCGGGGCCGGGCTGCTGCCCGCGCCCGACGGCACCTGCCAGGGCGTCTTCCTCCGCTACGACCTCTTCGGCGGGCGCGGCCCGGCGATGATCATCGGCAATCTGCCGGAGGGCTCCCCGGCGCGCGAGCTGGACGAGGACCAGGTGCCGTTCGAGGTCGCGCAGCTCCTCGCGGCGCTGGGCAACGACGAGCCCGTGCACGTGGTGGGCACCGAGGACATCCCCGTCATGCACGAGGACAACCTCCTCATCGTGCGGCGCGTGAAGTGCTCCGAGGGCCGCATCTCCTGCACCCAGTTCGACCGCAGCGACGGCGTGCTCGTCACCATCGCGAGCTGGGACCGCCCCATCACCGACGAGCTGTACCAGCTCCTCAAGCCGCTGCCCGCGGAGATGTTCCAGCAGGGCTGAGCCCCGTAACCCCGGAGCCCGGCACGGTCACCGTGCCGGGCTCCTTCGCGCTCCCGGAGGGCGCCCTAACGGTTCGAGGGCCGGACGTCCACATCGGAGGCCTTCACGAAGGCCACCCGGTGCCCGAACTGGATCTCGTAGTACGTGTCCTTGCCGCGGACCACCCGGTGGCCCTTCTCGTCGAAGGTCGACGCCCACAGATACTCGCTCGGCGACCGCTGGCCCAGCGCGTAGGCCTGACCGGCGAGCAGCTTGTACGGCAGGGGCGAGACGGCCTGCACCGGCACACCCGCCGGATACGCCTCCTTCTCCGGGTACGCGCGCCCGTAGACGGGGATGTCCGTCCGGCCGCGCTTGGGCGTGACCACCTTGCCGTAGGCGTCCATCGCCGTCGGACCGTCCCACGGGTTGTGGAACCACGCCTTCTGGCCCAGGTACCAGATGGCGGTCCAGTCGCCCCGGTGACCGGCGACCGCGAACTGCTGACCGGTGGAGGCACGGGCACCCGTGTCGTTGACGTCGGTGGTCGAGGCGCCGCCGTCGGGGCGCAGACCGATGTCCTTCACCAGCGGGGCGTCCGGGCCGGGCCCGGTGTGCAGCCGGACCGCTCCCGAACCGTGCCGGACACAGGCCTGACCGGGCTTGACGCAGCCGGTGTAGTCGATCTGGTGGTCGTGGTAGAGCGGCGCGATGGTGACCATGCCGGCGAACGGGCCGCCCGTGGGCTGGAAGGGCCTGCCCATCAGCGCGAAGTAGTGCGCCCAGTCCCAGTACGGGCCGGGGTCGGTGTGCATGCCCCTGATCGTCGCGGTGGTGGTGCCGGGGACATTGTCGTGGCCCAGGATGTGCTGCCGGTCCAACGGGATCTTCAGCTTGTGCGCCAGATACTTCACCAGCCGGGCGGACGTACGGTACATCGCCTCCGTGTACCAGGCGTCGGGCTGGGCGAGGAAGCCCTCGTGCTCGATGCCGACCGACTTGGCGTTCACATACCAATTGCCCGCGTGCCAGGCGACGTCCTTGGTCGGCACGTGCTGCGCGATGTGGCCGTCCGAGGAGCGCACGGTGTAGTTCCAGGAGACGTACGTCGGATCCTTCACCAGCTTGATCGAGGTCTCCCACGACCCCTCGGTGTCATGGACGATGATGAAATCGGGCTTCTGCGACGTCGGCCGGTTCGCCCGGTCGTGGTTGCCGTAGTCCTCGCCCTCGAGCTTCTGGTACGGCGCGGGGATCGACTCGCAGGCCACGGTGGGCGGGCATTCGACCCCGGCGGCCGGGGGTGTGGCCAGGCCCAGCCGCCGCACCTGCTCCGTACGGGCCGCCAGCCGCGGCGTCGCGGCCAGCGTGACGTGCTGGCCCGCGTCGGTGGTGCGCCGCTCGCCGGTGCGGATGACGTCCATGACGTCGTTCGCGAAGGTGGCCGCGGTCGCCGCGTCCGAGGCGCCCGAGTAGCTCGCCACCGCGCCGTACCAGTCGGCGGGACTCCCGCTCGGCGGCAGCCCCAGCCGCTTCTGCGCGGCGGCCAGCAGCGCGGCGCCGCCCAGCACATTGGCCGAGGTCTCCTGCCGCAGCGCCTTGCCGGACAGGCCCGTCAGCGCCGCGGCACGCTCCAGGGTGCGCAGCCGCGCCGGGAGCGGGCCCGCCGTGATCGGCCGCTCGGCCGCGCGGGCGGCCGCACGGGGCCGGGCGGCGTCACCCCGGGCGTCCTCCCCGGCCTCGCTGTGGTGCGGGGCCCCGGCCAGGGCCGTGGCCGCGTCGGTGAGATGCATCGGGCCGTAGCCCCCCGTGACGCTCGGGGCGCCGCCGTGGGAGTCCCAGCGCGACTCCAGATAGGAGACGGCCAGCAGCACGCTCTGCGGGACGCGGTACTTCGCCGAGGCATCGGCGAAGGCTCGCTGCAACGCTCCGGAGCCCGGCTGTCCGGCCGTCGCGGTCGGCGCGGCGGCGAGCACGGGCAACAGCAGGGCGGCCGACGCGACGGCGCCGGCCGCCCGCAGGGTACGGCAGGATCGAAGGGGACGTCCGCGCGGACGTCTACGGGGGCGGGTCGGTGGGGTGCTCCATGACTCCGCGGCGGATCCTCGCAATGCAGCCTCCTTGGGACGGGCCGTGCCATGCGCTGGGATGGTAGGGGCGCGATCAGGCGTGCGGGACCGGACTTTCCAGAGGTAACCGCAATCCGACGATCCGTCAATCACCGTGATGAGCCGGTGTCGGACGTGCCGAACGCCCGTGTCGGGGCGTTCTCCCGGCACGGGCGTTCGGTCTGCGGGGCGGTGCTGCTCCAATGCGGTGAATGCGGGGAGAATCCCGGCCCGCCGCGCGCCGGGCGCGGCGGGCCCGCCGCGCTCAGCGGGTGCCCACCGCCGCCCGGACGGCCCGCCGGGCCAGCGCGCAGTCGTCGTGCAGCCGGCGCAGCAGCAGCCGCTGCTCCTCTCCCGCATCGGCCATGCCGGGCCCCGACGGCGTGGGGTCCTGCATGGAACGCTGCACGGCGGTCTCGTACGTACGGATCTCGCGGGTCAGTACGAGCATGAGATTCACCAGAAAGGCGTCACGGGAAGCGGGCCCCGCGGCCTGCGCGTGCTGACTGATCTGACGCCGCGCCACCGGGGCATCGCCGAGGACGGTCCACAGCGTGGCCAGGTCGTACCCCGGCAGATACCAGCCGGCCTGGTCCCAGTCGACCAGCACCGGCCCGGCGGGCGAGAGCAGGATGTTCGACAACAGGGCGTCGCCGTGGCAGAACTGCCCCTGGACGTGCGCCAGTCCGTGCAGCAGCTTCTGGAGATCGCCCAGGTCACGGTCGGTGAGCAGGCCGAGCTCGTGGAAGCGGGCGATGCGCTTGCCGTAGTCCAGCGGCATGTCGAACATGCCGGCCGGTGGCCGCCAGAGGTTGACCCGGCAGATCGCGCCGAGCGCCGCCCGCACATCGGCGCGGGGCGGGGAGTCCACCGGATGCCGCTGGCCGGCGGCCGGGCGGCCGGGCATCCGCTCGATGACGAGTGTGCAGTTGTCCGGATCGGCTGCGATGAGCCGGGGTACCCGCACAGGCGGGCGATGGCGCACGAAGGCGCGATATGTGGCTATTTCGTGCCGGAATCGTTCGGCCCAGGCCGGAGAGTGATCAGTTAAGCACTTGGCCACGGCCGTCGAGCGTCCGGTCGTACCGACCAGAAGGACCGAGCGTGCGCTGCGACGCAGTACCTGGACGGGGTTGAACTCCGGACAGATGCGGTGCACCGACGTGATGGCCGCGCGCAGCTGCGTCCCCTGCGGGCCGGACAGGTCGATTCTTCCGCTGAGCGGTTGGGCGCCGATCCCCGGGGCCCGCCGGGCCCGGCCCGCCCCGAACGCGGCTCCCGCGGCGTGGGAGGGGTCGAGATACGGCCCTCCGCCGCTCGCTTGCGGTCGGATCGGTCGGGGCGGCGCGGACACGGAGGTCGATGCTGCATACATGGGCGGAACAGATCCCTTCGTGTGCCGACGAGTTGCCGCGCATCCCGGCCCCCGGGGTCCGGTGCACCCTGGGGAATGCCCTCCGGTCGGCGGGGGCCGGGGTTGCGCGTTCCTACATCACACCCGGCCGCCGGTGGCACACCATCTGGCGCACCCTGGCGAAGCCTGGCGAATACTCGCTTGGCCCATGACGGGCCGATACCTTCAAGTCAGCCGAGGAACCTGGGGGCTTGACGTGACAAGGGAACCCAACACCCGCCTGGCGGATCTGTTCGGCCTCGCCGGATGGACCAAGGGCGAGCTGGCGAGACTCGTGAACCGGCAGGCGGCTGTCATGGGACATCCGCAGCTGGCGACCGACACCTCGCGGGTCCGGCGCTGGATCGACATGGGGGAGTCCCCCCGGGATCCCGTGCCCAAGGTGCTGGCCGCCCTGTTCACCGAGCGTCTCGGTCGTGTCGTGACCATTGAGGATCTCGGGTTCGGCCGGCGCGGGCGCGCGACCAAGGGGCAGTCCGTGGACGGACTGCCCTGGGCGCCCGAGCGGACGGCCGCGGTCCTCACCGAATTCACGGGAATGGACCTCATGCTCAACCGACGCGGCTTGGTGGGCGCGTGCGCCGCGCTCTCCGCAGGCTCAGCACTCAGCAGCGCCATGCACGACTGGCTGCACACCGACCCCCTCCTCACCTCCGACGCCCCCCGGCTCGACGACCCGCTGCGCAGGGACGGCGCGTACACCGACGCCGCGGGATTCGACCGCTACGAGGCGGCGCCCGTGGGCTCCACCGAGATCGACGCCCTGGAGCGCTCGGTCGACGTCTTCCGCGCCTGGGACGCGGCCCGCGGCGGCGGGTTGCAGCGCAAGGCGGTGGTCGGCCAGCTCAATGAGGTGGGCGGCATGCTCTCCTACCGCCACCCCGAACACCTCCAGCGCAGGCTCTGGGGCGTCGCCGCGAATCTCGCGGTGCTGGCGGGGTGGATGTCCCATGACGTGGGCCTGGAGCCCACCGCGCAGAAGTACTTCGTCATCGCCGCGCACGCGGCCCGCGAGGGCGGCGACCGGCCGCGCGCGGGCGAGGCGCTCTCCCGGGCCGCCCGGCAGATGGTCCACCTCGGCCGCCCGGACGACGCCCTGGACCTGATGAAGCTCGCCAAGTCCGGCTCCGGCAGCGAGACCCTGCCGCGCACCCGGGCCATGCTGTACACGATCGAGGCCTGGGCGCAGGCGTCGATGGGGCGTGGCCAGGCCATGCGGCGGACCCTGGGCCAGGCCGAGGAGCTGTTCGCGTCGGACAAGGGCGATGTTCCGCCGCCGAGCTGGATGCAGTCGTTCCACGAGATGGAACTCCACGGGATGCAGGCCCTGGCCTACCGCACGCTCGCGGATCATGAACCGGGGGCCGCGGTCATCGCCCAGCGGCACGCCAAACAGGCGCTGGCGCTGCGGGGGAACGACACGCTGCGCTCGAAGATCTTCGACTACATCTCCATGGCCTCCGCCTGCCTCCTCGGCAACGATCCCGAGCAGGCCGACACCTACGCCCGGCTGGCCCTGGCCTCGATCGGTGACACCTCCTCCCACCGCACCTGGGACCGGTTGCGCGAGATGTACCGGCTCACGGGGAAGTACGCGGGCTTCGCCCGGATCGAGGATCTGCGCCAGGAGATCCAGCGGGCCCTGCCGAAGGGCCCGGGGAAGGGCACGGGCAAAGGCAGGAGCACGAGCGTGTGACAGGCCCTGTGACGAGCCCCGTGACGATCCGTACGGCCTGAGCCCCGGGGTCGGCAACCCCCGCGTGATCAGACGCGGCCGGACTCAGTCGTGGCCGGACGCGGTGATGGTGATGTGGTCGGGCGTGGTCAGGTCGGGCGTGGTCAGCAGCCGACGCGGGCGACGAGCACGCAGGCGTCGTCCTCGCGCGCCTCGCCGCCGAACTCCTCCAGCACCACTCGCACACCGTCCTGCGCGCTTCTCGCCATCGCGAAGCGCGGTGCCAGCTCCAGCAGTCGCTCGGTGCCCGGATCGGTGGCGGGCGTGGTGCGGCGGGGCGACAGCCCCTCGGTGTGCAGAACGAGCACGTCACCCGGCTCCAGGTGCTCTTCGGCCTGGGCGTACGCGGCGTCGGCGACCGCTCCGAGCAGCACGCCCTCCGGGGGCCGCAGTGCCCGGCCCCGGCCGTCCCGGAAGAGCAGGGGGGCGGGGTGGCCGGCCTGTGACCACAGCAGGGTGCGCTCGCGGGGGTCGTAGCGGCAGCACACCGCGCTGCCCAGCGCGGGCTGGGCAGAGGCGTCGAGCAGGCGATTGAGCAGGCCCATCAGGGGGCCCGGCTCGGTCCCGGCGACCGCCATGCCGCGCAGCGCGCCGAGCAGCATGGCCATGCCGGAGGTGGCGGTCACCCCGTGTCCGGTGAGACCGCCGACGCTCAGCAGCGTCCGCCCGTCCGGAAGCTGCATCGCGTCGTACCAGTCGCCGCCGATCAGGGCGCTGCTGGCGGAAGGGAGGTAGTGCGCGGCCAGATCGAGGACGCCCGGCGCCTCGGCGGGGCCGACGGCGGGAGGGGTGGGCCCGTCGTGCGGGAGCCGGAGGGAGCCGCGCCACGGGGGCAGCACGGCTTCCTGCAGCTCGACCGCGAGCCGGCGCTCGGCCTGCGCGATGTGCCGCTCCCGGCGCAGCGAGTCACGGGTCTCGTGCACCTCCCGCTGGCTGCGGCGCAGCTCGCTGACGTCCCGCAGGACGGCCCACATGGAGGCCGTGGCGCCGTCGGCGTCGAGCACCGGCTCACCCATCATGTGCACGGTGCGCACGGCGCCGTCCGCGCGCACGACGCGGAACTCGCCGTCGATCGCCTTGCCGTCCACGAGGCAGTCGGTGACCATCGCGGACAGCAGTCCCCGGTCCTCCTCCAGCAGCCAGGAGGGCAGCTCGTCGAGGGTCGGCGCCCCGTCCTCGGGCCGTCGGCCGAAGAGCTCGAACAGCTCGTCGGACCAGGTGACCTCGTCGTTGAGGAGATTCCACTCCGCGCTCCCGGCGCGGCCGGGGCCGGGGTCCGGCACCGCGGGCCGCGCGGGGGCGGGCACACCGGCGGGCACGTCGACGTGCGCTTCGTCGGGCAGTCCCGCGCGGAGCTGGTCGAGGTGCTCCCCGAGGCCGTCCAGATGGTGCGCGGCCAGATCGCACAGGGCCCGCTGCCAGCGCAGCTCCGGGTCTCCCGCGCGCTCCTCGTCGGCCGTCTCGCGGCGCACGGCGTCGATGTCGCCGCGCAGCCGCCGCGTCTGCGAGATCAGGGCCTCGACCGTTCCGCGCTGGGGCGGTCGGTCGGCGGCGGAACGGTCCGCGGAGAGGGGGGACGGCATCACGTACTCCGATACATGCGCGGCGCGGCCAACTCTGACGGATCCGGGGGATCCGGTGGATCTGGGGAAGGGCCGGTAACGACTGTTGCACAGCGAGCGAGCGTCCGTCAGTGATTTTGCAATACCCGATACGGTGGTGCTGTAGGCATATGTCAGAGGCTTTCCGGGATCCGGCGGGGGGCAATTCGGACACGGCTCGGTGGAATGCTCCGCTCCGGGTAGGCTGCGGGCGCTCGGAAGACCTCGAGTTCCTCCAGTTCACCAGGCATAGCCCAGGTGGACACCGGCAAGAATGCCGGACGACGGAAATCCCGTTGCCAGCCGACTCCCCGCACCGGATGCTGACCCCATGTTCGATCCAGACATAGCGCCCAGCGGCACCCTGCTCGGCCTCCTTCAGCGAGGCCGCGGCGACGGGACCCTGCATGCCCTCGCGGCGCCGCGGGCCGAGGCGCTCGCGGCACTGCACCACTGCGTGCTCCGCGATCCGCGGTGTGACTGGCAGGTGGAGAACCGCTCCCTCTACTACGCGCGGCTCTACCTGGACCTCGACGGCGGTCTCGAGGAGATCGAGCAGCACCTCTTCGCCCCGGACGACCTGCTCGACACCGCCGAGGAGCGCACCGGCCTCGCCCTCGCCGTCCTCGGCCACCTCGCTTCCTACGGCCGCGACGACGCCCTCCTGCTGCTGCGCCGCTACGCCACCGCCGGCGGCAACTGGTCCTGGGCCCTCGACGAGCTCGCCCTGCGCGACGACGACGCCGGTCTGGCCGCCCTGGGCGAGATCATCGTCGCCCGGTTCCCCCGCACGCCCGAGGGCGAGTCCGCGCTCGCCACCGCCGTGCGGGACGCCTTCGAGCCCCGCCCGTGGCGGCTGTGGGCCGAGGACCCGCACGCCCCCGCGACCGCCGCCCGGGTGCGCGCCGCGCGGGAACAGGGCTCCTTCGACCGCTGGCAGCGCCAGCTGCGGCCGACCGGCCCGCGGCCGGGCTGGAGCGTCCGCGAGGTCCTCGACTGGGCGCAGCAGGGCCTGTCCCTCCACCCCACCCAGCACCGCCACGTGCCCGCCACCCGCTGCCTCACCGCGGTCGCCGGGCCCGAGGACCGGGTCGAGATCATCGAGGCCGCGGCCGACGCCCCCGACGCCGCGCGCGCCACCGCGCTGCGCTACCTCGCCGAGCACCACGACCCCCAGGCCCTCGATCTCATCGAGGCCGCCGCCGACGATCCCCGCGAGCTCGTCGCGGAGGCCGCCGTCACCGCCTTCGGGCGCATGCGCAGCACCGCGGCCCTGGAGCGGGCCCGCACCTGGATCCACCGCACCGACGCCCTCGGCGCCGCCGCCGCGGGGATGCTGGCCTGCCGGGGCGCCCAGTACGACGCCGCGCTCGTCCTCGGCGCCCTGCGCCGGACCGTGCGGGCCCAGGGCCCCGACGCACCGGTGCTGTGGGACCTCGTCGACGGCGCCGGGCGGCTCGCGATCACCTGCGCCGCACCGGTCCTGCGGCACGTCTACCGCGAGACCTCCTCCTCCCATCTGAGGGGCCGGGCGGCCCGGGCGCTCGCCGCGACGGACCCCTCCTTCGCCACCGGGTTCGCCGTCGAGTGCCTGTGGGACTGCGAGGAGACCACCCGCGAGCTCGCCGCGCACCACGCCACCACCGCCGATGCCCGCGTCGTCGAGCAGCTGCGCAGGCTCGCCGCTGATCCGGCGGAGGAGGCCGAGGTGCAGACCGCGGTCCGCAGCCGCTTCGGCCCGGACGCCCCGGCGGTCTGACGGCGCCGGGACAGCGCCGGGTCGGTTGCCGCCCCACCTGATGATCTTCAGGCTGCCCGCTGCTCCTAGGATGTGCGGGGCCGCCGTCCGCGGCCCGACCGCCCGGGCGCGGCCCCTTTCGCGGGCCGAGCGGGGCGTCGGTTATCTCCTCGTCCCAAGGAGCGACGTGCCCGAACAGCGCGCACCGCGACCCTGCCCGTCCCCGCCCCGGTCGACAGCCGGCCCGTCCGGCCTCCGAGCCGCCCCGCTCCTGGCGGCCGGCGGCAGGGTGCTGCTCGTCGGGTCCGCGGTGCTGGCCCTCCAGCTCGGCGCCGGCGCGCTCCCGGCCGGGGCGGCGACCGGCCCCGGTGGCGGGACGGCCGTATCGGACGGCCGGACGGCGACGGTCCGGATCACCGAGGGGCAGGTTAAGGAGATCGGCCCGGGTGGCACGATCGTCTACCCCAGTGTGACCAGCTGTCTGACGGTGACGGTCCGCCTGCGCGACGGCGGCAAGGCGGGTGCCCACGCCAGCCTGTTCCAGGTGCCCGGTGAATACCGGTCGGACGCGATCCTCGCGGCACTGAGGCGTCAGGTGGGCGGCCGGGCCGTCGGTGCCGTCGAGGTCAAGGGCGCGGTCGGGGCCTGGCACCCCGGCTACTTCACCAAGGCCGTGGAGAGTTACGGCGACGGCGAGGCCGTTCCGTATCCGACGCGGCCCGATCCGGAGGGGCTGGCGGCGGCCGTGGCCGAGGGTCTCGGTACGCCGGGGAGCGTGGTGACGGTGGAGGATCTGCCCGACGGCGACCTGATCGTGCGCTGACGGAACGGCGTGCGGGGGATTCGCCGGTGCCCGGCGCCGGAGCCCGGGGTCTCCGGGCGCCTGACGTGGGACCTGACGTGGGACCTGGCGTGGGACCTGGCGTGGGACCTGGCGTGGGAATGGTGGTGGCGCCGGTGTGCCAAGCTGTCGCTAACCGGTATGACCGACCAGGAGGTTTTCATGACAGAGAACAACGTGCCGCAGGACGCGACCACCGAGGGTGCCGAGGGCACCGAGGACGCGGTCAAGCGCAAGTTCCGGGAGGCCCTGGAGCGCAAGCAGGGCAAGACCGCGGGTGGTGCCAACGGCCAGAACCGCGACGGCTCGAAGATCCACGGCACCCACGGCAAGGCGGGCGGCCAGCGCAACTTCCGTCGCAAGAGCGGCTGACCTCGCGCCGACGCCGCCCGACTCCTGGCGGCCGGTCGCTTCGGCCGGTGCCGCACCGGCAACTCCCGGTGCGGCACCGGCCTTTGCGCGGTCCGGGCCCTGTCCGCCTCAGCTCGGGCGGGCCTTTCCGGCCGTTCTGAACAGCCATACCAGGGCGAGCCAGGGGGTGGTGGCGGCGCCCGCCGCCAGGGCCCAGCCCGTGCCCGTCGCCGGGAACCCGGTGAGCAGCGGCAGGACCAGCCCGGCGCCACAGGCCAGGAGAGCTGCCGCCGGCAGGTGGACGCGGGGTGTGAACCGGCGGGCGGAGCGGACGCCGGACTCGTTGCGGTGCAGCACCATGCCGGTGACGACCCCGGCTGCGAAGGTCAGTACCCAGATGGCGGGCAGGGCGATCAGCCGGCCGACGAAGGTGCCGATGTCATTGTCCGGCGTCTCGCGCACCCCGAGGTCGGGCCGGCTCGGCGCGTACAGCAACCGCACGGTGCGGCCCACCTCCGGCATGCCCGGGGTGTGCACGTTCTCGACGGTGACCCGCCGCGACCCCGAGTCGAAGGGGAGGACGACCTCGACGGCCGACGCGTATTCGTCGACGTCGTTGATCTCCACGCCCGTGGAGCGCGGCTCGCCGACGATCCGTTGGATGCGGACGTCGTGGGTGGCGCCGTCGGCCTGTCCGACCTTCGCGAGCCACTCGCCGTAGGGGCCGTCCGGCCCCACCCCCTGGCAGAGCGCGGCTCCGCTGGCGAGCGCGATGCCGAAGCCCAGTACCCAGCACACCAGGCGCGAGGACCGGGGCCCGTATTTCTTGCGCGTGACCCGCTTGCGTGACACCGCCCGCCTTCTGGCCGTGACCAGCCAGGAGACGCATATCCAGCACAGGGCGCAGCCGGCGGCCAGGGCGAGCAGCCACAGCTGCTGCCGCTTGGGCGGCAGCTCCCGGAACGGGATCACACCGGCCACCACGGCCGCGTAGGCGGCGATCAGCGTCGCCCACCCGGTGAGCCGCGTCCCTATGTTCATGTTCCACATCCCCCGCCACGCCACTTGATGATCTTGACGTGGACAGCATAATTGGTGCATTCGCGCCACAACGCCGCAGGAGAAGTGCAGGAGAAGCGGAGGGGCCGGTACCGGTGCGGGGCGGGCCCTCAGTAGCGGGCGAGGAACCTCTGCGGCTGGCAGGCGTCGCAGGGCCGGGCGCCGTCCGACGCGAGCTGGTCGCGGGCCTCCGCGGTGGTCATGGCGTCCTCGCCGCCCTTGGGCACCCAGCAGCCCGCGTGATGCAGCTCCATCAGGAGCCTGCCCGACCGGCGGTGCGTGGTGACGAGCCAGAGGGCGTCCTCGAGCCCGGGCCGGTACGGTCCGGGGTGCTCCGCGCGGGTGGCGAGGGCGCCGTGCGCGGTATCGGTCTCCTCGAAGTCCCCGCTGTCGAGGTGGTGCAGAACGACCGCGCGCACCCAATCGCGCGGGGAGTGGCCGGTCTCTCGCGCAGCGGCCTCGATACGGGCACGTTCATCAGGGGTGAAGAGCTGCTCCATGACGCGCGACAGTAGCAGCGCGAGGGGCGGCGGACCCTGCCGCCGGAGGTCGGAGAAATGTTCTGACCTGCCAAGTTGACAAGAACACCGGCGGAATATGCCGCGTGCACCCTGCACGCGTGCACGAGGCACGGTGCCGCCGCCGACCCCGCGCCCCCCGGCCGGAACCCCTGGGCGTCAAGGGCAAGGGTGATTTCGGCCTGAAGTCGGGCATATGCGCCGTCGCCCAGGAGGATGACGGCGGCGCTCCCGGCCGACGGCCGGATGGGCCGCGTGCTACTTCGGCGCGTGCTCGCCGAGGTAGAAGAGCAGCCAGATGAAGCCGGCGAGCAGGTGGCTGACGACGACGTAGATGAGCACGCGGAAGGCCACGGCCTTCTCCTTGTACTTCTCACTGCCTGCGCCGAGGTCGCGCGGGGGCGCGGCCTGCCCGGCCGGGTCGTCGGTCACTGCTGCTCTCCAGTCGTCGTGCTGTGCTGTGCTGCGGCGGCCGGGTGGCGGCCGCCGGTGCGGGTGGTGTCAGGGGGCGTCCGGCCGCTCGGCCTCGCGCAGTTCCGTCAGGAGCTCCTCCTGGCCGGTCAGGACCTGGGTGAGCAGCCGCCGGGCGGCCGCCAGCAGCTCCGCGACGTCCCCGCCCGCCAGGGCGTAGACGACGGTGGGGCCCTCGCGGGTGGCGGTGACGATGCCGGAGCGACGCAGCACGGCCAACTGCTGCGAGAGGCTGGAGGCCTCGATCCCGATGGCGGCGAGAAGGTCCCGCACCGGCATCGGCCCGTCCTGGAGGAGCTCCAGCACCCGGATGCGCACGGGGTGCCCGAGCATCCGGAAGAACTCCGCCTTCGCCTGGTAGAGCGGCACCCGCACCCCGATCAACGCCCGTCCCGCCCCTCGTCCGGATCCGTCGCGGCGCCGGTGTCGACGCCGTGCGCCCGGGCCAGCCGCAGCGCGTCGTCCAGCTCGTCGGCGGCCATGGCCACCGCGTAGGCGTCGCCGTCGGCCTGTGCCGCTTCCAGGGCCGCGCGCGCGTCGCGCACCCGCTCCCGCATCGCTTCGGCGAACGCACTCACCACAGCCCCCCAGCGGCACGCCTGATGACCCAGGCACCTGGTGAATTGAAGAATTCTTCAATTCTAGGGCACGCCCCGCCGGGTCCGACCCGGCGGGTGCCGGGTCATACCCGCCACTCCCCGTTCCTCATCAATTCCCGTCCCTCCAGCTCGTTCTCCTCCCGCCAGGCCAGGAGCCGACGGGGCCGGAAGCGGAGGTACACCCAGGTGTCGCGTTCCCGGGGGTCCCACGCCAGCTTCGCGGCGAAGGCGTCGGCCGCCGCGGCCGGGAGGTCGGCCCCGGCGACGGTCTCGGCGTCGGCATCGATGAGGATCACGTCCCGGGTGTGACCGAGGGCGATGCGGGCCTCGCCGTTCGCCGCGAGGTTGCGGGCGGTGCGGTTGGTGGTGCGGGTGCACATCACCAGCGTGCCGTCGTGCCAGACGAAGGACAGCGGGGCCAGCAGCGGCCCGCCGTCGCGGTCCGCCGTGGACACCCACGCGTCCTGGTCCTTCTCCAGCCGTTCCAGCACGTCGGACTTCCGCTGCTCGGCACTGCGCGCCGGTGGCATGTTCGTCATCCCCGGACGCTATCGACGCAACGCGCCTGCGCGCCTCGGCCGTAAGCCGTACGTCATCTGGGCCTACCGCCGTACTACCAGCGGCCTACCTCGACCTGGGGCGACCCTCGGCCGGTACGGGTCCCGTGTGGTCTGTGTGGGTGGCCTGACGGTGTGTTGCATGCAGATTGTCAGATGATCAGAGAGTCAGCTTGTTAGGTTTTCAGGGCTGATGCAGCGATTTATGCGATTTATTCGAGTCATGCAAAGTTCCCGTGTCCTTGTGCGGCTGGGGGTGTGTGGTGACGGTTTCGGCGAGTGGAGCCCGGTTGGCGGCCACCGATGGGTGCGCGGTGGCGAGTGTGTCCAGTGACAAGGCTTCCGGCGGCCGGCCCGTCGACGGCAAGGCGGCCGGGGGCGGCTCAGCCGGCGCCGTCGCGTCCGGCGGGCCGCCCGGCGGCGTTCCCGGCCCGGGCGGAGCCGCCGGCGGATCGGGCCCGGCGGGCCCGGGGAGCCCCGGTGCCCCCGGCGCCGGCGGGCCGGGCTCCGGGGGAGCGGGGCCGGGCGGCCCCGGCGGGCCCGAGGTGGCGGAGCCGGACGGGGCGAGCGGACCGGCGGGCTATGACTACGAGGGGTTCAGCCGGCTGGCGGGGGAGCTGACGGAGCCGCCCAAGGGCGTGTACCGGGTGCGGTACCAGCGGCTGCTGGACCGGGAATCCGGCAGTGGGTGGGGGATCGGGCTGCTCGTGGGAGCGGCCCCGCTGGTGTCTATGGGCTTGCTGGTATGGCTGTTGTGGCCGGGGCACTGGGCGCACCGGGAGTACGTCGGCCCCATCGGGCGCGCCGCGGACACGGCGATGCTGATCTCGATCGGGCTGATCGAGGTCTTCAGAGTGGTCAACGTCCTCTCCAACGCCCATGCGACCTGGGTCGCCCGCGATCCGGTGCCGGTGCGGGCACAGCCGGGCACCCGGGTGGCGTTCCTGACGAGCTTCGTCCCCGGCAAGGAACCCCTGGAGATGGTGAAGGCCACGCTGGAGGGGGCGGTGCGCATCGAGCACGACGGGGTGCTCGATGTCTGGCTGCTGGACGAGGGCGACGACCGCGAGGTCAAGGCGCTGTGCCGACAGCTCGGCGTACGGCACTTCTCCCGCAAGGGGACGGTGCGCTGGAACCAGCCGTCGGGCTGCTTCCGGGCCCGCACCAAGCACGGGAACTACAACGCCTGGCTCGACGCGCACGGCCACGACTACGAGTTCATGGCCTGCGTGGACACCGACCACGTGCCGCTGCCGAACTTCCTCCAGCGCATGATGGGCTACTTCCGCGACCCGGACGTGGCCTTCGTGGTCGGCCCGCAGGTCTACGGCAACTACACGGCGGCCGTGACGAAGGCCGCCGAGAGCCAGCAGTTCCTCTTCCACGCGCTGATCCAGCGGGCGGGCAACGCCTACGGCTCGCCGATGTTCGTGGGCACGAGCAACTGCGTGCGCATCAGCGTGCTGCGCCAGATCGGCGGGCTCTACGACTCGATCACCGAGGACATGGCGACGGGGCTGGAGATCCACCGCCGCCGCAACCCCGCCACGGGCCGCCGCTGGCGGTCGGTGTACACCCCCGACGTGCTGGCCGTGGGCGAGGGCCCGTCCTCCTGGACGGACTTCTTCTCCCAGCAACTGCGCTGGTCGCGCGGGACGTTCGAGACGCTGCTGAAGCAGTACGGCCGGGCGGTCTGGCGCCTGTCGCCCGGCCGGGCACTCAACTACACGCTGATGGTGACGTATTACCCGATGGCGGCGCTCAACTGGTTCCTCGGCGCCGTGTCGTGCGTGCTGTTCCTCGGGCTGGGCGCGGCGGGCATCAACGTGGAGTCCCAGGTGTGGCTGATGCTCTACAGCGACGCGGCGGCGCTCCAGGTCGGGCTGTACATGTGGAACCGGCGCCACAACGTGAGCCCGCACGAGCCGGCCGGGTCCTCCGGCGCGGCCGGGATGGTGATGTCCGCCCTCTCCGCCCCGCTGTACGCGCGGGCGCTGGGGGAGGCGCTGCTGCGGCGCCGCTCACGGTTCGTCGTGACCCCCAAGGGCGACTCGGCCAGCCCCGACTGCCTGGCGACCTTCCGCACCCATCTGGTGTGGGTCGGGGTCTTCGGACTGTCGCTGGCCGCGTCGATGGTGCTGAGCCACGCCCACACGGCCATGCGCATCTGGGCGGGGCTGGCCATGCTGACCGCCCTCGGGCCGCTCGGGGTATGGCAGGCGGGTCTGCTGCGGGACCGCTGGCGGGCCCGCCGCGGGGCGGAGCCGGCGGTGGCGGCGGGGGATCCGGCGGTGGCCGGGGAGGCGGAGGCCGGGTCGTCCCTCCCGGTGGAGCAGCGCAGCCCGGTGTGAACGGAGGCCGCCCGGCACGGGCGGCGGTCCTCGGTACGGACGTACGGCGCGGCAGTGCCGAGAGGGCGGTGGCGCCGAGAGTGCTGATGCGACGGATGGGATGTGGGTGGTGTGGTGAAGGTCTACCCGAAGACGAAGACACGCAAGGCGGCGCTGGGCGCGGTGGCGGTCGCGGCGCTCGTCGCGGCGAACGCCCCGGCCGCCGCCGGGTTCGCGGAGCGGGCCTGGCACGAATACACCATCAACCAGGAGTCGTACAAGGCCCGTTACGGGCACTGGGACCTGGTGGACGTCCCCGAGAAGTTCAGGATCAACGCGATCCACGCGGCCCTGCTGCACACGGGCAAGGTGCTGCTGATCGCGGGCTCGGGCAACGACGAGAAGAACTTCAAGGCGGGGACCTTCCAGAGCGTGCTGTGGGACCCGCGGAAGGACACCTTCAAGGAGATCGACACCCCCAAGGACATGTTCTGCGCGGGGCACGCGCAGCTGCCCGACGGAAAGCTGCTGGTGGCGGGCGGCACCGCGCGCTACGAGAAGCTGACCGGCGATGTGACGCGCGCGGGCGGCGGGATGATGGTGAAGAACGAGGACCCCGACAAACCCCGGACCCTGCCCGCGGGCACCGTCTTCGAGGGCTCGACCGGCAAGCGGTACCGCTCGCAGCTGCCGGTGCTGGTGCCGCGGGCGAAGAAGACGGTGACCGAGGAGACCGACGAGAACCCGAAGAAGGTCGTCGTCAGCGCGTCCCAGGCACGGGTGTACGTGGAGTCGGACGTCGAGGGCGAGGAGGGCATCGCCAACACCGCCGACCAGTACAAGGTCAAGGGGCTGCGGGGCAAGGACGCCCAGATGGTCTACGGGCTCGCGACGAAACTGGGGCTGGACAAGAAGGACTTCCAGGGCCTCAAGGAGGCCTACGAGTTCGATCCCGTCACCGAGCGGTATGTGACGGTCGACCCGATGGAGGAGGCCCGCTGGTACCCGACCCTGGTCAGCTTGAAGGACGGCCGGGTGCTGTCCGTCTCCGGCCTGGACGACATGGGCGAGATCATCCCGGGCAAGAACGAGATCTACGACCCGAAGACCCGCACCTGGGGCCCGGCGCCGCAGCAGTACTTCCCCACCTACCCCGCGCTGTTCCTCACCAACGGCGGGAAGCTCTTCTACTCCGGCTCCAACGCCGGCTACGGCCCGGCCGACAAGGGCCGCAAGCCGGGCGTGTGGGACGTGGAGGAGAACACCTTCACCCCCGTCCCCGGCCTGCGGGACCCACAGCTCACCGAGACCTCCGCCTCGGTGCTGCTGCCCCCGGCCCAGGACCAGAAGGTGATGATCCTGGGCGGCGGCGGGGTGGGGGAGTCCCGCGAGGCCACCAAGCGGACCGCGGTGGCGGACCTGAAGGCCGAGAACCCCGCCTTCACCTCCGGTCCCGACCTGCCGGTGGGCACCCGCTACCTCAACGCCGTCCTCACCCCCGACGACAAGGTCTTCACCACCGGCGGCTCACGCGACTACCGCGGCAAGCGCGGTTCGGACATCCTGGGTGCCCAGTTCTACGACCCCCGGGCGAAGGCGTTCGACACCATGGCCGCCCCCACCGTGGGCCGCAACTACCACTCCGAGGCTCTGCTGCTGCCCGACGGGCGGATCGCGGTGTTCGGCTCCAATCCGCTCTTCGCCGACGAGGACGACACCAGGCCCGGCGTGTTCGAGCAGCGCATCGAGGTCTACACCCCGCCGTACCTCTACCGCGACAAGCGCCCGGCCCTGCGCACGGGACCGCTCAAGGCGGAGCGGGGCGGAACCGTCACCCTCCCCACGCCGGCCCCCGGCAAGGTGGCGGCGGTCCGGCTGATGCGCCCGAGCGCGGTCACCCACGCCACGGACGTCGAGCAGCGCTCCATCGCCCTGCAGGCGACGGCCCGGGCCGACGGCCTGTCGGTGACCATCCCGAAGGATCCGTCCCTGGTGCCGGCCGGCTGGTACATGGTCTTCCTGACCGACCGGGAAGGCACCCCGTCCGAGGCGGCGTGGGTGCGCGTCCGCTGAGCCGTACCCGACCCGGTGCCCGAGCTGTTGCCGGGCACCGGGTCGGCTGTGTGACGGGCATCCCCGCCGCGCGGGCGACGTCATCGGGGCCGGCGCGGCCGGTGGCTACTTCGCCGGTGTGAGGGGGGCCGGCGCTGTCTGCGGGCTCGGGTGCGGGGCCGGGGGAGCCGCCGGGGTGACGGCAGGGGCGGCCGGCGGCATCACCGCGGGCGGCGTCACGGGTTGCACCACCGGCTTCAGCACCGGCACCGGCTTCTCGACCTGCACGGGCTGCGGCGCGGCCGGCTTCGCGGGGGCGGTCGGTCTGGTGCGCGCCAGCTTCAGCGCGTAGTCGGCCCACCAGTGACCGGCCGGCGGGGCGCCCCGGCAGGAACCGTCCGACTCACCGGGGCGCTTGACCCAGACGAAGGCGTCGACGCGCGCCGCGCCGGTGTGCGTCGTGGGCGCGGCGCCCAGGGCCCGGCCCGGGGGGTTGCACCACGACTCGGCTCCGTTGCCGCCGGTGGCCTTGTCCTGTTCCGGAGGCAGCGGACCGTTGCCGTTGCGGCTGGTGTCGATGATGTAGTGCGCCCCGCCCAGCAGGTCCGAGAGCTTGTCGCCGTACGCGCGGGTGACGGGGGTGGTGTGGAAGTTGGAGACGTTCAGCGCGAATCCGTCCGCCTGCGACACCCCCGCCCTCTCCAGCGCACCCGCCAGCAGCCGCTGATCGGAGATCCAGCCGGAGTTGCCGGCATCGAGGTACACCGACGTACGGGGGTTGGCCTTGAACTTCCGTACGGCCTCGCCCAGCAGCCCGAGCCGCTCCTTGGCCACCTCCGGGGTCACACAGCCCGACGCCCACTGGGCGATGGCGTCGGGCTCCAGCACCACCCACGCCCGGCGCTCGGCGATCCCCGCCGCGGCACTGTCCAGCCAGGCCCGGTAGTGGGCCGCGTCCTTGGCGCCGCCGGAGGAGTACTGGCCGCAGTCACGGTGCGGGATGTTGTAGGCCACCAGCAACGGCACCTTGTCCGCTTGTTCGGCCTGTCGGGTGACCTGCTCCACCTGCTCCTTCGGGTCGCGGCCGTCACCGGGCATCCACACGGCCGTCGGCTGGTCGGCGATGCGCCGGAGCACCGCCGCGTCCTGTTCCCGGCCGCGTTCCTGCCACACCCGCACCTGCCGTGCCGCCCGGCCCGTGGGCTCCACCCAGAACGGGGAGTCGGGGCCGTCCGTGGCGCTCGCCGCGGCCGCCCGGCCGTCACAGGACGGCAGGCACACGCCGCACGCGCAGGCGAACAGGACGGCGCCGCGCCGGGCTCCGGTGATGAAGCGGGCTGTATGTGCCCTGGGCATGAACCCCACCCTTCCGCTCTTCACATGGTCCTCGTCCGTTCCTCCACGCTTACACGTGTCGATCCGTCAGGTCGCGCGGAACTGCGCCGAACGGGCAGCACGGTGCCCCGGCCGGCGGTTCGGCTCCTCGCCCGCTATCCGCCGAGCACCTCCGCCAGGTCGTAGTGGACCGGCTCCTCCAACTGCGCGTAGGTGCACTCCCGCGGCTCCCGGTCGGGGCGCCAGCGGCGGAACTGGGCGGTGTGGCGGAAGCGGTCGCCCTGCATGTGGTCGTAGGCGACCTCGCACACCCGCTCCGGGCGCAGCGGGATCCATGACAGGTCCTTCTTGCCCGTCCACCGGCTCGGGCCGCCGGGCAACCGGTCGGCGGCCTGCGCCTCCTCGCTGGCCCACCGCTCCCAGGGGTGGCCCTCGGCGGAGGGCATCCGCAGCGGCTCCAGCTCGCCCATCAACTCCTGGCGGCGGCGCATGGGGAAGGACGCGCAGACCCCGACGTGCTGCAGCCGGCCCGCGTCGTCGTGCAGGCCGAGGAGCAGCGAACCGACGACCGGACCGCTCTTGTGCAGCCGCAGACCCGCGAGCACGCAGTCGGCGGTGCGCTCGTGCTTCACCTTGACCATGACCCGCTCGCCCTGCCGGTAGGGGAGTCCGGGCGGCTTGGCGACGACCCCGTCCAGGCCCGCGCCCTCGAACCGCTCGAACCACGCCCGGGCCACGGCGATGTCCTCGGTGACGGGCGCGACGAACACCGGGTCGGCCGCGTCGCGCAGCGCGTCCTCCAACGCGGCGCGGCGGGCGCGCTGCGCCGTCTCCAGCAACGACGCGTCGCCGAGGGCCAGCAGATCGAACGCCACAAAGCTCGCGGGGGTGGTCTCCGCCAGATGGCGTACCCGGGAATCGGCCGGATGGATGCGCTCCAACAGGGCGTCGAAGTCCAGCCGTCCGCCCCGGACGATGACGATCTCGCCGTCCAGGACGCAGCGCGGCGGCAGCTGTTCGCGCAGCCCGCGCACGAGTTCGGGGAAGTAGCGGGTCAGCGGCTTGCCCGAGCGGCTGCCGAGCTCGATCTCCTCGCCGTCCCGGAAGACGATGGCCCGGAAGCCGTCCCATTTGGCCTCGTAACTCATGCCCGGTGGGATGGCCGCCGCGGACTTCGCCAGCATCGGCCGTACCGGAGGCATCACCGGAAGGTCCATGATCTTGATTGTGCGGGTGCGACGGCTCTCGCGCCCGCCGACGGGCGCCGCCCGCCCGTGCGGCCTAGCGTGACGGTATGGCAGATTCGCTGGAGCTCACCGTCGGCGAGCGGACGGTGCGGGTGTCCCACCCGGAGAAGGTCTACTTCCCCCAGCGGGGGTTCACCAAGGCCGACCTCGCCCGCTACTACCTGAGCGTCGGTGACGGCATCCTGCGCACGCTCAGGGACCGGCCCACCACGCTGGAGCGGTACCCCGACGGCGTGGAGGGCGAGTCGTTCTTCCAGAAGCGGGCACCCAAGAACCTTCCCGAGTGGATCCCGACCGGCCGTATCTCCTTCCCCAGC
Organism: Streptomyces syringium; assembly: GCF_017876625.1. Lineage (NCBI taxonomy): Bacteria > Bacillati > Actinomycetota > Actinomycetes > Kitasatosporales > Streptomycetaceae > Streptomyces > Streptomyces syringium. The sequence goes on from NZ_JAGIOH010000001.1 coordinate 7,045,067, forward strand.
GGCCGCCACGCCGACGAGATCTGCCCCACCGAGACCGCGGCCGTCCTGTGGGCGGCCAACCTCGGCTGTCTCACGTTCCACCCCTGGCCCGTGCGGCGGGCCGACACCGAGCACCCCGACGAGCTGCGCATCGACCTCGACCCCCAGCCCGGCACGGACTACGCCGACGCGGTCCGGGCCGCGCTCGAACTGCGCGACGTGCTCGACGGGCTGGGACTGACCGGCTGGCCCAAGACCTCCGGCGGCCGGGGACTGCACGTCTTCGTCCCCATCGCACCGAGGTGGACCTTCGTCCAGGTGCGGCGCGCGGCCATCGCCGTCGCCCGGGAACTGGAGCGGCGGGCGCCGGAGCGGATCACCACCGCCTGGTGGAAGGAGGAGCGGGGCGCCAAGATCTTCGTGGACTACAACCAGACCGCCCGCGACCGCACCATCGCCAGTGCCTACTCCGTACGGCCGCGCCCGCACGCCCCGGTCTCCGCACCGCTGCGCTGGGAGGAGGTCCCGAGCGCCGTGCCCGAGGACTTCGACCTGGCCACCATGCCCGCCCGGTTCGCCGAGGTGGGCGACGTGCACGCCGACATGGACGACCAGGCCTGCGGTCTGGAGGCCGCGCTCGAACTGGCCGACCGCGACGAGCGCGAACACGATCTGGGCGATCTACCCTACCCGCCGGAGCACCCGAAGATGAAGGGCGAGCCGAAGCGGGTCCAGCCGAGCCGCGCCAAGAAGTGAGGCCACCCGATCGGCTGATCACCCGGAAGGGCCGGAATTCCTTGTCCCGGTTTATCGGGACAAGCAGCGCGGAAACTGGGCATAGCGTTATCCACTTCGCACTGCAGGGAGTTCCCATGTCCAGGACACTCGTGATCCGCGGCGTGCTCGCGGCCGTCGCGCTCGCCACCCCGCTGCTGGCCGTCGGACCGGCCCAGTCGGCACCGGTGCCGGTGCCGCCGAGCGGCACGGTCACAGCAGCCTCGGGCGTCAACGAGCGCGCGTACCCGAGCATCGACTCCAAGGTGACGGGCCGCCCGCTGAAGCACCGCGCGCCGATCGCCCTGCGCTGCAAGGTCCGTGCGCAGAACATCGGCGGCAACGAGTACTGGTACCTCCTGCGGGCCCGCCCCACCTGGGTCGCGGCGAAGTACGTCGGCGCCGTCGGGAACGTCCCCCTCTGCAGGAGCGTCAACCGCAGCGTCCTCGACGACACCCCCGCGACCCGGGCCGCCATGGGCTGACGTCAGTCGCCCATGACCAGGCCGTCCTTCGCCGCGCCCCGGGACAGCACCGCCTCGCGGATCTGCTCCCGGGCGTCGGCGAGGTCCGCGCGGCCCGGCCGCTCCCGCACCGCCCGGCCCAGGGCGATCACCCGGAACGGCGGGCCCTGGTCCGTGAGCTGGGGCAGGAACTCCGCCTTCGTCACCGTCCAGCGCCCGCCCGCCTTCGCGGGCGGCGCGAACGTGAAGCGCGCGAGCGAGCTCTGGTTGCCCCGCCCGTCGGGGACGCCCCGCGGATTGAACATCTCACCCGCGAGCTGGTCGCCCATCCCGTAGACCACCCAGGTGCCGCGCACCTTCTCGTAGGCCTGCGGCACATGGTTGTGCGTGCCGAGGATGACGTCGATGTCCGGGCGCCCGCGGCTCCTGGCGGCGGTGAGCCGCTCGGCCAGGGCCAGCTGCTGCTCGTCCGGGTCCCGCTGCCACTCCGTGCCCCAGTGCAGGGAGACCGCGACGACGTCGGCCCCGGCCTTCCGGGCGGCCCGGGCGTCCTCGACGACGCGGTCCTCGTCGAGGAGATTGACCGCCCAGGGACTGCCCTCGGGCACGGGTATGCCGTTCGTGCCGTAGGTGTAGGACAGATGGGCCACCTTCGCCGGCCCCGCCCGCAGCAGATTCACCCGGGCCCGCTCCGCCGCCGACCGCGCGGAACCGGTGTGCCGCAGACCCACCGCGTCCATCGCGTCCAGCGTCCGGCGCACACCCGCGCTCCCGGCGTCCAGGGTGTGATTGGAGGCCGTCGAGCAGGAGTCGTAGCCCGCCTCCTTCAGGGCCCGCGCGACCTGCGGCGGTGAGACGAACGCCGGCCAGCCGCTGAACGGCCCCGACCGCTCCCCGTACACCGTCTCCATATGACAGATCGCCAGGTCGGCGCGGGAGACGATGTCCTTCACCCCGGCGAACATCGGACGGAAGTCGTACGCCGTGCCCGACCGTTCCCCGTCCCGCTTCGACTGCCGGATGACCGAATCGTGCGGCAGTACGTCCCCCGAGGCCAGCAGGGTGAATCCGCGCTGCCCCCGCGCCGCCTGCGTGGCCCCCGGTCCCCGTGCCGCCCGCCCGTCGGCGTCCCCGCCCGGCGCGCACCCCGGCGCCACGGCGAGCACTATCCCGAGCGCCGCCACAGCGGTCCTGCCTCCGTATGTCCCCATCGCTCCGACTCCCGGTTCGCCGACAGTGAGCTGCACGCCTATATGACTTATTGGGGCATCTCTGGGCGACTTGGGCGAGTCGGGGACAGGGGGTGACGGAAGCACAGGAGACGGAAAGGCGCCGACCACGGGCGTACGGGCGCTTACCGGGGCGCGGGGACCACCACACGCCGAAAGGCTGCGCCGGTCACGCTTCCGGCAGGCGCCCTCGGGTGCCATGATGGCCGGCGGGGGAGGGGAATCCGGTGAACTGTACACACTGCGGCGCGCCCGTGATCCAGGGGTCCGACGGCGGCTGGTCGTGCAACAACTGCGGCGCGGCCGGGAAATAATGGACGGCACCGACATCCCCCAGACGAATGCTGCCGCGATGCTGTGCAAAGACTGCCTGAACCCGGTGATCGAAGGCCCCGAAGGGGGCTATGTCTGCGGCCAGTGCTTCCACGTCGTGGAACCCAACGGCTACGCCGAGCGCCGCGCCGAAGGTGTGAAGAAGGCCGCCGAGGAGCGCCGGATCCGCACCGAGGAGCGCCGGGGCCGCCCCGGTGCCCGGAAGTGGTCCTGAACGGGCCCGCCGGGCCGGCGGCCGTCCGGCCGCCCGGCCACCCCCGCCGCGGGCCGCGCCGACGGCACCCGCCACCGGACCTCGCCGACGGGGAGATACCGGACGTCGCCGGGGACAGGGCCCGGCCCCGCCCCGCCTGTCGGTGACGGGCGCCCGCGGTCACCACCCGCGGCGGCCCGAGCACCCGACCCCCGTACCCAGCCACAGGGGCAGCCCGTGCCACAAGGGCTGCCCGTACCCGCCGCGACGGCGCGGGACCCGCATCAGCCGGAAGGAAGCGCGCAGTGAACCACCCCGCTCATGGTTGTGTTCTGTTGCTGGACGGCACCCCGGACAGACGGCGGGGAGCCTTGCCCAACCCCACCGCGCACGCCATCGCCGGAGCCAACCCCCGCGGTTTCCTCGCCGCCGCGTCCGCCGACGTGGTGCAGCTTCCCGCCATGGCGGGGCCCCAGAGCGTCCTGGCCTACCTCCAGCACGCCGTCACCGGCACCGGGCCGTTACTGGTCTGGGTCACCGGCCACCTCATGATCCCGGCCCGCCGCAGCACCGAACTGCACCTGGCCCTGCGGGAGAGCACCCCCGCCACCGTCCGCTACACCGGACTGCCCTGGGAATGGCTCACCCGTACCCTGCGCGACCACCCCGGCCCGACACTGCTCGTGATCGACGCGGAAGCCGACGCCCACGCCCTGCCCCACGTGGCCGCCGCGGCCCGCGAAGGACATCTCGCGGCGGGCGTACCCGCCTGTGGCGTCATCACCCCCGCCGCGCCCAAGGCGCCCCTGGAGGCCGGGCCGTACACCCGGTCCTTCCTCGCGGCCCTGCGCACCGGGCATCCCACCGCGGGGCCCACGCTCGACCCCGCCCACGTCCACCACCAGGCCCTCGCCCAGGTCACCCTCCCCGAGGGCGTCGTGGCCTTCCAGCACGGCGCGTTCGGCCCCGTCCTCACCAACCCCTGTGCCGCCCCCGCGGTCCGGCGCCCCGCGCCCGTCCCGGCGGTGCCCGGATTCGGGTCCCCCGCGCCCGTCGCCCCCGAGCCCCCGGTGGCCGCGACGCCCCCGACGCCCCCGACGCCAGGGGTCCCCGAACCCACCGGCCGGCCGGACGACGACCCGCTGCCGCGGATCCTCGCCGCCGCCCACGCCGGCCGGCACAACGAGGCCGCCAACATGGCCGCCGCCTGGGAACAGCAGACGCTGCGCCGGCACGGCACGGACAGCGCGGAAGCCCGGCTGTGGATCGAGGTGCGCGCCGACCTCGCCCGGCTGGCGGGCGACCACCCGCGCGCCGCCGAGCTGTGGATGTCGGCCGCCGCGAACCGGCTCGCCCGGGGCGGCCCGGCGGACACCGAGGCCCTCGCCGCGCTGAAGCGGGCCCATTACTGCTGGCAGCACAGCGGGGAGCGCGCCCGCCGGCTGGCACCCGCCCTGCTCGCCCTGTGGGAGCAGGTGCCCGACAGCGTCGACGCCACCGCCGACGTCCGTGCCCGTCTGACGGAAGAGGTCTCCCGCCCGGCAGCACGCTAGCGGCCGGGCGACTGCCCGCCAGGGGCCGTCAGCTGCGGTAGGAGGTCCACCAGCGGGCCTTGTACATTCCGCCGCGCAGCAGGGTGCGGGTCCCGTCGGGCTGGTACAGGGTCAGGGTGGAGGTGCACCAGACGCAGGGGTTGCCCGGTTCGGGCCGGGCGACCAGCACCTGCCCGGTGACCGGATCGTCGCCGACGCTCTTGACCGACCGCCCGCTGATCCTGGACTGCAGCGGGTAGGAGACGAACTGCCGCTCCGAGGTCGCGTACTGGTACACCGCCGAGGACGTCGTCACCCACAGCCGCCCGGGCGAGGCGAGCACCGGGGCCAGATCGTGACCGCCCCGGGTGGGCAGCGTCCGGCGGTGGACGACCGTGAGGGCGGGATAGTCCGGCGTACCGCCCACCGCCAGCGCCACGAGCTCCCGGTCGCCCAACGCCCACAGCAGCTCATTGCGCGGATCCCAGTGCACACCGTGCGCCCCGGCGAGGGCCACCTGGGTGTACTCGGTGGCCCGCGTGCTGCGGGACGCGGCGTACAACCGCACGTACTCGCCCTTGCTGGCCGCGACCGCCACGTTCCCGTCCGGCAGCAGCTCGATGCTGTGCGCGTTGCCCGAGCCGGTGTCGGCCGCCCAGTACGACGTGCCCTCCGGATACCGCACCACGGCGGCCAGCCCGCCGGACGCCGTGGTCAGCAGATACCGCCGGCCGTCCATCTCCCGCAGCTTGGCCTCGCTCGGGTTCGTCCACGAACCCGCGGGCCGCAGATCGGCGAGGTCCGCGCGGCCGTCGGCACGCCACGACCACAGCACGCCCCCGCCCGGCCCCTCGGCGTTCCACCGCGTCCGCTCCGCGTCCAGCACGTACACCGACCGGGTGGCCTGGTCGGCCGCCACGATCGGCGTGACCGCCGCGAGCGCGGAACGCCCGCCCACCGTGTGCTGGGCCCTCGCCGGCCCCGACATCCCCAGTACGGTCAGCGCCGCGAGGACGGCGACCCACAGCCGTCTCACGCGGCCCCCCGCGCCGTCGCCGTGATCCCGTTCTCCACGCAGAACTCCCATCCCGTGACGCGGCATCCGCGCCGACAGGATCGGGGAGCGCGCCCCTTTCCCCCGCCGCGCCACGCCCGGAGGTCCCGCGAACGGGGTGGGCCGAAACGGCCGAGGGGGCGCGACCGGATCGGCGGGGGCGCGTCAGCCGCGCCAGGCTCCGGCGGCGGCCGCGTCCTTGACGAACTCCGCAAAGTCGCGCGGGTCCCGGCCCAGCGCGCGCCGCACGCCGTCGGAGACCTTGGCCTCCAGGCCCCGGCGGATCGGGTTCAGGGCCGCGGCCCACAGCTGTGCGTCCTCCGCCGAAAGCCCCTCCTGCCTCAGCTCGGCCGTGAACCGGTCGACCGTCACCGGCACATAGCGGATCGGGCGGCCCGTGGCCCCGGCGATCTCCGCGACGGCCGTCTCCAGGTTCACCGCCCGGGGCCCGGACATCTCGTAGACCTGCCCGGCGTGCCCGTCCTCGGTCAGCGCCGCCACCGCGACCGCCGCGACGTCCTCGAGGTCGACGAAGGTCGCCGCGCCGTCCGCCACCGGCAGTCTCAGCTCGCCCGCGAGCAGCGCGTCCAGGAACAGCCCCTCGCTGAAGTTCTGGGCGAACCACCCCGGGCGCAGGATCGTCCACTCCAGCCCCGAGTCCCGCACCGCGTGCTCGCCCTGGAGATGGCTCGCGACGCCGGCTTCCTCCCCGGCTGCCCTCTCCTCGTTCTTCTCCTCGCTCTTTTCCTCGTCCGCGGCCGCGCCGTCCTCGTAGTAGCCGGGCACGTCCACCCCACGGGCCGACAGCAGGACGATGCGCTCGACCCCGCTTCTCCTGGCGAGCCCGGTGAAGGACCGGCTCACCGCCACCCCCTCCAGCGGTACCGCGTACACCGCGCCGACGCCCTCCAGCGCCGGGCCCCATGTGCTCTCGTCCAGCCAGTCGAAGCGCTGCTCACTGCTGCGCGACGCCACCCGCACGGCCACGCCGCGCTCCTTGAGCCCTGCCACCACGCGGCGGCCGGTCTTGCCCGTGCCGCCGATCACCAATACCGGTTCGTTCGTCATGCCCCGAGCTTCCCCGCCGGGCCTGCCGCCGGGCCATGGCCGAAACGCTCGACGGGATGTCCGAGCGTCCAGGGCGGTGCGGGCCGGTGGCCTCAGACGCCGACCCGCTCGCGGTCCGCCTCGGCCCGGGTCGCGCGGTGCGCGCTCGGGCTGAGGCCGCGTTCCCGCTTGAAGGCCGCGCTGAAGGCGAACCCGTCCGCGTACCCCACCCGCCGCGCCACCCCGGCGACCGTTGCCTCCGGCTCGGCCAGCAGTTCGGCGGCGAGCGTCATCCGCCACCCCGTCAGATACGCCAGCGGGGGCTCCCCGACCAGCTCCGTGAACCGCTTGGCCAGGGACGCCCGGGAGACCCCCGCCCCGGCGGCCAGCGCGGCGATGGTCCAGGGCCGGGCCGGCGCGTCGTGCATCGCGCGCAGCGCCGTGCCGACCACCGGGTCGCCGAGCGCGCGGTACCACGCGGGCGGACAGGCCTCGGGGCGCTCGAACCACGCTCGCAGGGTGCAGACGAGCATCCAGTCCATCAGCCGGTCGAGCACGAACTGCTGCCCCGGCTTGTCGGCGGCGACCTCGGCCGCGATGAACTCGTGGAGCACGCCGCAGCCCTCCGGCTCGCCCTCGTCGGGCACGATCAGCACCGGCGGCAGCGCACCGGTCAGGCGCCGGCCGATGTCGGACTCCGAGCGGTAGGCACCGGAGACCAGCTCGGCGCCGTGGCCGGTGGCGTCCGCGGGTGCGGTCGCGAGCGCGTCCACGAAGGTGAACGGCGCGGGCCCGCGCACGAGCGCGGTGTCACCGCGCCGCAGCAGTCGCGGCTCGCCCTCGGCCGGTACGAGCCACCCCGTCCCCCGCACCAGCGTGCACAGGGTCAGTGGGGCCCCGTCCGCGAAGCGCAGCGACCAGGGTGCCGTCACCGTCCACCGGCCGAACAGGGCGCCGTCGGCCCGTACCCCACGCAACAGATCCCCCAAGGCGTCCATGCCGTCACTCTAGACGTGCCGTAAGACGGGCTGGAGAGGGATCCGGCGCCGTGCCCGGCGTACCGGGAAGCGGAGGGTTTCTTTTCGAATCCGTGCCCTGGACGGGTGATTTTCCGGGCTCGGCCTGTGGCCGTCACCCGGAGTCGGGGATCATTTGCCGAGAGAGCGCCCGACGCGGGGATCCCCGCCGCGCCTCGCTCGCGTCCGCCTCACGACGAGGAGTGCACGCCGATGACCACGATCGAATCCGCTCGCCTCGTGAACATCCCGAAAGGCCGCGCACGATGACTCTCACCAGCTCTCCGGACGGCCTCATCGTCCCCCCGGGCGCGGGGCGCACCCTCGTGACGGCGGCCCAGCAGGTGACGTTCAAGGTGACCGGGGAGCACTCGCGGGCGGCCTCGAGCTTCGAGGTCGTCGTCCCCCCGGGCTTCGACGTCGGCGCGCATCTGCACACCCGCAGCGAGGAGCTCTTCTACGTGCTCGAAGGCGAGCTCGACGTCCTCGCCTTCGAGCCCCGCGTCCGGACCCGCCGCAATTGGCGGGAGTGGGAATCCCCGAGCGGCGAGCGCTGTGTGCGGGCCACGGCGGGCACGCTCATCGTCGTGCCGCCCGGTTGTCCGCACGCGTTCGCCAACCCCACGTCCGACCCCGCGCGGATGTTCTTCCAGGCCTCGCCCCCGCCGGACCACGAGCGCTATTTCGAGGAGCTCTTCGAGATCCTCAACTCGGGGCCGGACATCGACCAGGACGCCATCGCCGCGCTGCGCAAGCGCTACGACATCGAGCAGCTCACCCCCCTGACCGCCGCCCCTCCCACGGGCGCCCCCGAGCCCGCCGCCGCGCCCGCCGTCCTGGCCTGATCCGTCGGCGAGCCCGTCAGACGGCGATGTGCCGTTCGTCCTCGGCGATCGGCACATCATTGATGCTGGCGTAGCGGCGCCGCATCAGACCGTTCCCGTCGAACTCCCAGTTCTCGTTGCCGTGGCTGCGCCACCACTGGCCCTCGTCGTCGTGCCACTCGTACGTGAAGCGCACGGCGATGCGGTCGTCGCCGTACGCCCACAGTTCCTTGCGCAGGCGGTAGCCGTGCTCGCGCTCCCACTTGGCGCGCAGGAAGTCCACGATCGCCGCCCGGCCGCTGAGGAACACATCGCGATTGCGCCACTGTGAGTCCTCGGTGTAGGCGAGGGCGACGCGCTCGGGATCGCGGCTGTTCCAGGCGTCCTCGGCGGCCTGGACCTTCGCCAGGGCGGACTCGGCGGTGAACGGCGGGAGCGGCGGCCTCTGCTCGGACATGACTTTCCCCTTCCACGCGGAGAATGATCGTTCTCCCTGCTGTCCGGTAGCCTAGGAGAACGATGGTTCTCGGGCAAGACGCGAGGTGGGAGCGGCAATGGACACCACGGCAACGGAAGCTGCGACGCCGGAGGACCGGGTGCTGGACGCCGCCGGGACGCTCTTCTACGGGCGGGGGCTCCAGGCGGTGGGCATGGACGCGATCCGTGCCGCGTCGGGAGTCTCCCTCAAGCGCCTCTATCAGCTCTACCCGTCGAAGGACTCCCTCGTCGAGGCCTGTCTGCGACGGCGCGACGCCCGCTGGCGGGACGCGCTGGCGCGCTACGCCGACGCCCGGCCCGCCGGGGCCGAGCGGGTCCTGGCCGTCTTCGACTGGCTCCACCAGTGGTTCGGGGAGCCCGATTTCCGTGGCTGCGCCTTCGTGAACTCCTTCGGGGAGCTCGGCGCCGGATCGGAGGCGGTGGCGGCGCTCGCCCGCGCCCACAAGGACGCCTTCCGGCGGTACCTCACCGGCCTGGTGACCGGGGCGGGCGCCCCCGCCGCGCTCGCGGACCAGCTCGCCCTGCTCGCCGAGGGCGCCATCGTGACGGCCGCGATCTCCGGTGATGCCGAGCCGGCGCTCCGGGCCAAGGAGGCCGCACGCGTCCTGCTGGAGGCCGCGGTGGCCCGGCCGAACCCCTGAGCCGGAGGTGGCTGTCCAGAATCGACTATTCCGCCAACTCCATTCCGGATAAAGGTGGTTCACCCCTCTTCTCCCGCTATGGACTCTTCGGCAAGAATATGCGGGCAGTCCCTTGGAGGGGTGGTCACGCATGATTCCCGAGCTCGATCGAACGGCACTTGAAGACGAGTCCGTCGAAGTGCCCCCGCCCGTGGCGGGGTTCATCGACATCTCCGAACGCCTCACCGGATTCACGGCATTCGACCTGTATGCCACCGGAATGGCCCAGCTGTACCACGACACCACGGTCGACCAGGTGGGCCGCGAGGCCGTCGGCCGCTTCATCGACGACCTGGCGGCCGCCGGGGGAGACCCGGACCGGCTCGTCGACGAGACCTCCCGCGAGATCGCCCGCGCCGTCACCCATCTGTGGTACCTGGGGGTATGGCCCGCGCTCGCCCGGTCCGTGCACCGCGCGCTCGGCCGCGAGAAGGCCAACACCGCCTTCACGGCCGCCCCCGAGGCCTACCCCGAGGGCCTGGTCTGGCGGACCTTCCACGGTCACCCGCCGGGCGCCAAGGCCCCCGGCTTCGGCACCTGGGCCGATCCGCCGCCCGGGGCCCCGCCCCTCGCCCGGCCCGACTGCCCGGCCCACGGCACGGGAGGTGCCACATGAACAGCCCGTCACTGGCCGGCCGGCGCCGGTACGACGTGATCGTAGTGGGCGCCGGGATGGCCGGCAGCCTCGTCGCCAAGCGCCTGGGGGACCAGGGGTGGCGCGTGCTCGTCCTGGAGGCGGGCACCGGCACCCTCGACACATGGCCCGGCCATCTCGACGCGCTGAACACCTTCGCGTCCGCCGTGGCCAAGGTGCCCAACTCCCCCTACCGGCCCAACGCCGTCGCCCCGTCCCCCGACGTCCTCCACGTGGGCGGCCTGCCCGGCGGCGGGTACCGGGCCTCCGGCTACCTCGTCCAGCGCGGAGCCCTGCCCTACAACTCCGACTATCTGCGCGCCGCCGGCGGCACCGGTCTGCACTGGCTGGGGCTGACGCCCCGCATGCACCCGGACGACTTCGCCGTCCGCAGCCGCTACGGCTACGGCCGGGACTGGCCGATCGGCTACGACGACCTGGAGCCCCACTACCGCGCGGCCGAGCGGGAGCTGGGTGTCGCCGGGGACGCGGCCGAGCAGGCCGACGCCATCGGCCTGCCGTTCCCCGAGGGCTACGTCTACCCGATGCGGGAGATCCCCCGCAGCTACCTCGACAACGTCCTGGCGGCCCGGCTCGACGGACACGCCGTCCAGGAGAAGCCGGGCTCCCCGCACACCACGCTGCGGGTCGTCACCACCCCGCACGCCCGCAACAGCACACCCCACGAGGACTACGACGGCGGCCGCGGCTACCGCCCGGTCGGCGCGGCCGGGCTGCCCAACTACGGTGAGCGCTGCGTGGGCAACGCCTCCTGCACGCCGATCTGCCCGGCCCAGGCGAAATACACCCCCCTCAAGACCCAGGCGGCCTGGAGCCGTGACGTCACCCTCGTCACCCGCGCCGTGGTGAGCCGGGTCCTCACCACGAGCAACGGCCGGGCCCGGGGTGTCGAGTACCAGGAGTACGACGACCCCGCCGCCCCCGCGAGCGTCACCCGCACCGCCGAGGCCGATGTCGTCGTCCTGGCCGCGCACGCCATCGAGAACGCCAAGCTGCTGCTCGTCTCCCGTCTGGCCACCCGCAGTGACCAGGTGGGGCGCAATCTGATGGACCACCCGGTGCTGCTCACCTGGGGGTTGATGAACCATCCCGTCGGGCCGTTCCGCGGCCCCGGGTCGACGTCCGGCCTGGAGGGCTTCCGCACCGGAGCCGGCCGGCGGACCCGCGCGCCCTTCCGCATCGTGATCGCCAACTGGGGGTGGAGCTGGCCCACGGGTTCACCCGGCGCCGACGTGGCCCGGCTGCTCGGCATGGGCGGCGACCCGGCGGCACCGCGCGGGCGAGGGCTGTTCGGCGCTGCGCTGCGCGACGAACTGGGCCGGGGCGTCAGCCGGCAGTTCGCCCTGCAATTCGAGATGGAGCAGGAGGCCGAGAGCCGGAACCGGGTCACCATCGACCCGCTCCACCGCGATCTGCTGGGCAATCCGCGCCCCGTCGTCACCTACGACCTCTCCGATCGCGTCAAGCGCGGCATGGCGGCGGCGAAGGCCGTCTCCGACCAGATCTTCGGGCTCCTCGAGGCCGAGGACCACACCGCCTACGGCCCGGGGCCTTTCGCCCCCGGCCACTTCCGCTACGAGGGCCGCGACTTCGTCTACCAGGGCGCGGGCCACGGAGCCGGCACCCATGTGATGGGGGCCTCCCGCGAGACGTCCGTGGTCGACCCCTGGCAGCGCTGCTGGGACCACCCGGGCCTCTACGCCGTCGGCTGCGGCAGCATGCCCTCGGTCGGCACCGCCAACCCCTCGCTGACCATGGCCGCCCTGGCCCTGCGCAGCAGCGAGCGGATCCACCGGGAGCTGAGCGAGTTGCGCCGGCCCCTGACCGTCCGTACCGCCCCCGTCCCGGAGGGACGCCCATGACGGCCACCGGCCCGCTGACCGGGCAGAGCGGATCCGCCCTGCGCACCGACATCTCCGCCGACCTCGCGGTGGTCGAGGAACCGCCCTTCCGGGTGCCGCGCGACCGCGCGGAGCTGCATCTGTTCCTCCAGGCCGCACTGACCCTCGAACACCTCACCGTCCCGCCCTATCTGACGGCCATGTACACGCTGCCGCCCGGCACCAACCGGCCCGCGCACTTCGCCGTCCGGGCGGTGGTGCTCGAGGAAATGCTGCACATGACGCTCGTCGCCAACCTCCTGAACGCGACGGGCGGCACCCCCCTGGTGGCGAACTCGCGGTTCGTCACCGGCTACCCCGCCCGGCTGCCTTTCAGCCGGGACGAGGTCCCCATCGCGCTGCGGCACTTCGGGACGAAGGCGCTGGACACCTTCCTGTACATCGAGCGGCCGGAGTACGTCGCCGAGCCGCCCGGTCACCCCTCCGTGGCGGACGACGACGGCTGGACCTCCATCGGCCAGTTCTACAACACCATCCGCGAAGGGGTGATCCGGCTGTCGAGGAGGCTCGGCGAGGCGGAGCTCTTCTGCGGCGACCCCGCGCGGCAGGCCGGCCCGAAGGACTTCTACAACTCCGGCGGCGAGGTCTTCGCGGTCACGGACCTGCCGTCCGCCCTCAAGGCCCTGCGGGTCATCACCGAGCAGGGCGAGGGCGCGGCCGGGGGCATCCACGACACCGACGACCGGCTCTTCGGCGAGGCCCGAGAGGTCGCCCACTACTTCCGGTTCAACGAGATCCGTCAGGAGCGGAGTTACGGCCCGCACGACACCCCGCGCTCCGGGCCGACCGGCCCGGCCATGGACGTGGCCTGGCAGCACACCTACCCCATCGACCCCGAGGCGAAGGTGGCGCACTACCCGCCCGGCAGCGCCGTGCGCCGGGCCGCCGACCACTTCAACGAGGTGTACGCGCGGCTGCTCGTCGTCCTCGAACGCGGTTACACCGAGGATCCGGCGCTGCTCGGGGCGGCCGTGCCGGTCATGCTGGAGCTGCGCGACCTCGCCGAGGCCCTCTACCGCAATCCGCACCCCGACCCGGCCAAGCGCGCCCTGGGCCTGTACGCCTCGGCCACCTACGAGATCACCGACCGGCACTTCACCCTCGCGCGCGACCGGCTGTCCGAGGCCTCCGGTGCCGCCGGTCAGTGATGCCCGGCGGCACGGCTCACTGACCGGCGGGGCCGCCTACGTGCTCGGCGGTTCGGCCTTGGGCGGGGTGCGGGGCGCGGGCGGCAGCTGCTTGTCCGCGGTGGGCGGTTGCGCGGGCGGTGGCTGCCGGTCGGCCGGGGGCTTGGCGGCAGACTGCGGCGGAGGCTTGGGCGGGTCCACCGGCTTGTACGTCGGCTTGTACGTCGGCGGGTTCACCGGTTTGGTCGCCGGCGGGGCCTGCCCGGTGTTCCGCGGCGGTGTCTGCGGCGGTTGTACCGACTTCTGCGGCGGCCGGTCCTGACCGCTCGCCGTCGGCAGCCGCCCCCCGGTGGGCTGCCTGCCGCTCGGCACGGACGAGGACGCCGCGGACGGCGGCTTGGGGCGGGCGGACGGCACGGCCGGTGCCGTCGGCACGGCCGCGGTGGCCTTCGGAGGCTTCGAGGCCGTCGGCGGGCGGACCGACGACGGCCCGGTGCCGGTCGGCGGCTTGGACGACGTGCCCGGAGACGACGTTCCCTTGGACGCTGTCCCCTTGGACGGCGTTCCCGAGCCCGGCGGTGAGGAGGGCGCCCCCGACCCCGGGGCGGAAGCGGACGGCGCCGGTGAGGAGGGCTTGCCCGATTCCGGCGACGGAGTGCCGCTGCCGCCGCCCGTGGGCGTGGGGAGCAGGGCCGACGGGGTGGGCACGGGGAACGGCTGGGAGTCCTTCGAACCGTCGGAGCCCGTACCGCGGTCGAAGCCCTTGGTCGGCGCGTACGGATCGACGAGCGGGACGGACGTCAGCGGCCCCTTCTCCTTGGGCCGTTCCTTGATGACCGTGATCTGGACGTAGGCGAAGCCCTCCCAGCGCTTGCCCGTGTACGAGGACGCCTTGTAGTCGACGTTGGTCTCCGGTTGGCGCAGCGGATTCCCGCAGTTGCACTTGACGGCCGGCCGCGCGTAGGAGTCGACGAGCACCGCGACGCCCGCCTGGAGGACCGACAGATATCCGGTGATCTCGCCGTTGCCCTTGTAGTTGTGGTTCTTGACCAGCGTGTCGTGGAGCAGGACCACCGGTGTCAGCTTGTCGATGTGCGCGGCGAGGTCCCGGGGGTCGATGTCGCGGGCCGAGCTCCAGGCCTTCGCCTTGACGCTGTCCCGTGTGAGCTCCTTGACCAGGGCCGCCTTGTCGCAGTGCGCGACGTTACGGGTGCCGCCGAACGCGCCGCGGCTGTCACCGGCCAGCTCGCCGCCGCGGCGGGCGGAGCCGACCCCCTTGAGGTCCGTACCCGCGCCGGTGAGGAACGGGGCGGCGCCGACCACTCCCACGGCCTCCAGGGCGAGCTCGGCCGCCTTCTTCTTCTGGGGGCCCGTGCACCCCAGGGTGCCCGTGCCCCCGATCAGGGCGGGCACGGCCAGCAGCGCGACGGCGCGCAGCAGCTGCTTGCGCCTGCGGACACGCCGGGTGCCCGGCCCGCCCGTCTCGCGCTCGGTGACTCCGTAGGGAAAGTATGGAAAGGACCCCAGCCGCATGTGCGCACCCCCGAAAGCCGGACTGTGATGTCGGTGATCAGTGATTCCCCCGGACCCCGTCACCGGAGCCCCTAGCCTGCCTCGCCACGCGTGTCCCTCGTGTGTCCCCGCCCCCCGCCTTCCCTCAGCCGTATCCGCAGGTCGGGACCCAGCCGCCGGGCGCGCACGTCGTGCCCGGGTTCCGTGTCGGCCCGGTGACGGGCGCGGTGGCCGCGGGCGTCTCCCGCGCGCCGGGCGTCGTGGACGGGCGCGGCTGTGGCTGGCCCCCCGACGTGCCGTCCGACGGCCGGCTGGTCTCGGCGACCGTCCCACCGGTGCCGCCCGACGGAGAGCCGCCGTCGTCACGGGTGGCGATCACCGCGACGGTGGCCGCTCCGCCGGCCAGCAGGAACGCCAGCACCGGGCCGAGGATCACCATCGACTTCCGGCGCCCGGCAGGGCGGTGCGGGCGCTGCGGACCGGGGAACGGCCGCTCGGGCTGCTGCGGGGTGGGCGGCCCGAAGACACCGTGGGGGCGGGGGACGGGCGGTGCGGGCGAGGCATGACGCACGGGCCCGGGGGCGGGGACGGGCGACGGCACGGGTGCCGGGGCGGGTGCCGGGGCAGGCCGTGGCACCGGCGCCGGGGAGGGCGCGGCGACGGCCGTACGGACGTACTCCCCGGTGTCCGAACGCGCCCAGCCCGGTGGCTCGGTGAGCCGCCCGGCCGCGACGGAGTCCAGGAGCCGCTGGGCCTCCACCGCGCCCATCCGGTCCCGCGGGTCCTTGCGGAGCAGCCCTTCGAGCAGCGGGGTGAGCGGGCCGGCCCGCCGCGGCGTGGGCGCCTCGTCCTGCACCACCGCCTGCAGGGTGCTCAGTGCCGAGGTGCGCCGGAACGGCGACAGGCCCTCGATCGCCGCGTACAGGGTCGTGCCCAGCGACCACAGGTCGGACGGAGTGCCGGGGCGCTGGCCCATCGCCCGCTCGGGGGCGAGGAAGTCGGGGGAGCCGACGATGTCGCCGGTGTGGGTGAGGGCGCCCGAACCCTCGACCACGGCGATGCCGAAGTCGGTCAGCACGACCCGGCCGCTCTCCTCGATCAGGACGTTGGCGGGCTTGACGTCACGGTGCAGCACCCCGGCCGCGTGCGCGCTGCGCAGCGCCTGGAGCACCATCGAACCGATCCTGGCCGCCTCCTTGGGCTGGAGCACCCCTTCCTCCTCCAGCACGTCGGCCAGCGACTTGCCGCGCACCAGCTCCATGACGATCCAGGGCCGGCCCTGCTGCTCGACCACGTCGTGCACGGTGATCACGTACGGGTGGCTGATCCGGGCGGCCGCCCGGGCTTCCTGCTTCAGCCGCGCGTACAGCAGCCGGACGTCCGCCTCGCGCAGGTGCTCCGGCGCCCGGACCTCCTTGACCGCGACCTCGCGGTCGAGCAGTTCGTCGATGGCGCGCCACACCACACCCATGCCGCCACTGCCGAGCCGTTCGACGATCCGGTAACGTCCGGCCAGCAATGGACTTCGCTCCTCGTCCATGCCATACGCCCCCTTCCCGCGCGCACGACACCCCGGGCCGCGCGCATTCGGGCACACTCCATCAGACGGCGGGACCGTCGATATCGTTCCCGCCTCCGGGAAATTCATGAATTCCCTTGCGCCCCTCCCGACACGGCCTCTCTGGGCAGGGGCTTTGGCTCTCTTTTGGGCCGATTACCCTTGCGTCCCGGGGAAGTTACCCGTCGGTCGATTCGCCCGTGATCGGGCTTCCTTTACGGCCGACTATGGGAATACACCCTTCCGTGATGCTGATTCCCCGAAGTGGCCCGGCAATGCCGGTGTATTCAGCAAGGAATTGCTCCGCTCTCGCAGGGCGGCGCATATTCTCACCGCGGGCCGACGCCGAAGGGGTGGCGGTCTCGTCACCGCCACCCCTGGGGACCGTCCGTCCGCGCGCGTCAGTGCTCCAGCATCGCCGCGATCACCGAGCGCCAGTCCTCACCCGGCCGTTCGACCAGCTCCTCCGCGAGGGCCTCCGCACGGTAGCGGTGACGGTGGAGCAGGGGCACGGAGGCCGTCGTGGCCGCCGGGCGGATCCCGCCGGTGCTCCCGAGCAGCCGGTTCAGCTCGGTCGCGAACTCCTCCCAGCCGACATGGCCGCCGATGGCGTTCACCATGCCGTGCGCGGGACGTTCGGCGCAGGTCACCAGGGCACGCGCCAGGGCGGCCGCGTGCGCCCAGGGCGCCCCGGACCAGGTGTCGCCGGACGCCGGGACGGGCCCCGCCGCGGGCAGCACGACCGGTTCCCCGGACCGGGCGGCCTGGAACAGCGCCCCCGTCGCCCCCCACTTCAGCTGATCGCGCAGCCGGGGGTGTGGCCCCCACACCAGCGGCGCGCGCACCGCGGTCGCCCCGCCGCGCCCCCCGGTGCCCGCCGCCTCCCAGAGCATCCGCTCGCAGTCGAGCTTGGCCCGCCCGTACGCGGTGAGCGGTTCGGCGGACGGCGTGTCCTCGGTGACCTCCACCACCGGCGGCCTGCCGTACGCGTCCACGCTGCTGACGAAGACGAACGCGCCCTGATGCCAGCCGTCCAGCAGCGCCCGCATCGCCGCGACGTCCACCTCGGGCGAGGTGAACGTGCACGCGGAGTGGATCACCGCGTCCACGCCCGTGAACGCGTCCCGCAGGCTCCGCGGGTCGGCGAGATCGCCCTCGGCCACCTCGATCCCCTCGCCCGCCACCAGGTGCGCCGACTCGGGCCGCACCAGCGCGCGCACCGGCCGTCCCCGGGCCGCCAACTCCCGCAGGACGAAGGCCCCGACGCCACCGGTGCCGCCCGTGACCAGGACCGTGCCGGTCCTGACGGGCCCCCGGCGAGCGGCCCCGCCGGCGGCCGTGGCCGTCCGCCGCCGCTGTTCCGCCCGCTCGTCCAGCAGCGCGGCGAGCGCGCGCGGGGTGCGGTGCTCCAGCACGTCCAGTCCCGTCAGCGGCAGGCGGAGCCGTTCCCGCAGCCGCTCCGCGACGCGGACGGCGAGCAGGGAGTGCCCGCCCAGGAAGAAGAAGTCGCCGTCGGGGCCGGGGTCCTCGCCCAACAGCTCGCCGAACACCGCCATGACGGCCTCGCCCCGCGCACCGAGCGGCGTGGCGGGGATCCCGTCCACGGGGCGGTCCACGCGGTCGGCCGCCCCACGCGACAGCGGCCGCCCGGGATCCGACGCCGCCTCGGTGAGGAGCGCGGCGAAGGCGTCCAGCAGCCCCCGCGCGGTCTCCTCGTCGAGCCGCCCCCGGTCGTACTGCACCAGAGCGCGCGGCCCGGTGCGGTCCGTGGCCTCCGCGACGTAGAAGCCGAGGCCGAACTTGGCCGTCCCCAGGTCGATGTCGACAGGTTCGCACTCCGTACGGGCGAGGCGCAGCCCCGACGGCTTCGGCAGCACGTCGGCAGTGACGCCCACCAGCGGATTGCCGTCGCCGTCCCGGGCCGCCGCACCGAGCCGGTCGACCACCAGGTCGAAGGGGACGTCGCGGTGACGGTGCGCTTCGAGCAGATCGTCCCGCACCCGCGACAGCAGCTGCCCGAAGTCCCGCGCGCCGGACAGGTCCGTGCGGATCGCGAGGGTGTTGACGCACAGACCGACGAGATCCCGCCACCCGGCCCGGTCGCGGTGGCTGCTCGCGCACCCGATGACGAGGTCCTCGCCGCCGGTCGTCTCCAGCAGCGTCGCGAACGCACCCGCGAGCACCACCGTGAACAGCGTGGCCTTGTGGTCCCGGCCCGCCCCGCGCAGCCCTTCGAGGGTGCGCGGCGTCAGGGGCGTGGTGAGGACGTGGCCCTCGCCGCGGCCGCCGGGTACCGCGGGCCGGGGCAGCGGCACGGGCCGGGCGCCCGCGAGCCGCTCCGTCCAGTACGCCAGCCCCGTGTCGAGCGTCGCGGCCGACTCCGCGCGCTCCCGGCGGGCGAAGTCGGCGTACTGCGGCGCGTCGGTGTCCGCCCCGTCCGGCTCCCCGTCCCGGCCCTCCACGGCCGACCGGTATCGGGCGTCGAGTTCGCGGATGATCAGGTCGAGGGAGCCGCCGTCCACCGCGATGTGGTGGAACGTCAGCAGCACCGTATGGTCCTCGGGCGCGTGCCGCACACAGAGCACGCGCGGCAGCGGCCCGGCGCCCAGGTCGAACGGACGCGCCGCCTCGGCGGACAGCTCAGCACTGCCGTCGCCCGTGGCGTCCACGACCCGGACCGGTACCGGCCCGGCCGCCATCACCTCCTGGTACGGCTCGCCGTCGTCGTGTGCGTACCGGGTGCGCAGCACCTCGTGGCGGCGCACGAGAGCGGTGACGGCCTCGGCGAGGGCGTCCAGGTCGAGGGGGCCGCGCACCCGCGTCGCGAACGGCACGTTGTACAGGGCGCCGCCCTGGCCGAGCCGGTCCATCAGCCACATCCGGTGCTGGGCGTGCGAGAGCGGCGCCGGGCCTCCGGCCCCGCCGGCCGGCGCGGACGCCCGGCCCGTCGCGGCGGCGGTCCGCCCGCGCTGCCGGGCGAGACGGAGCAGCGCCTCCTGGCGGGCGGCGTCGGGGACGGCGGTCATCGGCCTTCCTCCCCATCGGTGTCGACGTCCGCTCCGAAACGGCCGAGGAGCGCTTCCTCGATCAGCGCGGCCTGTCCGGCCACCGTGGGCGCCGCGAAGAACTCGGCGAGCGACAGCTCGACGCCGACGTCCTCCCGCACGTCGTCCACGATGCCGAGGGCCAGCAGGGAGTGGCCGCCGAGTTCGAAGAAGTCGGCGTCCGGGGCGTCGACCGAGCGGTCCAGCGCCCGGGCCCACGCCTCGGCCACGGTCTGCTGGATCGGGGACAACGCCGGCCGCGCGGCCGGGGTTTCCGCGGCCCCGGCGGGCTGCGGGATGCCGGGCACCGGCTGTTCGGCCAGCGCGCGGCGGTCGACCTTGCCGGTGGCGGTCAGCGGCAGACCGTCCACCACGGACCAGCCGTTGGGCAGCAGGTGCGCGGGCAGCCGCTCGGCCAGGTGGGCGCGGAGCGTGGCGACCGTGAGGTGTCCGCCGTCGACGGGGACGACGAAGGCGACCAGACGCGCGTCCTCCGGCGTGGGCCGCAGCACGGTGACGGCCGCGTCCGCGACGCGCGGGTGGGTCCGCAGCGCGTGCTCGATCTCGCCGGGCTCGATCCGGAAGCCGCGGATCTTGAACTGGTCGTCGGTCCGGCCGTGGAAGTCCAGCACGCCGTCCGGATGGGCCGACACGAGGTCACCGGTGCGGTAGATCCGCCCGGCGGCCGGGTGGTCGACGAAGCGTTCCGCCGTGAGGTCGGGCCGGCCGAGATAGCCCCGGGCGATCCGGGGGCCGCCCAGCCACAGCTCCCCGCGGGTGCCCGCGGGCACCGGGGCGCCGTGCGCGTCGAGGACGTGCGCCGTCGTCCCGGCGACCGGGCGGCCGATCGGCGGCGGGCCGTCGCAGTCGGTGTCCCGCACCCGATGGGTGGTGGCGAAGGTCGTGGCCTCCGTCGGCCCGTACCCGTGGACCAGCTCCAGCCACGGATGCGAGCGCAGCACGCTCCGCGCGTGCCGGGCCGACATCGCCTCGCCCCCGACGAGCACGCCGCGCAGCACGTCGAAGACCGACGACCGGCGGTCGGCCAGGTGGTGGAAGAACGCGGTGGTCAGCAGGGCGACGGTGACGCCCAGCCGCTCCACGTCCCGGGCCAGCCCCTCCAGCGAATGCCGGTCGGCCGTGGAGACGGCCACCGCCGCACCGTTCGCCAGCGCCACCCAGACCTCGAAGGGGGCCGCGTCGAAGGTCTGCGCCGAGTGGAACAGCACCCGGTCCCGGGGGGTGACCGTCACGAAGTCCGGGGCGACGGTCAGTCCGGCCACCCCGCGGTGGGTGATCGCCACGCCCTTGGGGCGGCCCGTCGAACCCGAGGTGTACATCACGTACGCCACGGCGTCCGGGTCGTAGGGGCCGGGCAGCGCCGGGAGGTCCTCGTCCGGCCACTGCGCACTCGTGTCGGCGATCCCGGCCGGGGAGAGGGCGAGCTGCTGCCCCGCCGGTATGCCCGCGGCCTCCAGCAGGTCCTTCTCGCCCAGGGTCAGCGTGACCCCGGCGTCGGCCAGCATCGCGTCCGTACGCGGCCGGGGGTACGCGGGGTCGAGGGGGACATAGTGGCCGCCCGCCCACCAGACGGCGAGCTGGGCGACGACGACGCCCACCGAGTGCGGCATCAGCAGCCCGACCGGGGTGCCGGTCCCTACGCCCCGGTCGCGCAGCACACGGGCCAGCCGCCGGGCGGCGGTGGTCAACTCGCCGTACGTCAGCGTCAGATCGCCGTCCAGGACGGCGAGGTCGCGCGGTGACGCCTCGGCACGGTCGGCCACCCGCCCGAGCACACCGCCGTCGGCAGGGGCCGCCGCGGCGACCGCCGCAGGCGCGGTCGCGGTCACCGGCGCCGAAGCCGCCGGGGGCGCCGGCTGCGCGGGGGCGTCCGTCCGCTTGCTGTCCAGCAGCGCGGCCAGGCCGCGCAGATCGGGCTGCCGCAGCACTTCCGGTGCCCGCAGCCGCACGCCGCACTCCTCCTCCAGGGCGGCCAGCAGCCGCGCGGCGGCGAGGGAGTCACCGCCGCTGCCGATGAAGTTGTCCGCCGGGCCGATGTCCGGCCGGTCGAGCAGCGCGCGGCACAGCCGCAGCACCAACTCCTCCGAACGGGAAGCGGCGTGCGCGGTGGGCACCGTGGCCGCCGGGGGAACCGTCTGCCGCGGCGCCCGCCCGGCCGGCAGCGCGGCGCGGTCGACCTTGCCGTTGGCATCGAGGGGGAAGGCGTCGACGTACCGGACCGCCGCCGGTACCGCCTGTTCGGGCAGCCAGTCGCGCACGGCCGCCAGCAACTCCGCCCCGGCCGGGGGCCGCCCGCCCGGGACGGGCAGGACGTACGCGATCAGCCGTACCGCGCCGTCGGCTCCGGTCGTCGCCGCGACGACCGCCCGCCGGACCCGCGGATCGTGCTCGAAGGCCGCCTCGACCTCGGCCGGTTCGATGCGCACGCCACGCACCTTGACCTGGTCGTCCAGGCGGCCGAGGAACTCCAGCACGCCGTCGGGCCGCATCCGCACCCGGTCACCGGTGCGGTAGACCCGCTCGGTGCCGGTCATGCCCGCCGGCGGTGCCACGAAGCGGCGGGCCGTCAGTTCCTCGTCCAGATAGCCCATCGCCAGCCCGGCGCCGCCGAGGAGCAGTTCACCGGGCTCGCCCCGGGGCACGAGGCGCCCGGAGGCGTCGGCGACCCCGACAACGGTACCGTCCAGCGGCAGCCCGATGGGCGGCGGCGCGTCGGCGTCCTCGCCGGCCGTGCCGTCGCCGTCCGCCCCGCCCGCCGGGTTCAGGGCGTGCGCGGTGGCGAGGACGGTCGCCTCCGCGGGGCCGTACGCGTTGTCCACCAGGGCGGTGACGTCCGCCGCCGGCGTCCGGCGCATCCGGTCGCCGCCGACGGAGAGGTGACGCAGTGCGGGAAGCCGCGGCCACGGCCGCTCGAACACGGTCTCCGCGAGCGGCGTCGGCAGGATCGCCACCGTCACCGCCGCCCGCCGCCACCAGTCCGTGAGCGCCTCGGGGTCCCAGCGCACCTCGTCCGGTGCGACGCTCAGCGCGCCGCCGGAGCACAGGGCGGCCCACAGCTCCAGGACGTGCGGGTCGAAGGAGACCCCCACCAGCAGACTGTGCCGGTCGCCCGGGCGGGCGCCGACGCGGTCGAGATACCAGCGCAGCCGCGCGGCGAGCGCGGCGCCGTCCACCGCGACCGCCTTGGGCGTCCCCGTCGAGCCCGAGGTGAGCACGGCGTAGAAGGCGCCCTCGGGCGCGGCCGTCCCCGCCGCCCGGTCGCGCGGGGCGAACGCGGCGACGGCCTCCGCCGCGTCGGCCCCGGCGACGGGCAGGGGCAGCGGCAGCCGCTCAGCGGCGGGGTACGCCGCGGGCAGCACCTCGGGTGCCCCGACGAGCGCGCTCACGCGGAGCCCGCCCGTCACGGCGGCGAGCCGCCGGTCGCCGGGGCGGGGGCCGAGGGGGAGGTAGACGGCGCCGAGCCGGGCGAGGGCGACGGCCGTCGCGGCCAGGGCCGCGGAGCGGTCCAGGCACACCCCGACCAGGTCACCGGGGCGCACCCGGGGGCGCAGCGCGTCGGCGACCCGCTCGGCCAGGGCGTCCAGCTCGGCATAGGTCCAGCTCAGCTCCCCGTCCTCGACGGCGGTCGCGGACGCCTCATGGCGGACCCAGTGCTCGAACCGGGCCAGGACGTCCCAGCCGTCCGCCGGGGCGGCCGGGCCGTGGGCGACGCTGAGGAGCGGTTCGCCGTCCGGTGCGTTCGGGCGGGAGGTGTTCACTGCAGTGGTCATGATTCCTCTTGACGAAGTCGAATGGGTCACGCGGGCCGCGAACAGGGCGCGGGGCGCGCGATGCGAGAGGTGCAGGGACGGCCGAGCAGGGGCGGCCGGCTCAGCCGAGGCCCATCGACCGGGCGACGATCACCTTCTGGATCTCCGACGTCCCCTCGATGATCGTCATCATCCGGACGTACCGGTACAGGAACTCCAGCGGATGGCCCCGGACCCAGCCCGTCGCGCCGTGCACCCGCAACGACCGGTCCACGACCCGGACGGCGGTCTCCGAAGCGGTCAGCTTGGCCAGCGCCGCGTTCTCCGGCGTCTCCACGCCCTCGTCCACCAGCCGCGCGCATGCCAGCGTCAGCAGCTTGGCCGCCTCGACCTCCGCGCGACTGCTCACCAAGTGCTCCTGCACATGCTGGTACGCGCCGATGCGCTCCCCGAACGCCCGCCGCTCCCGGGCGTACTCGACGCCCAGCCGCAGCGCGTACTCGGCGATGCCGTTGCACATGGCGGCCACCACGAGACGGCCCCGCGAGAGGCTGTCGATGCCGTTGCCGAGGGCGGCGCCGACCCCGGCCTCGCCGCCCACGACGGCGTCGGCCGGCAGCCGCACCCCGTCCAGCACCAGCTCGTACAGCCGCTCGCCCGACATGCCGTCGTAAGCCTGCCCGATCCGCAGCCGCGGATGGTCCATCCCCACGACGAACGCGGTCGGGCCCCCCTCACTGGCCTCACTGGCCTCACTCGCCTCACCCGCGCCGCCGCCCGCCTGGGCCACGACGATCGCGAAGTCCGCGTGCCCGGCGTTGCTCACGAACGTCTTGCGGCCGGTCAGTACCCACTCCCCGCTCTCCTCGCGGGTCGCGGTGCTGGTGAGGTGGAAGGCGTCCGACCCGGCGTTCGGCTCGGTCAGCGCCAGACAGCGGGTCGCCTCCCCGCGCACCAGCGGCTTCAGATACCGCTCGATCTGCTGCTCGGTGCCCTGCCGCAGCAGCGGGCTCGGCCCGTCCGAACCCGCCAGCGCGTACGGGGCGAGCGGACAGCCGCTGCGCCCCGCGGCGTGGTGGAGCAGCACCACGGCGCTGAACGGCATGCCGGAACCGCCCAGTTCCTCGGGGTAGTCGCCCGCGTAGAAGCCGAGCTTCGCCGAGCGGGCGCGCACGTAGGCCCGCAGGTCGGCGGGCGGCAGGTCGCCGTCCTCCGGCAGCTCGGCCGCCAGCGGAACCAGCTCGCGGCGGACGAACGACGCGAAGGAGTCGACGAGTTCACGGTGCTCCGTCTCCAGGACGGACGAGGGGGCGGTGCTCATCGGGTCGCCTCCGTGACCGCGCGGGCCTGGTCGGCGAGGACGGGATGCTGGAAGAGGACCCGCAGCGGCGGGCGGCCGCCGAGCCGGGGCTCCAGCCACGCGGCGAGCTGGGCGGCCAGCAGGGAGTGCCCGCCCACCTGGAAGAAGTGCGACGACGGCGAGAAGCGGTCGTGGCCCAGCACCTCCCGCCAGCCCTCGCTGAGCAGCGCGACGGCCGGGTCGGCGGGCTCCGCGGACGCCTGGTCGGCGACGTGGTCGAGCGGCAGGTCGGCGGCCGCGCGGGTCAGGGCGGCGCGGTCGGGCTTGCCACCGGGCAGGGTCGGCATCGCGTCCAGCCGGATCCAGCGGCCGGGGACGAGCGCGGCGGGCAGCCGCCCGGACAGCGCGGCGTGCAGGGCCTCGGCGTCCGGCTCGGCCGGGGCCCCGGTGGACGCGTCGGCACGGGACTCGAAGAAGCCCACCAGCCGCGGCCCGCCGGACGCCTCCCGGTCGAGGACGACCGCGCAGGACCGCCCGCCGAGCTCGGCGGACGCCGCGGCCTCGACCTCCTCCAGCTCGATGCGGTAACCGCGCAGCTTGATCTGGTTGTCGCGGCGGCCGAGGAAGACCAGACGGCCCTCGCGGTCGCGGTAGCCGAGGTCACCGGTGAGGTACACGCGCTCACCGCCCAGCGCCGGCACGGTCACGAAGCGGGCGGCCGTGGCCTCGGCGGCCGTCCCCTCGCCGAGGTACCCCTCGGCGAGGCAGGCGCCGCCGATGGCGAGTTCACCGACCGCGCCCCACGGCAGCGGACACCGGCCCGCGTCCAGGACGTGGACGCGGGCGCCCGGCAGCGCGCTGCCGAGCGGCACCTCGGTGCCCTCGGCGAGCTCCGCCCGGTCCACCTCGTGGACGGTGGAGGTGACGGTCGCCTCCGTCACCCCGTAGGCGTTCAGGACCGTGACCGTGTCGGTACCGGCGGCATCCGTGGCGTCGAGCAGCTCCCGCAGCGCACCGGCCGGCAGCCGCTCGCCGCCGCACACCAGGAGCCGCGGCGACCAGCGGCCGTCACCGAGCGCGTCGCGCAGCTCCTCGCGGACCGCGAGGAGATAACTCGTCGGCAGATTGGCGACGGTGACCCGGCGGGCCGACAGCACGGCGATCAGCTCCGCGGCCGTCGGCACCTCCCGCTGAGGCACGACGAGGGCCGCGCCGGCCAGCAGCGACGGCAGTACCTCCTCCAGCGCCACGTCGAACGACGGCTGGGCGAACAGCAGCACCCGGTCCTTCGGCGTCAGCGCGTACCGCCGCGCCATGCCCGCGGTGAAGTGAGCCAGCGCGGCCCGGCCCACCACGACGGCCTTGGGCAGACCGGTGGAGCCGGAGGTGTGGATGATGTACGCCGCGCCCTCCAGCCACTCGGCGGGCTCGGCCTTGGGGAACTCCGCCGCGTCGAGCAGCGCCACCGGCAGGCCCTCGGCGGGCAGGGACAGTGCGCTCTCCCGGTCGGTCAGCACGAGCGCGGGCCGCAGCCGCGCCAGCAGCGTCTCCAGGCGCGCGGCCGGGTCGTTGGGGGAGAGCGGGGTGTACACCGCTCCCGTGCGCAGACAGGCGAGCAGGGTCACCACGGTGTCCACCCCGCGCGGCAGCACGGCCGCCACCGGCCGGCCCTCCGTGACGCCCGCCGCCCGCAGCTTCCCGGCCAGCTCCTCGACGCGCCGGTCGAGCTCCCCGTAGGTGATCTTCAGGGCGCCGCTGACGATCGCGACGGTCGCGGGGTCGCGCCCCGCGACGGGGTCCAGAGCGGCCCCGGACGTCTCCGGCACGGCCCGGTCGTCCGCGGGGACCGTGACGGCGGGCGCGGGCGCGAGCTCGGCGAGCGGCGTCGTCGGCGCGCCCAGATAGGCGCGGACGAGGCCCAGGAAACGCTCGGAGAGCAGCTGTGCCGTCGCCTCGTCGAACAGGTCCCGGTCGTAGTCCCACACCAGCGTCATCCCGGCCGCGCCCGCGCGCGGGCCGACCGTGCGCCGGTCGTCGGGGAGCAGCACCAGGTCGAGGTCGAAGCGGGTCGTGCCGGTGTTGAAGCCCTCGAACAGCGACACCTCCAGACCCGGCACCGCGATCTGCGGCAGCGCCGCGTCGTGCGCGCTGAACATGACGCTGAACAGCGGGTTGTCCGCCCCGGAGGTGTGCAGCCCCAGCGCCCGGGTGAGCACCTGCACGGGCACTTCCTGGTGCGGCAGCGCGCGGATCAGACCGTCGGTCACCTCGTCCACCATCGCGTCGGCCCCGGCCGCGGGGTCCAGCCGCAGACGCAGCGGGATGGTGTTGACGAACATGCCCGTGGCGCCCTCGAAGCCCTCCGGGCGGTTGCCGACCGCCGTGCCGACGACGAGGTCGGTGCGCCCACTGTGGCGGCGCAGCAGTTCGGCGAAGAGCGCGAGCAGCGTGGAGAACGGGGTGTGGCCCTGGGCGCGGCTGTGCGCCCGCAGCCGCTCGGCGAGGTCCGCGTCGATCGGCTGGCGCAGCTGGGCGCCCGCGTGCCGGCGCCGCACACCGGGCCGGGCGAGCCCGGGCAGCGGCAGATCGAAGGCGGCGTCGGCCAGCTCCCGCTGCCAGTACGCGAGGCTCGCCTCCCGCCGCTCCTGCCGGCCCGGCCCCTCGGCGGCCCGTACGTGGTCCTCGTACGAGGGAGCGGCCGGCAACTCGGCCGGCTCGCCCAGCACCCGCGCCCGGTACACGGTGAACACGTCGCGGAGCAGGATCGCGAAGGAGTGCCCGTCGTGGACGAGGTGGTGCTCGACGTGGATGATCCGGTGGTGGCCGTCACCGAGGCGGACCAGGCACCAGCGCAGCAGCGGCGCCTCGAAGACATCGAGGGGCGTGACGGCCTCGGTGCGCAGCAGTTCCTCGAACGCGGCCTCCGGGTCGGCCTCCCGGCCGAGGTCGACGGTCCGCACGCGGGGCGTGCAGCCCTCGCGGACGCGCTGGCCGGGCAGCGCGCCGGGGTTCTCGACGAGTTCGAGCCGCAGCCCGGGGTGCCGGTCGAGGGCGGCGGCCAGCCCGTCGCGGAGCGCGCTCTCGTCGAGCGTGCCCCGCAGGTCGATGGTGGCGGTGAAGTTGTAGGCGCGACTGCCGGGCAGCATCTGCTCGTGCAGCCAGACGATCTCCTGGGATGTGGAGAGTCCGAACATGGTCAACCCTTCCGTGGGGTGGTTGGAGGGGCCCGGTGCCCGCGTCGGGTGGACGGCGGGCCGGGT
Organism: Streptomyces syringium; assembly: GCF_017876625.1. Taxonomy (NCBI): domain Bacteria; kingdom Bacillati; phylum Actinomycetota; class Actinomycetes; order Kitasatosporales; family Streptomycetaceae; genus Streptomyces; species Streptomyces syringium. The sequence goes on from NZ_JAGIOH010000001.1 coordinate 7,072,817, forward strand.
CAAGTGAGGGGGCGGGCGGCCGGAGTCCGGCTCAGCCCACCGGTGCGTGTCCGTGGGTGCGGGCCCGCAGGGCGTCCAGCAGGGCGGCGAAGGCGTCCTCGGCGACGGGGTCCGGCACGACGCCCCGGTCCCACGCCATCCGGACGAGGAGGTCCGTGCCGTGGGAGACGGACACGGCGAACGGCGCCTGGACGGGACGGCCGTCGATGTGCGTCTCGTGTCCGGTGGCGTCGCCCAGCCGCAGTGGCGGACGGCGGTGCAGGTCCTCGGAGGTGAGCAGGCCGTCGAGCCGCCCCGACCAGGGCACCCCGGCGGTCCGGGCCGCGTGCACCACCTCGTCGAACGGGGCGTCCGCGTGGTCGAGGTCGTCCCACCACGCCACGGTCCGCTCGTCGAGGTCGCACGCGGTGGCCGGGTGCACCACCGTGTTGAGGAAGCAGCCCAGGACGGGCTGCGCCGCGGCGGGCCTGCCGCCCCAGGGGTAGCCCAGGGCCGGGATCCGGTCCGGGCCGTACAGCGTGCGCGCGGCGGCGGTGCAGGCGTCGAGCAGGACGGGGAAGGGAGGCCGGGAGCCGTCCGGGTCGGCGGGCAGCCGGTGCAGCACGGCGCCGGTGCCGGCCGGGCCGCCCCCGGCGCGCGGGGCCGGCGCGGGGCCGGCGGCCGGGCGGAGCGCGGCGAGCCGCCGGGCCCAGTAGGTGACGGACCGCTGCCCCGACGCCCGTGCCTCCGCCTCGAGTTGGAGGTGCACGGCCTCGCGGTAGGCGGCCAGCTCGTCCGCCGCCCGGGACCCGGGCACGTCCCGGGGGCCGAGCCCGTCGCGGTAGGCGTCGGTGAGATCCGCCATGACCCGGCCGATGGACGCCTCGTCGCAGGCCGCGTGGTCCATGACGACGGCCAGGACATCACGGTCGCCCGCCGGGTCGGCGGCGAGGAACAGCCGCAGCGGCGGCCCCTCGGCCGCCCAGGCGCCGAGTGCCCGGCGCAGCGCGTCGGCGGCGCTCTCGCCGGGGCGCGGCTCCACCCGGCTCACCCGGGCGTCGGGCTCCCCGAGCCGCTGCACGGGGACCCCGCGCAGCGCCTCGGGGCGGGCCCGCAGGGCGGGGTGCAGGGCGGCGAGGTGCCCGGCCGCCGCCCGCAGCCGGCCGGTGTCGACCGAACCGCGGGGGAAGGCGAAGAACAGCGGTACGAGGTCGGCCCGCCCGGCCGGGTCCATCCGCCGGGCGAGCAGGAACCGCCGCTGCGCACCGGTGACCGGAAGCGACCCGGCGGCCGCCGCGCCGTCGACGGTGCGGCGGTAACGGTCGAGGTACTGCGTGGTGATGCTGCTGGACTGCACGATGTCCTCCCGCGCGCCCGGGGCGCGCTGACTCGTGAGACGAAAGGGGGGTCGGGCGGTGAAGCGGTGGAGCACGTCCGACGCGGTGTGGAGGCGTCCGAGCGGTCCGCTACGAGGACGCCTCCGGCCGACGGGCGACGGGCGACGAGTGGAGCGGTGGGGCCTAGGTTCCGGACACGGTCCGGCTCGCGTCGGCGGCGGGAGCCGGCAGATCGCGCAGGCGCCGCAGCGGGGAGAGCAGCAGGGGCAGGGGGACGAGCAGAAAGCCCGCGGCACACACCCACACGGCGGCGCGCGGCCCGGCGGCGGAGGCGACGGCCCCGCCCAGCACGGCGCCGAGCGGCATGGTGCCCCAGACCATGAAGCGCAGCGTGGCGTTCATCCGCCCGAGGAGCGCGTCGGGGCACAGCAGTTGCCGGAAGCTGACCTGGGCGACGTTGTAGACCACCGCGCCGAAGAAGACGGCCGCGGAGGCGAGGGCGAACCAGACGGCGGCGGCACCGTGTCCGGCCAACGGCCACAGCAGCGCGAACGGCCCGGTGACCACGGTCGACAGCCAGATGATGCGGGCCTGGCCGACCGCGCGGGCGAGCGGTCCCGCGCACAGCGCGCCCGCCAGCCCGCCGACGGCCGAGGCCGACAGCATCAGCCCGAGCACGCCGGGAGGCAGGTCGAGCTCCCGCACGAGGAACACCGTCTGCACGGACATCAGCATCGCGGAGAAGAAGTTCGCGACCCCGGTGGCACAGGCGATCATGCGCAGGACGGGGTGGCGGAGGACGAACACGAGGCCCTCCGCGACCTGGGCCCGCAGCGGGACGCCCACGACGGGCGCGGGCTGTGGCTCGCGGGCGCGGATCCCGCGCAGGAAGAGCGCCGAGACGAGGTAGCCGATCGCGTCGGCCAGCAGGGCGACGGGTGCCCCGAGCAGTTGCACCAGGGCGCCGCCCAGCCCCGGCCCCGCGACCTGGGCGGACGAACGGGCCGTCTCCAGCGCGCCGTTGCCCGCGACCAGCTGCTCCCGGGGGAGCAGGCCGGGCAGGTAGCTCTGGTGCGCGATGTCGAAGAACACGGTGGCCACACCGGTGATGAGGGCGGCCACGTACAGCTGCGCCATGGTCAGTGCCCCGGCCCATGCCGCGAGCGGCAGGCTCAGCATCGTCACGGCCCGTACGACGTCGGTGCGGATGAGCAGGGGCAGCCGCCGCATCCGGTCCACCCAGGCTCCGGCGGGCAGCCCGACGAGGAGGAACGCCGCGGTCTCGGCGGCGGTCAGCAGCCCGACCTCCATGGGCGAGGCGTCGAGCTCGATGACGGCCACCAACGGCAGTGCCACGACGGTCACTTGAGCGCCGACCTGGCTCACCGCTGCCCCGGAGAGCAGTAATCGGAAGTCGTAGTTCCGTAAGAGCCCTGAGCACACGGGCTTCACTGACGAGGACATTTGGCAGACATTTGGTGATGAGGGTGGGCACAGTCAAAATGATCCGGGCACTTCCGGCCAGTTTTGTTCGTAATGCGGACAACTCGTGGTGACGTTGGGGCGAAAGGTTTCACACCGTTGTTTGAACGTCACCCAGGGTGGCCTGCGGCGGAAGGGTTTTCTGCGGTTCTGGTGCGCCAAGGGAGGCCTGATGTTCGAATGTCCGATAGTCGGTGCCGTGCCCGGGGTGGATCGGTTCAAAGTGGTGACACTCGGGCGGCTTTGAGATAAGCGGCCATGAAACAGGCGGCGCCCTACAGCTCCAGGTCCGCCTGCACCGGCAGATGATCGCTGGGGAACTGCCCGCCCTGCTGGAAGACGTTGATGGCCGCGCGCCGGGTCCGTACCCGGGGCGAGGTGAGGATCCAGTCGATGCGGTCGCCGTCCGGCACGAGCGGCCGGTAGCCGTGGAAGGTCGCGTACTGCGCCCCGCGCTGATCGGCCGTGTCCCAGGAGTCCACGAGCGAACCCTGTTCGAGCATCGTGTCGTAGACGGGGTTGCCGTGTGCGGGGACGTTGAAATCGCCGGTGACGATCCGGGGCAGGGCCGGATCCAGACCGCGCAGCCGGGTGGTGATCAGCGCGGCGGAGCGCTCGCGCGCGTTCTGATGGGCGTGGTCGAGATGGGTGTTGAGGGCGTAGCACTCGCCCCCGGTGAGCAGATCGCGGAACCGGACCCAGGTGACCATCCGGATCACAGTGTTGCCCCAGGTCGCGGAGCCGATCAGATACGGGGTGTCGGAGAGCCAGAAGTGGTCGTACGCGACGGGGGCGAGCCGCCGCACGTCGTGGAAGACGGCGGTGAACTCATCGCGGCTGCCTCCCGCGCGGCCCGTGCCGACCCAGGCGTAGCGCGGCCCGAGATCGTCGGCGATGTCGCGCAGCTGCGCGTACAACCCCTCCTGGGTGCCGAGGAGATGAGGGCGCTCGTGGCGCAGCAGCGTGCGCATGACGGGCCGCCGATCGGCCCAGGTGTTCGGCGGGGTGTCGGAGGCGTAGCGGAGGTTGAAGCTCATCACCCGCAGCGGACTCCGGCCGCCACCACCCCCGACGGGCCCGGCCGCGGCCGACGCGGCCACGGCCCGCAGCGCGGTGCGGCGGTCGAAAGGAGCGTGCGCGAAGGCGGTCACGGCGACTCCAGGGTCCGGGCGGGGTCCGGGCGTACCGGAGATTCTCATGCGTCACATGGACCGCCCGCAACGGTGCCGTGGGCGGCGGGTGCGGCCGCCGCGGCGGTGACCACCGGGGTGCCGCACGCCCGTGCCTCCAGGGCGGACAGGCCCCGCCCGGGCCGCCGCCCGGCACGTCGGGCCGGGCGTCCACGCCGTGCCGGGTCGGCACGCGCGGAGTGTCCACCGGCGGATACCGGCCACGCGTCAAGATCGAATCCTTGCGCGGATTCCCCTACCGGTCCTTCCGCATTGTGTCTAGGGTGGGGGACGCAGCTGGTTCGCCCCGCCCGCCAGGCGGGAGCGTCGCAAGAGGGAACCCGGTGGAAATCCGGGACTGCCCCGCAGCGGTGAGTGGGAACGACCGCCGTCATACGCACTGGACGCCCACGCGTCCGGGAAGCGACGGCCAGTAGGTGCCCGGCGGCCCCAAGGCCCCAGGGCGCGCCCGCGAGTCCGAAGACCTGCCACTGCCCGCGCGCCACCCGCGTGCGGTGATCTCGGTGGCCCCGAGGGAGGGCCGGCGGTGGCAGGCAGGTGTGCCCAGCGCGCCCGCCCTCTTCGTCGTCCCTTCGCGCCCGGGTCCGCCGTGGTCATTCCGCGACTCGCGAAGGAGAGTTCCGTGACCGACCGCAACACCACCCCGCCCTCCCGGGCCACCGTCCACGGCTACCCCCGGCAGGGCCAGTCCCGTGAGCTGAAGAAGGCCATCGAGGGCTACTGGGCGGGCCGCGTCACCGCCGACGCCCTGCACACCACCGCCGCCACTCTGCGCCGCGCCGCCTGGCGCCGGTTGACGGAGGCCGGCGTGGACGAGGTGCCCACCGGCGACTTCTCGCTCTACGACCACGTCCTGGACACCACGGTCATGGTCGGCGCCATCCCCGAGCGGCACCGCGCCGCCGTCCGGGACAACGCCCTGGACGGCTACTTCGCCATGGCCCGCGGCACCCAGGAGGCCCCGCCGCTGGAGATGACGAAGTGGTTCGACACCAACTACCACTACCTCGTCCCCGAACTGGGCCCGGACACCGTCTTCACCGCCGACCCCGCCAAGCCGCTCGGCGAGCTGCGCGAGGCCCTCGCCCTCGGCCACACGGCCCGCCCCGTCCTGGTCGGCCCGGTCACCTACCTGCTCCTCGCCAAGCCCGCCCCCGGCGCCCCGGCCGACTTCCAGCCCCTCACCCTCCTCGACCGGCTGCTCCCCGTGTACGCCCGGGTGCTGGCCGAGCTGCGGGCCGCGGGCGCCGAGTGGGTCCAGCTCGACGAGCCCGCGCTCGTCCAGGACCAGTCGCCGGCCGTCCTCAGCGCCGCCACCCGCGCCTACCGCGACCTGGGCGCGCTCGCCGACCGGCCCCGGATCCTGGCCGCCACCTACTTCGACCGCCTCGGTGACGCCCTGCCCGTCCTCGCCAAGTCACCCGTCGAGGGACTGGCCCTGGACTTCACCGGCCCCGCCGCCGCCAACCTCGAAGCCCTCGCCGCGGCCGGCGGCGTGCCGGGCAAGCGCCTCGTCGCCGGCGTCGTCGACGGACGCAACATCTGGATCAACGACCTCGAACACTCGCTGGCCACCCTCGCCACCCTCCTCGGCCTCGCCGGCCGGGTGGACGTGGCCCCCTCCTGCTCGTTGCTGCACGTCCCGCTCGACGCCACCGCCGAACGCGACGTGGACCCCCAGGTCGCCCGCTGGCTCGCCTTCGCCCGCCAGAAGACCGAGGAGATCGTCACCCTCGCCCGCGGACTGAACGAGGGCACGGACGTCATCGCCCCGCAGCTCGCCGCCAACCGCTCCGCCCGCGCCTCCCGCGCCGCCTCGGCCCTGACCCACGACCCGGCCGTCCGGGCCCGTGCCGCGGCCGTCACCGAGCGGGACACCCGCCGCCCGCAGCCGTACTCCGAGCGGACCGCCGCCCAGCGGGCCCGGCTGGGTCTGCCGCTGCTGCCCACCACCACCATCGGCTCGTTCCCGCAGACCACCGAGCTGCGTACCGCCCGCGCCGATCTGCGCGCGGGACGGATCGACGCCGCCGGCTACGACGAGCGCATCGCCGCCGAGATCCGCGACGTCCTCGCCTTCCAGGAGAAGGCCGGGCTGGACGTCCTCGTCCACGGCGAGCCCGAACGCAACGACATGGTCCAGTACTTCGCGGAGCGGCTCACCGGCTACCTCGCCACCCAGCACGGCTGGGTGCAGTCCTACGGCACCCGCTACGTCCGCCCGCCGATCCTGGCCGGCGACATCTCCCGCCCCGAGCCCATGACCGTGGCCTGGACGAGCTACGCCCAGTCGCAGACCGAGCGCCCGGTCAAGGGCATGCTCACCGGCCCCGTCACCATGCTTGCCTGGTCCTTCGTCCGCGACGACCAGCCGCTCGCCGACACCGCCCGCCAGGTCGCCCTGGCCCTGCGCGACGAGGTCTCCGACCTGGAGGCCGCCGGGACCGCCGTCATCCAGGTCGACGAGCCCGCGCTGCGCGAGACGCTGCCGCTGCGCACCGCCGACCGGCCCGGCTATCTGGCCTGGGCGACCGAGGCGTTCCGGCTGACCACCGCGGGCGTCCGGGCGGACACCCAGATCCACACGCATATGTGCTACGCCGAGTTCGGCGTCATCATCGGTGCCATCGAGGAGCTGGACGCCGACGTCATCAGCCTGGAGGCGGCCCGCTCGCACATGCAGGTCGCCGACGAACTCGCCGTGGCCGGATACGGACATGAGGTGGGCCCGGGCGTCTACGACATCCACTCGCCCCGGGTGCCGGGCGTCGAGGAGACCGCCGGCCTGCTGCGCAAGGGGCTCGGTGCCATTCCCGCCGAGCGTTTGTGGGTCAACCCCGACTGCGGCCTGAAGACACGGGGCTGGAGCGAGGTCCGTGACTCCCTGGAGCATCTGGTCCGGGCGGCCCGGCAGGTGCGGGCCGAGCTGACCGGCGCCGACATGCGCTGACGCCGGTCGCCCTCCGCCCTGATCAGGGGGTGACAGCGGGCGTGGCCCCGGCACCGAGGTGCCGGGGCCACGCCCGCTGTTCACGGCCAATCCCGCTCAAGTGGCCCAAATCGCAACGGACTCTCATGATTGACTGCCCCCACCGGTCATGCCCCCACAGGAGAGGACGGCCACGATGAGCAGGCGCCCCGAGCCGCGTCGAATGATCATCGGTGGGGAGGAGGCGGTGGTGGTGGCCCCCGAGGAGTACGAGCGCCTGGCGACCACCCGCAGACAGGTGGGCGCGCAGGGCGCCCGTATCCGCGTCCTCAAGCACGAACTCCAGCATGCCCTGGCCCTGTTGACGGCCGTCGAGTCCTTACTGGCCGACGTCCCGCACGGCCGTCCGGGGCCGCCCTTCGACGGCGGGGGCGGCGGTGACGCCGGTCATCCGGCGGCCTCCTGCGTCCGCTGCGGGCTGCTGGAGCTGATCCACCGGAGGCCGTCGGCCGGGACGCGGGGCGGGCTGACCGCCCTGTGAGCCCCGGTGCGCCCCGGTGCCGGTTCATCAGGCCGGTGGTGCCGGCTCCGGGGTGAGCGGGCGGCCGCAGCGCAGGTTCCAGCGTCCGGCCCGGCCGGTGAGTTCGGTCAGCGACAGCGGGGGCACGTCGAGCCGCCAGAAGAGCCGCGGGGACAGCCCCAGCGCGTGCACGACCGCCGCGCGGACCACCGCGGGTTCCACGACGGCGAGCAGCCGGCCGTCGTCGTCGGTCCGCCCGTCCAGCCAGGAGCCGACCCGGCCGACGAGGTCCAGCAGCGACTCGCCGCCGTGCGGCGCGGCGCCGGGGTCCGCCAACCAGGCGGCCACCGCCTCGGGTTCGGCCGTGGACAGCTCGGCCAGCCCCCGCCCGCGCCAGCCGCCCACCTCGAGGTCCCGCAGCTCGGGCACGGGGGCGGGGGACAGGCCGAGCGCGGCGGCCGTCCCGTGGCAGCGCGGGGAAGGGGCGCAGAGGGCGGCCGACATCCGGGGCAGACCGCCGGCGGCGGCGCGGGTCTGCCGGGCCCCGGCGTCGTCGAGCGGGGACCCGTCGTCGAAACGGGCCTCGCGCAGTGCGGCACTCATCGCCGGTGAGAGCAGCGTCACACGTACGGTCATGGTCCTCAACTCTCCTCCCGGGCGGGCCCGGTCGGCCCGCGCCCAGCAGACCACGAGGGGGCGAGCGGGGCGCGCGCGGGGGTGCGCCTCCGCACGCCGTAGCGCCCCGGTCGCGTACACGGTACGGTCGCGTGTACATGACGACGGTGTGACGGAAGTCCGGTGAGAACCCGGCACGGTCGCGCCACTGTGTACCCGGCGAACGCCCCCGATCCACGCGGGGCGCTGGCAGGGAAGTCAGACCCGGCACCGTCGTTGACAGCACCACGATCGGGACGCGTGTTCCCCAGGAGGTTTTGCCATGGCCCAGTCAGCCGCCCCCGCGACCGGTACCCCCGCCGTACCGGCGATCACCCCGATCTCCCTGAAGGAGATCGCCCCGTGGACGCTCTTCTTCGGGATCCTCGCGCTGATCCTGCTGTACTTCGTCGGCGCCGAGCAGGGCGCCACCGCCCTGATCTCCGGTGAGGGTGTCCACGAGTGGGTGCACGACGGCCGTCATCTGCTCGGCTTCCCCTGCCACTGAGAGACCAGGGGTCAAGAGCTCGTGAACTCCATTTCCGTACGGGCCCTGCTCGTACGCGGCATGCTCGCCGGCCTCGCCGCCGGCGCGCTGGCGCTGCTCACGGCCTATCTGCTCGGGGAATCCCGGGTGGATGCGGCCATCGCCTTCGAAGAGGCGCACAGCCACGACCACGGCGGCGGTGAGGAGCTGGTCAGCCGCTCCCTGCAGTCGACCGCGGGGCTGGCCACCGGCATCCTCGTCTACGGGGTCGCACTGGGCGGTATCGCCGCCCTGGTGTACTGCTATGCGCTGGGCCGCGTCGGCCGTTTCGGCCCGCGCGCGACGGCCGCACTGGTCGCGCTCGGCGCGTTCGTCGCTGTCTATCTGGTGCCGTTCCTGAAGTATCCGGCGAACCCGCCCGCCGTGGGCGACCCGGACACCCTGGACCAGCGCACCGCGCTGTTCTTCCTGATGATCGCGCTCAGTGTGCTGCTCACCGTGGGCACGGTGATCCTGGGCAAGCGGCTGGTTCCCCGCCTGGGCCATTGGTACGCGAGTGTCGTGGCGGGCGCCGCCTTCCTGGTGGTGGTGGGGATCGCCTTCGCGTTCCTGCCCTCGGGCGAGAACGTGCCGGAGGGCTTCCCCGCCGTGCTGCTGTGGCAGTTCCGTCTCGCCACGCTGGCCGTCCAGTTCGTCCTGTGGGCCGGTTTCGGCCTGCTCTTCGGTCACCTCGCGGAGCGCCTGCTCCTCGCCAAGGCGGGGGACCGGCAGGGCGACGAGGCGGCGTCGAGGACGGTCACCGCGGCGAACTGAGCGCGCGGAGCGCACGCCGGAAACACCCCACCTGTCCCGTGGGTCCGGAAAGGGCACGCCCCTGCCGGTCCACGGGACAGTCGCGTTCGGTGCGTCGTCCGGGTGGAGACTGCGCGCCCGCTCAGGTGTCAGTCCCGGCGCAACAGCATGTCGATGATCGAGTCGAGGTGGTGGGCCCGCCCCTGGCCCGGCGGTAGGGCCTCCGGGACGGCGTTGACCAGCTGTCCGTGGCCGAGGAAGCTGGTGTAGCCCAAAGTGCCGCGCAGCCGGGCCTCTTCGGGGTTGAAGCCCAGCTCGGAGAAGAGCTGGGTGAGATAGCCGAGCCGGCGCTCGGTCACCCGTCTCACCACCGTGGCGACCAGCGGGTGCCCGACGGTGGCCAGCAGCGAGACCTCCAGCGGGCTTTCGGTCACCGCCTCGGTCGCCTGGGTGAAAAGGCTCCGCAGCCGCACCTCGGGGTCCGGCTCGGCCGACAGCGCGGCGATGACCGCCTCGGTGCGGGTCTCCTCCCAGCGCAGCAGCGCGGCCTCGATCAGCGCCTCCCGGCTGGCGAAGTGCCAGTAGAAGCTGCCCTTGGTCGTGCCCAGCCGGACGGCGAGCGGTTCGACCGCGACGGCGGCCAGCCCGCCCTCGCCGATGGCGGTGAGCGCCGCGTCCGCCCAATCCAGCGCGCTGAGCCGCTGTCGTCCGCCGGGTTCCCGCAATCGCCGTTGCACCATGACCGTACGCTACCGTACGGTTGAACATACGCCAGCGTATGGAGGGGCAATGCGCACGGTCCGCAACATCCACGAACGCGTCATCGAGGCTCCGGCGGAGACGGTCGGGGCCCTGCTCGACCGGCTGTCGTCCGACGACGACCCCATCTTCCCCACCCCCGCCTGGCCCGCGATGCGCTTCGACCGCCCGCTCGGAGTCGGGGCCGAGGGCGGCCACGGCCCGGTGCGCTACCGCGTCGGCGCCTACGAGCCCGGCAGCCGCATCCGCTTCGACTTCGCCCCGCCGTCGAACGGCTTCCACGAGATGGCCGTGGAACCGCTCGGCCCCGGCCGCTGCCGCGTGCGGCACACCCTGGAGCAGACCCAGCGCGGCACCGAGGCACTGGCGTGGGCCCTCGCGATCCGCTTCGCACACGACACCGTCGTCGAGGAGGTCTTCGACAACATCGAGCGCGTGACGACCGGTTCGTTGCGGCGCGCGGTGCGCTGGTCCCCGTGGGTCCGCTTTCTGAACCGGCTGGAATGGGACAAGCCGGTCGAGGTGGAGCTCCCCGCCCGGGCCCGACTGGCCCGTACGGCCTTCGAACACACCGATTTCACCGACGCCTGGCAGATGGAGATCCTGCCCGGCATGCCCGAGGACCCACGGGCCTGGGAAGGCGCGCTGAGCTTCCCCGTCCTCGCGCGCGGGGACGGGGAGGTCCTGCTGGGCAAGGACGCCGGCCACCTCGACTTCCGGGCCTCGATCCTCGTCGACCAGGGGCGCGTCACGCTCAGCACGGTCGTGAGGACCCACAACGCGGTGGGCCGGGCCTACTTCGCGGTCGTCAAGCGGGTGCACCCCGTCATGGTCCGCGCCCTGCTGCGCCGCACCCACCGCCGACTGGCGCTGTCCACCCCGAGCGCGGGCTCGCGCGAGCGGTTCCACCGGGCAGCGGACACGACCACCGCCGAGGTGGCCGTCTGATGACCGGGAGGCGGACCTGCTGAACAGGGGACAGCGGGTCCGTCTCCCCTCACAGCGGCTGTACTGCTCGCTGTTCAGCCGCGGAGCAGCTTGGCCTCGACCTCCGGATCCAGGCCGAGCGGGGGACGGTCCGCCCGCTGCGGCGGCGGGCCGTCCAACTCCTGGAGCCAGGCCCAGGTGTCGGCCACCGTCTCCTCGACGGGGCGGCAGCGCAGCCCGGCGGCCAGCGCCTTGGACACATCACCCAGGTGCATGGTGTCGTAAGCCTCGCCCGGCGGCACCCAGACCGGCAGGTCCGTCCACGGCTCGACGCCCGCGGCGAGGATCGGCTCCGGATCCGTCCAGCGCAGCTCGGCGTCGGAACCGGTGACGCGTACGCACGCCTCCAGCAGCCCGCCCATGGTGGTGTGGCCGGGCGGACTGATGAGGTTGTAGGGGCCGCTGAGCCCCCGCTCGACGGCGTCCAGGGACCACCGGGCGAGATCGCGGGCGTCGATGTACTGCAACGCCAAGTCGCGTGGCCCGGGCGCCAGTACCGGGCCGCCGCGGGCGATGCGCAGCAGCCACCACGGCAGCCGCCCGATGTTCTCCCGGGGGCCGAGGATCAGCCCGGCCCGCACCAGCAGCGCCCGGTCCCCGAAAGCCTCGGTCGCCGCCAGCTCCCCGCCCCGCTTGGCCTGCGGATAGTCCACCTCGCCGGCGTCGGGCGAGCCCTCCACCAAAGGCGCGTCCTCGTCGTGCCCGGGCGCGCAGGGGTAGGCGTACACCGAGCCGGTGGACACATACACATACCGCTTCACCCGTCCGGCCAGCGCCCGTGCCGCGTCCCGCACGGCCGACGGCGCGTTCGTCCAGGTGTCGACCACGACGTCCCACTCGCCCTGGTCCAGCGCCGCCAGACCGCCCACCTCGGTACGGTCACCGAGCAGTTCGACCACGCCCGGTGCGGGCGCGTGGCGGCCCCGGTGGAAGACGGTCACGTGCCAACCCCGGGCCAGCGCCTCGTCGGTGACGGCGCGGCCCACGAACTCCGTTCCACCCAGTATCAGAAGTCTCATGACCGCGACTGTGCACCCCGGACCGCCGCCGGGGGAAGCGCCCCATGCTCTCAGCGGAATCGCCCAGAGCTGAACCCCCCGGCCTCCGGGCTTCCTGGCGCGCGTGACCCCTGCCACAGCGTTTCCGGCCGGGGGACGGGCCCACCTGGATCATTGCGCCGAGGACAACACATCCTTGACCACATCGCACTGGAGTGCCCCGCCCCGGCCGCCCAGGATGCGGGACATGAACACCCACACCACCCGTGACCAGCTCGCCGTCGTGAGCCAGAGCGGCCCCACCGTCACCTTCTTCGACGCCCGCACCCACGAGCCCCTCCGGGTGCTGGAAGTCCCCGCCGAACCCCACGAGTTGTGCTTCGACGCGGACCTACGGCTGCTGTACTGCACCACCGCCTACGTCTCCGGCTACTACCACGCCCACCAGGGCCGGGCCCGGGACATCACCGTCATCGACGTGGACACCCACGAGATCGTCGCCACCCTCGACACCGCACCGGACCACGCCCCGCACGGACTCGCCCTGGACCCCGCCCGTTCCCGGCTCTACGTCAGCGTCGAAGCCACCGGGAACGAGCCCGGCGGCGTGATCGTCTACGACACCCGGACCCATGAGCGGATCACCCGGATCCCGCTCATGGCCGACGGCCCGCACTGGTTCACGATCACCCCGGACGGGCGGCGGGGCTACTCCACCAACAAGGAGGCGGAGTTCGTCTCCGTCGTGGACCTCGTACGCGACGAGTTCACCGGCCGGATCGCCGTACCCGGCAGCGAGGGCCTGGACGTCTCGCGCGACGGCCGGTACGTCTACGTGGCCGCCCCCAAGGGCGACTTCGGTGCCCCGCCCGCCGCCGCACCGGGCATCCGCGTGATCGACACCGCCACCGGCGCGATCGTACGGACCCTGCCCACCGAAGGCGTGGTGTTCCCCGTGCACACCACCATCACCGGCGCGGTGCTCGTGGGCGAGCTGCGGATGGCGGCGCGGACGCCCGGCAGCACCCTGGGCGCCCAGGACAACGGCGTGCTGACCGTCTACGCACCCGGCACCCTGGAGGTGGCCGGACAGGTCGAGGTCGGCCGGTTCCCCCTGACCATCACCTCCTCCCCGGACGGCTCGGTGGGCTACGTCTCCAACGTCATGTCCAGCACGGTCACCGTCGTCGACCTGACCCTGATGCGGGTGATCACCACGTTGGAGGTCGACCGCGCGGGCGAGCCCGGCGCGCACGGCCTCGCGTACCTCCCGGCCGCCCGCCGATCCGTTCAGCGCACCGGCCCGGGCACGGCCGGACCGAACCGCCGGCGGTAGGTCGTCGGGCTGAGCCCGGTGCGTCGCCGCAGCTGCGCCCGGAGATTCGAGGCCGACCCCAGGCCACTGGCCTCGGCGACCACATCGAGACGTAGCTCGCCGCGCTCGATCAGCCGGCAGGCCAGCGCCACCCGTTCGCCGGTGAGCCACGCCAGTGGTGTGGTGCCGAGCTCGGCCCGGAAGCGCCGGTGCAAGGTGGCCGGGCTGACCGCCGCGCGGGCCGCGAGATCCGCCACGGAGAGCGGCCGGTCCAGCCGCTCCTGGACCCAGGCCAGCAGGGGAGCGAGCGACGCCTCGGGCACGGCCGGCACGGGCCGTTCGACGAACTGCCGCTGGCCGCCGTCCCGGTGTGCCGCGAACACCAGCCGCCGGCTCACCGTGTTCGCGATCTCGGCGCCGTGGTCACGGCCGATCAGATAGAGGCCGAGATCCAGCGCGGCGGCGCTCCCGGCGGCGGTCAGCACGTCACCGTCGTCCACGAACAGGACATCCGGTTCGAGCCGGACCTCGGGGTAGCGGGCCGAGAACTCCGCCGCCCACTTCCAGTGCGTGGTGGCGCGGCGGCCGTCGAGCACCCCGGCCGCGGCGAGGGTGAACGCGCCGGTGCAGAAGCTCACCAGGCGCGCACCCCGCCCGGCGGCCCGCCGGATCGCGGCCGCCACCGCCGGCTCCGGCGGGGTGCGGGGCTCCGGGCGGTTGGGCACGATCAGGGTGTCGGCGGCATCGGCCGCCTCCAGCCCGGCCACGCCGGACAGCGTGAACATCCCGTCGTTCATCCGCACGGCGGGCGAGGCGGCGCAGAGCGTGAAGTCGTACCACCGCCGGTCGATCTCCGGGCGGCGCAGGCCGAACAGTTCGGTGGCCACGCCCAGTTCGAAGGGATTGGAGCCCTCGTCGACGAGGACGGCCACCCGGTGCGAGGATCCATGCGACATATGCGATTCCTAGCACTGGTCCCGCACGATCGACAATGGTGATGATGGCGTGGTGATCAACGAACCGATCGACCTGAAGTCCGCACTGAGCAGTTTCGACCAGCTGTGGAGCCCACGGATCGTCACCCAGGTGAACGACTACGACGTCCGCGTCACGAAGGTGGCGGGGGTACACGTCTGGCACGTGCACGAGAACACGGACGAGTTCTTCCTCGTCCTCGACGGCGAGCTGGGCATCGGCCTCCGCGACGGAGAGGACGAGGGCGAGCGTGTGGTCGTGCTGCCCAAGGGCTCGGTGTTCGTCGTCCCGCGCGGGGTGGAACATCGCCCGTTCTCCACCGACGGTGCCTCTATCCTCCTGTTCGAACCGACCGGCACGTCCACCGTCGGCGACCGCCACGACCCGGTCCCCGCCCACGTCGACGCCACCACCGGACACGCGCTCGGCTGACGCCGGGGCGGCGATCGCCGGGCGTGTGGCCCCGCACACCTACGCCACCGACACGGCGCAGGCCGCGCACGGGGACCGTGTGATGCTGCCGGTCCGGGCCCCCGGCGGGCGGACGCGAAGACGGGAAGGCGGCCCGGGTGGCGTAACAGGCACCCCTTCGTAGTACTCCGCACGGGCATAGAGTGGCAGTGAGCGGTTCGGACGAGCGGCTCAGAGACAGGGGGCCTGCGGGAGTGGGTGAGTGACGGTGGGTGCCAGCACGGGCATGGCCGCTGTCCTGAGAAACCTGCGTCCCGTGGAAGCGAGGACGGCTCTGGTCGGTGGTGATCCCGCGGAGTGCGCCCGGGTGCTCGGTGTGGACGGTGTCGCGGTGTCGCTCGCCCCCGGTGAGCAGCTCGGCGAACTCGTCTGGGCCACTCCCGGGGTGAGCACGCGTCTGGAGGACCTGCAGTTCACGATCGGTCACGGGCCGGGACCCGATGTCGTCGCCTCGGGTGCCGCCGTTCTGGAGCCCGACCTCTCCCGGCTGTCGGCCGACCGCTGGCCTGCGCTGTTGCCCGAGGCCATGGCGCTGGGAGTGCGGGCGGTGTTCTGTCTGCCGCTGTCGATCGGCGGCGCCTGCCTGGGCACGATGACGCTGCAGCGCTCGGTGCCGGGACCGCTGCCGGTCACGTTCATGAGCGACGCCCTGATCCTCGCGGGTGCCCTGACCTCGGTGATCATCGACCGCGGCGACCACCGGGAGGCGTTCGCCGCCGCTTCGCCGTCCTCCGACCTCTACCGGGCCGTCGTGCACCAGGCGAGCGGCATGATCAGTGTCCAGGCCGGAATACCGCTCGCCGAGGCGCTGCTGCTGCTGCGCGCCCATGCCTTCGGGAAAGGGCGGCCGGTGGTGGAGGTCGCGGAGGACGTGGTGGCCCGGCGTGTGCACTTCGGAGCCGATCGAGACGGGCCGGACGTTTCCGGCGGGAGAGGGAGATGAAGACCATGGCTCGCGAGGACCGGGTGCTGGAGGTCGTCGTCGAAGCGGTCGACACTCTTGTCGAAGACTTCGATCTGATCGACTTCCTGCACATGCTGTGTGACCGCTGTGTGGAACTCCTGGACGTGAAGGCGGTCGGAGTCATGCTCGCGGACCCGGGTGGCAATCTGGAGGTGATCGCCGCCTCGGACGAGCACACCCGGCTGCTGGAACTCTTCGCCCTCCAGCACGACCAAGGACCCTGCGTGGAGTGCCACCGCACCGGGACCGCGCGTCTGGACATCGACCTCACCTCGCCCGAGACCGTCGCCGCGTTCCCGGCGTTCGCCGCCCGGGCCCGCCGGACGGGTTTCACGTTCACTCACGCGCTGCCGATGCGGCTGCGGGACCAGGTCGTCGGTGCGATGAACCTCTTCCAGCACAGCCGGCGCCCGCTCGCCACCGCCGATGTGCGGCTGGCGCAGACACTCGCCGATGTGGCGACCATCGCCATCCTGCAGCAGCGCACCATCGAGCACGCAAGCGTGGAACGGAGCCAGCTGGAGGCCGCCCTGCACAGCCGCATCCTCATCGAACAGGCCAAGGGCATTCTCGCCGAGCGCCGGCAGACCAGCGTCGACGAAGCGTTCGAGATCCTGCGCGGCTACGCCCGCCCCCGTCGGCTGCGGCTGGTCGAACTCTGTCGACAGGTGGTCAACGGAGAACTCGACACCGCCGTCGCTTTTCCCTGACCGCATCCGGTCCTCGAGAGGGCATCATGGACGAGGCAAGCGAACGTCGATCGGCCTGGGGACGCATCGTCGGTGCGGCCCACGAGGCGGGTACCGCCGTCACCGTCGCCACGGTCTGCACGGTGTGCGCCGAAGAGCTGGAGGCCGACGCCGTGGGCATCACGCTGATCACCGACGGTGAGCTGCGTGTGGTGGCCTGCGCCACCGACGAGCGCGCCGCCCGCCTGGAGGACTGCCAGCTCATCGCGGGCGAAGGACCCTGCACCGAGGCGTTCCTCCAGGACACCTGGGTCGAGGAGCCCGCCCTGCACTGCCCGCCCAGCCGGTGGCCGGCCTTCACCCAGTGCGCCGCCGACGTCGGGATCGGTGCCGTCGCCGCACTCCCGCTGTCCATCGGCGACCTGCGGATCGGCGTCCTGGACCTGTACCGCACCCGCTCGTCACCGCTGACCGGCGACCAACGGAACCGGGCCTTCGCCTACGCCCGCATTCTGGCCGTACTCGTCCTGGATGAGCACCCCCACCTCCTGACCATGGGGACCCACGCGTCACAGCCCGGACCGCAGGGGTACCCGCCCACCGTCCACCAGGCCGCCGGCATGCTCGCCGCTCGCACCGGTCTCACCACGGACGACGCCCTCGCCCGCCTGCGCGCCCATGCCTACAGCAACGGCCTTCCCCTACTGGAGACCGCCGACCACGTGATCAGCGGCCGGTCCCTCGACCCGGAAGAAGACGCCACTCCCTGACGTCCTGGAGAGCCCGGCGCCGGCCCGGCACCCGGCCCGTCGGCATGGAGGGGTGAGGGCGCCCGGGTGGAGACCGGGAGGGTTCCTCAGGCCTCACCTCGGCCTCACCGGAGCGGACGCCCTCATGACGAAAGGCCACCACGGTGTGCGTGGCGGCCTTTCGCGATGCGGAAATGCAGGTCAGAGGCAGCAAGCCTGAGTGACCGTCAGCAGGGGCGACAGGATTCGAACCTGCGACTAGCGGGTTTGGAGTCCGCTGCTCTGGCCAGCTGAGCTACGCCCCTTCGGCGTGGTGATCACTCTGCCATGGGCAGGGCGTCCGCCGCCAGCCGATTATCCGTGGCGATGGTCACCGTCGCCCCTCGGCGAGGTCCTTCACCCCGTTCAGCGTGGCCTCGATGCCCGAGCGCAGGTCCTTCAGCCGGGCCGCGACGATGGCCTCCTCCGCCTCCGGCTTGCCCTCGATCGCGAGGCTGACCCCGGAGCGGGCCGGGCCCAGTTCCGCGGACTGCCGCACGAGGGTGCCGCCCGCCTCGGGGGTGAGTTCGAACCGCCAGGTGGCCAGCCGTCCGGCCGGGCCGGTCACGGGTTCCCCGAACCGGCCGTCGGCATCCGTGACCGCCCAGCCGAACAGCCGCTCGTCGGTCAGCTCGACCACATGGGAGACGGTCCGCCAGTCGCCGACCAGGGGGTGACGGTTGTATCCCGCGAACCGTGCCCCCAACGTGGCCCCGGTGGCGCCGTCCAGCCACTCCACGCGCTGGAGTTCGGGGCTGAGCCGCGCGGGCAGGTGGATGTCGGTCACCAGCGCCCAGACCTCGGACGGGGGCGCGTCGATGTGGATGTCGCTGTGAACAGTGGGGCCGTCCGCGTAGCGCACGTGGGTACCTCGCAAGAAAGACGGGTCAGGGTGTCAGTGCGGCCGGCCGATCGGGCCGTACCGCCTCACCCGGTCAAGTCTGGCCCCGTGAGGGCGCGACGGGATGAATTGGTGATACACGTAACACGCGGGGGCCACCTGGCCCGCCGGTCAACCGGCGCCCACTTCTGTGGGGTTGGCGAGCAGCGGCCCGACGGCAGTCGGCCGGCTCCACCGCACGTACACACACGGTCCTCCGGTGGGGGAAACTGCACCGGTGAGCACAACGACACCTCAGCCCTCGCCCCGTACCGCCCTCGGACGCGGCGTCAGCACCCTGATCCCCGGCCCCGCCGCGTCGTCGGGCGAGCAGGCCGCCGCCGCCCTCGCCGCGCTGCGGACCGCGACCGTGCACGTCGGAGTGCTCCAGGCCGCCGCCGTCCTGCTGGGCGAACTGGCCCGCACCGGCGAGGACGAGACCACGCGGGAGACCGCGGCGACCACCGCGGCCCTGATCGAACAGGCGATGCGTACGGCGGAGTGACCGACCGGGGCGGTGGGGAACAGCCGCCCGGGATTCAAATGGAGTTCACCGCTCCGTCCGGTATCGAACGTAGCTTCGCCGCGACGTTGTCGTCTCCGGAAGGCTCCTTCCCATGAGGCCCCTGGCCACCTCCGTACGTCTGCGCGCCGCCTCGGCCGCCCTGGCCCTCGCGACCGGGGCACTGCTCTGGCAGTCCACCGGCCCCGCGCAGGCCGCCGCCCCCGGCCGCTTCCCGGTGACCGCCACCGTGGAGACCGCCCCGGTGTCGCACAGCGGTGACGCGGCCGACGACCCGGCGATCTGGGTCCACCCCACCGACCCGTCCCGGTCCGTGATCGTCACCACCGACAAGAAGGGCGCGCTGGAGGTGCTCGACCTCTCCGGCAACCGCATCCAGCGGATCAACGGCGACCACGGCAACAACGTCGACCTGCGGGGAGACATCGTGGTCTCCGCCGACGACGAGGCCGCGAACGGTGCCGGCGCGATGCACATCTACCGCATCGACCCGGCCACGCGGAAGCTGACGCACCTCAAGGACGTCGCCACCGAGGTCACCGCGCACGGCATCTGCCTTTACACCTCGCCCACCAGCGGCAAGCTGTACGCCTACCCCAACTCCACCTCCGGCCGGGTCGAGCAGTGGGAGCTCGCGGTGCGCGGCGACGAGGTCAGTGCCACCTCCGTCCGCCTCTTCGACGCCGGTTCCGCCGTCGAGGGCTGCTACGCCGACGAGAAGACCGGCAGGCTCTACCTCGGCGAGGAGGACGTCGGCGTGTGGGTCTACGGCGCCGAGCCCACCGCCGGCACCACGCGCACCAAGCTCGACTCCACCGGCTCCGGCGGCCATCTGACCGCCGACGCCGAGGGCATCACCGCCGCCGGCCGCTACCTCATCGTCTCCTCGCAGGGCAGCAACGACTTCGCCGTCTACGACCGGACCGGCGGCGGCTACCTCGGCCGCTTCGCCGTCACCAAGGGTACGGCCGCCGACGGCTGCGAGGACACCGACGGCATCGACGCCACCGCCGCACCCCTCGGCGCGAAATTCCCCGGCGGGGTCTTCGTCTGCCAGGACGGCACCAACTCCGCCCCCGGAACCAGCGGTAACCAGAACTTCAAGCTCGTCCCGTTCGAACGGATCTCCGCCGTCCTCGGCTGACGGACCGCACACGCACCACGGGTGCCCGGACGACGCACGTCGTCCGGGCACCCGCGCGTTTGTCAACACGCCTTTGTATGTGACTTTTTCGGCCGCCTCGGCCGATTCCCCGTGGTGGCCGGTCTTGCTACGTTCGTTCAGCCCCCGTGACCCGGTGCCCCGAGCACGTCCGCACGAAGGCCCGCGACAGGGCCCGTACGAAGGCAAGGAAGCCCATGACCACAGCGCCACTGCGGGCACCGGACACGTCCGGAGCCGGATCCGGATCCGGGAACGCACCGGAACCGGGTCCCCTCGACCAGGCCGCCCCCTTCATGCCCTTCGCCCCCTTCGTCCCCTTCGTTCAATTCGGCCCGGACCTCCTCGCGACCGCGCTGGCCGAGGTCCCCGGGGACGGTGTCACGGAGTTCACCGACTCCTGGCACGACCTGCCGGCCGACGCCCACCTGGGCACCGCCACGCCCTACCGCTTCCGCCGCTACGGGTCCTTCCGGCTGCTGCCCGACCGGCTCGAGAAACTGCCGCACACCGCCTTCTTCCAGGACAGAACCGTCAACAAGGTGAACGGCGGGGTGAACCGCATGTTCGCCCCGCTCGACGACTCGGTGGCCTCCGGTGCCGCGCTGCGCACGGTCGTCCGCACCCTCTTCGACAGGCTCCCCGGCCCCCGCACCGGCATCGACACCTGCGGGGTGCACCAGATACGCATCACCGCCACCGAGGACGCCGAGGGCCACCCCGCCCCCGAGGGCGTCCACCAGGACGGCCACAGCTACGTCGCCCAGGTGCTGATCCGCCGCGAGGACGTCGAGGGCGCCGAGTCCAGCCTCTACGACCTCGGCCGGCGCCGCATCCACCACGCGCTGCTCACCACCCCCCTGGAGACCATCGTCCTCGACGACCGGCGCGTCCTGCACGGCGTCTCCCCGGTCCGGCCCGCGTCAGGGGCCCGCACCGGCGTGCGCGACATGCTGCTCGTCGACTTCTTCCCCGGCTCCACCGGCTGACCGCCGCGCGGGGGCGCGCGACCGGGCGCCGGGCGCGGTGACGAGGGCATTCACGGGGCCGGCGCCACCCGGGCGCGACTGGGTCCCGCAGGCCGGAGATGGCAGACTGTCCGCCGACCTGGAGGAGGACCCCGTATGTCGATGACCGGCCAGCTGCGCAAAGCGGTACGGCTGAGGCACCGCCGCACCGCGGTGGACCTCAGCCATCCGGCACGCTCACCGCTCGGATCCGCCGTCGTCAACTGCGCGGTCTACATCGGCGGCATCCGGCAGGAGGACGACTGCCCCGCCGAGGAAGCGATCAAGCACGTGCGCAAGGCGGGCGACGGCTTCGTCTGGATCGGACTGCACGAGCCCACCGTGGAGGAGTTCGCCGACATCGCCACGCTGTTCGGCCTCCACCCGCTGGCGGTCGAGGACGCCGTCCACGCCCACCAGCGACCCAAGCTGGAGAGCTACAACGACACGCTCTTCACCGTCTTCAAGACCGTCTGCTACGTCGACCACGACAAGCTGACCGCGACGAGCGAAGTGGTCGGCACCGGGGAGACCATGGTCTTCACCGGCCATGACTTCGTCGTCACCGTCCGGCACGGCGGGCACGGCTCCCTCGGCCCGCTGCGCGAGCAGCTGGAGTCCGCCCCCGAACTGCTCGCGAAGGGCCCCGCCGCCGTCCTGCACGCCATCGCGGACCACACGGTCGACGACTACCTCGCCGTCGTCGACTCCGTGCAGAGCGACATCGACGACGTCGAGGCCGAGGTCTTCGCCAGCGACAGCGGCCCCGCCGATGCGGGCCGGATCTACCAGCTCAAGCGCGAACTCCTGGAATTCCGGCGTGCCGTGATACCGCTGGACCGACCGCTGCGGGAGCTGTCCACCCGGCCGTACCCCGTGGTCGACCAGGAACTGCGGACGTACTTCCGCGACGTCGCCGACCACCTGGCCCGGGTCGCCGAGCAGATCATCGCCCTCGACGATCTGATCAACTCCATCCTGCAGGCCCACCTCGCCCAGGTCACCGTCGCGCAGAACGAGGACATGCGCCGGATCAGCGCCTGGGTCGCGATCGTCGCCGTGCCCACGATGGTCTGCGGGATCTACGGCATGAACTTCGACCACATGCCGGAGCTGCGCTGGACCTACGGCTACCCGCTCATCCTCACCGTCATCGCCGTCGCCTGCTTCACCATCCACCGAGGCTTCCGCCGCAACGGCTGGCTGTAACGCCGACGACCCCGCCCGGCCCGTAAATCACTGGCCAACGCGGGTCGGCGTACCTCATGGTGATCGTCATGCACGAACCGAACCACCGGATCCGCGCGCTCCACACGGACTCCACGATCACCGTCTACCAGGCCTACACCCCCGCGATCGGTGTTCCCGCGGCGCGCGAGGGACGCTTCCCCGCCGTATGGAAGCGGGACCGGATGACCTGGATCAAGCCCTCTTTCCTGTGGATGATGTACCGCTGCGGCTGGGGCGCGAAGGAGGGACAGGAGACGGTTCTCGCCGTCGAGATCACCCGTGAGGGTTTCGAGTGGGCGCTCCGGCACGCCGCCCTGTCGCACTACGAGCGCGGCGTGCACCCCGACAGGGACACCTGGCGGCGCGAGCTGCGCCGGGCGCCGACACGGGTGCAGTGGGACCCGGAGCGCGATCTGCGCCTGGCCGCGCTGCCGTACCGCTCCCTCCAGCTCGGGCTGTCGGGCGAGGCCGCGCGACGCTATGCCGACGAGTGGACGGTCGCCATCACCGATGTGACCCCGCTCGCGCACGAGGTGCACGCGCTCGTGCGCGGCGGTGACCTGGCGACGGCGTCCCGGCTGCTGCCCGAGGAGCGTCCGTACCCGGCCGGGGACGAGCTGCTGGCCCATCTGCGGGCGCAGCCGCGGCCCGGGGCGGGCGGGGACGCCTAGTCCCTACGACCGTGTGGGCCAGACCAGCGCCTGGGCGACGATGACGCTCTCACCGTTGAAGGTGACGGCAGGGCCTTCGTGCAGTTCGTAGCCAAGACCGATCGCTTCGCTCACGCGCCGGCAGAACGTGGCGTCGTCCGGTCCGGTCAGGACGCGGTAGACGGGCAATCCGTCTGGTGGTGTGCTCATGAGGAGAGGATCCCAGACGCCCGTGCCCATCGGGGCGGCGGCCGGCATGGCTCGAAGCCGATTGCTCCCGGCCACAGGTCCGGCCGGTCGGGGCGTTACGCCGCGGCTGTGCCGGACACCCCCTGGGGCACCCCGCCGTCCGCCAGCCCGCGCAGCAGCAGGTACGCCTGCTGGACGAAGTCGGCGCGTCGTCCGCAGGTCTGGTTGACCGCGGCGGTGAAGACCACCCGCGCCTGCGGGCTGAACCCGGCGAACGTGGTGAAGCCGCGGGTGGCGCCGGTGTGAAAGTACAGGTCGTGCCCGGGCCGCCGCCGGATGTTCCACACGAGGCCGACCCGGTCACCGCCAGGACGTACGGCCAGCCGCGGGCGCACCGCCTCCGCCAAGCCCGTCCGCAGGCTCTCCGGCAGGCCCGGTCCGGCCTCTTCGGGTGCGAGCAGCGCCTCGGTGTACGCCAGCAGGTCCCGCCCGGTGGACCGTACGGCGCCCGCGGCGGGCATGCCCGGCAGCGAGATGGGCGGGCGCGGGCGGCCGTGCCAGTAGCCGGTCGCCTGGTCGGGGTCCTGGCCGCAGTCGGTGCGGTGCAGGCCGAGGGGGTGCAGCACTCGGGCGGCGAGCAGGTCGGGGTACGGGGTACCGGCCGCCCGGGACAGGGCCAGGCCCAGCAGCCCGATGCCGAAGGTCGAGTACCGGACGCGGTGCCCCGGCCGCGGCCGGGACCGGCGGACCGAGGCGAGCAGTTCGTCGGTGCCGAAGGCGGCGTACGGATCACTGAACCAGCGCGGGCCGGCCCGGAGCAGCAGCGCGGCGGGAAGCCGCGGCAACCCGGAGGTGTGCGTGGCCAGATGGAGCAGGGTGACGCGGCCGCCGCGCGAACGAGGCGCGGTGCCGGGCGGCAGGAAGCGGTCGACGGGGGCGTCGTACGCGACCTCGCCGCGCGCGGCCATCTCGGCGAGCAGCAGTCCGGCGAAGGTCTTGCTGATCGATCCGGTCTCGAACCGGGTTTCGGGACCTGCCGCCGTACGGCCGTCCCCCGCCACCCCCGCGGCGGCGATCACTCGCTGGTCCGCAACCCGCGCCGTGATCACGACCGCCCCGGCGGCGGGCAGGAGCGGGGCGAGCAGGGCCTGTTCCTCCACTGCCGGGAGGCGCCTCAGCGGAGTGCTCATGCCGTACGCGCCCGTGTGCCGTCGAGTGTCCGCGAGACGGTCAGACACCCGGCCACGGCGGCGACGATCACCGGGTGCTGGTGGTCGAGGAACCGCTGACCGGGATCGTCGTCCACCGGCTCCCCGTCCCGTGGCACCAGTCCGTCACCGTGCTGCACGGCGGCCAGCGCCGCCCACGCACCCGGATCGCACCACGGCTCCTCCAGGCAGGCGCCGACGATCAGGAGTTCGCAGAACAGATCCCACTGCTCCGCCTCCGCCCAGACGTCCGCCCACACCGGCAGCCAGTTGGCCAAGTAGCGGCCGATGTCCGGCGGGAGATCGCCGGGCCGGGCGCCCCAGTCGGTGATGTGGAAGACGGCGTGCGTGACGTGGTAGGCAGTCATCCAGTCGATGGCCCATGGCTCCGGGCAGCCGCCGAGCCAGGTGCGCCGGATCAGCGCGGACCAGTCCGCCCCGTCGTCCACGCCCACCAGCCGGGCGGCGTTGGCCACCGCGAGCCGTCGGTTGGGCGGCATCTCGGCGGCGCGCAGGGAGGCCAGAGCGGTGGTGTGACGCAGCAACTGCTCGAAGGCGCCGTGCCGATGCCCGACCCGCACGAAGGGGCCGTAGAGCTCCAGGGCGTCGGTGATCAGCGTGTGCCGCAGGGTCCGCTCGTACAGCAGGTCCCCGCCGCGGAACTGGCCCCAGGCGAAGTCCACCAGTTCGCGGGCCATGCGCTGCTCGGCCGTGCCGCTGACCGCCTCCCGCAACACGAGCGAGCCGGCGAGGGCGTGCTCGCCCAGCGGCTTGTACTGGCTGTCCGGGTGGGCGAGGTCCGGCGAGGCGGCGCCCGGCGGCAGCGCCCCGCGCTCGTGATGGGCGTGGAGCCAGGCCAGCGCCTTGGAGGCGACCTGGTGGGCGGTGGCGGTGACGCTGGACACCACAGGGCTCCTCTCAGGCGGGTGCGAGTCTCAGACCGGGCTCGCCGCCGGATCGAGCATGCGGCGGGTCACCGCCAGGTCGAGGGCCAGCCTGCCGCCGCCGCCCGCGTGCAGGGCGAGATGGTCGAGGATCGGCGCCGGTTTCAACGGCAGCCGTACGCGCTCGCCGTGCAGGGCGGCGAGCCACCGCAGGAGCCGCGCGGCCGTCGGGTAGTCGCGGCGGAGCAGCGCGCGGGTGGTGCCGCGGGCGAGGGCCAGCGGCCGGCCGCGCACGGCGTCGCGCACCGGGCCGTCGAGCCCCGGCAGGCTGAGCGGGGCGAGCTGCGCGGCAGCCTGGCACCAGGGCTGCCAGGCGCCGGGATCGGCGAGGACCACATGCGCGGCGGGCAGCGGTGGAGGGGCGGTACCGGCGTGGTCGGCGAGCAGCCGGGCGAAGCCCCAGTCGCGCCAGGCGACGGTCGCGGACTGCCCACCGGCGGCCAGGTCGAAGAGGTTCAGTGCCTGGGCTGCGGCCTGCGCGTCGTCAGGATCCAGCCGTGCGCCGAAGGCCTGAGGGGCCAGGGCGTCGGCCCCGGCGACGCGGACGGCGGCGAGCGCCGCCTTGGGGTCCGCCGCCGAGCCGACGAAATCCGCGAGCACGGAAGTGCCCCCGGGCAGGGCGTCGAGGACACGTACAGCCAGCTCGTCGTGTGCGGCCGTGTAGACGGCACGGAGATCGGCGGGGCGGGTCACGTCAGCCGCCTCCCTCCGGACGACTCGCGGCCGCCATGGTCACCGCTCCTTGGGTTCCTTGGGCGCCTTCGGCGAGAGCAGCAGGATCAGGGTTGCGGTCGCATCCGGCGTGAACGCCGGCGCATCGCCGAGTGCCGTCTCCGGCTCTGCCATCAGGGCGCCGACCGCGGCATCGTCGGTCGGGCTCGCGGTGAGTTCCACGGCCCTCTTCCGGTCGAGCATCATCATCGCTGACACCTCCAGAGGTGTGGTTGTCCAGCGAACGGTCTGCTCCTTCCACGCTAGACCTTGAAGACAAAGGTTGCTTGTCGGGGCGTTCGGGGCGCACGGCACCCCGCTCGTCCTGTGCCCACGACGCGGTCGGGTCGGGCCGTCGGCGCTGAGAATCGGGTGCCCCAGGCGTCGGTTCAGGCGCCCTGCAGGACGTCCTCCCAGGTGATGGCCGGGCTGCCCGCCCGCAGGCTGTAGTCCATGGCCGGGTCGCGGACCGGCCACTTGAGGCGCAGCCAGCCGGGGATCGTGGCGGGGATGCCGTCGTCGCCCGCCAGGTGCCAGAACGTATTCGAGTCCTGCCGGGCGAAGTACGGGCAGAACAAAGAGATCACCAAAGTCACCCGGCGGCCCTCGGTCACCGGGGTGACCGCGTGGAAGATCCGGCTGCCGTGCAGGAACAGCGTCGCCCCGCGCTCCCCGCACGGCGCCTCCCGGATCCGTGGGTCGCCCTCGGGCACCCCCGTGAATTCATCCGTGCGCCCCTGGAAATAGGTGAAGCGCCCGCCCTCGTAATCGTCGTAACCACTGAGCTGGATGGTGAAGACGTAGTCCATGCCGTCGCGGTGCCAGCGCACGATCTCCGGCCGGCCCCGGCCCTCGAAGTAATTGATCTGCGCGGTGGGAATGCGCAGCGGATGCGGGATCAAGGGAACTCCCGCCAGCCGGGAGCAGGTGAGCAGGAAAGTCCGGTCGCGAATCATGTTGTTGATGAAGGACGACACGAGATCGGCACTGCGCAGCCGCCGCGTCGCGATGAAACGGCTGCTGCCCGCCGCGCCTTCCAGCTTGTCGCACACCTCGGCCAGCCGGTCGAGGCCCTCCGGAGTGAGGATCTGCACGGGGCCGACGGCGGCGGTGTCGTCGACCCTGCCGTGCGCGTGGTGGAGTTCCTCCCGGCGGTAGCCGAATTCCTGGAGGGTCATGCGCGGCCCCGTGACCTCCCGTGCCACGTAATCGGCGTGCCAGCGCGGTTCGGCGGGCAGATGGGCGATCCGTTGTGGCTTACGGGCCCGTATCGCGTGAAAGACCTGGTCGAATCCGGTCGGCGTCCTCGGCAGGTCGAGCGCGCTTCTTCTGCCGCTTCTCGCGGGGTTCACGGGCATGACTGGATCTCCTTCGATGGGAGAACGCCGGGGACCACTTCACCGGAATGGCGGCATCGAATCACCGGGCCCCGGACCCCACAAGTCCGGATCCCGCCACGTGATGCCGGGGAAAAGCGGGGGGCCGGGGCGTGCAACCGCCGGGCCGGGTGAGGGGTCATACCCCGTATGGGAAGCAGAGCGAGAAACTTGACGGGATCGGTCGCGGCACGCCGGACGGCCGTGCTGCTCGGGGTCGTCGGACTCACGGCGCCACTGACGGTGGCGATGGGCGGGACCGCGCAGGCGGCCACCGCGTGTACGACCAAGGCGGGACCGCACCAGAAGGACGCGGAGAAGTTCCTGGGCCGGCCGGTCGACGGGCGGCAGTCGCCGGCCGACTGCCGGGCGATCCAGGCCTTCCAGAACAAGCACGGCATCCGCCCCAACATCGGCTACGCGGGCCCGGTCACCTGGCGGGCGATGCAGGATGAGATCACCAGGCGCAATCCGAACGCCGCCGGGAAGTGCCCGGTAAACAAGGGCCGCATAGCCTGCGTGGACCTTACGCGCCAGATCAGCTGGATCCAGGACGGCAAGACCCTCAAGTTCGGCCCGGTGCCGGTGCGCACGGGCCGGGACGGGTACGAGACGCGCACCGGCGCGAAGAAGATCTACTGGCGGGCGATCGACCACTGGTCGAGCATCTACAAGGTCCGCATGCCCTACAGCCAGTTCTTCGACGGCGGACAGGCCTTCCACGCCATCAGCGGCAGTGTCTGGTCGCCGCCCGGGTCGCACGGCTGCGTCAACATGCGTACGGCGGACGCGAAGAAGTACTGGTCCATGCTCCGCAACGGCGACGACGTCCAGGTGTACGGCCGCAAGCCCGGCACGTGAGGCACCGCCACCTGACGCCCCCGCACGTGAGACCCCCGGTCCGTGGGTAGACACAGAGTCTCGAACCACGTGGGCCGCGCCGGGCCGTGAGCGACCGGAGGAATGGGTCATGGCAGGGTTGATCGACCGGATCAAGAATTTCGCCCGGAGCCCTCAGGGCCGCCGGGTCATCAGCGAGGGCAAGCGGGCCGCTCGGGACCCACGCAAGCGGTCCCAACTGAAGGCGCTGCTCGGCAAGGTGCGCGGCAAGCGCTGACCGTACGGGCCGAGACCCCGGCCCGTACGGGCCGGGAAGACCATGGCGCAGCGCCCGGGCCGGGGACGACGGCCGGGCGCTGCGCGTGGGGCGCGCCGCGGCGAGCGCCGGCTCCTGCCCGGCCCCCGAGGCCCCAGCCCCGCCCCCCCGGGAACGATCGCGGAACAAACTCGGCACAATATCGGACCGGTCGCGCGGTTTCCGGAACTTCACCGCCCCGACACGCCGGTACGGCAGGGGAGTTGGGGGTGATCGCCACCAAGCACATCCGTCGAATTGCCACCGCAACCGGCAATTCCGACAGCCGTCATCAGGCCGATCTTGCCGCCGTTCGATGTCGGGGACGCCGCCTCGCCCGGCGGCCCGGCGGCGGGCATACGAGCGGGGCATAGACCAATGTCGCCACAGGTCACCCCGGCGATGGCCGAGGAGCGAGAACTGATCCGTCCGTATCGGGCCGCTGCCCGGGGCGAGTTGAATTCCGGACAACACCCCGGTACGAGCGCCCGGCTCCTCCTCAGTGCGCCCCGCGCGGCCTTCTGGCATGGCGCACTATATGGCTGGGCGGTCGAGAGGCTGAGTGTGCCTCTCGGGGGGTGTGGCACCGCTGTGCCACCCGCCCGGTCACTGTCGCGCGGTCTCGGCTCCGTCCGCGCGGCACGGGTACGGGCATCGGCGCGCGTACCGCGGCAGGGGAGGAGCGGACGCGGCCGGGATGGGGTCCCGGGCCGCAGCGGAGCCGGACTTGGGGACTATTCGGGGTGCGCTCAGTGGCGGCATCGACGCCATGCGCACGTGAGGAACCGTACGGACGACGCCCTCGCGCGCCGTGCCGTTATGGGGGGAGATCACCATGGGTCGTACGACCCGGCTGGCCGCGGCATGCGCCTCGGCGGCCCTACTGGCTGTGACGCTACCGGCGGGCGGCGCCGTCGCCGCCGGGGCGGAGCCCAGGATCGACCTACGGGTGCTGGTCGTCGACGACGGCGGACCGGCCACCGAGGCGATCCGCGCCGAGCTCGACGAAGCCGGCACGCCGTACACGAAGATCGCCCTGGCGGACTCCGGCCGCCCGCGGATCGACGAGGCGTTCCTGAGCGACACGGTGGACGGCAGACCGCGCGCCAGATTCCAGGGCGTGGTGCTGCCCAACGACAATCCCTTCGGGGCCGGTTCGGCGGAGATGGCCGCCCTGGCCGGGTACGAGAAGCGCTTCGGGATCCGGCAGGTGGACGCCTACACCTACGCCCGCCCGGCCGTGGGGCTCAACACCCCCCAGGGCTCCGGCTACAGCGGCTCGATGGACGGCAAGTCCGCCCAGGTGACCGGGGCCGGAGCCGGAGGGCCGTTCGGCTATCTGAAGAGAAACGTTCCTTTTGAGGACAACGACACCGCCGTCAACGAGAGCTGGGGCTATCTCGCGACCCCGCTGGAGAAGCAGGCGAACGGCGCGACGTACACCAGCTACCTCGACGCGCCCATCCCCGGCGGCTCCGCGCGCGGCTCGCTGATCGGCCAGTACGACCACGACGGCCGCAGCGAACTGGTCGTCACCTTCGTCTACAA
This sequence comes from Streptomyces syringium, assembly GCF_017876625.1. NCBI lineage: Bacteria > Bacillati > Actinomycetota > Actinomycetes > Kitasatosporales > Streptomycetaceae > Streptomyces > Streptomyces syringium. The sequence goes on from NZ_JAGIOH010000001.1 coordinate 7,102,696, forward strand.
CCGGTACCAGTCGCAGTTCCGGCTGGTCTCCCGCGGCATCGTGGAATGGCTGACCCGGGGCGTCCACCTGGGAGCCGCCCGCAACTACTTCGGCGTGCACGTCGACGACGTCTTCGCCTCCGACGACCGCTGGGACACCAAGCTCAAGTGCACCCCCGGTGACGTCGACTGCCCGGGCAACCCCGATGCCCAGAACCCGCCGATCCGGATGACGGCCGCCGACGCGGCCTACGCCAAGCAGTGGTCCGACCGCCACGGCCTCCCCCTGGACCTCGCCTACAACGGTGTCGGCAGCGAGGAGTACCGGGCGGAGCGCGGCGGCGCGGAGGACCCGCTGCTGAAGCAGCTGGTCGCCGACCAGAAGTCCTACCGCTGGATCAACCACACCTACACCCACGCCTTCCTGGGCTGTGAACAGAACACCTCCGTCGTGCCCTGGAAATGCGCCACCGATCTCTTCGGCCGGACGCGCTGGGTCAGCCGCCAGACCATCAACGGCCAGATCAACGACAACCTCACCTGGGCGGCCCGCCAGGGGCTGACCCTCGACCGGGACGAGCTGGTGACCGGCGAGCACTCCGGTCTCAGGACGCTGCCCCAGCAGAACGTCGACAACCCCGAACTCGCGCCCGTCCTCACCGCGAGCGGAGTCGGCTCGATCGCCAGCGACAACTCGCGCGAACCGCGCCAGCGCCAGGTCGGCTCCGCGCTGACCGTGCCCCGCTACCCGATGAACGTCTACTACAACGTCGGCACGGCCGCCGAGCAGACCGACGAGTACAACTGGCTCTACACCAAGAAGGCCGACGGCGGCAGCGGTTTCTGCGAGAACTCCACGACGACCACCTGTCTGAAGGCCCCGCTGGACGTCAGGACCGGATTCGCGTCCTACATCGCGCCCCTCGAATCCCGGATCGCCCTCGGCCACGTCCTGGCCAACGACCCGCGGCCGCACTTCATGCACCAGTCCAACCTCTCCGAGGAGCGCCTGGGCTACACCGTCATGGAGAAGGTCCTCGCCGACTACGCAGCCCTCTTCGCCGACAACGCGCCCCTGGTCAACCTCCGGATGCGGGACGTCGCCACGGAGCTGCGCAAGCGGGCCGCCTGGGACGCGGCTCTCGCCGCGGGCAAGGTCACGGCCTACCGGATCGGCTCCGCCGTCACCGTCGAAGCCCCCGCCGGGGTCGAGGCCACCGCGACGCTCCCGAACGGCACCACGCAGGTCAAGGGCACCGGAAGCACACCGTTCGGCGCCGCCTACGCCGGAGCCCGCTCGGGCTGGGCCGCACCCGCCGACGGGCAGCACCAGCTCACCTTCACCCTGCCCACCGAGACCCCGGCCGCCCACACCGCGCCTCAGGACGCCGCCCGGGTACAGGCCCCGGCCGCCGCGCTCCCGGTCCCCGAGGGAGTCAGCCACCCCGTGCGCCCCGGGACCGGAGTCCCCGCCCGGCGCTGATCCGACCCGTGTCCTCCGTGCCGAGCCGCCCCATGCCCCACCGTCTTCCGGAGAGAACAGAATTCATGCACGGACCGTTCGCCGAACCGGCGTTGGACACCCCCTCGGTGACGCTGCTCACCGAGGGGACCTACCCGCACAGCCACGGCGGGGTGAGCGTGTGGTGCGACCAGCTGGTCCAGGGCATGCCCGACATCGACTTCCGGGTCATCGCCGTGACCGGCACCGGCCGGGAGCCGCTCGCCTGGGAGCTGCCCGGCCACGTCCGCAGCGTGGACACCCTCCCGCTGTGGGGGCCGCCCCCGGCCGGCCGCGCCCCGCGCGGCCGGGCGCTGCGCCGCTTCCTCACCGCCTACGAACGGTTCCTGCTCGCCCTCCTCGACCCCGCCCAGGAACACCACTTCCCGCGCGCCTTCTACCGGCTCGCCGAGTACGCCGCGGCGGGCACCCTGCCGGCGGCCCTGCGCGGCGAAGCCGCCGCACGGGCCCTGGTCGGGGTGTGGAACCGCCCGGAGCTGGCCACCGCCGCCGCCCGCCCCACCCTGCACGACGCGCTGACCGCCACCGACCTGCTGGAACACGCGCTGCGCCCGCTCGCCGCGAAGGCGCCGGCCGAGGGTGTCACCCACGCGGTGAGCGGCGGCCTCGCGGCGGTCCCCGGGCTGCTCGCCCACCACCGCCACGGCACGCCGTTCCTCCTCACCGAGCACGGCATCTATCTGCGCGAGCGCTATCTCGGCTTCCGTGCCGAGCCCTACCGCTGGCCGGTCAAGGCCCTGATGCTGGGGCTGTTCCGGCTGCTGGCCGAGGAGAGCTACCGGCGCGCCGCCCTGGTCACCCCGGGCAACCGCTACAACCGGCGGTGGGAGGAACACGGCGGCACCCCGCCCGACCGCATCCGCACCGTCTACAACGGCGTCGACCCCGCGGCGTTCCCGCCCGCCGGCCCGGAGCCGGAGACCCCCACCCTGAGCTGGGCCGGGCGCGTCGACCCCATCAAGGGCCTGGAGACCCTGATCCGCGCCTTCGCGCTCGTACGGGCGGAGATCCCGGCCGTACGCCTGCGGCTCTTCGGCGGTACCCCGCGCGGCGGAGAGGGCTACCGCACCGCCTGCGAGAGCCTCGCGGCCGAGCTGGGCGTCGCCGACGGCGTCACCTTCGAGGGCCGGGTGGAGGACATCCGCGACGCCTACGCCGCGGGCAACGTGGTGATGCTCTCCAGCATCAGCGAGGGCTTCCCCTTCACCCTGATCGAAGCCATGTCCTGCGGGCGCGCCACCGTCTCCACGGATGTGGGGGGCGTCTGCGAGGCGGTGGGCGACAGCGGGCTGGTCGTGCCGCCGCGCGACCCCGGGAGCATGGCGAAGGCCGCGCTGCGGCTGCTGAAGGACCCCGGACTGCGGGCGAGGATGGGCGAGTCGGCCCGGCTGCGGGTGATCGAGCAGTTCACCCTCCGCCAGACCATCGACTCCTTCCGCGACATCTACCACGACCTGGCCCGCAGCAGGCAGCCGGAGTCCGGGCGGATCTTCCGGCCGGAGCCCGTGCCCGTCATGGCCCTGGCGGCGGGTGGTGCGGGATGAGCGGCTTGCTGCGGCTCGTCCCCGACGAGCCAGAACCCGTCCACGACCTCGCCTCCGCGCACCCGCGCCCCCACCCGCGGCCCCGGCCGCGCTGGGCCGCCGACCCGCTCGACGAGCTCGCCGAGGAGCTCGCCGAGGTCTGCGCGGCCGCCGTCCACCCCGATGAGATCGCGGCCGTGCTGGAGGCCGACGGGCTGACCGGCGAGCAGATCACCGAGCGCTACGGCCGTCGCGACGCCTTCGAACTCGCGGCGGAACTGTACGCACGGGTGCCGCGCGGCCACCCCGAACCCGGCCCGCGCCCCGACCCGTGGCAGGTGCGCCCCGGCCAATTCGTCCTGCGCGCCCTGGTGTTCACCCTGCCCGGCTTCGGCTACGCGCTCGGCGGCCCCTTCATGGCCGGCGCCCGGGACGGCTACGGCCTGCCCGCCGGCACCGGCGCGCTCGTCGCCTCCGCGCTCACGGCCTGGGCCTGGAACCAGGGCTTCGCCCACCGCGCCTACCTGCGGCTGGGCACCGGCGGGCGCGCTGCCGCCGGGCGGACCCTGATGTGGGGCGCCCCGCTCGGCGCCCTGCTCGCCATCGCGGTCGCGGCGGCGTTCCCCGCCCCGGCCGGGGCCACCGCCTACGCGGCGGGCCAGGCGCTGTACCTCGCGGCGGCCACCGTCCTGCTGGTGCTGGGCCGGGAGCGGCTCCTGCTGCTCGCCCTCCTGCCCACCGCCACCGGGGGAGCGGCGCTCCTCGTCACCGACCCGCCGGCCTCCGTACGCGTCGCCCTGCTGCTGGCCACCGCCGGGGGCGTGCTCTTCGCCGCGGCGTACGAGATCGCGCGCACCCGCAAAGGCGACGCCCCGCCGGCCGGGCCCGCCCCGATGTCCCTGGCCGCCTCGATCCCGTACGGGCTGTTCGGCCTGGGCTGCGGGGTCCTGACGACCCTCGCCGCGCTCGGCGACGTCCTGCGGCACGGGGCGGGCGCCACCACGGCGGGCTCCGCCGTCATCGCGCTCACCCTCAGCATGGGCGCCGCGGAGTGGCTGCTCTACCGCTGCCGGAGCCTTGCCCTGCGCGCGCTCGCCCGCAGCGTCACCACCGGGGGACTGCTGCTGCGGGTCGCCCGGGTGCTCGCCCTGTGCGTGGCGGTCTACCTCGCCGCCCTGGCCGTCCTCGCCCTGGCCGCCGGGGCGCTGTGGCCGGACGGCCCGCCGCCCACCGCCCTGCGGACCGCCGCGCTGCTGGCGCTGGGCGCGGTCCTCTGGACCGGGCTGCTGCTCCAGGCCTTCGGCGTCGCCTGGACCCCGGCGCTGCTGTGCCTGGCGGCGGCCGGGGCCGAGACGGCCGCGCAGCTCCTGCGGATCTCCACACCGGCCACCGCGCAACTCCTCGTCTGCGGCGGCACGGCGGCCGGCCTCCTGGCCGTCGCCACCGCCCTGCTCGGACGACTCACGACGCACCGCTGAAGCACCACCACGTCCCCGCACCACCGTCCCCGCGCAACCCGCGCATCGCACCTCACGCACACCGCACGGCACCCGTCATGGACGACCTTCATGAACACGCCTGGTGATCGAACGTCACACACAAGGGAGATCCAGCATGTCCGCATCCGCATCCGCATTGGTCGCCGTCACCGGCGCCGAGGGATTCATCGGCTCGCACCTGGTGGAGGAACTCGTCACCACCGGGCACCGGGTACGCGCCATGGTGCAGTACAACTCCTTCTCCTCCTTCGGCTGGCTGGAGACGCTTCCCGACGAGGTGATGTCCCACGTCGAGGTGGTCCTCGGCGACGTACGCGACCCCGGATCGGTGAACGGGCTGGTGACGGGCGCGGAGGCCGTCTACCACCTGGCCGCGCTGATCGCGATCCCGTACTCCTACCGCGCCCCGCACAGCTATGTGGAGACCAACGTCACCGGCACCCTCAACGTGCTGGAGGCCGTCCGCCACCTGGGCATCCCCCGTCTGGTGCACACCTCCACCAGCGAGACGTACGGCACCGCGCGGACCGTGCCGATCAACGAGGACCACCCCATCAACACCCAGTCCCCGTACGCCGCCTCGAAGGCCGGCGGCGACCGCCTCGCCGACAGCTACCACGCGAGCTTCGACCTGCCGGTGGTCACCCTGCGGCCGTTCAACACCTTCGGCCCCCGCCAGTCCATGCGTGCCGTCATCCCGACCGTCATCGCCCAGGTGGCCGCCGGGGAGCGGGCCATCACCCTCGGCGATCTGCGCCCCACCCGGGACTTCACGTATGTGAAGGACACCGTGGCCGCCTTCCTCGCCGTCGGCGCCGCCCCCGCCGCCGACGTCGTCGGCCGCACCTTCAACGCCGGCACCGGGGAGGAGATCTCGATCGGCGACCTGGTGCTGCTGATCGGCAAGCTGATGGACTCCGACCTGGCCGTCACCGAGGACCCCGCGCGCATCAGGCCCGCGGCCTCGGAGGTGATGCGGCTGGTCTGCGACGCGACCCGGCTGCGCGCCGCCACCGGCTGGGCCCCCGCCCACACCCTCGAAGCGGGGCTCGTCCGGGCCATCGACTTCTTCCGCGACCCGGCGAACCTCAGCCGGTACAAGGTCGGCATCTACAACGTCTGACGTCACGTCACACCCGTTCCGGCGCCACCCATCGCAGAGAGGAATGCCACCATGCATGTCGTCATACTGGCCGGAGGCAAAGGCGTCCGGCTGCGTCCGTACACCACCGCGCTGCCCAAGCCCCTGGTGCCCATCGGCGAGGAACACGCGATCCTCGAGATCGTGATGCGCCAGCTGGCCGACGCGGGCTTCACCAGCTGCACCCTGGCCATCGGCCACCTCGGGCACATCATCCGCGCCTACGTCGGCGACGGCTCCCAATGGGGCATCAAGGTCGACTACACGACCGAGGAGAGCCCACTGGGCACCATGGGCCCCCTGCTCACCATGCTCGACCGGCTGCCCGAGAACTTCCTGGCGATGAACGGCGACATCCTCACCGACCTCGACTTCGGCGCGATGTACCGCACCCATGTGGCCGCCGAGGCGCCGCTGACCATCGCCACCTACGCCCGGAAAGTGAACATCGACTTCGGGGTGCTGACCACCGACTGCGGGCGCGTCGTCGGTTTCGCCGAGAAGCCCAGCATGGACTACCGGGTCTCGATGGGCGTGTACGGCGTGTCCCGCGATGCCCTGTCCCGCTACACCCCCGGTCTGCCGCTCGGTTTCGACGAGCTCGTCCTGGACATGCTGGCCGCGGACACCCCGCCGCACGCGTACGAGTTCGACGGCTACTGGCTCGACATCGGCCGGCCCGACGACTACGACCGGGCCAACCGGGAGTTCTCCCTGCACCGCGACATGCTGATCAAGGGAGCGTGAACGGTCCGCATGCGCATCCTCGTTCTGGGCGCCACCGGCTTCCTGGGCCGGCACGCCGTCGGGCAACTGCGCGCCCTCCCGGGCGCGCGGGTGCTCGACGGCGGCCGGGCCCCCGGCGCCGATCTCCCCGTCGACCTGGCCACCGCGGACCCGGCCCACCTGGCGGCCGCGCTGCGCGCGGCGGCCCCCGACGCCGTCGTCAACTGCGCGGGCGCCGTCGACGGCAGCGCGGTGAACCTCGCCGCCGTCAACGCCCGCGGGCCGGCCGTGCTGTGCGAAGCACTGCGCGAGGCCGCCCCGGCGGCCCGTCTGGTCCACCTCGGCTCCGCCGCCGAGTACGGGCCCACGGACGGAAACCGGCCCGTCACCGAAACCACCCCGGCCCGGCCCGTCGGCCTCTACGGCGCCACCAAACTCGCCGGCACCCTCGCGGTGACCGCCTCCGGCCTCGACGCCGTCGTCCTGCGGCTCTTCAACCTCGTCGGCCCCGGTTCCCCCGCCTCCTCACTGCCCGGCCGGCTCGCCGCCGAACTGCACCGGGCGGGCCCCGACGGCAACGTGCGCACCGGGGACCTCTCCGCCTACCGCGACTACGTCGACGCGCGGGACGTGGCACACGCCGTCACCCTCGCCGTCACCGCGCCCGCGCCGCTGCCCCCTCTCCTCAACATCGCCGGCGGCCGGGCCCGCCGGGTCCGGGAGATCGCCGACGGGCTCGTACGGGCCGCGGGCTTCCGCGGCCGCATCGAGGAGGACGGCGGCGGCTCCACGCGCTCCGCCGCCGTCTCCTGGCAACAGGCGGACATCACCGCCGCCGCGCACGCCCTGCGCTGGGCCCCCCGGCACGCCCTCGCCGACTCCCTCGCCGATCTGTGGGCCGAGACCCGCACCCGGTCGGAGTCCCTCCGGTGACCGGCCGGACGCGGCGACGGCTGCTCGTCCCGCTGTACGTCCACCCCGCGGTGAACCCGCAGGCGTGGACGTCGCTGACGGACGCCGCCGCCGGACTGTACGCCGTGGTGCTCAACGTGGCGGACGGCCCCGGCCACCGCCCCGACCCGGACTTCCTGACGGCCGCCGGCCGGCTCCGGGGCGCGGGCGTCCCGCTGCTCGGCTACACCGACACCGGCTACGGCCACCGGCCACCGCGCGAGATCATCTCCGACATCCGTAAATACCGCAGGTGGTACGACGTGGACGGAATCTTCTTCGACCAGGCGGCGGCCCGAGCCGCGCTGCTGCCCCGCTACCGCAGGCTCGTCGTCCTCGCCAGGGCGCTGGGCGCCCGGACGGCCGTACTCAACCCCGGCACCCACCCCGACCCCGGCTACGCCCTGATCGCCGACCTCCTGGTCACCTTCGAGGGCAGCTGGGAGACCTACCGGCGGGCGACGGTGCCGAACTGGACGGCCGATCACCCGCCCGAGCGGTTCTGCCACCTCGTCCACGGGGTCCCGCCCGACCACGCGGAGCAGGTGGCACGGACCGCCGACGGGCGGGGCGCCGCGGTGCACTGCGCGGTGCCGGGGGAGGGGGCCAACCCCTGGCAGACCGTGCCGCTGACGGGCGTCGGCACCGGGCTCGCGGGGGACGCCCGGTGACCGGGCGGCGCGTCGGGGCCGGGCTGCTCGCCCTCGCCCTGCTCGGCCTCGCCGGCTGCTCCACCGCCGACGGCGGGCCCGGCACCGAGGAATCGGGGACGCCTTCCTCCGCCGCCCCCGGGAGAACCGGCACCCCGGACCCCGACGGGGAGAAGGACGACCCCCAAGGCCCCTCAGGTCCCGCGGATCGCTCAGAGCCCTCGGAATCCGCCGATTCCCACGGCTCCCGCGGCCCCGGCACCAACCGCCCCGCCTCCCGGCGCTGGCGGCCCCGCCCCGGGACCCGCTGGCAATGGCAGCTCGACGGGCGGGTCGACATGAGCGTGGACGTTCCCGTCTACGACATCGACGGCTTCGAGAACTCCGCGGAGACCGTCGCGGGACTGCACGCCCGCGGCCGCAAGGTGATCTGCTACATCAACGCGGGCGCCTGGGAGAAATTCCGGCCGGACCAGGCGGACTTCCCCAGGGAACTGCTCGGCGAGAACAACGGCTGGGCGGGCGAGCGGTGGCTCGACATCCGTCGCCTCGACGTCCTCCGTCCGCTGATGGCCGCCCGTATCGAGATGTGCCGGAAGAAGGGCTTCGACGCCGTCGAACCGGACCTGACCGAGGGATACCGCAACACCACCGGATTTCCGCTCACCGCCGCCCACCAACTGGACTTCAACCGCATGCTCGCGAAACTGGCCCACGACCGGGGGCTCGCCGTGGGCCTGAAGAACGACCTGGACCAAATCCCGGAACTCGTGGGGGACTTCGACTTCGCGGTGAACGAGGAGTGCGCGCAGTTCGGCGAATGCGACCGGCTGGCACCGTTCGTGCGGCGGGACAAGGCGGTCTTCCACGTGGAGTACTCCTTGGCGCCAGACGCGTTCTGCCGTGACGCCAAGCGGCTCGGGCTCAGCTCCATGCGCAAGCGCCTCGACCTGGATTCCTGGCGGAAACCCTGCTGACGGCCTGCCGCACGCCGTAGGAAGGACGAGCACGAACCCCGATTCCCTGTCGAGAGGAGCCCCCCATGGCGCTGGAGCGTCAACAAGGTGCAGCGCGCCGGGACGGCCGGCCGACCTTCGTGCTCGTACACGGCGCGCACAGCAGTTCCTACGCCTGGTCGCCCGTTCTCCGGCGACTCGCGCTGCTCGGGCACCGGGCGCTCGCCGTCGACCTGCCGGGCCATGGCATGGACGCCTGTTTCCCGCTCTCCTACCAGGCACCGCAGGATCCGGAGGCCTTCGCGGCGCAGCCCTCGCCGCTGGCCGGGGTGACCTTGGAGGACAACGTCACCCACGTCGTGGAGGCGGTGCGCCGGGTCGCGGAGTACGGGCCGGTGATCCTGGTGGGAACCAGTGGTGGCGGGGCGACCATCAGCGGCGTGGGAAACACGGTGCCCGACCTGATCGGCCGGATCGTGTACGTCTCCGCATGGTGCTGCGTCCAACTGCCCAGCGTGGCCGACTACCTGGCGGACCTTGGGATCAGGGACGTCGCCTCGTCCCTGGTCAACTGGCGCTCGGCCGACCCGCGGTTCCTCCTCACGACCAAGGAGGCGCTGGCGGCCGACGCGACCGACGAGCAGTTCCGTGCCTGCCTGAACATCCTCGAACCCGCCGACTCCGCGGGCGTCCTCACCGCCGACGCCCGTGTCCGGGCCGACACGTGGGGCCGGATCCCCCGCGCCTATGTCCGCTTCTCCCTGGACCGGGCCGTCCCGCTCGCCATGCAGGACCGGATGATCGCCGAGGCCGACGCGCTGACACCCGGGAACCCCTTCCAGGTCCACACGGTCGACACCAGCCACCTCGGCGTGCAACTCCGGCCCGGCGAGATAGCCGAAATCCTCGGCACGCTCGCGTGAGAGACGGCCCGGCCACGGTGGCCCGGCCTCCTTGAGTTGCCGGATATCCACCGAAAGGTAGCATTTTCGGTGAACGGGTAGATGGTGCGTTCAAGTCCACCCGGCTCCACCGACGTGGGGCCGTAGCTCAAGGCAGAGCGACCCGTTCGCCCACACCCCCCGGCCCCCACACGGACGTGGTGCGACGCATGCGGATCGCGGCAGGCCCGCTGGACTGGTCACTGGTGAGCGGATGGATTCCGCTCATCCTTCTGGTCGTGGGGCTGTGCGCGCTGGGGGCCCTGCTCTACTCCCGGCAGCGGCGGTGGTGGATCCGCTGGGGACCGGTCGCCGTCGTGCTCGCCGTGCTCCTCACCTGGCTGCTGCAAGTGGCCGTGGACGACTGGCTCCAGGTCTTCCCCGACCCGCTGCCGACCGATGTGGTGCTGTGGGCCGGAGTGGCCGTCCTCGGCATCACTCTCGCGGCCTTCCGCCTCCCGCTGCTCCGGCCCCGCCTGTGGCTGCCGGCCCTGCTCGCCGGGTTCCTCGTCGTCCTGCTGGGGGCCTCGCAGATCAACCGGCACTTCGACCAGTACCCGACGGCGCGCACCGCCCTGAACACCTGGCTGCAGAAGACCACCAGCCTGGCCGACGCGACCGGGCGCGAGGAGCCCGCCCTGCGGGTCCCGGAGGGCAAGGCGGTCTCGGAAGTGTGGCGGCCACCCAAAGGACTGCCCGAGAAGGGCACGCTCTCCAAGTCGTCCATCCCCGGCACCACCTCCGGCTTCGACGCCCGGAGCGCGTATGTCTTCCTGCCTCCCGCCTACCGCTCCACCCCCCGCCCCCTGCTGCCGGTCATCGTGCTCATGGCCGGCCAGCCGGGGTCCCCGGACGACTGGATCAACTCCGGCCGGCTGGTGGACATGATGAACGCCTTCGCCGCCGCGCACCGGGGTCTCGCCCCGGTGGTCGTCGTCGTGGACCCGCTCGGCAAGCAGTTCGCCAACACCCTCTGCGTGGACTCCAAACTCGGCAACGTCCAGTCCTACCTCGCGGCGGACGTCCCCGCCTGGATCCGGAGCCACCTCCAGGTCGCGACGGACCGCACCTCCTGGATCGTCTCCGGCATCTCCTTCGGCGGCACCTGCTCCCTCCAGCTCGGCGTCAACGCCCCCGACGTCTACGGCGTCGTCAACGACATCTCCGGCCAGGACGCCCCCACCCTCGGCAGCACCAAGAAGACCGTCGACACGGCGTTCGGCGGCGACCCGGCCGCCTTCGCCGCCGTCAACCCGCTCGACGTGATGGCACGCAACCGGTTCCCCGACACCAAGGCCGCGTTCATCGCCGGCAGCGACGACAAGACCTACGGTCCGCAACAGCGCAAGGTCTACGAGGCCGCCGTCAAAGCCGGCATGCGGGCCGAGTGGGTGGAGCTCCCCGGGGGCCACAGCTGGCAGGTCTGGCGGCCCGGACTGGAGCGCCAACTACCCTGGCTGTCCCGGGAGACAGGACTGATCCGATGACGTCGGCCCCTCCTCCCGCACCGCCCGACGACCCCGCCGAGGCGCCCGTCACCGGCGACAGCCGGCACCCGTGGCGCACCACCCTCGACCGGCTCCTCGCCCCCGTCCGGCACGCCCCCTTCACCCTCGCCTTCCTCGCGGTCCTGTGGATCGTCGGCGCCGTCACCGGCAGCCTCGGCAGCGGCCCCGGCCGACACCGCATGGAACGCTTCGGGGCCGGGCTGCCCTCCCTCGCCGAGGGCCGGTGGTGGACCCCGGCCACGTCGCTGCTGTGGTGCCCCGGCCTCGCCGGGTACATCGGCGCGACCCTCCTCGTCCTGGTGCTCCTCACGCCCGCCGAACGCCGCCTCGGCGTCGCCCGCACCGCCGCGATCCTGCTCGGCGGCCAGATCGCGGGCACCCTGCTCGCCCTCGGCATCGTCAAACTCGGCTCGCTGGCGGGCGAACAGTGGCTGGACAGCCTCTCCGGGGACCTCGCGGTCACCCCGACCGTCGGCGCGCTCGCCGTCGGCGCGGTCCTCAGCTACCGGCTCACCGCGCTGTGGCGGCGCCGGGTACGGCTCGGCATCGGCGCGTTCGCGCTCGTGATGGCCCTGTACGTGGGGCATCTGCAGGGCGTCATGCGGTTCGGCGGGGTCGTCGTGGGCCTCGCCGCCGGTGCCGCGCTCTACCACCGCTCCGGCCGGGTGCGGCTGCGGCGCTCCTCGCACACCGAGGCCCGGGTGCTGGTCGCGCTCGTCGTGGCCGCCTCCGCGATCGGACCGATGATCGCCATCCTCTACCGCGACGCGTACGGCCCCTTCAACTCCTTCGACAACCTCTACGTCTCCATCCAGCCCACCGCCGAGGAGGTCGCGGAGGCCTGCGCCACCTCCGCCCGCGACTGCCACTCCGAGCACGCGATCCAGGACTTCTACCACTCGCCGTCCGTCGTCATGGCCGCGCTGGTGCCCCTGCTGCTGCTCGTCCTCGCGGAGGGGCTGCGCCGCGGGCTGCGCCTGGCCTGGGGCCTCGCCGTGCTGGTGCACCTCGCCTGGATCGCGCTGCTCGGCTATCTGCTGAACGACTTCCTCGCCGACCCCCGGGCCTACGGCGCGGTGCCCGCCGACCACGCGGGCTACGTCCAGTCCTTCGTCGAACAGATGCTGCTGCCGGTCCTGGTCCTCCTCCTGCTCGTCCTCACCCGCGACCGGTTCGACCTGCGGCTGCCGCGCACCGCGACCGCCAAGCTGTCGGCGGTCGTCGGGGCCGCGTTCGTGCTGGTCTGCGCCGCCTACGTGGGCATCGGACACGCCGTGCGCGACCAGTACGACCCGGACGCCACCCCGGGGCTGCTCTTCGGCGGGCTGGTGTCGGTGTTCCTGCCGCCCGCCTTCCTCGACGAGTTCACCGACTCGCCGATCCCGGTCGGCGGCATGGCGAAGGCGCTCTACCAGTACTGCGGGCTCGTCTTCTGGGCGGTCGCCCTGGTCGCGCTGTTCTTCACCTTCCGCCGCCCCCGGCTGCACACCGACGCGGACGCGGCCGTACGGGCCCGGGAACTCCTCACCGCGCACGGCGGCTCCAACCTCTCCTACCTCACCACCTGGGACGGCAACTACTACTGGTTCGACGAGAGCGGCCGGGCCGCCGTCGCCTACCGGGTGATCTCCACGGTGGCGCTGACGACCGGCGACCCGTTCGGCGACCCGGGGGCCCGCGAGGCCGCCGTCGCCGGTTTCTCCCGGTACTGCGACGAGCGCGGCTGGACGCCCTGCTTCTACAGCGTGGGGTCCGAGACCCTCCGGTCCGCCGAGCGGCTGGGCTGGCGGTCGGTGCAGGTGGCCGAGGACACCGTGGTGCCGCTGCCCGACCTGGCCTTCACCGGAAAGAAATGGCAGGACGTCCGTACCGCCCTGAACAAGGCCAAGAAGGAGGGCATCACCGCGGAATGGTGGTCCTACCCCGAGGCCCCGGTCGCCCTCACCGACCAGGTGCGGTCGATCTCCGAGGAGTGGGTCGCCGACAAGGGACTGCCGGAGATGGGCTTCACCCTGGGCGGCCTCGACGAACTCGACGACCCCGCGGTGCGCTGTCTGCTCGCCGTGGACGGCGACCGCACGGTGCACGGCATCACCAGCTGGATGCCGGTGTACGGCGACGGCAGGCCCGTGGGCTGGACACTGGACTTCATGCGGCGCAGGGCCGGCGGATTCCGCGGCTCGATGGAGTTCCTGATCGCCTCGGCGGCCCTCGGCTTCAAGGAGGAGGGCGCCGCGTTCCTCAGCCTCTCCGGCGCCCCGCTGGCCCGCACGGCCAGCGCCCAGCCCGCCGCCGCGCTGCAACGCGTCCTCGACTACGGGGGAAAGGTCCTCGAACCGGTCTACGGCTTCCGGTCCCTGCTGAACTTCAAGGCGAAATTCCAGCCCCAGTACCGGCCCATGTACATGGCCTACCCGGACCCGGCCTTCCTGCCCGCCATCACCCGGGCGATCTCCAAGGCGTATCTGCCGCACATGACACCGGCCCAGGGCATGCGGCTGATGCGACAGTTCTCGACCTAGCGCGTGCCCCGGCCGGCCGAGGGCGGAGTCACTTGCCCGTCATTTGCCGCGGTGACCGTCGCAGGACGCCAGGAACCGGTCCTCGTAGGCCGCCGCCAGATCGGTCAGCGCCCGGCCGCAGTCGCCCGTGTACGACGGGCCGTGCATCAAACCCATCGTCGCCGGCCGCAGCCCGGCCAGCCGGCGCATGGTCGGGGCGGTGTCGGCCGTCAGGCACGTCGACCGGAAGACGTCCTCGGCCGCCAGGGCGGGGCCGACGAGATCGCTCTCCGTCAGGGGCGGGGCGTCACCGATCCGCGTGAAGAGGTCACCGCACAGGAGCGTGCCGGTCGTCTCCTCGTAGAGCAGCCCGGCGTCCCAGCCGTGCGGCATGTGCGGGGTCTCCAGGCGGCGCACCCGCTTTCCGCCGAGGTCGAGCACCTCCTCGTCCTCCAACGGGCGCGGCTGACGGTCGGCCATGTCGTTCACCGACACCAGGCACCCCATCGTGCCGTGCGCGACCTGGGCCCGGGGAGCCGCCTGGAGCCAGGAGTTCAGCGAGCCGCACTCGTCGGCCTCGACATGGCCGAAGGTGATCCAGCGGAGGTTCTCCACCGGGGTCACCCGGGCCACGGCCTCCGACACCAGGGGGAACAGCGCCCGCAGCCCGCAGTGGAACAGCAGCGGCTCCTCGGCGTCGACGAGGAACTGGTTGAACATGAAGTCCGCGTCGCTGATGTAGGTGGACAGCCGGTAGATGTCCGGCGCGATCTCCGTGACCTGCGTTTCCATCGGCCCAGTCTGGCCGCGGCCGATCGGCCGAAGGGGGCGGCCCGCCGTCGGCCGCGCCGGAGCCCGCGGACCGATTCCCCCGAACGGGTCAACCCTGTCGGCCTCGGGCCGACCCCGGCCGAGGCTGCCTCATCGTCCAGGGGGCCGTCGCCAGCCGTCGCCAGCCCTCGCCACCGAAGTGACCGGCGGGGCATTCGCCTGAACGGGGTCGACGATGCGCGTGCCCCGCGGCCGGTGGCCCCGTCGGCGGTAGCGTGACGCGCGACCGGCCTGGCGGCGGGCCAGGCGGCCATCGAGGCGGAGGCGACTGTGACGATCGGTGAAACCCCGCAAATGTACGAGGTCCCCGACCTGCCCGCGCTGGACTTCGACCCCTTCCTCAAGGAGGCGCTGCAGGCCCCTCCCGTCCGGATCCGGCTGCCGCACGGCAAAGGCGACTGCTGGCTGATGACCCGGTACGCCGACGTCAAGTTCGTCGCCTCGGACGCGCGGTTCAGCCGGGACATCCTCGGCAGGTCCGTGCCCAAGATGACCAAGCACTTCATCCCGCTCGACCGTGCCGTCAGCTTCGTGGACCCGCCCGACCACGCCCGCGTGCGCGCGGTGGTCGCCCCCGCGTTCACCCAGCGCAGCATGGAACGGCTGCGGCCCCGCGCCCAGGCCGTGCTCGACGGCCTGATCGACGATCTGCTGGCGGCCGGACAGCCCGCCGATCTCATCCGGTACGTCACCTCGCCGTTCCCCCTGGAGATGGTCAGCGAGCTGATGGGCGTCCCCGCCGGGGACCGGCCGCAGATCCGCGACTGGGCGCAGACCCTGCTGACGAGGGCGTCCGACGAGGGGGCGGCCGAGCGGGCCAAGGACGTCAAGCAGGCCGCCCACGACTACTTCCGCCAGCTGGCCGCGGAACGCCGCGCCGCACCCCGGGACGACCTGATGAGCACGATGGTGGCCGCCGTCGACGCGGGCCGGATCGACGAGGAGGAGCTGCTGGCCCTCGCCACCCTCATGGGCCTCAACGGCTGGCACGCGGTGCGCAACAACACCTCGAACATGGTCTACGCCCTGCTCACCCAGGACGGGCTGCTGGACCGGCTGCGGTCCGAGCCGGAGGTGGTGCCGAAGGCCGTCGACGAGCTGCTGCGCTGGATCCCGCACAAGCACGGCGTCGGGCAGCCGCGCATCGCCACCGTGGACATCGAGGTCGGCGGAGCCCGGATCGCCGCCGGTGACATCGTCTACGTCTCCTACGTCGCCGCCAACTGGGACGAGGAGGTCTACCCCGAGCCCGGCCGGATCGACTTCGAGCGCCAGGGGCCGCCGCACGTCGCCTTCGGGCACGGCCCGCACTTCTGCGTGGGCCCCCTGCTGGCCCGCATGGAATCGGAGGTCCTGCTGGCCACCCTGGCCGACCGGCTCCCCGGGCTGCGGCTCGCGATTCCGGCCGACCGGGTGCGGTGGCAGACCGAGGTGCTGATCCGGGGCCCGGTCGACCTGCCGGTCGCGTGGTGATCATCCGCCCGGTGGGCATCGCCCGGTGAGCATGCGAACGACACGATGTCGTCCCCGCGGGGCATTCACCCCGCGGGGAGGGCTTGCATAAGGTGGGGGCATGGCTTCCGACGAGCAGTCCGTACGGGTCGACAGCTGGATCTGGTCCGTGCGGCTCACGAAGACCCGTTCGCTGGCGGGCACCGCCTGCCGCGCCGGTCACGTGCGCGTCAACGGCGAGCGCGTCAAGCCCGCCCACGCGGTGCGCTGCGGCGACGAGGTCCGGCTGCGCGTGGGCGGCCGGGACCGGATCGTCGTGGTCTCGCGCGTCGTGAAGAAGCGGGTCGGCGCCGCGGTCGCCGCCGAGGCCTACGTCGACAACAGCCCGCCGGCCCCGCCGCGCGAGGAGATCGCCCAGGTCGCGCACCGTGACCGGGGCGCCGGCCGCCCGACCAAGCGCGACCGCCGCGACCTGGAGCGCCTGCGCAACGGCTGAGCGCCCGGCGGAGCACGGGCGGCAGGGCCCGGCCCGCCCCCGGACCGGGCTCGAAAAACGGTTCGGCGCCCGGTCGTATACGCTGGGCGTGTGATTCCGCTCGTCAAGCGCCGCCACGTGGACCTCGTCCGTGTTACGAGCATGTCCTGTCGCCACTACGGCTGACCATCACCTGACCGTGCCCCGCTCTCCGGGCAGTGGTCCCCCTTTTTCTTTCTTCTGCCTTTCCTAGCCGCTTCCCGGCCCCGCTCCCTCCGCATACCCTGCGGCGCTTCGCGGGCCGTCCGGCCACCGCCGGGCGTGACCGGGCCCTCACGCTGTGGATAAATTTCATGATCAACGAGCTTCCCGTCATCGACCTCTCCGCCGCCTCGGCAGGCCCCGACGCCCGGGCGCGCTTCCATGACGCGCTGCACACCGCCGCCCGTGACGTGGGCTTCTTCCATCTGACCGGCCACGGCATCACCGAGGCCGAGACCGCTGAGCTGATGCGCACCCTGCGTGCCTTCTTCGCCCTGCCCGAAGCCGAGCGGCTCGCCATCAGCAACCTCAACTCGCCCCATTTCCGTGGCTACACCCGCATAGGCGACGAGCGGACCGGCGGCAGCCGCGACTGGCGGGACCAGATCGACATCGGCGCCGAACGCGCGCCGCGCGTGCCCGGCCCGGACGAGCCCGGCTACTGGTGGCTGGAGGGCCCCAACCAGTGGCCCGCCGCCCTGCCCGAGCTGCGCACCGCCGCCCTGAACTGGGTCGACCGGCTGAGCTCGGTGGCCCAGCGGCTGCTGCACGAACTGCTCGCCGCGATCGGCGCCCCGCCGGACTTCTACGACGAGGCCTTCGCCGACCGCCCCCACCTGCACCTCAAGCTCGTCCGCTACCCCGGCAGCGCCCCCGACGGCGCCGCGCAGGGGGTCGGCGCGCACAAGGACTACGGCTTCCTGACGCTGCTGCTCCAGGACACGGTCGGCGGACTGCAGGTGGAGGGCCCCGACGGTGCGTTCATCGACGTGCCGCCGATGCCCGGCGCCTTCGTGGTCAACCTCGGTGAACTGCTGGAAGTCGCCACCAACGGCTATCTCAAGGCCACCAACCACCGGGTCGTCTCCCCGCCCGGGAACCGGGAGCGCTACTCCGTCCCGTTCTTCTACAACCCGCGGCTGGACGCCCGGATCGAGCCGGTGCCCTTCCCGCACGCCCACCGGGCCCCCGGCGTCACCCAGGACTCGGCCAACCCGCTGTTCGCCGAGTACGGCCGTAACGAGATCAAGGGCTGGCTCCGGGCGCACCCGGCCGTCGCCCGCCGCCACCACGCCGGGCTGCTGGACGCTCCCGTACCGGTGAGCTGACCCGCGACGCCCCTCGGCCGATCACGAATCGCGCCCTTCACCGGCTTCGCCCATCATGCGAAGGGAAGCCGGTGAAAGGGCGCGATGTGCCATGGAGCGAGCCTCTCCTGCCGATGTCCCCGAGGGCGCGGCGGCGGACCACCGCGCGGTCCCCGACCCCGGCCGCTGGGCGATGCTCGCGGTGCTCTGCGCCAGCCTTCTGCTGGTCGCCATGGACGCCACCATCCTCAACGTCGCGCTGCCCTCGCTCATCGACGATCTCCAGCCGGGTGCGCTGGAGCAGCTGTGGATCATCGACATCTACGGTCTCGTACTCGGTGGCCTGCTGGTCACCAGCGGCGCGGTGAGTGACCGGTACGGCCGTAAGCGGCTCTTCCTGACCGGTTTCGTCCTCTTCGGCCTGGCGTCCGTCGTCGCGGCCACCGCGGGCAGCTCCGCCCAGCTGATCGCCGGCCGGGTGCTGCTCGGGCTCGGCGGCGCCATGGTGATGCCGTCGACGCTGTCCCTGATCCGCAACATCTTCACCGACGCCCACGAGCGGGCGCTCGCCATCGGCGTCTGGGCCGCCGTCGCGGGCGCCGGGGCGTGCGTGGGACCGCTCGTCGGCGGGGTGCTCGTCGAGCACTTCGGCTGGTCGGCCGCGTTCTGGGTGAACCTCCCGGTCGTCGTCGTCACGGTCGTCGCCGGACTGCGGCTGCTGCCGGAGTACCGCAGCCCCCAGCCCGGCGGGCTCGACTGGCCGGGCGCCCTGCTCTCCATCGTCGGCATCGTGTCCCTGGCCTGGGGCATCAAGCACGTCGCCAAGGGCAGTCTGCTGCCCGGGGACGTGGGCACGCTCGCCCTCGGGGTACTGCTGCTGGCGCTGTTCGCGCGACGCCAACTCCGCTCCGACGACCCGCTGCTGGACGTACGCCTCTTCAAGCGCCGTCCTTTCCTGGCCGCCGCGCTGGCCACCCTGCTCGCCATGCTGGCCATCGGTGCCGCGCTGTTCCTCATCTCGCTGTGGCTGCAGTACGTCCACGGCTACTCGCCCTCCCAGGCCGGTCTGCGGACCCTGCCCGCGGCCGCCGCCATGCTGGCCGGTTCGCTGTCGACCCCCTGGCTGATGCACCACGTCGGGGTCCGTTCCGTCATGGCCCTCGGACTCGGCGCCCTCGCCGCGGGTTTCCTGCTGCTGGCGCTGTCCCCGGTCCCCACCGCATACCCGGCCGTCGCGGTGGTGCTGGCCGCGCTCGGCCTCGGCGACGGGCTGGCGATCACCGCCTCGGCAGCCGTGCTGGTCTCGTCCGTACCGGCGGAACGCGCCGGGCAGGCGGGCGCCGTCTCGGAGACCGCCTACGAACTCGGCGTCGGCCTCGGCGTGGCCCTGCTCGGCAGCATCCACGGCGCCGTCTACTACCAGCACATGACCGGACTGCCCCTGGACGGCGCCGACGCGGAGCGGGCACGGGATTCGGTCGGCGGTGCCACGGAGGTCGCCGAGGAGGCCGGCGGCACGACCGGGCGACAGGTGCTCGAAGCCGCCCGGGACGCCTTCGACGACGCGCTCACCACGACGGCGTACGCATCGGCGGCGATCGTCGTCGCGGTGGCCCTGCTCGCGGTGTGGCTGGTGCCCCGCGGTTTCAGAACGACGAGCAGCCACTGAGGAATTGACGCGGTAGTTGCTCGCCCGCCCGCGTTCACGGCAGTGCCGCGATCTCGTCCGCGACCTGGCGGGCCTGACGGACCACGTTGCGCAGATGGTTGGAGAACGGGATCCGCGGATGGGTGCCCACCCCGGCCACCCAGATGTGCTCGGGCTGCGCCCCGGGCCGTGGGCGCAGCCGCAGATCGGCCTCCAGATGGTCGACGGCAGCGGTGGGGCCCGGCGCCCCGTCCAGGTGCACGGCCTTGCCGTCGGGGTCCCAACACAGCTCGGGGGGCAGGAAACCGGTGGCGTTGACGACGTAGTCGAAGCTCGCCCCGGACCCGCGAGGCGTGGTTCGCGGCCACTCCACCCGCCACGCGCCCCCCTCGAAGGACACGGCGCGGGGGTAGCCGGGAGCCATCCGCAGCGCACCGGTGTCGAAGTGGGCGAGCAGCCGACGGGCGTTGAGGACGGTCAGCGCCGTCGCGTAGCGGCCGACGAACCACGCGAAGTGCGCCATCAGCGCGCGGCGCCGGGCGGCGGGAAGGTCGGCGCTCAGGGCGATCACCCCTTCCAGCAGGGGCACGACGACGCCGGGCCACGAGCAGGCACCGGACTCCACCAACGCGGTCTCCTCCCGCAGCCGCCGGACGGGATCGGCGGCGGTGGAGACCTGCGCCCGCAGCGGGCGGCGGTCGAGCAGCCGGACCGCCTCCACCGCGCGGCGCGTCACCTTCGCTTCGAGCCGGGGGTCGGCGGGGTCGAGCCGGGCGATCCCTGCCAACGGCGGGAAGTCGCGCACCGGCGCGGCCAGCGACTGCCGTACGGCGGGCAGGAGTCCCGAGGGCGAGGCCATGGTCGTCCGGTGGCCGTCGCGGCACAGCAACAGGGCGGCGTCGACGGCCGATTGGTGGGTACCGAGCACCAGCACCCGGCTGCCCCGGGGAAGGCCCTCCCGGATCCGGCCGGCGGGGTAGGGGCTGTCCAGATAGCGGGGGTGGCCGGTGAAGGCCGCGAAGCCGTCCGGGACGCGGGGGCGGTGGACGCCCGTACAGACGACGACCTCGTCGCCGGTGATCTCCTGCCCGCCGCGGAGCCGCACCCGGTGCCCGTCGGCCCCGGTGCTGACCGACACCGCCGTGTCCCGCACGTGCCGGACCTCGATGCCGTGGGCGACGGCCAGGGCGCGGGCGTCGGTGTGACGGTCGTGGCAGTACTCGGCCATCCGGGCGCGCGGCACACAGTCCTGCGGTTCCGGTGGCGCGCCGCGCGCCCGGAGGTAGTCGATGAAGTCGGCGGGCCGGTCCGCCAGCAGGGAGTTGACGTCGGCGGCGCTGTTGCACACCAGCAGCGGGTCGCTGTCGCCGAAGGCCAGCCCCCACCCGACGGGGTGGGGGTCCACGACCTGGACCGACCGTACCGGGCGGGCCGCGGGGCCGTTCCGCGTCCGTGGGCCCGGGCGCAGCAGTGCGCGCACCAGGTGCAGGAAGACGCTGGTACCGGCGAACCCGGCGCCCACGATCACGACATCCCGCCCGGCGGCGCGGTCCCTCCCGTCGCCGTCGTGGCTGTCGTCGTCGGTGTGCGCGGTCTCCCGGTCGCCACCGGGCGCGGCGGCATGTCCCATGGTCCCCCTTTCCACAGGCCCTTTCGCAGGCCACGTTCGTAGTCACCCTGCCCCGCGCCGATCCCGGGGAACCCGCCCGGCCGTGTCATCCCGATGGCCCCATTCCGGCTGCGGCCCGCCCCGGTGGCGGATGGACTGGGATCGTCCCCGAGGCCGTGTTCCTCCCGCCGCCGGGGCCTCGCCAGGAGAGGACGTGACGAGGATGCGGACCCGGCCCGGCAGGATAGCGGTGGTGATGGTCACCGCGGCCTTCGTGGCCGGCGGCTGCACGGCGGACGGCGGCGGGAGCGCCGGGAGGACCGGGCCGCCGTCGCCGTCGGGGGGTCCGGGCGGGCCCCGGCGGGCCGCCCCGCCCGGGCCCCCCGTACCGGGGGTGCCCCGGGAGATCGCCCGGCAGCGCCTCGACTGGGCCCCTTGCGAGCCCGAGGACGCCGGGGAGGGCGTGCAGCAGCCGCTGCCGGACGCCGAGTGCTCCTGGCTGACGGTGCCCCTGGACTACGCGGTGCCCCACAAGAACACCATCAAGGTGCGGGTGGCGCGGGTGCGCGCACCGGACGGTTCCCGGCGGCTCGGCTCGCTGGTCTTCAACCCCGGCGGGCCCGGTGAGGCGGGCGCCGCCCTGGTCGCCGACGGTACGTTCACGGCGACCCCCGAGGTGAGCGACCGCTACGACCTCGTCGGCTTCGATCCGCGCGGCGTCCACCGCTCGGCCCCGCTGATATGCCCCGCGAGAGACGGCGGCAGCGATCTCATCCCGCGCACCCGGCAGTTGATGGACGCGGAGTTCAAGATCGCCGCCGAGCGGGCGGCCGACTGCCGGAAGGTCACCGGTGCGCTGATGGCACACATGGACAGCGTCAGCGTCGCCCGTGACCTGGACCTGCTCAGGGCGGCCCTGGGCGAGGACAGACTCGACTACCTCGGCATCTCCTACGGCACCTACATCGGCCAGCACTACGCCCGGCTCTTCCCGGACCGGGTCGGGCGCTTCGTGCTCGACGGGGTCGTGGACCCGGGCGCCGACCAGGCGCAGACCGCGCGGGAGGACGTCAAGGCCATCAGCGAGAGCTTCGCGAGCTACGCGCGGACCTGCGCGGCGAACGACTGTTCCCTCGGTGCCACACCCGACGACGTCACCACCACGACCACCGACTTCGTGCGGGGCCTCGACGCCCACCCCGTCCCCGGCCCCGACGGCGCCCGGCTCACCACCGCCATGGCGGCCCAGGCCATCCGTGACTCCCTCTACCAGGACGCGAAGTGGCCGGAGCTGACCCAGGCCCTGGTCGACGCCATGAACGGAGACCCGGAGCCGCTCCTGCGGCTCGGCCCGTACGGGGGCCGGCTCACCGGGCAGGGACCGGCCGGGGAGAACGGGGAAGCCACCGCCGATCCCTCCATGGCCAGGAGTGCCATCGACTGCCTGGACAGGCCGGGGCCGAGGAGCCCCGACGACATCCTCAGATACCTCGGGGAGTTCGAGAAGGCGTCGCCGCTGTTCGGCTCCACCGTGGCCACGGCCATGGTCCACTGCGCGGCCTGGCCCATCACCCCCACGGGAAAGGCAGAACCCCTCAGCGCGCCCGGCGCCCCCGCCATGGTCCTGGTCTCCTACGCCGTCGATCCGGCGACGCCGCTGGTCAACGCCCGGGCGGTACGGACGAACCTGGGCGCGGGCTCCCTGGTCGTCCGGGCCGGCACGGGGCACTCCGCCTACGCCAACGGTTCGGAGTGCACCGACCGCGCGGTGGACACCTTTCTCGTCTCCGGCAAACTGCCCCCGGCGGAACTGGACTGCGGCGCCTGACCGCCCGCGGCGGCCCCGGACGGACGGTATCCGCCGACCCGCGAGGGGAGCGCCGTGTCACTGCTCGCGCCGCACGACCAGCAGGGCGGCGTCATCCGACAGTTCCCCGCCCGCGTAGCTGAGCAGATCGGCCACGAGACGGTCCGCCATCGCGTCCGGGACCAGCTCCGGCAGTCGGGCGAGCCGCTCGGTCAGGGGGTAGAAGACGCCGGACGCGTCGCGGGCCTCGGTCACGCCGTCGGTGTACAGCACCAGCAGATCACCCCGCTCGAAGACGAACCCCTGCCCGTCGCAGAGGCCGCCGATCAGATGGAGCAGACCCAGCGGCGGCTGCGGAACGGGCGTCTCCACCTCGGTCACCGTCCCCGCGTGCAGCAGCAGCGGCGGCAGGTGGCCGCAGTTCACCAGCTCGGCCGGGCCGTCGTCGTCCGGCACCCCGACCAGCGCGGCGGTCACGAACTCCTCGCTGGGCGGGCGGCGTCCCAGGGCGGCGTCGATCCGGCGTGCCACCGTGGCCAGATCCGCCTCGACCTGGGCGACCTCCCGGAAGGTGCCCAGCACATCGGCCGCGGCGTCCACGGCGGACAACCCCTTGCCCCGGACGTCACCGATGATCAGCCGGGTCCCGAAAGGCGTGGCCAGGGCCGCGTAGAGGTCGCCGCCCACCCGGGCCTCGGCCGCGGCCGCCAGATACCGCACCGCCACCCGTAGCGTGCCGATCCGCTCCGGCAACGGCCGCAGCAGGGTGCGCTGCGCCGCCTCCGCCACGGAACGGGACTGGAGCAGTTCGCGCTCCCGCGTCGCCACGAGAACGACGTTCGCTGTGCTGACCGAGGTGATGGCCAGGACGGTGAAGCCCGAGGTCAGATGGACGGCGAGCGACACCTCCGGGTCGGCCCGCGCGAGCAGGGGGACGAGCGCCAGGGCGAGCAGCCCGGCCGTCAGGGGGACCCGGGCGCGGCGGGTGCCGATGCTGGCGAGCACGGGCGCCGTGGCGAGCACGGGGGAGAGCGTCCATTGCGGATTCGTGGCCAGGTCCGTCGCGACGGAGGCGGCGAGAAGCACATAGGCGGCCACGACGAGGCGTCGCGCGCGGCGGGGAAGCCGCGAAGCCTCGGGCGGCCTGTCCCGGCCTGGGGCGAGCATCATGATTGTTCTCCACCATAGGGACTCCGCCCCCGCCCGCAACCGGACCGCCGTGGTACGCCGGGGGCGCGGGGCCCCGCACCGCCCGACATGGAAAGTAAGGTTCCGTTTCCGTCCCCGTCACTTACCGCCCCGGCCCCGTGCCGCGAGCACGAACTCGCCATACTGGCGTTCGAGTCCGCCCTCGCGCACCGGCGGGCCGACGGCGACGAGAACAGGAACCCACCGCTCTGATGACCGACAACAAGATCAACAACATCATCCGCCCCCGGCCCGTCCAGGACCCCGAGTTGCGCCTCTTCGCCCTGCACCACGCCGGCGGCTCGCACGTGCCGTTCCGGAGCTGGGCCCGGTTGCTGCCGCCCGAGTGGGAACTGTGCCTGGTCGACGCGCCCGGCCGGGTCGCCCGCCCCGGCCCGCCCTGCCGCGGCGCGGCGGAGCTGGCCGAGCGGTTCCTCGACGACTTCCGGCCCCTGATGGACCGTCCGTACGCCCTCTTCGGCCACAGCATGGGCGCGATCGCCGCGTACGAGAGCGCCCTCGCCGCGCACGAGCGCGGACTTCCGCTGCCGCAGTGGCTGGGTCTCTCGGCGATCAGCGCCCCCGAGCACCACCCCCGGGGGACCCGGCGCTTCGCCCTTCCCGACGACGGACTGCGCGAAGCGGTGCTGCGGTTGGGCGGCACACCGCGCGAGGTGCTGGAGGACCCCGACCTCTGGGCGTTCTTCTCGCCGATCATGCGGGCCGACTTCGAACTCGCGGAGACCTGGCGGCCGCGCCGCGACGCCCCCGCCCTGCCGATCCCGCTGTCGGTGTTCGTCGCGGACGGCGACGCGGGCGTCCCGCTGTCGCGCACGGAGGGCTGGGCGGCCACCAGCACGCGCTTCCTGGGCACCCGGGTGTTCAGCGGGGGCCACTTCTACTTCCAGCCCGATCCGGCCGCCCTCGTCGAGGCCGTCGTGGCGGACATCCGGGCGGCGGCCCCCGTCCACTGACCGTCGGACCGGATCCCCCTCCGAGGCGCTTTTTCCGGGCGACTGCGGGGGATTCGGCTGGATCACGGCGAAGGGCCGCCCGGCTGCCGCCCCGGGGCGGAGCGTGCCGCGTTCGCGGCGGAGGGCACGGGCGGCGACGATGGAAGAGCCGTGTGCGCCAGCCACGGCGACGTCCGATCGAACCCCCGGCGCGCGCCCGCGCCGCCGGGGGGACGCAAGGAGGCAACCATGACCACTGCCAAGGAAATCATGCACGAGGGCGCGCAGTGGATCCCCCGTACGGAGACGCTGGACCGCGCCGCCCAGCTGATGCGACGGCTGGATGTGGGCGCCCTGCCGGTCAGCGACGAGAACGACCGACTGTGCGGAATCGTCACCGACCGTGACATCGTCGTGAAGTGTGTCGCCGCCGGTCACGATCCGTCCCACATCACCGCCGGCGACCTGGTCGAGGGCACCCCGCGCTGGATAGACGCGAACGCCGATGTCTCCGAGGTGCTGGAGGAGATGGAGAGCCACCGCATCCGCCGGCTGCCGGTCATCGAGAACAAGCGCCTCGTGGGCATGATCAGCGAGGCGGACCTGGCCCGGCACCTCTCCGACGACCAGATCGCCGCGTTCGCCGAAAAGGTCTACGCGGTGCGGTAGCCGCGCGCCGGGGGCGACCGCCGGGATCCCGCGGCCGCCCCCGGCCGCGATCAGGTCCCCGAGGAGGCGGCGCGGCCCTCGCCACCGGGCCGGGTGTCGTCGGTCAGTTCCTCGGCGAGCAGATCCATCAGCAGGGCGTCGTGCCAGGTGCCGTCCGGCCCCCGCTCGTAGCGGCGCATGATGCCGACCGGACGGAAGCCCACCTTGCCGTAGCAGCGGATGGCCGCGGCGTTGTCGGCCGCCGGGTCGATCACCACCCGGTGATGGCCGTGATCGTTGATCAGATGCCGGACGAGGGTGCGCACGGCGTCGCTCCCGACACCCCGGCCGTGCACCGCCGGGTCCACATAGAGGTCGATGTTCGCGTGACGGTAGTCCGGATCGGTCTCGGCGGACCACTGGATGGCACCGGCCACCTCGTCGTCGTACTCGATCACCAGGCTGTGGTCGCCGGGGTAGGCGAGATCCTCGGCCACCGCGGCCGCCAAGTCCTCGCCGCCGCGCCAACGCGCGTACACCTCGGGCTTCGCACGGATGGCGGCGAGCGCGGGAATGTCGGCCGGCGTCGCCGGGCGCAACACGACAGCGGTTCCGTACAGACTCTTCTGCATGTCACAGAACGCTAGTCGAACCTGTGTCCGTGTCCGCTGATGCCAACATCACACCGACGTTTCCGCGCCTCCTCGAACAGGCATTCATATGATGCGACAGGGGGTATTTTTCCCCCGGACTGTTTCCCCGCGCGATCGGTATCGCGCGGGAGCACGGGGGCGGGGGACCCATGGGGTATTTGGGCACGGGCATCGGCTGGCGCCCGGAGATCGCCGACGACATCGCGCGACTGCCGGACGTCGACTGGGTGGAGGTCGTGGCGGAGAACCTCTGCCCGGGCCACCTTCCCGACCCCCTGGAGCGGCTGCTCGCACGCGGTACGCCCGTCGTCCCGCACGGTGTCTCGCTCGGCCTCGGCGGTGCCGAACGCCCCGACCTCGCCCGGCTGGTCGCACTCGCCGAACTGGCCGAGGAGCTCGACGCACCGCTGGTCAGCGAGCACATCGCCTTCGTCCGGGCCGGCGGCCCGCTGACCGCCTCGCCACGGATCGAGGCCGGCCACCTGCTGCCCGTCCCACGCACCCGCGACGCCCTGGACGTGCTGTGCGCGAACGTGCGGATCGCCCAGCAGATCCTGCCCGTACCGCTCGCGCTGGAGAACATCGCGGCATATCTGACCTGGCCGGGCGAGGAGTTGACCGAAGGACGCTTCCTCACCGAGCTGGTCGAGGGGACCGGTGTACGGCTGCTCGTCGACGTCGCCAACCTGCACACCAATCACGTCAACCGTGGTGAGGACCCGGCCGCGTTCCTGGACGAACTGCCGGTCGAGTCCCTCGCCTACGTCCATGTGGCGGGCGGCTTCGAGAAGGACGGCCTGTGGCACGACAGCCACGCGCACCCGGTGACCCGGCCCGTCCTCGACGTCCTCGCCGAGCTGTGCTCCCGTGTCACCCCGCCCGGTGTGCTGCTGGAGCGCGACGACCACTTCCCCGCAGCGGACGGGCTCGCCGCCGAACTCGCCGCGATACGCGGCGTGCTCCGGGAGCCCCACCGTGTCTGAATCCCCGCGTCCCGACCCCGACGGGGAAGAGCCCGGCACGGACGCCGCCCGGCGCCGGCTCGCCCGCGCGCAGACCGAGCTGCTGTCCGCGCTCGTCGCGGGCGGCCCGCCGCCCGACGGCTTCGACCCGGGGCGGCTGCGGGTGCAACGACGGGCGCTGATCGCCAAACGCGCGAACGTCCTCACCAAAGTGGCCCCCGAGCCGGCGGAGATCCTGGCCGGGGACTTCCGTGACCTGTTCTTGGCCTACGCCCGCACCCGCCCCATGACCGACGGCTACCGCCGCGACGCCACGGACTTCGTCCGCCACCTCCTTGACACCGGCCAACCGCCGGACGCCGAACGGCGGGAGCTGCTGACCGCCTGGTGGGAGGAGCGGATGCGACCGCGACCCACCCCCGGCCGCCTCGGCCGTCTGGTGACGGCTCTACGAACCTCACGCGCCGCGCGCTCGCTCCGCATCGCGACGAGCGCCGCCCCGAAAGGCAGCTGACCCATGATCATCGCCCTGACCGTGGCCCTGATCGCGCTCGCCATCTCCTCGGCCTGGCTTCTGCGCCTCCGCCTCACGGCCCGTGGCCCCCGTGTCCCGCTGACGACCGGGTGCGAACCGGGTCTGCTGGAGATCGCCTACTTGAAGGGGTGGGAGGGGGGCGTGGCCGATACCGTGATCGCCCGGATGTACGCCGAGGAACGCATCTCCGTGGACTCCGCCGGCAAGGTCAAAGTGATCAGCCCGATCGCCCGGGACTCCTTCGAGCGGGCCGTGTTGAAGGAATGCGCCACCGACTGGAGCAGCGACCTGCGCGCGGTGCGGGACGTGCTGACCGGCTGCCGGGGCATGCGGACCCTGGAAGGCTCGCTGGAGAAGCAAGGCCTGCTGATGCCGGTACAGGCGCACGGCACATGGCGTTGGGCCGCGGGCATCCACGTCGTCTGGCTGGTGATCGCCGGGATCCTCGCCCTGGCGTCGGCCTTCACGGCGGACTCCGCCCTGGCTCGCTTCGTCCCTCCCACCCTGGTCGCCCTCGGGATCGTGCTGCGGGTGCTGTGCCGCCCCCGCGTCGGCCGGTTCACCGACCACGGGGCGCGGATGGACGACTACCTCTGGGTGGGATGCCCCTGGGTGGAGCAGCAGCCGGACCGCCATCCGGCGGGCATCGCGGGTGTCGTCGCCGCGTGGGGTCCGGGCCTGCTACGGGGCCCCCATGAGGAGTTCGGGAAGCAGTTGGAGAAGGCCGGCGAGTGGCGACCGTACAAGCCCTCGTCGTCCCGCTCTTCCGGCAGCGGCGGTTCGAGCTCGTCCACCGGCTACGGCTGCAGCACGGGCTGCTCCGGCAGCTCGTGTTCCAGCAGTTCCTGCTCCAGCTCGAGCTGCGGCGGAAGCAGCTGTTCCTGACCCGGCGCTCCTGTCTCACCCGGCCGGCCGAGTCTTCATTTGCGCCGGGGTGCGGCCGCTGCCAGCCTGAGGCGGTGATCACCGGCAGCCCGTTCCGTCCCTGTCGTCGCCCCCGGCCCGTGACGGCAGCGATCGCCGTGCTGGCGGCGCTGTCGGCTGTCCTCGCGGTCTGCGCGGCCCCCGCGAGCGCGGCGGCGGGCTATGACGCCGAGCGGTGCGGCAATACCTCCGGCCGGGTGCTGCTGACGCTGGACGACTGGTCCGTCGAGGACCCGGACCGGGCCGTGCGGGCCGGGAGCTTCCTGCGGGGGCGCGGCGTCCGCGCCGCGTTCTTCCTCGTCAACCATCACGCCGAGCGCCATCCGCACATTGCCGTCACCCTGCGGCGCCAGGGCCACTGGGTCGGCAATCACTCCTACTCCCACCCCCATCTGCCCGCCCTGAGCGAGAAGGCGGCCCGCGAGGAGATCCGCAGCGGGCTGCGGAGCACCTTGCTGCGACCGCCGTTCGGTGACTACGGGCCGCGCGAGACGGCACTCGCGGCGGAGCTCGGCTACCGGATCTGCACCTGGACCCTGGACACCCTGGACTGGGAGAAGACCGGTGGGCAGTTCCCGGGCCCGGAGGTCCTGCGGGCCCGGGTGCGGCAGGCGCCGGCGGCGGCCAAGCGCAGCGGAGTCGTCCTGGGGCATCTCTTCACCCGTTTCCCCGACGCCCTGCCCGGGATCGTCGACGACCTCCACGACCAGGGCTACGGGCTGTGCCGGAACGGCGGCCCCACCACGGCGAGCATCCCGGACCCCCTGGACTGCTGAGCCCCGGGCCGCTGAGCTCTGAACCGCTGAGCCTCGCGGCCCGTGGCCCTGGTCAGCCCCCGGCCACCGCCATGGCCGTGGGCGGGCGGAACGGCGTCGTGATCCTGGCGGCCGAGGTGCCGAGGCCCGTGGGGACGCCCCACGCCGCCGCCGGCGGGGCGTTGTGGCGGAGCAGGTCGACCTCGGCGTACCGGCGGCAGCCCTGGTGCCAGGTGAGGATGCCGGACAGCCAGTGCTCGAGCTCCTCGGCATAGCCCGTGAGGGTCGCGCGGGCCTCCTCGCTCAGGTCGAAGTCGTCGAACATCGCGGGCAGCTGGACGGCGACGATGTACTGGAACTCGCGCATCCGGGCGGTCATCAGATCACTGACGATGCCGAGTGCCTCCTCGGTCCCGCAGTTGAAGAAGTTCCGCACCACGAGAACCGCGTTGTGGAGCTCGCCCTCGAACTGGATCTCCTTCTGGTACGAGAAGACGTCGTTCATCAGGCAGGCGTAGTCCTGCGCCGCGTTCTCCATCGCCTTGACGGGCCGTGACCGGTAGACCTCCGGCGGCACGGTGTGTCCGTGGCCGATCCGGGACAGGCTCATGGTGAGGTCCGAGCCGAAGGTCTGGCGGCGCATCTCGATGTAGTCGACGGGCTCGGGGATGCGGTTCTGCTTCTGGTTGGACAGCTCCCACAGCCAGCTCTCCAGCATGACCCGGACGGCGTCCTGGAAGGCGCGGCGGTCGTCGGTGTCCATCGGGCCCGCCGTGCGCGGCCACAGATCGGCGAGGCCGCGCTCCAGCGGGTTCAGCGGGGCCGGCGCCGACGCGAGGTCCAAGGGCATGAACAGCAGCAGCCGTTCGTGGCACGCCTTCGCGGCTTCCATGTCCGGGGTGCGGCCGAAGACCACCGGGTAGTAGTCGTCGGCGTAGGTGCCCCAGGTGAGCCAGTCCGACGTCAGATCCAGAGCTCCGGGGGTCGCGTCGGGGTGGATGCCGGCGGCGCACAGGGGGAGGTCGATGTCCTTGAGTTTCTCCTCGTCCCAGATGCCGGACCCGGGGATACCGGGGACGGCGTCCAGGATTCCCACACCATGGCTCCACTCGACGTTGTGCCGGCGGGCGGCGTCCAGATGCGGGCTCAGCCGGGTCGTGTAGGGCATGGCGAAGTCGGGGTGCGGCAGCGGGCCGACCTGCTGGAAGGGGACGTGGGCGTAGCTCCTCAGCCTCGCGGGGACCGAGACCGCCAGCGAGACCACGGCCCGCGCCGCCGATGTGCCGAGGCCGGAGGGGCCTGCCAGGAGGGTCGCGGTGGCCAGGGGAGCGGGGGCGTTCGCGTGGGCGTCGCCCGAGGCGCCGTTCATGTACCGGCTGGAGCGCATGTGCCACTCGTGCCCGCCGGACTGCCAGTCCTGGAGCCCCTTGACGTAGGCGAAGACATCGGCGTGCGCCGCCGGGTCGAGTCCTTGCTCCCGCAGGAGCGGCGCCACCTCATGCAGCGCGGTGTGCTCGAACTGCTGCAGGCGTGCGGTGAGGAGGTCGTTGACGGCGTCCGCCGCCTCCTGGGTGTCGCAGCCCAGGAACTTCTCCAGCACCAGCACCGCGTTGGCCAGCTCGCCCTCGCTCTGGGTCTCGCGCTGGTAGGAGAAGAGGTCGTTGCGCAGGTGCACCCCGTCGGCGAAGGTGTCCTTGAGGACCCGCATCGGCCGGCTCGCCGCGACCGCGGCGGGCACCTCGGCGCCGACCGCGTGCTCGACGAGATTGGCGGACCAGGGGGCGCCGCCCACCTTGCGGCGCATCTCGATGTACTCGACGGGGTTGGACACCCGGCCCTCATTGATGTTGGCGAGCTCCCAGAGGGACTCCTCCAGCAGATGCCGGGTGCTCTCGTGGAAGCGACGGCGCCAGTCCCGGGACATCGCCGGGACCGTGCGGGCCCACAGCTCCGCGAGTCCGGCCTCGACCTGGTTGGTCGGTGTCGCGGGCGTGTCCACCGGGTCGACGGGCATGAAGGCGGGCAGCCGGTCGAGATAGGCCTTCGCGCCGGCCATGTCCCGGCTGCGCTTGAAGATGTCCAGGAAGTGGTCGTCGAAGAAGAACACCCAGACGTACCAGTCGGTGACCAGGGACAGCTCCGCCGCCGAGGCGTCCGGATGGGTGTACGCGCAGAGCAGGGCGTAGTCGTGCGAGTCGAAGTCCGACTCCTCCCAGATGCCGGATCCCTCGATCATGTTCATGTCTCGGGCCCACGCCTTGGAGTGCTTGCGGGCACTCTCCAGATGAGGGTTCAGGCGGGCCGGATACGGCATGTAGAAGGAGGGGAGCCGGAAGGGATCGGACATTCGTGCACGGCCTTTCGCGTGGCCTGGACCAAATCGCCCCTCACGCTAGGCGGCGGGCCGCACCGAATGGCGGGGTAAGTCATCTTTCCCCTCAATAAGGTGAATGCGTCGATCCCCCCGCTTAACGATCTTACAAACGGGGTGGGCGCGGTCCCGTGGCCGGAACCCCGCCCCCTGGCTACCGTTCGGGACATCCGCCCGGAACGACCGAGGAGCAGGTTTCGATGACCATCGCCCCCCAGAACCTCAGCGACCCCCTGGTGAGATCCCTCGCCCTCGCGATCAACACCGGCGACCGGGAGGGCTTCCTGTCCCTGCTGACCGACGACGCGACCCTGTCCGACGACGGCTCGGACCGTGATCTGCGCCAGTGGATCGACAAGGAGATCTTCACCGCCGGGGGCCACATGGACGTGCGCTCCGAGTCGGACGGCGGCCGCTCGCTGATCGCCGACTTCCGCAACGACACCTGGGGCGAGATGCGCACCGCCTGGAGGTTCGAGATGACGGACGGCAGGATCAGCCGCATCGAGACCGGTCAGGCCTGACCGGCCGGCTCCCCCTGCTCTCCCGGCTCCTGCCCGGGCACCAGGGTCCGGGAGGCGTACATCCGGGCGTAGGTGCCCGCGTTCCCGATCAGCTCCTCGTGCGTGCCCCGCTCGATGATCCGCCCGGCCTCCATGACGACGATGACGTCGGCGTCCCGGATGGTCGACAGCCGGTGCGCGATGACGAAGCTGGTACGGCCCGCGCGCAGCGAGTTCAGGGCCCGCTGGATGAGGACCTCCGTGCGGGTGTCGACCGAACTCGTCGCCTCGTCCAGCAACAGGATCGCCGGCCCGGTCAGAAACGCCCGCGCCACCGTGATCAGCTGCTTCTCACCGGCGCTGACGCTCGACGTCTCGTCGTCGAGCACGGTGTCGTACGCGTCGGGCAGGGTCCGCACGAAACGGTCGACGCAGGTCGCGCGCGCCGCGGCGACGATCTCCTCGCGGGTGGCGTCGGGGCGCCCGTACGCGATGTTCTCGGCGATCGTGCCGCCGAACAGCCAGGCGTCCTGGAGGACGAGACCGATGTTCGCGCGCAGTTCCTCGCGGGTCATCCCGGCGATGTCCGTGCCGTCCAGCAGGATGCGGCCGCCGTCGAGCTCGTAGAAGCGCATGAGGAGATTGCCGAGTGTGGTCTTGCCCGCCCCGGTCGGACCGACGATCGCCACGGTCTGGCCGGGCCGCACGGTGAGCGACAGGTCGTCGATCAGCGGAGTGCCCGGGGTGTAGGCGAACGACACCCGCTCGAACTCCACATGCCCCTCGATGCGTTCGGGCCGCACCGGCCGCCGCGGGTCGGGCCCCTGCTCGTCCGCGTCGAGCAGCGCGAAGACCCGCTCGGCGGACGCCGCGCCCGACTGCAGACGACCCGCGACGCTCGCCGCCTCGACGATCGGCCGGCTGAACCCACCGGAATACAGGATGAACGCCTGCACCTCACCGATCGACAGCGATCCGCTCACCACGCGCAGCGCGCCGACGACGGCCACGACGATATAGCTGAGGTTGGCGACGAACATCATCGACGGTTCGATGGCGCCCGAGACGGACTGCGCCTTCGCGCCCGCCCGGTACACCGCCTCGTTGTGCTCGTCGAAGGCCCGCTCCGCCAACTCCCGCCTGCCGAAGCCCTTCACCAGCGAGTGCCCGCTGTACATCTCCTCGACATGGGCGTTGAGCGTCCCGGTGGCCGCCCACTGGGTGGCGAACTGAGGCTGCGCACGTTTGACGATCAACGTGGCCAGCAGCGCCGACACGGGCACGCCGATCAGCATGATCAGGGCCAGCAGCGGTGAGATCACGAACATCAGGACCAGCATGCTCAGCGTCGAGAACACCGCGGTGATCAGCTGGCTCAGTGACTGCTGGAGGGTCTGCTGGAGATTGTCGACGTCATTGGTGACCCGGCTCAGCACCTCGCCCGGCGCATTGCGGTCGAAGTAGCTGAGCGGCAGACGCGCGAGCTTCTCCTCCACCCTCTCCCGGAGATCGAACACGACCCGCTGCACGACGGCCGTGGCCAGCCACCCCTGCAGAAGTGTGAACAGCGACGCCGCGGCGTACAGCGCGAGGACGACCAGCAGCAGCCGTCCGACGCCGTCGAAGTCGATGCCCTGGCCGGGCACCACGTCCACCGTGCTGAAGACATTGGCGAGCGAGTCGTGGCCCTCGGCGCGCAACCGCTCGACGACGGCGGCCTTGGACTCCCCGGTGGACACCTGCTTGCCGATGACACCGGCGAAGACCAGGTCCGTGGCATCACCGAGGAGCTTCGGACCGAGGGCGTTGAGGGTGACACCGACGATCCCGAGGCCGAGCAGCACGGCCACCCGCCCGCGCTGCGGACGGAGCAGCCCCAGCACCCGGCGGACCGTACCGCGCGGGTCGCGTGCCTTCTCCGACGGCTCGGCGTTCTCCGGCGGGGTGCGCTGCTCCCCTTCGGGTACGGCTCCGGGTTCCCGCGGGGGCGTGCCCGGTGCCGTGCCGACCTTGACCGGGGGAGTCATGCCGCCCCGCCTTTCCTGTGGGTTCCGGGGAGCCGGTGCGACGGCCGGCGTACGGGCGTAGCGGTGCTCCCGCCGCGCTCACGGCCGATTCGTCGCACCGGCGGCCTCCTCGCTGGTGAGCTGGGAGAGCGCGATCTCGCGGTACGTCGTGCTGTCGCACATCAGCTCCTCGTGGGTGCCGGCCCCCACGACGCGCCCGGCGTCGAGGACCACGATGCGGTCGGCGTGCCGGACCGTGCTGACCCGCTGGGCGACGACGACCACCGTCGCCCCGGCGATCTCGGGGGCGAGGGCCGCCCGCAACGCCGCGTCCGTGGCGTAGTCGAGCGCCGAGAAACAGTCGTCGAAGAGATAGACGTCGGGCCGGCGCACCAGCGTGCGCGCGATGGACAGTCGCTGTCGCTGCCCGCCCGAGAGGTTGGTGCCGCCCTGCGCGATCCGCGCGCCCAGCCCACCGGGCATGCGCTCGACGAACTCCCGGGCCTGGGCGGTCTCCAGGGCGCGCCACAGCTCCTCGTCGGTGGCCTCGGGCTTGCCGAACCGCAGATTGCTCGCCACGGTGCCGGAGAAGAGATAGGGCTTCTGCGGCACGAAGCCGACGGTGCGGGAGAGGGCGTCCGCGTCGTACGCGCGCACGTCGACGCCGCCGACCAGGACCGATCCGCCCGTGCGGTCGAAGAGCCGCAGCACCACGTTCAGCAGGGTCGTCTTGCCGCTCCCGGTGCTGCCGAGGATCGCCACCGTCTCCCCGGGACCGGCCGTGAGGTCGATGTCCCGCAGTACCGGCTCCTCCGCTCCCGGGTAGCGGAACTCCACGGCACGCAGCTCCAGTCGGCCGGCGTCCGTGCCGGTGTGGACCGGGTACTCGGGTGCCTTGACGCTCGGCTCGGTGTCGAGCACTTCCTGGATGCGTTCGGCGGACACCTTCGCGCGGGGTACGGCCAGGAAGACGAACGTCACCATCACCACGGACATCAGGATCAGACCGAGATAGCTGAGGAAGGCGCTCAGCGAGCCGAGCTGCATCGACCCGGCCTCGATACGGCGGGCGCCGAACCAGATCAGCCCCACCATGAAGGCGTTCATCACCAGCATGACGAGGGGGAGCATCGCCGCTATCAGCCGGGCGACACGCAGCGACAGCGCGGTCATCTCGGCGTTCGTCCGGGTGAACCGCTCGCGTTCGTGGGTGTCGCGCACGAAGGCCCGCACCACCCGGACCCCGGTGATCTGCTCGCGCAGCATCCGGTTGACCTGGTCGACGCGCTGTTGCATCAGGTCGTACCACGGGCTCATCCGGGTCAGGATGAGCGTGAAGGTGGCGGCGATCACCACGACGATCGCGACCAGGAACATCGACAGCGGCACGTCCTGGCGCAGCGCCAGCAGCACGCTGCCGACGCACATGATGGGTGCCGACACCGCGATGCCGAAGGCCGACTGGGACAGTGCCTGGACCTGCTGGACGTCGTTGACCGTTCTGGTGATCAGTGAAGGGGTGCCGAAGCGGCCCACCTCGCGGGCGGAGAAGTCCAGCACCCGGCGGAAGACCGCCGAGCGCAGATCGCGTCCGAGGCCCATCGAGGTGCGGGAGCCGAGGGTCACCGCGCCGATCGCACAGGCGATCTGCAGGGCCGCCACGACGAGCATGACGGCGCCGGTCCGCCAGATGTAATCGGTATCGGCCTTGACCACGCCGTTGTCGATGACCGCGGCACCGAACATGGGCAGCAGCAACGTGGCCGTGACCTGCACCAGTTGCAGCAGCACGAGAAGGGCGACGGAGCGGCCGTAGGGGCGCAGGCGGGCACGCAGGAGTCTGATCAGCACCGAACTCTCCGGACGGCAGGGCCGGCGGACCGCCGACCCGCCCAGTCCACCGCACAACACACAGGAGAATCCCTAGTGTTCGCGCTGCCGAACACTCGCGGGCATCGGCCGACGGTGTCCCGCGGGGGCCGAGTCTCGCAAATTCCCTAGTGTGTCGGCATTTTCTTGACACTGCCGTCGGGCGACTGCGAGCGTGCGGTCGCATATATCGGCCGGACAGAAGCGCATTCGGTGCCAGTTCATCGACCGGTCATTCTTCCGGTGCGTTCACCGTCGGACTTTCGCATGTTCCGCTCCCGTGGTGGGACAGCTCTGCGTGCGGGCGGTCTGTCCGGGGGAGAGAAGGGGATGACATGTCCAGGCGCGCGTTGATCACTGGGATCACCGGACAGGACGGTTCTTACCTGGCGGAACACCTGCTGTCGCAGGGTTACCAGGTATGGGGATTGATCAGGGGACAGGCCAATCCGCGGAAATCGCGGGTGAGCCGTCTGGTCTCCGATTTGTCGTTCGTGGACGGCGATCTCATGGATCAGGCAAGTCTCGTTTCGGCCGTGGACACGGTGCAGCCGGACGAGGTGTACAACCTCGGCGCGATTTCCTTTGTGCCGATGTCGTGGCAGCAGGCCGAACTGGTCACCGAGATCAACGGCATGGGTGTCCTGCGGATGCTCGAAGCCATCCGCATGGTGAGCGGACTGAACGGCTCCCGGCATGCGGGCGGCGGCCAGATCCGTTTCTACCAGGCGTCGTCCTCGGAGATGTTCGGCAAGGCCGCCGAGACTCCGCAGAGCGAGACCACCAGGTTCCACCCCCGCAGCCCGTACGGCGTCGCGAAGACGTACGGGCACTTCATCACGAAGAACTACCGCGAGTCCTTCGGGATGTACGCGGTGTCCGGGATGCTCTTCAACCACGAGTCCCCGCGCCGTGGCGCGGAGTTCGTCACCCGGAAGATCTCGCTGGCGGCCGCCCGCATCAAGCTGGGCCACCAGAAAAAGCTGGACCTGGGAAACCTCGACGCGGTGCGGGACTGGGGCTTCGCCGGCGACTACGTCCGGGCGATGCACCTCATGCTCCAGCAGGAGGAGCCGACCGACTACGTGGTGGGCACCGGCCAGATGCACACGGTCCGGGACGCGGTGCGCTATGCCTTCGAGCACGTGGACCTCGACTGGAAGGACTACGTCTGCGTCGACCCCGCCCTGGTGCGCCCGGCGGAGGTGGAGGTGCTGTGCGCCGACACCCAGCGGGTCCGCACCGAGCTGGGCTGGGAGCCGACCGTCGACTTCCCGCAGCTGATGCACATGATGGTCGAGTCCGACCTCCAGCAGGTCTCTCGTGAGCACGAGTACGGCGACCTCCTGCTGGCCGGCAGCTGGTAACAGCCGGCAGACACGCAAGAGACAAGCAACAGACAAGCAGCAGACAACAGGCGTCAAGAAACCGACGCGGCGTGACGCGTACCCGCGTCCCGCCGCGTCGTCGCGGACGCAAGCACCGCGCAGAACTAGGGATTTCTTGCCGACGTCCCGACGAGACTCGCTTCATGGCATTCCGCGGACGCGGATGCCGCGAGTCTCGTCGCCCCGGGCCAAGACGTGCCTGCCGGGTGACGTTCGGGCGGCGCGATTCAGGTTCGGCCACTGGCTGTCGAGATTGGTTGAGTTGAGATGGACAACGAACAGAAGCTCCGGGACTACCTCAAGCGAGCGACAGCCGACCTCCGACGGACACGGCAGCGGGTGCAGGACCTCGAGGCGGCCTCCCAGGAGCCCATCGCCATCATCGGCATGACCTGCCGCTACCCGGGCGGTGTGGCCGGCCCGGAGGACCTGTGGCGGATGGTCGAGGCCGGCGGGAACGGCATCACCGACTTCCCCACGGACCGTGGCTGGGACCCCGAGGCCCTCGCCGCCTCGCAGACCAATTCCGGTGGCTTCCTGCACGACGCGGCCGAATTCGACACCGGCTTCTTCGGGATCTCGCCGCGCGAGGCCGTGGCCATGGACCCGCAGCAGCGGGTGCTGCTGGAGTCGTCCTGGGAGGCCTTCGAGCGGGCCGGCATCGACCCCACCTCCATCCGGGGCACCCGGACCGGTGTCTTCATGGGCGCGATGGCCCAGGACTACCGCCTCGGCCCCGCCGACGGCGTCGAGGGCTTCCAGCTCACCGGCAACACCGGCAGTGTGCTGTCCGGCCGTATCTCCTACGTCTTCGGTGCCGTCGGTCCCGCCGTGACCGTCGACACCGCCTGCTCCTCCTCGCTCGTGGCCCTCCACCTCGCCGCCCAGGCGCTGCGCGCGGGCGAGTGCTCGCTGGCGCTGGCCGGCGGTGTCACGGTCATGGCGAGCCCCACGACGTTCGTCGAGTTCAGCCGCCAGGGCGGGCTGTCCGCCGACGGCCGCTGCCGCTCCTTCGCCGACTCCGCCGACGGCACCGGCTGGGCGGAGGGCGTCGGTGTGCTGGTGCTGGAGCGACTCTCCGACGCCCAGCGCAACGGGCACGAGATCCTCGCCGTGGTGCGCGGCTCGGCCGTCAACCAGGACGGCGCGTCCAACGGCCTGACCGCCCCGAACGGCCCCTCCCAGCAAGCGGTGATCCAGCAGGCACTGGTCAACGCCCGGCTGTCGGCCGACGAGGTCGACGTCGTCGAGGCACACGGCACGGGCACCACGCTGGGCGACCCCGTCGAGGCCCAGGCACTGCTCGCCACGTACGGCCGGGGCCGCGACGAGAGCCGGCCGCTGCTGCTCGGCTCGGTCAAGTCGAACATCAGCCACACCCAGGCCGCCGCCGGTGTCGCCGGTGTCATCAAGATGGTCATGGCCATGCGCCACGGCGTGCTGCCCAGGACCTTGCTGGTCGACGCCCCCTCCTCCCACGTGGACTGGTCCGAGGGCGCCGTCCGGCTCCTCACGGAGAACACCGCCTGGCCCGAGACCGGTCGGCCGATGCGCGCCGCCGTCTCCTCCTTCGGCATCAGCGGCACCAACGCCCACACCATCGTCGAGCAGGCCCCGGAGCCCGAGCCCGCGAACGAGACCGAGGGCCCGGCGGACGTCACCGTCGCCCCGGGTGTCGTGCCGGTGATGCTCTCCGGCCGCACCCGTGAGGCCCTGCGGGCCCAGGCCGGACGACTGCTGTCCGCCCTGACCGCCGACCCCCGGCCCGGCGTCCTCGACACCGCGTACTCGCTGGCCACCTCGCGCGCCGGCCTGGAGCACCGCGCCGTGCTCGTCGCCGCCGGACACGACGACGTCATCGCCGGGCTGACCGCCCTGGCCGAGGACCGCCCGGCGCCCGGCTGCGTGCAGGGCACCACCCGGGGCGAGGGCAAACTCGCCTTCCTCTTCTCCGGCCAGGGCAGCCAACGCCTCGGCATGGGGCGCGAGCTGTACGAGCGGTTCCCCGTCTTCGCCGCGGCGCTCGACGAAGCCCTCGCCGCACTGGACCTCCACCTGGACGGGTCGCTGCGCGACGTCATGTGGGGCGAGCGGGAGGAGGAACTGGAGCGCACCCGCTGGGCCCAGCCCGCCCTGTTCGCCGTCGAGGTGGCCCTCTTCCGGCTGACCCGGTCGTGGGGCGTCAAGCCCGACTTCCTCGCCGGCCACTCCATCGGCGAGGTCGTCGCTGCCCACGTCGCCGGGGTGCTGTCGCTGAGCGACGCGGCCGCCCTGGTCGCCGCCCGCGGCCGGCTCATGCAGGCACTGCCGGCCGGTGGCGCCATGGTGGCCGTCCAGGCCACCGAGGACGAGATCCAGCCGCTGCTGGCCGACCACACCGACCGGGTGTCCGTCGCCGCGGTCAACGGCCCGGGCGCCGTCGTCATCGCCGGCGCCGAGGACGCGCTCGCCTCCGTCGTCGCCCGCCTGGAGGCAGACGGCCGCAAGACCAAGCGACTGCGCGTCTCCCACGCCTTCCACTCGCCGCTCATGGAGCCGATGCTCGACGAGTTCCGCGCGGTGGTGTCCGGGCTGACCCTCCAGGCCCCGCTGATGCCGTTCGTGTCGAACGTGACCGGCGAGCCGGTGAC
This sequence comes from Streptomyces syringium, assembly GCF_017876625.1. Classification (NCBI taxonomy): domain Bacteria; kingdom Bacillati; phylum Actinomycetota; class Actinomycetes; order Kitasatosporales; family Streptomycetaceae; genus Streptomyces; species Streptomyces syringium. The sequence continues at coordinate 7,143,149 of NZ_JAGIOH010000001.1, forward strand.
CGTCGCCCAGGTCACCTCCACCGACTACTGGGTCGACCACGTCCGCCGGGCCGTCCGCTTCGCCGACGGCGTCGACTGGCTGCGCGACCACGGCGTGACCACCTTTCTGGAGCTCGGCCCCGACGGCGTCCTCGCCGCCATGGCCCAGAGCTGCCTCGACGAAGCCGGCGCCGACGACCGCGCCGCCCTGCCCCTGCTGCGCGCCGGCCGCCCCGAGGCCCAGGCCGCGACCACCGGCCTCGCCGGTCTCCACACCCGAGGCGTCCCGGTGACCTGGGGCGCCTACTTCGAGGGCACCGGAGCGCGCCGCGTCGACCTGCCGACCTACGCCTTCCAGCGGCGGCGGTACTGGCCCAAGGACAACCCCGGCCAGTCCGGCGACCTGCGCGCCGCGGGACTCGGCGTGGCACACCACCCGCTGCTGTCCGCGGCGGTCTCCCTCGCCGACTCCGACGGCGCCCTGCTCACCGGCCGGCTGTCGCTGCGCTCCCACCCCTGGCTCGCCGACCACGCCGTACGCGGCACGGTGCTGCTGCCCGGCACCGCCTTCCTGGAGCTGGCCATCCGCGCCGGCGACGAGGTCGGCTGCGACCGGGTCGAGGAGCTGACCCTCGCCGCCCCGCTGACCCTGCCCGAACAGGGCGGCATCCAGGTCCAGTTGTGGATCGGCAGCCCCGACGAGTCCGGCCGCCGCACCCTCAACGTCTACTCCCGTCCGGACGGTGCCGACGAACTGCCGTGGACGCAGCACGCCACCGGTGTGCTCACCGCCGGCGAGCACCGGGTGCCGTTCGACGCGACCGTATGGCCCCCGGCGGGCGCCGAGCCGGTGGCGCTCGACGGCCACTACGACCGCCTCGCGGAGGACGGGTTCGGCTACGGCACCACGTTCCAGGGCCTGCGGGCCGCCTGGCGGCTCGGCGGCGAGGTGTTCGCCGAGGTGAGCCTGCCCGAGGGCGGCGAGGCCGACGCGGGTGCCTTCGGCCTCCACCCCGCGCTGCTGGACTCGGCGCTGCACGCGGCCGGGTTCACCGACCTCGGCGCGCAGGGCCAAGGCGGGCTGCCGTTCTCGTGGGAGGGCGTGTCGCTGCACGCCACCGGCGCCACGGCGCTGCGGGTCCGGCTCGCCCCGGCCGGTGAGGGCACGGTCTCGATCGCCGTCGCCGACACCTCCGGCGAGCCGGTCGCCTCCGTCGACTCCCTGGTGCTGCGTCCGGTCTCGGAGCAGCGCCTCGGTGACGCCGGCGCGGCCCGCGACGCGCTCTTCCGCCTGGACTGGGCACCGGTACGGGCCGAGGCGGCCGCGCCGGAGTCGGTGGCCCTGGTGGGCTCCGACGCCCTCGGCCTGGCCGGCGCCCTGCCGGGCGCGGTGCTCCATCAGGACCTGGCGTCCTTGACGGCTGCTGACGCGGCGATACCGGCCGTGGTGCTGATCCCCGCCGCCGGTGAGGCCGGTGACCAGACCATCGGCTCCGCGCACGCGCTGGTCGCCCGGACCCTGCGCCACCTTCAGGACTGGCTGGCCGACGAGCGGTTCGTCGGCTCGCGCCTGGTGTTCGTCACCCGGGGCGCCCTGGGCGGCGGCGACCCGGCCGCGGCCGCGGTGTGGGGTCTGGTGCGCTCGGCGCAGACGGAGAACCCCGGCTGCTTCGGCCTGCTGGACCTGGAGACGGAGACCGGCAACGACGCTTCGGCCGCCGCGCTCACGCGGGCGCTGGCCTCCGACGAGCCGCAGCTGGCCGTCCGCGCGGGCGAGCTGAAGGCCGCGCGCCTGGCCCGGGTGCCGGTGTCGGACGCCGTGTCCGGGGCAGCCGTATGGGACGCCGAGGGCCGGGTGCTCGTCACCGGCGGCACCAGCGGCCTGGGCGCGGTCGTGGCACGGCACCTGGTGACCGAACACGGCGTGCGACGGCTGCTGTTGGTGAGCCGCCGGGGCCCGGCCGCCGACGGCGTCCCGGACCTGGTCGCGGAGCTGGCGGAGCTGGGCGCCGAGGCCGTGGTGGCCGCCTGCGACATCGCCGACCGTGAGGCTCTCGCCGACCTGCTGGACCGGCACCCGGTCACCGCCGTGGTGCACGCGGCGGGTGTCCTCGACGACGGGGTCATCGCCTCCCTGACGCCCGAGCGCGTCGACGCGGTGCTGCGTCCGAAGGCCGACGCGGTGTGGAACCTGCACGAGCTGACCCGCGACGCGGACCTGACCGCCTTCGTGGTGTTCTCCTCCGTCGCCGGCACCTTCGGCGGTGCCGGCCAGGGCAACTACGCCGCAGGCAACGCCTTCCTCGACGCGCTCGTCCAGCGGCGCCGCGAGGAGGGCCTGCCCGGCGTCTCCCTGGTGTGGGGGCCCTGGGACCAGTCCGGTGGCATGACCGGCACGCTCACCGAAGCCGATCTCCAGCGGCTGGCCCGTGCGGGCATGCCCGCGCTGTCGGCCGAGCAGGGCCTCGCGCTGTTCGACGCGGCCCTGGCCACCGACGAGCCCGTCGTCCTGCCGGTCCGCCTCGACCTGTCCCTGTCCGCGTTCCGCGCGAGCGGCGACGTACCGCCCCTGCTGCGCGGCCTCATCCGTACCCGCGCCCGGCGCGCCGCCGTGGCCGGATCGAGCACCGCCACCGGCCTCGTGCAGCGCCTGGGACGGCTGGCCGACGCCGACCGTGACGAGGCCCTGCTGGATCTGGTGCGCGGTCAGGTGGCCCTGGTGCTCGGGCACGCCGACGCCGAGGAGATCGACGTCGCCCGCCCGTTCCGCGACCTCGGCTTCGACTCGCTGACCGCGGTCGAGCTGCGCAACCGGCTGAACACCGTGACCGGGCTCCGGCTGCCCGCCACCCTCGTCTTCGACTACCCGAGCGTGCGCACCCTGGCCGGGTACGTCCTCGACGAGCTGCTCGGATCGGAGGCCGCCGTCACCGCGCCCGCCGCGCGGGCCGTGGACACCGACGACCCGATCGTGATCGTGGGCATGGCCTGCCGCTACCCGGGCGGCGTGACGTCGCCGGAGGACCTGTGGCGGCTCGTCACCGAGGGCACCGACGCGGTCTCCGGCTTCCCCGCCAACCGCGGCTGGGACGTCGACGGCCTGTACCACCCCGACCCCGACCACCCCGGCACCGCCTACACCCGCTCGGGCGGTTTCCTGCACGACGCGGGCGAGTTCGACCCCGCCTTCTTCGGCATGAGCCCGCGCGAGGCGCTCGCCACCGACTCCCAGCAGCGCCTGCTGCTGGAGGCCTCCTGGGAGGCCGTCGAGCGCGCCGGGATCGACCCGGTGAGCCTGCGCGGCAGCCAGACCGGTGTCTTCGCCGGTGTGATGTACAGCGACTACAGTGCCGTGCTCGCCGGTGGTGACTTCGAGGGCTTCCAGGGCAGCGGCACCTCCCCGAGCCTGGTCTCGGGCCGTGTCTCCTACACCTTCGGCCTCGAAGGCCCGGCCGTCACCGTCGACACGGCCTGCTCGTCGTCGCTGGTGACCCTGCACCTGGCCGCTCAGGCCCTGCGGGCGGGCGAGTGCTCGCTGGCGCTGGCCGGCGGTGTGACGGTCATGTCGACGCCGTCGGTGTTCGTCGAGTTCTCCAAGCAGCGCGGGCTGTCCGCGGACGGCCGCTGCAAGGCGTTCTCGGACGCGGCCGACGGCGTCGGATGGTCCGAGGGCGTCGGTGTGCTCGTCGTCGAGCGGCTCTCCGACGCCCGCCGCAACGGCCACCCCGTGCTCGCGGTCGTGCGCGGCAGCGCCATCAACCAGGACGGCGCCTCCAACGGCCTGACGGCCCCCAACGGCCCCTCCCAGCAGCGCGTCATCCGCCAGGCCCTCGCCAGCGGCGGCCTCACCCCCGCCGACGTCGACGCCGTCGAGGCCCACGGCACCGGTACCACCCTCGGCGACCCGATCGAGGCCCAGGCCCTCCTGGCCGCCTACGGGCGGGACCGCGACGCGGACCGGCCGCTGCTGCTCGGCTCGGTGAAGTCCAACATCGGCCACACCCAGGCCGCCGCCGGTGTCGCCGGCGTCATCAAGATGATCATGGCGATGCGCCACGGCGTCCTGCCGCGCACCCTGCACGTCGACGCCCCCTCCAGCAAGGTCGACTGGACCGAGGGCGCCGTCGAGCTGCTCACCGAGCAGACCGCGTGGCCCGAGACCGGCCGCCCCCGCCGGGCGGGCATCTCCTCCTTCGGCATCAGCGGCACCAACGTCCACACCATCATCGAGCAGCCCCCGGCCCCCGCTCCCGAGCGCACCGCCCCGGCCGCCCCGAACGCCACAGCCGTGGTCCCGTGGCTGATCTCCGGCCGCACCCGTGACGCCCTCCGGGCGCAGGCGGCACGCCTGCGGTCCTACGTCGAGGCGCGCCCCGAGCTGGACCCCGCCGACATCGCGCACTCCCTGCTGACCACCCGCTCCCGCTTCGACCAGCGCGCCGCCGCGGTGGCGGGCGACCGGGACGCGCTGCTGCGCGCGCTCGCCGCACTGGCCGCCGACCGGCCCGACGCCCACCTCGTCGAGGGCGAGGCCGCCCACCCCGGCAGGACGGCGTTCCTCTTCGCCGGCCAGGGCGCGCAGCGCCTCGGCATGGGCCGCGAACTGTACGAGCGCTTCCCCGTCTTCGCCGAGGCCCTCGACGCGGTCCTCACCGAACTGGCCCCGCGCCTGGAGGCCCATCTGGACCGTCCGCTGCGCGAGGTGCTCTTCGCCGCCGCGGACTCGGCCGACGCCGCCCTCCTGGACCGTACGGGCTGGACCCAGCCCGCGCTCTTCGCCGTCGAGGTGGCGCTGTTCCGCCTCGTGGCGTCCTGGGGCGTCGCCCCCGACTACGTCACCGGGCACTCCATCGGCGAAATCGCCGCCGCGCACGTCGCGGGCGTCCTGACGCTCACCGACGCCTGCGCGCTGGTCGCCGCCCGCGCCGGACTCATGGAGGCGCTGCCGGCCGGTGGCGCCATGGTGGCCGTCCAGGCCACCGAGGAGGAGGTCCTGCCGCTGCTGACCGACGGGGTCTCGATCGCCGCGGTCAACGGACCGGCGTCGGTCGTCGTCGCCGGTGACGAGGACGCCGCCCGGGACATCGCCGACCGCCTCGCGGCGGAGGGGCGCAAGACCAGGCGGCTGCGGGTCAGCCATGCCTTCCACTCGCCCCGCATGGACGCGATGCTGGACGACTTCCGGCGCGTCGCCGAGTCGCTGACCTACGCGGCACCGGCCATCCCCCTGGTGTCGAACCTGACCGGGCGGCTCGCCACCGAGGAGGAGCTGCGCTCCCCCGACTACTGGACCCGGCACGTGCGCGGCGCCGTCCGCTTCGCCGACGGCGTCCGCACCCTGCGCGACGCGGGCGTGAGCACCTTCGTGGAACTCGGCCCCGACGGTGTGCTGTCCGCCATGGCACAGGACACCCTCGGCGACGAACACGGCGCCCTGCTCGTCCCCGTGCTGCGCGCCGACCGCCCGGAGGAGCAGACCGTCACCGCGGCGCTGGCGCGCCTGCAGGTGCACGGCGTGAGCGTGGACTGGTCCGCCTTCTTCGCGGGCTCCGGCGCCCGCCGGGTGGACCTGCCGACGTACGCCTTCCAGCGCGAGTTCTACTGGCCGCAGGGCCCGTCCCCGGTGACCGTGACCGCCGACGCGTCCGCCGACCCCGCACACCAGCGGCTGTGGGCCGCCGTGGAGCGGGGCGACGCCGATGAACTGGCCGCCATCCTCGGTCTGGCGGACGAGCAGGTCTCCTCGCTCGGCTCGCTGCTGCCCGCCCTGTCGTCCTGGCGCCAGGGCAACCAGGAGAAGGCCCTCCTCGACACCTGGCGCTACCGGGTCGAGTGGACCCGGCTGCGCGGGGCCGCCGCCCCGGCGGCGGACGGCAGCTGGCTGCTCGTCACCACCGACGGGACCGACGGCGCGCTCCACGACGTCCTGCTCGCCGCGCTGAACGCCCACGGCACGCAGGCCCGCTCCCTGGTGCTCGACGACGCGTGCGCCGACCGGGGCGTCCTCGCCGAGCGGCTCACCGCCTTGGAGGACGCCGAGGGCCTCACGGGCGTCCTGTCCCTCCTCCCGCTCGACGAGCGCCCGAGCACGGCCTGCCCGCCGCTCACCACCGGACTCGCCCTGACGGTCGCCCTCACGCAGGCACTCGGCGACAGCGGGCTCGGCGCCCGGCTGTGGACCGCCACCCGCGGCGCCGTGTCGACCGGCCCCGCCGACCCCGTCACCCGGCCCGCCCAGGCCGCCGCGTGGGGCCTCGGCCGTGTCGCCGCCCTGGAGTACCCGCGGGGCTGGGGCGGACTCGTCGACCTGCCCGAGGTGCTCGACAAGCACGCCGTCCAGCGCCTGCTGGGCGTCCTGGCCGGCCTCGACGGCGAGGACCAGGTGGCGGTCCGCGCCTCCGGCCTCTCCGGCCGCCGCCTCGCCCGCGCCGTCGCCGGGGACCTGCCCGCCGAGACGGCCTTCACCGCCCGCAGCACCGTGCTGATCACCGGCGGCACCGGGGCGCTCGGCGCCGACGTCGCCCGCTGGCTCGCCCGCTCCGGCGCCGAGAACCTGGTGCTCACCAGCCGCCGCGGCCCCGACGCCCCCGGCGCGGACGCACTCCGCGCCGAACTTCAGGCGCTGGGCTCCCGCGTCGAGATCGTCGCCTGCGACGTCGCCGACCGCGACGCGCTGGCCGCGGTGCTCGCGGGCGTGCCCGAGGAGCTGCCGCTGACCGGTGTCGTGCACACCGCGGGCGTCGGCCAGGCCGCACCCCTGGAGCAGACCCCCGTCGCCGCCTTCGCCGAACTGATGTCGGCCAAGGCCGCGGGCGCGGCCAATCTCCACGCCCTGCTCGGGGACCGCGAACTCGACCTGTTCGTCCTCTTCGGCTCGATCGCCGGTGTCTGGGGCAGCGGCGGCCAGAGCGCCTACGGCGCCGCCAACGCCTACCTCGACGCCCTGGCCGAGCACCGCCGCGCCCACGGCCTGGCCGCGACCTGTGTGGCCTGGGGCCCGTGGGCCGAGGCCGGCATGGCCGTCGACGACGCCATCTCCGACAGCCTGGTCCGCCAGGGCCTGGGCTTCCTCACCCCGCGGTCCGCCATGACCGAACTGCGGCGCGCGGTCGTCCAGGGGGACGTCACCGTCACCGTCGCCGACGTCGACTGGGAGCGCTACTTCCCGCTGTTCGCCGCGATGCGCCCCAGCGCGCTGCTCGCCGACCTGCCCGAGATCCGCGACCTGCGGCTGAGCACCGAGCACGAGACGGGTGCCGCCTCCGAGTACGCCGCACGCCTGCGCGCCCTGGGCGCGGAGGAGCGGGAGCGGCTGCTGGTGGACCTGGTCCGCGACGAGGCCGCCGCGGTCCTCGGCCACGACTCGGCGGACTCCGTCCCCGGACAACGGGCCTTCCGCGAGGCCGGGTTCGACTCGCTGACCGCCGTGGAGCTGCGCAAGCGCCTCGGCACGGTCACCGGTCTCACCCTGCCGGCCACCATGGTCTTCGACTACCCCACCCCGCTGGCCCTGGCGCGCTACCTGGGCGCCGAGATCCTCGGCGCCGGCATCGACGTGGCCGGCCCGGTCGCCACCTCGGCGGCGGCCGACGACGAACCGATCGCGATCATCGGCATGAGCTGCCGCTACCCGGGCGGGGTCACCTCGCCCGAGCAGCTCTGGCGGCTCGTCGCGGACGGCGTGGACGCCATCTCGGAGTTCCCCGCCAACCGCGGCTGGGACACCACCGGCCTCTACGACCCGGACCCCGACCGGGCCGGCACGACCTACACGACGCAGGGCGGATTCCTGCACGAGGCCGGCGAGTTCGACCCCGGCTTCTTCGGGATCTCCCCGCGTGAGGCGCTGGGCATGGACCCCCAGCAGCGACTGCTGCTGGAGACCACCTGGGAGGCCGTCGAACGGGCCGGCATCGACCCCGCCTCGCTGCGCTCCAGCCTGACCGGCACGTTCATCGGCTCCAGCTACCAGGAGTACGGCCGCGGCGGCGCCGAGCCCGGCTCCGAGGGCCACATGGTCACCGGCAGCCAGCCCAGCGTCCTCTCCGGCCGGGTCTCCTACGTCTTCGGCCTGGAAGGCCCGGCCGTCACCGTCGACACGGCCTGCTCGTCGTCGCTGGTCGCCCTGCACCTGGCCTGCCAGTCGCTGCGCAACGGCGAGACGACCCTCGCGGTCGCGGGCGGCGTCACCGTCATGACGACCACCGACCCGTTCGTGGCCTTCAGCCGCCAGCGGGCCCTGGCCACCGACGGCCGGTCCAAGGCGTTCGCCGAGGAAGCGGACGGCTTCGCGCTCGCCGAGGGCGTCGGCATCCTGCTCGTCGAGCGGCTCTCCGACGCCCGCCGCAACGGCCACCCCGTCCTCGCGGTCGTGCGCGGCAGCGCCATCAACCAGGACGGCGCGTCCAACGGTCTGACCGCCCCCAACGGCCCCTCCCAGCAGCGCGTCATCCGCCAGGCCCTCGCCAACGCGCGACTGACCCCCTCCGACGTCGACGCGGTGGAGGCCCACGGCACCGGCACCCCGCTCGGCGACCCCATCGAGGCCCAGGCACTCCAGGTCACCTACGGCCGTGACCGCGACGCGGACCGGCCGCTGCTGCTCGGCTCGGTGAAATCCAACATCGGCCACACCCAGTCGGCCTCCGGCGTCGCCGGCGTCATCAAGATGGTCATGGCGATGCGCCACGGCCTGCTGCCGAAGTCGCTGCACAGCGACAACGCCTCTTCCCACGTCGACTGGTCGGCCGGTGCGGTCGAGCTGCTCACCGAGCCGGTCGCCTGGCCGGCGGGGGAGCGGCCGCGCCGCTGCGCGGTGTCGTCCTTCGGCATCAGCGGCACGAACGCGCACGCGGTCCTGGAGGAAGCACCGCGGGACGGGGAACCGGCGGCCGAGGAGCCCGCCGCCCCGGCGGCCGACAGCGACGTGCTGCTCCCCTGGGTGGTGTCCGCGCGCAGCGCACCCGCCGTACGGGACCAGGCGGCGAGCCTGGCGTCGGCCGTGGAGGCCGAGCCGGGTTGGCGCCCGGCCGACGTCGCCTTCTCCCTGACGTCGGCACGCTCGCTGTTCGAACACCGCGCGGTCGTCGTCGGCACGGACCGCGAGGAGCTGCTGACCGGACTGCGGGCCGTCGCCGCCGACGCGTCGTCGCCCGCCGTCGTGCGCGGTGCCGCGGACGTCGACGGCAAGACGGTGTTCGTGTTCCCCGGCCAGGGTTCGCAGTGGGTGGGCATGGGCGCCCGCCTGCTGGCGGAGTCGCCCGTCTTCGCCGAGCGCATCGCCCAATGCGCCGATGCCCTCAGCCCGTTCGTCGACTGGTCGCTGACCGACGTCCTGCGCCAGGCACCGGACGCCCCCTCCCTGGAGCGGGTCGACGTCGTCCAGCCGGCATCGTTCGCGATGATGGTGTCGTTGGCCGCGTTGTGGCAGGAGCACGGCGTGCGTCCCGACGCCGTGGTGGGTCATTCGCAGGGTGAGATCGCGGCTGCGGTGGTGTCGGGTGCGTTGTCGTTGGAGGACGGCGCGCGGGTGGTGGCGCTGCGCAGTCAGGCGATCGGCCGTCGGCTGGCGGGCCGTGGCGGGATGATGTCCGTCGCGCTGCCCGTGGCCGAGGTCGAGGGGCGCTTGGGTGGTTTCGCGGGCCGGGTGTCCGTCGCCGCTGTCAACGGGCCGCGTTCGGTGGTGGTGTCCGGTGACCCGGAGGGTCTGGACGAGCTGACCGCGCGGCTCACGGACGAGGGTGTCCGGGTGCGGCGGATCGCGGTGGACTACGCCTCGCACTCCGCGCAGGTCGAGGACCTGCACGAGGAGTTGCTGTCCGAGCTGGGGCCGATCCGGCCCCGCGAGTCCGACGTGCCGTTCCTTTCGACGGTCACCGGCGCGTGGCTCGACACCAGCGGCATGGACGCCGAGTACTGGCATCGCAACCTGCGCAACACCGTCGAGTTCGAAGCGGCCGTACAGTCGCTCCTCGGCACCAACCACCGGGTGTTCGTGGAGGTCAGCTCCCACCCGGTGCTGACCGTCGGCGTCCAGGACATGCTCGACGACGCCACCGGCCAGGGGCTGGTGACCGGCACGCTGCGGCGTGACGAGGGCGGCCTGCGGCGGTTCCTGACCTCGCTGGCCGAGGTGTTCGTCCGGGGCACGGACGTCGCATGGCCGGTGGACCTCACCGCCGCCGGTGCCCGCCGCGTCGACCTGCCCACGTACGCCTTCCAGCACGAGCACCTGTGGATCGTGCCCTCCGAAACCGACCGGACGGCCACGACGGACCCCGCCGACGATGCCTTCTGGGCGGCCGTCGAGCAGCAGGACGTCTCCGCCCTCACCTCGAGCCTGCACATCGACGAGAAGTCCCTCGCCGCCGTGCTGCCCGGACTGTCGTCGTGGCGCCGCCAGCGGCGTGAGCAGTCCGCGCTGGACGCCTGGCGTTACCGCGTGGCCTGGTCGCCGCTGAGCGGTGTGCCGCAGGTTTCGCTGTCGGGCACCTGGCTGGTGGTCGGTGCCGAGGGCATCGCGGACGACGACGTGGTGGCCGCGCTGAGCGGCCAGGGCGCCGAGGTGCGCCGTCTGGTCCTGGACGAGTCCTGCGTCGACCGCGCCGTTCTCGCGGCCCGGCTGCGGGACGCCGGCGACGTCACCGGCATCGTCTCGGTGCTGGCCGCGGCCGAGCAGCCCTGTGCCGCCCACCCGGCGCTGGCCTCCGGCCTCGCGCTGACCGTGGCGCTCGTCCAGGCCCTGGGCGACGCGGGCATCGACGCGCCGCTGTGGTGCGTGACCCGTGGCGCGGTGTCGACCGGCCGTTCGGACCTGGTCACCAACCCGGTGCAGGCGCAGGTGCAGGGCGTCGGCTGGACGGCCGCGCTGGAACACCCGCAGCGCTGGGGCGGCATGATCGACCTGCCCGGAACGCTCGACGAGCGCGCCGGACAGCGCCTGGCCGCCGCCCTCGCCGGCACCACCGGCGAGGACCAGCTCGCGATCCGCCCCTCCGGCGTCTTCACCCGGCGGGTGCTCCCCGCCCCGGCCGGCGAACCGAACCCCGACCGTGCGTGGTCGCCCCGGGGCACCACACTGATCACCGGCGGCACGGGCACCCTCGGCCCCCACATCGCACGATGGCTCGCGGGCCAGGGCGCCGAGCGCCTCGTCCTCGTCAGCCGCAGCGGCATGAACGCCCCCGGCGCCGCCGAGCTGGTGGCCGAACTCGCCGAACAGGGCGCCGAGGCCTCCGTCGTCGCCTGCGACATCACCGACCGCGACGCGCTCGCCGAACTGATCGCCGGCCTGAAGGCCGACGGCCACACCATCCGCACGGCCATCCACACCGCCGCCGTCATCGAGCTGCACTCCCTGGCGGAGACCACCATGGAGGCCTTCGCCAAGGTCGTCCACGCCAAGGTCGCCGGGGCACAGAACCTCGACGAACTGCTCGACGACGCCGAGCTGGACGCCTTCGTCCTCTTCTCCTCGGCCGCCGGCATGTGGGGCAGCGGACAGCACGCCGCCTACGTGGCGGGCAACGCCTTCGTCAGCGCGCTCGCCGAGAACCGCCGCGCCCGCGGGGTCACCGCCACGTCCCTGCACTGGGGCATCTGGGCCGACGACCTCGGCCTCGGCCGGGTCGACCCCGACCAGATCCGCGGCAGCGGCCTGGAGTTCATGGACGCCCGGCTGGCGCTGGCCGGCATGCGGCGCGCCCTGGACGACGACGAGACGGTGCTCGCCATCGCGGGCGTCGCCTGGGACACCTACCACCCGGTGTTCACCTCCGGCCGTCCCACCACGCTCTTCGACGAGGTGCCCGAGGTCCGCCGACTGGCCGAGGCCGCCGAGAGAAGCGTGCGCAAGGGCGGCGAAGGGGAGTTCGCGGCCCGGCTGCGGGCCCTCCCGGCCGTCGAGCAGGAACGCCAACTGCTGGAGCTCGTCCGCTCCGAGGCGGCGGGCGTCCTCGGCTACACCTCGGCCGAGGCACTGTCCGACCAGCGTGCCTTCCGTGACGTCGGCTTCGACTCGCTGACCGCCGTGGGCCTGCGCAACCGCCTCCGGGAGATCACCGGGCTGCGGCTGCCGACGACCATGGTCTTCGACTACCCCACCCCCCTCGCGCTCGTGGAGTTCCTGCGCGCCGAGATCGCGGGCACGGACATCGCCGCGGCCGCCCCGGCGGCCTCCGCCGCACTCACCGACGAGCCGATCGCCATCGTCGGAATGAGCTGCCGCTACCCCGGCGGGGTCGGCTCGGCGCAGGCGCTGTGGGACCTCGTCATGAACGGCACCGACGCCGTCTCCGGCTTCCCCGCCGACCGCGGCTGGGACGCCGAGGGGCTCTACGACCCGGACCCCGACAGCCACGGCAAGACCTACTCCGTCCAGGGTGGATTCCTGCGGGACGTCGCGGACTTCGACGCCTCCTTCTTCGGCATCTCCCCGCGTGAGGCCCTGGCCATGGACCCCCAGCAGCGGCTGCTGCTGGAAACCGCCTGGGAGGCACTCGAAGGCGCCGGCATCGACCCCGACTCCCTGCGGGGCAGCTCGACCGGCACCTTCATCGGCGCGAGCTACCAGGACTACGGCACCGGCGCCGCCAACGCCACCGAGGGATCCGAGGGCCACATGGTCACCGGCACCCTCTCCAGCATCCTCTCCGGCCGGGTCTCCTACCTCTTCGGCTTCGAGGGTCCCGCGGTCACGCTCGACACGGCCTGCTCCTCCTCGCTGGTCGCCATGCACCTGGCCTGCCAGTCGCTGCGCAACGGCGAGAGCTCCCTCGCCCTCGCCGGCGGCGTCAGCATCATGGCCACCCCGAACGCCTTCATCGGCTTCAGCCGCCAGCGCGCCCTCGCCGTCGACGGCCGCTGCAAGGCGTACTCCGACGACGCGGACGGCATGACCCTCGCCGAGGGCGTCGGCCTCGTCCTGCTGGAGCGGCTCTCCGACGCCCGCCGCAACGGCCACGAGATCCTCGCCGTGGTGCGCGCCAGCGCCATCAACCAGGACGGCGCCTCCAACGGTCTGACGGCCCCCAACGGCCCCTCCCAGCAGCGCGTCATCCGCCAGGCCCTCGCCAACGGCGGCCTCACGCCCGCCGACGTCGACGCGGTCGACGGACACGGCACCGGCACCGCCCTGGGCGACCCGATCGAGGCCCAGGCCCTGCTGGCCACCTACGGCCAGGACCGCGAGCGGCCGTTGCTGCTCGGGTCGGTCAAGACCAACATCGGCCACACCCAGATGGCCTCCGGCGTCGCGAGCGTCATCAAAATGGTCATGGCGCTGCGCGAGGGCGTCCTGCCGAGGACGCTGCACGCCGAGACCCCCTCGTCCCACGTGGACTGGTCGGCCGGCGCCATCGAGCTGCTGACCGAGCCGGCCGCGTGGCCCGAGACCGGGCGTGCCCGCCGGGCCGGTGTGTCCTCCTTCGGACTCAGCGGCACCAACGTGCACACCATCCTCGAACAGGCACCCCTTGCCGACGAACCGGCGGCGCCCGCGAGCGGGCCCGCGCCCGGCATCGTGCCCCTGACGCTGTCCGCCAAGAGCGACACCGCCCTGCGCGCCCAGGCCGACCGGCTGCTGTCCCTGCTCGCCGAGCGGCCCGGACTCCACCTCACCGACCTCGCCTTCTCCCTGGCCACCTCCCGGACCGGCTTCGACCGCCGGGCGGGCGTCGTGGCGGGGGAGCGCGAGGAACTGCTGCGCGGCCTCGCCGCCCTGCGCGACGGCACCACCGCCCCGGGCGTCCGCACGGGCACCGCCGGCCGTGGCCGGCTGGCGTTCCTCTTCACCGGACAGGGCAGCCAGCGCCCCGGCATGGGCCGGGAACTCTACGAGCGGTACCCGGTGTTCGCCGACGCGCTGGATGCGGTGATCGCCCGGATGGACACCGCCCTCGACCGCCCCCTGCGCGAGGTGGTCTTCGCCGGGGACGGCACGCCCGAGGCGGAGCTGCTCGATGCGACCGGCTACGCCCAGCCCGCCCTGTTCGCCGTCGAGGTGGCACTCTTCCGCCTCGTCGAGTCCTGGGGCATCCGCCCCGACTACCTCGCCGGGCACTCCATCGGCGAACTCGCCGCCGCGCACGTCGCCGGGGTGCTGTCCCTGGAGGACGCTTGCGCCCTCGTGGCCGCGCGCGGCCGGCTGATGCAGGCCCTCCCGGCCGGGGGTGCCATGGCGGCCGTCCAGGCCACCGAGGACGAGGTCCTCCCGCTGCTGGCCGACCACACCGACCGGGTGTCCCTCGCGGCCGTCAACGGCCCCTCCTCGCTGGTCGTCTCCGGCGACGAGGACATCGTGGTGGACCTCGCCGCCCGCTTCGAGGCCGACGGGCGCAAGACCCGGCTGCTGCGGGTGAGCCACGCCTTCCACTCGCCGCTGATGGACGCGATGCTCGACGACTTCCGCCGCGTCGCCGAAGGCGTCACCTACCACGCGCCCGCCATCCCCTTCGTGTCCAACACCACCGGCCGGCTCGCCACCGCCGAGCAGGTGTGCTCCCCGGCCTACTGGGTGCGCCACGTCCGCGACGCGGTCCGTTTCGCCGACGGCGTGAACTGGCTGGCCGAGCACGGCGTACGCACCTTCCTGGAACTCGGCCCCGACGGCGTGCTCTGCGGCATGGCCCGCGAGAGCCTCGCCGACGACCCGCACACCGTGCTGGTCCCCCTGCTGCGCCGGGGCCGCCCCGAGGAGTCGGCACTCACCGCCGCGCTCGTCGACGCCCACGTGCACGGGGTGTCCGTGGACTGGTCCGGTTTCTTCGCGGGTTCGGGTGCGCGGCGGGTGGAGTTGCCGACGTACGCGTTCCAGCGGGAGCGGTTCTGGCCGGAGGTGGTTGCCGCTCCGGTGGCCGGGTCGGTGGATCCGGTGGATGCCGAGTTCTGGTCGGCGGTGGAGCGGGAGGATCTGGGTTCGCTCGCTGATTCGCTGGAGCTGGACGGGGAGACGGTGACGGCGATGGTGCCGGCGCTGTCGTCCTGGCGCCGCCGCCGTCGTGAGCAGTCCGTCGCGGACGCCTGGCGCTACCGGGTCACCTGGAAGCCGCTCACCGCACCCGCCACCGCCGCACCGCGCGGCACCTGGCTCCTCCTCGTCCCGGCCGGCTCGGAGACGGACCCCTGGACGGGCGCCCTGACCGATGGCCTCGGCGTGGAGACCGTCCGCGTCGAGGTGACCGCACCCGACCGCACCGCCCTCACCGGGCGGCTGCGCGAACTGCTCGACGCAGGCGCCCGGTTCGAGGGCGTCCTGTCACTGCTCGCGCTCACCGACGACGAGGCGGCCGGACACCCCGGCGTGCCCGCCGCACTGGCCCTGACGGCCACGGCCGTCCAGGCCGCGGGCGACGCCGGACTCGACGCGCCCCTGTGGTGCGTCACCCGCGGCGCCGTCTCCGTCGGCCGCTCCGAGCACCTCCAGGACCCCGCACAGGCGGCGGTCTGGGGACTCGGCCGCGTCGCCGCCCTGGAGAACCCGCAGCGCTGGGGCGGTCTCCTCGACCTGCCCGAGCAGCTCGACGCCCACACCGCCCGCCGTATCGCGGGCGTCCTCGCCCGGACCGACGGCGAGGACCAGGTGGCCGTCCGCGCCTCCGGCGTCTTCGTCCGCCGACTCGCCCACAGCCCCGCCGCGGACCGGCCCGTACGCCGCGTGTTCGCCCCGACCGGCACCGTGCTGATCACCGGCGGCACCGGCGGACTCGGCGGCCACGTCGCCCGCTGGCTCGCCCGCAGCGGCGCACAGCACCTGCTGCTCACCAGCCGCCGCGGCCCGGACGCCCCCGGCGCCGACGCGCTGCGCGCGGAACTCGAGCAGCTGGGCGCCGACGTCACCGTCACCGCCTGCGACGCCGCCGACCGCGACGCGCTCGCCGCCGTACTCGCCGGCGTCCCCGCCGACCGGCCGCTCACCGCGGTCATTCACACGGCGGGCGTCGTCGAGGACGGCGTCCTGGCCGACCTGACGCCGGAGAACTTCTCCGCCGTCATGAACGCCAAGGCCGTCTCGGCCCGCAATCTGCACGAGCTGACCCAGGACACCGCCCTGTCGGCGTTCGTCCTGTTCTCTTCCACGGCCGGTACCCTCGGCGCCGCCGGACAGGGCAACTACGCCGCCGCCAACGCCTACCTGGACGCCCTCGCCGAGCACCGCCGCGCCGCCGGCCTGACCGCGACCTCCCTCGCCTGGGGCCCCTGGGCCCAGTCCGGCATGGTCGCCGTCGACGCCGACGTCGAGAGCCGCGTACGCCGCGGCGGCTTCGCACCGCTCGCACCCGAGCGGGCCGTCGCCGCCCTGAAGCAGGCCATCGAGCACGACGACACCGTCGTCGCCCTCGCCGACATCGACTGGAGCCGCTACGCCGCCACCGTCGCGGCCGTCCGGCCCGCCCCGTTCGTCGCCGACCTGCCCGAGATGCGCCGGGCCACCACGACCGGCACCGCGGCGGACCCCGCCACCGGCGGCGAACCCGCGCTGCGCAGCCGCCTCGCGGAGCTGCCCGAAGCCGACCGCGGCCGGTTCCTGGTGGACCTGCTGCGCACCCAGGTGGCCGCGGTCCTCGGCCACACCGACGCCTCACGGGTGGAGTCCGACCGGGCCTTCAAGGACCTGGGCTTCGACTCGCTGACCGCCCTCGAACTGCGCAACGGGCTCGCCGCGGCCACCGGCCTGAGCCTGCCCGCCTCCCTGGTCTACGACCACCCGACCCTGCTGGAGCTGTCACGGTTCCTGCTGGCCGAGATCGCGGGCACGCTGCCCGCCGCCGTGGCGACGGCACCCGCCGCCTGCCCCGCCGACGACGACCCGATCGCGATCGTCGGCATCGGCTGCCGCTTCCCCGGCGGCGTGTCCTCCCCGGAGGACCTCTGGCGTCTGCTCGCCGACGGCCGCGACGGCATCTCCGCCTTCCCGGCCGACCGGGGCTGGGACCTCGGCGCCCTCGCGGCCGGCGCCTCCGCCACCGCCGAAGGCGGATTCCTCACCGGCGTCGCCGACTTCGACGCCGCCTTCTTCGGGATCTCCCCGCGCGAGGCCCTGGCCATGGACCCCCAGCAGCGGCTGCTGCTGGAGACCACCTGGGAGGCCCTGGAGCGGGCCGGCATCGACCCCGCGTCGCTGCGCGGCTCCCGCACTGGCGTCTTCGTCGGCACCAACGGCCAGGACTACCCCACCCTGCTGCGCCGGTCGGCCTCCGACGTCCAGGGCTACGTGGCGACCGGCAACACCGCCAGCGTCATGTCCGGCAGGCTCTCCTACACGCTCGGCCTGGAAGGCCCGGCGGTCACCGTCGACACCGCCTGCTCGGCGTCGCTCGTCGCCACCCACTGGGCGGCCGGCGCCCTGCGCTCCGGCGAGTGCGAACTGGCGCTCGTCGGCGGCGCGTCGGTGATGTCCGGCCCCGACTCCTTCGTCGAGTTCAGCACCCAGGGCGGCCTGGCCCCCGACGGCCGCTGCAAGGCCTTCGCCGACGGCGCCGACGGCACCGCCTGGTCCGAGGGCGTCGGCATCCTCGTCCTGGAACGCCTCTCCGACGCCGTGCGCAACGGACACGAGGTCCGTGCCCTCGTGCGCGGCACCGCCGTCAACCAGGACGGCGCCTCCAACGGCCTCACCGCGCCCAACGGCCCGGCCCAGCAGCAGGTCATCCGCCAGGCCCTGGCCGACGCGGGTCTGACCGCCGCCGACGTCGACGCCGTCGAGGCACACGGCACCGGCACCACGCTCGGCGACCCGATCGAGGCCCAGGCGCTGCTCGCCACGTACGGGCAGGACCGCGAGCGGCCCCTGCTGCTCGGCGCGGTGAAGTCCAACATCGGTCACACCCAGGCCGCCGCCGGCATGGCGGGCGTCATCAAGATGGTCCTGGCCATGCGGCACGGCACCCTGCCGAAGACCCTGCACATCGACGCGCCGTCGTCGCACGTCGACTGGTCGGCGGGCGCCGTCGAGCTGCTGACCGAGCCGGCCGAGTGGCCCGAGACCGGGCAGCCGCGCCGGGCGGGTGTCTCCGCCTTCGGCGTCAGCGGCACCAACGCCCACGTCATCGTCGAGCAGGCACCGCCGGCCCAGGCCGCCCCTGAAGCCGGGCCCGTGCCCGCGAGTGCACCCGCCGTCGTGCCGTGGGTCGTCTCCGGCCGGACGCGCGAGGCGCTCGACGAGCAGATCGAGCGGCTCACCTCCTTCGCCGCCGGGCACCCTGAACTGTCCCCGGTGGACGTGGGGTACTCGCTCGCGAGCGGCCGCTCCGCCTTCGGGCACCGCGCGGTGCTGCTGGCCGGCGCCGACGGGGTGACGGAGGCCGCGCGCGGCCCGCGCGCCGCCACAGGCACGTCCGCGTTCCTGTTCTCCGGACAGGGCAGCCAGCGGACCGGCATGGGCCGCGAACTCTATGAGCGCTTCCCCGTCTTCGCCGAGGCCCTGGACGCCGTCCTCGCCCACCTGGACCTGGAACTGGACCGCCCGCTGCGGGAAGTGCTGTTCGCCGAGGCAGGCAGCGACGAGGCGGAGCTGCTGGACCGTACCGGCTTCACCCAGCCCGCGCTGTTCGCCGTCGAGGTCGCGCTGTACCGCCTCGTCGAGTCGTGGGGCATCACCCCGGACTTCGTGGGCGGCCACTCCATCGGCGAGATCACCGCAGCCCATGTGGCCGGTGTGTTCTCCCTGGAGGACGCCTGCCGGCTGGTCGCCGCCCGCGCCACGCTGATGCAGGCGCTGCCGGCGGGCGGGGCGATGCTCGCGGTGGAGGCCACCGAGGACGAGGTCACCCCGCTCCTGGCCGACGGCGTCACCATCGCCGCGGTCAACGGCCCGAACGCCGTCGTCGTCTCCGGCGCCGAGGAAGCCGTCCTGGAGACCGCCGGGCGGTTCGCCGCCGACGGCCGGCGCACAACACGGCTGCGGGTGAGCCACGCCTTCCACTCGCCGCTGATGGACCCGATGCTGGGCGCCTTCCGCGCGGTCGCGGACGGTCTGACCTACACGGCGCCGCGCATCCCCGTCGTCTCCAACCTCACCGGCGCTCTCGCCGACGCCGAGCAACTGTGCACCGCCGACTACTGGGTGCGGCACGTCCGCGAGGCCGTGCGCTTCGCCGACGGCGTCCACACCCTGCGCGCCGCCGGCGCGGTGACCTTCCTCGAACTCGGCCCCGACGGAGTGCTCTCCGCACTGGTCCGGCGCGCCCTCGACGGCCAGGAGCCCGAACCGGCCGTCGTGCCGGTGCTGCGCGGCGACCGGGGCGAGGAGCGGGCCGTGGTCACCGCGGCCGCCCGACTGCACGTGCACGGGGTGTCCGTCGACTGGCCGGCCCTGTTCGAAGGTTCCGGTGCGCGGCGGGTGGAGTTGCCGACGTACGCGTTCCAGCGGGAGCGGTTCTGGCCTGAGGCGATTGCCGCTCCGGTGGCCGGGTCGGTGGATCCGGTGGATGCCGAGTTCTGGTCGGCGGTGGAGCGGGAGGACCTCGGGTCGCTCGCTGATTCGCTGGAGCTGGACGGGGAGACGGTGACGGCGATGGTGCCGGCGCTGTCGTCCTGGCGCCGCCGCCGTCGCGAGCAGTCCGTCGCGGACGCCTGGCGCTACCGGGTCACCTGGAAGCCCCTCACCGCACCCGCCACCTCGCAGGGCCGCCGACTGGTGATCCTGCCTGCCGGGTACGCCGACGACGCGTGGCTCACCACCGCCGTCACCGCGCTCGGCGAGGACACCGTCCGCGTCGAGGCCGACCTCACCGACCGCGCCGCTCTGGCCGACCGACTGACGGCGATTCAGGAATCCGACGGCGCGTACACGGCGGTCGTGTCCCTGCTCGCCGCCACCACGGGGGACACCTCGCTCCCCGCGCCCGCGGCATGGCCGGCCGAGCTGCTGGAGGCGCTCGACGCCGCCGGGATCGAGGCGCCCCTGTGGTGCGTCACCCGCGGCGCGGTCTCCGTGGGCCGCTCGGAACCCCTGGTGAACACCGGCCAAGCCGCCGTGTGGGGCCAGGGCCGGGTGGCCGCGCTGGAGCACCCGGACCGCTGGGGCGGTCTGGCCGACCTGCCCGAGACCCTCGACGCGCGCACCGGTGACCGCTTCGCCACCGCGCTGGGCGGCCACGACGGCGAGGACCAGCTCGCGATCCGCCCCTCCGGGGTGTTCGCGCGGCGCCTGGTGCGCGCCGGCCGCTCCTCCTCCACCGCGTGGACCCCGTCCGGCACGGTGCTCGTCACCGGCGGTACGGGCGTGATGGGCGGCGACATCGCCCGCTGGCTGGCCCGGCACGGTGCCGAGCACCTGGTGCTCACCGGCCGGGACGGCGAGCGGGCTCCCGGTACCGCAGACCTCCAGGCCGAACTGACCGGGCTGGGTGCCACGGTCACGATCGCCGCCTGCGACCTCACCGGCGCCTTTGGCCGTGCCACCCTGACCGACCTGCTGGACGCCCTCCCGGAGGGGACCCCGCTGACCGCGGTCGTCCACGCCGACGAGGAGACCGGCACCGACGCCGCGGCCGCGCTCGCCGGGGTGACCACCCTCGACGCCGCACTGGGCGACCGGCCCCTGGACGCGTTCGTCCTCTTCAGCTCCATCGCCGGGGTCTGGGGCGTCCGCGGGCAGGGCGAAGGGGCCGCGGCCTGTGCCCTCCTGGACGCGTTCGCCACCCGCCGCCGCGCCCGGGGCGCCACCGCCCTCACCGTCTCCTGGGGCGCCTGGGCCACGACGACGGACCCGGGCATGACCGGGCACCTGCGACTGAGCGGCCTGCCCGTCCTGGACACCGAGGCGGCGCTCGCCGCCCTCGCCCACGCCGTCACCGACGACGACAGCGGCATCACCCTCGCCGACGTGCGCTGGGAGACCTTCGCACCCGCCACCACCGCCACCCGCCGCACCGCGCTCTTCGCGGAGCTGCCGGAGGCCCGTACGGCCGTCGAAGCCCTCACGCGCGGCAGCCGGGACGGGCAGTCCGCCGCGGACACGCTGCGGGAGCGGCTGCGTGCCCTGCCGGAGTCCGAGCGGTCCGCCGAACTCCTCGACGTGGTCCGCGACAAGGTCGCCGTGGTCCTCGGGCACGCGAGCGCCGACGCCGTCGACGCCGACCTGCCCTTCCGGGACCTCGGCTTCGACTCCCTGACCGCCGTCGACCTGCGCGGTCAGCTCACCACCGCGACCGGCCTCAGCCTGCCCGCGACCCTCGCGTTCGACCACCCCACGCCCGCCGTGCTGGCCGACCACCTCAAGGCCGAACTGCTCGGCGAGCTGACCGGGGCCCCCGGGACCACGGCCGACGCCCTGCCCACCGGACACCCGGCCGACGACCCCGTCGTGATCGTCGGCATGGCCTGCCGCTACCCGGGCGGGGTGCGCTCCCCCGAGGACCTGTGGCGGCTCGTCATGGCGGAGACCGACGCGGTGGGCGAACTGCCCACCGACCGCGGCTGGGACCTCGACGACCTGCTCTCCGGCGGGCCGGGCGGCCGCGGCCGCAGCGCCACCGGGCACGGCGGGTTCCTCTACGACGCCGCCGAGTTCGACCCCGGCTTCTTCGGGATCTCCCCGCGCGAGGCCCTGGTCATGGACCCCCAGCAGCGCATCGTGCTGGAGGCCGCCTGGGAGGCGCTGGAGCGGGCGGGCATCGACCCCGTCACCCTGCGCGGCACCGACGCCGGTGTCTTCGTCGGCGGCGGCAGCGGCGACTACCGCCCGCCGGTGGAGTTCGGGGAGTGGCAGACCGCCCAGTCGGCGAGCCTCCTCTCCGGCCGCCTCGCCTACAGCTTCGGACTGAACGGGCCCACCGTCTCGGTGGACACCGCCTGCTCCTCGTCGCTGGTCGCCCTGCACCTGGCCGCACAGGCCCTGCGCAACGGCGAGTGCTCCCTCGCGGTGGCCGGCGGCGTGACCGTCATGGCCACCCCGACCGGATTCATCGAGTTCAGCGCCCAGGGCGCGCTGTCCGCCGACGGCCGCTGCAAGGCCTTCTCCGACGCCGCCGACGGCACCGGCTGGTCCGAGGGCGTGGGCATGCTCGTCATCGAGCGCCTCTCGGACGCGCGGCGCAACGGCCACCAGGTCCTTGCGGTCCTGCGCGGCTCGGCCATCAACCAGGACGGTGCCTCCAACGGCCTCACCGCGCCCAGCGGCCCCGCCCAGCAGCGCGTCATCCGCCGCGCCCTGGCCGCCGCCGGACTGTCCACCACCGACGTCGACGCCGCCGAGGCACACGGCACCGGCACCAAGCTCGGCGACCCCATCGAGGCCCAGGCACTCCTCGCGACCTACGGCCAGGACCGGGAACGGCCCCTGCTGCTCGGCTCGCTGAAGTCCAACATCGGCCACACCCAGGCCGCGGCGGGCGTGGCGGGCGTCATCAAGATGATCCTCGCGATGCGCCACGGCACGCTGCCGAAGACCCTGCACGCCGACACCCCCACCACCCATGTGGACTGGACGGCGGGCGCGGTCCGGCTGCTCACGGAGACGACCGACTGGCCCGACGCCGGGCACCCGCGCCGCGCCGCCGTCTCGGCGTTCGGCGCCAGCGGCACCAACGCCCACGTGATCCTGGAGCAGGCGCCCGCGGCCGAGCCCGCCGCGGCACCCGCCGGACCCGTCCGGGACACCGGCACCCTCCCGGTCCTGGTGTCCGGCAAGACGCCCGGCGCGCTGCGCGCCCAGGCCCGCAGGCTCCTCGACCACGCCACCGCGAGCCCCGACGCGACCGTCGGCGACCTCGCGTACGCGCTGGCGACCACCCGGACCGCCTTCGAGCACCGGGCCGCCGTCCTGGCCACCGGCCGGGACACCCTCCTCGACGGCCTCACCGCGCTGGCCGCCGGGGACCTCGCCCCGCACGTCCTGGAGGGCGAGGCCGGCCGCACCGGCCGGACCGCGTTCCTGTTCTCCGGACAGGGCAGCCAGCGGCTCGGCATGGGCCGCGAGCTGTACGAGCGGTTCCCCGTCTTCGCCGACGCACTCGACGAGGTGCTGGCCCACCTCGACGTCAGCCTCGACCGCCCGCTGCGGGAGGTGATGTGGGGCGAGGACGCGCGGGCCCTCGACAACACCGGCTACGCCCAGCCCGCCCTGTTCGCCATCGAGGTGGCGCTGTTCCGCCTCGTGGAGTCCTGGGGCATCAGGCCGCAGTTCGTGGGCGGCCACTCCATCGGCGAAGTCGCCGCGGCGCACGCCGCGGGCGTCTTCTCACTGGCGGACGCGTGCCGCCTGGTGACCGCCCGGGCGGGCCTGATGAGGGCCCTGCCCACCGGCGGCGCCATGGTCTCCCTGCGGGCCACCGAGGACGAGGTCACCCCGCTCCTGACCGACGAGGTCGCGATCGCGGCGGTCAACGGCCCGAACGCCGTCGTCGTCTCCGGCACCGAGGAGGCGGTGCTCCTGATCGCCGGTCACTTCACGGACCTGGGACGCAAGACGACGCGCCTGCCCGTCAGCCACGCCTTCCACTCGCCACTGATGGACCCCATGCTGGACGGCTTCCGGCGGGTGGCCGAGGAACTGACGTACCACAAGCCCGTCGTGCCCGTCGTGTCGAACCTGACCGGTGAGATGAGCACCGGCGAGGACCTGTGCACGCCCGAGTACTGGGTGCGGCACGTCCGCGAGGCCGTCCGCTTCGCCGACGGCGTCCGCGCCCTCACCGGCCGGGGCGTGACCACCCTCCTGGAACTCGGCCCCGACGGGGTGCTGTCCGCCCTGGCCCGGGAGTCCGCACCGGAGACGACCCTCGCCGTACCGGTCCTGCGCAAGGGCCACAGTGAGGAGACCACCCTGGTCACCGCGCTGGCCCGGCTGCACCTCGGCGGCGTCGCACCCGACTGGTCCGCGTTCTACGCGGGCACCGGCGCCCGCCGGGCGGAGCTGCCGACGTACGCCTTCGAACACGCCCGCTTCTGGCCCGACGACCGGCCGGCGGCGTCCCAAGTAGCAGCAGACGCCGGCGACCGCGAGTTCTGGGACGCG
This sequence comes from Streptomyces syringium, assembly GCF_017876625.1. Taxonomy (NCBI): domain Bacteria; kingdom Bacillati; phylum Actinomycetota; class Actinomycetes; order Kitasatosporales; family Streptomycetaceae; genus Streptomyces; species Streptomyces syringium. The sequence goes on from NZ_JAGIOH010000001.1 coordinate 7,167,084, forward strand.
GTCGAGCGGGAGGACTTCGCCTCCCTGGAGACGGTCCTGAGCGTCGGGGGAGACACCCTCTCCAAGGTGCTCCCGGCACTGCTCGACTGGCGCCGGGCCCGGCAGGAGCAGTCCGTCGTCGACGGCTGGCGGCACCGGATCGTCTGGAAGCCGCTGACCGGGACCCGCGGCGGACGCCCCGCCGGCACCTGGCTCGCCGTGGTCCCCGCCGGACCGGAGGACGACGCCTGGACGACCGAGGCGCTCGCCGCGCTCGGCACCGACGTGGTGCGGCTGGACGTGGCGGACACCGCCGACCGCCCGGCTCTCGCCGGGCAGTTGCGGGATCTCGCCGCGGGCGGCACGCCGTTCGCCGGGGTCGTCTCGCTGCTGGCCCTGCGGGAGACCGCGGAGGGGAGCGCGCCCACCGGGCTCGCCCTCACCACCGCGCTGCTCCAGGCCCTGGGTGACGCCGCGATCGGCGCCCCGCTGTGGTGCGTCACCCGTGGCGCGGTGTCCGTGGGCCGGGCCGAGGCGCTGCGCAGCCCCCTCCAGGCCGCCGTCTGGGGCCTGGGCCGGGTCGCCGCCCTGGAGCACCCGGAGCGCTGGGGCGGACTCGTCGACCTCCCCGAGGTCCTCGACGAGCGCTCGGCCACCGGCTTCGCCGCGGTCCTCGCCGGCTCGGACGGGGAGGACCAGGTGGCCGTACGGCCCGCCGCGGTCTTCGGCCGACGGCTGGTGCAGGCACCCGGCAAGGCGTCCGGCCCGCAGTGGGACCCCAGCGGCACGGTGCTGATCACCGGCGGCACCGGGGCCCTCGGCGGCCACGTCGCCCGCAGGCTGGCCCGCGACGGCGTCCGGCACCTGGTGCTCACCAGCCGCCGCGGCGAGGACGCGCCCGGCGCGCGGGCGCTGAGCGACGAACTCCTCGCCCTGGGCGTCCGCGTCACCGTCGCCGCCTGCGACGTCGCCGACCGCACCGCCCTGGAGGCCGTCCTCGCGGACATCCCGGCCGAGCACCCGCTGACCGGTGTGGTGCACGCGGCCGGCGTCCTCGACGACGGCATCCTCGACCGGCTCACCCCGGACCGCTTCGAAGCGGTCTTCCGCTCCAAGGTCACCTCCGCGTTCCTGCTGGACGAGCTGACCCGCGAGCTGGACCTGTCGGTGTTCGTCCTGTTCTCCTCCGCCTCGGCGGCCGTCGGCAACCCCGGCCAGGCCAACTACGCGGCGGCGAACGCGGTGCTCGACGCACTGGCCGAACACCGCCGGGCCCACGGCTTCCCGGCGACCTCGATCGCCTGGGGCGCCTGGGGCGGCGGCGGCATGGCCGACGGCGCCGCGGCGGACGCGGCGGCCCAGCGCGCCGGCATCGGCGCGATGGACCCGGAGCTGGCCCTGGAGGCCATGCGCCGACTGGTCATGGAGACCGAACCGACGGCGGTCGTCGCCGACGTCGCACCGGAGAGGTTCGCACTGGCCTTCAGCGCCGCCCGCCCGGCGGCACTCCTGCGGGAACTCCCCGGATACCAGGCTGCCATCGCGGCCACCACGCCGCAGGACGGCGGCGGCACGGCCGACGGCGGCCTCCGCGACCGGCTCGCGGGCCTGCCGCACAGCAGGCGCCACGAGGCGGTGCTCGACCTGGTCCGCACCCGGGCCGCCCACGTCCTCGGCCACCCCGACCGGGACGCCGTCGGCGCCGAACGGTCCTTCCGGGACCTCGGAGTCGACTCCCTGGGCGCCGTGGAACTCCGCAACCAGCTCAATGCCGCCAGCGGTCTGGGCTTGTCCGCGACCCTCGTGTTCGACCACCCGACCCCCGCCGCCCTCGCCGAGCACATGCTGCGGCAGCTCGTACCCGACGAGAACGGCCCCACCGACACCACCGACGACGAGGAAGCGGAGATCCGGTCCCTGCTGTCCTCGGTGTCACTCGCCCAGCTGCGCGACATCGGCGTACTGGAGCCCCTGCTGCAACTGGCCGGACGGGGCACCGCAGACCCCGCACCGGAGGACGGGGACGAGGAGTCCATCGACTCCATGGCCCTGGACGACCTGGTCCGTGCCGCCCTCGACAACCAGTCCGACGCGTCGCGCGATTGACGGAGTAGAGACATGAACAGCACCAACGAGAAGGTTGTCGAAGCACTCCGTGCCGCGATGAAGGAAGCCGAGCGGCTGCGGCGGCAGAACCGGCAACTGGTCACCGCCGCCACCGAACCGATCGCCATCGTCAGCATGAGCTGCCGGTACCCCGGCGCGGTGGCCTCGCCCGAGGACCTGTGGCAGCTCGTCGCCTCCGGCACGGACGCCATCTCCGGCTTCCCCACCGACCGCGGCTGGGACCTGGAGGCCCTGCACACCAGCGAGGTCGACGACCGGGGCACCAGCGTCAGCCAGCGCGGCGGCTTCCTCGGCTCCGTCGCCGACTTCGACCCCGGCTTCTTCGGCATCTCCCCCCGTGAGGCGGTCACCATCGACCCCCAGCAGCGCCTGCTGCTGGAGACCGGGTGGGAGGCCTTCGAACGGGCCGGCATCGACGCCCACGGGCTGCGCGGCAGCAAGACCGGCGTGTTCGTCGGCACCAACGGCCAGGACTACGCCTATCTGACCGTCAGGTCGCTGGACGACGCGACCGGCGACGTCGGCACCGGCATCGCCGCGAGCGCCGCCTCCGGCCGGCTCTCCTACGCGCTCGGCCTGGAAGGCCCCGCCGTCACCGTCGACACCGCCTGCTCGTCATCGCTGGTCGCCCTGCACCTGGCCGTGCAGTCGCTGCGCAACGCCGACTGCTCGCTGGCGCTCGTGGGCGGCGTCAACGTGATGTCCACCCCCGGCTCGCTGGTCGAGTTCAGCCGTCAGGGCGGCCTCGCCCGCGACGGCCGCTGCAAGGCGTTCGCCGACTCGGCCGACGGCACCGGCTGGTCCGAGGGCGTCGGCGTGCTGCTCCTGGAGCGGCTCTCCGACGCCCAGCGCAACGGCCACCCCGTGCTCGCCGTGGTGCGCGGCTCCGCCGTCAACCAGGACGGTGCCTCCAACGGCTTCACCGCGCCCAACGGCCCCGCCCAGCAGCGGGTCATCCGGCAGGCCCTGGAGCGCGCCGGGCTGTCCCCGGCGGACGTCGACGCGGTCGAGGCCCACGGCACGGGCACCCCGCTCGGCGACCCCATCGAGGCGCAGAGCCTGCTCGCCACCTACGGGCAGGGCCGCGAACGGCCCCTGCTGCTGGGGACGATCAAGTCGAACATCGGCCACTCCCAGGCCGCGGCCGGCGTCGCCGGTGTCATCAAGATGGTCATGGCGATGCGGCACGGCGTCCTGCCGAAGACGCTGCACGCCGACACCCCCTCCTCGCACGTGGACTGGTCGGCGGGCGACGTCTCGCTGCTGACCGAGGCCCGTGACTGGCCCGAGGCGGACCACCCCCGCCGGGCCGGTGTGTCGTCCTTCGGCGTCAGCGGCACCAACGCGCACGTGATCATCGAGCAGGCGCCGGCGGACACCACCCCCGCGGCGCGGGAGGAGCCCGTCCGACGGCCGGGCGCCGTGCCGTGGGTGCTGTCCGGCCGGACAGCCGAGGCGCTGCGCGACCAGGCGGCCGCCCTGCTCTCCCGCCTGGAGACGGAAACCCGCCCCGCCGCGCTGGACGTGGCGCTGTCCCTCGCCACCTCCAGGGCAGCCTTCGAGCACCGGCTGGCCGTCGTGGCGGACGACGGCGACGGCCTGCGCGCCGCCCTGGCCGCCTGGGCCGCGAACGGCACCGCCCCCGGCGCCGTGGAGGGCCTCGCCGCGGGCCGGGCCAAGTCCGCGGTGCTCTTCTCCGGCCAGGGCTCGCAACGGCTCGGCATGGGCCGCGAACTGTACGGCTCCTTCCCCGTGTTCACCGAGGCGCTGGACGCGGTGCTCGCCGAGCTGGACCCGCTGTTGGACCGCCCCCTGCGGGACGTGATGTGGGGCGACGACGCCGCGGCGCTGGACGAGACCGGTTTCACGCAGCCCGCGCTCTTCGCCATCGAGGTCGCGCTGTACCGCCTGGTCGAGTCGTGGGGCGTCACCCCGGACTTCGTGGCCGGTCACTCCATCGGTGAGATCGCGGCGGCCCATGTGGCGGGGGTGTTCTCGCTGGTGGACGCCTGCCGTCTGGTGGCCGCGCGGGGTCGTTTGATGCAGGCGCTGCCGTCCGGTGGTGCGATGGTGGCGGTGCAGGCGACCGAGGAGGAGGTGCTGCCGCTGCTGACCGACGGAGTGTCGATCGCGGCGGTCAACGGCCCCTCGTCGGTGGTGGTCGCGGGGGAGGAGGCTGCGGTTCTCGGCCTCGCCGGCCGTCTCGCCGCCGACGGTCGTAAGACGTCGCGGCTGTCGGTGTCGCACGCCTTCCACTCGCCGCTCATGGAGCCGATGCTCGACGACTTCCGCACCGTCGTCACCGGCCTGGCCTTCACCGAGCCGGCGATCCCCGTCGTCTCCACCCTCACCGGCGCCCTCGCCGAGATCGGGGAGCTGTGCGCCCCCGAGTACTGGGTGCGCCACGCCCGGGAGGCCGTGCGCTTCGCCGACGGGGTACGGGCCCTCGCCGCCGAAGGCGTGGGCACCTACCTGGAGCTGGGACCGGACGGCGTCCTGTCCGCCATGGCCCAGGAGTCGGCCCCGGCCGGCACCCCGACCGTGCCCGTCCTGCGCAAGGACCGCCCCGAGGAGACCACCGCCGTCACCGCCCTGGCCCGGCTCCACACGGCCGGTGTGCGCGTGGACTGGCAGGCGTTCTTCGCCGGCACCGGCGCCCGCCGGGTGGACCTGCCCACCTACGCCTTCCAGCACGAGCGGTTCTGGCCGCAGGCGTCCATGAGCGCCGGCGACGCCGCCGGGCTCGGCCTGACCCCCGCCAAGCACCCCCTGCTGGGCGCCACGATGGTGATGGCGGGCTCCGACGAACTGGTGCTCACCGGCACCCTGTCGCTGCGCACCCACCCCTGGCTGGGCGACCACGTCGTCAGCGGCATGGTCTTCTTCCCCGGCACCGGCTTCCTGGAGCTCGCGATCCGCGCCGCCGACGAGGTCGGCTGCGCGTCCGTCGAGGACCTCACCATCGTGGCGCCGCTGATCCTGCCCGAGCGCGGCACCACCCAGGTGCAGATCCACGTGGGCGGCGCGGACGAGGACGGCCGCCGGGAGGTGCGCTTCCACTCGCGCCCCGCCGACGCCCCCGACCAGGACTGGTCCCTGCACGCCACCGGCATGCTCGCCAAGGACGAGCGGACGCTGCACTTCGACGGCGCGCAGTGGCCGCCGCACGGCGCCGACACCGTCGACCTCGACGGCCTGTACGAGCGCTACGCCGAGACGGGCCTGGACTACGGCCCGGTCTTCCGGGGCCTGCGCGCGGTCTGGCGACGCGGCGAGGAACTCTTCGCCGAGGTCGCCCTCGACCAGCGGGTCAAGGACGCCGACGCCTTCGGCGTCCACCCCGCCCTGCTCGACGCGGTCCTGCACTCGACCGTCTTCGCCAGCGCCGACGGCGACCAGCGGGGCCTGCTGCCCTTCTCCTGGAGCGGCGTCTCCCTGCACGCCTCCGGCGCCTCCGTGCTGCGGGTCCGGATCACCAGCTGCGGCCCCGACGCCGTCGAACTGATCGCCGTGGACGCCGAGGGCGCTCCCGTCGTCTCGGTGACCTCGCTGACCCTGCGGTCGGCCTCGCCCCAGGCGGCGGCCGCCCACACCCGCCGCGACGAGATGAACTCGCTGTTCCGTCTCGACTGGGTGCCGCAGACCGTGCCGGGGAACACCGACCACACCGGCTGGGCGGTCCTCGGCGACGACACCCTCGCCCTGGCCGACGCCCTGAAGTCCGCCGGCGTCACCGCACTCCACGCCGCCACGCTCACCGAACTGGACCCGACGGCGGACACCGTCGTCGTCCCCGTCACCGGCGACCCCACCTGCGTCCCCGAATCGGCGCACGAACTGACCCACCGCGTGCTGCGTCTCCTCCAGGAGTGGCAGGCCGACGAGCGGTTCGCCAGCTCCCGGCTGCTGATCGTGACCCGGGGTGCCGTCGCGACCGGCGACGAGAGCGTCACCGACGTCGCCGCGGCGCCGGTATGGGGCCTGGTGCGGTCCGCGCAGGCAGAAAACCCCGGCCGCCTCCTCCTGGCCGACCTCGACGACTCGGCGGACTCCGCCGCCCTGCTCCCCGCCCTCCCGGGACTGCTGGAGGCCGACGAGCCGCAGGCCGTAGTCCGCGCCGGCACCCTACGGGTCGGCCGCCTCGCGCGCCTCGCGTCGGCCGGCGCCCTGGTGCCCCCGGCGGGCACCCCGTGGCGGCTGGGCAGCGCCGCCAAGGGCAGCCTCGACGGGCTGGCCCTCATCCCCTGCCCCGAGGTCCTCGCACCGCTGACCGGCCGTCAGGTGCGGGTCGACGTGCGGGCCGCCGGCGTCAACTTCCGTGACGTCCTCAACGCGCTCGGCATGTACCCCGGCGAGGCCGGGCTCTTCGGATCCGAAGCCGCCGGCGTCGTCACCGAAACCGGCCCGGACGTCACCGGACTGCGCCCCGGCGACCACGTCATGGGCATGCTGTTCGGTGGCTTCGGCCCCCTGGGCATCGTCGACGAACGGCTCCTCACGCCCGTCCCCGACGCCTGGTCGTGGGAGACCGCCGCCTCGGTGCCGCTGGTGTTCCTCACCGCCTACTACGCCATGGTCGACCTCGCCGGACTGCGCCCCGGTGAGAAGGTCCTCGTCCACGCCGGCGCGGGCGGCGTGGGCATGGCCACCGTCCAACTGGCCCGCCACCTGGGCGCGGAGGTCTTCGCCACGGCGAGCGAGGGCAAGTGGGACGTCCTGCGCGCGCTGGGCGTGGCCGACGACCACATCGCCTCCTCGCGCACCACCGACTTCGAGCACGCCTTCGCCGCCGTCGCGGGCGACGGCGGTATCGACGTCGTCCTCAACGCCCTGTCCGGTGAGTTCGTGGACGCGTCGCTGCGCCTGCTGGCGCCCGGCGGCCGCTTCCTGGAGATGGGCAAGACCGACATCCGCGACGCCGACACCCTGCCGGGCGTCGACTACCGGTCCTTCGACCTCGGATTCGCCGACCCCGACCGGATCCGGCAGATGCTGACCGAACTGGTCGACCTCTTCGACCGGGGCGCCCTGCGGCCGCTGCCCATGAAGACCTGGGACGTGCGCCGTGCGAAGGACGCGTTCCGCTACATGAGCCTCGCCAAGCACGTCGGCAAGATCGTGCTGACCAATCCCCCCGCCTGGGACCCGGACGGCACGGTGCTGATCACCGGTGGTACCGGTGGTCTCGCGGCCGAGCTGGCCCGCCACTTGGTCACCGAGCGTTCGGTTCGTCATCTGCTGTTGGTCAGTCGTCGTGGTCCGGACGCTCCGGGTGCGGTGGAGCTCCGTGAGGAGCTGACGGCGCACGGCGCCGAGGTCAGCGTTGTCGCGAGCGATATCGCCGACCGTGCTGCCGTGGCGGGTCTGCTGGCCGGGATCCCGGCCGAGCACCCGCTGACGGCCGTGGTGCACACGGCGGGTGTCCTGGACGACGGTGTCATTGCCTCGCTCACCCCCGAGCGACTCGCCGCGGTGCTCCGTCCGAAGGTCGACGCCGCCTGGCACCTCCACGAACTGACCCGCGACCTGGACCTCGCCGCCTTCGTCCTCTACTCCTCCACGGCCGGCGTCATGGGCAGCCCCGGCCAGGGCAACTACGCCGCCGGCAACACCTTCCTCGACGCCCTGGCCCACCACCGGCACAGCCAGGGCCTGCCCGCGACATCCCTCGCGTGGGGCGCGTGGGAGCAGGGCGCGGGCATGACCAGCACCCTCGACGACCGCGACGTACGCCGCATCAGCGGCGGCGGCATGCCACCCCTGCCGGTGGAGCTGGGCCTCGCACTCTTCGACGCCGCCACCACGACCGACGAGGCACTGGTCGTCCCGCTGCCCATCGGCTCCGGCTCCGGCGCGCTGCCCTCGGCGGACGGCCTGCCGGCCGTCCTGCGCGGTCTCGTCACGACCGGCCGCCGCTCGGTGGCGAGCAGCGCCGCCCGCGCGTCCCGCAAGGACCTGGCCCAGCAGCTCGCCGGGCTCGGCGACGAGGAGCGCCTGCGGTTCCTGGTCGACCTCGTCCGCGCCGAGGCCGCCGTCGTCCTCGCCCACCCCTCACCGGAGGCCATCGCCGCCGAACAGGAGTTCCGTCGGCTCGGTTTCGACTCGCTGACCGCGATCGAACTCCGCAACCGGCTGTCGACCACCACCGGCATCGCCCTGTCCGCCACCCTCGTCTTCGACTACCCCACCCCCACAAGGCTCGCGGAGTACCTGCGTGACGAGCTGGTGGGCGCGGACACCGAAGCGACGGGCGGCAGCCCGGCGCCTAAGGCCGCGGCAACGGACGAGCCGATCGCCATCGTCGGCATGAGCTGCCGGTTCCCCGGCGGCGTGGACTCCCCGGAGGCCCTGTGGCACCTCATCGCCTCCGGCGGTGACGCGATCTCGGGATTCCCCGACGACCGCGACTGGGACCAGCACGGCATCGGCGGCGGCGACCTCACCGGCGCGGGCGGCTTCCTGCGCGGAGCGGCCGACTTCGACGCCGGATTCTTCGGCATCTCCCCGCGCGAGGCCCTGGCCATGGACCCGCAGCAGCGCCTGCTGCTGGAGGTGTCGTGGGAGGCCGTCGAGCGCTCCGGCCTCGACCCGGCGGCACTGCGCGGCAGCCGCACCGGCGTCTTCGTCGGCGTGAGCGGCCAGGACTACTCCACGCTCATCATGCGTTCCAAGGACGACGTGGAAGGCCACGCGACCACGGGTCTCGCAGTCAGCGTCGCCTCCGGCCGGCTGTCCTACACCCTCGGCCTCGAAGGCCCGGCCGTGTCGGTCGACACGGCCTGTTCCTCGTCGCTGGTGTCCCTGCACCTCGCCGCGCAGGCCCTGCGCAGCGGCGAGTGCTCACTGGCCCTGGCGGGCGGTGTGACGGTGATGTCCACCGCGATGGGCTTCGCCGGCTTCTCCCGCATGGGCGGGCTGGCCCACGACGGCCGGTGCCGGGCGTTCTCGGACGACGCCAACGGCACCGGCTGGTCCGAGGGCGTCGGCATGCTGGTCGTCGAGCGACTGTCGGACGCGCAAGCCAACGGCCACCGCATTCTCGCGGTGGTGCGCGGCTCGGCCGTCAACCAGGACGGTGCGTCGAACGGTCTGACGGCCCCGAACGGTCCGTCGCAGCAGCGCGTCATCCGCGAGGCCTTGGCCAGCGGCGGTCTGTCCCCGGCCGACGTCGACGCGGTCGAGGCCCACGGCACGGGCACCCCGCTGGGTGACCCGATCGAGGCACAGGCGCTGCTGGCCACCTACGGGCGTGACCGGGACGCCGAGCGTCCGCTGTGGCTGGGCTCGGTGAAGTCGAACCTCGGTCACACGCAGGCCGCGGCCGGTGTCGCGGGCGTCATCAAGATGGTCATGGCGATGCGGCACGGTGTGCTGCCGCGCACCCTGCACGTGAGCGAACCCTCGTCGCACGTGGAGTGGTCGGCGGGCTCGGTGGAACTGCTGAGGGAGCAGACGGCCTGGCCGGAGGGCCGGGTGCGGCGGGCGGGTGTGTCGTCGTTCGGTATCAGTGGGACGAACGCCCACGTCATCGTCGAGCAGGCGCCGCGGACCACGGCACCGGCGACGCGCCCCGAGGTGGTGCCGGGCGTGGTGCCGTGGGTGGTGTCGGCCAAGTCCGAGGCCGCGCTCGACGCGCAGCTGGACCGGATGCGGTCGTTCGCGGCCGACGGCACGAACGACGCCGGCCCGGTGGACGTCGGCTTCTCGCTGGCGACGGCACGCTCGGCGTTCGAACACCGTGCGGTGTTGTTGTCGTCGGCTGACGGTGTGGTCGAGGCGGCGCGTGGGGTGGCGGCGGTCGATCGTCCGCTGGCGGTGCTGTTCTCGGGTCAGGGTGCGCAGCGGCTGGGGATGGGCCGGGAGCTGTACGAGCGTTTCCCGGTGTTTGCGGAGGCGCTGGATGTGGTGCTGGCGGAGCTGGAGCCGCTGGTGGAGGGCTCGCTGCGTGAGGTGATGTGGGGTGATGATGCCGCTCTGCTGAACGAGACGGGTTGGACGCAGCCCGCGTTGTTCGCGGTCGAGGTGGCGTTGTTCCGTCTGGTGCGTTCGTGGGGTGTGAAGCCGGACTTCCTCGCCGGTCATTCGATCGGTGAGGTGACGGCCGCGCATGTGGCCGGTGTGTTCTCGCTGGCGGACGCCTGCCGACTGGTGGCGGCGCGAGGCCGTTTGATGCAGGCGCTGCCTGCGGGCGGTGCGATGGTGGCCGTGCAGGCGACCGAGGCGGAGGTGCTGCCGCTACTGACCGACGAGGTGTCGGTCGCGGCGGTCAACGGCCCTTCGTCCGTGGTGATCGCGGGCGAGGAATCCACGGTGCTGGAGATCGCGGGTCGTCTGGCGGCCGAGGGTCGTAAGACGTCGCGGTTGTCGGTGTCGCATGCGTTCCACTCGCCGCTGATGGAGCCGATGCTGGAGGACTTCCGCGCGGTGGTCGACGGCTTGTCGTTCACTGCTCCGTCGGTGCCGGTGGTCTCGAACCTCACCGGGCAGGTGGCTACCCCCGAGGAGCTGTGCTCGCCCGAGTACTGGGTGCGGCACGTCCGTGAAGCGGTTCGCTTCGCCGACGGGATACGGACCCTGGTCGCTGAGGGTGTCGGGACGTTCCTGGAGCTGGGTCCGGACGGTGTGCTGTCCGCGATGGCCGCCGAGTCGGTGGGCGAGGAGACCGTGACGGTTCCCGTTCTGCGCAAGGACCGTCCGGAGGAGACCGCGGCCGTCACCGCCCTGGCCAGGCTGCACACCCAAGGTGTACCGGTCGACTGGGAGGCGTTCTTCGCCGGGACCGCCGCCCGCCGGGTGGACCTGCCCACCTACGCCTTCCAGCGCGAGCGGTACTGGCCGCGCCTGGCCGACGCCGCCGTCGTCGCGACCGGCACGGACGCCGTGGACGCGGAGTTCTGGGCCGCGGTGGAGCGGGAGGACATCGCGTCCCTCGCGTCGAGCCTGGAGATCGACGGCGATTCGCTCGAAGCCGTGCTGCCCGCCCTGACGTCCTGGCGCACTCGCCGTCGCGTGCAGTCGGCGGTGGACTCCTGGCGCTACCACGAGGCGTGGCGCCCGCTCACGGGCGTGTCCTCGGCCGCGCCGTCCGGGACATGGCTGGTGATCACCCCGGCCGGCACGACCGACGACGCGTGGGTCGATGCGGCCGTCGCCGCGCTCGGCCCGGACGCGGTCCGCCTCCACGTCGACGGCCAGGACCGCGGTCGACTGGCCGAAGAGCTCGCCGAACTGTCCGGGCAGGGAGCGGAGTTCACGGGCGTCGTGTCTCTCCTGGCGCTCGACGGGACGAGCGGGGCCACGGGTGTTCCCGCCGGTCTGATCGGCACCACCGTCCTCATCCAGGCGCTGAACGACGCCCGGATCGCCGCCCCGCTGTGGGCCGTGACGCGGGGAGCGGTGTCCGTGGGCCGCTCCGACGGGCTGCCCAGCCTCGTGCAGTCCGCGGTCTGGGGCCTCGGCCGGGTCGCCGCGCTGGAGTACCCGGGACACTGGGGCGGGCTGGTCGACCTGCCGGAGACGCTCGACGAGCGGTCCGCGCGGCGCTTCGCCGCCGTCCTGGCGGGCGTGGACGGAGAGGACCAGGTCGCGGTCCGGGCCTCGGGCGCCTTCGGCCGCCGGCTGGTGCCCGCGCCGAGCGGGGAGCACGACAAGCGCTGGGAGCCCTCGGGCACCGTGCTGATCACCGGCGGCACCGGTGCGCTGGGCGCGCACGTGGCCCGCTGGCTGGCCCGGCACGGCGCGCGGCATCTGCTGCTGCTCAGCCGCAGCGGTCTGCGGGCGCCCGGCGCACCGGAACTGCGGGACGAACTGACCGCGCTCGGAGCCCAGGTCACCGTCACCGCCTGCGACGCCTCCGACCGGGCCGGCCTCACGGCCGTCCTCGCGGCCGTACCGGAGGAGTTCCCGCTGACCGGAGTGGTGCACGCGTCCGGCACGCTGGACGACGGTGTGCTCGACGGGCTGACCGAGGAGCGGTTCGAGGCGGTGTTCCGCTCCAAGGTCGCTCCGGCGCTCCTGCTGGACGAGCTGACCCGTGAGCTGGACCTGTCGGTGTTCGCCCTGTTCTCCTCGATCGCGGGCGCCGTCGGCAACCCCGGCCAGGCGAACTACGCCGCTGCCAACGTGGTGCTGGACACCCTCGCCGAACGGCGGCGCGCGGCCGGCCTCCCGGCGACGTCGATCGCCTGGGGGGCCTGGGCGGGCGACGGCATGGCCGACCGGGCGGACGTGCGTACGGGCGGTGCCGTCCTGGACCCCGAGTCCGCGATCACGGCACTGTCCCGGGCCGTGGCCGAACCGGCGGCGTCGGTCGTGCTCGCGGACCTGCGACAGCCACGCGTGCTGGAGGCGCTCCTGAGCCTCCGGCCGAGCGCGCTGCTCGACGAGCTGCCCGAGGCGCTCCGGGCGGCGGAGGCCGTGCGCGAGGCCCGCCGGGACAGCGAGTCGGCGGTGTCCGGCCTACGGCAACAGCTGACGAACGCGACCGGTGCCGAGCGCCTGGCCCTGGTGCTTTCGATGGTGCGCACGCGGGCCGCCGCCGTCCTCGGGCACGCCGGTGCCGAGGCGATCAGCGGCGACAAGGCCTTCCGGGACTTCGGCTTCGACTCGTTGACGGCTGTGGAGCTGCGCAACCAGCTCATGGGCGCGACCGGCCTGCCCCTGCCCACCAGCCTCGTCTTCGACTACCCCACCCCCCGTGCCCTCGCCGAACACCTCGTGGCCGAGCTGGTGGACGAGCGGGCGGATTCGGACGCTCCCGTCGCGACCCCCGCCGCGCCCACGGACGACCCGATCGTGATCGTCGGCATGGCGTGCCGCTTCCCCGGCGGGGTGTACTCGCCGCAAGAGCTGTGGGAGCTGCTGGTCGACGGCCGCGACGGCATCGCGGGATTCCCCTCGGACCGTGGCTGGGACCTCGACCTCCTCGCCGGCGGCGGGCAGGGCGCCAGCGCGACCGGCAAGGGCGGCTTCCTCTACGACGCCGCGGAGTTCGACGCGGACTTCTTCGGGATCTCGCCCCGCGAGGCGGTGGCGATGGACCCGCAGCAGCGCCTCCTGCTCGAGGTGTCCTGGGAGGCCTTCGAGCACGTCGGGATCGACCCGGCGACGCTGCGCGGCAGCCGGACCGGCGTCTTCGTCGGTACCAACGGGCAGGACTACGCCAATCTCGTCCTCAAGGCGCGCGACGACGTGGAGGGCCACGCGGGCACCGGGCTCGCGGCCAGTGTCATCTCGGGCAGGCTGTCCTACACGTTCGGCTTCGAGGGTCCCGCGGTGACCGTGGACACGGCGTGCTCGTCGTCGCTGGTGTCCCTGCACTGGGCCGCGCAGGCACTGCGCGGTGGCGAGTGCTCGCTCGCCCTGGCCGGTGGCGTCACCCTGATGGCGACGTCGACGAGCTTCGCCGGCTTCAGCCGCCAGGGCGGCCTGTCCCCGGACGGCCAGGTCAAGGCGTTCTCCGACGACGCGGACGGCACCGCGTGGTCGGAAGGCATCGGCATGCTCGTGGTGGAGCGGCTCTCCGACGCCCGGCGCAACGGCCACCCGGTGCTCGCGGTGGTCCGGGGCTCCGCGGTCAACCAGGACGGTGCGTCGAACGGCCTGACGGCTCCGAACGGTCCGTCGCAGCAGCGGGTGATCCGCCAGGCGCTGGCCGGCGGTGGTCTGTCCCCGGCCGATGTCGACGCGGTGGAAGCGCACGGCACGGGCACGAAGCTGGGTGACCCGATCGAGGCGCAGGCGCTGCTGGCCACCTACGGGCGTGACCGGGACGCGGAGCGTCCGCTGTGGCTGGGTTCGGTGAAGTCGAACCTCGGTCACACGCAGGCCGCGGCCGGTGTCGCGGGCATCATCAAGATGGTCATGGCGATGCGGCACGGCGTGCTGCCGCGCACGCTGCACGTGAGCGAACCCTCGTCGCACGTGGACTGGTCGGCGGGCTCGGTGGAACTGCTGACGGAACAGACGGCCTGGCCGGAGTCGGGCCGTGCGCGTCGCGCCGGTGTCTCGTCGTTCGGCATCAGCGGCACCAACGCGCACGTCGTCCTGGAGCAGGCACCGCTCGCCGAACCCCCGGTGACCCAGGGGCCGGTGGCGGTCCCGGGCGTGGTGCCGTGGGTGGTGTCGGGCCGGACCGAGGCGGCGTTGGACGCTCAGCTGGAGAATCTGCGGTCCTACGCGGCCGACGGCACCACGGCGTCCTCGCTCGACGTCGGGTACTCGCTGGCGGCGGGCCGGTCGGTGTTCGAGCACCGAGCGGTGCTCCTGTCCTCCGGGGACGGCATCGTCGAGGCGGCTCGCGGCGCGCTGGCCGACCGCCGGCCGGCCGTGCTGTTCTCGGGACAGGGTGCGCAGCGACTGGGCATGGGCCGGGAGCTGTACGAACGCTTCCCGGTGTTCGCCGAGGCCTTGGACGCGGTGTTCGCGGAGCTGGACCTGTCGCTGGACCGCCCGTTGCGCGAGGTGATGTGGGGCGAGGACGCCGGCCTGCTGAACGAGACGGGTTACACACAGCCCGCGTTGTTCGCGGTCGAGGTGGCGCTGTTCCGGCTGGTGGCATCGCTGGGAATCACCCCGGAGTACGTGGCCGGTCACTCCATCGGTGAGGTGGCGGCCGCGCATGTGGCGGGCGTCTTCCCGCTGCCGGACGCGTGCCGCCTGGTGGCCGCCCGTTCCCGTCTGATGCAGGCGCTGCCCGCGGGCGGTGCGATGGTGGCCGTGCAGGCGCCCGAGGAGGAGGTGCTGCCGCTACTGACCGACGAGGTGTCGGTCGCGGCGGTCAACGGCCCGTCGTCGGTGGTCGTCTCCGGCGCCGAGGACGCCGTCCTGGAGCTCGCGGCCAAGCTTGCGGCCGAGGGCCGTAAGACGCATCGACTGCCGGTGTCGCACGCCTTCCACTCGCCGCTGATGGAGCCGATGCTGGCGGACTTCCACGCGGTGGTGAGCGGCTTGTCGTTCCACGCACCGTCGGTGCCGGTGGTCTCCAACCTCACCGGCCGGCTCGCCACCTCCGAGGAACTGTGCTCGCCCGAGTACTGGGTGCGCCACGTCCGTGAGACCGTGCGCTTCGCCGAGGGGGTGCGGACCCTGGCCGGTGAAGGCGCGAACGTCCTCCTGGAATTGGGCCCGGACGGAGTGCTCTCGGCGATGGCCGCCGAGAGCGTGCCCGAGGGGACCATGACGGTTCCCGTCCTGCGCAAGGACCGGCCCGAGGAGACCGCTGCCGTCACCGCCCTGGCCCGGCTGCACGTACAGGGCGTCCCGGTCGACTGGACGGCGTACTTCGCCGGGACCGGCGCCCGGCGGGTGGAGCTTCCCACCTACGCCTTCCAGCGCGAGCGCTATTGGCCGCGCGTGTCGGCCGCTGTGGGCGACGTGTCGGGCCTGGGGCTGACGTCCGCCGGGCACCCGATGCTGGGTGCCGCGGTGATCATGGCCGGGTCGGACGAGGTGGTGCTGACCGGCAGGCTGTCGCTCGCCACGCACCCGTGGCTGGCGGACCACCGGGTCGGCGGTGCGGTGTCGCTGCCGGGCGCCGGCTTCGCGGAACTCGCCGTCCGGGCGGGGGACCAGGTCGGCTGCGACCGGGTGGACACCCTCACGCTCCTGGCCCCGCTGACGCTGCCCGAACAGGGCGCCGTGCGGCTCCAGGTGCGGATCGGTACCCCCGATGACGAGGGCAGGCGCCCGCTCGGCGTGTACTCCTGCCCCGAAGGCACGACGGGTGCGCCGTGGACGCGGCACGCCGAAGGCACACTCACCGACGGTGCCGAAGACGCCGCCGCCGGATTCGACGCGACCACCTGGCCGCCCGAGGGCGCCGAGCAGGTGGACCTGGACGGCCACTACGAGGAGTCGGCCGAGGACGGCGTCGCCCACGGCCCGGTGTTCCAGTGCCTGAGCGCGGTATGGCGGCGCGGCACCGACGTGTTCGCCGAGGCCGCGCTGCCCGAGCAGGTCACGGACGCGGCGGCGTTCGCCGTGCATCCGGCGCTGCTCGAAGCCGTGGCCCAGGCCGCCGGTTTCGCGATGCCGGAGGAAACGCAGGGCCGCCTGGTGGCTGCCTCGTTCAGCGGCCTGTCGGTGCACGCCGGAGCCGCGTCGAGCGTCCGGGTGCGTCTGACCGCCACCGGCGCGGACGCGGTGTCCCTCGCCGCGGTCGACATCGAGGGCGCCCCGGTGCTCTCCGCGACGTCCATGGTCCTGCGCCCGGCCCAGGTCGGGGAGACGGCTGCCGCCGCTGCCGAGGGGGTGGCGACGCTTCGCATCGAGTGGCCCGACGCACCGCACACCCACGACCCGGTGGCCGACGGCGGCCGGTGGGCCGTCGTCGGTGCCGACCCGTTCGGCCTCGTCGACGCCCTGGAGTCGGACGGCGAACGGTCCGTGCGGCGGGTGGACTCGTTTGCGCAGCTGTTCGACGGCGAAGGTGCCGTCCCGGGCACGGTCATGGTCCCGGTCGTCTCCGCCGGTGGGACGGAGGCGCTGCCCGCGTCGGTGCGGGCCGTTTCGGCCCGGGTGCTCGCTCTGCTGCAGGAGTGGTCGGCCGACCTGCGGCTGTCCGCCTCGCGGCTGGTGTTCGTGACCCGCGGCGCCGTCGCCGTGGGCGACGGGGACGTGACCGATCCGGCAGCCGCCGCGGTGTGGGGCCTGGTACGGAGCGCCCAGGCGCAGAGCCCCGGCGGCTTCCTGCTCGCCGACCTGGACGACGTGCTCGTACCGTCCCTGGTCCCGGCCCTCCTGGCCCGCGACGAAGACCAGTTGGCGGTGCGGGACAAGGCCGTCCGGGTCGCGCGGCTGGTCCGCGTGCCCCAGGAGGTGGTGCCGGACGCACGGGCCTGGGACCCGGACGGCACGGTCCTCATCGCCGACGGTACGGGCGGCCTGGGGGGAGAGCTGGCCCGCCACCTGGTCGCCGAGAAGGGCGTACGACACCTGTTGCTGGCAGGCCCGAGCGGGCCGCAGACGCCCGGGGCGGCGGAACTGGCGGCGGAGCTGACGGCCGCCGGAGCCACGGTCACCGTCGCCGCCTGCGACCTCGCGGACCGCGCCGACCTGGCCGCGCTGCTCGCGTCGGTCCCCGCGGGGCACCCGCTGACAGCGGTCGTGCACACCGCCGGTGTCCACGACGACGGTGCGCTCGCCTCGCTGACCCCCGAGCGACTGGCCGAAGCGCTCCGGCCGAAGGCGGACGCGGCGTGGCACCTGCACGAGGCGACGCGCGAGATGGACCTGTCGGCGTTCGTCCTGTGCTCCTCCGTCTCGGGCGTGCTGGGCAGCCCGGAGCGGGCCGGCTCCTCCGCGGCCGACGCGTTCCTGGACGCCCTGGCCCAGTACCGCAGGAACCTGGGCCTCGCGGGAACGTCCGTGGCGTGGGGCCCCTGGGCTCGAGGCAGCGGCACGTCACCTGCCCTGCCCGCGGACACGGAGCGGACGGACCGTTTCGGAATGCCGCCGCTGACGCTCGAACAGGGCCTGGCGCTCTTCGGGACGGCATGCGATCTGGACGAGCCTCTGGTGGTCTCCCTAGGGCTGACGGCTGAGGGGACCGCTCGATCGGCCGGTGAGATACCGTCGATCCTCCGAGGGCTGGTACGAACCCGTCGCCGCACCGCGGCATCCGCAGGACGGTCGGCCGGCCTGCTCCAGCGCTTGGAAGGGGTGCGCGAGAACGAGCGGGCACAACTGCTGACGGAGCTGGTGCGGACCGAGGTCGCCGCCGTGCTGGGACACCCCGCACCGGACACGATCGTGGCCGACCAGGAGTTCCGTCGGCTGGGCTTCGACTCCCTGACGGCGGTGGAGCTGCGCGACCGGCTGAACACCGCGACGGGGTTGAAGCTGCCCACCACTTTGGTGTTCGACCACCCCACTCCGCTGGCTGTCTCCGAGTACCTCGCGACGGCCCTGCTGGGCGACTCCACCCCGGCCACCGCACTGTCCCCGCTGGCCGAACTCGACCGGCTCGAAGCGGCACTGTCGGCGGGCGACCCCGACGAGGTCACGAAGTCCGGAGTCGCGGTACGGCTACGGCAGTTGCTGGCCCGGCTGACGGAAACCGGCACGGAGACCGGGGGACTCGCGGTGACGGAACGCATCGAGGCGGCGAGTACCGACGAGGTGTTCGCCTTCATTGACAACGAGCTCGGCCGGATGAATGACCGCTGAGCCCCGGTCGATTTTTACAAGGAAGGTTCCCTGAGGATGCCGGACGACAAGAAACTCGTCGACTACCTGAAGTGGGTCACCGCCGATCTCCACGAGACCCGGCAGCGCCTGCGGGAGGTCGAATCCGGCCGGCACGAGCCGGTGGCGATCGTGGGAATGGCCTGCCGGCTGCCTGGCGAAGTCCGCTCCCCGGAGGAACTGTGGGATCTGGTCGCCTCCGGTGGCGACGCGATCAGCGGCTTCCCGACCGACCGCGGCTGGGACCTGGATGTGCTGGCCGCCGACGGACAGGGCGGCAGCGCGACGCTCGAGAGCGGATTCCTGCACGACCTCGCGGACTTCGACCCGGGGTTCTTCGGGATCTCGCCGCGCGAGGCGGTGGCGATGGACCCCCAGCAGCGCCTGCTGCTGGAGGTGTCCTGGGAGGCGATGGAACGCGCGGGAATCGACCCGGTCTCGCTGCGGGGCACCAGGACCGGTGTCTTCGTGGGCACCAGCGACCAGGACTACGTCCACCTGGTGCTGGCATCGCAGGACGACATGGGCGGCTACGCCGGTACCGGTCTGGCGGCGAGCGTCCTGTCGGGCAGGCTGTCCTTCACCCTCGGGCTCGAAGGACCCGCGGTGACCGTGGACACGGCCTGCTCCTCGTCGCTGGTCTCGCTGCACCTCGCGGCGCAGGCGCTGCGCAACGGTGAGTGCTCGCTGGCACTTGCCGGTGGCGCGACGGTGATGGCGACCTCCGCGAACTTCGCCGGCTTCAGCCAGCAGGGCGGCCTCGCACCCGACGGGCGCTGCAAGTCCTTCTCCGACGCCGCGAACGGCACGGCCTGGTCGGAAGGGGCCGGCATGCTGCTGGTGGAGCGGCTCTCCGACGCCCGGCGCAACGGCCACCCGGTCCTCGCGGTGCTGCGCGGCAGCGCCGTGAACCAGGACGGCGCGTCGAACGGTCTGACGGCTCCGAACGGCCCCTCCCAGCAGCGGGTGATCCGCCAGGCCCTGGCCAGCGGCGGGCTGTCCCCGGCCGACGTGGACGCGGTCGAGGCCCACGGCACGGGCACCACACTGGGTGACCCGATCGAGGCGCAGGCACTCCTGACCACCTACGGCCAGGACCGGGAGCGTCCGCTGCTGCTGGGCTCGCTGAAGTCGAACATCGGCCACACGCAGGCCGCCGCCGGCGTCGCCGGTGTGATCAAGACGGTCATGGCGATACGGCACGGGGTGCTGCCCCGCAGTCTGCACCTGGACACGCCGTCCTCGCACGTGGACTGGGACGCCGGTGCGGTGGAGCTGCTGACGGACAGCAGGGAGTGGCCGGAGACGGGCCGTGCGCGACGTGCCGGTGTGTCGTCGTTCGGCATCAGCGGCACGAACGCGCACGTGATCCTCGAGCAGGCCCCGCCGGCCGAGGACACCGGAATCGACGGCGCCCTGCAGCCCGGTGTGGTGCCGTGGACCCTGTCGGGCAAGTCCCCCGAGGCGCTGCGCGGGCAGGCGGACCGGCTGCTGTCGTGGCTCGAAGCGCACCCCGGGGCACGGCCCGCGGACATCGGCTTCTCGCTCGCGACGGGCCGGACGGCCTTCGAGCACCGGGCCGTCGTACCGGCCGCCGGCCTCGCGGAGGCGGTGGACGCCGTGACGGCACTGGCCGCCGGTGAGCCGACGGCCGCGGTGGTCCACGGCGTGGTCTCGGGTGGGAAGCTCGCGTTCCTGTTCTCCGGGCAGGGCAGCCAGCGGATCGGCATGGGCCGGGAGCTCTACGAGCGCTTCCCCGTCTTCGCCGAGGCCTTGGACGCCGTTCTCGCCCGGCTGGACCCGGCGCTGGAGCGACCGCTGCGGGAGGTGATGTGGGCCGACGACCCGGAGCCGCTGAACCGGACCGGCTTCACCCAGCCCGCCCTGTTCGCGGTCGAGGTGGCGCTGTTCCGGCTGCTGGAATCGTGGGGCGTCACCCCCGACTTCGTGGCGGGCCACTCCATCGGCGAGGTCGTGGCCGCCCACGTGGCGGGGGTGTTCTCGCTGGAGGACGCCTGCCGGCTGGTGGCGGCCCGCGCGGGGCTGATGCAGGCGCTGCCGGCGGGCGGGGCAATGGTGGCACTGCAGGCCTCCGAGGAGGAGGTCCTGCCGCTGCTGACCGAGAAGCTGTCGATCGCCGCGGTCAACGGCCCCTCGTCCGTGGTGATCTCCGGCGACGAGGACGCGGCACTGGAGGTCGCGGCCCGGCTGTCGGCCCAGGGCCGCAAGACGTCCCGGCTGTCGATCAGCATCGCGTCCCACTCACCGCTGATGGACGCGGTGCTGGACGACTTCCGCACCGTCGTGCGGGGCCTGTCGCCCAAGGCACCGGCCATTCCCGTGGTCTCCCACCTCACCGGCGACGTGGCGGTGGCCGAGGAGCTGTGCTCGGCCGACTACTGGGTGCGGCACGTACGCGAGGCGGTGCGTTTCGCCGACGGCACGCGGACGCTCCTCAAGCAGGGCGTGACCACCTTCGTCGAACTGGGCCCGGACGCCGTGCTGTCGGCCCTGGCCCAGGAGACGCTGGCGGACGAGGCGGTGGCCGTCGTACCCGTGCTGCGTAGGAACCGCCCCGAGGAACTCACGACCGTCACCGCCCTGGCCGAGCTGCACGCCGGCGGTGTCACGGTGGACTGGGACGCGTTCTTCCGGGGCACGGACGTCCGTCGCGTGGACCTGCCGACGTACGCGTTCCAGCGCGAGCGGTTCTGGCCGACGGTCTCGGCGCGTGGCGGTGACGCCGCGGGGCTCGGGCTGATACCCGCCGAGCATCCGCTGCTGGGCGCGGCGATGTCCGTGGCGGGCTCCGACGAGCTGGTCCTGACCGGCACGCTGTCGGTGGCCACGCACCCCTGGCTGGCCGACCACCGGGTCATGGGCCGGATCACCCTGCCCGGGACGGCGTTCGTCGAACTGGCCGTCCGGGCCGGGGACCAGGCGGGCTGCGACCGGGTGGCGGAGCTGACCCTGGACGCCCCGCTGGTCCTCGCCGAGCGGGGCGCGGTCTCGGTCCAGGTCCGCGTCGGCGGGGCGGACGGGCCCGGCCGGCGTGCGGTCACCGTCCACTCCCGGCCCACGGACGC
Source organism: Streptomyces syringium (assembly GCF_017876625.1). Classification (NCBI taxonomy): domain Bacteria; kingdom Bacillati; phylum Actinomycetota; class Actinomycetes; order Kitasatosporales; family Streptomycetaceae; genus Streptomyces; species Streptomyces syringium. Next base: position 7,188,461 of record NZ_JAGIOH010000001.1, read on the forward strand.
CGTGGACGGGGACTGGACATCGCACGCCCACGGTGTGCTCGTCGCCTCCGAGCCGACGGGCGGGACCGAGGGGGCCGACGGGTTCGAGGACGGTGTGTGGCCCCCCACGGGGGCGCAGCCGGTCGACCTCGCCGACCTGTATCCGCGACTCGACCGGGCCGGACTGGCCTACGGACCGGTGTTCCAGGGGCTGCGGGCCGCCTGGCGCCGTGACGGGGAGTGGTTCGCGGAAGTGACGCTTCCTCGCGAGGCGGCGTCCACCGGGGCGTTCGCGATGCACCCGGCGCTGCTGGACGGTGTCGTCCGGGCCGCCGGCCTGCTGGCCGCCGGTGACACCGACGGTGGGGTCGTGGCCGGCGCGTGGGGCGGGCTCACCCTGCACGCCTCCGGTGCCTCGGCGCTTCGCGTCAGACTGACCGCCACCGACGGGGACTCCCTGTCGTTCACCGCCGTCGACACCTCGGGTGCCCCGGTGATCTCGGCGGAGTCGCTGACGTTGCGTCCGCTGACCGGCGACCAGCGGGTGGCGGTCACGGCGACCGGCGGCCAGGCGTCGCTGTTCGGTGTCGAGTGGGCCGAGGTCCCGGCGGGTGCCGCGGCCGCGGCGGGCACGCGCTGGGCCGTCGTCGGTGCCGATGAACTCGACCTCGCCTACGCGATGCACCGGGCCGACGAGTCCATCACCGGGTACGGGGACACCCTGACCGGGGCGGTCGGCGACAACGGCGTCGCACCGGACGTCTTCCTGGTGCCCGTCGTGAGTGACGCGGCGGACGCCGGGCCCGCGTCGGTGCGCGCGTTGACGACCTGGGTGCTGGGTCTGCTGCAGGAATGGCTGGCGGACGAGCGGCTGGCGAACTCGCGGCTCGTGTTCGTGACCCGGGGCGCCATCGCCCTCGACGGCGAGGACGTCCAGGACCTGGCCGCGGCCGCGGTATGGGGCCTGGTGCGCTCCGCCCAGACCGAGAACCCCGGCAGCTTCCTGCTGGTGGACCTGGACGACGCGTTCGTCTCGGCCGCGGAGCTGCCCGGCCTGATCACCCTGGACGAGCAGCAACTGGTGGTGCGTGCGAACACGGTCCGCGCGGCCCGCATGACACGGTTGCCCGGGAACCCGGCAGGGCCGGTGGACGCCGGCGGGCCGTGGTCCGGTCACGGGACGGTGCTGATCACCGGTGGTACGGGTGGCCTCGGCAGCGGCCTGGCACGTCACCTGGCGGCCGAACACGGGGTGAAGCGACTGCTGTTGGCCAGCCGTCGCGGCGAAGCGGCGCCGGGCGTCGCGGAACTGCGGGCGGAGCTGGCTGCCCTGGGCGCCGAGGTCTCGGTCGCCGCGTGCGACGTGGCCGACCGGGACGCGGTGTCCGCGCTGGTGGCGGCCGTACCGGCCGAGCATCCGCTCACGGCCGTGGTGCACACCGCCGGTGTCCTGGACGACGCGATGCTGGGGTCGTTGACGCCCGAGCTGATGGAGCGGGTGCTGCGGCCGAAGGTGGACGCGGCCTGGCACCTGCACGAGGCGACGCGCGGACTGGATCTCTCGGCGTTCGTGCTGTACTCGTCCGTCTCCGGTGTGCTGGGCGCCCCGGGACAGGGCAACTACGCCGCGGCCAACGCGTTCCTGGACGCACTGGTCCGGCACCGCAGGGGGCTGGGCCTGCCCGGCACCTCGCTGGCCTGGGGCCCCTGGGCCGAGGGCAGTGGAATGACCGGCTCCCTGGACACATCGGACATGGAGCGGATGTCCCGGTCCGGTATGCCGCCGCTGTCCATGGAACAGGGCCTGGCCCTGTTCGACGCCGCGATCGGCCGGGCGGAAACGCCCGTCGTCCCGGCCCGTGTCAACATCGCGGGACTCCAGGTGCAGCAGGCGCTGCCGGCCCTGTGGCGGGACCTGGTCCCGGCCGCGCGCCGGACGGCCACGGCGGGGGACAGGTCCGCCGTCACCCTGCGGGAGCGGCTGCGCGGGCTCGAAACCGCGGCGCAGGCGAGCCTCTTCATGGAGGTGGTGACGGGGTACGCCGCCGGTCTGCTCGGCCACCGGGACGCGAGCGCGATCAACCCCGAGCGCCGCTTCCTCGAACTCGGTTTCGACTCCCTGGCCTCCGTCGGACTCCGCAACCAGCTCGCCGACGTGCTCGGCATGCGACTGCCGTCCTCGGTGGTGTTCGACAACGAGACGCCCGTCAAGCTCGCCGCGTGGCTGCACACCGAGTTCGTGAACCAACACGACCCGAAGGCCGCGCCCACGGCGGCCGGTGGCGTGCGAACGGCCCATCACGCGGACGACACGGTGGAAGGACTGTTCTTCAACGCGGCGAAGGCCGGCAAACTGGTCGAGGCCATGCGCCTGCTGAGGGCGGTCGCCAACACCCGGCCCACCTTCGAGAGCCCGGCCGAGCTGGAGGAGCTGTCCGCTCCGGTCACCCTGGCCGAGGGACCGAGCAGCCCCCGCCTGGTCTTCGTCAGCGCACCGGGAGCCACCGGGGGCGTGCACCAGTACGCCCGCATCGCGGCGCACTTCCGGGGCAAGCGGCATGTCTCCGCGCTCCCGCTCATGGGATTCGCTCCGGGCGAACCGTTGCCCGCCACCAGTGAGGCCGCGGGCAGGATCGTCGCGGAGAGTGTCCTGCACGCCAGTGACGGCGAACCGTTCGTCCTGATCGGCCACTCCTCCGGCGGCTCGCTCGCCTACCAGGCCGCGGGTGTGCTGGAGGAGACGTGGGGGGTCCGCCCCGAGGCGGTCGTCCTGCTGGACACCCCGAGCGTGCGCTACGAGCAGGGCGAAGGAAACGACCTCGACCGGACCATGCGCTTCTACCTGGCCGACGTCGACTCCCCGTCGGTCAACCTCAACAGTGCGCGGATGTCCGCCATGGCCCACTGGTTCATGGCCATGACCAGCATCGAAGCGCCCCCCACCACCGCTCCGAAGCTCCTGGTCAAGTGCACGCTGCCCTGCAACGGCCTCATCTTCGACACCTCCTCGGTGCCCGTGGACGAGGTGCGCACGATCGAGGCCGACCACCTGTCGCTCGCCAAGGAGCACTCGGCACTGACGGCGCGGGCGATCGAGGAGTGGGTCCGGGCCCTGCCGGCCGCCGGCGCGTGACCCCACCCGGTCACCGGGACCCCGTACGTGGGGTGGCCGCCCCGGAAACCGGGGCGGCCACCCCACGCTCCCTCGCCCAACCGCCAGAAGGAGGCTCCATGACCACGTCCTACGAACTGCCCGAGATCACCGCCGACCCGCCCGCCGTACTGAGACTGAGCCCGCTGCTCCGCGGCCTCCAGGCCCGAAGCCCGGTCTGCCGGGTCAAGACCCCCGCCGGCGACGAGGCATGGCTCGTGACCCGGCACGCCGAGCTCAAGCAACTCCTGCTCGACGAGCGTCTCGGCCGCTCGCACCCCGACCCGGCCAACGCCCCGCGGTACGTCAGGAACCCGTTCCTGGACATGCTGATCACCGACGCCGACCCCGAGAGCGCGCGCAAGCTGCACGCCGAGACCCGCACGCTGCTCACACCGAACTTCTCCGCCAAGCGCGTCCGCGACCTGAAGCCCCGTGTGGAGGCCATCGCGGAGGGTGTGCTGGAGGGGTTCGTCGCCCAGGGGCCGCCGGCCGATCTGCACGGGCAGCTGTCCCTGCCGTACTCCCTGATGGTGCTCTGCGAACTCATCGGTGTGCCGCCCGAGGACCGGGCGCGCCTGGTGGAGCTGCTGTCCGGCATGGCCGGCGTGGACGACCCACAGCGGGTCGTGGAGGGCCAGCGGGCCCTCTTCGCCTACCTGGTCGAGCTGGCGGGCCGTAAACAGGCGGCCCCCGGCGACGACGTGATGTCCCGGCTGTGCGAGACCGGGGCCCCGGCCGAGAAGGTCGGCCCCATGGCCGCGGGGCTGCTGTTCGCCGGGCTGGACGCCGTCGCGAGCCACGTCGACCTCGGCGTGGTGCTGCTCGCCACCAATCCCGAGGCGCGGCAGGCCGCGCTGGGGGACCCGCGCGTCATGGCCGCCGCCGTCGAGGAGATCCTGCGGACGGCCAAGGCCGGCGGTTCGGTGCTGCCGCGGTACGCCAGCGCCGACGTCGAGATCGGCGAGGTGACCATCGAGGCGGGCGACCTCGTCCTGCTCGACTTCACCCTCCCCAACTTCGACGAGCAGGTCTTCGACGAGCCGGAGCGCTTCGACATCACCCGCTCGCCCAACCCACATCTGACGTTCGGCCACGGCATGTGGCACTGCGTCGGCGCCCCGCTGGCCCGGCTGGAGCTGCGGACGATGTACACCCTGCTCTTCACCCGGCTGCCCGGGCTGCGGCTCGGCCTGCCGGTGGAGGACCTCCAGGTGCTGGGCGGCCGCCTCTCGGGCGGTCTCACCGAACTGCCCATGCGGTGGTGACGGCCCCGCCCGGGATGTGAACGGGGCGTGAAACGGGCCCCGCCCCCACCATCAGGTGGGGGCGGGGCCTGTTTCCGTGCCACCGGTACGTACGGCGGCTCAGTCCTCGTGCACGGTGATCGCCTGGGACGGGCAGATCCTGCCCGCCAGCCGCACGTCCTCCGCCACCGGCTCACCCGGCTCCCCGTCGAGGACCATGACGATCCCGTCGTCGTCCTGGTCGAAGACCTCCGGCGCCGACAGCACGCACTGCCCGGCTCCGATACAGCTGTCGATGTCCACGCTGATACGAACCATCATTTTCCTCCATCGGCGAATCGATACCTTCTCGCGTGCCCGGTACACGACGGGCCGGACGGGGGAGTCCGAGTCCCCCGTCCGACCCGCGGGCGAACGCCGCTACCAGCGCACGGGCAGCGCGTGCAGCCCGAAGAGCACGCCGTCGTACTTCAGCGGCAGCTCCTCGACCGGCACCGCGAGTTCCAGCGTCGGGATCCGCTCGAACAGCGACCGGTAGGCGAGTTCCATCTCGACCCGGACCAGGTTCTGCCCCAGGCACTGGTGCACCCCGTAGCCGAACGCCACGTGGTGGCGCGCGGACCGGCTGGGATCGAACTGGTGCGGGCACTCGAAGACGGTCTCGTCGTGGTTGGCCGCGGCGACGAGCGGGACGATGCCCTCGCCCGCCTTGATGAGCTGCCCGCCGATCTCCACGTCCTCGACGGCGACCCGGAAGGCCACCAGGTCGGCGACGGAGTAGTAGCGCAGCAGCTCCTCCACCGCCCGGTCGTCACCGATCCACTGCGGGTTCATCAGCAGCGTCACCGCGCCGAGCCCGATGTTGTTCGCCGTCGTCTCGTGGCCGGCGATGAGCAACAGCATCCCCACGCCCGACAGTTCCTGCGGGGTCAGCTTGCCGTCCGCCAGCAGCCGGCTCATCAGGTCGTCGCCCGGCCGCTTCGTCTTGAGCGCGATCAGCCGGTTGAGATAGCGCAGCAGCGCCTTGGTGGCCGCCTCCCGCTGCTCGTCGGTCGAGGTCAGAGTGACCAGCACCCGGGTCTGGGCCTCGAAGAAGTCGCAGTCGGCCTTCGGTACCCCCAGCAGCCTGGAGATCACCAGCGACGGCACGGGCAGCGCGAAGTCCGAGATGAGATCGGCGGAGTTGCCTCCGGCGAGCATGGCGTCGATGCGCTCGTCGACGATCGCCTGGATCACCGGCCGCATCTCCCTGATACGGCGCACGGTGAACTCGGGGATCAGCGTCTTGCGGAATCGGGTGTGCTCCGGCGGGTCCAGGGCCACGAACCAGCCGGGCACCTGGTCCTGGGCCGGTACCCCACCGGTCTTCGCCGGACGGGGGAAGCCCGGGTGCGAGGGATTGGAGCTGATCCGGGGGTCGGTGAGCACGGCCCGGACCTCTTCGTGCCGGGTCACCAGCCAGACCGACGCGCCGGTGGGCAGCGTCGAGCGGACGAGCCCCTCGCGCTTGCGCAGGCCCGCGTACTCCTCCGGCGGATAGGGCCGGCCGGGCCGCCGCAACGGGAAGCCGACCAGGTTCGAATCGGTGGTAGTCATGTGTGCAGTTCCCTGAGGGTCGAAACGTCCCAGTCGTGGGCAGTGGGTTGCCGTGGGGGCGGCCGCCGGCCGCCCCCACGGTCCCGGGGTCAGCGCGCGTCGTAGAACTCGCGGATCTTCCCGATGATGTAGTTCTGGTCGTCCTCGGTCAGGCCCGTGTGGGTCGGCAGATAGAAGCCGTCCTCGCTGAACCGGGTCGCGTTCAGCGTCGGCCAGACCGGGTCGAGATAGCCGGGCTGCATGCTCATCGGCTTGAAGAACACCCGGGTCTCGATGGAGGCGTCGGCCAGGAACGCGCGCAGCTCCTCACGGCGCTCGGCGCGCAGGTCGTACATCCACAGCACGTCCCGCGGGGGCATCAGGGTGATCCCCTCGATGCCCCGCAGGCCCTCGTCGTAGCGCTTCTCTATCTCCCGGCGGGTGGCCAGGATCTCGTCGAGCTGCTCCACCTGGGCCAGTGCGACGGCGGCCTGGAGGTTCGTCATACGGAAGTTGTAGGCGAGCTTCTTGTGCAGGAAGTTGTGCGCCTTGTTGAAGGCCATCCCCCGCAGATGGGCCATCTGCTCGGCCAGCCGGGGGTCGTTGGTGAGGCAGACGCCGCCCTCACCGGAGGTGATGATCTTGTTGGCGAAGAGCGAGTAACAGGCGATGTCACCGACCGGCCGTACGCCGTGCGCCTCCGCCGAGTCCTCCACGACCCGCAGGTTGTAGTCGTGGGCCAGCTCCATGATCGCGTCCATGTCGCACCGGCGCCCGTAGACGTGCACCGGCATGATGACCTTCGTGCGCTCGGTGATCTTCTCCTCGATGCGGGAGACATCGATATTGAGGTCGTCCCCGCAGTCCACGAACACCGGGGTCGCGCCCAGATACGTCGCCGACCACGCGCTCGCGATCATCGTGAATTCGGGGATCAGCACCTCGTCGCCCGGGCCGACCCCGAGCGCCCGCAGGGCGAGGGTCAGCGCCGTGGTCCCGGAGGAACAGGCGACTCCGTGCGCGACACCGTTGTACCGCGCGAATTCGCTCTCGAATTCCTTGACCTTGGGGCCCTGCGACGAGATCCAGCCGTCGTTGATCGCCTCGGTCACATAGGAAAGTTCCCGCCCCTTGAGCCAGGGCTGCGAAACCGGATACGTGAATGCCATGGAAACCTCGCTCAGTCCTTTGCCAGTGCGGGGAGTCCAAGGATCAGATCGGCCGCGGCGCCCCGCCCGCCGGCCGCCCGCAGAATCTGTCCGAAGTGCTCGGCGCGCTCGCGGAACGAACGGTCGCCGAGCACCCTGGCCAGCTTGTCGACCACGTCGTCCGCGTCGACGGTCTCGGGGCGGTCGAGCTTCAGGCTCACCCCGAAGTCCTGACCCCGCCGGGCCTGGTCGTCGCAGTCCACCCACAACGGCCTGACGACCAGGGGCTTGCCGAAGTACAGGCCCTCGTGGAAACCGTTGCCGCCCGCGTGCGTGAAGAAGACCTTCACACTCGGGTGGGCCAGCACATCGAGCTGGGAGGGAACCCAGTCCACGATCCGCAGATTGTCCGGCAGCAGCTCCGCCGAAGGCAGCAGCTTCTGCTGCTCCTTGGGCAGCTTCCACAGGAACTGGTGCCGGTCGCTCATCCGCCGCGCGACCTCCACCAGCGACGCGACGTGCGCCCGCGTCAGCCTGGTGATCGTGCCGAACCCCATGTAGACCACGGAGTCGTTGCGCGCGAGCCAGTCCGAGAGGCCGTCGTCCTCGGGCGCCTGAGGCAGCGGCGGCACCATCGTGCCGACCAGCCGCATCTTGGGGGGAACGGGGAACGGGTAGTCCAGCTCGGGCACCGAATAGCACAGGACCAGCTCGGACTTGTCGATCCGGACCATCATCCCGCGCGCCTCGGGAGAGATGCCCAGCTCCTCGCGGACCCGGTTGTCCTCCTCCACCACCTTGCGCATGTCGGACGTCAGGAACAGCCCCAGCGTGCGCAGGCGGAACAGATGGTTGGCCGCCCGCTGCGCGGGGGTCATGTCCAACGGCAGACCCGTGTGCGGCACGGGGAAGTGGGCCGGCGTGTACGACTTGGCGAAGGGCACGTGCGAGGTCAGCACATTGCTGGGCAGGAACGGCACACCCAGCACGAACGGGATCTTCTTGGTGACCGCCAGCTCGTACGCGTACTGGCACATGCTCTCGATGACCATCAGCGCCGGCTTGACCTCGTCCACCACGGCCTCGAGCGCCCGGTACTTCGCCACCCGCGAGCGGGGGGCGAACGAATGCTTGATGACCGCCCGGTGCGCCTTGAACCTCGACCGCTGCGTCACCTCCCGGTACGTCTTGTCGTCCCAGGTGACGGCCGACATCTCGGGCACCACCTCGCCCAGGGAGGCGAACTCCACCGGGGTGTCCACCTTGAGCGCCTCGATCTCCGAGCGCCGGTTCCCGTCCGTCGCGAACCACAGGTCCTCGACGCCCCGGCGGGACAGCTCCTCGGCCAGGACGAGCAGCGGATTCAGCAGTCCGCTTTCGGGATAACTGACAAACAGAATCGGCCGCCGAGTCGAGCCCATGACAATAACCCTCCAGAAGTGGCGGCCCGGCAGTTCGGCGCCAGGTGTGCGCACGGCCGGTCGCCGAGTGGCCGCGTCTCCATCGATGCCCGCGTCCACGGCCGGCGTCGTCCGCCCGGGACGTCAAGGGACAAGAGTGCGGGAAGAAGCGTGACAGTTACGTGGTCTCACGCCAGGTCGAAGTGAATCCCTAGTCTTGTGCGGCCGACGGATCGGCAGGAGCACCGGACCCGGCCCTGCGTACCGGATATGACACGGCGTCAGCGAAGAGATCGCGTTCTTCTTGTAGGGAAATCTACAGCCTTCCCGCCCATACGATCCGGCTCGAAGTGAAGTATCCGAGCCGACATTCCTCATGGGTGGTGCAGCGTCATGACGAGCGGAGCAGACAGCGCGTCCTGCGGCGCGGGCGATCAGGGGGCGGGAGCGCACGCCGCCGACCCGGTGGCGATCGTCGGCATGGCGTGCCGGTACCCCGGCGGCGTGCGGTCGGCCGCGGACCTGTGGGACGTGGTCGCCTCCGGCCAGGACGTGATCTCCGCGTTCCCCGCCGACCGCGGCTGGGACCTGGAGGCCCTCGCCGGTACCGGCCGGGGCTCCAGCGCCGCCCGTGAGGGCGGCTTCCTCTACGACGCGGCCGACTTCGACGCCGGCTTCTTCGGCATTTCCCCGCGTGAGGCGCTGGGCATGGACCCGCAGCAGCGCCTGACGCTGGAGGTGTCCTGGGAGGCGGTCGAACACGCCGGGATCGACCCGGTGAGCCTGCGCGGCAGCCGCACCGGGGTCTTCGTCGGCACCAGCGGCCAGGACTACGCGCTCGTCACCCAGCACTCGGCGGAGGACCTGGAAGGGCACTCCCTGACGGGACTGTCCCCGGCCGTGGCCTCCGGCCGGGTGGCCTACACCCTCGGACTGGAGGGACCGGCGATCACCGTGGACACGGCCGCCTCCTCCTCCCTGGTGGCCCTGCACTGGGCGGCGCGGTCGCTGCGCGCGGGGGAGTGCTCGCTCGCCCTGGCCGGCGGGGTGACGGTCATGTCCACCCCCGCCGCCTTCGTCGGGCACTCCCGGCAGGGCGGCCTGGCCCCCGACGGCCGCTGCAAGGTCTTCTCCGACGACGCGGACGGCACGGCCTGGGCCGAGGGCGTCGGCATGGTGCTGCTGGAACGGCTGTCGGACGCGCGGCGCAACGGTCATCCGGTGCTGGCGGTGCTGCGGGGCAGTGCGGTGAATCAGGATGGTGCGTCGAACGGTCTGACGGCGCCGAACGGTCCGTCGCAGCAGCGGGTCATCCGCCAGGCGCTCGCCAGCGGCGGACTGTCCCCTGAAGACGTCGACGCGGTGGAGGCGCACGGTACGGGTACGAGGCTGGGTGACCCGATCGAGGCGCAGGCGCTGCTGGCCACGTACGGGCAGGGTCGTGAGGTGCCGTTGCGGCTGGGTTCGCTGAAGTCGAACATCGGTCATACGCAGGCCGCGGCGGGTGTCGCGGGTGTCATCAAGATGGTCATGGCGATGCGCCACGGCGTCCTCCCCAAGACCCTGCACGTCGATACGCCCACAGCACGGGCCGACTGGTCGGCGGGCGCCGTGGAACTGCTCACCGACACCGTGCCGTGGCCGGAGACGGGGCGCGTCCGGCGCGCCGGGGTGTCGTCGTTCGGCATCAGCGGCACCAACGCGCACGCGGTGCTGGAGCAGGCCCCGCCGGTCGCCGAACCGGTACGGGAGCCGGGCTCGGGCACGGAGCCCGCTGTGGTGCCGTGGGTGGTGTCCGCCCGCACCGAGGAGGCGCTCGACGCCCAATTGGACCGCGTCAGGCCGCTCGCGGCCGCCGACGCCGGACTCTCACCGGTGGACGTCGGCTTCTCCCTGGCGGCCGGCCGGTCGGTCTTCGAGCACCGTGCCGTGCTGCTCGCCGCACGGGGCGAGACCGCCCTCGCGGCACGCGGTACGGCTGGCGGCGCGGGAGCCCTGGCGGTGCTGTTCCCCGGGCAGGGGAGCCAGCGCCTCGGCATGGGCCGGGAGCTGTACGGACGGTTCCCCGTCTTCGCCGACGCCCTGGACAAGGCGCTGTCCGTCCTCGACCGCTATGTGCCGCGCCCGCTCCGGGAGGTGATGTGGGGCGAGGACCCGGAGGAGCTGAACCTCACCGGCTACACCCAGACCGCCCTGTTCGCGGTCGAGGTGGCGCTGTTCCGCCTGGTGGAGTCCTTCGGTGTCACACCGGAGTTCGTGGCCGGCCACTCCATCGGCGAGGTGGCGGCCGCCCATGTGGCCGGCGTGTTCTCGCTGGAGGACGCCTGCCGCCTGGTGGCCGAGCGCGGCCGGCTGATGCAGGAGGTCGCGGACCGCGGCGCGATGGTCGCCGTCCAGGCGACCGAGGACGAGGTGCAGCCGCTGCTGACCGGCAAGGTGTCGATCGCCGCGGTCAACGGCCCGTCGTCGGTGGTCGTCTCCGGAAACCGGGAAACGGTCCTGGAGATCGCGGGACGACTGGCGGCCGACGGGCGCAAGACCTCACGGCTGCGGGTGACGATGGCCGCCCACTCTCCGCTGATGGAACCGATGCTCGACGAGTTCCGCGCGGTCCTCGAAGGCCTGACGTTCTCCGCCCCGCACCTGCCCGTGGTCTCCAACCTCACCGGCCGCGTCGCCGAGCAGGGGGAACTGTGCTCACCGGAGTACTGGGTGCGGCACGTACGCCGGGCCGTCCGCTTCGCCGACGGCATCACGACCCTGCACACGGCCGGCGTGGGCGTCACCCTCGAACTGGGCCCCGGCGGGATCCTCTCCGCCATGGCCAGGGACTGCCTGGGCGCGGCGGACCTCACCGTGGTACCCGCCCTGCGCGACGACCGCGGCGAGGAGACCGCCCTGCTGACCGCGCTGAGCCGACTGCACGTCATCGGCGTGCCGGTGGACTGGCCGCGGATGTTCGAGGGCACGGCCGCCCACCGGGTGGACCTGCCGACGTACGCCTTCCAGCGCGAGCGCTTCTGGCCGATCGGGGCGGACACCACCTTGCGGCACACGGCGGCCGACGGTGACCACGCCGAGGCGGGGCCCGCACCCGCACCGGCCGGCCGGGCGCTGCCGCTCGGCGCGCGTCTGGAGTCGATGCCCGCCGACCGGCGTACCGGCTATCTGCTCGACCTCGTACGCTCCGAGGCCGCCGCCGTGCTCGGGCACAGCGGCGTGGGGCGCGTCGGCGCCCACCACATCTTCAAGGAACTGGGCTTCGACTCGCTCACCGCGGTCGAACTCTGTGACCGGCTGAGCGCCGTCACCGGGCTGCGGCTGCCCAGCTCGCTCGTCTTCGACTGCCCGACACCGGCGTCGGTCGCCGACCATCTGCTGGCGCACCTCGTGGACGGCTCACCGGAGTCGGCTCTCCAGGAACTCGACACGCTGGAGGCCGTGGTGCGGGCCGCGGCGGCGGACGCCACGGACGCCGAGCGCGCGGCGATCGCCGCGCGCCTGGACCAACTCGTCGTCTCACTCAGGGAATTGACGGGAACGGCGGAGCTGCCCGACGACTCCGAAGAGGACATCAAGACAGCGTCGGTCGACAGACTGCTCGACATCATCGACGAAGAATTCGAAATCGCTTAAAGATCGACAGCTTTCGTTCATAACGGGATGAGGACGGACCGGTGCAGGAAGACCAGCAGGACAAAGTTGTCGACTACTTGAGGCGAGTCGCCGCAGACCTCCGACGTGCGCGCCAGCGCATCGACGAACTGGAGTCCAAGAGCCGCGAGCCGATCGCGATCGTGGGCATGGGCTGCCGGTTCCCCGGCGGGGTCAGCTCGCCGGAGGGACTGTGGGACCTGGTCGCCTCCGAGGGCGACGCCATCTCCGGCTTCCCGGCCGACCGCGGCTGGGACCTGGCCGCGCTGACCGGCGACGGCGAGGGCCACAGCGACACCCACGAGGGCGGCTTCCTCTACGAGGCGGGCGACTTCGACGCCGGCTTCTTCGGGATCTCCCCGCGTGAGGCGCTGGGCATGGACCCGCAGCAGCGGCTGCTGCTGGAGGTCTCCTGGGAGGCCCTGGAGCGGGCCGGCATCGACCCGCTGTCGCTGCGCGGCAGCCAGGCGGGCGTCTTCGTCGGCTCGTACCACTGGAACCCGGGCACGGCCCGGGCGACGGGCGAACTGGACGGCCACGCGCTGACCGGCACCGCGGCCAGCGTCCTGTCGGGACGGCTCGCCTACACCCTGGGCCTCGAAGGCCCGGCGCTCACCGTCGACACCGCCTGCTCGTCCTCGCTGGTGGCCCTGCACGTCGCGATGCGGTCGCTGCGGGACGACGAGTGCTCGCTCGCCGTCGTCGGCGGCGTCACCGTCCTGTCCGACCCCGCCGTGTTCGTCGAGTTCAGCAAGCAGGGCGGCCTGGCCCCCGACGGCCGCTGCAAGGCGTTCTCCGACGCGGCCGACGGCACGGGCTGGTCCGAAGGAGTCGGCGCACTCGTCGTCGAACGGCTGTCGGACGCGCGGCGCAACGGTCATCCGGTGCTGGCGGTGCTGCGGGGCAGTGCGGTGAATCAGGATGGTGCGTCGAACGGTCTGACGGCGCCGAACGGTCCGTCGCAGCAGCGGGTCATCCGGCAGGCGTTGGCGAACGCGGGTCTGTCGGTGGCCGATGTGGACGCGGTGGAGGCGCACGGTACGGGTACGAGGCTGGGTGACCCGATCGAGGCGCAGGCGCTGCTGGCCACCTATGGCCAGGGTCGTGAGGTGCCCTTGCGGCTGGGTTCGCTGAAGTCGAACATCGGTCATACGCAGGCCGCGGCGGGCGTCGCGGGTGTCATCAAGATGGTCATGGCGATGCGCCACGGCGTCCTCCCCAAGTCCCTGCACAGCGACACCGCCTCGTCCCACGTGGACTGGTCGGCGGGCGCCGTGGAGCTGCTCACCGAGTCGGTCGCCTGGCCGGTGGGGGAGCGGCCGCGCCGCTGCGCGGTGTCCTCCTTCGGCGTCAGCGGCACGAACGCGCACGCGGTGCTGGAGGAAGCACCGCGGGACGCGGAGCCGGCCGCCGAGGAGCCGCCGGCCACGGACAACCCCGCCACCGTGGTCCCCTGGGTGCTCTCCGGCCGGGCCCCGGCCGCCGTGCGCGACCAGGCCGCGAACCTCCTCTCCCGGCTGGACGCCGAACCCGGCCTCCGCCCGGTCGACGTGGGGTACTCCCTCGCCTCCCGGTCGCTGTTCGAACACCGCGCCGTGATGGTGGGCGCCGGCATGGACGACCTGCGGGAGGGACTCGGCGCCCTGGCGGCCGAGGAGACCGCCGCCGCCGTCGTCCAGGGCGTCGCGGACATCGACGGCAAGACGGTGTTCGTGTTCCCCGGCCAGGGTTCGCAGTGGGTGGGCATGGGCGCCCGTCTGCTGGAGGAGTCGCCCGTCTTCGCCGAGAGGCTGGCGGAGTGCGCCCAGGCGCTGGGCGCCTTCGTGGACTGGTCGCTGACGGACGTCCTGCGCCAGATGCCGGGTGCGCCGTCCCTGGAGCGGGTCGACGTCATTCAGCCGGCGTCGTTCGCGGTGATGGTGTCGTTGGCGGCGTTGTGGCAGGCGCACGGTGTGTCTCCGGATGCGGTGGTGGGTCATTCGCAGGGTGAGATCGCGGCTGCGGTGGTGTCGGGTGCGTTGTCGTTGGAGGACGGCGCGCGGGTGGTGGCGCTGCGCAGCCAGGCGATCGGCCGTCGGCTGGCGGGCCGTGGCGGGATGATGTCCGTCGGCCTGCCGGTGGCCGAGGTCGAGGGGCGCTTGGGTGGTTTCGCGGGCCGGGTGTCCGTCGCCGCCGTCAACGGTCCGCGTTCGGTGGTGGTGTCCGGTGACCCGGAGGGTCTGGACGAGCTGACCGCGCGGCTCACGGACGAGGGTGTCCGGGTGCGGCGGATCGCGGTGGACTACGCCTCGCACTCCGCGCAGGTCGAGGACCTGCACGAGGAGCTGCTGTCCGAGCTGGGGCCGATCCGGCCCCGCGAGTCCGACGTGCCCTTCGTCTCGACGGTGTCGGGGGAGTGGCTGGACACCAGCGGCATGGACGCCGAGTACTGGCATCGCAACCTGCGCAACACCGTCCGGTTCGAAGCCGGCATACGGACGCTGCTCGACGCGGACCACGGCGTGTTCGTGGAGGTCAGCTCGCACCCCGTGCTGGCGATGGCCGTACAGGACGTCATCGAGGACGCCGGCGGCCACGCCGTCGCGGTCGGGACCCTGCGGCGCTACGAGGGTGACCTCCACCGCTTCCTGACCTCGCTGGCCGAGGTGTACGTCCGGGGCGTGCCGGTCGACTGGCGGTCCCTCTACACCGGCACCGGTGCCCGCCGGGTGGACCTGCCCACCTACCCGTTCCAGCACGAACGCCTCTGGGCCATGCCGCACGAGGTCGAACTCCTCGCGGCGGCGGACCCCGCCGACACCGAGTTCTGGGCCGCCGTGGAGCGGGAGGACCTCGGCTCGCTCACCTCCCGACTGCACATCGACGAGGACTCCCTCGCCGCCGTCCTGCCCGCCCTCTCGTCGTGGCGCCGTGAGCGCCGTGAGCAGTCCGCGCTGGACGCGTGGCGTTACCGCGTGGCCTGGTCACCGCTGAGCGGTGTGCCGAAGGCCTCGCTGTCGGGCACCTGGCTCGTGGTCACGGCCGAGGGCATCGCGGACGACGACGTGGTGACCGCACTGACCGGCCAGGACGCCGAGGTGCGCCGTCTGGTCCTGGACGACTCCTGCGTCGACCGCGCCGTCCTCGCGGCCCGGCTCGATGACGCCCACGACGTGGCGGGCATCGTCTCCGTGCTGGCGGCGGCGGAACAGCCGAGCACCGCGTACCCGCAACTCGCCTCCGGCCTCGCCCTGACCGTCTCGCTCGTCCAGGCCCTGGGCGACACGGGCATCGACGCACCGCTGTGGTGCCTGACCCGTGGCGCGGTATCGACCGGCCGCTCGGACCTGGTCACCCATCCGGTACAGGCACAGGTGCACGGCGTGGGCTGGACGGCCGCGCTGGAACACCCGCAGCGCTGGGGCGGTCTCGTCGACCTGCCCGACACGCTCGACGAGCGCGCCGGCCGACGGCTCGCGGCCGTCCTGGCGGGCACCACCGGCGAGGACCAGCTCGCGATCCGGTCCTCCGGCGTCTTCACCCGGCGGGTGGTCCGGGCCGCCGCCGGCGGCCAGGGCGCGGGACGCGGCTGGCGGCCGCACGGTACGACGCTGATCACCGGCGGCTCCGGGGCGCTGGCCCCGGACCTCGCACGGTGGCTCGCGGCCCAGGGCGCCGAACACCTCGTGCTGGTCAGCCGCCGGGGCCCGGCCGCGCCCGGCGCCACGGAGCTGATCGCCGAACTCGCCGAGCTGGGCACCGAGGCCGAAGCGGTCGCCTGTGACATCAGCGACCGCGACGCGGTCGCCGGGCTGCTGTCGGGACTGGGAGCCGACGGTCGCGCCGTGCGGACGGTCGTGCACGCCGCGGCGGTCATCGAGCTGGAGTCGCTGGCCGAGACCACCATGGAGGAGTTCGCCAGGGTCGTCCACGCCAAGGTCGCCGGTGCCCGGCACCTGGACGAACTGCTGGACGACGAGGAACTCGACGCGTTCGTCCTCTTCTCCTCCATCACCGGCATGTGGGGCAGCGGCCGGCACGCCGCGTACGGCGCGGGCAACGCCTATCTGAGCGCGCTGGCCGACCACCGCCGCGCCCGCGGGGCGACCGCCACGTCCCTGCACTGGGGGAAGTGGCCCGACGACGCGGAGGCCGCGCAGCTCGACCCGCACCAGATCCGCCGCAGCGGCCTCGGCTTCATCGACGCGGGCCCGGCACTGGCCGGCATGCGGCGCGCCCTGGACGACGACGAGACGGTACTCGCCATCGCCGACGTCAACTGGGACGTCTACCACCCGATCTTCACATCCGGCCGGCCCACGACGCTGTTCGACGAGGTGCCCGAGGTTCAGCGGCTGACCCGGCCCGTGGCGGCGGCCGTGAACGCCGGCGCCGAAGGAGAGTTCGCGGCCCGGCTGCGCGCCCTGCCCGCCGCCGAGCGGGACCGCCTGCTGCTGGACCTGGTCCGCGGCCAGGCCGCGACCGTCCTCGGCCACGCCTCCGGTGAGGCCTTCCCCGAACGGCGTGCCTTCCGCGACGTCGGCTTCGACTCCGTCACCTCCGTCGACCTGCGCAACCGGCTGGTGACCGCCACCGGACTGCGGCTGCCCAGCACCCTGGTCTTCGACTACCCGACCCCCCTCGCCCTGGCGGAGTTCCTCCGCGACGAGATCGCGGGCACCGCCGCCGCCACCGCTCCCGCGGTGTCCGCCGCCGCGACCGACGAGCCGATCGCGATCGTCGGGATGAGCTGCCGCTACCCCGGCGGCGCGCACACCCCCGAGGACCTGTGGCGGCTGCTCGTCGACGGCGCCGACGTGATCTCCGAGTTCCCCGCCGACCGCGGCTGGGACGCCGACGCGCTCTTCGACCCCGACCCCGACCGGCACGGCCGGACCTACTCCGTCCAGGGCGGGTTCCTGCACGAGGCCGCCGAGTTCGACGCCTCCTTCTTCGGCATCTCCCCCCGTGAGGCAGTGGCGATGGACCCCCAGCAGCGGCTGCTGCTGGAGACCGCGCACGAGGCCCTCGAACGCGCCGGCATCGACCCCGACTCGCTGCGGGGCAGCCCGACCGGCACGTTCATCGGCGCGACCTACCAGGACTACACCTCCGGGGTCCCGAACGCCGCCGAGTCCGAGACCTACATGGCCACCGGCACCGCGTCCAGCGTGCTCTCCGGCCGGGTCTCCTACCTCTTCGGCCTGGAGGGCCCGGCGGTCACGGTCGACACGGCCTGCTCGTCGTCGCTGGTCGCCCTGCACCTGGCCTGCCAGTCGCTGCGCAACGGCGAGAGCACCCTCGCCCTCGCGGGCGGTGTCGCCGTCATGTCGACCCCGAGCCCCTTCATCGGCTTCAGCCGGCAGCGCGCCCTAGCCGTCAACGGCCACTGCAAGCCGTTCTCCGACGACGCGGACGGCATGACCCTCGCCGAGGGCGTCGGCCTCGTCCTGCTGGAGCGGCTCTCCGACGCCCGCCGCAACGGCCACCGGGTCCTCGCGGTCGTCCGCGGCTCGGCCATCAACCAGGACGGCGCGTCCAACGGTCTGACGGCCCCCAACGGCCCCTCCCAGCAGCGCGTCATCCGACAGGCCCTCGCCAACGCGGGCGTCTCGCCCGCCGACGTCGACGTGGTCGAGGCACACGGCACCGGCACCAAGCTGGGCGACCCGATCGAGGCCCAGGCCCTGCTGGCCACCTACGGACAGGACCGGGAGACACCGCTGCGGCTGGGCTCCCTCAAGGCCAACATCGGCCACACCCAGGCCGCCGCCGGTGTCGCCAGCGTCATCAAGATGGTCATGGCCCTGCGGGAAGGCGTCCTGCCCAGGACGGTCAACGTGAGCGAGCCCTCGTCGCGGGTGGACTGGTCCTCGGGTGCGGTGGAGCTGCTGACCGAGACCGAGAAATGGCAGGCGGAGGGACGCACCCGCCGGGCGGGCGTGTCGTCGTTCGGCATCAGCGGCACCAACGCCCACCTCATCCTCGAACAGGCACCGGACACCGAGGCCGACGGCGCCGAACCCGCTCCCGACCACACGGGCGTCGTGCCCTGGCTGGTCTCCGCGAAGTCCGACGCCGCGCTGCGCGACCAGGCCGCCCGGCTGCTCGCCCACGTGGGCGACAGCCCCGAACTGCCTCCCGTGAGCGTCGGCTGGTCACTGGCCACCACCAGGCCCCGCCTGGAGCACCGCGCGGTGCTGCTCGGTGAGACGCACGAGGACTTCACCCGCTGCCTGGAGGCCCTCGCGACAGCCGGCACCACCCCGGGAGTCGTCCGCGGTGTCGCCGCCACCGGCGACGCCGGTCCGGTGTTCGTCTTCCCCGGCCAGGGCTCGCAGTGGTGGGGCATGGGCCGCGAACTGCTGGAGACCTCCGAGGTGTTCCGGTCCGCCGTGGACGACTGCGCCGAGGCCCTCGCCCCGCACATCGACTGGTCGCTGCGCGACGTCCTGGCGGGCACCGGGGACCCTGCGCTGCTGGAGCGCGTCGACGTGGTCCAGCCCGCACTGTTCTCGATGATGGTGGCCCTGTCCGCGCTGTGGCGCTCCCACGGTGTCGAACCCGCCGCCGTGATGGGCCACTCGCAGGGCGAGATCGCCGCGGCGTGCGTCGCGGGCGCCCTGTCCCTGCCGGACGCCGCGGCCGTCGTGGCACTGCGCAGCAAGGCCCTGCTGGCCCTGTCCGGCAGGGGCGGCATGATGTCCGTGGCCGCCTCCGTCGAGCAGGTGACCGCGCTCCTGGGGCCCTGGGGCGACCGGATCTCCCTGGCCGCCGTGAACGGCCCGTCCTCCGTCGTCGTCTCCGGCGACCCCGAAGCCCTTGCCGAGCTCAAGGAACAGTGCGCGACCGAGAAGATCCGCGCCCGCATGGTCGCGGTCGACTACGCCTCGCACGGCTCCCAAGTGGAGCTCATCCAGGACGAGTTGGCGAACCTGCTGGCCTCGGTCACCCCCCGGGCGCCGAAGGTGCCCTTCTACTCGACCGTCACCGGTGAGCGGCTCGACACGCCCGCCATGGACGGC
Source organism: Streptomyces syringium (assembly GCF_017876625.1). Classification (NCBI taxonomy): domain Bacteria; kingdom Bacillati; phylum Actinomycetota; class Actinomycetes; order Kitasatosporales; family Streptomycetaceae; genus Streptomyces; species Streptomyces syringium. Next base: position 7,207,619 of record NZ_JAGIOH010000001.1, read on the forward strand.
ACCTACTGGTACACCAACCTGCGGCAGACCGTACAGCTGGAGCGGGCGACGCGAGCGCTCCTCGCCGACGGGCACCGGCTCTTCGTCGAGACCAGCCCGCACCCCGTCCTCGCCGGGGCCGTGCAGGAGACCGCCGAGTCCGCGGAGATCGAGTCCGCGGTGGCGCTGGGATCGCTGCGCCGCGACGAGGGCGACACCAAGCGCTTCCTGACCTCCCTGGCCGAGGCACACGTACAGGGCGCGCCCGTCGACTGGCGCGCGGTGTTCCCCGCATCCCCCTCCCAGGCCCCCGTCGAGCTGCCCACCTACGCCTTCCAGCGCCGCCGGTACTGGCCGGAGGCGGAGCTGCCCGCCCCGGGCGGACCCGGCACCGGCACGGAAGCCGACACCGCCTTCTGGGGGCTCGTCGAGAACGGCGACCTGGACACCCTGGCCGGCGAACTCGGCGTCGCCGAGAACGACGGACGCTCCTCCCTGGGCGCGCTGCTGCCGGCCCTCTCGGCGTGGCGGACCAAGTCCCGGCAGGCCTCCGCGGCCAACGCCCTGCGCTACAAGGTGGACTGGACCCGGCTCCGCGAGCCCGGCGGCACGACCCCGGCCGGCACCTGGCTGGTGGTCGCACCGGCACGCGGCGCCGACGACCCGTGGGCCACGGCCGTCATCGACGCCCTGGGCCCGGACACCGTCCGCGTCGACGTCGAGGACACCGACCGTGACGTCCTGACCGCACTCCTGGCCGCCACCGCCGAGGGCACACCCGGCCTCACGGGCGTGGTGTCACTGCTCGGCCTCGCCGAGGAGCGGCACCCCGGCTTCACCTCGGTGCCCGACGGGCTGGCCATGACGCTGGCCCTGGTGCAGGCACTGGGTGACGCGGGGATAGGGGCACCGCTGTGGTGCCTCACCCGGGACGCCGTCGCGGTCGGCCGCGACGACAAGGTCACCCACCCCGTCCAGGGCGCACTGTGGGGCCTCGGCCTCGTCACCGCCCTGGAACAGCCCGGCCGCTGGGGCGGTCTGATCGACCTCCCCGACACCGTCGACCCGCGCACCGCCGCCCGCCTGCGCGCCGTCCTGGCCGCACCGGACGGCGAGGACCAGCTGGCCCTCCGCGCCTCGGGGAGCTTCGGCCGCAGGCTCGTCCACGCCGCCCCCGGCGGCAACCGCCCCGAGCGGCGCTGGTGGGAGCGGGGAACCGTGCTCATCACCGGCGGCACGGGCGGCCTCGGCGGCCGCGTCGCCCGGTGGATCACCGAGCGCGGCGCCCGGCACGTCGTCCTCACCAGCCGCCGCGGGCCCGAAGCCCCCGGCGCCGAGGCGCTCCGCGCCGAACTCGAGGGCCTGGGCGCCCAGGTCACCATCGCGGCCTGCGACGCCGCGGACCGCGTCGCGCTGCACGCACTGCTGGCGGGGCTGCCCGCCGAGCTCCCCCTGACGGCCGTGGTCCACGCCGCCGGTGTCGCCGACGGCGACGCCGACGCGCAGTCCCTCACCCTGGAACAGCTCGACGCGCTCCTGCGCTCGAAGCTGACCGCCGCCCTCCACCTGCACGAGGCCACCTCGGACCTCGACCTCGACGCGTTCGTCCTGTTCTCCTCGGGCGCCGGCATCTGGGGCAGCGGCGGACAGGCGGGCTACGCCGCCGCGAACGCCTTCCTCGACACCCTCGCCGAGCACCGCCGGGCCCGGGGCCTGACCGCCACGGCCGTCGCCTGGGGAGCGTGGGCCGAGGCCGGCATGGCCACGGTCGCCGAGGTGCACGACCGGCTGAGCCGGCGCGGCGTCATGTCGATGGAGCCGTCCCTGGCCATTGCCGCCCTCCAGCAGAGCCTCACCGACGACGACACCCAGGTCACGGTGACGGACATGGACTGGGAGCTGTTCACCCCGAGCTTCACCGCCACCCGCCCCAGCCCCCTGCTGTCCGGCATCCCCGAGGTCCGCGCGGTGCTCTCCGCCCAGGAAGCCCCGGCCGGCGACGACGGCGGCGACGAGTCCGCGCTGCGCCGACGGCTCGAATCGCTGTCCGACGCCGAACGCGGCCGCGCCCTGCTCGACGTCGTCCGCGTCGAGGCGTCCGCCACCCTCGGACACGAAGCGGCCGACGCCATCCCCGCCGACCGGGCCTTCCGCGACGTCGGCTTCGATTCCGTGACCGCCATCGAGCTGCGCAACCGGCTCCGGGTGGCGACCGGGCTGGCCCTGCCCGCCGCCCTGGTGTTCGACTACCCGACACCGACCGCGCTCGCCCAGTGCCTGCGCTCGTACCTCTTCCCGGACACCGCACCGGCACAGAAGACGGACGACCCGGACGCGCACATCCGCGAGGCCCTCACCACCGTCCCCATCAGCCGGCTCCGCAAGGCGGGCCTGCTGGACATGGTGTTGCAGCTCGCCAACGAAGAAGCCGAGACCGCCACCGCCGCGCCCGACGCCGCGTCACCGATCGAGTCGATCGACGACATGGACGCCGAAAGCCTGCTGCGACTGGCGACCGAGAGCACGACGAACTGAAAGCGACCTGGAGAAGAACGATGAACACCTCCACCAACCAATACGTCGAAGCGCTGCGGTCGTCCCTGAAGGAAATCGAGCGGCTGCGGCAACAGAACCAACAACTGGTCGCTGCGGCGGTGGAACCGATCGCGGTCGTCGGCATCGGCTGCCGCTTCCCGGGAGGTGTGGCCTCACCGGAGGACCTGTGGCGACTCGTCGCCGAGGGCCGCGACGCGATCACCGACTTCCCCACCGACCGGGGCTGGGACCTGGGCGCCCTCGCGGGCGACGGCCCCGGCAGCAGCCTCGCCCAGCAGGGCGGGTTCGTCTACGACGCGGCCGAGTTCGACCCCGGCTTCTTCGGCATCTCCCCCCGTGAGGCGGTGGCGATGGACCCCCAGCAGCGCATGCTGCTGGAGGTGTCCTGGGAGGCGCTGGAGCGGGCCGGCATCGACCCCGCGTCCCTGCGGGAGAGCCAGACGGGTGTGTTCGTCGGCACCACCGGCCAGGACTACAGCACCGTCATCAACGGCTCCGACGAGGACGCCGAGCTGTACTCCACCACCGGGCACGCGGCGAGCGTCATCTCCGGGCGGCTGTCCTACACGCTCGGCTGCGAAGGCCCCGCCGTCACCGTCGACACGGGCTGCTCGGCGTCGCTGGTCGCCCTGCACCTGGCCGCGCAGGCGCTGCGCGGCGGCGAGTGCAACCTCGCCCTGGCCGGCGGTGTGACGGTGATGTCGACGCCCGGCGCGTTCGTCTCCTTCACCGCGCAGAACGGCCTGGCCGCCGACGGCCGGTGCAAGTCGTTCTCCGAGGACGCCGACGGCACGGGCTGGGGCGAGGGCTCCGGCATCCTCATCCTGGAACGCCTCTCCGACGCCCAGCGCAACGGCCACCCGGTGCTCGCGGTGCTGCGCGGCTCGGCCGTCAACCAGGACGGCGCCTCCAACGGCCTGACCGCCCCCAACGGCCCCTCCCAGCAGCGGGTGATCCGCGCCGCCCTGGAGAACGCGCACCTCGCGCCCGCCGACGTGGACGCGGTCGAGGCCCACGGCACCGGCACGACCCTCGGCGACCCGATCGAGGCCCAGGCCCTCCTGGCCACCTACGGTCAGGACCGGGAACGCCCGCTGCTGCTCGGCTCGCTCAAGTCCAACATCGGTCACGCCCAGGCCGCTTCGGGCGTCGCCGGTGTGATCAAGATGGTCATGGCGATCCGCAACGGCGTCCTGCCCCGGACGCTGCACCTGAACCAGCGGTCGTCGCACGTGGAGTGGTCGGCGGGCTCGGTGGAGCTGCTGACGGAGTCCGTGCGGTGGCCCGACGCGGGCCGGGTGCGCCGGGCGGGCATCTCGTCCTTCGGCATCAGCGGCACGAACGCGCACCTCATCGTCGAGCAGGCCCCGGCCGCCCCGTCACCGGCCGCCGAGGAGCCGACGGTGACGCCGGGCGTCGTGCCGTGGGTGGTGTCCGGCAGGTCCCCGGCGGCGCTGGACGCGCAACTGGACCGCATCACGACGTTCGCGTCGGAGCACCCCGACGCCACGCCGCTCGACGTGGGCCTCTCGCTCGCCGGCCGGTCGGTGTTCGAGTACAGCACGGTGCTGCTGGCCTCCGGCGAAGGCGTCGTCGAGGCCGCCCGCGGGGTGGCCGCGGCGGACGAGCGCCTGCTCGCGGTGGTGTTCTCCGGCCAGGGCTCGCAGCGGCTCGGCATGGGCCGCGAACTGTACGGCCGCTTCCCCGTGTTCACCGAGGCGCTGGACGCGGTGCTCGCCGAGCTGGACCCGCTGTTGGACCGCCCCCTGCGGGACGTGATGTGGGGCGACGACGCCGCGGCGCTGGACGAAACCGGTTTCACGCAGCCCGCGCTCTTCGCCATAGAGGTCGCGCTGTACCGCCTGGTCGAGTCGTGGGGCGTCACCCCGGACTTCGTGGCCGGTCACTCCATCGGTGAGATCGCGGCGGCCCATGTGGCGGGGGTGTTCTCGCTGGTGGACGCCTGCCGTCTGGTGGCCGCGCGGGGTCGTTTGATGCAGGCGCTGCCGTCCGGTGGTGCGATGGTGGCGGTGCAGGCGACCGAGGAGGAGGTGCTGCCGCTGCTGACCGACGGAGTGTCGATCGCGGCGGTCAACGGCCCCTCGTCGGTGGTGGTCGCGGGGGAGGAGGCTGCGGTTCTCGGCCTCGCCGGCCGTCTCGCCGCCGACGGTCGTAAGACGTCGCGGCTGTCGGTGTCGCACGCCTTCCACTCGCCGCTCATGGAGCCGATGCTCGACGACTTCCGCACCGTCGTCGCCGGCCTGACGTTCCAGGCACCGTCGATCCCGGTGATGTCCAACCTCACGGGCCGCACGGCCACCTCGGAGGAGATCCGCACCCCGGAGTACTGGGTGCGGCACGTCCGCGAGGCCGTGCGCTTCGCCGACGGGGTACGGGCCCTGGTGGCCGAGGGCGTCGGCACCCTGCTGGAGCTCGGCCCCGACGGGGTCTGCTCGGCGATGGCCGCCGAGTCGGTGCCCGAGGGCACCGTGGTGGTGCCCGTCCTGCGCAAGGACCGGCCCGAGGAGACCGCGGCCGTGACGACGCTGGCCCGGCTGCACGTCGGCGGCGTCCGCGTGGACTGGCAGGCGTTCTTCGCCGGCACCGGCGCCCGCCGGGTGGACCTGCCCACCTACCCGTTCCAGAACGAGCGGTTCTGGCCCGCGGGCGTCGCCGGCAACACCGGCGACATGCGTGCCGCCGGCCTGGCCTCCGCCGGGCACCCCCTGCTCGGTGCCGCGGTCGAACTGGCCAACGGCGAAGGCGCGCTGTTCACCAGCCGCCTCTCGGTCCAGTCGCACCCGTGGCTGGCCGACCACGTCGTCCAGGGCCGGGTGCTGCTGCCCGGCACGGCCTTCGTGGAACTGGCGATCCGTGCCGGTGACGAGGTCGGCTGCGACCGCGTCGAGGAGCTGGCGCTGGCCGCCCCGCTGGTCCTGCCCGCACAGGGCGCCATCCAGTTCCAGGTGCGGGTCGGCACGGCCGACGACGCCGGGCGCCGGACCGTGGGCATGTACTCGCGGGCCGAGGGTGCCCTCGACGCCCCGTGGTCCGCGCACGCGACCGGTGTCCTCGCCCCCGGCACGGGCACGGCCGCAGCCGGCTTCGACACCACCGTGTGGCCGCCGGCCGGCGCCGAGCCGGTGGACCTGGACGGCTGCTACGAACGCCTCTCCGAGATCGGCTTCGACTACGGACCGCTGTTCCGGGGCCTGCGGGCCGCGTGGCGGCGCGGCGACGAGGTGTTCGCCGAAGTGAGCCTGCCCGAGGGCGGGGAGGCCGACGCGGCCGCGTTCGGCCTCCACCCCGCGCTGCTCGACGCCGCCCAGCACGCCGCCGCCTTCGGCGACCTCGGCGCGATCAGCCACGGCGGACTGCCGTTCTCCTGGGAGGGCGTGTCCCTGCACGCCTCCGGCGCCTCGGCCGTACGGGCCAGGCTGTCCCGCACCGGCGAGGACATGGTCTCGATCGCCGTCGCGGACACCACCGGCGGCCTCGTCGCCACCGTCGACTCCCTGGTCTCCCGCCGCGTGCCCACCGAGCAGCTGACCGAGGCCGACTCCGTACGCCGGGACTCCCTGTTCCGCGTGGAATGGTCCGCCGTACGGGCCGAGCCCGTGACGGCCACCGGACCGGTCGCCGTCGTCGGCACCGACACCGCCGCCCTGACCGACGCGCTGCGCGCCACCGGCACTACCACCGACGTGTACGCCGACCTGGACGCCCTGTTCACCGCGGGCACCCCGGTGCCCGACGTCGTGCTCGTCCCCGTGACCGGCGAGCCGGGCGCGGAGCAGGCCGCGGCGACGCACGCCGTGACCGGCGCCGTCCTGGGCCTGGCGCAGCGCTGGCTGACCGACGAGCGGTCCGCCGACGCGCGCCTGGTCTTCGTGACCCGAGGCGCGGTGGCCGTTGCCGGAGACGCCCCCACCGACCTCGCCGCGGCCGCCGCGTGGGGCCTCGTGCGCTCCGCGCAGACCGAGAACCCGGGCCGCTTCGGCCTGCTGGACCTCGACACCACTGCCGCCTCGCTCACCTCCGTACCGGCCGCGCTGGCCGTCGACGAGCCGCAGCTGGCGGTCCGCGACGGACAGCCGCTGGCCGCCCGACTGGCCCGTCTCTCGGTGCCGGACACCACCCCCGAGGCCGTCTGGGACCCCGACGGGACGGTCCTGGTCACCGGCGGCACCGGCGGCCTGGGCGCCGTGCTGGCCCGTCACCTCGTCACCGGCCGCGGTGCCCGACGGCTGCTGCTCGTCAGCCGCCGGGGCCTTTCCGCCGCAGGCGCCGAGGAACTGGTCGCCGAACTCACCGCACAGGGCGCAGACGTGCGCGTCGCCGCCTGCGACGTCTCCGACCGCGCCGCGCTGACCGGGCTGCTGGAGACCATCGACGACGCCCACCCGCTGCGGGCCGTCGTGCACACCGCGGGTGTCGTCGACGACGGTGTCATCGGCTCCCTGACCCCCGAGCGCCTGAGCGCCGTGCTGCGGCCCAAGGTCGACGCGGTGTGGAACCTGCACGAGCTGACCCGCGACGCGGACCTGACCGCCTTCGCCGTCTTCTCGTCGGTGTCCGCCACCCTCGGCAGCGCGGGACAGGGCAACTACGCGGCGGGCAACGCCTTCCTCGACGCCCTCGCCGCCCACCGCCGCGCCGCGGGCCTGCCGGGCGTGTCCCTGGCCTGGGGCCCCTGGACCCAGTCGGTGGGCATGACGAGCGAGCTGACCGACGTGGACGTCGAGCGCATCGCCCGGCTGGGCATGCCGCCCCTCTCCGTCGAACAGGGCGTGACACTCTTCGACGCGGCCCTGGCCGGTACGGAGCCCGTGGCACTGCCGGTACGCCTCGACCTGCCGGCGCTGCGCGCCAAGGGCGACATCCCCCCGCTGCTGCGCGGACTCATCCGGGTCCCCACCCGCCGCGCCGTCGCCCAGTCCTCGAACGCCGTCGACTCCCTCGTGCAGCGACTCGTCCCCCTCACCGGTGAGGAGCGCCGCGAGGTCCTGCTGGACCTGGTGCGAAGCCAGGTGGCCCTGGTGCTCGGCCACGCCGGCGCGGGCTCCGTCGACGTGGCCCGCCAGTTCCAGGACCTGGGCTTCGACTCCCTGACCGCGGTCGAACTGCGCAACCGCCTCAACACGGCGTCCGGCCTGCGACTGCCCGCGACCCTCGTCTTCGACTACCCGACCCCGGGAGTCCTGGCCGACTACCTGCTGGACGAGCTGTTCGGCGCCGAGGCGGAAGCGGCCGCCCCCGTCCCCGTACGGGCCACGACCCCCGTCGCCGACGACCCGATCGTGATCGTCGGCATGGCATGCCGGTACCCCGGTGACGTGGACTCGCCGGAGGACCTGTGGCAGATGGTCACCGAGGGCGCCGACGCGGTCTCCGGCTTCCCGGTCAACCGTGGCTGGGACATCGACGGTCTGTACGACCCCGACCCGGACCACCCGGGCAGGACCCACGTCCGGCACGGCGGCTTCCTGCACGACGCGGGCGAGTTCGACGCCGAGTTCTTCGGCATGAGCCCCCGCGAGGCCCTCGCCACCGACTCCCAGCAGCGTCTGCTGCTGGAGACGTCGTGGGAGGCCATCGAGCGGTCCGGGATCGACCCGGTGAGCCTGCGCGGCAGCCAGACCGGTGTCTTCGCCGGCGTGATGTACAACGACTACGGCAACGCCCTGACGGGCGAGGAGTTCGAGGGCTTCCGGGGCAACGGCAGCGCGCCGAGCGTCGCCTCCGGCCGCGTCTCCTACACCTTCGGGCTGGAGGGCCCGGCGGTCACGGTCGACACGGCGTGCTCGTCGTCGCTGGTCGCCATGCACTGGGCGGCCCAGGCCCTGCGCGCCGGCGAATGCTCGCTGGCGCTGGCCGGCGGTGTGACGGTCATGTCCACCCCCAACACCTTCGTGGAGTTCTCACGTCAGCGCGGCCTGGCCGCCGACGGCCGCTGCAAGGCGTTCTCCGACTCGGCCGACGGTGTCGGCTGGTCGGAGGGTGTCGGCATGGTGGTGCTGGAGCGGCTGTCCGACGCCCGGCGCAACGGCCACCAGGTCCTCGCGGTACTGCGCGGCTCGGCCGTCAACCAGGACGGTGCGTCGAACGGGCTGACCGCCCCCAACGGACCCTCGCAGCAGCGCGTCATCCGCCAGGCCCTCGCGAGCGGCCACCTGTCGTCGACCGACGTGGACGTCGTCGAGGCGCACGGTACGGGTACGACGCTGGGTGACCCGATCGAGGCGCAGGCACTGCTGGCCACCTATGGCCGGGACCGGGACGGGGAGCGTCCCCTGCTGCTCGGTTCGGTGAAGTCCAACATTGGTCACACGCAGGCCGCGGCCGGCGTGGCCGGTGTCATCAAGATGGTCATGGCCATGCGGCAGGGTGTCTTGCCGCGCACGCTGCACGTGACGGAACCTTCGACACACGTGGAGTGGTCGGCGGGCTCGGTGGAGCTGCTGACGGAGCAGACGGCCTGGCCCGAGGGCCGGGTGCGGCGGGCGGGTGTCTCGTCGTTCGGTATCAGCGGGACGAACGCCCACGTCATCGTCGAGCAGGCACCGTTCGCCGACGCGCCGGCCCCGGAGCCGACGGTGTCACCGGACGTGGTGCCCTGGGTGGTGTCGGGCCGGACCGAGGCCGCGCTGGACGCGCAGCTGGACCGGATCACGACCTTCGCGGCCGAGCGCGCCGACATCGCGCCCGTGGACCTGGGCCTCTCCCTGGCGACCTCACGGTCGCTGTTCGGGCACCGTGCGGTGTTGTTGTCGTCGGCTGACGGTGTGGTCGAGGCGGCGCGTGGTGTGGCGGCGGTCGATCGTCCGCTGGCGGTGCTGTTCTCGGGTCAGGGTGCGCAGCGGCTGGGGATGGGCCGGGAGCTGTACGAGCGTTTCCCGGTGTTCGCGGAGGCGCTGGATGTGGTGCTGGCGGAGCTGGAGCCGTTGGTGGAGGGCTCGCTGCGTGAGGTGATGTGGGGTGATGATGCCGGGGCGTTGAACGAGACGGGTTGCACGCAGCCCGCGTTGTTCGCGGTTGAGGTGGCGTTGTTCCGTCTGGTGCGTTCGTGGGGTGTGAAGCCGGACTTCCTGGCGGGTCATTCGATCGGTGAGGTGACGGCCGCGCATCTGGCCGGTGTGTTCTCGCTGGCGGACGCCTGCCGACTGGTCGCGGCGCGAGGCCGTTTGATGCAGGCGCTGCCTGCGGGCGGTGCGATGGTGGCCGTGCAGGCGACCGAGGCCGAGGTGCTGCCGTTCGTCACTGACGAGGTGTCGGTCGCGGCGGTCAACGGTCCGTCGTCGGTGGTCGTCTCGGGTGCCGAGGACGCGGTGCTGGAGCTCGCCGGCCGTCTGTCGGCTGAAGGTCGTAAGACGTCGCGGTTGTCGGTGTCGCATGCGTTCCACTCGCCGCTGATGGAGCCGATGCTGGAGGACTTCCGCGCGGTGGTCGAGGGCTTGGCCTTCGCTGAGCCGTCGGTGCCGGTGGTCTCGAACCTCAGCGGGCAGGTGGCTACCCCCGAGGAGCTGTGCTCGCCCGAGTACTGGGTGCGCCACGTCCGTGAAGCGGTCCGCTTCGCCGACGGGATACGGACCTTGGCGGCCGAGGGCGTCGGAACGTTCCTGGAGCTGGGTCCGGACGGTGTGCTGTCCGCGATGGCCGCCGAGTCGGTGGCCGAGGAGACCGTGACGGTCCCGGTTCTGCGCAAGGACCGCCCGGAGGAGACGGCCGTCGTCACCGCTCTCGCACGGCTCCAAGTGCAGGGTGTACCGGTCGACTGGGAGGCGTTCTTCGCCGGGACCGCCGCCCGCCGGGTGGACCTGCCCACCTACGCCTTCCAGCACGAGCGGTTCTGGCCTGCGGGGATGCTGAGCAACCCCGGCGACATGCGGGCCGTGGGGCAGGCGTCCCCCGGACACCCGCTGCTCGGTGCCGCCGTGGAACTGGCCGACGGCGAAGGCGCGTTGTTCACCAACCGTCTGTCGGTGCGGTCGCACCCGTGGCTGGCCGACCACGCCGTGATGGGACGCGTGCTCCTCCCGGGCACGGCCTTCGTCGAGCTCGCGATCCGCGCCGGTGACGAGGTCGGCTGCGACCGGATCGAGGACCTGGCGCTCGCCGCGCCGCTCGTCCTGCCCGAGCGCGGCGCGGTCCAGCTCCAGGTGCGGGTCGGCGGGGCCGACGACGCCGGACGCCGGTCCGTGGGCGTGTACTCGCGGATCGAGGGCGCGGTGGACGTGCCGTGGACCCAGCACGCGATGGGTGTGCTGGTCCCGGGGACCGGTGCCGCCGACGCCCCGTTCGACGCGACGGTGTGGCCGCCGGCCGGCGCCGAGCCGGTGGATCTGACCGACTTCTACGAGGCCCGCGCCGAGGACGGGTTCGCGTACGGGCCCGAGTTCCAGGGGCTGCGGGCGGCGTGGCTGCGCGACGGCGAGGTGTTCGCCGAGGTCGGCCTGCCCGACGCGGCGCAGGCGGCCCCGGACGCGTTCGGTCTGCACCCGGCGCTGCTCGACGCGGTGCTGCACGCGGGCGGACTGCTCGGCTCGGAGCGCCAGGCGGTGCCCTTCTCGTGGGAGGGCGTGTCGCTGCACGCCTCCGGCGCCTCCACCGTGCGGGTCAGGGTGTCGCGCGCCGCGGACGGTGCCCTGGCGATCGACATCGCCGACACCTCGGGCGCTCCGGTCGCCACCATCGACTCGCTGCTGGCCCGGGAGATCTCGGCCGACCAGCTCGCCGAGGCCGACACCCGGGACCGTGACTCCCTCTTCCGCCTGGAGTGGTCCCCGGTAGCGGCCGACATCGCGATCGTGGGACCGGTGGCTGTCGCCGGGGCCGATGTCCTCGGCCTGTCCGAGGCGCTGCGCGCCGCGGACGTCGACGTCACGGTGCACCCGGACCTCGGGGCGCTCGCGGCCTCGGACGGTCCCGTGCCGGGCGTAGTCCTGGTGCCCGTCATCGGCGATGCCGACGCGACCGTGATCGACGCCACGCACGAGGCGACGGCCCTGGCCCTGGGCCGGCTGCAGCAGTGGCTGGCCGACGAGCGGTTCGGCGGTTCGCGTCTGGTGTTCGTGACGCGGGGTGCCGTGGCCGTGGACGCCGGTGGCGTCGCCGACCTGGCCGCATCCTCCGTGTGGGGCATGGTGCGTTCGGCGCAGACGGAGAACCCCGGCTGCTTCGGCCTGGTCGACCTGGACGCGTCCGTGTCGTCGGCGGCCGGACTGCCGGGCGCGCTCGGTACGGACGAGCCGCAGCTGATCGTCCGCGATGACGAGATCATGGCGGGCCGGCTGGCCCGTACCGCGTCGAGCGGCGGGCTCGTCCCGCCGGCCGACGGGCCGTGGCGCCTGGGCAGCCGGGCGAAGGGCAGCCTGGACGGCCTCGAACTGGCCCCCTGCCCGGAGGTGCTGGAGCCGCTGACCGGGCGCGACGTACGGATCGGGGTACGGGCGGCCGGGCTGAACTTCCGCGATGTGCTGAACGCGCTGGACATGTACCCCGGTGACGCCGGTGTCTTCGGCTCCGAGTCCTCCGGCGTCGTCCTCGAGGTCGGCCCCGACGTGACGGGGCTGCGCCCCGGCGACCGCGTCATGGGCGTGGTGGTCGGCGGCTTCGGCTCGCTGGTCGTCGCCGACGAACGGCGTCTGGCGCGTGTGCCCGACGCCTGGTCGTGGGAGACGGCCGCTTCGGTGCCGCTGGTGTTCCTCACCGCGTACTACGGGCTGGTCGAGCTGGCCGGTCTGCGGCGGGGCGAGAAGGTCCTGATCCACGCCGGCGCGGGTGGCGCGGGCATGGCGGCGATCCAGATCGCCCGCCACCTGGGCGCGGAGGTCTTCGCCACGGCGAGCGAGGGCAAGTGGGACGTCCTGCGCGCGCTGGGCGTGGCCGACGACCACATCGCCTCCTCGCGCACCACCGACTTCGAGGCGGCGTTCGCGGCCGTCGCGGGCGACGGCGGTATCGACGTCGTACTGAACTCCCTGGCAGGGGAGTTCGTGGACGCGTCACTGCGGCTGCTGACCCCCAGCGGTCGCTTCATCGAGATGGGCAAGACCGACATCCGGGACGCGGCGGACCTGCGGGACATCCGCTACGTGTCGTTCGACCTGGGATGGGTGGACCCTGCCCACATCCAGCCGATGTGGGACGCCCTCATGGGGCTGTTCGACGCGGGCGTGCTGAGTCCGGTCCCGGTCAGGACGTGGGACATCCGGCGGGCACGCGACGCGTTCCGCTACATGAGCCTCGCCAAGCACGTCGGCAAGATCGTGCTGAGCCTGCCCCGCGCCTGGGACCCGGACGGCACGGTGCTGATCACCGGTGGTACCGGTGGTCTCGCGGCCGAGCTGGCCCGCCACTTGGTCACCGAGCGTTCGGTTCGTCATCTGCTGTTGGTCAGTCGTCGTGGTCCGGACGCTCCGGGTGCGGTGGAGCTCCGTGAGGAGCTGACGGCGCACGGCGCCGAGGTCAGCGTTGTCGCGAGTGACATCGCCGACCGTGCCGCCGTGGCGGGTCTGCTGGCCGGGATCCCGGCCGAGCACCCGCTGACGGCCGTGGTGCACACGGCGGGTGTCCTGGACGACGGTGTCATTGCCTCGCTCACCCCCGAGCGACTCGCCACCGTGCTCCGCCCGAAGGTCGACGCCGCCTGGCACCTCCACGAACTGACCCGCGACCTCGACCTCGCCGCCTTCGTGACGTTCTCGTCCGTGTCCGGCACGTTCGGTGGCGCGGGACAGGGCAACTACGCGGCGGGCAACGCCTTCCTGGACGCGCTCGCCCACCACCGCGCCGCCCAGGGCCTGCCCACGGTCTCCCTGGCGTGGGGCGCGTGGGAGCAGGGCGCGGGCATGACCAGCACCCTCGACGACCGCGACATCCGCCGCGCCGCCGACGCGGGCATGCCGCTGCTGTCGGTGGAAGAGGGACTGGCACTGTTCGACGCCGCCCTGGCCACCGGTGAACCCGCCGTGCTCCCCGTACGGCTGGACCTCCCGGTGCTGCGCACGCGCGGCGAGGCCCCCGCGCTGCTGCGCGGCCTGATCCGCGACCGCTCCCGGCGCACCGCGGTGGCCGGGCCCGCCGCCACGGCCGACCTGCCGCAGCGGCTGAGCAGGCTGGAGCGGGCCGAACGGCTCGAAGCCCTCCTGGACCTCGTGCGCGCCCAGGCGGCCCTGGTGCTCGGTCACGCGAGCGGTGACGACGTCGACCCGGAGCGGGCGTTCCGCGACCTCGGCTTCGACTCCCTCACGGCCGTCGAGCTGCGCAACAAGCTGAACACCGCGACCGGGCTGCGACTGCCCGCCACGATGGTCTTCGACTACCCCACCGTCGGGGTGCTGGCGGACCACCTGCTGGAGGAGCTGACGGGCCCGGACACCGAGCCGGCCCTCGCGGAACCCACCCGAACGGTCACCCAGGCGGACGACCCGATCGTGGTCGTCGGCATGAGCTGCCGCTACCCCGGAGGGGTCAGCTCCCCCGAGGACCTGTGGCGGCTCGTCTCCGAGGGCGGCCACGCGATGTCGGGCTTCCCGACCAACCGCGGCTGGGACCTCGACTCCCTCTACGACCCCGACCCGGAGCGGACGGGGACCGTCTACACCCGGTCCGGCGGGTTCCTGCACGACGCCGGCGAGTTCGACCCCGGGTTCTTCGGGATGAGCCCGCGCGAGGCGATGGCGACGGACATCCAGCAGCGGCTGCTGCTGGAACTCTCCTGGGAGGCCGTCGAGCGGGCCGGCATCGACCCGGTGACGCTACGCGGCAGCCAGACCGGTGTCTTCGCCGGTGCCATGCACAACGGCTACGGTGCGACGCTGGCAGGTGAGGAGTTCGAGGGCTTCCGCGGCAACGGCAGCGCCCTGAGCGTGGCCTCCGGCCGTATCTCGTACACCTTCGGTTTCGAGGGCCCGGCGGTCACGGTGGACACGGCGTGCTCGTCGTCGCTGGTGGCCATGCACCTGGCCGCGCAGGCCCTGCGCAGCGGTGAGTGCTCGCTCGCGGTGGCCGGTGGTGTGACGGTGATGTCGACTCCCGAGACGTTCGTGGAGTTCGCCCGCCAGCGCGGTCTCGCACCCGACGGTCTGTCCAAGGCGTTCTCGGACTCGGCCGACGGTGTCGGCTGGTCCGAGGGCGCGGGCATGGTCGTACTGGAGCGGCTGTCCGACGCCCGGCGCAACGGTCACCCCGTGCTCGCCGTGCTGCGCGGCTCGGCCGTCAACCAGGACGGTGCGTCCAACGGTCTGACGGCTCCGAACGGTCCGTCGCAGCAGCGCGTCATCCGCCGGGCCCTGGCCAGCGGCGGTCTGTCCCCGGCCGACGTCGACGCGGTCGAGGCCCACGGCACCGGCACCAAGCTCGGCGACCCGATCGAGGCGCAGGCACTCCTGGCGACCTACGGCCGGGACCGGGACGCCGAGAGCCCGCTGTGGCTCGGCTCGGTGAAGTCGAACCTCGGCCACTCCCAGGCCGCGGCCGGTGTGGCCGGTGTCATCAAGATGGTGATGGCGATGCGGCACGGTCTGCTGCCGCGCACCCTGCACGTCACCGAGCCCTCGACGCATGTCGACTGGTCGGCGGGCGCCGTGGAACTGCTCACCGAGCCGGTCGAGTGGCCCGACTCGGGCCGTGCGCGACGCGCGGGTGTGTCGTCCTTCGGTATCAGCGGCACCAATGCGCATCTGATCCTGGAGCAGCCCCCGACCGCCGACGAACCCCTCACCGAGGGCAACGTTCCCGACGGCACGGCTCCCGACGCCGCCGCTGTTGACGCCGCCGCGACGGAGCCCGGCCTCGTGCCGTGGGTGCTGTCGGGCAAGTCACCGGAGGCACTGCGCGGCCAGGCGGCACGCCTGCTGTCGCACGTCCAGGCGCTCTCCGCGCCGCGCCCGGCCGATGTGGCCTTCTCCCTCGCCACCCAGCGCACGGGCTTCGAACACCGGGCCGTCGTCCTGGCCGGTGACCTCGCGGACGCGGTGCGGGAGCTGGCGGCCCTGGCCGGCGACGATCCCGGTGCCGCGACGGTCAGCGGCTCGGTCTCGGGCGGCAAGCTCGCGTTCCTCTTCTCCGGGCAGGGCAGCCAGCGGATCGGCATGGGCCGCGAGCTCCACGAGCGCTTCCCCGTCTTCGCCGAGGCCCTGGACGCCGTACTGGCCGAGCTGGAGCCGCTGCTGGGCACCTCGCTGCGTGAGGTGATGTGGGGTGACGACGCCGGCCCGCTGAACGAGACCGGTCACACCCAGCCCGCCTTGTTCGCGGTCGAGGTGGCGCTGTTCCGGCTGGTCAGCTCGTGGGGGGTGCGGCCGGACTTCCTGGCCGGGCACTCCATCGGCGAGCTGGCCGCCGCCCACGCGGCGGAGGTGCTGTCCCTGGCGGACGCGTGCCGCCTGGTGGCCGCGCGCGGCCGGCTGATGCAGGCGCTGCCCACGGGCGGCGCGATGGTGGCCGTCCGGGCCACCGAGGCCGAGGTACTGCCGCTGCTGACCGAGAAGGTGTCGATCGCCGCGGTCAACGGCCCCTCGTCCGTGGTGATCGCCGGTGCCGAGGCCGAGGTGCTGGGCCTCGCGGGCCGCCTCGCGGCGGAAGGTCGTAAGACATCGCGCCTGTCGGTGTCGCACGCCTTCCACTCGCCGCTGATGGAGCCGATGCTGGAGGACTTCCGGGCGGTGGTCGACAGCCTGTCGTTCGCCGAAGCCACGGTCCCGGTGGTCTCCAACCTCACGGGCCGGCCCGCCACTTCGCAGGAGCTGCGCTCCCCGGAGTACTGGGTGCGGCACGTCCGCGAAACGGTCCGCTTCGCCGACGGCGTGCGGACGCTCGCCGACCACGGTGTGACGACCTTCCTCGAGCTGGGCCCGGACGGTGTGCTCTCCGCCATGGCCCAGGAGTCCCTGTCCGAGGGGACGGCGACCGTGGTGCCCGTACTGCGCGGGAACCGGCCCGAGGAAGCGGCCGCGCTCACCGCACTGGCCCGTGTGCACACCGCCGGAGTCCCGGTGGACTGGGCCGGGTTCTTCGCCGGGACGGGCGCCCGCCGGGTGGAGCTGCCGACGTACGCGTTCCAGCGGCAGTGGTACTGGCCGACCGGTTCGACCGGGGCGGCGAACGCGGCCGCCGTCGGCCTCACCTCGGTCGGCCACCCGCTGCTCAACGGCGCGGTGGAACTGGCCGACGGCGAAGGGGTGCTGTTCACCGGCCGCCTGTCGCTCCAGTCGCACCCGTGGCTGGCCGATCACGCCGTGCTGGGCCGCGTCCTGCTGCCGGGAACGGCCCTGCTGGAGCTGGCGATCCGCGCCGGTGACGAGGTCGACTGCGACCGGGTGGAGGAACTGACCCTGGCCGCACCGCTCGTGCTGCCGGAGCACGGCGCCGTACAGGTACAGCTGCGCGTCGGCGTCGCCGACGACACCGGCCGCCGTACCGTCACGGTCCACTCCCGGCCCGAGGGCGCCGACGAACAGTCCTGGTCGCAGCACGCCTCGGGTGTGCTCGCCGGCGGCGTGCAACCGGCCGGCACGGACTTCGACGCCGTGGTGTGGCCGCCGACGGGTGCCGAGCCGCTCGACGTGACGGGCTGCTACGAGCGGTTCGCCGAGCTCGGCTTCGCGTACGGCCCGGTGTTCCGGGGCCTGCGGGCCGCATGGCGGCGCGGCGACGAGGTGTTCGCCGAGGTCGTACTGTCCGACGACGTCCAGGCGGACGCCGCCGCGTACGGTCTGCACCCCGCTCTGCTGGACGCGGCCCTGCACGCCTCCCTGCTCGCCGGCGACGGCGGCGAGGGCGGGCTGCCGTTCTCCTGGGAGGGCGTCACGCTGCACGCCACCGGCGCGTCGGCACTGCGGGTACGACTCTTCCGGACCGGTGCGGACACGGTGTCGATCGCCGTGGCCGACACCACCGGAGAGCCCGTCGCCTCGGTGGACTCCCTGCTCGTACGGGCCGTTTCGGGCGAGCAGCTGAGCGATGCGGCATCGCTGAGCCGCAACGCGCTGTTCCGGACCGACTGGGTTCCCGTGCGGGCCGAGGCCGTGGCCGACCGGCCGACGGCCGTGGCCGGACCGGACGTCCTCGGCCTGGCCGACGCACTGACGGCGACCGGAACGAATGTCGCGGTCCACCGCGATCTGGCGTCGCTGGTGGCATCCGATGCCCCGGTACCCGGTGTGGTGCTGGTGGGCGTCGCCGGGCGCACGGACACCGCACCGGTGGCCGCCGCCCACGAGACGACCACGGAGGTCCTGGGCCGGCTGCAGGAATGGCTGGCCGAGGAGAGGTTCGTCGGCTCGCGCCTGGTGTTCGTCACCCGCGGCGCGGTCGGCGGCGCCGACCCGGCCGCCGCGGCCGTATGGGGTCTGGTGCGTTCGGCGCAGACGGAGAACCCCGGGTGCTTCGGCCTGGTCGACCTCGACGACGCGTCGTCCGTGGAGTTCCTGCCCGCGGCGCTCGGCGCGGACGAGCCGCAGGTGACCGTCCGCGACGGTGAGGTCCTGGCGGGCCGACTGACGCGGATGACCGCGGGCCTGCCGGACGCGGGCCCCGACTGGGGACCGGACGGCACGGTACTGATCACCGGCGGCACGGGCGGCCTCGGCGCCGTCCTCGCCCGCCACCTGGTCGCCGAGCGCGGCGTGCGGCGGCTGCTGCTCGCCAGCCGGCGCGGCGGCGAGAGCGCCGGAACCGTCGAACTGGTCGCCGAACTGGCGGCCCACGGCGCCGACGCCCAGGTCGTGGCCTGCGACGTCGCCGACCGCGACGCGCTGGCCGCGCTCCTCGCCGCACACCCGGTGTCTGCGGTCGTACACACCGCGGGCGTGCTGGACGACGGTGTCATCGGCTCGCTGACCCCCGAACGCATGGCGGCGGTACTGCGGCCCAAGGTCGACGCCGCGTGGAACCTGCACGAGCTGACCCGCGACCTGGACCTGTCGGCGTTCGTGGTGTTCTCCTCGATGTCCGGCCTCCTGGGCGGCGCCGGTCAGGGCAACTACGCGGCCGGAAACGCCTTCCTGGACGCACTGATGGAACACCGGCGCGCCGAGGGGCTGCCCGGTGTGTCACTGGCGTGGGGCCCCTGGGACCGGACGGGCGGCATGACCGGCACCCTGGCCGACGCGGACGCCGAGCGCCTCGCGCGCTCCGGCGTGCCGCCGCTGTCGGCGGAACAGGGCGTGACGCTGTTCGACGCGGCCCTGGCCACCGACGCGCCCGTGGTGGTGCCGGTGCGGCTGGACCTGCCCGCGCTGCGCGCCCAGGGCGAGGTGCACGCGCTGCTGCGCGGCCTGGTCCGCACCCGTTCCCGCCGGGCCGTCGTGGCCGGGTCGGGCACGGCCGCCGGCCTCGTGCAGCGGCTGGGCCGTCTGGATGGCACCGAGCGGCACGAGGTGCTGCTGGACCTGGTCCGCGGCCAGGTCGCCCTGGTGCTCGGCCACGCGAAGGGCGACGAGGTCGACCCCGGACGGGCCTTCCGCGACCTCGGCTTCGACTCGCTCACGGCGGTCGAGCTGCGCAACCGGCTGAACACCGCGACCGGACTGCGGCTGCCCGCCACGCTGGTCTTCGACTACCCGTCCGTGCGGAGCCTGGCTTCGTACATCCTCGACGAGCTGATGGGCGGACCGGACGCCGAGCCGGTCGTGCCGAAGCTCTCGCGGACCGCGGTGGCCGACGACCCGATCGTCGTGGTCGGCATGGCCTGCCGGTACCCGGGCGGGGTGAGCTCGCCCGAGGACCTGTGGCGGCTCGTCACCGAGGGCACCGACGCGATCTCCGACTTCCCGGCCAACCGTGGCTGGGACGTCGACGGTCTGTACAACCCGGACCCGGAACACGCCGGTACGTCGTACACCCGCTCCGGCGGATTCCTGCACGACGCGGGTGAGTTCGACCCGGAATTCTTCGGGATGAGCCCGCGTGAGGCCCTCGCGACCGACTCGCAGCAGCGTCTGCTGCTGGAGGCGTCGTGGGAGGCGTTCGAGCGGGCCGGTATCGATCCGGCGTCGCTGCGCGGCAGCCAGACCGGTGTCTTCGCCGGCGTGATGTACAACGACTACGGCAACGCCCTGACGGGCGAGGAGTTCGAGGGATTCCGCGGCAACGGCAGCGCCGCGAGCGTCGCCTCCGGCCGGGTGTCCTACACCCTGGGCCTGGAGGGCCCGGCGGTCACGGTGGACACGGCGTGCTCGTCGTCGCTGGTCGCCATGCACTGGGCCGCTCAGGCGCTCCGAGGCGGCGAGTGCTCGCTGGCGCTGGCCGGTGGTGTGACGGTCATGTCGACGCCGTCGGTGTTCGTGGAGTTCTCGCGTCAGCGCGGCCTGGCCGCCGATGGTCGCTGCAAGGCGTTCTCCGATTCGGCCGATGGTGTGGGCTGGTCGGAGGGTGTCGGCATGCTGGTGCTGGAGCGTCTCTCCGACGCCCGGCGCAACGGCCACCAGGTCCTCGCGGTCGTCCGCGGCAGCGCGGTCAACCAGGACGGTGCTTCGAACGGTCTGACGGCTCCGAACGGTCCGTCGCAGCAGCGGGTGATCCGCCAGGCGCTGGCGAGCGGCGGTCTGTCCCCTGAGGACGTGGACGCGGTGGAGGCGCACGGTACGGGTACGACGCTGGGTGACCCGATCGAGGCGCAGGCACTCCTGGCGACGTACGGCAGGGACCGTGACGGGGAGCGTCCGCTGCTGCTCGGTTCGGTGAAGTCCAACATCGGTCACACGCAGGCCGCGGCCGGTGTCGCCGGTGTCATCAAGATGGTCATGGCCATGCGGCAGGGTGTCCTGCCGCAGACCCTGTACGCCGACACCCCGTCCTCGCACGTGGACTGGGAGGCGGGCGCGGTCGAGCTCCTGACGGAGAACACCGCCTGGCCCGAGGCCGATCGGGTACGCCGGGCGGGCGTGTCGTCGTTCGGTATCAGCGGCACCAACGCGCACGTCATCGTCGAGCAGGCCCCCTCGGTGAAGGAGCCGAGCCGGGAGCCGGTGGTTTCGCCGGGCGTGGTGCCGTGGGTGGTGTCCGCCAGGACCGAGGCTGCGCTCGACGCCCAGGTGGACCGGCTGCGGTCCTTCGCGGCGGACGACACGGCGGCGACTTCGGTCGACGTCGGGCTCTCGCTGGCCACGGGCCGGTCGCTGTTCGACCACCGCACGGTGCTGCTGGCCTCGGACGACGGCGGCCTGACCGAAGCGGCACGCGGCGTTGCGACCGGCGAGGGACCGCTGGCGGTGTTGTTCTCGGGTCAGGGTGCGCAGCGGCTGGGGATGGGCCGGGAGCTGTACGAGCGTTTCCCGGTGTTCGCGGAGGCGCTGAATGCGGTGCTGGCGGAGCTGGAGCCGCTGGTGGAGGGCTCGCTGCGTGAGGTGATGTGGGGTGACGACGCCGGTCCGCTGAACGAGACGGGTTGCACGCAGCCCGCGCTGTTCGCGGTCGAGGTGGCGCTGTTCCGTCTGGTGGAATCGCTGGGCATCACCCCGGAGTTCGTGGCCGGTCATTCGATCGGTGAGGTGGCGGCCGCGCATGTGGCCGGTGTGTTCTCGCTGACGGACGCCTGCCGACTGGTGGCGGCGCGAGGCCGTTTGATGCAGGCACTGCCTGCGGGCGGTGCGATGGTGGCCGTCCAGGCGACCGAGGCGGAGGTGCTGCCGTTCCTCACCGACGAGGTGTCGGTCGCGGCGGTCAACGGTCCGAACGCGCTGGTCATCGCCGGTGCCGAGGACGCGGTGCTGGAGATCGCGGGTCGTCTGGCGGCCGAGGGTCGTAAGACGTCGCGGTTGTCGGTGTCGCATGCGTTCCACTCGCCGCTGATGGAGCCGATGCTGGAGGACTTCCGCGCGGTGGTCGAGGGCTTGGCCTTCGCTGAGCCTTCGGTGCCGGTGGTTTCCAACCTCACCGGACTGGTGGCTACTGCCGAGGAGATCTGCTCTCCGGAGTACTGGGTACGCCACGTCCGCGAGGCCGTGCGCTTCGCCGATGGGGTACGGACCCTGGTAGGTGAGGGTGTCGGAACGTTCCTGGAGCTGGGTCCGGACGGTGTGCTGTCCGCGATGGCCGCCGAGTCGGTGCCTGACGGTACTGCCCTCGTGCCGGTCCTGCGCAAGAACCGCCCGGAGGAGACGGCTGCCGTCACCGCGCTGGCCACGCTGCACGTCCAGGGTGTCCCCGTCGACTGGTCGGCGTTCTTCGCCGGGACCGGTGCCCGCCGGGTCGACCTGCCCACGTACGCGTTCCAGCGTCAGTGGTTCTGGCCGGCCGGTACGGCGCTGTCGGTGGTGGACGCCACCGCGGTGGGTCTCACGCCCGCCGGGCACCCGCTGCTCAACGGCTCGGTGGAGCTCGCGGTCGGCGAAGGGGTGCTGTTCACGAGCCGGCTGTCGGTGCGGTCGCACCCCTGGCTGGCCGATCACGTGGTGATGGGACGCGTGCTCCTCCCGGGCACGGCCTTCGTGGAGCTCGCGATCCGTGCTGGTGACGAGGTCGGCTGCGACCGGATCGAGGACCTGACCCTGGCCGCCCCGCTGGTCCTGCCCGAGCAGGGTGCGGTGCAGGTGCAGGTCTCGGTGGGCGCACCCGACGAGTCGGGCAGGCGCGTCGTGGAGGTCCACTCGCGGCCCGAGGGCGCGGTGGACGCGCCCTGGGCACAGCACGCCACAGGTGTGCTCACGGAGGGACCGGCTGTCACCCACGCCGGCTTCGACGCCGAGGAGTGGCCGCCGGCCGGAGCCGAGCCGGTGGAACTGGACGGCTGCTACGAGCAGTTCGCCGAGGAGGGCTTCCAGTACGGACCGGCCTTCCAGGGCCTGGAGGCGGCATGGCGCCGGGGCGACGACGTCTTCGCCGAGGTGCGGCTGCCCGAGAGCGTCGAGCGCGACGCAGACGGCTTCGGCCTGCACCCCGCCCTGCTCGACGCGGCCCTGCACGCCGCACTGCCGGCCGCGGCCGGCACGGAGAGCGGCGGGCTGCCCTTCTCGTGGGAGGGCGTCTCGCTGTACGCCTCCGGCGCCTCGGCGCTGCGCGTCCGGCTGTCCCCGGCCGGTGAGAACGCTCTCGCGATCACGATGGCCGACGCTTCGGGCGCGCCCGTCGCGTCGGTGGAATCCCTGTTGGTCCGCGCGGTGTCGGGCGAGCAGCTCAGCGGCTCGGAGGCACCGGCCCGCGACGCGATGTTCCGGGTGGACTGGACGCCGGTGCGGGTGGCCGAATCGGCCGGTACCGAGTCGGTGGCGCTGGTGGGGCCGGACGGGTTCGGGCTGGTGGAAGCCCTGCCGGGCATGGCTCCGCACACGGACCTGGCGTCGGTGGCTGCCGCTACGACTCTGCCGGATGTGGTCCTGGTCCCCGTGGCCGGAGTGTCCGGCGACGACACGGTCGGCTCCGTCCACGGTCTGGTGGCCCGGACGTTGGGTCAGTTGCAGGCGTGGCTGGAGGAGGAGCGGTTCGCCGGTTCGCGTCTGGTGTTCGTGACGCGTGGCGCGGTGAGCGGCACTGATCTGGCCGCCGCCTCGGTGTGGGGTCTGGTGCGTTCGGCTCAGACGGAGAACCCGGGCCGCTTCGGCCTGGTGGACCTGGACGCGGCCGCTACGTCCCTGGCCGTACTGCCGCAGGCCCTTGCAGTGGATGAACCGCAGCTGGTCATTCGCGAGGGCGGGATCACGGCCGCGCGACTGGCCCGGGTACCGGGCGCAAGCTCCGAAGCGGCGGTCTGGGACGCCGAGGGCCGGGTGCTCGTCACCGGCGGCACCGGCGGTCTGGGAGCGCTGCTGGCGCGGCACCTCGTGACCGAACACGGTGTGCGGCAGTTGCTGCTCGTCAGTCGCCGGGGCCTTGGCGCCGATGGAGCCCGTGACCTGGTCGCAGAGCTGGCGGAGCTGGGTGCCGAGGCCGTGGTGGCCGCGTGTGACATCGCCGACCGTGATGGTGTGGCCGAGCTCCTGGCTCAGCACCCGATCACTGCCGTGGTGCACGCGGCGGGTGTGCTCGACGACGGTGTGATCGCTTCCCTGACGCCCGAGCGCGTCGACGCGGTGCTGCGGCCGAAGGTGGACGCGGCATGGAATCTGCACGAGCTGACCCGCGGCCTGGACTTGAGTGCCTTCGTGGTGTTCTCCTCGGTCGCCGGTACGTTCGGCGGCGCGGGTCAGGGCAACTACGCGGCCGGTAATGCCTTCCTCGACGCGCTCGTACAGCGGCGCCGCCAGGAAGGCCTGCCGGGCATCTCTCTGGTGTGGGGCCCGTGGGACCAGTCCGGTGGCATGACCGGCACGCTCACCGAAGCCGACCTCCAGCGCATGGCCCGTGCGGGTATGCCCGCGCTGTCGGCCGAGCAGGGCATGGCGCTGTTCGACAACGCACTGGCGTCCGACGAGCCCGTCGTCCTGCCGGTACGGCTCGACCTGCCGGTGCTGCGCACCCTGGGCGAGGTGCCGTCCCTGCTGCGCGGTCTGGTGCGGGTGCGTTCCCGCCGGGCCGCGGTGACGGGATCGAGCGCCGCCGCGGGTCTCGTGCAGCGGCTGGGCCGACTCGACGAAGCCGACCGGCGTGAGGTGCTGCTGGACCTGGTCCGGAGCCAAGTGGCCCTGGTGCTGGGGCATGCCGGCGGCGACGAGATCGATCCGGCACGGGCGTTCCGCGCCCTCGGCTTCGACTCGCTCACGGCGGTGGAGCTGCGGAACCGCCTGGGCACGGTCTCCGGTCTGCGGCTGCCGGCGACGCTGGTGTTCGACTACCCGACACCGGACGTGCTGGCGGACTACCTGCTGGACGAGCTGTTCGGCGCCGCGGCCGAGTCTTCGGTGCCCGTGCGGGCGCTGCCGCCGGTGGCCGACGACCCGGTGGTCATCGTCGGTATGGCGTGCCGCTACCCCGGTGGGGTGAGCTCGCCCGAGGACCTCTGGCGGCTCGTCTCCGAAGGTGCCGACGCGGTGTCCGGCTTCCCGGTCAACCGTGGCTGGGACGTCGACGGTCTGTACAACCCGGACCCGGATCACCAGGGGACCGCGTACACCCGTTCCGGTGGTTTCCTGCATGACGCGGGTGGGTTCGACCCGGAGTTCTTCGGGATGAGCCCGCGTGAGGCTCTCGCCACCGACTCGCAGCAGCGTCTGTTGCTGGAGGCGTCGTGGGAGGCGTTCGAGCGGGCCGGTATCGATCCGGCGTCGCTGCGCGGCAGCCAGACCGGTGTCTTCGCCGGCCTCATGTACAACGACTACAACGTCGTTCTCGGTGGGGACGAGTTCGAGGGCTTCAAGGGCAGCGGCACCTCACCGAGCGTGGCCTCGGGCCGCGTGTCGTACACGCTGGGCCTGGAGGGCCCGGCGGTGACCGTCGACACGGCGTGCTCGTCGTCGCTCGTCGCGATGCACTGGGCGATGCAGGCCCTGCGTAGCGGTGAGTGCTCGTTGGCGCTGGCCGGTGGTGTGACGGTCATGTCGACGCCGTCGGTGTTCGTGGAGTTCTCGCGACAGCGCGGCCTCTCGGCGGACGGCCGGTGCAAGGCGTTCTCGGACTCGGCCGACGGTGTGGGCTGGTCGGAGGGTGTCGGCATGCTGGTGCTGGAGCGTCTCTCCGACGCCCGGCGCAACGGCCACCAGGTCCTCGCGGTCGTCCGCGGCAGCGCGGTCAACCAGGACGGTGCTTCGAACGGTCTGACGGCTCCGAACGGTCCGTCGCAGCAGCGGGTGATCCGCCAGGCGCTGGCGAGCGGCGGTCTGTCCCCTGAGGACGTGGACGCGGTGGAGGCGCACGGTACGGGTACGACGCTGGGTGACCCGATCGAGGCGCAGGCACTGCTGGCGACCTATGGCCGGGACCGTGACGAGGAGCGTCCGCTGCTGCTCGGTTCGGTGAAGTCCAACATCGGTCACACACAGGCCGCGGCCGGCGTGGCCGGTGTCATCAAGATGGTCATGGCCATGCGGCAGGGTGTCCTGCCGCAGACCCTGCACGTCGACACCCCGTCCTCGCACGTGGACTGGGAGGCGGGCGCGGTCGAGCTGCTGACGGAGAACACGGCGTGGCCGGAGTCCGGCCGGGTGCGGCGGGCCGGTGTCTCGTCGTTCGGCATCAGCGGCACCAACGCGCACGTCGTCCTGGAGCAGGCCCCCGCGGCGGACGCCCCTCAGGCGGGGCCGGACGAGTCGCCGATGCCGGAGTCCGGCGTGGTGCCGTGGGTCCTGTCGGGACGGACGGCCGAGGCGCTGCGGGCACAGGCCGATCGCTTGCTGTCGGCTGTGCGGGACGGCGGGATCCGGTCCGTTGACGTCGGGTTCTCGCTGGCCACCAGCCGCTCGGTGTTCGAGCACCGGGCTGTTGTGCTCGCCGACGACCACGAGCGGGCCGTACGCGGTCTGGCGGCCCTGTCGGCCGGCGCACCGGACCCCGCGGTGCTGGAGGGTTCGCCCACCGGCGGGAAGACGGCACTGCTGTTCTCGGGTCAGGGTGCGCAGCGGCTGGGGATGGGCCGGGAGCTGTACGAGCGTTTCCCGGTGTTTGCGGAGGCGCTGGATGTGGTGCTGGCGGAGCTGGAGCCGCTGGTGGAGGGCTCGCTGCGTGAGGTGATGTGGGGTGACGATGCCGCTCTGCTGAACGAGACGAGTCGGACGCAGCCCGCGTTGTTCGCGGTCGAGGTGGCGTTGTTCCGTCTGGTGCGTTCGTGGGGTGTGAAGCCGGACTTCCTGGCGGGTCACTCCATTGGTGAGGTGGCTGCTGCCCATGTGGCGGGTGTGCTGTCGCTGTCGGACGCGTGCCGTCTCGTCTCTGCTCGAGGCCGTTTGATGCAGGCGCTGCCTGAGGGCGGTGCGATGGTCGCTGTGCAGGTGACCGAGGAGGAGGTGCTGCCGTTCCTCACTGACGAGGTGTCGGTCGCGGCGGTCAACGGTCCGTCGTCGGTGGTCGTCTCGGGTGCCGAGGACGCGGTGCTGGAGCTCGCGGGTCGTCTTTCTGCCGAGGGTCGTAAGACGTCGCGGTTGTCGGTGTCGCATGCGTTCCACTCGGCGCTGATGGAGCCGATGCTGGAGGACTTCCGCGCGGTGGTCGAGGGCTTGGCCTTCGCTGAGCCGTCGGTGCCGGTGGTCTCGAACCTCAGCGGGCAGGTGGCTACCCCCGAGGAGCTGTGCTCGCCCGAGTACTGGGTGCGCCACGTCCGTGAAGCGGTCCGCTTCGCCGACGGGATACGGACCTTGGCGGCCGAGGGCGTCGGAACGTTCCTGGAGCTGGGGCCGGACGGTGTGCTGTCCGCCATGGCCCAGGCCTCGGTGCCGGACGGCACGGTCACGGTTCCGGTCCTGCGCAAGGACCGGCCCGAAGAGCTCGCGGCCATGACGGCACTCGCACGCATCCACGTGACCGGGACCCCGGTGAGCTGGGAGACCGTGTTCGAGGGCGCCCGGCGGGTGGATCTGCCCACGTACGCTTTCCAGCGTCAGTGGTTCTGGCCGGCGGGTGCGCTGAATGCCCCGGGTGATATGCGTGCGGCCGGTCTGGGGTCTGCCGGGCATCCGTTGTTGGGTGCGGCGGTGGAACTGGCCGGTGGTGAGGGCGTGTTGTTCACCGGTCGGCTGTCGGTGCAGTCGCATCCGTGGCTGGCGGATCATGTGGTGATGGGCAGGGTTCTGCTGCCCGGTACCGCGTTGGTGGAACTGGCGATCCGTGCCGGTGACGAGGTCGGCTGCGACCGGATCGACGAGCTGACCCTCGCCGCACCGCTGGTGCTGCCCGAGCGGG
This sequence comes from Streptomyces syringium, assembly GCF_017876625.1. Lineage (NCBI taxonomy): Bacteria > Bacillati > Actinomycetota > Actinomycetes > Kitasatosporales > Streptomycetaceae > Streptomyces > Streptomyces syringium. The sequence continues at coordinate 7,234,862 of NZ_JAGIOH010000001.1, forward strand.
GCGCCGTACAGGTGCAGGTCCGCGTGGGTGTCGCCGACGAAGCCGGTCGGCGCGCGGTCACGGTCCATTCCCGCCCCGACGGCGGCGAGGAACTGCCCTGGTCGCAGCACGCGATGGGTGCGCTGGTCCCGGGAACGGACCCGGCAGACACCGGCTTCGACGCCGCTGTGTGGCCCCCGGCCGGGGCCGAGCCGGTGGACCTGGCCGGCTTCTACGAGGCACGGGCCGAGGACGGATTCGTGTACGGGCCGGAGTTCCAGGGGCTGCGGGCGGCGTGGCGGCGTGACGGCGAGGTGTTCGCCGAGGTGGCGTTGCCGGCAGCGGACGGCCGGGAGGCCGACGGGTTCGGCCTGCACCCCGCCCTGCTCGATGCCGCGCTGCACGCCTCGGTGTTCACCGGCTTCGATTCCGATGAGCGTGGTGGCCTGCCGTTCTCGTGGGAAGGTGTCTCGCTCCACGCGTCCGGTGCCTCCGCCGTACGGGTGCGGTTGACCCGGGCCGGTGCGAGCGCGGTGTCCATCGCGATCGCCGACGCTGTGGGTGCTCCGGTCGCGTCGGTGGATTCGCTGCTGGTCCGTGCTGTGTCGCCCGAGCAGTTGGGCGGCCCGGAGATGCCGGTCGGGGACGCGATGTTCCGGGTGGACTGGTCGCCGGTGCGGGGAGCCGCTTCGCCGGGCGCCGAGTCGGTGGCCCTGGTGGGCCCGGATGTGTTCGGGCTGGCTGACGTCCTGCCGGACATGGCTCTGCACGCGGACCTGGCGTCGGTGGCTGCCGCCACGGCTCTGCCGGGTGTGGTCCTGGTCCCCGTTGCCGGCCATGACACGGTCGAATCCGTGCACGGCCTGGTGGCCCGGACGTTGGGTCAGTTGCAGGGGTGGCTGGAGGAGGAGCGGTTCGCGAGCTCGCGTCTGGTGTTCGTGACGCGTGGCGCGGTGAGCGGCGCTGATCTGGCTGCTGCTTCGGTGTGGGGTCTGGTGCGTTCGGCGCAGTCGGAGAACCCCGGTTGCTTCGGTCTGCTGGACCTCGGAACGGACGATGTGACGTCTCTGCCGCTGGCGGAGGCGTTGGCTACCGACGAGCCGCAGTTGGCCCTGCGTGAGGGCGAGCTCACGGCCGCGCGACTGGCCCGGGTGCCGGGCGAAGGTTCCGAGCCGGTGGTCTGGGACGCCGAGGGCCGGGTGCTCGTCACCGGTGGCACGGGCGGCCTGGGTGCGCTCGTGGCACGGCACTTGGCGGCCGAGCACGGTGTGCGGCACCTGCTGTTGGTGAGTCGCCGGGGACTGGGTGCCGATGGTGCCCAGGAGCTGGTCGCGGAGCTGGCGGAGCTGGGTGCCGAGGCTGTGGTGGCCGCGTGTGACATCGCCGACCGTGATGGTGTGGCCGAGCTCCTTGCTCAGCACCCGATCAGTGCCGTGGTGCACGCGGCAGGTGTCCTGGACGACGGTGTGATCGGCTCGCTCACTCCCGAGCGGGTGTCCGCGGTGCTGCGGCCGAAGGTGGACGCGGTGTGGAATCTGCACGAGCTGACCCGCGACCTGGACTTGGGTGCCTTCGTGGTGTTCTCGTCCGTCGCCGGTACGTTCGGCGGCGCGGGTCAGGGCAATTACGCGGCCGGTAATGCCTTCCTCGACGCGCTCGTGGAGCGGCGTCACGCAGAGGGCCTGGCCGGTGTGTCGCTGGTGTGGGGCCCGTGGGACCAGTCCGGTGGCATGACCGGCACCCTCGATGACGCCGATCTCCAGCGGCTGGCCCGCTCGGGTATGCCCGCGCTGTCGGTCGAACAGGGCCTGGCGCTGTTCGACGCGGCCCTGGCCGGTGCGGACCCCGTGGTGGTGCCGGTGCGGCTGGACCTGCCAGTGCTGCGTGCCTCGGGCGAGGTGCCGTCCTTGCTGCGCGGTCTGGTGCGGGTGCGTTCCCGCCGGGCCGCGGTGGCCGGTTCGAGCACGGCCGCGGGTCTGGTACAGCGACTGTCCGGACTGAGCGGCGAGGAGCGCCGTGAGGCGCTGCTGGACCTGGTCCGGAGCCAGGTGGCTCTCGTGCTGGGGCATGTCAGTGGCCATGAGATCGACCCGTCGCGGGCGTTCCGCGCCCTCGGCTTCGACTCGCTCACGGCGGTGGAGCTGCGGAACCGGTTGAACACCGTCACCGGACTCCGGCTGCCGGCCACGCTGGTCTTCGACTACCCGAGCGTCCAGGCCCTTGCGTCGTTCGTCGAAGACGAACTGCTGGGCTCGGACGCGGCAGTCGCCGTGCCGGCCCCGTCGCGCACGACGACGGGCGACGACCCCGTGGTGATCGTGGGGATGGCGTGCCGGTACCCGGGTGGGGTGAGCTCGCCGGAGGATCTGTGGCGGCTCGTCACCGAGGGCACGGACGCCGTGTCCGCTTTCCCGGTCAACCGTGGCTGGGACGTCGACGGTCTGTACAACCCGGACCCGGGGCATGCGGGTACGTCGTACACGCGTTCCGGTGGTTTCCTGCATGACGCGGGTGAGTTCGACCCGGAGTTCTTCGGGATGAGCCCGCGTGAGGCGCTCGCCACCGACTCGCAGCAGCGTCTGTTGCTGGAGGCGTCGTGGGAGGCGTTCGAGCGGGCCGGTATCGATCCGGCGTCGCTGCGCGGCAGCCAGACCGGTGTCTTCGCCGGTGTGATGTACAGCGACTACGGCAGCACGCTGAGCGGCAAGGAGTTCGAGGGCCACCAGGGCCAGGGCAGTGCGGGCAGTGTGGCCTCCGGCCGCGTCTCGTACACCTTCGGGCTGGAGGGCCCGGCGGTGACGGTCGACACCGCGTGCTCGTCGTCGCTGGTGTCCCTCCACCTCGCCGCGCAGGCCCTGCGCAGTGGCGAGTGCTCGTTGGCGCTGGCGGGCGGTGTGACGGTCATGTCGACGCCGTCGGTGTTCGTGGAGTTCTCGCGTCAGCGCGGCCTGTCGGCGGACGGCCGGTGCAAGGCGTTCTCGGACTCGGCCGATGGTGTGGGCTGGTCGGAGGGTGTCGGCATGCTGGTGCTGGAGCGTCTCTCCGACGCCCGGCGCAACGGCCATCAGGTCCTCGCGGTCGTCCGCGGCAGCGCGGTCAACCAGGACGGTGCTTCGAACGGTCTGACGGCTCCGAACGGTCCGTCGCAGCAGCGGGTGATCCGCCAGGCGCTGGCGAGCGGCGGTCTGTCCCCTGAGGACGTGGACGCGGTGGAGGCGCACGGTACGGGTACGACGCTGGGTGACCCGATCGAGGCGCAGGCACTGCTGGCGACCTATGGCCGGGACCGTGACGGGGAGCGTCCGCTGCTGCTCGGTTCGGTGAAGTCCAACATCGGTCACACGCAGGCCGCGGCCGGTGTTGCCGGTGTCATCAAGATGGTCATGGCCATGCGGGAGGGCGTCCTCCCGCAGACCCTCCACGTGACGGAACCTTCCTCGCACGTGGACTGGGAGGCCGGCGCGGTGGAGCTGCTCCGGGAGAACACGGCCTGGCCGCAGACCGGTCACGCACGCCGCGCGGGCATCTCGTCCTTCGGTATCAGCGGCACCAACGCGCACGTCATCGTCGAGCAGGCCCCCTCGGTGAAGGAGCCGAGCCGGGAGCCGGTGGTTTCGCCGGGCGTGGTGCCGTGGCTGGTGTCGGCCAAGTCCGAGGCTGCGCTCGACGCCCAGGTGGACCGGCTGCGGTCCTTCGTGGCGCAGGACACGGCGGCGACTTCGGTCGACGTCGGGTTCTCGCTGGTGACCGGCCGTTCGGTGTTCGAGCACCGCGCGGTGCTGCTGGCCACCGGCGACCAGGTGATCGAGGCGGCCCGGGGCACGGCGGCCGGTGCGGGTTCGCCGGCGGTGCTGTTCTCCGGGCAGGGCAGCCAGCGGATCGGAATGGGGCGTGAGCTGTACGCCCGGTTCCCGGTCTTCGCGGACGCCCTGGACAAGGTCCTGTCGGTGCTCGACGAGCACCTGGACCGGCCCCTGCGGGACGTGATGTGGGGTGACGACCCCGACGAGCTGAACCGGACCGCCTGCACGCAGCCCGCGTTGTTCGCGGTGGAGGTGGCGCTGTTCCGGCTGGTGGAGTCCCTCGGGATCACCCCGGACTTCGTGGCCGGTCACTCCATCGGTGAGATCGCCGCGGCGCATGTCGCGGGGGTGTTCTCGCTGGAGGACGCCGGCCGACTGGTCGCGGCACGTGCCGGTTTGATGCAGGCGCTGCCTGAGGGCGGTGCGATGGTGGCCGTGCAGGCGACCGAGGCGGAGGTGCTGCCGCTGCTGACCGACGAGGTGTCGGTCGCGGCGGTCAACGGCCCGTCGTCGGTGGTCGTCTCCGGCGCCGAGGACGCCGTCCTGGAGCTCGCGGCCAAGCTTGCGGCCGAGGGCCGCAAGACGCATCGCCTGCCGGTGTCGCACGCCTTCCACTCGCCGTTGATGGAGCCGATGCTGGAGGGCTTCCGCGCGGTGGTGAGCGGTCTGTCGTTCAGTGCTCCCTCGGTACCGGTGGTGTCCAACCTCACCGGGCGGCTCGCCACCTCCGAGGAGCTGTGCTCGCCCGAGTACTGGGTGCGCCACGTCCGTGAAGCGGTCCGCTTCGCCGACGGGATACGGACCTTGGCGGCCGAGGGCGTCGGAACGTTCTTGGAGCTGGGTCCGGACGGTGTGCTGTCCGCGATGGCCGCCGAGTCGGTGGCCGAGGAGACCGTGACGGTTCCCCTTCTGCGCAAGGACCGTCCGGAGGAGACCGCGGCAGTCACCGCCCTGGCCTGGCTGCACGTGCAAGGCGTCCCCGTCGACTGGGAGGCGTTCTTCGCCGGGACCGGCGCCGAGCGGGTGGACCTGCCCACCTACGCCTTCCAGCACCAGTGGTTCTGGCCGGCGGGTGCGCTGAGCACCCCGGGTGATATGCGTGCGGTCGGTCTGGGGTCTGCCGGGCATCCGTTGTTGGGTGCGGCGGTGGAACTGGCCGGTGGTGAGGGTGTGTTGTTCACCGGTCGGCTGTCGGTGCAGTCGCATCCGTGGCTGGCGGATCATGTGGTGATGGGCAGGGTTCTGTTGCCTGGTACCGCTTTGGTAGAATTGGCGATCCGTGCCGGTGACGAGGTCGGCTGCGACCGGATCGACGAGCTGACCCTCGCCGCACCGCTGGTCCTGCCCGAGCAGGGTGGCGTCCAGCTGCAGGTCCGCGTGGGTGTCGCCGACGAAGCCGGTCGGCGCGCGGTCACGGTCCATTCCCGCCCCGACGGCGGCGAGGAACTGCCCTGGTCGCAGCACGCGATGGGTGCGCTGGTCCCGGGAACGGACCCGGCAGACACCGGCTTCGACGCCGCTGTGTGGCCCCCGGCCGGGGCCGAGCCGGTGGACCTGGCCGGCTTCTACGAGGCACGGGCCGAGGACGGATTCGTGTACGGGCCGGAGTTCCAGGGGCTGCGGGCGGCGTGGCGGCGTGACGGCGAGGTGTTCGCCGAGGTGGCGTTGCCGGCAGCGGACGGCCGGGAGGCCGACGGGTTCGGCCTGCACCCCGCCCTGCTCGATGCCGCGCTGCACGCCTCGGTGTTCACCGGCTTCGATTCCGATGAGCGTGGTGGCCTGCCGTTCTCGTGGGAAGGTGTCTCGCTCCACGCGTCCGGTGCCTCCGCCGTACGGGTGCGGTTGACCCGGGCCGGTGCGAGCGCGGTGTCCATCGCGCTCGCCGACACCTCGGGCGCCCCCGTCGCCTCGGTGGATTCGCTGCTGGTCCGCACCGTGACGCCCGAACAGCTGAACGGCCCCGAAAAGCCGGTCGATGACTCGGTGTTCCGGGTGGACTGGACGCCGGTGCGGACGGTCGAGCCGACCGGAACGGACACGGTGGCGCTGGTCGGCCCGGACACGTTCGGTCTGGCCCAGGCCCTGCCGGGCATGGTCCTGCACCCGGACCTGGAGTCCTTGAAGGCTTCCGGCCTGGCGCTGCCGGATGTGGTCCTGATCCCCGTGGCCGGTGTGGCCGGCGCCGACACGGCCGGCTCCGTGCACGATCTGGTGGCCCGGACGTTGGGTCAGTTGCAGGGGTGGTTGGAGGAGGAGCGGTTCGCCGGTTCGCGTCTGGTGTTCGTGACGCGTGGCGCGGTGGACGGTGCTGATCTGGCTGCTGCTTCGGTGTGGGGTCTGGTGCGTTCGGCGCAGTCGGAGAACCCCGGTTGCTTCGGTCTGCTGGACCTCGGCGCGGAGGACGTGACGTCTCTGCCGCTGGCGGAGGCGTTGGCTTCCGACGAGCCGCAGTTGGCCCTGCGTGAGGGCGAGCTCACGGCCGCGCGACTGGCCCGGGTGCCGGGCGAAGGTTCCGAGCCGGTGGTCTGGGACGCCGAGGGCCGGGTGCTCGTCACCGGTGGCACGGGTGGCCTGGGTGCGCTCGTGGCACGGCACTTGGTGGCCGAGCATGGCGTGCGGCACCTGCTGTTGGTGAGTCGCCGGGGACTGGGTGCCGATGGTGCCCAGGAGCTGGTCGCGGAGCTGGCGGAGCTGGGTGCCGAGGCTGTGGTGGCCGCGTGTGACATCGCCGACCGTGATGGTGTGGCCGAGCTCCTTGCTCAGCACCCGATCAGTGCCGTGGTGCACGCGGCAGGTGTCCTGGACGACGGTGTGATCGGCTCGCTCACTCCCGAGCGGGTGTCCGCGGTGCTGCGGCCGAAGGTGGACGCGGTGTGGAATCTGCACGAGCTGACCCGCGACCTGGACTTGGGTGCCTTCGTGGTGTTCTCGTCCGTCGCCGGTACGTTCGGCGGCGCGGGTCAGGGCAACTACGCGGCCGGTAATGCCTTCCTCGACGCGCTCGTGGAGCGGCGTCACGCAGAGGGCCTGGCCGGTGTGTCGCTGGTGTGGGGCCCGTGGGACCAGTCCGGTGGCATGACCGGCACCCTCGATGACGCCGATCTCCAGCGGCTGGCCCGCTCGGGTATGCCCGCGCTGTCGGCCGAGCAGGGCCTGGCGCTGTTCGACGCGGCCCTGGCCGGTGCGGACCCCGTGGTGGTGCCGGTACGGCTCGACCTTCCGGCGCTGCGCACCCTGGGGGAGACGCCGGCGCTGCTGCGCGGGCTGATCCACACCCCCTCTCGCCGGACCGTGACGGCCGTGTCCAACGCCGCCGAGGGCCTGGCACAGCGGCTGGGCGGGCTGAGCGACGACGAACGCCGCGACGTCCTCCTGGACCTGGTCCGCGACCAGGCCGCGGCGGTCCTCGGACACGCGGACGGGCAGGCGATCGCCGCCACCCGGCAATTCCAGGATCTGGGCTTCGACTCGCTCACGTCCGTGGAGTTCCGCAACCGCATGAACAGGGCCACGGCGCTGCGGCTGCCTGCCACGCTGCTGTTCGACTACCCGACCCCCGCCGAGCTCGTGGGCCATCTCCACACCCGGCTCGCGGCGGAAGGGGACGCCGGACCGGGGACGGTCCTCGGCGCGCTCGACACGCTGGAGAAGGCGATCGCGGAGCTGGACGTCGATGCGCAGGTCCACCAGCAGGTGTCCGGTCGCCTCGAGGTGCTCCGGGCCAAGTGGGAGGCCCTGCGCGGCGAAGCACGGGCCGAGGAGGAGGAGTTCGACATCGACTCGGCCTCGGACGACGAGGTGTTCGCGCTGCTCGACGACGAGCTCGGCCTGTCCTGACGTCCCGTCGGTCCCGCTGCCGGCCACCGTGATCCGGTGGCCGGCCCGCCCGGCCGGGGATGTCCCCGGCCGGGCGGCCGTATGCGGATCCGTGACCGAAGGGCGCGGAAACTAGCAATTTTCCCACTCCCGATCCTCTGAAATGGGGTGGCCGTCGCGCTGATGTGACCCGGTGGCACGAGACATCGAAGGAAGGGACGACCCGAGGTGTTCGGTGCGGTCGAAATGCGGTCAAGGCCTGAAGCCCTTCAGTATCGCGAGGAAAGGACCTTCCATGAAGGCTCTGGTGTTGTCGGGCGGGGCGGGAACCCGTCTGCGACCGTTCAGCTACTCCATGCCGAAACAACTCATACCGATCGCCAACAAGCCCGTTCTCGAGCATGTGCTGGAGACCATCCGTGAGCTGGGCGTCACTGACATCGGAGTGATCGTCGGTGACCGGGGGCCGCACATAGCGGCCGTCCTCGGCGACGGTTCCCGCTTCGGCGTGCGGCTGACCTTCATCGAACAGAAGGAACCGCTCGGCCTCGCCCACACCGTCTCGGTGGCCCGGCCGTTCCTCGGTGACGACGACTTCGTGATGTATCTCGGGGACAACATGCTTCCCGAGGGCATCACCGAACTCGCCGCGGAGTTCGCCGAGCACCGCCCCGCAGCCCAGGTCGTCGTCCGCAAGGTCGCGGACCCGCGTGCCTTCGGAGTGGCCGAACTCGGAGCGGACGGCGAGGTCGTCCGTCTCGTGGAGAAGCCCGCGGAACCGCGCAGCGACCTCGCGCTGATCGGCGTGTACTTCTTCACCCCCGCGATCCACGAGGCCGTGGACGCCATCGAACCGAGCCACCGGGGCGAGCTGGAGATCACCGACGCCGTCCAGTGGCTCGTGACCGCCGGCGCCGACGTACGCGCCCGTGAGTACCACGGGTACTGGAAGGACACCGGTCGCGTCGAGGACGTGCTGGAGTGCAACCGGAAGGTCCTCGACGGCATCGAGCATTCCATTGCCGGGGAGGTCGACGACGCCAGCGAACTGACCGGCCCCGTGATCGTCGAGGCCGGTGCCCGCGTCGTCCGTTCCCGGATCGAGGGCCCGGCGATCGTCGGCGCGGGCACCCTCGTGGAGGACAGCCGCGTCGGCCCGTACACGGCCCTCGGCCGTGACTGCGTGCTGCGCCACACCAGAATCGACTACTCCATCACCTTGGAAGGTGCCACGGTGACCCATGTACGCGGTCTGCACGGCTCATTGATCGGCCGTTCGGCCACCGTCGACGCCACCGAGGTGGGCGCGGACCGCCACCGCATCGTCGTCGGCTGCCACGCCCGCGTCGAGGTGGTGGCATGAGGCTCCTGGTCACCGGCGCGGCCGGCTTCATCGGCTCGACGTACGTCCGTACGCTCCTGGACGGCGGCTACCCCGGCTACGAGGACGCCCGCGTCACCGTCCTGGACAAGCTGACCTACGCGGGCAACCGCGACAACCTGCCCGCCACGCACCCCCGCATGACCTTCGTCCGCGGTGACATCAACGACCTGCCGCTCCTGCTCGATCTGCTGCCCGGGCACGACGCCGTGGTGCACTTCGCCGCCGAGTCGCACGTCGACCGCTCCCTGACGGCCGCCGCGGAATTCATCCGGACGAACGTCTGCGGCACCCAGAACCTCCTCGAAGCATGTCTGCGCAGCGGCGTCCAGCGCGTCGTGCACGTCTCCACCGACGAGGTGTACGGCTCCATCGCCGAGGGCTCCTGGACCGAGGAGTGGCCGCTGGAACCCAACACCCCCTACGCGGCCTCCAAGGCGGCCTCCGACCTGGTGGCACGCTCGTACTGGAAGACGCACGGCCTGGACCTGTCGATCACCCGCTGCTCCAACAACTACGGGCCGTACCAGCACCCCGAGAAGCTCATCCCGCTGTTCATCACCAATCTGCTGGAGGGCCGGACCGTCCCCCTCTACGGGGACGGCCACAACATCCGCGAGTGGCTGCACGTCGACGACCACTGCCGGGGCATCCAGCTCGTCCTCACCAGCGGGCGGTCCGGTGAGGTCTACAACATCGGCGGCGGCAACGAATACACCAACGTCGAGATCACCCGGCGGCTGCTGGAGCTGTGCGGCGCCGACGAGTCCATGGTCCGCCACGTCGCCGACCGCAAGGGACACGACCTGCGCTACTCCATCGCGGAGGACAAGATCCGGGACGAGCTGGGATACGTCCCGCTGACGCCCTTCGAGCGCGGTCTCGCCGACACGGTCGGCTGGTACCGGGACAACCCCGGCTGGTGGAAAGTGTCCAAGCCGCAGGAGGAAGCGAAGTGAGCACCGTGGACCGAGGAGCCCCCCTGCGGGTCCTGATCATCCCGAGCCCCGTCGTCACCCACCTCATGCCCCTGGTGCCGCTGGCCTGGGCGCTGCGCGCCGCGGGTCACGAGCTCCTCGTCGTCGGGCAGCCGGACGTGATGGGCGTCGCCCGGCAGGCCGGGCTGAACGCCGTGAGCATCGGCGACCGGTTCGGCATGGAGGACGTCTTCCACAGCATGCTGGTGCCCGGCAAGCGCCCCATCGAGCTGTGGGGCCGGCTCGACCCCGCGCACCTGGAGCACTTCCCCCCGGTCTGGAAGGACCACAGCGACCGCGTACTCCCCGCCTACCTGGAGCTCGCCCGCGCGTACCGCCCCGACCTGATCGTGGCCGACCCGATGGAGTTCAACTCCCTCGTGGTGGGCGGCCTGCTGGGCGTCCCGGTCCTGCACCACCGGTTCGGTGTCGACGCGGTGTCCGAGCCGGTGCGCGCGGCCGCGCGGATCGCGCTGCGGGACTCCTGCCGGGCCCTGGGCCTCGACGAGCTGCCCGACCCCGGTATCCAGCTCGACCCCTGCCCCCCGGACCTGCAACTGCCCGGACTCCTCCAGGCCCTCCCCATCCGCTACGTGCCCTTCAACGGCAGTGGCGAGGTGCCCTCCTGGCTCCGTGCCGAGCGGCCGTCGGCCCCGGGGAAGCGGCGTGTCGTGGTCTCCCTGGGCACCCGTACGCTCGCGCTCCACGGCGTGCCCTTCATGCGCGGCCTGTTGCGGGCCTTCGAGGGGTTGCGGGACGTGGAGGCCATCGCCACGGTCCCCGGGGCGTTCCGCGACGAGATCGGAGCCGTGCCGGGCAATGTGCGCATGACCGACCCGGTGCCGCTGCACCTGCTCGTGGAGACCTGCGACGCGGTCGTCCACCACGGGGGTTCGGGCACGGTCCTGACCACCGTGCACGCCGGGCTCCCGCACCTCGTACTGCCGCAGATGGCCGACCAGTTCGGGCACGCCGACCAGCTGGTCGCGACCGGGGCGGGCATCATGATCGACGACGCCGCGGGGCAGAACGACCCGGTGTGCCTGCGGGGCGCGCTGGAGGAGCTGCTGACGGATCCCGGCTACGCCAAGGGGGCGTGGGAACTGCGGGAAGCCATGCGGGAGATGCCCGCCCCCTCCGAGGTCGTGGCCGGGCTCGGGCGACTCCTCTGACCCCGTCCGCCCTCGATGCACGCCCGAACCACCCCCGTCACCCCGGGGTGCGGCCGGACGGCCGCACCCCCATCCTCACAAGGAGCCCCGTTGATGACCGAGCAGCCCGGCCGGCCCGGCCAGTCCGCCGTCGAGTGCGACCTCCCCGACGGCCGGTCCGTCCTGGGTATCCACCCCATGGAGACGGTCACGCTCTGGGGGGAGATCGCCGGGGATTCCCCGTACGCGCGCGCGTCCGCCGGGCTGGGCCCCGATGATGTGATCCTCGACATCGGCGCGCACATCGGCCTGGCCTCGATGCGCTTCGCCGAACAGGCCCCCGGTGCCCGGATTCTGTCGTTCGAACCCGCCCCCGTGACCTACGCCTGCCTGGCGGACAACGTCACCCGGCACGTCCCGACCGGCACCGCGTTCCCCCAGGCGGTGGGCGGCGAGGCGGGGACCGCGGAGCTCACCTTCCACCCCTTCAACTCCTCGACGTCGACCCTGCACGCCGACCCGGAGGACGACCTGCGCAACTTCACGGCGTTCGTCGACAACACCGAGGTGCCCGGGGACGCCCGGGAGCTGATGCTCAGCGCCTTCGGCGAGAAGCAGACGGTCACCGTCGACGTGACCACGGTGACCGCCGTGGTGAAGGAGCACGGCATCGAGCGGATCGGTCTGCTGAAGATCGACGTGGAGCGCGGTGAACTGGAGGTGCTGCGCGGCATCGACGCCGGGCTCTGGCCGCGGATCCAGCGCGTGCTCCTCGAAGTGCACGACATCGACGGCCGGCTCGGCAGGATCGTCGCCGAGCTGGCCGGCCTCGGCTTCGAGGTCACTGTGTCGCAGGCACCGGTCTTCGTCGGCGGCAGCGTGTTCAACCTGCTCGCGAAGCGTCCCTGACCTCAGAGCCGTGTCGTGACCGCGTCGCCCCGGAACTCCCAGCTGAACACGTCCAGGACGCGACGGTAGTAGTCCGGGCCGAAGCCCAGCCGGTCCACCTCGGGGACGAGGGCCCGCAGCTTGTCGATGGAGACGGTGTGATGACTGCCCGTCTCCCGGTACTCGCGGCGGGCCGTCAGGCCGAGGCTCCGCTCCAGGTGGTCGACGATCTGGTCGACCGGGACCGCGACACCGGAAGCGACGTTGACCGTCTCGGCCGTCAGGTCCAGCGCCAGCAGCCGGTCGATCACGGTCACCGTGTCGGTCACATCGATCAGATCGCGGGTGGCGGCACGGTGGACGTGGACCACACCGCCCCGCAACTGCCGTACCAGCGTGGGCAGTAGCTGGTGCGGTGGCTGGCCGGGGCCCACCAGATGGCTCAGGCGCAGAATCAGATGGTCGGCGCCCGTGGCGCGCAGCTGCTCCTCGAGGGCGAGTTTGTGCGCGCCGTAAGGGGAGCAGGGCGCCACGGGCCGGTCCTCCCGCCCGGGCCCCTCCGCCGCCCCGTACATCCCGGTCGCGGACGTCGAGAAGAACAGCAGCCGCCGCCCGTCGGCCTTGCAGCGCAGCGCGGTCTCCCGCACCAGCGCGGCCTCACGGGCGAAGTCGGCGTCGGAGGTCCCCGAGGCCCAGGAGACCCCGGCCGCGAGCGCCACGGTCCCCGGGTGGCGGTCGGCTATCGGTCGCAGACTCCCGGCGAGGAATCCGTTACCCACTATGTCCATGCGTCGAGTCCTGATCTTCGAGATGAGGGGGGTCGGCCGTGCCGGGCGTAGAAGACCAGCGATCGCCCCGGGACGTCAACCATGCGGGCGGATGTCCAATGATGTCCTTAGTGTTTCGCCGAGCCGGGCGGCCCGTGGAACCGGCGCCGGTCCCGGGCACCGACCAGCGGGGGCACCGGCCCGGCCCCCGGGCGCCGCGGGCGGACCGTACCGAACCACCGAAACACCGGCATTGGACCGAACCAACCGAACCCTTTCGGAAGCACAAACCGCAGGCTTAGTCGTGTGGGCCCGGATGACGTTGACGCGCCTCCTCGAATCTCTCTACTGTGCGGTTCCGGAGCCGGGCAGTCCAGGGCATTCCGAACGAGGCCCGGCCATCGGTTTTCTGACGCATTTCTAGCGCGTGGTTCTGAACGCTCTGCGGAACCTGAAAGATTGGCAGGCTCGTGGCTAATTCCTTACTTGCAGACTTGGTACCGGGCGTTACTCGCGGATACACGGACGACCCTGGGGTCGGCCAGCCGCAGTTCGACCAGCCGGGCCTGTGTATGGCCTCCCTCGATCCGACCCTGACGATCCGACAGGCGAATCAGGAGTTCTTCCGCCAGTTCGGCGCCTCCTCGGCGGACGTGTGCGGGCGCAGCTTCCAGGAGCTGGTGCACCCGAGCGTGCAGCAGCCGCTGATGCGCCAGTTCTCGCGGCTGGTCGAGGGCAAGCGGCAGCGCTTCGCCACCCATGTGGTCGGGGTGCGGCAGGAGGACTCGGCCTTCGCCAGCCCGCTGACGGCCATCGCCGTCCGCGGTGGTACGCCCGAGGATGCGTCGATCCTGGTGCTGATGCCCCAGACCCAAGGATCCGATGACGCCGGGGTGGTCACCAACCGGAAGAAGATTCTCACCGAGATAGACGCACGCATCCTCGAGGGCATAGCCGCCGGGATCTCCACGGTCCCGCTCGCCTCACGGCTCTACCTCAGCCGGCAGGGCGTCGAGTACCACGTGACCGGATTGCTCCGGAAGCTCAAGGTGCCCAACCGGGCCGCCCTCGTCTCGCGGGCCTACTCCATGGGGGTGCTCAATGTGGGCACCTGGCCGCCGAAGGTTGTCGAGGAATTCATCAAGTGACCCCCATAAAGGATTGACGTCGACCGGCCGGCCATCCGGCCGAAACAGCTCGGCCACGGCGGAACTTTCGGGCCATAAATACCCGACGGTTCTCCGCCGTGGCCGAGCTGTCGTCCGTGGGCGAACCCGGGGTAAGCGCGGGAAGGGCCGTGGAAGGGCAGCCGAAGGGCAAGGGAAACGCCCAGAGATTTCCTGCACGGTGCGGTGCGGTCTTGTGCCCGCTCGGCCGCCGCACGGATAGTGGCATCGCGCCGAAAATGAACGAGACGAAGGACGAGCATGGCTGAGATACCCGTGGACGACACGCTGTGGTGCCGGAACTTCCGTCCCGCCCCGGACGCACCGGTGCGTCTGGTCTGCTTCCCGCACGCGGGCGGTTCCGCGAGCTTCTTCCTGCCCGTCGCCTCGGCGCTGACGCCGGACGCCGATGTCCTGGCGATCCAGTACCCCGGGCGCCAGGACCGCCGCCGGGAGGCCTGCGTGGACGACATCGCGACACTCGCCGAACAGGTCCACACCGCCCTCGCCGGCTGGCTGGACCGCCCGGTGGTGTTCTTCGGCCACAGCATGGGCGCCCTGCTGGCGTTCGAGGTGGCCCGCCGCATGGAACGCGACGGCCGGGGCCCCGCGCGCCTGGTCGCCTCGGGCCGCCGCGCGCCCTCCCGCTACCGCTACGAGAACGTCCACCGGCGCGACGACGACGGCATCGTCGCCGAGCTGCGCGAGATGAGCGGCACGGACACCCGGGTGCTCGGCGACGAGGAGATGCTGCGGATGGTCCTGCCCGCCATCCGCGCCGACTACCGCGCGGTGGAGACCTACCGCAGCGAGCCGGGCGCGTCGGTGCGCTGCCCGGTCACCGTCATGGTGGGCGACGACGACCCCAGGACCTCCCTCGACGAGGCCGAGGACTGGAAGGGGCACACCACCGGCGCGTTCGACATGCAGGTCTACCCCGGTGGGCACTTCTACCTCAGCAGCCAGGCCCCGGCCGTCATCAAGGCGCTGCGCGGGCACCTGGCCGCCGTGCCGGCCTCGCCCCAGGGCTAGGCCGCCGGCAGGCCGGGACGGGCCGGGGCCGTGCGGTGCGCGGACACACGTCGTGGCGTCGGCAGTACGGGTGATACCCCTGCCGACGGCGCGCGTGTCGGTGGACCGGCGGCGCCCCCGCGGGTGACGCTGCGTCGGACAAATAGCCGGAATATAGCGCTATGGCATCAGATAGTTGATACGTCAAACGCGCCGTGGTCCGGTGTCCGGCTCCGATCGAGGAGAGCGATCGATGGAACCCGCGTATGACCTGATGGCCCGTCTGCTCACGGAGCACTTCGGTATCCCCGAGGAGGAGATCACCCCGGACGCCACGTTCGAGCAGCTCGAAGTCGACTCGCTGGCCAGGGTCGAGTTGATCACCATGCTCGAGGACCGGCTGCACGTGACCCTGCCCGAGGAACACGGCGACGCCACCGTCGGCGAGGCCGCCGCGTACCTCGACGGGCTCGTGGCGGGCCGCCCCGACCGGGGGCGGGCCGCCGCCCCGGTCGGGGACCAGCCGGTGGCGATGGCGGGGCCCGCGCGGTGAGCGCCTCGGACGCGGCCGTCACCGGGATCGGCATGGTGACGCCGGCGGGGCTGGGCCGGGAGGCCACCTGGGACGGGCTGTGCGAGGGAGTGGGATTCGGCGCCCGGGACCCGTGGCTGGCCGGCCTGCCGGTCGACTTCTCCTGCGGGGCCCACGACTTCGACGGCGGAGCCCTGCTCGGCAAGCGGATCACCTGGCGCAACGACCGGTTCATCCACCTGGCGATGGTCGCCGCCCGGGAGGCGGTCGCCGACGCGGCGCTGGACACCGACACCTGGGACGGCCCCCGGGTGGCCGTCGTCCTCGGCTGCGCCAGCAACGGCGGCGACCGCTGGGACGTCGAGTACCGCAACCTGGCCGAAGGGCGCGTGGAGGCCATCTCGCCGACCGCCCTGCTGCGTTCGCTGCCCAACATGGTCGCGGGCGAGGTGTCCACCGACCTCCAGGCGCTGGGCCCCTGCCTCACCACCTCGACGGCCTGCGCGGCCGGCACCACCGCCATCGGCACCGCCCGCGACCTGCTGCGGATCGGGGCCTGCGACATCGCGATCGCCGGCGGCGCCGACTGCGCGCGCAGCACCATGGGCTCGGCCGCCTTCTACCGGATGGGGGCCCTGTCGGAGAACCGCCAGGACCCGGCGGGCGCGTCACGGCCGTTCGACGCGGACCGCGACGGATTCGTCCTGAGCGAGGCGGCGGCCGTCCTCGTCCTGGAACGGCCGGAGTACGCCCGCGCCCGCGGCGCGCGCATCCGCGGCTACGTCTCGGGCTACGGGGCCTCCAGCGACGGCTTCCACCCCACCCGACCGGACCCGGAGGGCGCCGGCGCCCGGCGCGCGGTGCTCGCCGCGCTCGCCGACGCCCGCGCGGACGTGTCGGAGGTGCACCACGTCAACGCGCACGGCACGTCCACGCCCCTGAACGACCGCGTGGAAGCCGCCATGCTGTCGAAGGTGTTCCGCACGCCCCCGCCCGTGACGTCCGTCAAGGGCGCCATCGGGCACTCGCTCGGGGCCGCGGGCGCGGTCGATGCGGCGTGCACGGTGATGTCGCTGGAGCGACAGCTCGTCCTGCCGACCGCCAACCTGGACCGGCTGGGCGACGGAATGGACCTGGACGTGGTGACGAAAACGCCGCGGCCGCACCGCATGGAGGCGGCGATCAGCGACTCGTTCGGCTTCGGCGGCCAGAACGCCGTGCTGTTCTTCCGGGCCGCGTGAGCTCCCAGGACCTCGACACCGCCCCGGCCCCGAGCCCCCCGAGCGCCAGGGGGCCCGGGGCCGCGGGCCGCGCCGCCCCCGCCGGGCGCAATGGGCGCGGCCGGGCCTGGCTCGTGCCCGCCCTCGCGTTCGTGGTGACCGTGCTGCTCGGCGTGGCCGGCCTCGGCACCCCCGAGCGGCTGGCCAACGGCGGCTACACCGCGTCCGGCACCGAGTCCGAACGCGCCAACCGGCTGCTGGCCGACCGCTTCGGCGGCGGCAGCCCCGACCTCGTGCTGCTCGTACGGGCCGAGGGCGGCCTCGACACCGCTCGGGCCCGGGCGGAAGGGCGACAACTGACCCTGCGGCTGGCGCGCGCGCCCGGGGTCGGCGGGGTGCGCTCCTACTGGCCGGGCGGCGCGGCCGGAACGGACCCGGCACTGCGGTCCGAGGACGGCACGCTGGCGCTGGTCACGGCGGACCTCACGGGCGCGGACCGCGACGCGGCACGCACCGCCGGAACCCTGGTGCCCGAACTCACCGGCCACCACGGGGCCTTGCGCGTCCAGGCCACCGGACCCGCCTGGGTCAGCGTGGAAGCCGGGCGCGTCAGCCAGCGCGACCTGGTGCGCGCCGAACTCGTCGCCGCCCCCCTCACCTTGCTCATCCTGGTGCTCGCGCTGCGTTCCCTCGTGGCCGCGCTCGTCCCCCTCGTGATCGGCGTCGTGGCCGTCGTCGGCACGGTCGCCCTGCTGCGGCTGCTCAGCTACGCCATGCCGGTGTCGGTCTTCGCCATGAACCTCGCCACCGCGCTCGGCTTCGGACTCGCCGTGGACTACGGGCTGTTGCTCGTCACCCGCTACCGCGAGGAACTGCGCACGGGCAAGCCCGTGGCCGCCGCCGTCGAACGCACCGCGCGCCGGGCGGGGCACACCGTGGCCGTCTCCGCCTGCACCGTGGCGCTGTCGATGGCGGCGCTCCTGGTGCTGCCCCTGCCGTTCCTGCGGTCCATGGCCTGCGCCGGGATGGCGGTGGCCCTGCTCGCCGCGGCCACCGCCGTGCTGCTCGTCCCGCCCGTCCTGAACCTCCTCGGCACCCGCGTCGACCGCTGGGACCCGCTCGCCGCGCCGCGCGGCCGGCACCGTAACCGCCCGCGGGCACCACGGGCGGACAGTCCGGCCTGGCGGACCGTCGCCCGGGTCGTCACCCGGCGCCCGGTGTTCTACGGCGGCGGCTGCGCACTGGCCCTCCTGCTGCTCGCCTCGCCCTTCGCGCACGTGCACTTCGGGCTGTCGGACGAGCGGGTACTGCCCGCCCACACCGAGGCGCACCGGACGTCCCAGGCCATCCGCGAGGGCTTCACCTCCCGCGCCGAACGGAATCTGACCGTCGTCCTCCCGGACGTCGACGTCGCGGGCGACCGGGCCGCACTGTCGGCGTACGAACGCCGGGTGGCGGCACTGCCGTCCGTCGCACGCGTCGTCGGAGTGCCCGCGCCGACGGGCGGGGCGCTCTGGGCGGGCCCCGACGGGCCCGCCAGGGCCGCGAGAGGGGACCGGGTACGGGTGGCGGCACCGCCCGGGCCGGGCGCGGTACTGACCGTGACCGGCCCCGAGGACCCCCAATCGCGGGCCGGACGGGACCTGGTGAAGCGGCTGCGCTCGCTGCCCGCCCCCGGCGAACGGCTCGTCACCGGGCGCGCGGCCTACCTCTCCGACACCCGGGACGCGGTGCGCGGCCGGCTGCCGCTCGCGGCCGGGATCGTCGCCGTCACGACGTGGGCGATGCTCTTCCTGCTCACCGGGAGCGTGCTGCTGCCGGTGAAGGCACTGGTGGTCGGGGCGCTCAGCCTCGGCACGAGCTTCGGGCTGATGGTGCACGTCTTCCAGGACGGCCATCTGCGCGCGGCGGTGGGGGAGTTCACGGTCACCGGGACGCTCGACATGACGATGCCGCTGCTGATGTTCGTCATCGCGTTCGGACTGGCCATCGACTACGAGATCTTCCTGCTGTCCAGGGTGAAGGAGCACTACGCCCTGACCGGCGACAACCGGCAGGCTGTGGTGGAGGGCGTCGCCCGGACGGGCCGGCTGGTGACCACGGGAGCCCTTGCCGTGGCCGTCGTCACCGGCGCCCTCGCCACCTCGGGGGTGACCCTGCTGAAGCTGCTGGGCACGGGCCTCGCGGTCGCCGTGCTCGTCGACGCGGTCCTGGTGCGGGGGGTTCTCGTGCCGGCCTGTCTGACCGTGGCGGGGCGCGCCAACTGGTGGACCCCCGCCCCGCTGGCGCGGGCCCACGCCCGGATCAGCGCCCGGACCGGCCTGGACGAGAGCCGCTGACGCGGGCGCTCGCCCGTGGCCGGACGGAGGCGGAGCCATCCGCGTGGCCCGGGCGGCGAACCGCGCTCACACTGGGGGCAGCGAGTCAGGAGACACCGATGAACAACCGGCAGCGCTTCCGCGCCCACCTCGCCGGCCCGAAGATGCTCATGGTGCCGATCGCGCACGACCCGCTGTGCGCCCGCATCATCGAGCGCGCCGGATTCCAGGCCGTCGGCGTGGGCGGGGCCGCGAGCGCGGCGGCACTGCTGGGCCGCCCCGACGCCCGGCTGCTGAGCGCGCGGGAGATGGCGGACGTCGTCTGGCGGACCGTCGACGCCGTCGGCGTGCCCGTCTTCGCGGACGCGGACGACGGGTACGGCGACGCCACCCACGTGGCGTGGACGGTACGGCAGTACGAGAGCGCGGGCGCCGCGGGCCTGTTCCTGGCGGACCGGCCCGCGCGGCGGCAGCGCGGCCGGACGGTGGGGGAGGCGGTGGGGGAGGCGGAGGACGACACGGTCGTGCCGGCGGCGGAGCTGATCGGCAGGATCGAGGCCGCCGTCGCAGCCCGCCGGGACCCGGACATGCTGATCATGGCGCGTACGGACGCCGTGGCGGCCCACGGGATCGACGAGGCCCTCGCCCGTGCCCACGGGTGCGTCGACGCGGGCGCCGACGCGATCTGCGTCGCCAACCCCGCCTCGGCACACCAGATGCGCCGGATCACCGAGGAGATCACCGCCCGGCGCGGCATCCCGGCGATGGCGGACGCGAGCCCCGGCGCCATGCCCCCGCCGACCGCCGCCGAACTCCAGCAGATGGGCTATGCGCTGACGCTGTACCCGACGCTCGCCTCCCGGGCCCTCGCGCGGGCCGTCGCCGACGTCATGGGCGAACTGTCCTGGAGCGGGGACGCGGCGCCGCTGGCGGACCGGCTGGCCCCCTTCGAGGAGTTCCACGCCCTCGCCCGCCCGCCGGAGCACCGCGAGGCCGTCAGCCCGCCCGGCGCCCCGAGGTGAACGCGGCGGCGGAAAGCACTGTCGGCGGGGCCGCCGCCCCCTCCGACGCGCCGGTTCGGCCGGATGGAGCAGGGTTGGATCATGCGGTGCCCCGGCTGGGTAAACTCGCGGCGTTGCTCGGCGCGGGAGGCCGTACTCATGGGGTGCGGCGACCGTTGTCGGCGCACCCCTCGTACCAGGCCCGCCGCGGCGGGTGACGGTCACCTGACAGTCCGAACACGAGGAGTGCGTCATGGCTGAGGTAAAGCTGAGCGCCGAGCTGCGTAATGACTTCGGCAAGGGTGCCGCCCGTCGCACCCGTCGTGACAACAAGGTCCCCGGCGTCATTTACGGGCACGGCGCCGATCCCAAGCACGTGGCGCTCGACAGCCACTCGCTGATGATGGCCCTGAAGACACCGAACGTCCTGCTCAGACTCGACGTCGCCGGCAAGAGCGAACTGGTCATCCCCAAGGCCGTACAGCGCGAGGCCATCCGCGGCTTCCTCGTCCACGTGGACTTCCTGGCCGTGAAGAAGGGCGAGAAGGTCACCGTCGAGGTGCCGGTGCTCACCGAGGGCGATCTGGCGCCGGGCGGCAATCTGCTGGAGCACATCCTGAACGCCCTGCCCGTCGAGGCCGAGGCCACCCACATCCCGGAGGCGGTGACGGTGTCCATCGAGGGCCTGGAGGCCGGTCACACCATCCGGGCCGGGGACATCGAGCTGCCGCGCGGCAGCTCCCTGGCCGTCGAGGAGGACGCCGCCGTCCTCCAGATCGTCGCCGCCCAGACCGAGCCGGTGGAGGAAGAAGCCGAGGAAGCCGAGGAGGCCGTGGCGGCGGCCGCACCCGAGGCCGAGGAGGCACCGGCCGAGAGCTGAACCCCGCGCCACCGACCGGCCCCGGTCCGCGCACCCCATCCAGGGGTGTGCGGACCGGGGCCGGACGGGCGCGGGCCTCAGAACGGGCGCTGGGACAGCGGGATCTGCACCATGATCGTGGCCCGCTTCTCCACCGCCGTCGCACCCTGGCGGCTCGCCCATGACTCGCCGCCGCGCATCCAGGCCGGCAGACCGGCGGGCAGGTCCCCTTCGGGGATCTCGCCGAGATCCGCCGGGTCGAGGTCCTCGCCGTAATGCGCCAGCGGCACCGGGGTGTCCGGCGTGACCACCGGGTGCAGGGCGTCCAGCGCGGCGTTCCAGTTGGTGAGCATCTTCGCCATGGCGACCGCCCGGGGCGTCCCCGAGGACGCGGCGCTGTCGGGATAGGTGGGGTGCCGGATGTGCTGGTAGGCGCCCTCGTAGGCCTGGCCCGCGGGGGTCTCGCGCCACGTGCGGAACGCGGTGTCCGCCAGCCGGCCCAGCGCGACGACGGCCTCGATGGGATTGTTCGCCGTCAGCGCGTCGAGCCACGCGTGCCGGTGCAGGGCGATGTCGGGGTCGTTCGCGTGGGCGTTGCCCGCCTGCTGGCCGTAGACGCTGTACAGATAGGTGTTGACCATGACGTAGCTGGTCTCGATGCCGAGCTTGGCGAGAAAGCCCTGGAAACGCCGGCCCGCCGTGCCGACCAGGATCCGCCGGACGACGGCCTCGTGGGCCGCGGGATCCTGCCCGATGACCAGCACCCGGGCCGTGCCGTCGAGCCGCCCCCGGTGGAAGACGGGACCCCACTCGGTACGGAAGTCGTCCGGCGGATAGGTCTCCGTGCCGGGAAACGTCCGCGCCAGCGTGGCGTACGGCTCCTCGACGCAGCCGGGATCGAAGTCGTGCATCGTACTTCTCCTGTCCTGCCGCCGGCCCCGCCCGTCCGCGCCCTGCCCGCGGGGCGGTCCCGCGGCGGGCGCGGCGGCCGCGCCCATGGGAAAATTGTTACCTCATATCAGGACTGTTCCCTGTACGCACGGCGGAGGGACCAGCAGATGTCACCACCCGTAGAGCCCCCGGTGGACCCTTTGGCCGGGCCGCGTTTCGCGGTGCGGGGCCGCGTCGTGACGATGAACGGCCGGCACGACGTGATCGACGACGGTGTCGTCTACATCAACGAGGGCGTCATCGACAAGGTCGCACCGGCCGGCACCGGGCCGCCGGACGGCCATGAGCACACGACGGTCACCCCGAGCGGCGGCAGCATCTATCCCGGCCTGATCGAGCTGCACAACCACCTGCCCTACAACGTGCTGCCCCTGTGGCAGGTCCCCGAGAACTACCCCAACCGCACCGAGTGGGGCGGGGCGCGGAATCCCGACTACGGCAGGCTCGTCACCGGGCCGATGCGCGTCCTGGGCGAGGACGCCGCGCTGATGCCCGCCGTGGTGCGCTACGTCGAGGCCAAGGCGCTCGTCAACGGCACCACCACCAGCCAGGGCATCGCCCTGTTCTCCAACGCGGGCGCGCGCAGGATGTACCGGGGGGTCGTGCGCAACGTCGAGGCGACGGACGACCCGGCCCTGCCGGAGGCGGCCACCCGCATCGCGGACGTCGAGGCCGCGAACGCCGGAAAGTTCCTGGCACGGCTGAACCAGGGGCGCCGCCTGCTGCTGCACCTCGCCGAGGGCAGGGACACGGACGCCCGCGAACACTTCCTGGCCCTCAAACTCTCCGCCGACGACCGTGATGACCATTGGGCCATCACGGAGAACCTGATCGGCATCCACTGCACCGGGCTGCTCGCCGAGGACTTCCCCGTACTGGCCCGCCACGGCGGATCCATGGTCTGGTCACCGCTGTCTAACCTGCTGCTGTACGGCCGTACCGCCGAGATCGCCGCCGCCCGGCGGGCCGGAGTACGCCTCGCGCTGGGATCGGACTGGACGGTGTCCGGCAGCAAGGGACTGCTGGGCGAGCTCAAGGCGGCCCGGCTGGCGTCGGCGGCGGCCGGCGGTGTCTTCACCGACCGGGACCTCGTCGACATGGCCACCCGCAACCCCGCCGTCATGCTGCGCTGGGAAACCGCCCTCGGTTCGCTGCGGGCGGGCGCGCGGGCCGATCTCATCGTCGTGGCCGGGGCGGGCGGCGACGCGTACAGCACGCTGATCGACGCCCGGGACAGCGATCTGAGCCTGGTCGTGATCGCGGGCCACGCGCGCTACGGTACCCGTGCGCTGATGGACGATCTCACCCCGGGCGGGCAGCTGGAGACCGGTGTGCGGGGGCTGCCGGCCGGCCGGGCGGTGAATCTGCGTCAGGCGTCGGCCGACCCCGTCGTGGGAGCCCTCACCCTCGCCGAGGCCGCCCGGCTCCTCACCCAGGCGCTGGCGGACCTGCCCGGCACCGCCGACCGGGCCCGCCGGGCCCTGCCCGAGGCCCGGGAGGCCGGGCCGCGATGGCGGCTGGCCCTGGACGAGATCGAGCCGACGGGCGCCGAACTCCGCCCCCGCCTGCCGCTGCTCAGAGCGGGCCGGTCCGTCCCCAGCGGGCCGGTCATCGGCGGGGCGGCCGCCGACCTGGCGGAAGGCCCGGCCGCCCTTCCCTCCCTGCGGCTGGACGGGCTGACCGCGACCAAGGACGCGACGTACCGCCGCACGCTCGGCGGGGAGATGAACCTGCCGCCGGGCTTCGCCGCCGCGCTGGAGGAGTTGCTGACCTGACCCGCCGGCCGTGGCGGGGTCGATGATGCCGCTGTCACCCGGACGGCCCACAGCGGGCCCGCAGGGTGTCGACACGCCGGACCGCGTGCGTCGTCGGGCCGGCCGCCGCCCCGGGGGCCGTGACCGGCTCCACGGCGTCGGCCGAGCGGTCGCGGGTGACCGCCCTTCGGGTGAAGCTGGTGCCGCAAGGAGGGGCATCGGAGGGATCGAAGGGTGTCGCGCCATGTCAGACGAAACGACGCGGGTGCTGGCCGGCCTCGACGAGGCACGGCGCCGTGAACTGGCCGGTCTGTACCGGGACTTGCACTCCCACCCGGAACTGTCCTTCGCCGAGCACCACACGGCCGCGGAGGTCGCCCGCCGATCGCGGGCGTACGGGTTCGAGATGACCGAGGGGGTCGGCCGTACCGGTGTGGTGGCGGTCCTGCGCGGTGGCGCCGGGCCGACCGTACTGCTGCGGGCGGACTTCGACGCCCTGCCGGTGGAGGAACGCACCGGTCTGCCGTACGCGTCCACCTCCGGCGGCGTCATGCACGCCTGCGGCCACGACATGCACACCACCTGTCTGCTGGGCGCGATGCGGCTGCTGGCGGAGGGGCGTGAACACTGGTCCGGCACGGTACTGGCCGTCTTCCAGCCCGCCGAGGAGACGGGCCAGGGTGCTCGGGCGATGGTCGACGACGGCCTCTTCACCCGGTTCGGCAAGCCCGACGTGGTCCTCGGGCAGCACGTCATACGGTTGCCCGCGGGCACGGTCGGCTGCCATCCCGGTACGGCGTACGCCGCGACCGACGTGCTGCGGGTACGGATGTTCGGTGCGGACGGGCCCGACGCGGGCCCCGGCCGCCCGGCCGGCGCCACGGCGACCCGGCTGCAGACGGTGCTCGAGCGGGAGATGAGTGACGCGGGCACCGTGCGGATCACGGCCGACGACGCGCCTCCCGCCGTGGGGGGCGACGAGCGGGGCGACGGCGTCCCCGTCACGGCCCGGCTGAAGGTGAGCCTGCGCACCTGCTCGGCCCCGATGCGGCAGCGCGCGCTGGCCGCGCTGGAGCGGGCCGTACGGGAGGAGGCCGCCGCCGCGGGAGCCGCACGGGAACCGGAGATCACTGCGCTCGGCGCCTTCCCTTCGCTGGTCAACGACGTGGACGCGGTGGACCGCACCATGACCGCCATCGGCGCCGTGATCGGCGCGGACAAGGTGGTCGACCCGGGGCTGCTGCCCGGGGGTGAGGACATCGGTGTGTTCGGCACGGCGGCCGACGTGCCGGTGTGTTTCTGGCAGTTCGGCGGCACCGACCCCGACACCTACGCCGAGGCGGAGGCCGCCGGGACCACACACGACGTTCCGGCGAACCACTCGCCGTTCTTCGCCCCGGTCATCGAACCGACCCTCACCACCGGGGTGACCGCCATGGTGGCGGGCGCGCTGGCCTGGCTCGGCCCGGGCGGCGGCAGGCGCTGAGCCCGCCTGAGCCCCCCCGGCCACCGGGTTCAGCGGCTCCCCAGCCGGTCCAGGGCCGCCGCGACCATGGCGGAGATACCGGTGGGCAGCGCGCCTCGCACGTCCGGGGCGAACTCCGGCGAGTGATTGGGAGGCAGGGCCGCCAGCTTGTCCGCCGGTGTCCGCCCGGGAGCCGCCCGCCACTGCCGGGCGCCGGCCGACCCCAGCATCCAGTACACCGTCGGTATCCCGGCGAAGCCGTGGATCCCCCGTCCCGCGTCGCCGAACAGGGGGAAGTCCTCCGTGGCCATCGACGGCGGCCACAGCGCCACCCGCTCCGCGCCGAAGAGCGCCTGGTGCGCCGCCCGGACGGCCGCGGTGGCAGACGGATCGGGGACGTTGGGCACCGAGCGGGACACGAGGGTGATCTCGGGCGGATCGACGCGGCCGGACGCGGCGCATTCGGCGTGGACGGTCCGGCGCACGGCCTCGGCGAGGGCGTCGAGAGCGGCCTGGGAGTGGGCGCGCACGCTGAGGCCGAGCGTGGCCCGGTCGGGCACCACGTTGAGGCTGTCGCCCGCATGCAGCCGGCACACGGTGAGCACGGCCCGGTCGGCGGGGTCCGTCACCGTGGCGACGAGGCCGTGCAGCGCGCCGACCGCGGCCGCCGCGGTCGCCACCGGGTTCACGGTCAGGTGCGGGGTGGCGGCGTGACCGCCGCGGCCGTGGACGACGACGTCGAAGGAGAGACTGCCGGCCATCAGCGCACCGGTGCCGTGGGCGACCATGCCCGCCGGGAACGGCGCGGTGTGCTGGGCGAGTACGGCGTCGGGGCGCCCGAACCGGTCGTACAGACCGTCCTCGAGCATGGCCCGCGCCCCTTGGAGCGTCTCCTCCGCGGGCTGGCCGACGACCACGAGCGTGCCCCGCCACAGGTGCGCGGCGCGGGCCAGCAGCCGCGCCGCCCCGGCCGCCGCCGCGAGATGAAGATCGTGCCCGCACGCGTGCATGACCGGCACACCGCGGCCGTCCGGGCCCGGTGCGCGGACCGTGCTCGCGTACGGCAGGCCGGTGCGTTCCGCGACCGGCAGCGCGTCGAGTTCGGCCCGCACCAGGACCCGCGGGCCCTCGCCGTTGCGCAGCACGCCGACCACCCCGTGGCCCCCGACGCCCGGGGTCACCCGGAAGCCGTCCGCCGTCAGCCAGGCGGCGAGGCGGGCCGCGGTGTGCTCCTCCTCCCCGGACAGCTCGGGCTCGGCGTGCACGGCGAGGCACAGCGTGGTGGCCGCGAGCATGATGCCGTCGAGGCCCAGCAGGACCCGGTGGACCCGGTCGGCCGGGGAGGACGTGGAGGAAGGAGACATGGCGGTTCCTCGCAGGGGATCGGAGGGAAGCACTCGGGCGGTGGTACTCGCGTGCGAGCGGAATGAGAGCGGAACGCCGGGGGCCCGGCGAGCGCGTCCTGCTGGGATGGCGGAGCAAGACAACACCACGTCCGGCCGGGCCCCTGTTCATGGCCGGCCGGACTCGACGCATCGGGAGAAGACATGGCACCGAAGACCGAACTCGCCTCGCTCGCCCAGGAGATCCTGGAGCTCGAGTCCGAGACCTTCGAGATCTCGGACTACTCGGACGCGAGCGAGGTCGTCCTCGCCGGTTCGACCAGCTCCAGCAGCACCAGCACCTGCTCCAGCACCACGAGCACCACCAGCTGCTCCGCCTGATCGGTTCACCGATCGGGCCGTGGCGCCCGGCACAGCCCTCTGCGACAGCAGGGGGCTGTTTCGCCGTTCCTCAGGGGAATCATCAGGGAAAGGGGTGCGGCACCATACGGAGTTCGTCGTCGGTCAGATCGGTCGACCGCCATCCGGCACGCCGGAAGGCGGACCGCATGCGCGGCATGCGCGGCGCCCGCTGTCTGGACCAGCCGAAGTCGATCGGCAGCAGCCCGGGGACGACGGTGGAGACGGTGGTCAGCCCCATCCGCTCCTGCTCGGGCGAGGTCTGGTCGACGACGATGACATCGAAGCCCGCCCGTACCAGCTCGTCCCGGCACAGCAGCACATCGTCCCGCAGGTCCCCCGAACGCGGCCGGACCGACTGCCAGTCGCGGTAGACGTCCCCGAGCGGCCGTACGGCCACGGGCTCCAGATACTCCCGGGCGTGGGCGGCCATCTCGGGAAGGCCGAACAACCGGGCGTGGTGGGTCAGGTGCCGCACCCGGGAGAAGTCCCGTGCCATCGCCTCCAGCTCGGCGCGGTCCTCCTCCACCTGCCGGTCCAGATGCGGGATGTAGCTGAGGACCTCGGAGAGGGCCGCCTCGACGGCGTCCTCCGGATCGAGCCGCGCGCCGGCGGCGAAGGAGAGGGTTCCCGGCCCGCCGTCCCGGCGCACGGCGAGCCCGGTGACGACGGGCACCGCCAGGTCCACCCGGTTGTCGAAGGCGTGGACGTCGTAGCCCTGGAGCGCGGCCCGGGCGGTCATGGCGCGCACCGCCTCGCTCCGGCACGAGTCCAGGTCGATCTCGGTGAGGCGGGCCCGGCCGTACCAGGCCAGCAGGAACGCGTCCCGCTCGATGAGTTCCAGCAGTCCGAACAGGACGGCTTCCTCCGGACAGCTCCCGGTGGCGCACCCGTTGGAACTCTCGAAGACGAAATTGTCCGACGCGAGCCCGGCACCGTAGTGCACCAGCCGGGTGGGGACCCAGACTGGGCGCTCGTCGCGCAGCGAGTGGCCGCGGACCCAGGGGATCGTCCGCGCCGGGTCGAAGGGGGCCACCATCGGGTCGTCCCGGTAGGTCTGCGGTGCGTAGGTGCCGCACTCGCGCGGATCGACGGCGTGTTCGCCGCGGGAGCGCAGACCGTCGTAGGAGTCCTCCACCACCTGCCCGTCGCGCCGCCGGTGGATTCCCGCGTACCGTTCGAGCCCCTCCAGGAACGCCAGATCGCGGCTGGCCGCGAAGGAGTTCGCCTGGCCGCTCCAGGTGACGTCGGACAGGCCCGCGTAGGTGCGGACGAAGACACTGCCCGCCACCGGCGCGGTCGTCGGTGAGGTCACATTGAGCCAGGTGCCCTCGCCCAGTGCCCCGCAGACCGGGTTGGCCAGGGCACCCGTGGGCATCGGGTAGGACCTCGCCGGCCGCAGCCGGTAGCGGTCCGGAGCGGGCTTGGGCCGCGAGCGCAGGAGCGCGCGGGCCGCCTCGGACGCGGCGGGGGCGGCAGACGCGGGGGGCGGGCAGTACGGGCACTGCGGCTCGGCCAGCAGCGGCAGCGTCGTGACGCGCAGGGTCGCCAGATCGACCCGGGAGACCTGCGGCAGCGGGAGGTCGGCGGCGGTGTGCCAGTCACCGGCCGGCCGCCCGGCCGCCACCGGACGGCCGGAGTGCAGGACCGCCTCGTACACCGCCCACACCGCGTCGACGGCGAAGTCCGGCAGGGCCGGCCAGTCGCCCACCGGGTGCGGGGCGGTGCCGACCTCCAGCGCGTCGCGCTCGGACCGGGACCGCAGCCGCTGCCAGCGCCGGGCCAGACAGCCGCCGCACGCGGCGGTGGCCGCGTCCGTCGCGCCCCACGGGCCGATCAGCACCGCCTGCGCGGTGAGGTGGACGTTCGCGCCGCCGCGGGCGGCGCCGTACGGGTCTCGTTCCGGACGGAACGCGTCCGCCGCGCCGAGGGGGACGACGACCGGGGGGTGCGAGGCGGCGCCTTCGGGGCGGGCGTCGAAGCGTGCGGTGAGCGCCCGCCGGAGATGGCGCCCGGCCTCTTCCAGCGGCGCGGGGGTGGGGGCGTCGGTGCTCATGTGTCGTTGCTCCAGCGGAAGGTCCTCATGGCCAGCAGCCCGAAGACCAGGGCGAAGACGGCGAGTCCCGCGCAGGCCAGACCGGTGCTGCCGAGACCGGCACGGCCGGAGACCGCCGCCGAGATGCCGTCGTTGAGATAACGCAGCGGCAGCACCCGGGAGAGCGACTGCAGCCACGAGGGCATGGCGTCGATCGGGAAGAACGACCCGGACAGGAAGGCCATCGGCACCATCACGCAGTTGGCGACCGCCGCCACCGCCTCCGGCGTGTTCGCCCGGGAGCCGATCACCATGCCGATGGCCAGGAACGCGGTGATGCCCAGCACCAGGACCGGCAGCGCCAGCGGCCAGGTGGAGCTCGGCCGCAGCCCGAACACCGGCAGCATCGCCACGCCGACGAACAGCGCCGCCTGGACCACGCCGATGACCAAGGCCACCACATAGCGGGACGCGAGCACCGAGGTCAGCGGCGTCGGCGACATCCGGATGAGCCGCAGCAGATCGTCCTTGCGCCACTGCATGAGCGTGAACGCCACACCGAACACGGCCGCGTTGCCCACCCCCCAGGACAGCACGCCCGGCGCGATGTAGTCGATGTAGCCACGGCCGCTCTGCTCGACGGTCTGCCCCCGGAAGATCAGCCCGAACACCACCAGGAAGATCAGGGGAAAGGCGAAGGTGAAGAAGACCGTCGTCTTGTCGCGGACCGAGGCCCGGTAACTGGCCGCGGTCAGTGCGCCGTACGCGCTCATGCGTGCTGCTCCGATCCGGTGAGTTCGAGGTAGACGTCCTCGAGGGTGGCGGTGCGGGTCCGGACCCCGTCGAGGCCCGCGGCCTCGCCGACGGCGGCCAGCACGGGCCCGGCCGCGCGGGTCTCGATGACGACCGAGTCGCCTTCCACGCAGACCCGGTCGACTCCCTCGATCCGCTCGGCCCGCTCCACCGTGAGGCGGTCGGCGGGCACCAGCAGCCGGGTGGGTGCCTTCGCCGCGCCGACCAGCCGGCCGGGGGAGTCCAGGGCGACCACCGAGCCCGCGACGACGATGGCCACGCGGTCGCACAACGCCTCGGCCTCGTCCAGATGGTGTGTGGTGTAGACGATGGTGCGGCCCTCGCCCTTCAGCGCGCGCAGCACCTTCCACAGATCGCGCCGCGCCTGCGGGTCGAGGGCGGCGGTCGGCTCGTCCAGGAAGATCAGTTCCGGGCCGTGCACCAGCGCGGAGGCAATGGCGAGGCGCTGCCGCTGTCCGCCGGAGAGCACCTCGACACGGATGTCGGCCTGGCCGAGGAGACCGACGAGCGACAGGGTCCGCTCCACCCCCTCCCGCCCGACGCCGTACAGCGCGGCGACCGTCGACAGGTGCTCACGGGCCGTCAGACGGGTGAAGAACGCCGAACTCTGGGTCTGCACGCCCAGGCGCGGCAGCAGTGCCCTGTTCCGCGGCCAGGGGGGTAGGCCCAGGACCGATACCGAGCCGGAGTCCGCCTCGCGCAGTCCCTCCACGATCTCTATCAGCGTCGTCTTCCCGGCGCCGTTGGGCCCGAGCACACCGAAGAACTCGCCGCGCCCCACGGTGAGCGAGATCCCGGCCACCGCCTGGACGTCTCCGTACCGCTTGCGCACGTCCTCGAGCACGATGGCGGGCTCGTCCGGCCTTGCTTGTGTCATGTGGTCCTCGACTCTGGAGCGATGAAAAAACCGGGGTGGTTCCGGAAAAGGGTGGGCAGGCGGTTCAGCGGGCTGGGCCGCGGCGGGCCCAGGGGCCGGTCACCGCGACCAGGACGGCGACCAGCAGGGCGGGGACGACGGCGGCCGGCACGCCGTAGCGGTCCGCCAGAAAGTGGTGACACAGCAGCACGAACCCCACGCCGCTGCCGCCGACGAGCGCCACCGACCCGACGCCGTAGGCGGCGTAGGCGATCCGTGCCCCGCGCGGGTACGCGCCGACGCCGGGGCCGCGCCGCAGGACACGGGCGGACAACAGGCGCAGGAAGCGCCGGCTCTCGGTCGCGTAGTCGGCCATGCCCAGCGCGTGGGCGAGCATCCGGTAGCCGTCCAGCGGGGGCAGGGGCACCAGATTGACCAGCGCCTGTGCCGTGCCGAGGGTCAGCAGGCCCGCCACGGCGGCGCGCACCGGGTCCCCGGCGGGCAGCACGCCCCACAGCGCGGCGAAGGGCAGCAGGAACAGGAGGTTCATGACGGTGCCCGCCACCGCGGTGGCCACCTGTGCCCACCGGGTGCGCAGATACAGGTAATTGCCGACCTCGCAGTACATGAACACCATGGGCAGGTGCCAGCGCAGTCCGATCTCGCCGACGGTGCCCCCGAAGTGCCGGGCGACCACCCCGTGCGCCAATTCGTGCAGCGCCGTGCTCACCCACAGCAGGCTGAACACCGCGAGCAGCGGCACCGGACGGCTCAGCAGCCAGCCCGTGTCCCGGACGAGCCCCTCCAGGTGCAGGACGAGTGTGGCCTCCATGGCCCCGACCAGCGCCAGCACCGGCAGCAGGAAGCGGGCGGACAAGGCGAAGCCGGTCGCCCGGTACAGCCGCTCAGTGGTGGCGGAGGCGTCGGCGACCAGCCGGAGCTTGCCCTTCCACAGCGTCGGGCGGGGCGGCGGCTCCACCGGCGCGGGGGCGACCGGCTCGGCGCCCACCAGCAGACCGCGCTCCCACAGAAGCCCCAGCAGCCGCCGCCAGTGCGCCTCGCCCAGAGCGCGCCCGAAGTGCCGCGCGTACTCCTCGCCGATCCCGTCCAGGGTTCGCTCCCCGTCGAGGCGGGCCATCAGGAAGTACTCCTTGGGCCCGACCTCGAAGGACTTTCCGCTCGCCGGGTCCTTCACCACATGGATGCGGGCCGTCCCCCGCCGCATCCCCGGGCTGAGCAGTACCTCAGGGCGGAGCGCCGGCCGCCGCGCCGGCACGCTCATCGCCCGGCCTCCGCGGGCGGCGCGCCCTCGCGCAGCGCCCGCCCCAGCACGTGGGACAGATAGGCCTCGTCGCGGATCGTCACATGCAGCCGGTTGTTGGTCATGTGCATGTACGGCGACAGGAGCAGCGGCAGCGACACGGCGGGGTCCGTGATCCGCTCGTCCCGGGTGCTGTCCCAGGAGCGGAAGACCAGGCCCTCGCCCGTGGTCAGGGCGGTGGCGCGGTCGCGCAGTTCGCGGCAGTGCCGGGCCCAGCCGCTGAGGAAACCGGGCAGCCGGCCCGTCCCGCCGTCGCCCACCGCCGCGCGCACCGCGTCGAAGCGCCGGCCGAGCCCGGAGCCCATCGACGCGTACGCCCGGTCGTAGGCGTCGGAGCCGATGAGGTCGGTGCCGGAGAACGCCTTGTGCCAGAAGGCGTGATAGCGGTCCAGGTAGTCGATCAGCTCCGCCCGGTCGGGCAGGAAGACACCGGCCATCACCATCATCAGCTGGGCCGCCGTGCCCAGCCGGACCGTCCGCAGATGCAGATTCATCTCCCGCACCGCGTCGATGACCAGCTCGCTGGAGTGCTGGAAGTGCCACTCCGCGAGCTCCACCCCGGCCGGGCCCCCGTATTTGCCGTACTCCGGCTCGTACGGCTCACGGCTGAAGCTGTTGTTCGGGCGCAGCCGCATCCGGCCGTCGGGGGCGAGGAAGCCGCCCCGCTCCTCCTCGGCGAACTCCAGCTCGAACAGCGTGTTGTAGAACTCGTTGAGGAAACCGGAGGAATCCACCTCGTACAGCGCCGGACGTTCCCGCAGGAAGCGGCCGACCGCCCGCTCGGCACGCGCGAGGACCTCGTCCGTGGCCTGTGCGGTCGCCGGTCTCAGGCGCAGCCGTACGTGCGGGCCCTCCAGCCAGTAGTTGATGAAGAAGTGGCCCGCGAGCAGTCCGTCGGCGGTCAGCTGGGCCAGGAGCGGGCTGACGCACTGGATCAGCAGGGGCCGCGGGTTGGCGGCGTAGTGGATGTGCAGGGCCTGCCACTCGCCCGTGGTCGTCTCGGGCATCTCAGTGCACCGGTTCCTTTCTGTCAGCCTTGTCAGCCCGGTCAGGCCCGTTGCGGGTGGTGCGCAGGGTCTCCACGGCCAGCTCGGCCACATGACGGCCGGCACCGGAGGTGACGTGCAGCTCGTTCTCGTCCGGCAGCGCCTCGCGGAACACCACCCGGTCCATTTCGCCGCCCTTGAGCAGGCCGTCCAGGGCGGTGAGGGAGAGATAGCTGTCGAAGTCGACGTAACTCGGCTTCGCCGGGGACGACGCACGGGCCCCGCCCGCAGGGGAGACCGTGGCGTACACGCGGCGCGGCACCCCGTGTGCGCGCCGCCACCGCCGCCAGTCCACGAACCACCGTGCCTCGTCCACCCGCGCGGACCACTGCGGCAGGGCCCCCGCCACGGTGGTCCAGCTGCGCCTGCTGAGGACGACGCCGCCGTACCGCACCCGGGGCCGGTGGGCCACGGCGCTGCCGTCACCGCCGGTGGGTACACCGCCCCAGACGTCGAGCGGGGCCATGGAGGTGGGCGAGAGCAGCAGCAGGGTGCGGGGGATCTCGGGCAGTGCGAGCGGTACGAGATAGCCGAGGTAGACCGGCACGACCTCGCACCCCAGCCGCCGGGACTTCAGGACGAGGCGGTCGGTGGCCGCGTCGTGCTCGACCGAGAGGTCGTCCAGATGGATGTGACTGTCTGCCGGACCCGATCCGGTCTCGCCCGGGCAGACGATCTCGTAGTCGGTGAGCCGCCCGTGCAGATTGAGATTGCTGGTGACCGACCCGCCGGTGATCTCCGCGAACACCGCACCCCCGGGTGCCGTCGCGGCCGCGGCCCGCCGGAGCCGCTCCGTGAGACCGCCCTCGCCCGGGTAGCAGTGCGTGAAGCGGCTGAAGGGAAACGCGAGCCCGCCGTAGGACTGGTTGAGCACCGCCAGCGGGTCACCGTCCCTCCGCACCAGCTGGACGAAGTGGCTCTGTGGGAGGAAGTCCGGTGCCACGGGCGCGAGTTCGGCGGCGACCGCGTCGAGAAGGCCGGTGTCGAGACGGACCTCCTCGGCGTCCCGCGCGGTGTCCCACACACCGCGCATGCCCTCCACCCACCGGGTGCGGGCGCGGTCGACGGCGGTGATGCCCGGCAGCGCGAGCCAGTTGGCCTCCGGGACGTACGCGCCGTCCTCGTCGAAGGGTTTCCGGCGTGCGGTGAACGTCAGGTACTGATCGTAGAAGTCCTCGTGGAAGTCGTGAACGAGCTTCAAGAGGTCCGTGCAACGGCCGCCGCTGCCGTAACGGGCCACGAAGAAGCCCTTCAGCGTGATGCGCTGCGGCAGGGTCAGATCGAAGGCGGGCAGGATCCGTTCGACCTCCCGCAGCGCGTCCAGCGCGCCGGACGCGCCCGGCGGCCCCGGCGCGCAGGTCACGTCGGTGTGCCCGGCGGTGACGTCCTCGTACAGGAGGGTCTGCGGAAGCCCCGGGGACGAGGGTGTGTGGTCCCCGCCCAGGTCCCGCTGAATGCTCCGCAGCGCGTCCCGCAGTTCCGCCAGCAGCTCCCGGCGGCGGGCGAGAGTGGCGGTGGCGTAGCCGTCGACGCAGGCGAGGGGCCGGCCCAGGGCGTCCGCGAGGCGGTCGGCCCAGGGGCGGTCGAGGGCCCGCAGCGCGTCACGGAAGGAGCGCAGCGGGTCGGTGCTGTGGACGTCGGTGCGCAGACACGGTACGTGCAGCATGCCGAGGTGCAGCAGCGCGGCGAGATAGCGCTCGCTCTCCTCGGTCCCGGCGCCCTGGTCGTCGCTCAGCCAGTGCACCAACTCGCCGTACCGTAGTGCGGGCCGCTGGGCGAACAGGCCGAGCAGCCGCTCCAGCGTTCCGCTGCGGCGCAGGAAGAACAGCTGGTCACCCGCCGCGTCGAAGGTGACGGCCGCCTGGTCGTCGCCGGTGGTGACCTGGCGCCGGACGTAGCGGATCCGGTCGTCGTCGAGCTCCCAGCCCGAGGCGAGGGAGACCGGGAGGTCGGCCCGCCGTCCGGGCTCGGCGGCTATCAGCTCGGCCAGCCGGGCCAGGGCGACCACATTGAGCCGCGGATGGCTGTGCCACGTGTCGGGGACGAGGGTGGTCTCCTCGCCGCCGGTGACCAGCTCGCCCGGTGCCACCGCGGTGAAGGTACTGAACGGGCTGGTCTTGCATGCGGTCCGGTAGAGATAGGCCAGGGCGGAGCGCTCGACCTTGCGCAGCCGCTTGTCCGGCGGGGCCGCCGGGTCGTGGGCCGCGTAGGCATCGAGCCTGCCCTCCAGCGTCGGCGAGGCGAGCAACAGCCCCCGCCGAAGCCGCTCCTCACCGATCAGGCGCCGCAGCGCGGCCCGCGTCCGGACGGTTTCCTCGGCCAGCACGGGCCCGCCGGCGGCGTGGAGTTCCGCCAGCCGCCGCCCGTCGCGCAGCCAGTCGGCCACCTCGCCCGCCAGCGTGCCGCCGGGGTCGGCACCGGCCACCAGGGCCACGGCGGCGTCGCCGTCCCTCGGCGGGCGCCCGTTGAAGAGCCGGCGGCGCAGGCCCAGCAGCCCGCGGCGGTCCCCGTCATTGAGGGTGTCCTTGACCAAGGGGTGCAGCAGGTCGCTGAGTTCGGCGCCACGGGCCAGCAGCCGGTCCTCCTCGCGCAGCACACGGTCCGCCCACCGGCTGCTGTCGGGACAGCGCAAGGCAGCCACCGACGCGATGGGCAGCCCGGCGACGCGGAGCATGAACTGCCGGCGGAGGACCCACGACGCGCGGTCCGCGTCCCGGGCCGTCGGGGTGCCGGGGGGTGTCACGGCGGATGTCACGGCGGGGGGTGCCACGGCGGTCTCTCTCCTCCTGCCCACGTCAGGCGATCTCGTAGCGGAAGTCGGCTGTGCCCGGCCGCTCGTGACCGATCAGCATGACCAGCAGCGGTGCCTCACCGGTCGCCGCGAGCCCCAGTTCCTCGACGAAGGAGAGGTTGTCGAAGCCGAGCGCGACCCCGCTGCCGAGCCCCAGCGCGGTGGCGGTGGTGTAGAAGGTCTGGGCGACCGCCCCGATCGTGGCGTTCACCAGCCGGTACCCCCGGTCACCCACCGCGTCGAGCACCGCCGTGGTGCGCACGGCGGGGACGACGACGGCCCCGGCCTGCTCCAGGTTGTAGTTGGACAGGAAGTAGTTGCGCTGGAGGAAACCGCCCGGCGGACCGGGCTTCACCAGCACCAGCTCCCCGGTGTCGGGGTCGTAGGCGTACGCGCCCGGGGCGACGGACCGCACATGGTTGACGAAGACGTACAACCGGGTCAGCCGCGCCCCGCCCGCGCCGTCACCGGCGTCGCTGTCGAGCGACGCGGCCGCGCAGGCGGCCAGCGCGGCCGCCAGGTCCTCGCCCTCGACGGGGCGCCGCGCGTCGAACCGGCCGAAGCTGCTGCGGCGCCCGCGCAGCGCCTCGCGCACCCGCATCTCCGGGGGCCGCGGCTCCGGCAGGGCGAGGCGTTCCCCGCCGGGCACGGCCGCCACCGCGGCGGGCAGCAGCGCACCGGCGGCCGGGCGGGCCGTCGCGTGCTCGGCGGTCGCCGCCTGGATCCGCCGTACGGTCTCGAAGGTCAGCACCCGCCGGGAACGCTCGCTGTCCCGACGGCGCACGGACGGGGCATCGCCGGGCACCGCCGCCGGGCGGGCAGCCGCGGGGCGGGTCCGCTCCCAGCGGAGCGGGACGACCGCGAAGACGCCCTCCTCCTCGATGGACACCCCGAGCAGCCGGCCCAGCCGCTCCTCGTCGAACCACAGGGCGGGCTCGACCCGCAGCCCCCGGGCGCGCGCCCAGATACGCCAGGTCTGCAGGACGGCGCCGACGTCCATGCTCACCGCGTGCATGGAGAAGCTGTTGTATTTGAAGGAGTTCTGCCAGAACTTCACACCCAGGACGAGGAACTGGTCGCAGTCCCGGTGGAGTTCGGGGTCCCCGAGCACCTCGCGCACCTCGGCGCTGACGTCGCCCGCCAGGAGGCGCTGCATCGCGTGGTGGGTCGTCGAGTAGTGGTACACCCCCGGGGTCAGAGGACCGGAGGCACCCGACACCCAGTAGACGGTGACGGGGTAGAGGCCGCCCCCCGACGCGGTGCCGCGGGAGAAGTTCGCATCCGTGTAGCACGGCAGGGACGGCAGATCGGTGTTGGCCTGGACGCCGAGGCGGCGGCCCACCCGGCCGTAGGAGTCCAGCAGCATGCCGCCGAGCAGCGGCAGCGTGAACAGATCGTCCCGCTCGGCACGGTCCGGCAGGACACCGGCCCGCACGGTCGCGGTGGCCGGGCAGTCGCCCTCCGGCAGCGGGAAGGACTCGGCCCCCGGATAGAACTTGCCCTTGCGCGGCCGGTCCGACCAGTCGGGCACGAAGCTGACGGGTTCCATGTGAACCCGGCCGCGCTGCATGATCGCAGCCGCGTATTCATGGGCGAAACCCATGGGAACTCCTTGTCTGGGGGTTGTCGGTCGTGAGCCGGTGGTCGCGGGCGCGACGGGACGCCGCGGGGTCACGGGAAGGGGTGCGGGGCGGGGTTGAGCTCACCGGGCAGCAGCTCCCGCTCGCGCAGCCCCGCCTCGTACAGGGCCGTGCGGGTCCGGGGCATCCGCAGCGCCCGCTGGCGCCGCCGGCCGAAGTCGATGGGGACCAGCCCGGGGACGAGGACGCTCACCGTGTGCAGCCCCAGGTCCCGCTGCTCCGGCAGGGTCTGGTCGACGACGATCACGTCGAAGCCCGCCGCGGCCACCGCGTCGACGCAGGTTCCCACGTCGGTCGCCAGGTCGGCCGAGACCGGCAGCACGGGCCGCTGCCGACCGTACAGCTCCGCGACGGAGAGCTTCGGCGGCCGGGGCGCGCCCGCCGCACCGAGCAGGAACGACGCGTGGTGCGCCATCTCCGGGAGCCCGTAGACGAGCGGATGGTCGTGCAGCGCCAGCACCTTGTCGAAGTCGGCGGCCATCGCGCGCAGCCGCGCCCCGTCGCGCTCGGTCCTGCCGCGCAGATTCACGGCGTCGGTCGCGATCTCGCAGAGCCCGCCGCTGATCGCCGCCTCCGGGTCGAGGCCCGCCCCCGCGCCGAAGCACAGGGCGCCGGGCCCGCCGTCCC
The DNA here is from genome assembly GCF_017876625.1 of Streptomyces syringium. Taxonomy (NCBI): domain Bacteria; kingdom Bacillati; phylum Actinomycetota; class Actinomycetes; order Kitasatosporales; family Streptomycetaceae; genus Streptomyces; species Streptomyces syringium. Next base: position 7,272,772 of record NZ_JAGIOH010000001.1, read on the forward strand.
GGCGGACGGCGACCGCGGTCACGACCGGGATGGGGAACGTCACCCGGGTGTCGAAGAACCGCGCCTCGTACCCGTACATCTCCAGCCGGTCGACCATCTGCCGGGTCCGGGGGTCGCGGCTGGAGCGGGGGTCGATCTCCGGGAGCGCCGCCCGGCCGTACCAGGCCAGCAGGAAGGCGTCCCGCTCGATCACCTCCATCAGCCCGAAGTAGACGGCCTCCGCGAGACTGCCGCCCGAGGCACAGCCGTTGGAGCTCTCCTGCACGAAGCGGTTCTCCAGGCCGGGTGTGCCGTAGTACGTCAGTACCTCCGGCACCAGCACCGGGCGCCGGTCCCGCAGGGAGTGACCCCACACCCACGGAATGCGCCGGCCGGGGGAGAAGGGCACCACGTGGGGGTTGTCGCGGTGGAACGCCGGGTCGTACAGACCGCACACGCGCGGGTCCAGCGCGTTCTCGCCCAGCGACTCCCAGGAGGCCACCACCCCGGTCGCCTTGGCCCGGGCCCGCATGCCCGCGGCCCGTTCGAGCCCCTCCAGAATCCCTACGCGCTCACTGTGCGCGTAGGAATCGGCGTGGCCGCCCCAGAACGTCTCCCGGAGGTAGGAGCCGGAGCGCAGCTCGAAGCATCCGACGGTCGCGGCGGTGGACGCCGAGCCCACGTCGTGCACGACGGCGGGGCCGAGCGCGCCGCAGACCGGGTTGGCGAACGCATCCGCCGGCAGGTCGTACGTCTCGATGCCGCGCAGCCGGAACGAGCCGGGACGGTGCTTGGGCGTCGGCGGCAGCTCCACCGCCGCGGCCCGCGGGCTGTCGGGGACGCGCCGCCCGCAGCCGGGGCACTCCGCGTCCGGCACCAGCAGCCTGCGGCTCACCCGGAGCGTCTCCAGGTCCACGAGGTGGACGGCGGCGAAGGGCCCCTCGCCGGCTGCCCGGTCGGCTGCCCGGGCCGACACGATCAGCGCGGCGATCGCGTCGGCCGCGAACGGTGTCGCGTAGGGCGCGACGCCCGCAGCCCGGGTGCCGGAGCCGAGCTCCAGGGCGTCGCGCAGCGAACGCCGCCGCACCGACTGCCAACGGCGGGCCAGACACCGCGCGCAGGGCCGCCGCTCGCCGCCGGGGCGGGGGAGCGGACCGACCAGCGCGTGGTGACCGTAGAGCAGCACGGGCACGGCCGCCGGGTCGGACGGCGCCGACGGCCCGGCCGTCAGCTCGTCGCGCACGCCCAGCGCCGACACCTCCACCTCCACCGGCTCGCCGTCCCGCCCCCGCAGCGCCCGCCGCACGGCGTCGCCCAGGGCCCGGCAGAACTCCGCCACGGGGCCGGGCGCTCCGGCGGCGTCACCGCTGGGCACGGGCCGCCCCCGAAGCGAGCAGCACCCGGGCCGTGGTGATGCCGCCGGCCGCCAGATCGGCCGGGCCGGTGGGCACGGCCAGGGCGTCCCGGCCCGTCGCCCGCAGCCGCGCGAGCACCGCCGGGTACGAGGTGCCCTCGGCGCCGCGGGCGGCACTCTCCCCGGTGACGGCCAGGGTCTCGGGGGCGAGGTCACCCAGCAGCGGGTCACCGGTGTCGGCCGACTCGCCCTCGGGCAGCTCCCGTTCGAGCTGGGCGCGGCCGAGCACATCGCGGACCGCCGCGGCCGCCGCGTCCCGCCAGCCGAGTTCCCCGGCCACCGCCCACAGCCCGGCCCCGCCGCGCGGGTCGGCGGCGCGGCACAGCAGGACGTGGGCCGAGGAGCGCGTCGACTCCCCGAGGTCCACCAGCTCGATACCGATGCCGAGGTTACGGGCGGAGGCGAGGAGGAAGACCAGCTCCGCGTCGTCCCCGACGGTCTCCGCCGCCACCCGCGTCACCTGCCCCGAGCCGCGTACCGCGTGCCCCAGGGCGTCGTGGGCGAGAGCGGACAGCAGCCCGCGGCCCGCCGCCGCGGCGGCCGTCGGGCCCGCGCCCGTACCGGCGGAGGTCGAAACGTACAGCCGGTGGCGGTTGTACGGGCCGAAGGTGCGCACGGCACCGGCCGGTACGAGCACCCGCTCCTCGGTGAGCAGCGAGGTCGCGGGGACCCAGTGCGTCACCTGGCCGGGGCCGGCGGGAAGGCCGCCGGCGACGGAGTACGCGGCGGGGTCCGGGGCGTGCTCCAGCTCGGCGGCGGTGACGTCCTCGGTGGCGCGGACCCCCTTCAGCGGGGCGACGTGTTCGGCGTAGACGGCAGCGGCCGCGTCCAGGGCCCTCAGCCGGGCGCCGGCCACCGTGTGGATGTCGAACGCGGCGATCTGCCGCCGCGCGGTGTGCCCGACGGACAGGCTCACGCTGCCGACCTTCAGCGGGGTCTGGGGCCAGGGCTCGTCGGTGAACCGGTGGAAGACACCGGTGTGCGGGCGGACCAGCGCCTGGCGGCCGTTGAGCTCCGCGAGCAGCGCGTCCGGGTCGACCTCCACCGTGACGGGGGCCTGCCCCGGCCCCGGCAGGGCCTCCAGGGCGAGGTCCTCGGGCGTCTCGTCGTGGGTGGCGCAGAACGGACAGCGCGGGTGCGGCAGCAAAGGCTCCGCGACGACGTCGAAGGAATCGGTGTCCTGGACGATGACCTGTCCGCGTGTCTCGGCGGGCAGCGCCCCCGTGGCGATCCGGAAGATCTCGTACCCGAGGAGATTACCGATCATCGCCGACAGGCTCCGGCCGGGCAGTTCGCCCACCGGCGCCCCGGCCGTGGGCAGGGCCAGCCCGCTCCACAGCTCGGCCGCCGCGCCCGCGTCGCCGTTGGCGCCCAGCCGCAGCACGGCGCAGGCCCAGCAGCCGGTGGTGCCGGATGCCATCAGCGGGCCGACGACCGCGTGGGAGCCGAACATGGAGGCGGGAAGCAGGTACGTGCCCTCGGGAACACCGGCCGTCAGCAGCCGCAGCAGCCGCCGGGGTCCGGCGGGCCCGCCGGTGACCACAACGGCGTCGTACGCCGCGAGGTCCGCCCAGCCGAGGTCGGCGTCGCCGTCACCGAGGACGCCGATCTCCACCGGGCAGCCTTCGGCGGCCAGGGCCGACGCCTCGGCACGGACCTCCTCGAACCGGTTCTCCTCGGTGTCGGCGCCGGGCAGGACGTCGATCGACGCGCAGCCGTTGCGCACGAGAGCGAGAACGCACCAGCGGGCCACGAGGTCGTCACCGAGCACCGCCACCCGCGTGTCCCGGAACCGCTCGAAGCGCCGGGGTGCGTCGTCGACGTAGTGGTCGACGTAGGCGAGCTGCGCGGCGAAGCGCCGGCCGACCTCGGGGGCGAGGGCCGTCGCCGCCTCGTCGGGGGCGGGGGCGTCGCGGGCGAACTTCCGCTCGTAGAGCGTCATCACCAGACGGGCGACCATGGCCCGCTGCTTCTCCCCGAGACCCCGGCAGATGTCCTCGACGCGGTTCTCGCCGCTGAGGTGCGGGACGACCAGGGTGGCGAAGCGGTAGGCGGAGGGGGAATTGAGGTGGAAACCGCCGTGCGCGTTGTGGAACAGCACCCCGTCGGGGGTCTCGGTGAAGAGCACGTCCCGGCGGATGCGGGGCCGGGTCCGGGCGATCGCCTCATAGGCTTCGGGCATGTGGAACACCTCTGTGGTCGGCGGCTACGGGGGGCACTTCGGGGGCAGGCGAGCGGGAAGTCAGGGCCAGTCAGGAGGAGCCGGGAGACTCAGGGGGAAGCCGCGGCGGTGGCGGCCGGCACCGCTGTTGGGCCGCCGCCGCCCGGCCGGGCGCGCGCGAACGCCCGGAGCAGCTCGTGCATCTGGTACTCACCGGCCGGCTCCTCCTCCAGCAACCCGGCGTCCACCAGCCGTTCCAGCGTCTCCTCGGCCTCCTGCGGCGCCACGCCCAGCAGCCGGGCGCCCAGCCGGGCCGTGAACCGCCGGCGGTCGCAGCGGCCGATCGCCAGGAACGCGTCGGCGAGGAGCGGGTCGAGCCGGTCGAGCGCGGTGGCGAACACCCTCGGCACCGACAGGCGCGGGTCGCCGGCCAGGGACAGCCGGGTGACCGGGTCGTCCCGCAGCCAGGCCGCGCAGTCCGCGACGCGCAGCCGCGGCCGGGTGAGGAGCCGGGCCGCCATGATGGTGAGGGCCAGCGGGAAGTGCCCGCACCCGGCGGCGAGCAGCCGCAGCGCGTCCGGCTCGGCCTCGGCCCGCTCGGTGCCCAGGACGGCGGCCAGCAGCCGGCAGGACTCCTCCTCGGTGAGGGTGTCGAGCCGGTGCGCCCAGCCGCCGTGCGCGGCGACCAGCCCGGCCAGGCCGAGACCGCTGGTGATGATCACCGCACTGCCGGGGCGGGTCGGCAGCAGCGGCCGTACCTGCTCCGCGTCGGTGACGTCGTCGAGCACGAGCAGCCGTCCGGCGCCGTGGTCCGGCGCGTCGTCCGCCCGGTGGTGCTCGCGCCGGGCGAGTGCGGACGCGATCTCGCCGGGGGAGCGGGGGGTGCCGTCGGGGTGGGACATCGGCACCAGGAACCGGCCGCCGGGGAAGGCGTCACGGGTCAGCAGCGCGATGTGCTGGGCGAGCGCGGTCTTGCCGATGCCGGGCGCGCCCGAGAGCACCACGGTGACGGGCCGGGAGGCACCGGTGGTGAGCCGGGTGACGAGGGAAGCCGTCTCGGCCGTCCGCCCGGTGAAGTGCGGGACGGGGGCGATCGGTCGCGCCGTCGGGGGTGGTGCTGCGGTCAGGGCGGCTCGTGCCTTCGGCGGCGCCGGCGGGACCTCGGCGGGCGGGAGGCCCGCTGCCGCGGCGGCAACGGCCGGGCCCTCCAGGGCGCCGCGGTCGTCGGGGACGGGCGGGCCGATGTCGCCGCCCCGCAGAATGGTCATCTCCAGCCGTTGCAGCGAGGAGCCGGGACTGACGCCGAGTTCCTCCCGCAAATATCCCTTGACCGCACGGTATTCGGCCAGCGCCTCGGCCTGCCGGCCGGACCGGTACAGGGCCTCGATGAGCTGTTCCCGGAACCGCTCGCGCGCCGGGTACGCCCGGGCCACGGTCCACAGCTCCGTGATGACCTGCTGGCACCGTCCCAGGGACAGTTCGATGTCACGGGCGCGTTCCACCGCCCGCAGCCGTTCCTCCACGAGATGCGGAATCTCGTCCCGGCGCAGCACATCGGAGGGCACATTGGAGAGGAAGGGGCCCTGCCAGAGGGCGAGTGCCTCCTTGAGCGCCCGGAGTTCCGTATCGGGATCCCCCGCGGCATCGGCGGAATCGAGCAGTTGCCGAAACCTCATGAGGTCGAGCGCCGCGGTCCCGATCGATATCCGATATCCGCCGGGGACCGACTCGATCAGCGCGTTGGCTATGCCGTACTTGAGGAAGATGCGCCGCAGCCGCAGCACGCAATTCTGCAGAGCCGCCTTTGCGGAGGCGGGTTGATCCTCGCCCCAAATCGCGCTCTGGAGGAACTCGGTGGACACCACGGAGTTATGGCGGAGCAACAGGGTGGCGAGCAGAACCGTCGGCTTCGAGGGCTGCAGCACGACACTGTCACAACCGTCGGTGATGCTCAACGGCCCGAGAACCTGGAATTGCATTCCGATGTGCCTCCGCGGATCTGTACGGCTTCGTGCTGCGCCCACGGCCACCGCATACCGGCTCGCACCTGCGGACATGTGGCCCAGCGGGAGGTGGGCGGTGCCCTGTGCCGCCAGAGTGTGCACCAGATCGTCCGCCACTCGCAGTACCGAGAGTGTCAGTGACGGTTCTATGCTCGATTGCTAAAGCAAATAAGTATTGGCATCAACTAACGCGCCCCTCATCCCCCTTGTCCTTTACTTGCCATATGTTGGCGTGTTCTGGTGTTGATCATGTAGAACCTGATCTGCGACGGCGAGCGAAGAGGGGCAAGCGGAATGACGGAGAGTCAAGGGTGCGTCACGGGATCGCGAGGGTTTTCGCGGCCCGGTGAAGAGCCCATGAGCCGACTGCTCCGCGCCTGGCGGGCCCGGGTCGACCGTGCTTCCATACCCGAGTTGCGGGGCCCCGGCTACCGGTCGAGAGGGCGGTTGTCGCAGGCGGACGTGGCCCGTCTGACAGGTGTGAGCGAAGGCTGGTACCGGGCATTGGAAACCGGTTCCCACCGCGATTTCTCCGACGCCTTTCTGTTGCGCGTCGCGGCGGCGCTGCGGCTGAACGGGACCGAGACGCTCACGCTCTTCCTCGGCGTCCTGGGGCGTCGGCCGCCCACCGATCCGCCGCCCGCGCACACCGCGCTCGACCCGGCCCTGCTCGCGCTGCTGCGCCACCAGGCGCCGCATCCGGCCTATCTCGCCGACGCCGCCTGGAACATCGTCGCGGCGAACGCGCCCATGGCCGAGTGGTTCCCCTGGGTCAAGGGGCCCCGCCCCAATCTGATGCGCTGGGGGCTCACCTCGCGGGAGGCCCGTGAGCAGGTGCTCGACTGGGAGGAGAGCTGCGCGCGGGTGTATCTGGCCACACTGCGCGTCGCGAGCTGTCAGGACCAGGGCAACACCCAGCTCCAGGAGCTGCTGCGGGAGGTCCTGGCCGCCGACGCCGTCTGCCGGCGGATCTGGGCGGAGGGCTATGAGGTCGCCGAACACCACGACGGCCGCCGCTTCCGGCTGCGCCTGCCGTGCCATCAGGGGGCGGAGGTCCTCGTCACCACCCAGATGTTCCTGCCCATGCAGTCACCGGGGCTGCGCTTCGTGGTCGTCACCCCGCTGACTCCCTGAGGTTCCGGACCGAGGTTCCAGAACGAGGCGCTTCCCATTCGTACACCGTTAAATCATTGCCAATTCAGGCCATCTGTGTAAGAAGCGAAGGAAAGTTTGCGGTATCTTCTTCGATGTTCCGGGGACGTGACCGCGCGTCAGTTCTGACGCCGTTGCGATCCCCGTCGAACACCGTAGGCAGGTGGCGGGCTCTGAGACCCGCCTTGCCGCGCACACTCCTGCCCTTCTCGTCTTCATCCAGACAAGGCCTTCATGCCCGTCCATCAGCTCTCGGACCTCATACGCCACGCCCGTCACCACTCGCCGTTCTACGCCGAGCTCTACGCCGACCTCCCGCCGGACGCGGACCGCCTCGCGGACCTTCCCGTCGTGGACCAGAGCGCGTTCTGGCAAGCCAACACCTTGCAGAACAACCGCGTATTGACCGCGCCCCTTGCCGAAGCGACCGTCTTCAAGACCGGCGGCACCAGTGGTGCGCCGAAGTTCTCCTGCTACACCCGGGACGAGTGGCGGGAGTTCGTCACCGTTTTCGGCCAAGGTCTGCTCGAGGCGGGGCTGCGCCCCGGCCACCGGGTCGCGGACCTCTTCTACGCCGGGGAGCTGTACGCCAGCTTCCTGTTCATCCTCGACTCGCTCGCGCACGCCCCGGTCGACAACGTCCGGCTGCCCATCGGCGGCGGCGCCCCGCTGGAGTCGACGATCCCCACCCTCCATGACTTCGCCGCACAGGTGGTGGCCGGTACCCCGACCACCCTGTGCCGGCTCGCCGAGCACCTGATCTCCATGGGCCGTCAGCTCCCCGACGTGGAGCTGCTGTTCTTCGGCGGCGAGGCGCTCTTCGACGACCAGCGCCGACTGCTGGCCGCCGCCTTCCCCAACGCCGAGGCCCGCTCGCTCGGCTACGCCAGCGTCGACGCCGGACTGCTCGGCTGCCCCGTGCCCGGACCGGACGCGCGGCTGCACCGCGCGTTCACCCCGCACTCCGTCGTCGAGATCCTCGACGAGACCACCGGCGAAGTGATCACCGAGCCGTACCGGCCCGGTCGCGTCGTCGTCACCAGCCTCTTCCGCCGCCTCATGCCGATCATCCGCTACCCCGCGGGCGACCGCGCGGAATGGACGGAGACCGAAGGCCACTTCCGCATCCTCGGCCGTGCGGAGGAGGGCGTCCGTGTCGGACCCGTCTCGCTGTACTCGCAGGACGCGCAGGCCGCCGTCACCGCCGCCGACACCCGGGGCCGCGTCATGGGCTCCCAGCTCGTGGTCCGCCGCTGGGACGGCCGCGACGGCCTGATCCTGCGCCTGGCCACCGCACCGGGCGACGACGACCCGGCGGAGCTGGAGGTCCTCGCCAAGGAGATCATCACCGAGCTGTACACGGCCCGGCCGCTGTACCCCGACAGCGAGCACGCCGGATTCGTGCACCCCCTGACGGTCGAGTGGGCGCGCCACCGCGACCTCGCCGTCAACTCCCGCTCGGGCAAGCTCGTCCGCGTCATCGACGAGAGGCCGACCGCATGAGCACCCCGACGACCGGCACCGGCCGCACCCGGCCGCTCGTGCTGCGCAACCGCGCGTTCGGCACCGTATGGCTCGGCCAGGTCCTCACCCAGGCCGCGGTGCGGATGTTCCAGGTCGGCGTGTCCTGGTGGCTCGTCGCCTACGCCGTGTCCAGCGGCCGCGGCCTCGCCTCGGGTCTGTTCATGGCGGTCAGCACCCTGCCCGCCGTGACCCTCGCCCCCGTGGTCGCCCGGGCCATCGCCCGCTTCGCGCACCGCTCCCTGCTGCGCACGGCGGCCGGCGCCGCCGGTGCCACCGCGGCGGCGCTCGCCCTCTGGGCCGGCACGAGCAATCTGCCGCTCGCCGCCGCGTACGCCGCGACGCTGGCGCTCGCCACCTGCCAGGCGTTCTTCGACCCCTGTCTGACCACCTCCGTGCCCGAACTCGTCGACGACGAGGACATCGAGGCCGCGACCGGCTTCGAGCTGTCCACCCAGTCGCTGGCCAGCCTCGGCGGGGCCCTGCTCGGCGCCCTGATCGTCGACCGCGCCGGGGTGGCGGGGCTCGCGGTCGGCTGCGCCACCGCCTATCTGTGCGCCGCGGCACTCATCGCGACCGCGCGCTTCCGCACCGCGCCCGCCGAGGGCGCCGAGGCAGCGGAGGCGACCGGGGAAGGCGCCGAAGCCCGGCGGACGCTCCGACAGGTCCTCGCCGACCTGCCCTTCGTCCGCAAGATCCTGGTCTGCTTCGCCGCGGCCAATCTCTTCACCACCGCCGTCTTCGTCATCATCCCGCTCTACACCAGGTCGTCCCTCCAGGGCGGCGGCGGCACCGTCGCCCTGCTCGAGGCCTCCCTCGGCGCGGGCACCCTGATCGGCTCCTTCACCGGCGCCCGGGTACCCGGCCGCCCCACCGTCGTCGGCTCGCTCTGCCTGGGCACCATGGCCGTCGCCCTCGCCCTGCCCGGCCTGATCGCCGAACGGCCCGTCATCGCGGGCTGCCTCGCGGTGGCCGGCTGGTGCGTCGGTGTGATCGGTGTCCGCTTCGTGGCCCTCTTCCAGCGACTGGTCCCCACCTCCGACAAGCCCGCCTTCTTCGCCGTCATGCAGGCCCTGCTGGGTGCGACGTTCCCCGTGGCCTCGCTGCTGTTCGGCCTGCTCGGAGACCATCTCTCCGCGCAGACGCTGTGCCTGATCCAGGCGGCCGGGCTCGTCCCCGCGGCCTGCGCCCTGGCCCTGCTGCACGAGAGCGCCACCACGACCGACACCGAGGCCGCGGCGGCGGACGCGCCGGCGTCCGGGAGCCGGCCGATGGCCGACGCGGGAGGAGCGCGATGACCGCCACGATCGACACGGCGACCCCCGCCGACATCGCCGATCTGCGCCAGCTCTACTACGCCGTCTACGGACCGCACTACCCCGTCGCGCTCGGCACCGACCCCGCCGAGATGTCCCGCCTCATCGCGGACCCGCACTCCCTCTGGCTGGTCGCCCGCTGCCCGCGGACCGGCGGCCTGGCCGGATCGGCGGCCATCCGCGGCGAGGCCGGCAGCCGCACCGGCAAGCTCGAGGGCCTCGCCGTCCACCCCGATCACCGGGCGGCCGGACTGGCCGGGACGCTGACCGAGGAGTTGTGCGCGCGGATGCTGGACACCGGGCGGCTGGACTCGGTGTACGCGACGGTCCGTACCGTCAGCGTCGGCCCGCAGCGCGTCGTCTCCCGCAACGGCTTCCGGCCGATGGGCATCCTGCCCAACGCCGTGGACCTCAGCAGCCGTGAAAGCCTCGCACTCTACGCGCGTCACTCCGCCGGGGTACTGGACCGCCGGCTCCCCGTGCCCGAGGTGCCCGCACCGCTGGCACCCCTGCTGCGCACCGTCGAACGCAGCCTCGGCATCAGCTACGCCAGCACCGAGGCCACCGCCCCGCTCCCCGCGCCCGCCGGACCGACGGCCACGCCGCTGGAGATGATCGAGGCACCGGCCTTCGTCCGCCGCCGCTTCACCGAGCGCTTCCCCGACGCCGCCCAGTGGTTCTACCCGCTGCACACCCCCAATGTGCTGCTGATGCCCGACGACGGCCGCTTCGAGGTGTACGCCTACCTCAACCGCACCGGCGGCTACTGCGCCCTGGTCGCCGCGCACCCCGGCCCGGCCGACGCGGCCGCGTGGCTGGAGCCCATCACCCGGACCCTCACCCGCGCCGGCGCGGGCTACGTCGAAGCCCTGCTGCCGCTGTCCCAGCACGGCCTGCTCTCCGCCTGCCTCGCCCAGGGCTTCATCCCGAGCGCCCTCTACCCGGCGATGCGCCCCGAAGGCGACGGCTTCACCGACTACGTCGTGATGACCCGGACCACCGAGCAGATCGACTTCCGCGGCCTGGCCGTCGACGAGCCGCTCCAGCCCTACCTGGACGCCTACGTGTCGGCCTGGGCGTCGACCTACCTGCCCACACTCGAGGTTGCCCCATGAATCCGATGAATCCCCACCTCGCTCCCGTCGACGTCCCCGACCCGGCTCTGCTGTCCCGGGTCCAGGAACTGTGCGACCTGACCGACCCCTACGCCGTCGGCCCCGCCGAGGACGAGCTGTTCGCCGCGGCCATGGCCGAGATCAACGCCTGGCACAGCGCACGCTCCCCGTTCTTCCACAGGCTCCACGAGGCCGCCGAGGCCACCGAGGCCACCGAGGCCGCCGAGGACACAGCCCGGTCAGCGGAAGAAACCGCCCCGGCCGGGGAGTTCACCGCCCCGCTCGTGCACGCGAACTTCTTCAAGCGTCACGAGGTGCTGTCCATTCCCCGGGACGACGTCCATCTGCACCTGACCTCCTCCGGCACCACCGGCCAGAAGTCACAGATGTTCTTCGACGAATGGACCATCCGCTCCGCCCAGCGCATGGTCGCCCGCATCTTCGACCGCAACGGCTGGATCACCCCCGACCAGGAGGTCAACTACCTCCTCTTCAGCTACCAGCCCGCACCCGACCTGAAGCTGGGCACCTCCTTCACCGACAACTACCTCTGCGACTTCGCGCCCGCCCGGAACGTCGAGTACGCCCTGCGCAACACCGGCAACGGGCACGAGTTCGACCCCTTCGGAGTCGTCGCCGCGCTGCGCCGCTACGCCGAGGACGACGTCCCCGTCCGCATCCTGGGCTTCCCCGCGTTCCTCTGGTTCACCCTGGAGCGGATGCGCGCCATGGGACTGCCGCCCCTCACGCTCCCCGAGGGCTCGCTGATCCTCTTCGGCGGTGGCTGGAAGGGCCACGCGGACCAGCAGATCGGCAAGGACGAGCTGTACGGGCGCATCACCGAGCAGCTGGGGGTCCCCTCCGAGCGGATCCGTGACACCTTCGGCTCCGTCGAGCACTGCATTCCCTACATCGAGTGCGACCACCACCGCCTGCACGCTCCCGTCTGGTCCCGGGTGTTCATCCGCTCCACCCGCACGCTCGAACCGCTGCCGTACGGCGAGGCGGGCTATCTGCACCTCGTCTCGCCGTACATCACCTCCGTACCGGCGCAGAGCGTCGTCATGGGCGACCTCGCCACGCTGCACCCGGGCGAGGAATGCGGCTGCGAGCTGAACACCCCCTGGTTCACCCTCCACGGCCGTGCCGGAGTGAGCCGCAACAAGAGCTGTGCGGTGGCCGCCGCCGAACTGATGAAGGGCATGTCGTGATGACCGAAAGCGTGCAGCACCACTACTGGCAGGGCGCGTTCGTCGACGACGAGGAAGCGGGCCGCCGGCTGGCCGGCCTGTCCGCCACGGTCGAGGCGGCACTGGCCGAGCCGCTGGACACCGAGACCGTCCTGGCCGCCTGCGAACAGCTCGCGGCCGCCCTGCGCGACCCGGCCCACCCCACGCACGCCCGCCTGGCGGAGCACTTGGCCGAGGGCGAGGACACCACCGTCCTGACCGAACTGGCCGCCTTCCTCAGCCGGGCGGAGCTGACCACAAAGCTCCGCCGCGAGCTCGGCGGCACCAGCCCGCAGCGGCTGAACCGCCCCGACGCCAAGGAGACCGTCTACGAGGCCTGGGCCCCCGTCGGCCTCGTCGCGCACATCGCCCCCGGCAACGCCGCCACCGTCGCGCCGCTCAGCCTCGTCGAGGGACTCCTCGCCGGCAACGTCAACGTCCTCAAGACCAGCAGCGCCGACACCCTCCTCGCCCAGCACCTGCTCGCCGAACTCGCCGCCCTGGACCCCACGGGCGCCATCGCCGAGCGCGTCATCGTGCTGCGCTTCTCCTCCTCCCGGCAGGACTGGCTGCGCATGATGTGCGCTCCCGCCGACGCCGTGGCGGTGTGGGGCGGCGAGAGTGCCGTCCAGGGCGTCGCGGCCCACGTGCCGCCCGGCTGCCGCCTGGTGGAGTGGGGCCACAAGATCTCCTTCGCCTACCTCACCCGGGACGCCTGGCAGGACCCGGCCGCCCTGGCCGCCCTGGCGACGGACGTCTGCCTGCACGAACAGCAGGCGTGCTCCAGCCCGCAGGTCGTCTACCTCGACACCGAGGACCACGACGAGGTGTTCGCCTTCGCCGAGCGCTTCGCCGCCGTTCTCGGCGGCATGCCGCCCGCCGAGCGCGACACCGTGACGGGCCCCGCGGAGGAGGCCGAGCTCACCACCACCGAGCTCATCGCCCGCCTCGAGGAGCACCTGGACCTGACCCGCGTCATCGCCGCCCCCGACGGCTCCTGGCGTGTCATGGCCGATGTCCGGCCGGCGCTGACCGCCTCCCCGCTGCACCGCAGCGTGTGGGTCAAGCCCCTGCCGCGCAAGAACCTCCTCGGCACCCTGCGCCCCATGCGCCGCTATCTGCAGACCGCCGGTATCGCCGGTGGCCGCACCGACATCGCGGAGCTGTCCCGTCTCGCCCTGGCCGCCGGGGCCACCCGCGTCACCCCGCTCGGCCGGATGCTCGGCGGCTACTCCGGCGAGCCGCACGACGGTGTCTACGCCCTCCAGCGCTACAGCCGCCGCGTGGCCGTCCAGGCCGACGAGCGCTTCGCCACCACGGCCTGCCTCGACGACCTGACCCGGCAGGTCTCCTTCCCGCCGCCCACCGGACCGCTGCTCGACAAGGCCGCCGTCCAGAAGCTCAACGACGCCGTCGACCCGCGCGACGCCGAGCTGTACTTCCGCAGCGGCGGCAGCACCGGCAAGCCCGCCCTGTCCCTGTTCACCTACGACGACTACGACACGCAGATGCGCGCCGCCGCCCGCGGCCTGCTCGCCGCGGGCTACGACCCGGCGCGCGACCGCACCGCCAACCTCTTCTTCTGCGGCGGCATGTACGGCGGCTTCATCAGCTTCTTCTCCATCCTGGAGCGGCTGGGCGGAACCCAGATGCCGATGGCGGCCGGCCCCGACCACCGGGTCACCGCCGAGATGCTCGTCACCCACGAGGTGGACACCCTCTTCGGCATGCCCTCCTACCTCTGGCAGCTCCTCCACGACCAGGCGGACCTGCTGCGCTCGTACGGCGGCATCCGCAAGATCTTCTACGGCGGGGAGCACTTCACCGCCGAGCAGCGCCGCGTCCTGACCGAGGACTTCGGCATCGAGATGGTCCGCTCCATCACCTACGGATCCACCGACCTCGGCCCGCTCGGCTACCAGTGCACCGAGTCCACCGGCGGCGTCCACCACCTGCACGCCGACCTGCACACCATGGAGATCCTGCACACCGACGCCGACCGGCCGGTCGAGCCCGGCGAGACCGGCCGTCTGGTGTTCTCCACCCACGCCCGGCGGGGCCAGAACCTCGGCCGGTACGTCATCGGTGACCTCGGCCGCGCCCTGCCCGGCCCCTGCCCCTGCGGCAACACGTCGCCGCGCTTCGAGCTGCTCGGCCGGGGCGGCGACGTGATGCGCGTGGCGTCGTACTTCCTCAACTACCGGCGCTTCGTGGCCATCGCCGAGCAGGACCGCGGCTACCGCGGCGAACTCCAGGTGCTGCTCGCCCGCACCGAGGCCCGCGAACAGCTCACCGTCCGCGTCGAGGCCACGGACACGGCGGGGCCGAAGGAGCTGCGGGCGGCCTTCCTGGCGGGCTACGAGGAACTGCGCTCGGCCGTCGACGACCGGCTGCTCGACCTCGTCGTGGAGACGGCCGACGGCGCCGACTTCGCCCGTACGGCGGCGAGCGGCAAGCTGCGCGCCGTCGTCGACGACCGGCAGGGCTGAGCCGGCCGGGAGGCGGCTTCGGCGGACCGAGGGCGGTCCGCCGAAGCCGCCTTGCCCGCCGGTCTCGACTTTGGTCGGCCCAAGTCGAGACTTTGGATGTACGCCCAGGGCCGCCCGCGCTGCTTATGGTGCGGGGATGAGAGCGACAGCGTGGGCCCGTGGCCTGTGGCGACGGGTGACGGAGCCGGGCCAGTGGCCCCGGCGGCGGCTGGTGGGGGAGAGCGCGCTGGCCCTGGTGCTCGGCCTGCTCGCCGCGGGCCTGGAGGACATCAGCGGGGCCGGCTGGCCTCGGACGGCCGCCGTCGCCATCGTCGTCGCCGCCCTGTCGCTGCTGCGGCGCGCGCTGCCCACGCCCGTCCTGCTCGCCTCGGGAGCCCTGGCCGGGGTGTCGCCGGGCGGAGTGCTGCTGCTCATGCCGGTCGCCTGGTCCGCCGGGCGGCGGATCGACGGCGTGGTGCGGGCCCTGGTGGCCTTCACCGCGTCCGGTGTGCTGTGCGTCGGGCTCTCCCTCGTCGAGGATCCCCCCACCCCCTCGACCCTGGTCCTCACCACCCTCTTCTTCCTGGTCTCGGTGGTCGTGCCGGGCCTCGCCAGCCGCTACTGGTCCCAGCGGCGCACCCTGCTGCGCGCTCTGCAGGAGCGCAACGCCCAGCTGCTGCGCGAGCGCCAGATGATCGCCGGGCAGGCCAGGATGCGCGAACGCCAGCGCATCGCCCAGGACATGCACGACAGCCTCGGTCACCAGCTCGCCCTGATCGCCGTGCACACCGGCGCCCTCGAGGTGGACCGGGAGCTGACCGGCCGGCAGCGCGAGGCGGTCGGGGTGCTGCGGGAGGCGTCCGTGGCCGCCATGCACGAACTGCGCGAAGTGGTCGGCATCCTCAAGGACGGCGGTGCGCAGGAGGAGCCGGCAGCCCAGGCCGCCTCCCGGGTGGTGGCCGGCATCGAGGCCCTGGTCGAGTCGGCGGCCGCGGCCGGCACCCCGGTGCTGCTCGAACGCTCCGGGGAGCCGCGGCCGCTGGCGCCGGCCGCCGACCACGCCGCGTACCGCATCGCGCAGGAAGGCCTGACCAACGCGTACAAGCACGCGCCCGGCGCGCCGATCACCGTCAGCCTGCGCTACGAACCCGACTCGCTGGTGGTGGAGGTCGCCAACGGCCCCGTACCGGGGGAGTCCGCGCCGTGGCCCGGGGCGGTCAGCGGCGGGCAGGGGCTCATGGGGCTGCGGGAGCGGGCCCGGCTGGTCGGCGGGATGGTGCACGCCGGACCGGTGGACGCCGGCGGTTTCCGGCTCGCGGGGGTGCTGCCGTACGAGACGGGGGAGGCGCGAAAGACGACCTTCGGCGACGCGACGGACGACTTCCGGCAGCAGACCGGTGCCGAGGCCCCCGGCGACGGTGGACCGGTCATCGACTGGTCCGATCCGCGCGAGGAGTTCAAGAACATCATGGGGTCGACGAGGAGGAACCACGGCTGTCTGATCGGCTGCGGGGCGGGGGTGCTGATCCTGGCCGGCCTCGTGGTGGCGTTGGTGTTCGGCGCGGGCAAGCTGCTGGACGAGGTCGACAAGGCCATGATCGACCCGAGTGTCTACGCGTCGGTGCACGTCGGCGACCCCGAGGACCGGGTCCGCGAGAAGCTGCCCTCGGGCAAGTCCTTCTTCACCATCGACGCCAAGCGCCAGGCGCCGCCCGAGCCCCCGGGCGCCGGCTGCCTTACGCTGCTGTCCACCGATTCGTCGAAGGGCCTGTCCACCGACACCGTGTACCGGTTCTGCTTCAAGGACGGGAAACTGATCGAGAAGCGTGAGTTCGACGTCAAGAACTAACCAGCAGGAGACCAGGTGATACGCGTCCTCGTCGCCGACGACGAGCCCCTCATCCGGGCGGGGATCAGGATGATCCTCACGTCCGCCGACGACATCGAGGTCGTCGCCGAGGCGGCGGACGGGCGCGAGGCGGTCGAGCTGGCGCTCCGGCACCGGCTGGACGTCGCGCTGCTGGACATCCAGATGCCCGTCCTGGACGGCCTCTCGGCCCTCGCCGAGCTGGGGCGCACGGCCCCCGGCGTCCGGGCGCTGATCCTGACCACTTTCGGCGAGCGGGACAACGTCCTGCGGGCGCTGCGGCACGGTGGGGCGGGGTTCCTGCTGAAGGACTCGGCCCCCGGTGAACTCATCGCGGCGGTCCGGGCGGCCGCCGCGGGCGACGCGTACCTCTCGCCCGCGGCCACCCGCCATGTGGCGGACTCCCTCGCCGCCGGCCCCGCCGCCTCCCGGTCCGAGGAGGCACGGCGGCGGGTGGCGGTGCTGAGCGAGCGGGAGCGCGAGGTGCTGGCGCTGCTCGGCGAGGGGCTGTCCAACGCCGACGCCGGCCGGCGGATCCATATGAGCGAGGCCACCGTGAAGACGTACGTCAGCCGGATCCTCGCCAAGCTCGGCTGCGAGAACCGGGTCCGGGCGGCGCTGCTGGCACGCGACGCGGGGCTGGGCGTCTGAGCGTCGCCCCTTCGGCGGCACCAGGTCTCCTTTTCCGTCCCGGGACCTCCGCGCACCCCTCTCCGCGCGCCCTTCGGCGCGCGCCGGAGCCCGGCCGGGGGCCCGCACCTCACCCCGCCCGTCACAGCCGGTGGCGCGGTGGAGGCGCGGGGAAACATACCGGGGTGCTCCGCGCCCGGCTGCGGGAGCGGGAGCCGGGAGGGAAGGGTGTTCCATGCCAGATATCCGTCTCGAACCCCCACCGGACCGACCTCGACTGCCGGAGTTCCCCGCCACCGTGGAACCCGCGATCCGCGACATCCCGGGCCCCGGCCCGGAGCCGGGCCCGGCCGAGCCCCTCGTCTGCGAGCGCGCGGCCGCCCCCACGGGCGAGGAACTGCTGAGCCGGGTCTCACCCGTACTGACGACGGACGACCGGGTCCGCGCCGCGCTGGACGGCTGCCGTTACGCCCTCCTCGGCGCGAGCGCCCTCACCGACGACAAGCACCGGGCCACCCCCGCGATCCTCGTCCTCGCCTACGACTACACGGGCGGACGGACCCTGGAGATCACCCTCGACGACGGCGCGCCGCCCACGGTCACCGGCCTGGTGGAGAGCTCCGCCCAACCCGGCCTGTCCGACGCCGAGATCGCGCGTGCGGTGACGCTCGCCCGGACCCACCCCGAGGTCGTCCGGCGGGCCACTGCCGACTGCGTCCCCATGGTGCTGCTCACCAGCGACGTCGCCGAGGGCGACGAGCACCACGGCCACCGCCGGGCCTACGTCGGGTTCGGGCTGCCGGACGAGCGGCTGCCCCGGGTCCGGGTCATCGTGGACCTCGGCGAGGAGCGGGTGCTCGGCGCGGGAGGTGACGGCGATGAGTGAGACGGGGCACGTCGTGTGGCCCGGGGCCGCGAATCCGCTGTGGGTCTTCGACTGGCGGCTGGCGGACGCGCCCGACGAAGAGGGCATCGTGATCCTGGCCGCCTCCTACCGGGGGCACCGCGTGTTCTCGAAGGCGAGCCTGCCCTCGCTGCGGGTGCAGTACCACGGGCCCTGCGGCCCGTTCAAGGACCCCCTCAACTACAACAACGCCCACCCCACGACCCGTTGCCCCCGGAGCCGGGTCTGCGCCTACTCCTACACCGGCGCCGGGCGGCGCGCCCTGAGCGTGGAGTCCTACCACACCATCGGCGCCTACCGGCTGACGCACCGCTGGACCTTCTGGGAGCACGGTGTGGTGATGCCCCGGCTCTTCAGCGCGGGACTCCAGTGCCACTACGACCACCGGCATCACACCTACTGGCGGTTCGACTTCGACATCGACAACAGCCGGCGCGATCTGCTGCTGGAATACAACAACTACACCGCCGACGAGGGCTGGGGAGTCGGCTGGCACCCGTTCCGCACCGAGGCCAAAAGGGTGAAGAACCCGCCCTCCCGGCGCAGTTGGGCCGTCCTCGACCGGGACAGCGGGCGCGGCTACCATCTGCTGCCCGGCGCGAACGACGGCGTCGCCAACGCCTTCTCCTCCTCCGACCTGTGGCTGCTGCGCTACCGCGCGAGCGAGGACCGCTACGGCAGGCAGGGCGGGGCGCACGCCGACGGCCTCGACGCGTATGTGAACGGCGAGAGCACCGACGGGCAGGACGTGGTGGTCTGGTACTGCGGGCACCTCTTCCACCGCGTCCACGAGGGCGGTGACGACTGGCACAGCGTCGGCCCGGACCTCGTGCCCTTCGGCCCCTGGTGACGGCTCGGCGGGCACTGCCGACGAGCCCCCGCGACGCCCACGGGCCGGGTGCCCGGGAGGAGTCGAACTCCTCCCGGGCACCCGGCCCTCCGGGGGCTCAGTGCCCCTTGGCCCGCGGTGCCGTGGACACCGATCCCTGGCCGCCTCCGAGCTTCCACTCCCGGTGCAGCGAACCGAGGGGAATGCGCTTCTCGAAGATCGGCGTGCCGAATATCCGCAGCTGCGCCTGGAGCGCGCCCGACAGGTCGAACCCGCCGAACGCCGCCCACCGTCCGGTGGCGGAGGCGGTGCCGTCGCTCGCACCGGTGGCGCTGCCCTCGGCCTCGGCCCGCAGGTACGGGGCGAGTTCGGCGTTGACACCCGCCATGCCGTACAGCCCGACGGCCGCCTCGGCGCCGAGCGTGGCCTTCACCTGGCCCGCCGCGGTCGCCGTCGCGACCACCGGGGTGGCCTTCAGGCCGGACTTCGAAACGGGGCTCCAGCCCTTGCCCCGGGTGTAGTTGCCGCCGACCCGGAAGTCGCCCTTGACGCTCTGCTTGACGTCGACACCGATCCGGCCGTCACCGTCCACCTGGAGGTAGCAGGTGAGGTCGACGTTCACGACGACCGGTACCGGACCCACCTGGATGACGGGCGCGGCGTGCAGCTTCGCGAACGGCAGCCGCAGCGGCTTGCCGTCCTTGGTGGACCCGGCCGCCTGTCCCTTCAGCTCCCACTGCGAGGACCAGTCGCCGGAGAGCCCCAGGGACGCGGTCCCGGGCGATCCCGCGGAGCCGAACCCGCCGCCGTTGTAGGAGAAGTCGACCTCGGGGGCCAGCTGGACGAAGCCCGCCACCGATGCCTCGGCGGACACCGGAGCGCCCTTGGCCGTGGGGACCGAGGCTCCGACATCGATCCGCAGGCTGCCCAGCGGCACCTTCCCGCCCTGGGGCCCGAACCGGACGTCACCGGTCTTCGCCCAGGAGACGTTCGTGCCCTTCAGCAGCGGCTCGACCTTCATGGCGGCCGGGTCGACGGGCACCTTGCCGTCGGCCTTGGCGTCGCCCAGCAGGGCACCGAGGGTCGCCGGGGCCGTGTTGACCTCGGTGCCCCGCTCGGTCTTCCCCAGCACCTTGGTGACCTTGGCGAGCACACCGTTGGGCGCGCCGGGGGCGGGCGCGCTCGCGATGACGTCACCGACGGCCACGGCCGACTTCGGGGGTGCCGCCTCGGCCGGCGACGTGTGACCCGGCGTGGGCTTCTTCGGCACGTCCGGCGCGCCGGAGATGACGGCCCGTCCGCTCTTGCGGTCGAACGAGGCGATCTTCAGCGAGGACTTCTGTGCCTGACGGCCGCCGCCGGAGGGACGGGCCACGGCGCTCGGGGCACCGGCAGCACGGTCCGGCGCCGCCTGGACGGCGAGCTGCGGGGCGGGGGCCGCCACCGGGGAAGCGCCGCCCTTCGGCTCCGCGTCGCCGCCGGCCGCGCCGGGGGAGGGGGAGGCGGCCGAACACCCGGCGACGAGCAGGGAGGCGGCGGCGAGAGCGGGCAGTAAAGCGGTACTTCTGTGGGTCTTGCGCAAAATGGGATCCTCGGAAGCGTGAGGTGGGGGCAGGCCGCAGGGAATCGACACCTGCGGATTGCGTCACACGGCTGCGGGCGCGTTGTGTACCCGCCGGTAATGATCCGCATGATCATGCCATGCGCACGCTGACGACGGCCCCGCTTGCCCCGCCACCGGGGCGATGATCTGGATCACATCCCGCGGACGACGCGTCAACTCCCCGCGCCCCCGGGCCCGGCGGGGCACCGCGGCGTCTCCCGACGGCCCGTCACACGGCGTGGGCGACGTCCCCGGCCCGTCTCTCACCTCCGGGACGGCGGCTTCCACGGACTGACACCGACCTTGCCGGTGGTCCCCAGGTCGATGACGGAGTCCGGCTTCACCGTCTGCCAGGGCTCCCCCTTCGCCGGGGCCACCTGAAGGTACGTGGCGCGCACGGCGGTCGCCGCCGGATCCGGCACGGTGGTCCGCCACAGCAGCCCCGCCACGGCCTTCTCCCCGGGCCGCAGGGTCACGGCCCGGGGGCTCGCGCCGCCGGTGCCGGCGACGGAGGAGGGCCCCTCGGTGACCGTGACGTCGATCCGCTCGCGGTCGCCGTCCAGGACCCGGACCACCGGAGAGCCCTGCACGGTGTAGGGCCGCGCACCGCAGTTGACCAACTCCAGGGTCAGCGAACGCAGCCCCATGGCACCGTCGACGGGACCCGCCGTGATCTCGGCGCACGGCCGGGGAGGGGCCGCGTCCGTCGACGGCGCGGCCGAGGGGGAGGCGGTGCAGGCGGCGAGGAGAGCGGTCACGGCGACCGGCGCGGCCGTTCGCCCGGGGCGGCGCGTCCGGCGCACCGCGGCGCAGATCGTGTTCACCCGCCGATCGTCCCACGTCCCCGCACACCCGGCTCACGCCAGCAGCAGCGCCCGGTCCCAGCGGGTCACCGGGGCGGTGTCGGTGGCGAAGGTGTGCAGCGCGAGTGCCGCGCCCGCCGCGCCGGTGAGGAAGCCGGCGGGGTCGCTGACGGTGCCGGCGTCCGGCAGCGGGGGCCGCAGGCCGAAGGGCCGGTCGGGGGCCGCCAGCTCCAGGACCCGGTCGGCGAGCCAGGGCAGCCACGCGCGCAGTCGCGCGTCCCCGGTGTCGTCCGCCATGCGCCAGGTGGCCTGCAGGACACCGGCCCAGCCATGGCACAACCCCGCGTCCGTCAACCCCGTCCCCGCCGGCCCGCCCTGGGCGTGACGGGCGCGGGAGAGCGCCGCGTGCCAGCCGGCGAGCGCGGCACGGCGCCACTCGGGCACGTCCAGCGCGCTCCCCGCCAGATACAGCGCCCTCGCGATGCCCACGGTTCCGTAGCACCACGACGCCCGGCCCGGTGCACTCTCGTTGGCGGTCACGGCCCCGCCGGGGGCCAGCACCAGCGTGCGGGGCCACCAGCTGCCCTCCTCGTCCCGCCGCTCGATGTCCATCAGCCACTCGGCGAGCACCCGGATGGCCCGCTCCTGCCCGGGCACGACCACGTGGTGCCGCCAGGCCAGGGCCAGCAGGGCCAGCGGACCGGGCGCGCCGTGCGCCAGGCCGACGTTGGCATGGCCGGTCTCCGGGGCCGTCGGCGCGTAACCGGAGGAGTGCTGGGCGGTCCACCAGCCCGGCAGCGAACGCCCGTCGAGCCGCAGCGGCACGGCCAGCCCCGTCAGTGCCGTCAGGACCTCGGCCAGCGTCTCGCCGCTGCCCTCGACACCGTCCTGCCGGCCGTCGAGCAGATGCGCGCCCAGGCCCGCCAGCCCCGAGATCACGTCGTACGTCCCGACGCTCACGCACTCCCCGCCGTGCGGGCGGCGCCGCCGTTCCCAGGCGGCGAGCCCCCGGGCGAACGCCCGCACGTGCCCGGCGAGCCGTGCGGCGGCCCGGACCGGGCGGCCGGAGACCAGCTCGGCACGGCACATGGCGAAGGACAGCGCGGGGATGCCCAGATACAGGCCCGGAGCCGAAGGAGGGGTGGCCCCCGACGCGTCGTTGGCGTGGGCGACCGCGTGGGCCAGCCACCGGTGCGCGGCGCCCAGGGCGCCTTCCGCCGCCCGCCCGCGCTCCAGGTGCAGCAGCGCGATGCCCGGCGCGCCGTCGCTCAAGGTGAGGGTCCGCGACGGGTCCCCCCGGGCCGGCAGCAGGGCCCGGACGCGGTCCGGGTCGGCGAGCCGCCCGGCGATGTCGGCGGAGAGGGCC
Organism: Streptomyces syringium; assembly: GCF_017876625.1. Classification (NCBI taxonomy): domain Bacteria; kingdom Bacillati; phylum Actinomycetota; class Actinomycetes; order Kitasatosporales; family Streptomycetaceae; genus Streptomyces; species Streptomyces syringium. The sequence goes on from NZ_JAGIOH010000001.1 coordinate 7,295,132, forward strand.
GCCGCCCTGTCCCGTGTGCTCATGCCCGCGCCTGCTCCCGGCCGATGTGCGCCCGGACCGCCAGACGCGCCAGGGCCAGCGACTCCTCCTCGGCACCGCGGGCCGTTCCCACGAGCCGGTTGTGATGCATGTGCGACAGCGACGTCAGGACCGCGCCGCCCTCGGCCCACGCCGCCTCGCCGAGACCGCGCAGCCGGGCCCCGTACGCCGCGACGGCCGGGCCGCGCCGCTCCCAGGCGCGCAGCACCTGCGCCCCGCCCGGCCGCCGGGCCAGCTCGATCCACCGGCCGTCCGGATCGACGAGCCGCCGCGCCTCCTGCCGCAGGGCGGCCGGTGCCGCCCGGTGCCCGAGCGGGCCCGCGTCGGCCGCCAGCCGGTACGCCGCCTCGCGGTGGCCGGGGCCGTCGGTGCCGGGGAAGAAACGGTGGGCCAGATCCACGTAATTGGCCGCGGCCAGCAGCCGCGGGTCGATGTCCAGGGCGCCTTCACGGAGCAGGGCCACCTGATCCAGGCAGGCCCGGCTGTCCGCGTCGAAGGCCGCCTCGGCGTCCGCCATCGCCTCGGGCCCGCCGTAGCGCTCCCACTCGGGTTCGTAGGCGTCCAGCACCATGCGCGCGCACCAGCCCTGCCGCCGTAACTCGTCGGCCCACCGCCCCAGGAGGGGCAGCAGCCGGCCGCCGAGGACCTCCGGGGTGCCGTGGAAACGCAGCCGCAGGTGGGGCGCGGGGTCGCTGTAGCGGAGGAAGTGCCAGCGGTCCACCCCCTCGGGCAGCCGGCTCAGCAGGCCGGGGAGCCGCCGGGCGAGCAGCGTGTCCTGGTGTTCCGCGGCGCAGTACAGCTTGGCGTACAGCCACCGCGACCCCGGGGCGTGGACCGGGTGCGGACGGACCGGGCCGATGGCCGGAGGCCGGGCCGTGCCCGGGGTGGTCCGTACGAGCGGGAAGGCGACCTCGGTGGGCCGACCCCCGGACCAGCCGTGGCCGTACGCACCCGCCGCGGGCAGCTCCTGGAGGAACGCCCCCGGGCGGCGCTGCCACTCGTGCCGCAGCAACTCCAGGTGTTCAGGATCCTTCAGATCGAGGGCGATGCGGTGGTCGGCGTACACCGAGGCGACCTCGTCGGGCACGCCCGCCCTGGCGCGCCAGGCGGCGAATCGCCGCCGCCAGGTGCCCGGTGGTGTGGCGGGCGTGCCGAGCGCGGGATCGGCGGGCCGCCAGCGGGCCGGTGCCAGCACGGTCCGGCCGTAGCGCACGCGCGGCAGGAAGGGCAGGGCGGCGGCCGTGCCCCAGTCCCACCCCGGCCACGCGGCCTCGCCGCCGCGCGGGATCTCCTCCAGGAAACGGGCCACATCGGGGGCGTTGCCCGGGGGCAGCACCATGGTCGGCAGCGTGGGGACGACCTCGCGCCCCAGCGCGGTCGACACCAGGGCCAGCCGCCGGGGTTCGGCCACCACGGCCAGTTCCGCGAGACCGAGGGCGCGCGGGGAACCGCGGTCGGTGAACGCGGACACGGTGATGGTGTGATCGAGCCACCCGGGGACCTTGGAGACGTTCGCGGCCCTGCCCGTGCGCGGCGAGAAGCCCAACTGGGCGCGGACCGCCGCCGGATTGCGGGTGGGTGCGGACCGTACGACGCGGCCGAAGTCCTCGGCGGCCTCGCCCAGCACATGGGCGAACCGTCCGGCGACCGCCCCCGCGACCCCGGACACCCCGCCCACGACCAGCCGGAACTCGCCCTCGGCCATGGCCGTCACGGAGTCTGCCAGCACCTCGGCCAGCAGGTCGAACGACGGCGGCGGGCCGGGGCCGTCCGCCGGGGCGGGCCCGGCAGCGGCCCCGCGGAGTTCGGCCAGCAGCTCGTCGTCGAGCAGGAGCTCGCGCCGCGACGCCATGGCCGCCTCCTGGGCCCAGGCCAGCAGCAGCCGGTCGCGCGCGCCCACCCCTTCGTCGCTCCCGCCGCCCCAACGGCCGCCGGGCGCGCGGGCGGCGCCGTAACCGTCGGGGACGCCCGGCCCGCGCGCGGGATCGAGCAGTTCCAGCAGCGGAACCGGCCTGCCCGTGCCGTAGCGTTCCAGAAACTCGGCATGGAAGTCGCGGAGATGACGGGGGCCCGGCCGGCCCGCGGACAAGGACACCAGCGCCCGGGCCGCGCGTTCCGCTTCCTCCCGTACGACGAGCGGCAGGCGGACGTCGGCGTCCAGCGCCAGATCGACCTGCACCGAATGCTCGGCGGGCCGAAGGGCGCGCATGCGGTCGGTCAGGGCCGCCAGCGCCGGGCCGCCCCGGCCGACGGGCGCGGCGGCGTAGGCCGCCAGCCCGCTCCGGATGTCGATCAGCTCGTCGACGACCCGGCGGCTGTCGGGCGAGAGGGCACCGCTGTGCCCGGCCAGCAGGCCGAGGACGTGCTCCACCGGGTCGCCGTCGTCCAGCGGCGGCCGCAGCCCGGTGAGCAGCAGGCCGAGGCGGACGAGCTCGGCGGCCATCCGCGCCACGGTGTCCGTGGCCACGTCCGGATGGTCCTCGCCCAGCAGTTTGACCAGATCGGGCCAGGCGACCGGGGTCGCGGCCAGCTCGAAGGCGCGGCGCACGGGGTCGGTGTGACGTACCGACACCTCCTGGGTGCCCGTACCGTCCCGGTGCGGTCCCTCGCCCCGCCCCGGTGCCGGGACGAAGGGCAGGACGAGCCGGTCGCCGCGGACCGTGCACAGGTCATTGGCGGTGACGTCCAGGAGGGCCAGGACGGTGGGGTCGCGTTCCAGGCGGGCGACGACGTCGAGGAGCCAGCCCATGTCCGCCCGGGCGGCCTTGGTGTGTGCCGAGCCCCAGTGTGCCCGGGGGACGGGGCCGAAACCGGCGGCGGTCACTCCGGCCATGATGCCGAAGGGGGTGGCCCGGCCGCTCATCCGCAGCTGATAGCGGGTCACCGCGCGGAACGCCCGGCGTGTCTCCTTGGGTGACAGGGCCTGCCCCGCCGCGGCCCTGTCCAGGACACGGGCCAGGGACGGACTGGCCAGGGCGACGGCCTCACGGAACAGACCGTCGGCCGCGGCCTGCCGCAGCCGGGCCGCATCCCCCGGATCCGGGCTCCCCGCCACGGCGCCCGGCGGACGGACGGCCGCCCGGAGCAGGACGGTATCGGCACAGGCGAACCCCGCGGCCCCGTCCCCGTTGTCCCTGCCTGGCACCCGCAACACCTTCGTTTCCCTTCGCCGCCTCGGTGATCCTCGCTCCCCGGCGTGGGTGGGGTGCCGGAGCCGGGGGCGACCCGGTACCCCACCCACGCGCCGTGGGGCGGACTAGCAGATGCAGCCCGTGTCGGGGTTGCAGACCCGACCGGTGACCGGGGTGGGGAACGAGACGAAGCCGAGCGCGTCCGCGGCCCCGGTCTCGTCGAAGGACGGCACGGCGATTTCTTCCACATCCAGATCGAACAGGTTCTCCATGGGAACTCCTCCTCATTGCCGGTGTCCGGTGTCCCGGGCGGCTTCGCGACCGTCTGAGCCGCTGCCCGGACCGGTTACGCCGGACTCTAGGAGCGGCCCGTCAACCTTCGATCAACGCCGGCTCAACGGTGCAGGCCGGGCGGCGATCCGGCACCGGTCCGGGAGGGGAGCGGACGGGCGGGCGTCCGCCCGGCGGGGAGCGGGTGCGCCCGGCCGCACCGCGACGCGCCGCACCGGATTCCCCCGGTGCCGGGGGCGGCCTGCCAAGGTCGGTCCTGTGCCGACCCGGCGGGAGATGAGGGAGACATGGACGACATCATCGAGACGAGAGCCCCGGGGCAGGACCGCTGCCCGCCCCTCGCCGCGGTGCCCGGGGCCGAACCGGTCACCATCCGGCTGCCCCCGCTGGGACGCGGGCTCGTGGCCACCCGGCATCCGCAGGCCGCCGAGGTCTCCGCGCGGGTGCTGGAGTGGGCGGGCCGGCATCTTGCGTTCCTGCCGCTGTCCGAGGAGGAGCTGCGGTACGCCCTGTGGCCGGTGGTCCTGTTCCCGGAGTGGGCCTACCCCTCGGCGCCGGTGGAACGGTTCGCGGATCTGTCCGCCTTCACCACCTACTTCTTCGCCATCGACGACACCCTCGACAACCTCCGGGGTGGCGACGACGGTGACGAGGGCGGCGGTCACCGCGAGTTGATCCGTTCGGCCGTCGACGCCTGCGTCCGCGCGCACCACGGCGAGCCGGACCTCACCTCGCCGTGGGTCGCGGCCTACGCCGATGTCCTCGACGGTGTCCGGCGCCGGATGACCCCCGAGCAGTACACCCGGCTGACATCGGTGTGCGAGGAATGGTTCGAGGCCTGTGTCCGCGCGCTCGACACCCCCCTGAAGGACCCGGATCTGGAGACCTATGTCACCCACCGGCTGCTGACCGCCGCGGCCGAGGCGGCCTTCGGACTGGTGGAGTACGCCACCGCCACGGACGTCGCCGGGCTGCGCCGGGCGGACGCCGACCTGGAGGCCCTCTGCCGGGCGAGCGGACGCTTCGGCGTCCTGGTCAACGACCTGTTCTCCTACCGGCGCGACCTCTTCTCCGGCGGCCCGGTGGTCAACGCCGTCACCGTCCTCCAGCAGAGCGAGGGCCTGACTCTGCAAGGCGCCGTCGACCGCCTGTGCGAGGAGCTGGACGCCGCCGAAGCGGCCCTCCACACGGCTCACGACAAGGTCCTGGCCGGCCCGCTGGGTGAGCGCCCCGACGTCAGGGTCTTCATGAAGGGGGTCCTGGAGATGACCGCGGGCAATCTCCGGTTCTCCGCCACCACACCCCGGTACCACGGCGTCCGGCTGAACCTCGATCCGCAGAAGGGCAGCATCCTGCGGCTGGCCGCCGAGCGCACGCTGGTCCTGTCGGTGGAGGAGCGCGCCTGGTGAGGACAGTGAGCGGGCCCTGCCGGGCCCGCTCACCACACGGCCGGCGGGAACAGGGCCGCCGGTCCCGTCGGCCGTCAGGCCGCGACCGAGCTGGCCCAGTCGTTGTAGGAGCCGAGGTTGGAGCTGTAGGACTTGGTGGAGAGGCTGATCTGGCCGCCCGTGCCGCCGGTGCCCCCGGCGAGCCAGGCCCATGAGTCCGTCTGGTTGTTGCGCCAGGAGGACGTCTGGTTGTCGAAGCCGTACTCGTTGAGGTTGTGCCAGTAGTAGTCGTTGAAGATCAGCCGGCGCCCGCCGCCGTTGCTGTGTTCGTACAGGCACGTCCACCCGCTGGCGCACGCCGGGATCAGGACCGAGGGGTCCTTGGCGTTCGTCACGAGCGGGTCCGTCGCCCGGGAGTAGCCGAGTGCCTTGTCCGCCTCGGCGTGGGTCGTGAAGCAGCGGACGGTGGACTTGGAGTGGACGACGCAGCTTCGCGCGTCCCCCCAGCCGTTCTGCTTGAGGTTGATCTGCTGCTGGTCCAGGACGGCGACGGCGCCGCCCGCCGCCGGGCCGGCGGCCTGTGCCTGGGGTGCCCAGGCCATGGCGGCCAGGGCCACGGCCGCTGCGGATACGGTCAGGAATCTCTGACGCATGTGCGATCCTCCGGGATCTCCCGCCGAGCGGGGTGGGTCGCCGGCCCCTATGGGCCGGCGCCTCTCGATCACTGCTGATCACGTGCGTGTGCGAGTGCTGGACCGATTGCCTGATGGCCCGTCATGACGTGAGTGGCGGGCGCGGTGGAGACTATTGCGGTGGCCCGGCACGGCTGTCAACGCGATGGGCGTAAACGCGTCGCTACCGCGAAGCCGTCCACGGCCGGGCCCCGCCGCCCGGTCCGCTACCTCTTTCTCGTCCGGAGCAGCAGAGCGTGGAAGGTGCGCTGTTCCTGAGGGCTGAGGGCGGCCAGTGGGGAGTGGTGGGTCAGAAGTTCCAGGAGGCGGTTGCGCAGGGCGGTGCCGTCGCCGGTCAGGGCCAGCTGCTTGGCGCGGCGGTCCGTGGGGTGGGGGCGGCGTTCGACCAGGGCCAGTTTCTCCAGCCGGTCGACGACGAAGGTGGCGTTGGAGGGCTCACAGCTCATTCGGTCGGCGAGTTCACGCATGGTCATCGGGCCGGTCAGCTCACGCAGCGCGGTCGCCTGGGGGGCGGTCAGACCCAGTTGCGCCGCGCGCTCCCGCACGTGCGACTCGAGCTGGCGGGCCAGTCCGCCCACCAGCCCGCACAACTCCCGCTCTGCGGCGGCGCGCGGCTCTGCACCGACCATTGGGTCCCCGGGCACGAGGTCATTGGTCATGCCCGTCATTCTACTCAGTTGCATCAAGCTTTCACCATTGCAACTTGAATGATTCTAGTTGTAAGTTTCTTGGGTAGCGCCGCCCGAGCGGTGCCCCGTCACGAGAAGGAGACCGCGGCCATGACGCGTCCCGCATCCGCCCGTACGACCGATGCCTCGCAGGACGAGCCGGAAAGCCGTCGGCGGTTACGCCGGGTGTCGGGGATCCGGTCGTTCGGGCTGGGCGAGCTGAAGATCAGCTACGTCCCGGACGGGGCGGTCGAGCTCAAGCCGCTCGGCTGGCTGGCGGACTCGACCGAGGAGTACTGGGCGGCCCACCCCGAGTACCTCGACGCCACCGGCAATCTGGTGGCGAGCATCGGCGGGCTGCTCGTCGAGCACGGCGAGCGGGCCCTGCTGATCGACGCGGGCTTCGGGCCCCAGGCCTGGCCGGCGGATCCCGAGCACCCGTACATCGGCGCCATCCACGGCGGTGAACTGCTCGACGGTCTCGCCGCCCTCGGCCGCGCGCCGGAGGAGATCGAGGCGGTGGCGTTCACCCACCTGCACACCGATCACCTCGGCTGGGCCTGCCTCCCCGTTCCGGGGACGGACCGGATCGCCTTCGCCGGCGCGCGGTATCTGTTCTCGGAGCCCGAGTGGACGCAGCGCCGCCCCAATGCCGGGCACGGGGTGACGCAGGAGATGCTGACCACGCTGGAGCCCCAGGTCCGTACCGTCGTCGACGACGAGGAGATCTTCCCCGGGGTCCGGGTCCTCCTGACGCCCGGTCACACCCCCGGTCACACGGCCTACACGATCACTTCGGGCGGCCGGCGTCTCATCGCGTTCGGTGACGCGATGCACACCTCCGTGCAGATCGACCACCCCGACTGGTCGGCCGGCCCCGACCACGACCCGGTGGAGTCCGCCGTCCACCGCCGTCGCCTGGTGGCCGAGCTCGCACGGCCGGACACGATCGGCTTCGGGGTCCACTTCGCCGACGTGGTCTTCGGTCGGGTCCGCCCGAACCAGGACGGACCGGCCTGGCACCCCGAACCGTAGGGGTTCCGCTCCCGGACCGTGCCGTCACCTACCTCGGTGGGTGCCCGCAGCGGGCACCCACCGAGGCGTCGGGCCGTTCCCCACCGGTTGTCATCAAACGCTCATACAAGCAGGCCAACCGGGTAGGGCTCGTGATCGTCTGAGTCGACGAACCGACTCACGGCACAGGACGAACCGATGCAAGGCAGGAAAGCTGCCTCGTCGAGGAGCGATAGGACCATGGGCATGGACCGGTACAGGCCTCGCCTGCCCCGCCGTAAGGCCGCGGGCACGCACAGGCGGCGGCGCTTCATCGACTACCCGCGCCGCGGCAGACGAGGGCTGCGCCGTTGGCTTCCGTCGTGGCGTCAGCTCCTGGGCACCTTCACCCTCTGCCTCGCCTGCCTGGGCGCGCTGTTCGCCTACGTCTACACCAGCGTGGAGATCCCCGACGAGAACGTGGCGGCCCGTCAGGAGGCCAATGCCTACTACTGGGCCGACGGCACGCAGATGGTGAGCCTGGGCGCGGTCAACCGCAACATCATCCGGCTGGCGGACGTCCCGAAGTCCGCCCAGAGCGCGGTGATCGCGGCGGAGAACGAGAGCTTCTACAGCGACTCCGGTGTGTCCTTCAAGGGCATCCTGCGTGCCTTCTTCAGCACCGCGCAGGGCAAGGAGACCCAGGGTGGTTCCACCATCACCCAGCAGTACGTGAAGAACACCTACCTCTCGCAGGAGCAGACGATCACGCGGAAGGTCAAGGAGTTCGTCATCTCGCTGAAGGTGGACCGGAAGAAGAGCAAGGACGAGATCCTCCAGGGCTATCTCAACACCAGCTGGTTCGGCCGCGGCGCGTACGGCATCGAGGCCGCCTCCCAGGCCTACTACGGCATACCGGCCAAGAAGCTGAACCCCAGCCAGAGCGCCCTGCTGGCAGCGCTGTTGAAGGGGGCCGAGCAGTACGACCCCTCGCTCGGGGAGAAGAACCACGAGCGGGCCGAGGACCGTTGGAAGTGGATCCTCGACCGGCAGGTCCGGGCCGGGCTCATGGACCGCTCGGAGCGGAACAAGTACCGGACCTTCCCCGAACCGCGCAAGCAGTCCACCTCCACCAGCCTGAACGGCCAGATCGGCTATCTCGTCGACGTCGCCAACAAGAACATCAAGCAGCGCACCCAGCTCACCGACAAGGACCTCGGCCACGGCGGCTACCGCATCCACACCACCTTCGACAAGAAGAGGACACGGCAGCTGCAGACGTCGGTGGAAGGCGTCCTGAAGCGCGACATCGACCCGAAGAAGCGCGACTCCGACACCGATGTGCAGGTCGGCGCCGCCTCGGTACGGCCCTCGGACGGTGCCATCGTCGCCCTCTACGGCGGCCCCGACGCCACCAAGCACTTCACCAACAACGCCGACACCTCCGGCGTGCCCGTCGGCTCCGCGTTCAAGCCGTTCGTCCTCGCCGCCGCCCTGAAGAACGGCGCGCGCGCCGGATCGGGCGACGGTGGACGGCAGGACGTCTCCCTCGACAGCTACTACGGCAAGGACGGCGCGCTCCAGCAGTCCGCGGACGTCTTCCCGGCCGCCCGGCCCACCCAGCCGCCCGGTCCCGGGACGCCGGGCCTGGAAGGCCCCGACGAGGCACACCCCACCCTGCGTCAGGCCTCGATCACCGGGGGCAACGCGACCTTCGTCCAGCTCGGCCGCGATGTGGGGCTGGAGCAGGTCCGGGACACCGCCGTCCGCGCCGGACTGCTGAAGGACAGCATGGCGCCGCTGGAGCGCACCTTCCCCATCGGCACCTCGACGCCGAGTGCCATCCGGATGGCAGGGGCCTACGGCACCTTCGCCAATCAGGGCCTGCAGAACGACCCGTACTCCGTGACCAGGCTGCTCAAGGACGGCAAGCCGGTCGAGGGCTTCCAGCAGACGCGGGCACAGCGCGCGCTCGACGAGGACGTGGCGAACGACGTCTCCGACGTGCTGCGCGAGGCCGGGGCCAAGAGCGCCGAGGCACTCGACGCGAAGACCACCGGGAGCATCGGTCCCTTCGCGGCGGGCCGCACCGGCGACCAGGACCGGCTGAAGTCCGCGTGGTTCGTCGGATACACCAAGGAGCTGTCCACCGCCGTGGCCATGTTCCGCACCAAGCCGAGCGAGCCGCAGCTGCTGCCCATGTCGGACGTCGGCGGTGAGAAGTCGGAGCGGGGCAATGTCTTCCCACCCCGGATCTGGGCCGACTACATGGGCGCCGCGACCTCCTGAGCGCCGGCGGGCGGGCCGCCCACCAGGGAGCCCGCCCGCCTCCCCCGGGAGACCGGGCTGGGACGGACGGGGCAGGGACGGGGCCGGGACCTCATGCCCCTGGGCCGCCGAGCGGCTGATCGTGAGGGGTGACCATCCGATCCAGCTCAACGAACGAGCCCCTCATGTCTGTCTTCGCTTCACCGCTCGCCCTCGACAGGTACCTGGTCGCCGGATCCGTGGGATTCCCGGTACAGGTGCGGCACGGGGACGACTCCTGGTCCGAACTGGCACGGATCGCGGCCGAACCGGCCCCCGACGCCTTCGTGATCGTGACGGAGCGCACCCTGCCCCGGGCGCACATCGCCCGCGTCCTGCACCACCTCGGTACGGCCGCACCCACCTGCGTGCGGTGGCTGACCGGCCAGGACGTCCCCGACTGCGCGGCCCTCACACCCGGCTCGGTGATCGTCGCCCTGGGCGGCACCCGCGTCATCGACGCCGCCGGCCGGCTGGCCGCCCGTACCGGGGGCCGCCACCGCCTGGTGTATCTGCCGACCACCCTGCGGGCGATGTCGGACTCGGCACTGTCGCTCGTCGGCCCCACCGGCCCCCGCCCCGCGCCGGTCCTCGTCCGCGTCCAGCTGGACTTCCTGACGATGCTCAGCCCGGCCGCCCTTCGCTCCGGACTGAGCGCGCTCGTCAGGAACGTCCTGGCCGTCAGCCCGGCCTTCCACGACCGGGTGGCCGGCCGGCTGTGCCGCGACGCCCGGTACGACCCGGAGACCCTGGCGTCGTTCATCGCCCTGTCCCTGGAGGTGCGGGCCACGCTCATGATCTACGACCCGCTGGAGCAGGGTCCCGCCATGGCCTTCCACTACGGGCGCACCGTCGCGGACGCGCTGCGCGGGCTCGGCGCCGACGCGCCGCGGTACGGCGAGGCGAGTGCCCTCGGCATGCTCGTCGCCGCCCGCGTGGCCAGGCTCTCGGGGCTGCTGGACGAGGAGGGCGAGCGGGCGCACCGGGACCTGGTGGCCCGGTGGGGCGTCCCCATGGAGCTGCCCGCCACCGTCACCGCCGACGACGTCCTGGTGGCGCTGCGCCGCGGCGCGGCCCCCGGGATGCCCTCCCCGCGCGGCACCGCCGCACCGGGCCGCCCGGCGCTGGTGCTCCTCGACCGGCTGGGGGAGCCGCACATCGAGGGCGGTCACCTGGCCGCCCGGGTCGGCGAGGACCTCCTGCGGGCCGGGCTCGACGCGATCACCGGCCGGGGCACGGGGACGCCGCGTGATACCGGGACCGCCGGGGCCGCTACCGAGGCCTCCCCGGCCGGGCACGGGCCGGCCGGCCGGGACCTGGCGGCGGCCGTCGGTCCCGGTCGCCCGTGACGGGACGGGGGACCGCAGCGCGACCGTCCCCTCATGTGTCCGGGACACCGGGACACCCAGTGTGGATCACGAAGGTCATCCCGATTCGGTGCCCCGCGGCACCCCACCCGAGGAGACGGTCGTGCCGACCACACAGACATCCCATGACCAGTGCCTCACCGGCCTCTTCCAGGAGGCGGTGGAGGCACACCCCCACCGGACGGCGGTTGTCGACGAGAAGGAGACCCTGACCTACCGCGAGCTCGCGGAGGCAAGCGCGGACCTCGCGGCATACCTGCGACATCTCGGCGTCGCGCCCGACGACCGGGTGGGCCTCTTCGTCGAGCCGTCGATCGAACTGATGACGGGCGTCTGGGGAATCCTGTTCGCTTCGGGGGCCTATCTGCCGTTGTCACCGGAGTACCCCGAGGCACGGCTGCGGTACATGATCGAGGACGCCCGGGCCGATGTCATCGTCGCCCAGGAAAAGCTCACGCCCAGGCTGGCGGAGCTGGCACCGAAGGGCACGACGATCGTCACCCTGCCGGACGTGCGGGAGTTCGCGCGTTCCCCCGGTGCCGGGGCCGCGCGCCGCGCCCTCGGCACCGGCCCGCGCCCGCACGACCTGGCGTACGTCATCTACACCTCGGGCAGCACGGGGAAGCCGAAGGGGGTGATGATCGAACACCGCGCCATCGTCAACCAGATGCGGTGGATGAAGGCCGTCGGCCACCTGGACCGGGACGCGGTCGTCCTGCAGAAGACCCCGATGAGCTTCGACGCGGCCCAGTGGGAGATCCTGGCGCCGAGCTGCGGCAGCGAGGTCGTCATGGGACGCCCGGGCGTGTACCGGGACCCCGAGGGGCTGATCGAGGCCATCGGCACGCACCGGGTGACGACACTCCAATGCGTGCCGACCCTGCTCCAGGCACTGCTGGACAGCGACGGGTTCGCGGGGCTCACCTCGCTCACTCAGATCTTCAGCGGTGGCGAGGCTCTGTCCGCGAACCTCGCCCGGCAGTGCCTCGAGACGTTCCCGAAGTGCGATCTGGTGAATCTGTACGGGCCGACCGAATGCACCATCAACACCTCGGCCTTCACCGTCGACCGGGATGCCGTAGACGGCGGCTCGCACATGATCCCGATCGGCACCCCCGTGCACCGCACCCACTACCGCATTCTCAGGCGCGACCGGGCCCCGGTGGCCGTGGGGGAGACCGGTGAGCTGTACATCGGCGGCGCCCAGCTCGCGCGCGGCTATCTGCACCGGCCGGAGCTGACCGCGGAGCGGTTCATCGACGACCCGTTCACCACCGACGGCCCCGGGGCCAGGCTGTACCGGACCGGCGACCTGGCGTACTGGAACCCCGACGGCACGGTCCAGTTCGCGGGCCGGGCGGACAACCAGGTGAAGCTGAGGGGTTTCCGGGTCGAGCTGGACGAGATCAGGCTGGCGATCGAGAACCACGACTGGGTCAAGAACGCCGCGGTCGTCGTCAAGGACGACCCCCGCACCGGATTCCAGAATCTGATCGCCTGCGTCGAGCTCAGTCCGAAGGAAGCGGCGCTCATGGACCAGGGGCGGCACGGCGCCCACCACCAGTCGAAGGCGAGCAGGCTGCAGGTGAAGGCCCAGCTGTCGGACGGCGGCTGCCGGGACGCGGCGGAACTCCGGGGCAGGCCTGCGGTCGATCTGCCCGGCGCGGTGCCGAAGCCCGAGCAGCGGCGGAGGGTGTTCGCCCGCAAGACCTACCGGTTCTTCGAAGGCGGTGACGTCGAGAAGGCCGACATCCTGCGCCTTCTGGGCGGTGGCGGCACGGCCGCGGCCCCCCGGGGCCCGGACAGCCTGACCCTCGCCGAATGGGGCGGGATCCTGCGCTGGTTCGGCCAGTACCTGAGCGCCGAGCGGCTGCTGCCGAAGTACGGCTACGCGTCCCCGGGTTCGCTGTACGCCACCCAGCTGTACATCGAGTTGAACGGGGTGGGCGGCGTGCGGCCGGGGTGCTACTACTACCACCCCGCGCACCACCGGCTGGTGCTGATGCGTGAAACGTCCGGTACCGAAACGGCGCGGGTCAAGCTCCACTTCGTGGGGCGGAAGTCGGCGATCGAGCCGGTCTACAGGAACAACATCCAAGAGGTCCTCGAAATCGAGACCGGCCACATGATCGGCCTGTTCGAGGAGATCCTCCCCGCGTACGGCCTGGACGTCAGGGCGCTGGGCCGCACACCCGCCGTGAAGGACGGCCTCGACTGCGCCGACGAGGACTACAGCCTGGGCACGTTCGAGGTGGTCCCGTACGACGCGCCGCGGCCCGCCGCGGACTCCCTGGACGTCTATGTCCAGACCCACCCCGGCAAGGTGTCCGACATGCCGACGGGGCTGTACCGGTACCAAGGCGGCGACCTGGAGCGGATCTCCGACGAGATCGTGCTGAAGAAACACGTCATCGCCATCAACCAGCGGGTCCACGAACGGTCGGCCCTCGGCATCACCGTGGTCAACCGGGACCACCGGAGCTGGCGCGGCTACATCGATCTCGGCAGGAAGCTCCAGCGTCTGCAGATGAACGACATCGGCCTCGGGTTCATGTCCTCGGGCTACAGCTCCAGGAGCGGCGACGACCTGCCGTCGGCGAAGCGCATGGAGGCCGTCCTGACCGGTCTCGGACTGGAGACAGGGGCGTCCTACTTCTTCGTCGGCGGCCGGGTGAGCGAGGAGCAGATGCGCAGTGAAGGCATGAAGGAGGACATCGTCCATATGAAGGGCCCGGCCGAGCTCATCAAGGACGATCTGATCAAGTTCCTTCCCGACCACATGCTGCCGAACAGGGTCGTCGTCATGGACCGGCTGCCGCTCACCGCCAACGGGAAGATCGACGCCAAGGCGCTGGCCGCGTCGGAGCAGGTGAACGCGGAGGCCGCCGCACGCCCCTTCGTCGCGCCGCGGACGGCGACCGAGGAGCGGATCAGCCGTATCTGGCGGAAGGTCATGAAGCGGGACGCGGTCTCCGTGCAGGACGACTTCTTCGAGTCCGGAGGGAACTCGCTGATGGCGGTCGCGCTCATCAATCAACTCAACAAGGAATGCGCGAGCGCGCTGCCGTTGCAGATCCTGTTCGAACACCCCACCGTCGAGGAGCTCGCCCGGCGGGTCGACGACGCGTCCTCCGTGCCCTCGGCGGCCTCCTCACGCCTGGTGCGGCTGTGGGGCGAGGGAACCGAGCCCCCCGTCCACTGCTGGCCCGGCCTCGGCGGCTACGCCATGAACCTCAGACCGCTGGCCGCCGCCGTGGACATCGACCGGCCCTTCTACGGGGTCCAGTCGCACGGCATCAACGAGGGCGAGACCCCGTACCCCACCATCAAGGAGATGGCGGCGGCGGACGTCACGGCCGTCAAGCGGATCCAGCCGGTGGGCCCGTACACGCTGTGGGGCTACTCCTTCGGCGCGCGGGTCGCCTTCGAGACCGCCTACCGGCTCGAACAGGCCGGTGACCGGGTGGAGAACCTCTTCCTGATAGCGCCGGGGTCACCGAAGTTCCGCGCGGAGTACGAGTTGGCGCACGGCGGCGAGCCCAGCTTCCGCAACCAGGCGTTCGTGGCGATCCTCTTCTCGGTCTTCGCGGGCCGCGCCACCGGCCCGGCACTGGAGGACTGCCTGCGGGCCACCGAGGACGAGGAGAGCTTCACCTCCTTCATCGGCGCCCGGTTCGCGGACCTCGACCGGGCGCTGATCCAGCGGATCGTCGACGTCGTACGCCGCACCTATGAATTCAAGTACAGCTTCGACGAGTTGACCGAGCGGAGGATCGACGCCCCGGTGACGGTCTTCAAGGCCGCCGGCGACGACTACTCGTTCATCGAGAACACCAGCGGCTACGCGTCGGCCGCCCCGAGGTTCGTCGACCTCGGAGCCGATCACTACGGGCTCCTCAGGGACCCGGGCGTGCACGAGCTGGTGCGGGCGATACGACGCCGGCTGGGAGCCGGCGAGGTGTGACGGGCCGACGAGATGTGACGGCGCGGCCGTACGAGTGCGAGACGCTCGTGACGCAGGCTAAAAGGGTATGAGCGGCCAAAAGTAGCTGATAGCGTCGATTTGTGAGCGAACAAGACAGGTCTGTGCCCCGCGTTCTGATCGTCGATGATCATCCACTCTTCCGCGCGGGGCTCAAGGTCGCCCTGGAGATCGCCGGCGGGGCCGTCGTCGTCGCCGAGGCCGAGACCGTCGGCGAAGTACCGGACGCCGTGGCTCAGCACCGGCCCGACGTCGTCGTCATGGACCTCTCCCTGCCGGACGCCTCCGGTATCGAAGCCACGCGTCAGCTCGCCGAGCTCCATCCCGGACTGCCCGTCCTGATGCTCACCATGTCCGACGACGACGGCAGTCTGCTCGCCGCCCTCCAGGCGGGGGCGCGCGGCTATCTGGTGAAGGGCGCGGGCGCCGACGAGGTCCAGCACGCGGTACGCACCGTCGCCGCGGGCGGCGCCGTCTTCGGCTCGGACATCGCCGGCCACCTCACCGAGCTGCTCTCCGGCAGCCGCCGGCGCGACGCGGAAATGCTCTTCCCCGCCCTCACCTCCCGTGAGTCCGAGGTGCTCGAACTGATCGCCCGGGGCCTCGACAACCGGCACATCGCCCGCGAACTGGTGCTCTCGGAGAAGACCGTGCGCAATCACGTCACGCACGTCTTCGAGAAGCTCCAGGTCACCTCCCGTGCCGAAGCCGTCGCCCGGGCCAGGGACGTGGGCCTGGGCGACGACGACTGACCGGACGCGCCGAGGCCCGGGCCACCGAACATGTCGGTCGGCCCGGGCCTCGGTTGCGTCGCTGTCAGCCGGTCGTCGCCTGGTACAAACCACGGCCGGGACGGTGTGCCTGGCCCGCCTTCACCAGCCGTTCGAGTGAGGTGCGTACGGCGTTGATGCTGCCATTGGTGTCATCGCGGCCGAGCGCCAGGTTGACTTCACGGGCCTTGACCGGGGCGGCGGCCTTGGCCAGGTGTGCCACGACGTCCTTGGTCAGCCCACTGGCCCGCTTCTTCGGCTGCTCCGCCGGCGTCGCCTGCGCGGCCTTGCCCGCACCGGCCGGGATCTCCTTCGGCGCGGTGGCCTTGGCCTCCTTCTTCACCACGGCGGTCTTCTTCGCCGGCTGCTTCTTCGCGGCGACGGTCTTCTTCGCCGTGCGCGGGCGCGGGACCTTGCTCCCGGCGGAGGAGGCCGTGCGCTTGCGAGTGCCGGTCGCCTTGCCACCGGCGGGCTTCGCCTCGCCGGTGGTCTTCTTCCCCCGTGTGGCCTGCGGCTTCTCCTCCGTGGCCTGCCGTGGCGGGGCGACGGGCGCGGGAGCCTGTGCGGCTTCGGAGCCCTGCTCCCCGACGGAACCGGAGGAACCGGACGGCGCCGACGACGCAGCCGGCACCGCCGTCGCCGCCCGCGCCAGCGGGGCGGGTGCCAGTGCCTCGAGGCTGCGCAGGGCCAGCCGGACCGACTCCAGCCGCTCGGTGACCACTGCCAGGTCCGTCTCCAGGGTCTGCTGGTGCTTCTCCAGTTGGGGAAGCTCTGTTCGCAACAACTCGAGGGTCGTCTCGATGCCGTCGTGCGTACCGAATGTGGCTGCCACGTATTCGTCCTCTCTCTGCCGGACCACTGCGGGTGCCTTCGTGTGTCCGCTGCGCGGAAGCCTAAGGGGCCGCTGTTGGCTGTTAGCTTCCCCATAAATCTCGCAAGAACGCATGTGACTTCACAGAAGAGGGGCGGTGCGCATCACGAAGCTGACGGCTGACGGCCCCCTGTGAGTCCTGCCCGGAAGAGCGTTGACGCGCCGGCGGGCGGTCAACACAGGTCGGAGGTGACGGAAGGCGATGCGGTGCCGACGGCAGCAGGACGATGCCTGTATGACGAACGGGCCTGGTACATAAAGTAATTGACGAAGCATCAGGAGGCGCGCGAGGCGTCGTGTCCGGCACTCCACGCGACTGCGCCGCCCTGCGGGGTTGTACCGTGGGCAGCCGGGCGGGGCCCTGGCCTCGTACAGCCGTTCTCCCGGGGAGCTGCCGATGAGCGACAACGGTCCCAAGGCGCGTACCGTCAGCGGCACGGTCCGCGGGCGGTGGGAGGCGGACCTCGCGGTCTTCCGCGGCATCCCCTTCGCGCAGCCACCGGTCGGCGCCCTGCGCTTCGCCGCACCGCGGCCGCCGCGCCCCTGGGACGGGGTGCGGGAAGCTGCGGAGTTCGGCCCGCCGCCGCCCCAGTCCGGCCCGGCCCGGCCGCCCGGGAGCACGACCGGCACGGACTGGCTCACCGTCAACGTATGGACCCCGGATCCGGGCGCGGCCCGGCTGCCGGTGCTGGTGTGGTTCCAGGGCGGTGCCTATCTCTCCGGCGCCTCGGGCGACCCGCTCTACGACGCCACGCTGCTCGCCCGTACGGGGCTGGTCATCGTGACGTTCAACTACCGGGTGGGCACGGAAGGCTTCGCCCAGCTCTCCGGAGCCCCGGCCAACCGTGGTCTGCTCGACCAGATCGCGGCCCTGCGCTGGGTGCGGGAGAACATCGCCGGCTTCGGGGGCGACCCCGGCCGGGTCACCGTCTGCGGGCAGTCGGCCGGGGCCGGGTCGATCGCGACGCTGCTGGCGATGCCCGCGGCGGCGGGTCTCTTCCGGCGGGCGATCGCGCAGAGCGTCCCGTGGCTCTACTGCACCCCCGCCCTCGCGGCGGACATCGCGGCGGCGCTGGCCGCCCGGCTCGGCATGCCGCCCACCGCGGCCGCGCTCTCGGCCGTCGATCCGCAGCGGCTGGCCGACGAGGTCGACGCGCTCATGGGTGAACTCCCCTCGCACGCCGGACGGTGGGGCCGCGTCGCGAGTGTGGGTGCGCCGTTCGCGCCGGTGGTGGACGGCGAGGTGCTGCCGGACGTGCCCTGGCGGGCGCTCGCGGACGGCCGTGCGCGCGATGTCGCCCTGCTGACCGGCCACACCCGTGACGAGTTCCGGCTCTTCCTGGTCACGAGCGGACGCTCCGGGAAGATCACCGAGGAGGACGCGGCGGCCGCCCTGCGGATCCTCGGCCCCGGGCCCGACGCGGAGCGCGCGTACCGCACCGCCTACCCGGACGCCGGCGCGGAGGAGCTGTTCGAGCTGGTGTACTCGGACATGCTTTTCCGGATGCCCTCGCTGTATCTGGCCGGGGCGCACGCGGCCGCGGGCGGCAGGTGCCACCTGTACGAACTGTGCTGGTCCTCACCGGCGCTGGGCGGCGCCCTCGGCGCGAGCCACTCCGTCGACGTCCCGTTGCTCTTCGGTACCTTCGACAGCCCGGCGGGCCGGCTTCTGATCGGCGGGGGAGAACCACCCGCCGAGGCGCTCGCTCTCGCGCAGGAGATCCGGGGTGCGTGGGCGGCGTTCGCCGAGCACGGCGAACCCGGCTGGCCGCTCCACGGAGCGGACCGGCGACTGACCCGGCTGCTCGACGCGGAGGTGCGCACGGCGCCCTACCCCGAGGAGCGGTCGCGGCGCATCTGGCACGGTCACGCTTTCGACCCCTTCGGCCTCACGTAGCGAGGGGCGGGGCGCGCGGAGCGGGCACGTACGGCAGCCGGCCGGGTCGTCTCCGACCCGGCGGCGACCTACCGGATCACTGGTGACCGGCCCCCGTCGGGGCGGGGTTCGTCGCGCACGGCACGTTGGTGAGCCCCGTCGGGAAGATCCCGTCCTTCGTGCTCTGCCCCGCCGCGAACTCGTAGTAGAGGTACGAGTAGAAGCCGATCGCCTTGTTGGCGCCACAGGTCGAGTCGGAGGCGACCTGGTACGTCAGCTTGACGGTGCGGGTGGCGCCCGGCGCGATCGGCACGGTGTAGTTCAGCGGCCGGGTCGCGTCACACGGCTTGCCCTCCTCGGTGCAGGAGGTGAACGTGTACTTCAGCCCGCCCTTGGTGGTGTCGTAGGTCGGGTGGACCGTCTGGTAGACGAACTGCACATCGGTGGTCTGGACGTTGGTGAACGTCATGGTCAGCGTGACCGACGAACCCGGCGTCGCCGCTTGCTTGTCGGCGGTGACGGTCAGGGGCGGGGGTTCGGCGGCGGTGGCCGACTGGCTCAGGCCGGTGAGGCCGATGACCAGGGCAAGCGTCGCGGAAAGGCTGAGTCGGCTCAGCACGGATCTGCTCATGGCCGGTGAGCGTAAGAAGGAACGCACCGTCCGTCTGTACCCACCGATCAGGACCGGCCAGTCCCACGAGGGGGGATATGGCTTCCGGGGCTGGTGGAACGGATGGTGCGCCGCTGAGGGGCGTACACGAGTTGGCTTGACATGTGCCGGTCGCATGTTCAGGAACCGGTGACCGACGGTGTCGCACCTCGCCTTCCGACGCCGGTGGGGCCCCGTCGGCAGGGACGGCCGAAGGGGCGCTGGTCCGGCCGCCGCGCGGTCCCGTCGGACCCCCCGTCGGAGGTGGGCCGGCGGCCCTGCCGGACAGGTCGCTGCGAAGAGCCCCCCGCAGGCGCCTGTCCGGAGGTCAGACCGGGTAGGCGGCCGGTTCCAGCAGCCGCGGGGCCGCCGCCTCGTCCGCCACCGCCTGCCGGGGGCCCTGCTCGCTCTCGTTCTCCACCGCCCCGCGCAGCTGCGGGTCGGCGATGAGGCTCGTCGGGTAGAGCATCCGGCCGACCGCGTGCGGCTGGGCGTACACGGCGATCAGCTGGCGCACCGTCGCGGCGTCCGCCGTCGGTGTCATGAACGGACGGCCGACGTCCAAGGGGTCCTCGCCCTGATCGAGGTCGGGGTCGGACAGGGTGGACCACATGTCCTCGGCGGCGCTGACGAGCTGGTCGAGCTCGTCGCGGACGCCGCGCCACGCGCCGTCCCGCAGGGCCTGCTCGAGGCGGGAGACGACGTCGAGGACGCTGGCGTAGTCCTCGGCCAACTGGTCTTCCACGGCGGTGGGTTCGAGGGTCTTGGCGGCTAGCTCGGTGGTGTACACGGCACCTCCACGCGGGGGGAACGGTCGGAGCGGGGCCCGTCCCGAAGGGCCCCGCCCGGGCATCGTCGCGCGTCGGGTGGGTGAGGGCCGCCGTTCGCCGTCACCGGGCAGCGATATATCACTCGCTCGGGCGAACATGCGCCGCCGTGACGTTCCCACGCGGCCGACGTCCGGTCACGGCACCGGGCGGGCGGCGGGCCGGGGGAGTCCGTCCCAGAAGGCGCACTGGTGGGCGGAGCCGAAGTCACGGCGCGGCGCGATGGCGTCGGGGGCGAGGGAAAGCGGCAGGTAGGAGGTGGCGGCGGTCGCAGGCCAGGGCGGTGCCGCCCCGCCGCCCGGATCGCCGGTGGCGGCGAACCGGCTCCAGTACGCCATCATCGCCCTGGACAGACGGCGCTGGGCCGGGCCGGGCTCCGCGCCGCCCCGGTGGTAGGCGAAGAGGTACGGGATCTCGGCACCGTGGTAGGCCCCCAGCGGGAAGTCGGGGTCCAGCGTGTAGAGGTTGGGGGCGGCGCGGTCCGCGAACTCGTAGGCGTACGTACTCCCCGGCGTCGCGGCGGCGAACCAGCGGGCGGTCGCCCGGGTCGGGCACGCGAAGACGGCGTCGCCGAAGACCGCCGCGAAGGCGAGCCGGTGGTCGCCGCCGTAGGCCGAGGCCGGATAGCGCGCGGCGACGCGGACGGCGTCGACGCCGAAGAGGCCGGCGAGCAGGACGGGGTAGGAGACGGCGTTCAGCTTCGTGCCCCCCGACTCCAGGACCGCCGAGGTGATCGTGCCCTCGTCGAGGGTGTCGCCGATCAGCACCGGTACCTCGGCGTGGTCACCCGCCGCGATGGCATCGGCCGGCGCGGTGGGGAGCACCGGGGTGCCGGAGACCGGGGACCACGCGGTGGGACTGCCCGCGTCCGGTGCGGCGAGGATGTCGGTGACGGACTTCCCGCGCAGGCACGCCGGGACCGAGGCGGCCGCTCCCGGGCAGCCGGCCCCCGCCGCGAAGGTCCGCCCGGCGGACTCGGCGGCCGCGGCGTCACGGATGCGCAGCGCGCACGGGGCGCTGTGGACGACGGCCCGCGCGAACAGCCCGCGCGAGGCCGGGGACACCAGGTGGGCGCACACGCTCAGGCCCCCGGCGGACTGGCCCGCCACCGTGACCCTCGCCCGGTCGCCGCCGAACGCGGCGGCATTGTCCCCGGCCCAGCGCAGCGCCGCCCCCTGGTCCAGGAGCCCGTAGTTCCCCGAGCCCGCCGCCGCGGACTCGGCGGTCAGTGCGGCGTGGGCGAGATAGCCGAAGGGGCCCAGCCGGTAGTTCGCGGTGATCACGACCATGTCCCCGGCCCGGGCGAGACCGGCGGCGTCGTAGGCCGCCGCCGATCCGGAGATGAACGATCCCCCGTGGAACCACACCAGGACCGGCGTGCCCGTACCGCCCGCGGGCGGGGTGAACACATTCAGATGGAGGCAGTCCTCGTTCGTCGTGCCGGCATCGCCCAGCAGTGCCCTGGGGCGTCGGGCGCAGCCCTCGGCGTGGCGGGTCGCGTCCCGTACCTCCGCCCAGGGCGCGGGCGGGGCCGGAGGCCGCCACCGCAGCCGCCCGACCGGCGGGGCCGCGAACGGAACCCCGAGGAACGAGCGGCCCCGGTCGGTGGCCGTGCCGCGCACCGGACCGTTCGTCGTGGCCACGACGGCCGGGTCACCGGCCCCGGTCCGGGCCGCCGACGGGGCGGCGTGGCCGGGGCCCACCAGCCCGACGAACCCCACCAGTCCGAGGAGCCCGGCGAGGAAGGGAGCGAGGAGCGGTGATTTGGCGGGCTTTCGGCTTCCTTGGACGGCCATGCCTGGGTCATACCACTTCGCGCGGAGGAGGGACATAGTCACGCGGCTTTCCACGCCCCCGGCGCGCCCGTGGTGCAGGGGTGTCGTCCTGATGGGTGCCCTGGGAGGCAGGGGCACTGGTGTGGTGTCAGGATCCGGAAATATGGACCGCATATCACCACCGCCCGCGAAGCAGGGGAAGCCACGGCGTAGCCCCTCGCGGCTGGTCACCGTGCTGCTTCTCATAGTGGCGGGAGCCGTCTGCTCCACGATCGATCTGCGCACCCTCGAATCCGAGGACGGCCGGTCCGGGGGGCTGGCGGCCAACGCCGGCGGGCTGCTGACCCCCCAGCAGCTGAGCGTCGCCGCGGCGAAGTGGGGACTGGACCGGCCGCCGCTCGTCGCGCCGCCCCGGCCCGCGGTCAAGCCGGCACTGGAGACCCCGAGCGGATTCTTCCGCGGGCCGGGCCTGATACCCGCCATCACCCGGATACCCACGACCGACAAGGTCGTCTTCCTGACGATCGACGACGGTACGGAGAAGGACCCGCAGTTCGCGTCCATGGCGAGTGAACTCGGGGTCCCCTTCAGCGCCTTTGTCACCGACTCCGCCATCCGTGGCGACTACGCCTACTTCCGCGATCTGCACGCCCGCGGGCACGCCATCCACAACCACACGCTCACCCACCCGCAGCTGACCCGGCTGGAGCCCGAGGAGCAGCGCGCGGAGATCTGCGGACAGCAGGACATCGTCCAGCGCGAGTTCGGCACCCGTCCGGCCCTCTTCCGCCCGCCGTTCGGCGAATTCGACCGTGACACGCTGGAGATCGCCCGCGAATGCGGTGTCCGCGTCGCTCCCCTGTGGAGTGAGGAGGCCTTCCCGAACCGGCTGGAGTACCGCAGGGCGGACAGGAAGCTGCATCCCGGTGACATCATCCTGACCCACTTCAACGGACCCCGGCAGTGGGGCGGGACCATGACGGACATGCTCCGATTGGTCCTGCGCAAGGTGACGGAGCAGGGCATGGCGCTGGCCCGGCTGGAGGACTACGTCTGACCGGCCGGTCCGGGCGGTTTTCCTCGTCCGCGTGAATGGCCGAGATGCGCGCGCCCCTCGGGAGCCCGTTCCCGGTCGCGGACGGGGCCCGGCATTCTCCACTCGAAGGAAATCCCGAGGTCAATGCGGGAATCCAGAACCCAAACCTGGTGATCACCCGTCATGCGGGTGGTCTGGCCTATAGCGAGTGGTGCCGGTGCTGGGGTTTTTGCTAGTCCGCTGTGGGGCGCTGGACGGATAGAAAGTGGTGTGCAAGCATCCCGCCATGATCTACAAATGGCTCATATGCCATGCATGCATTACGCGGGCGGCGGCCCGTGATCGCCCTCCTGGTGCATGACGCGGCCGCGACCGTTCGCATCCTCGCAGCAAAGGGGACGTTCATCGCGGGGACAAACCCGTGGCCATTGACAACCAGCGTTTCAGGAGAGTACGTGACCGTTGTGAAAACCGTTGTGAATTTGCCGGCCGACTTATCCTTCAACATTCTCGGACCGCTCTCGGTGTCGTCGACCGAGGGCCCCCTCCCGCTGGGACCGGCCCGGCAACGCGCTGTGCTGTCGGCGCTGTTGCTGGCTCCCGGACAGGTGGTGGGAACGGATCGGCTCACCGAGGCCATATGGCCGGCGGGCCCCCCGGGCAACGCGGTCGCCAGCCTCCACAGCTATGTCTCCCACCTCCGCCGCCAACTGGAGCCGGGCTGCCCGCCCTGGGGGAGGAACCGGATCCTGCGGCGGGAGCCGCAGGGGTATGTGCTCGCCGTCGAGGCGGAGCGGGTGGACGCCCGCCGCTTCGAGGACCTGCTGCGCGAGGGGCGGCAGCTTCTGCGCAAGGGCCGCTACCCGGAGGCGAGCCGGTTCCTCAGGGCGTCCCTGGACCTGTGGCGGGGTGCGCCCTACGCCGACCTCGGTGACTACGAGCCCGCCGTGTGCGAGGCGGCACGGTTGGAGGAACTGCGCCTCGCGACGCTGGAGGCCCTGTGGGAAGCCGAGTTGGCCTGGGGGCAGGACTACGTCACCGCCGTCGCCGAGCTGGCCGCGCTCAGCGCGAAGTTTCCCACCCGCGAACGGTTGGGGTGGCTGCTGATGGTCGCCCTGTGCGAGGTGGACCGCCAGGCGGAGGCGGTGGCGGTGTACAACCGCATCCGCAGGACCGTGGCCCAGGAGCTGGGAGTGGACCCCGGCCGGGAGCTCCGGGCGCTGTTCGCCCGGATCCTGCGTGACGAGTCCGTCGGGCAGGCCTGCCTGCAGCGCTGACGGCGCCCGTCGGCAACCTCCGCCCGTCGCGTCGCCGGTCGTCCGGCCCGTGGGCACCGGATGCGCCCTCAGTGGATCCGCCGGTCGTGGCCGGTCCAGTAGGGCTCCCTGAGCCGGCCCTTCTGGACCTTGCCGTTGCTGGTGCGGGGCAGGGTCTCGCGGAAGTCCACCGAGGTGGGCGCCTTGTACCGGGCCAGCCGCTGTTTGCAGTAGGAGATGATCTCCTCCTCGGTGGCACGGACTCCGGCGGCGGGTACGACCAGCGCCTTGACGGTCTCGCCCCACCGCTCGTCCGGCACCCCGATGACGGCCACCTCGGCGACCGCGGGATGGCTCAGGAGGCAGTCCTCCACCTCCACCGAGGACACGCTCTCCCCGCCCGTGACGATGACGTCCTTCACCCGGTCCGACAGCACCAGGTGCCCCTCGTCGTCGAAGGAACCCACATCGCCGGTGTGGAACCAGCCGTCCCGCACCGCGGCCGCGTCGGCCTGCTCGTCCCGCCAGTAGCTGTCCAGCACCATGTTCGAGCGTGCCAGCACCTCGCCCCGCGGCCCGGACGTGAGCCGCACGCCCAGGGCCGGCGCGCCCGCCCTCGTCAGCCCCCCGGACCCGGGGGCGTCCGGCAGGCGCCGGTTGAAGGTGAGCAGCGTCGTCTCGGTCAGGCCGTAGACCTGGAGGAACTCCCAGCCCAGCTCGTTCTCCACCTGGGAGACCAGCCGCTCGCTGACCGGGGCGCCCGCGCAGACCACGCGCATCCGCCCGCGCCCGGGGATCTCCCCGGGCCAGTTCCGCGCCGCCTGGATCACCGAGTCCCACACGGCGGGAGCGCCGAACGCGAGGGTCACCCCGTGCTCCTCGACGCGGCGCAGGATCTCCGTGCCGTCGATCCGGCGCAGCAGCACCTGCTTCGCGCCCAGCCCGGCGAGGAGGAAGGGCACGCCCCAGCCGTTGCAGTGGAAGGTGGGCAGGGTGTGGAGGTAGACGTCTCCCTCCCATATCCGGGCGTGGACACCGAAGGTCATCGCGTTGAGCCAGATGCTGCGGTGGGTCAGCGCGACACCCTTGGGGCGGGCGGAGGTGCCCGAGGTGTAGTTGATGGTCGCGACCGCGTTCTCGTCCGGCTGTGACCAGGGGCGGGGGGCGACGTCGAACCGCATGACCTCCGTTTCGGTCTGCTCGCCGAGGACGAACCGCTTCGGCACGTCGACCGAGCCCAGTACGGCCTCGACGTCGGGATCGACGAACACGACCGAGGCGTCGCACTGGCGCAGGATGTAGGAGATCTCCTCGGGAGTGAGCCGGTAGTTCACCGGCACGCAGATCCGGCCGCTCGCCGGGACCGCGTAGAGCAGCTCCAGCAGCCGGGCCGAGTTGGCGGTGACGACGGCGACCCGCTCGCCCTCGCCGATCCCCAAGGCGTCCAGGCCGGCCTGCCAGGCCCGGACGCGCCGCGACGTCTCGCCGTACGTGGCGGTGGGCAGCACGGCGGCCGGCTGGTGCGGCTCGTCGACCAGAGAGGTGCGGTCGGCGGCGGTCGCCTCGGCGCGATCGAGGAAGTCGGCCAGGGTGAGCGGAACGAACATCAGGTGTCCTCCGACGGAAGTACCGGGAGAGAGGGCGAGTCGACGGGCGCGGTGTGCACCCCCTGCGCGGCGGACGCTCCGGTCGTCCGAGGCCGCGCCATCGCGTCGGTCGCCCATATTGGCACTCCCGGTCCTCATCCAGAAAGCCTCGATCTGCCGCAGCCAAGTTGTGTTCAAGAAACCATCAAGAGCGGTCGGCGACGATGCGACGGCACTGCGGGGTGCCCACCCATCCAGCCACCCATCCGGCCACCCGTGCGGCCCTCACGCACCACGCACCGGATGGGCCCCGGACGTACCGGGGGCGGCTGGTTCCCCATGGGGCCCGCAGTGGTTCACGGGCAACGAGGTCGGGAGAGATGGATGCGAGACGAGGAGCCGGGCTCGGTGACCACCTGGGCCGCCCGAGGATGGGCCGAGGAGGACAGCATCGGCAGCGCCACCCTGCGCGGACTGGTACGCGCCTGGCCGCGCCGGGCGGCGGTGACGAACAAGGCGGAGGTCCTGGACGAACCGGCCCCCTACGACCCGCTGGTGCCGGACTACCCACTGGAGATCGTGCCGTTCGCCGAGCACCCCCTCTTCCTCGCCGCCGAACCGCAAGCGCGGCAGCGGGTGCTGACGGGCCTGTGGATCGGCTACAACGAGCGCGTCATCGCCACCGAACAACTCGTCGCCGAGCCCGCCTTCGACGTCGTCATGCACGGGGTGTTCCCGGGAAGCGACGCCCCACTGATCCGCAAGAGCGTGCAGCAGTCCCTCGTGGACGAGAGCTTCCACACCTACATGCACATGCTCGCCATCGACCGCACCCGGGAACTGCGCCGGGTGCGCGAACGGCCGGCCCAGCTCGAACTCGTCACCTACCGACGGCTGCGCCGCACCCTGGCGGAGATGCCGGAGAAGTGGGAACGGGACATCGCCGTCCTGGTCTGGGGCGCGGTGGCCGAGACCTGCATCAACGCCCTGCTGGCCCTGCTCGCCCGGGACGTCACGATCCAGCCCATGCACTCCTTGATCACCACCTTGCACCTGCGGGACGAGACGGCACACGGCTCGATCGTCATCGAGGTCGTCCGGGAGCTGTACGCCCGGATGAACGCCGAGCAGCGCCGCACCCTCGTGCGGTGTCTGCCGCTGGCCCTGGAGGCGTTCGCCGAGCAGGACCTCGCCACGCTGCGGCTGGAACTGAACGCCGCGGGGATCCGCGGCGCGGACGAGATCGTCGGCGACCTGCGGGCGACGACCGGCGGAAAGCGCCTCGTCCGCGACTTCTCCGGCGCCCGGCGGATGGTCGAACAACTGGAGCTGGCCGAGGAGGTCGACTTCGACTTCCCGGAGCGGCCCGAGTGGTCGCCCGGCGCGGGAACCCCGCGTTGACGCCGACGCCCCGGGCCCCCGGTGATCCACGGCACGGCGGTGGAGAACCGGCTTCGCGCCGCGCAGCAGCAGCACACGTACACGGCCGCCTCACCCTGTCAGGAAGGAAGCGATGATGGAGCTGCACGAGGGAGGCGACCGGCCGCTCCACCAGCGGCTGGCGACCGCCGGGGAGGCGGAGCGACACCGTCTGCTGATGGACCTGATCCGCACCCACGTCTCCACCGCCGCGAACGGCACCGGCCCGGTGTCGCTCGACGCCCACCGGGCCTTCGGTGAGCAGGGGATCCGTGGACGCGCCGCCGCGGCGTTGCGGGAGCGGCTGTGCGAGGAGACGGGCATCGCGCTCCCCGCGACCGTCGTCTTCGACTACCCGACCCCCCACGCGCTGGCCGGGCACATCAGCGGCCTGCTGGCCGGCGGGGGTGCCGCCCCCGAACCCACCACCGGTCCGGGCGGTGCGGCCGTGGACGAGCCGATCGCCATCGTCGGCATGGGCTGCCGACTGCCCGGCGGGGTCCGCTCACCGGACGACCTGTGGGAGCTCGTGCGCTCCGAGACGGACGCGATCTCCGAGTTCCCCGAGGACCGCGGCTGGGACGTCGAGTACCACCCGGACCCCGACCACCTGGGCACGACGGTCACCCGGCACGCCGGTTTCCTCTACGACGCGGCCGACTTCGACGCGGACTTCTTCGCGATCAGCCCCGGCGAGGCGGTGACGATCGACCCCCAGCACCGGCTGCTGCTGGAGACCGCGTGGGAGGCGATCGAAGGCGCCCGGCTCGACCCGACCACGCTGCGCGGCAGCCGGACCGGTGTCTTCGTCGGCCTCATGTACAGCGAGTACGGAGCCCGGATCCGGCAGGTACCGCCGAGCGCCGAGGGCTACCGCGTCGTGGGCAGCATGCCCAGCGTGGCCTCGGGCCGCCTCGCCTACACCTTCGGCTTCGAAGGCCCCGCGGTCACCGTCGACACCGCCTGCTCGTCCTCCCTGGTGGCGATCCACCTCGCGGCCGAGTCGCTGCGCAAGGGCGAGTGCACGCTGGCCCTGGCCGGTGGCGCCACCGTGATGTCCACGCCCTGGGGCTACGTCGAGTTCAGCCGGCAGCGCGGTCTGGCACCGGACGGACGGGCCCGGTCGTTCTCGGCGGACGCCGCCGGCAGCAGCTGGTCGGAGGGCGTGGGCGTGCTCGCCCTGGAGCGGCTGTCCGACGCGCGGCGCAACGGCCACCGCGTGCTCGCCGTGCTGCGCGGCTCGGCCGTCAACCAGGACGGCGCGTCGAACGGTCTGACGGCGCCGAACGGCCCGGCCCAGCAGCAGGTGATCCGTCAGGCACTCGCCAACGCCGGCCTGTCCACGGCGGACGTCGACGTCGTGGACGCCCACGGCGCCGGCACCCGGCTGGGCGACCCGATCGAGGCCCAGGCGCTGCTGGCCACCTACGGCCGGGACCGGCCGGCGGACCGGCCGCTGTGGCTGGGCTCGCTGAAGTCCAACATCGGCCACACCCAGGCCGCGGCCGGCGTCTCGGGTGTGATCAAGATGGTGATGGCGCTCCGGCACGGGACGCTGCCGCGCAGCCTGCACATCAGCGAGCCGACCCCCATGGTGGACTGGTCCTCCGGCGCGGTGCGGCTGCTGACCGAGGCCCGGCCCTGGCCGGAGACCGACCGGCCGCGCCGGGCGGGCGTCTCCTCGTTCGGAGTGGGCGGCACGAACTCCCACTTCATCCTGGAGCAGGCGGAGCCGGAGGCCGAACCGCCGCGTGCGGCCCTGCCCGCGTCCGACGAGGACGGCGACGGCCGTCCCCTGCCGTGGCTGGTCTCGGGGCGCGGACCGGCGGGCCTGCGGGCCCAGGCCCGGCGGATCCACGACTTCCTCAAGGCCCACCCCGAGACCCCGGACGCCGACGTCGCGTACTCCTTGGCGACCACGCGGGCGGCGCTGCCGGACCGGGCCGTCGTGGTGGCCGGGGACCGCACCGAGGCCATGGCGCGCCTGGCCGGCCTCGCCGACGGGGAACCCGGCGACGCCGACGCCCACGTGGCATCCGGCTCCGCCGCGACCCGTGACCGCCTCGCCTTCGTGTTCCCCGGACAGGGCTCCCAGTGGCCGGGGATGGCGGCCGAACTCATGAACACCTCACGGGTGTTCCGCGAGTCGATCGAAGCCTGCGCCGACAGCCTCGCCCCGCACACCGACTGGTCGCTGACGAAGGCCCTGCAGGGCAAGTCCGGCGCACCGTCCCTGGACCGCGTCGACGTCGTGCAGCCGGCGCTGTTCGCCGTGATGGTCTCCCTCGCCGCGCTGTGGCGGTCCTTCGGGGTGGAGCCCTCCGCGGTCATCGGGCACTCGCAGGGCGAGATGGCCGCGGCCCACGTCGCCGGCGCGCTCTCCCTGGACGACGCGGCCCGCATCGTGGCCGTACGCAGCCGCGCCATCCGGGTGCTGTCGGGGCGGGGCGGGATGGTCTCCGTCGCCGCCCCCGTCGACCAGGTGCTGCGCAGCATCGAGCCGTGGGGCGGCGCCGTGTCGGTCGCGGCGGTCAACGGACCGCGGTCCGTCGTCATCTCCGGCGACCCCGTGGCGCTGGAGGAGGCCATGGCGGCGTTCACCGCCGACGGTGTGCGCACCCGGCGGATACCGGTGGACTACGCCTCGCACTCGGCGCAGGTCGAGGAGATCCGCGAGACCCTCCTGACGGAGCTGGCCGGAATCCGGCCGCGGCAGGCGAGCGTGCCGTTCTACTCGACGGTGTCCGGTGAGCCCATCGACACCACGGTCCTCGACGCCGAGTACTGGGTGACCAACCTCCGCGAGACCGTCCAGTTCGACCGCACCGTCCGCCGTCTGCTCGCCGACGGCCACACCGGCTTCGCCGAGATGAGCCCGCACCCCGTGCTCACCGTCGGCATCCAGGAGACCGCCGACGACGTGGAAGCCGACGGCGTCCTGACCCTCGAATCGCTGCGGCGCAACGAGGGCGGCACGGCACGGCTGCTGACCGCGGTCGGCGAGGCCCACGTCCACGGGATCGCCGTCGACTGGTCGCAGGCCTTCGACCACGCCGACCCCCGCCCGGTGGACCTGCCGACCTACGCCTTCCAACGGCGCCGCTACTGGCTGGAGGACGCGGCCCCGCCGCAGGCGGACATGGCCGCCGCCGGCCTGGACGGCGTCGACCACCCCCTGCTGGGCGCCGCCGTCCCCCTGGCGGACGGGACCGGCGGGATGCTGTTCACCGGAAGCCTGTCCGCACGGTCCCACCCCTGGCTCGCCGACCACGGCGTCGCCGACGTCCTCGTCGTGCCCGGTACGGCGCTCGTCGAACTGGCCCTGCACGCCGGCGCACTGACGGGCTGCGAGACGCTGGAGGAGCTGGTCCTCCAGGCTCCGCTGATCCTGCCGGAACAGGGCACGGTCCGTGTCCAGCTGTCCCTCGGCGGGCCGGACGCGTCCGGACGGCGCGCTGTCACCCTGCACTCCCGGGCGAGCGACGCGGGCGTCGACGAACCGTGGACCCTGCACGCCGACGGCACCCTGGCGCCCGGTGAGCCCGCCGCCGACGACCTCCCGCGGTCCTGGCCGCCCACCGGCGCCGAGGAGGTCGAACTCGACGACTGCTACCGCCGGCTGGCCAAGAGCGGACTGCACTACGGCGGCGCCTTCCAGGGACTCAAGCGCTGCTGGCGCCTCGACGAGGACATCTACGTGGAGGTCGAGCTCCCGGAGAGCGGCGGCGACGCCACCCCCTACGGACTGCACCCCGCCCTGTTCGACGCGGCGCTGCACGCCGCCGCGTTCGTCGGACTGCCCTCCGCGGCCCCGGACGACGCCGTGACCCGGCTGCCGTTCTCCTGGAGCGGCGTCGCCCTGCACGCCGCCGGCGCCGACCGGCTGCGGGCCCGGATCCGCTTCACCGGACCCGACTCGCTGTCCGTCACCGCCACGGACCCCACCGGACGCCCCGTCCTGACCGTCGGCACCCTCGGGATGCGCCCGGTGACCGCCGAGGCCCTGCACCGGGCCGCCGCCTCCGCCGGCACCTCGCTGCTCCGCCTGGAGTGGCGGCCGACGACACGGCCCGAACCCCGCGCCACCGACACGACGCGCTGGGCCTGGATCGGCACCGAAGCCGCCGACGCGGAGCGCGCCCTCGCGCCCCGGGGCATCCGCCACGAGCAGCACACCGCTCTCGCGACCCTGCGGGCGGGCCTGGACGCCGGCGGCGACGCGCCCGACGTCGTCGTCCTCGCGCAGCCCGCCACGGCCAGGGACACCGACCTGGCCACCGCGGCCCACCAGGCCGTCCACCGGGTACTGGCCGCCGTGCAGGAGTGGCTGGCCGACGACCGGCTGGCGGGCTCCCGCCTCGTGGTGCTCACGCGCGGCGCGGTCGCGCCCACGCCCGGTTCCGTGCCCGACCCCGCCCTCGCCGCGGTGTGGGGGCTGGTGGCCTCGGCCCAGTCCGAGAACCCGGACCGCATCACCCTGGTGGACCTCGACGCACACGAGGCGTCCCTGCCCGCCCTCCCCCTGGCCGTGGACAGCGGCGAGGCCCGGATCGCGGTGCGCGACGGCTCCTTCCTGACCCCCCAGCTGGCGCGGGTCGCGCCGGCGGCCGCCCACGGCGCCCCGCTCTGGCGGGCCGACGGGACGGTGCTGGTGACGGGCGGCCTCGGGGTGCTCGGCCGGATGCTGGTCCGGCACGTGGTGGTCTCGCACGGCGTCCGGCACCTCGTGGCCGTGTCCCGCTCGGGGGCCTCCGGTGAGGGCGTGGCCTCCTTCGTGGACGAGCTGCGCGCCGAAGGCGCCGAGCTGCGCATCGTCACGGGAGACGCGGCGGACCGCGCGGTGCTGGAAGGCGCGCTGGCGACGATGGAGGCAGAGCACCCGCTCACGGCCGTGGTCCACATGGCCGGCGTCCTGGACGACGGCGTGCTGGGATCGCTGACACCCGAGCGCGTCGACCGCGTGCTGCGTCCGAAGGTGGACGCGGCCTGGCACCTGCACGAGCTCACCGCAGGATCCGATGTGCCGCTCTTCGTGTTCTCCTCGGTGTCCAGCGTGCTGGGGACCGCCGGACAAGGCGGTTACGCGGCGGCGAACGCGTTCGTCGACGCGCTGGTGGAGCACCGCCGCGGCGCGGGCTCACCCGGTGTGTCGATGGGCTGGGGACTGTGGGAAGCGAAGTCGGGGCTGACGGGCACCCTGGGCGAGACGGACATGCGGCGCATCGCCCGCTCCGGTGTCCGGCCGCTCTCCGACGACCAGGGCCTCGCCCTGTTCGACCTCGCCCGCGCCACCGACGCCCCCGTCGTCTTCCCCCTGCACCTCGACACCGCGGCCCTCGGCAGCGGCGACACCGAGAACATCCCGCCCCTGCTGCGCGGCCTGGCCCGTACCCCGGTCCGGCGCGCCACCGTCCGCACCGAGGACGAGCCCGGCGGCGGCGACGACCTGGCCGCCCGCCTCGCCCGCCTCCCGGAGGCCGAACAGGACGCCCAACTGCTCACCCTGGTCCGCGGCCACGTCGCGGCCGTCCTCGGATACGACGACCCGCGGACCGTCGGTGAGCGGCGCGCGTTCGTCGAGATCGGCTTCGACTCCCTGCGCGCCCTGCAACTGCGCAACCGCCTCAACAGCGCCACGGGGCTGCGCCTGCCGGCCACGCTGGTCTTCGACCACCCCACCCCCGACGCGCTCCGCGGGCATCTGCGCACGCTGCTCCTGCCCGACGCGCCGTCGGCGCGGGACACCGGGCGCGGGACAGTGGCGGACGCGGTCGCTGCGGACCCCGGCCCGGAGCCGGGCAGGGGCGACGAGGCCATCGAGCAGCTCCGCTCGGCGGCCTCCCTGGAAGAAGTCTTCGACTTCATCGACGACCAGCTCGGCGAGTAGCCGACCCCGCCCGCACCCGACAGGGAGGCGCTCGATGCGTGTGCTGTTGATCGACAACTACGACTCCTACACCTACAACCTCTTCCAGCTCCTCGCCGAGGTGTACGGCAAGGAACCGACGGTCGTCCTCAACGACGACCCGTCGTGGCCGGAACTGGACCCGGCCATGTTCGACTGCGTCGTGATCTCGCCCGGCCCGGGCCGTCCCCAGCACCCGGCCGACCTCGGCTTCTGCCAGGAAGTGCTGGACCGCTGGGAGGACATACCGGTCCTCGGGGTGTGCCTGGGGCACCAGGCGATCGCCCACCACCACGGCGCGCAGGTGGTGCAGGGCACGCCCCGGCACGGCCACCTGGCGAAGGTCCGGCACGCCGGCCGGGACCTGTTCGAGGGCCTGCCCCAGAACTTCACCGCGGTGCGCTACCACTCGCTGCGGGTCACCGAGCCCCTGCCGGAGGACCTCCAGGCCACCGCCTGGGCGGAGGACGGCACCGTCATGGCGCTGCGGCACCGCACCCTGCCCCGCTGGGGGGTGCAGTTCCACCCCGAGTCCATCGCGAGCGAGTGGGGGGCCCAACTGCTCCGCAACTTCGCGGAGCTCGTCGGAGGCGACTACGCCCCCGCGCCGTCACCGCAGCCGCACCGGCCCCTGTCGCGGGACCACGCGCCCGCCACCGAGGCGGAACTCCGGCCGGTCGTCGAGGTCATCGACCGGGCCGTGGACACCGCGGCGCTGTTCACCGCCCTGTACTCCACGAGCGCGAACAGCTTCTGGCTCGACAGCAGCGCACCGGGCACCGGCGGGGCCCGCTTCTCCTTCCTCGGTGACGACTGCGGCCCCCTCGCCGAGACCCTCACCTACCGGACCGGGGAGAACGCGGTGGTGGTCCGCGACTCAACCGGGGAGCGGACCGAGCCCGGCACCATCTTCGACGTGCTCCAGCAGAGGCTGCGGGCCCGCCGGCTCGGCACGCCGGACCTTCCCTTCGACCTCAACGGCGGATACGTCGGCTACTTCGGCTACGAGCTCAAGGCCGAGTGCGGCAGCCCGAACGTCCACACGGCCGAGACACCGGACGCCGTATGGACCTTCGCCGACCGGCTGATCGCGGTGGACCACCGCGAGGAGAAGACCTACGTCGTGGCCGTGAGCGCGACCGGGGACGACGCGCTGGACCGTGCCCGCTCCTGGGTGGAGCAGACGGCACAGCGCGCACGCTCCCTGCCCGCCTCCCCGCCGGCCGGGCCGCCCGACGCCGCCACGGCCCCGGCGGAGGGGGGAGACCTCGCCCGCGCCCGCGCCGAGTACGTCAAGGACATCGGGGACTGTCTCGACGAGCTCAACAGCGGGGAGAGCTACGAGATCTGTCTGACCAACCGGATCCGGCTGCCCGCCCTGCCGGACCCGCTCGGCTACCACCTCACGCTCCGCCGCCTCAACCCGGCACCCTACGGCGCCTTCCTGCGCCACGGTGACGTCAGCGTCGTGTGCTCCTCCCCGGAACGGTTCCTGCGGATCGACCGGGACGGGGTCGCGGAGAGCAAACCGATCAAGGGGACGGCGCCCCGGGGCACGGACCCGGCCAGTGACGAGGCACTGCGCCGGTCGCTGACGGCGTCGGCCAAGACCAGGGCCGAGAACCTCATGATCGTCGACCTGCTGCGCAACGACCTGGGCCGGGTGTGCGAGGTGGGCTCCGTCGAGGTCCCCGCCTACATGGTGACCGAGTCCTACGCGACGGTGCACCAGCTGGTCACCACGATCCGGGGCCGCCTGCGGCACGACGTGGACCCGGTCGCCTGCGTCCGGGCGTGCTTCCCCGGCGGCTCGATGACGGGCGCCCCGAAGGTCCGGACGATGGCCATCATCGACCGGCTGGAGCAGGAGGGCCGGGGCATCTACTCGGGCACCATCGGCTACTTCGGACTCAGCGGCGGCGCGGACCTCAACATCGTGATCCGCACCGCGGTGACCACCGGCACGGGCACGGTGATCGGTGCCGGAGGCGCCATCGTCCTCGACTCGGACCCGCACGAGGAGTTCGACGAAGTGCTCCTCAAGGGACAGGCGCTGGTCCGGGCACACGGACTGCTGGACCGGGCGAGCGGGCCGGACGGGCAGCCCGATGTCCCGTAACCGGCCGGCTCCCTGATGAACCACGTGGATCACAAGGCCGCGTCACGTTTCTCTGAACAGCATGCGGGGCGGCAGCGCGCCCGTAAGCCGAGGGAAGGATCGAACATGTCGACCACCGCACACACCGAGCCGTCTTGGTCGGATCTGCCGTTTCTGGACTTCACCGACCCGGGGTTCGCCTGGGACTCCCCCGAGGTGGCCGAGGCCAGGGAACGCTCCTGGGTCGCCCGTACTCCGCTGGCGCTGCTGGTGCTGCGGTATGCCGAGGCCAAGGACCTCGCCCGCGATCCGCGGCTCGTCTCGGGCTTCCGGGGCCTCGTGGAGATGGTGGGGACCCCCGAGGGTCCGGCGCGCGACTTCATGCGGGACTTCCTGCAGAGCCTGGACGGTGCGGACCACCGCCGGCTGCGCGGGCTGGCGACCCACCCCTTCACGCCCCGCAGGATCATCGAGACGCAGCCGTTCGTCCGGGCCACCGTGGAGCGGCTGGCCGACCAGCTGTCCGCCTCGGAAGAGTGCGACTTCGTGCAGGCCTTCGCCCACCCGCTGCCCGCGATGGTCATGTGCCAGTTGCTCGGCTTCCCGCTGGACGACTACGACACCGTCGGCCGGCTGTCCATGGACGCCAACCTCGGACTGGCACTCTCCGACGACCGGAACATGCTGACCCAGGTGGAGCAGGGCCTCATCCGCATGTTCGACTACCTCGAGGCCGCGATCGAGAAGCTCAGGGCGAACCCGGGCAGCGATCTGACCTCCGACATCCTGCGCGCCCACCAGGAGGGCGTCCTCGACGACTACGAGGTCCGCACCCTGGTCGCGACCGTGCTCGTCGCCGGTTACGAGACCACGAACCATCAACTGGCCCTCGCCATGGTGGCCTTCGCCCAGCACCCCGAGCAGTGGATGCTGCTCCGGGAGCGGCCCGAGCTGGCCCCGCAGGCGGTCGAGGAGGTCCTGCGCTGGAGCCCCACGCTGCCCGTGACGGCCACCCGGACCGCCGCCGAGGACTTCGACGTCCACGGCGTGCGCATCCCCACCGGAACCCCCGTCTTCATGTGCGCGCACTCGGCGCAGCGCGACCCCCGGGTGTACGCCGACGGCGACACCTTCGACATCACCGTCAAGCGC
The DNA here is from genome assembly GCF_017876625.1 of Streptomyces syringium. Classification (NCBI taxonomy): domain Bacteria; kingdom Bacillati; phylum Actinomycetota; class Actinomycetes; order Kitasatosporales; family Streptomycetaceae; genus Streptomyces; species Streptomyces syringium. Next base: position 7,331,210 of record NZ_JAGIOH010000001.1, read on the forward strand.
GAGGCACCCACCCTGGCGTTCGGCGGCGGCCCGCACTTCTGCCTGGGCACGGCACTGGCCCGCGTGGAGCTCGCCGAGGCCCTCGCGGTGCTGCCCGCCCGTCTGGACCCGCCCCGGCTCACCGGCCCGATCAGCTGGCGGACCGCGCTCGGCGTCGCCGGGCCCGACACCCTGCCGCTGCGTTTCGGGGGCCCCGCCGCCGGATGACGGCACCCGCGTCGACGGCGGACCGCGAAGGGTCGGGCGCCGTCGACGGTGAGCTCAAGAGGTCCTGAATCTCCTTGTGAAGGGCAGCACGTTCGACATGACCGATGACACCAAGACGCTCGACTACCTCAAGCGCCTCACCGCCGAGCTGTTGGAGACCCGTGAGCGCCTCCGTACCGCGGAGGCGGTCGGCCGGGAGCCGATCGCGGTCGTGTCGATGGGATGTCATTACCCCGGCGGGGTGTCGTCGCCGGAGGAGCTGTGGCGGCTGGTGGCGACCGGGACCGACGCGATCTCGGCCTTCCCCACCGACCGGGGCTGGGACGCCGAGGACCTCTTCGACCCGGACCCCGACCGCCCCGGCCGGACCTACGCCCTCGAAGGGGGCTTCCTCGACCGTGCCGCGGAGTTCGACGCGGACCTGTTCGGGATCAGCCCCCGCGAGGCGGCCGCGATGGACCCCCAGCAGCGGCTGCTGCTGGAGACCGCGTGGGAGACGTTCGAGCGGGCGGGGGTGGACCCCGGCTCCCTGCGGAGCCGGCCCGTCGGGGTCTTCGTCGGATCCCTGTTCGTGGCCGGCAGCGGTGGCATCGGGATGACCGAGGGCACCGAGGGCTACCACATGACGGGCAACGCCGCGAGCGTGCTGTCGGGGCGCCTCGCCTACGTGTTCGGCCTCGAAGGCCCCGCCGTCACCGTGGACACCGCCTGCTCGGCGTCCCTGGTGGCGGTGCACCAGGCCGTCCAGGCGCTGCGGCAGCGCGAGTGCGACATGGCCCTGGCCGGTGGTGCCACGGTGATGACGACGCCGGGGGTCTTCACCGAGTTCAGCCGGCAGCGCGGCCTGGCGCCGGACGGCCGGTGCAAGGCGTTCGCGGCCGCGGCGGACGGGACCGGCTTCGGTGAGGGCGCCGGTCTGGTGCTGCTGGAGCGGCTGTCCGACGCGCGGCGCAACGGGCATCCGGTGCTGGCCGTCATCCGCGGCTCCGCGGTCAACCAGGACGGCGCGTCCAACGGCCTGACCGCACCGAACGGCCCGTCCCAGCAACGTGTGATCCGGCAGGCACTGGCGGCCGCCCGCCTGTCGGCGGACCAGGTCGACGCCGTGGAGGCGCACGGCACGGGGACCGGGCTGGGCGACCCGGTCGAGGCCCAGGCCCTGCTGGCCACCTACGGCCAGGACCGGCCGGCGGACCGGCCGCTGTGGCTGGGCTCGATCAAGTCGAACCTCGGGCACACCCAGGGCGCGGCGGGCATCGCCGGCCTGATCAAAATGGTCATGGCGGTACGGAACGGGGCCCTGCCGAAGACCCTGCACGTCGACGAACCCTCCGCGCACGTGGACTGGGACACCGGCGCGGTCCGGTTGCTGACCGAGAACCGCGAGTGGCCCGAGACCGGCCGCCCGCGCCGGGCGGGGGTGTCGTCGTTCGGCATCAGCGGGACCAACGCGCACGTGATCCTGGAGCAGGCACCCCAGGACGACCACGCGGACGCCGGCCCCAACGACCCGGCCGGCTCAGCCGGCCCCGTCACCGCACCCGAGCGGGTGCCGTGGGTGCTCTCGGCCCGGGGCGAGAGAGCCCTGCGGGACCAGGCGGAGCGGCTGACGGCCGAGCTCCGGGCCCGGCCGGAACTCCGGCCGGTGGACGTCGGCTGGTCGCTGGCGACCTCCCGCGCGGCCCTCGACCAGCGGGCCGTGGTGTGGGCGGCCGACCGGGACGGTCTCCTCGCGGGACTGACGGCCCTCGCCGAGGGCCGCCCCGCCCCCGGCGTCGTGCGCGGCGCGGTGGCCGACGGCCGGCTGGCGTTCCTCTTCTCCGGCCAGGGCAGCCAACGCGCGGGCACGGGACGTGAGCTGGCCGCCGCCCACCCGGTGTTCGCCGAGGCCCTGGAGACGGTGTGCGGGCACTTGGACCCGCGGCTGGACCGACCGCTGCGGGAGGTCCTGTACGCCGCCGAGGGAACGCCGGAAGCCGGACTCCTGGAGCAGACCTCGTACACCCAGGCCGCCCTCTTCGCCTACGAGGTGGCCCTCTTCCGCCTCCTCGAACACTGGGGACTCACCCCCGACCTCCTGCTCGGCCACTCCATCGGGGAGCTGACGGCCGCACATGTCGCCGGCGTCCTGTCCCTGGAGGACGCGTGCGCCCTCGTAGCCGCCCGCGGCCGGCTGATGCAGGAGGTGCCCGGCGCCGGCGCGATGGTCTCCGTGCGGGCCACCGAGGCGGAGATCCGGCCGTGGGTGGAGGAACGCGCCCACGAGCTGTCCCTCGCCGCGGTCAACGGACCGGACGCGGTGGTGGTGTCGGGCGCCGAGCACGCCGTGCTGGAATGCGCCGCCCACTGGGAGAGCGAAGGCCGACGGACCAAACGGCTCCGGGTGAGCCACGCCTTCCACTCCCCGCAGATGGACGGGATGCTTCAGGAGTTCGGCCGGATCGCGGAGCGACTCACCTTCCACCCGCCCCGGATCCCCATCGTCTCGAACGTCACCGGGGACATCGCGACCACGGACCAGCTGTGCTCGCCGGAGTACTGGGTCCGCCACGCCCGCGCGGCGGTGCGTTTCCGCGACGGGATGCGCCGGCTCGTGGCGGAAGGAGTGAACACCTTCCTGGAGGTCGGGCCGTCCGGGGTGCTGACGGCCATGGCCCAGGACTGCCTCGCCGAGGACGCGGACAGCGCCGGCACCGTGCTCGTCCCGGTGTCGCGGCGCGGCCGGCCCGAGGCCGACACCGTGCTCGCGGCCGTGGCCGAGGCGTTCGTCCACGGGGTCCGGGTCGAGTGGACCAAGCTCTTCGCGGACACCGGTGCCCGCCGGGTGGACCTGCCCACCTACGCCTTCCAGCGCCGCAGTTACCCCTGGGGCCGGGCAGGCGCGGACGCCGATGTGACCGCCGCCGGCCTCACCGGGCTCGGACACCCGCTGCTCGGGGCGTCCCTGGCCCTCGCGGACTCCCAGGGGCTCGCCCTGACCGGGCGGCTGTCCCGGCGGACCGAGGCCTGGCTCGCGGACCACGTCGTGCTCGGCGCCGCACTCGTGCCGGGCACCGCCGTCGTCGAGATGGCGGTCCGCGCCGGCGCCGAGGCCGGCTGCCGGCGGCTCGTCGAGCTGACCCAGGAGGCACCGCTGCCCGTGCCCGACCGGGGCACCGTCCACCTCCAGGTGCGGGTGGGGCCCGCGGGGGAGGAGGGCCACCGCCCGGTGGGCGTGTACTCCCGGCCCGACGGCGCCGACGCGGACGAACCCTGGGTCTGCCACGCCCGCGGCCGGCTCGGGCCCGAGGCCGCCGCCGTGCCGGCCGGCCACGGCGGGACATGGCCGCCCCCGGGGGCGCGCCCGGTCGCGCTCGACGGGTTCTACGAACGTCAAGCCGCCTCCGGCCTCGACTACGGGCCCGCGTTCCGCGGGCTCCACCGGGCCTGGCGGCTCGGCGACGAGGTGTTCGCGGAGGTGGCGCTCCCCGAAGAGGCGCGGGCCGGAGCCGCCCGCTACGGCGTCCACCCGGCGCTGCTCGACGCCGCGCTGCACACCGCCCTCCTCGACGGGGAGGACGGCGAGCAGCCGCCGTTGCGGATTCCGTTCGCGTGGCGCGAGGTGTCCTTCCACGGCAGTGGCGCACCGGCGCTGCGCGCCCGGCTGACCCCGTCCGGCACGGACTGTGTGTCCCTCGCCCTGTGGGACGAACGCGGTGCCCCGGTGGCGTCGGTCGGTGAGCTGATCACCCGACCCGTCTCCGCCGACCGGCTCCGGCCCGCACCCACCCATGACGCGCTGTTCCGCATCGACTGGGCGGAGCCCGTGGCAGGCCCCGCGGCAGCGGCCGCCGCCGCACGCTGCGCCGTGCTCGGGGACGACGACCTCGCGGGCCGGCTCGCGGCCCCGGCGTTCGCGGACCCCGGTGCGCTCCTCGCGGCGATCGACGCCGGCGAGCCCGTGCCGGACCTGGCGCTCCTGGTGTGCCGCGGCGACGGCGCCGACGACGCGCGGGCCCTGTGCGGGCGGGTGCTGGACGTGCTCCGGACCTGGCTCGCGGACCCCCGGCTGCTCGCCTCACGGCTGGTGGTGGTGACCCGTGGCGCCATGTCCGCCGCCGGGGAGGAGACCACCGACCTGGCCGCCGCCACGCTCTGGGGGCTGGTGCGCTCCGCACAGTCGGAGCACCCGGGACGCCTCGTGCTCGTCGACCTGGACGGGCACCCCGACTCGGCGGCCGCCCTCCCGGCGGCGGCGTCCGGAAGCGAACCGCAGCTCGCCCTCCGCTCGGGGCAGGTACGCGTGCCGAGGCTGGCCCGCGGGGTGGAGCGGGGGAGCCTCCTGCCCCCGCCGGGGGTACGGGAGTGGCGGCTGGACCTGGCCGGCGGGGGTACGGTGGACGACCTGGTCCTCACCCCGTCCCCGGAGGCAGCCGCACCGCTGGCGCCCGGGCAGGTGCGGATCGCGGTGCGCGCGGCCGGGCTGAACTTCCGTGACGTCGTCATGGCCCTGGGCATGGTGCCCGACCGGCGGGCGCTGGGCGGCGAGGTCGCCGGTGTGGTCACCGAGGTGGGGCCGGACGTGACCGGACTCGCCCCCGGCGACCGGGTGTTCGGACTGGCCGCCGCCTGCCTCGGCCCGGTCGCGGTCGCCGACCACCGCACGCTCGCCCCGATGCCCCACGGCTGGTCCTTCGCCCAGGCCGCCTCCGTCCCCGTCGTCTTCCTCACGGCCTATTACGGCCTGGTGGACCTGGCCGGTGTACGGCCGGGGGAGACGGTGCTCGTCCACGCCGCGGCCGGCGGCGTCGGCATGGCCGCCGTGCAGCTCGCACGGCACCTGGGGGCGGAGGTGTTCGCGACGGCGAGCCCCGCCAAGTGGGACACCGTGCGCGCCGGGGGAGTCGACGACGAGCACCTCGCCTCCTCGCGCGACAGCGGCTTCGAGGAGCGCTTCCGCGCGACGAGCGGGGGCCGTGGCGTCGACGTCGTCCTGAACTCCCTGACGAAGGACCTGGTCGACGCGTCGCTGAGGCTGCTGCGGCCGGGCGGCCGGTTCGTCGAGATGGGCAAGACCGACATCCGCGAGCCCGACGAGGTCGCCGCCGGCTACGAGGGGGCCGCCTACAGCGCGTTCGACCTGATGGACGCCGGGCCCGAGCGCATCGCCCGGATGCTGGCCGACCTCCTCGCGCTGTTCGAGCAGGGGGAACTGCGGCCCGTCCCGGTGACGTCGTGGGACGTCCGGCAGGCACCGGAGGCCTTCCGGTTCCTGGCCCAGGCCCGGCACATCGGCAAGATCGTCCTGACGATGCCGCCCGCGTGGGACTCCACGGGGACCGTCCTGATGACCGGTGCCACCGGGGCGATCGGTGCGCAGGTGGCGCGGCACCTGGTCCGCCACCACGGCGTCCGGCATCTCCTCCTGGCCGGCCGCCGCGGACCGGACGCCGACGGCGCGGCCGAGCTGATGGCCGAGCTGACCGCGTCCGGCGCGACGACGGTCAAGGCCGTGGCGTGCGACGTGGCCGACCGGGCCGCCGTGGCGAAGCTGCTCGCGTCGATCCCGGACGAGCACCCCTTGAGCGCCGTGGTGCACGCGGCGGGCGTGGTGGACGACGGGGTCCTGGAGTCGATGACTCCGGAGCGGATCGACACGGTGTTCCGGCCCAAGGTCGACGGCGCCTGGAACCTCCACGAACTGACTCAGGACCGTGAGCTGTCCGCGTTCGTCGTCTTCTCCTCCGCTGCGGGCACCCTCGGCACCGCCGGCCAGGCCAACTACGCGGCTGCCAACACCTTCCTCGACGCGCTGGCCGGCCACCGCCGGAGCACCGGCCTGCCCGGTACCTCCCTGGCCTGGGGGCCGTGGACCGGCAACGGCGGGATGGCGGAAGAACTGGGCCGCGCCGACCGGGAGCGGATGAGCCGTTCCGGTGTCGTCGGCCTGTCCACCGAGGACGGCCTGGCGCTCCTCGACGCGGCCCTCGCCGCCGACCGGGCGGTGTCCCTGCCGATGCGGCTCGACAAGAAGGCTCTCCGGTCCGCCGCCGAGGACGGGGCCCTCCCCGCGCTGCTGCGCGAGCTGGTCCACGTCCCCGCGGCGGACGCGGGACCGCCCGCGGCGGCGGACACGCTGCGCGGACGCGTGGGTCTCCTCGCCCCCGAGGAACGGCACCAGGGCGTGCTCGCGTCGGTGTGCGAGCAGGTGGCCGTCGTCCTCGGACACGCGACGCCGGAGGCCGTGGACCCCCAGCGCTCGTTCAAGGACCTGGGGTTCGACTCGCTCACCGCGGTGGAGCTGCGCAACCGCCTCACCTCCGCGACCGGTCTGACCCTGTCGGCCACCCTGGTCTTCGACTACCCGACACCGGCCGTGATGGCGGACCACATCGACGAGGTGCTCCTCGCCGAGCTGGGCGCGCCGGCCGACCCCTTCCTCGCCCGTCTCGACGACTGGGCGGCAGGCCTCGCCGCGACGGAGCTGGACGACACCGAGCGGGAGCGGGTGGCGGCCCGGCTGCGCCTCCTCGCCGCGCAGTGGGGCGACGGAGCCGGCGCACGGTACGGCGGGGACGGCGGAACCACCGTCGCGGATGAGCTCGACTCGGCAGACGACGACGAACTCATCGACTTCATCGGCAAGGAACTTGGCATCTCCTGACCGGACATCGGTCGATTCTCGGCAAGGTGGTTTCAGATGGTGACCGACGACAAGATTCGCTACCTCCTCAAGCGGGTGACCGCCGACCTGCACGAGACGCGGGGCCGCCTGCGCGAGCTGGAGGACGCCGCCGGAGAACCGATCGCGTTGGTGGCGATGGGCTGTTCGCTGCCGGGAGGTGTCCGGTCGCCGGAGGACCTGTGGCGCCTGGTCGTCTCCGGACAGGACGCGATAGCGCCCTTCCCCGAGGACCGCGGCTGGGACGTGGACGGCCTCTACGACCCGGATCCGGACCGGCTCGGGAAGACCTACGCGCGGGAGGGCGGCTTCCTCGCCGACGTGGCGTCCTTCGACGCGGGTCTCTTCGGCGTGGGGCCGCGTGAGGCGCTGGCCCTGGACCCCCAGCAACGTCTGCTGCTGGAGGTCTCCTGGGAGACCTTCGAGCGCGCCGGCATCACCCCGTCCTCCCTGCGCGGCAGCCGCACCGGTGTCTTCGTCGGCACCAGCAGCCAGGAGTACGCCTTCCTGGTCCGCGGCGCCCGGGAGAACTTCGAGGGCTACTCGACGGGTTACCTCGCCAGCGTGATGTCCGGACGGCTGGCCTACACCTTCGGGCTCGAAGGCCCGGCGGTCACCGTGGACACCGCCTGCTCCTCCTCGCTGGTGGCACTGCACCAGGCCGTGCAGTCCCTGCGCGCCGGCGAGTGCGGCCTCGCCCTGGCCGGCGGCGCGGCGGTGATGGCGACACCGGGCATGTTCGTCGAGTTCAGCCGGCAGCGCGGAATGGCGGCCGACGGCCGCTGCAAGGCGTTCGCCGCGGCGGCGGACGGCACCGGCTGGGGCGAGGGCGTCGGTCTGGTGCTGTTGGAGCGGCTGTCCGACGCGCGGCGCAACGGGCATCCGGTGCTGGCCGTCATCCGGGGTTCCGCGGTGAACCAGGACGGCGCGTCCAACGGGCTGACCGCACCGAACGGCCCGGCACAGCAGCGCGTGATCCGCGCCGCCCTGGCGAACGCGGGGCTCGCGCTGTCCGACGTGGACGCCGTCGAGGCCCACGGGACCGGGACCACCCTGGGCGATCCCATCGAGGCCCAGGCGCTGCTGGCCACCTACGGGCAGGACCGGCCGGCCGGACAACCGCTGTGGCTGGGGTCGCTGAAGTCGAACATCGGCCACACCCAGGCCGCCGCGGGCGTCGCCGGTGTGATCAAGATGGTCATGGCGCTGCGCAACGGCGTCCTGCCGTCCACCCTGCACATCGACGAACCCACCCCGCACGTGGACTGGTCCTCGGGCGCGGTGGAGCTGCTGACCGGCAACCGCGACTGGCCCGAGACCGGCCGTCCGCGCCGGGCCGGCGTGTCCTCGTTCGGGATCAGCGGCACCAACGCCCACCTGATCCTGGAACAGGCACAGCAGCCGGAGCAGGCCGAACCGGACGCCGCCCCCGGCACCGAGCCGGCCGGGCCGGTCCTGATCGGCGGCGCCGGCGGCGAGGACCGCCGGGACACGGCACCGATGCCGTGGACGGTCTCCGCGCGGACCGACCGGGGACTGCGGGAGCAGGCGGCCCGGCTGCGCGACCACGTGCGCGACCACCCGGAGCTCTCCCCGCCCGACGTCGGCCATTCCCTGCTGACGTCACGGACCCTGTTCGACCACCGCGCCGTCGTGCTGGCCGGGGACCTGGACGGCTACGTCACCGGCCTCGACGCCCTGGCCGAGGGGCGCGTCGCCCCCGAGGTGGTGGCGGGGGTCGCGACGGATCCGGGGAAGCCGGTGTTCGTGTTCCCCGGCCAGGGAGCCCAGTGGGCGGGCATGGCCGCGGGGCTGTACCGCGACTCGGCGGTCTTCCGCGACCGGTTGGACGAGTGCGCCGCCGCGGTGGACCCCCTGGTCGACTTCTCGCTCGTCGACGTCGTGTGCGGCGCCGACGGCGCCGCCTCACTGGACCGCGTCGACGTGGTGCAGCCGGCGCTGTGGGCCATGATGGTCTCGCTGGCCGCGCTGTGGCGGTCCTACGGCGTCGAACCCGGTGCCGTGGTGGGCCACTCCCAGGGCGAGATCGCCGCCGCGTGCGTCGCGGGCGCGCTGTCGGTCGAGGACGGCGCGCGGATCGTGGCACTGCGGTCCCGCCTCGTGGCCGAACGCCTCTCCGGCCGCGGTGGCATGGCCTTCCTCGCCCTTCCCGTGGACCGGGCCCGGGACTGGCTCCAGGCGTGGGAGACCCGCCTCGCCGTCGCCGCGGTCAACGGCCCCTCGTCCGTCGTGGTCTCGGGCGACCCCGGGGCGCTGGACGAGCTGCTGGCCCTCGCCGAGGGCGAAGGGGTCCGGGCGCTGCGCGTCGCGGTGGACTACGCCTCCCACTCGGCCCAGGTCGAGACGCTGGAGGCCGAACTGGCGTCGGTGCTCGCCGGCATCACGCCGCAGGCGGCCCGGATCCCGTTCTTCTCGACCGTCACCGGCGCCGTGGCCGACACCTCCGGGCTCGACGCCGCCTACTGGTACCGCAACCTGCGGGAGACGGTCCGCTTCGACCCCACCGTGCGCGCCCTCCTCGCGTCCGGACACCGCACGTACGTGGAGATGAGCCCGCACCCGGTGCTCGCGGTGTCGGTCGAGCAGATCCTGGACGACGCCGCCACGGAAGGCGTGGTGCTGACCTCGCTGCGGCGCGACGAAGGACACCTCCAGCGCTTTCTGACCTCCGTCTCGGAAGCGCATGTGCGCGGCGTGCGGGTCGACTGGTCGTCCCACCTCGGACCGCACCGCCGGCTGGTGGACCTCCCGACCCACGCGTTCCAGCGACGGCGGTACTGGCTGGACGCGGCCCCCGACGCCGCGGCGCGGGAGGACGACGACAGCGCGTCCACCCCGTTCCGCCAGCGGCTGGCGGAACTCCCCGCGCCCGAACAGCGGCGGGTGGTGCTGGAGACGGTGTGCGAGCACGCCGCCGCGGTACTGAACCTGGCCTCCGCGGCGGACGTCGAGTCCACCAGGGCCTTCACCGACCTCGGGTTCGTCTCGATGACGGCGATGGAGCTGCGCAACCGGCTCGCCACCGCGACCGGTGTCCGTCTCTCCCCGGCGGCGGCCTTCGACCACCCGACCCCCGAAAAGCTCTCCGCGCTCCTGCTGTCCCGGCTGACGGGCACTCAGGAGCCGGCCACGGAAGCGGTGCGGGCGGTGCCCGTCGCCGACGAGCCGATCGCGATCGTCGCGATGGGCTGCCGGTACGCGGGCGACGTGGCCTCCCCCGAGCAGCTGTGGGACCTCGTCGCCTCGGGTCGGGACGCGACCTCGTCCTTCCCCGCCAACCGCGGCTGGGACGTCGAGGGCCTCTACGACCCGGAGCCGGGCCGGCCGGGGCGGACCTACGTCCGCCGGGGCGCCTTCCTGCGCGACGCCGACCAGTTCGATCCTCTCCTGTTCGGGATCAGCCCGCGGGAGGCCCTGGCGATGGACCCGCAGCAGCGCCTCCTCCTGGAGGTGGCGTGGGAGGTGTTCGAGCGGGCGAGGATGTCACCGGAGACCGTCCGGGGCAGCCGTACCGGTGTGTTCGTGGGCATCGCCGGCCAGGACTACCTGCCGTTGCTGACCGCCGCCCCCGAGGACAGTGCCGGCCACCTCATGACCGGGACGTCGACGAGTGTCGCCTCGGGCCGGCTGGCCTACACGTTCGGCCTCGAAGGGCCGGCCGTGACGGTCGACACCGCGTGTTCGTCGTCCTTGGTCGCCCTCCACCTGGCCGTCCAGGCCCTGCGGGCGGGCGACTGCACGGCCGCCCTGGTGGCGGGAGCCACCATCCTGTCCACCCCGGGGGCGTTCGTGGAGTTCAGCCAGCAGGGCGGGCTGGCACCGGACGGGCGCTGCAAGGCGTTCGCCGGGTCGGCCGACGGCACCGGCTGGGGCGAGGGCGTCGGGGCGATCCTGGTGGAACCGCTGTCGGAGGCCCGCCGTCACGGACACCCGGTGCTGGCCGTGATCCGTGGCACCGCGACCAACCAGGACGGGGCGAGCAACGGCCTCTCCGCGCCCAACGGGCTCGCCCAGCGGCGCGTGATCCGGCAGGCCCTGGCCACCGCCGGGCTCACCGCCCGCGATGTGGACGCCGTCGAGGCGCACGGCACGGGCACCACCCTCGGTGACCCCATCGAGGCCGAGGCCCTGCTGGACACCTACGGCCAGGGCCGGTCGGCCCGCAGCCCGCTGTGGCTGGGGTCGCTGAAGTCCAACATCGGCCACACCGCCGCCGCGGCCGGCGTGGCCGGGGTGATCAAGATGGTCATGGCCATGGACCGGGGGGTCCTGCCGCCCACCCTGCACGTGGACGAGCCGACCTCGCACGTGGACTGGTCGTCGGGCGCGGTGGAGCTGCTGACCGAGGCCCGGCCGTGGCCGGACACCGGCCGGGCGCGGCGGGCCGGCGTCTCGGCGTTCGGGATCAGCGGCACCAACGCCCACGTGGTCCTGGAACAGGCACCGGACGGCACCGACGAGAGCGAGCCGGCTCCCCGGTCCCCGCGCCCCGCCGTCACCCTTCCCACGGTCCCGTGGGTGCTGTCGGGCCGGACGGCGAAGGCCCTGCGGGAGCAGGCCGACCGGCTGCGCCGGTTCGTCGGGGAACGCCCCGGCCTGAGGTCCGTCGACGTCGCCCGCTCGTTGGCGGTCCGGACCGGGCTGGAACACCGCGCCGTGGTCCTCGGCCGGGACCGGGACGACGCGCTGACGGCGCTGTCGCTGCTGGCGAGCGAGGAGGCCGCCCCGCACCTGGTCAGCGGCGCGTCCCGCACGCGGCGGCGAGTGGCGTTCGTGTTCTCCGGGCGGCCCGGCGCACCGGGCGGGTCGGGGCGCGAGCTGTATTCCCGGGTGCCGGACTTCGCGTCCGCCGTGGACGAGGCCGGTGCCGCGTTCGCCGCGCATCCGGACCAGCCGTCGGCCAAGGCGTGGGGAGAGCTGTGGTCCGGGGACGGTGAGGCACCGGCGGACCCGGTCCTCGCCCGGGCCGCGCTCTTCGCCGGGCAAGTGGCGTACTTCCGGCTGCTGGAGCAGTGGGGAGTCACCCCCGGCCACCTCCTCGGCGACGTCGCCGGAGAGCCGGCCGCCGCGCACTGCGCGGGCGTGCTGTCCCTGGCCGACGCGGCAGCGCTCGTCGTCGCCCTCGGCCGGGAATCCCGCACCGGAGCGGAAGGCCCCGACGGCGAGCCGGGCGAGGCCGTCCGCCTCACCGTCAAGGAGCTGACGTTCCATCCGCCGGCGGTTCCCCTCCTCTCCGGCCGCACGGGCCGCCCCGTGTCGCCCGAGGAGCTGCGGTCCCCCGAGTACTGGGTCCGGCCGGCTGACGAGGCCGCCGCGCCCACGGACGGCATGCGGTGGCTCACGGCCGAAGGGGTGCGCGACTTCCTGCGCATCGGCCCGGACGGCGACCGGTACGACCTCGCCGGCGACGGGAGCGAGGACGACGACGTCGTCCTGGTGCCGGATCCCGACGACAAGGGGTCCGAGGCGGACACGCTCCTCGGCGCGCTGGCCCGACTGCACGTCAGAGGCGTCGCGGTGAACTGGGAGCGGATCCTCACCGACTGCGGCGCACAGACGGTGGAGCTGCCCACCTACGCCTTCCAGCACCAGCGGTACTGGCCCGAGCTGTCCGGGCTCGCGGGCGCCGCCCGCTCCCACGGCGAGAGCGATCCGACGCGCGCCGAACGGGGCCGGGAATTCCGGCGGCGTCTGGCCGGCGCGGCCGAGGAGGAGCGGGCGGACCTCGTCGCGACCCTGGTCCGCGGGCACGTCGCCGCGGTGCTCAGGCTCGGCGACGGCGACTCCGTCGACGACGGGACGCCCCTTCCCGAGCTGGGGTTCGACTCGCTGACCGCGGTGGACCTGCGGAACCGGGTCGGGGCGGACATCGGCTTCCGTCTCGCCCCCGGCCTCGTCTTCCAGCACCCGACCGTCACCGCCCTGACGCGGCACCTGGTCGACCGGTGGGCGACGGCGGGGACCTCGGACGCGGCGGACGCGGAACCCGACGACACCACCGCGGCGCGGTCCACCCTGGGGCCGCTCTTCGCCCGCGCGAGCGCACAGGGCCGGGCCGACGAATTCCAGGAGCTGGTGCGGCGCGTCGCGGACTTCCGGACCACCTTCGACACACCCGAGGAAGGGTTCCGCGTTCCGCACGTCCGTCTCTCGCGCGGCACCGCGACCGCGAGGCTGGTCTGCTTCCCGACGTTCGCCGGCGGTTCGGGGGCGCACCAGTACGCACGCCTGGCCGCCGCGTCCCGTGGCGAGCGGGACGTCTGGGCCCTGCCGGCGCCCGGCTTCACCTGGCAGGAGCCGCTCCCGGCGTCCGTCGACGCCCTGGCACGCCTGCAGGCGGACGGGGTCGAGCAGTGCGCCGAGGGCAACCCGGTCGTCCTGCTCGGATACTCGGCGGGCGGCTGGATCGCCCACGCCACCGCGGCCGTGCTCGAAGAGCGCGGGGCCGGCCCGGCCGCCGTCGTCCTCCTGGACAGCCACTGGCCGGGCAGCGCGATGCTCCCGCACCTGCACGCCGAGATCGACAGGGCACGGGCGGCGGGGTCGACCGGCGCTCTCTGGACGGAGGAGTCCGGGGACGACGCGCACTTCACGGCCATGGCGCACTACGCCCGGCTGTTCCAGGACTGGGACCCGGAAGGCATCAGCGCGCCGACGCTGCTGGTCCGGGCCTCGGAACCGCCCTTCGAGCAGGCACCGGACGACTGGCAGCCGCACTGGGACCTTCCGCACACCACCGCCGACACGGCCGGAACCCACTTCTCGATCATCCGTGAACACAGTGAGTCCGCACTGCGTTCCGTCCACGACTGGCTCAACGGCCTCCACCGATGACACGACGTCCCGACACGACAGGAATGTGATGAACACCAGTAGTGCAAGCAGCAGCGACCTCCTCGACCAGGACGTCATCGAGGGACAGTCCGGGTACACGAAGTCCTTCCTCAACCTTTACGACCTCGCGGTGTTCCGCGGCACCGCGCCCCTGTGCTGGCGCTGCCCGCCGGCGACCTCCCGGCAGATGTACGACACCTGCGTCGGCGCCGAACACCTGGAGATAGGGGTGGGCACCGGCTATCTCCTCGACCACGCCCGGTTCCCGGTGCCGGACCCGCGGATCACGCTCGCCGACCTGAACCCCAACTCCCTCGCCCACACGGCACACCGCCTCCGGCGCTACGACGTCCGCACGGTCCGCGCGAACGTCCTGGAGCCGCTGCCCGTGCCGGAGAAGTCCTTCGACTCGGTCGGGATGAGCTATCTGCTGCACTGCGTTCCCGGGAGCCTGAAGGAGAAGGGCATCGCCCTCGCGCACGCCGCGGCGGCGGTCCGCCCCGGGGGCGTCGTCTTCGGCGCCACGGTGCTGTCGGGCGGCGTCCCGGTGACCTTCGCCGGCCGCCGGATGATGGAGTGGCTCAACAAGCAGGGTGTCTTCCACAACGAGCAGGACACCTACGAGGACCTCCGCGACCAGCTCGGGACGCACTTCGACCGCTACCAGCTGACGGTGCGCGGCTGCGTGGGCATCTGGCGTGCCTGGACGGCCTCCTGAGGCTCGACGCGGCGGTGCGGCCCGGGAAGGATCCCGGGCCGCACCGCTTTTCTGTGTCCTTCCGGGCTGCCTCCGCCCCCGCCCGCCCGCACCACCCCTCGGATGCACGACAGACGGGAACACCACCCCCGATCCGGCCTGTGCCCCCACCGGCGTGGCTGCCAGGGTGGGACCACGACGGATCCCGAGGTGTCTGGAGCGACGAACGTGCATGTCCCCTTGACCGCATTCCAACTGGAGATCTGGATATCCCAGATCCTGGAACCGACCAGCACGGTCTACAACGTCGGTGACTACTACGAGATCACCGGCGTCGTGGACGGGGAACTCCTGGAACGCGCGGCCCGTATCACCGTGGACGAAGCCGGATCGCTCGGCGCGCGGTTCGTCACGGCGCCCGACGGGGCGCCGGCCCAGGAACTCGCACCGGCGGAATGGGACTTCGACGTCCTCGACCTGAGCGGTGCCGCCGACCCCGAGGCCGAGGCCCTGGCCTGGATGCGGGCGCAATTCGACCGGCCGGCCGACCTCACCCGCGGCCCGTTGCTCGCGGCGGCCCTGATCAAGGTGTCGGCCGACCGCCACTTCTGGTACCGGCGCTTCCACCACATCCTGCTGGATGCCCACAGCTGCGCCGCCCTTGCCCGCAGGACGGCGGAGCTGTACAACGCGCTGCGGAGCGGGGCCCCGGCGGCCCCGAATCCCTTCGAGCCCGTGACGGCCGCACTCGAGCACGACCGGGCCTACATCGCGGGCCGCCTGTCCCGGGCCGACCGGGGCTTCTGGGAGCAGGAGGCCGCCGTCTGGCCGGTCACCGGCCGATTGAAGGCGGAGGCACCGCCCGCGCCCGTCGCCCGGAACGGCGCCCACCATCTGCCGCGGTCCGTGGTCGACGCGGTCCATGAGCAGAGTGAACGGCTCGGGGTCACCCCGGCCCACTTCCAGATCACGGCGGCCGCCCTGTACCTGTGGCAGGCCACCGAGGCGGAAGAGGTGACCTTCGGCTGTTCCGTGGCGGGCCGCCCCACCCGCAAGCTGCGTGACGTCATCGCTCCGATGGCGAACATCCTGCCGATGCGGGTGGCCGTGGAGCCGGAGCGGTCCGTACGGGACGCCTTCCGGGCGGCGGACGGCCGCATCCGGCAGGCACTGCGCCATCACCGGTACCGCTACGAGGAGTTCCGGCGCGCGCTGTCCGCACGACCGGGTTACCCGGCACAGCACGGTGTCGGACCGCTGGTCAACATCTTGAACTTCGACCGTGACCTGCGCTTCGGATCGGCCAAGGGCGTGGTGCACACCCTGGTCACCGGCCCCATCCCGGACCTGGGCCTCTGCATCGACTCCCGCTCCGGGAGCGAGGGCGCCACCATCTGCGTGGAGGCCAATCCCGCCAACTACTCGGCCGAGGAGACACAGCGCCACGCCGACGGCCTCGGTCTCCTCATCGGGCAACTGGCCTCGGCCGACCCGGCGACGGCCCTGGGCGTCCTCAGCCGGGGCTGATCGGCCGCGGCGCGCGGTTCACTCCGCACCCCGGGCGCCCTCGGCACGGAGCTGTCCGAGAAGGTAGCCGGCCTGGAAGCGGCTCGTGGCACCGACGGCCTTCATGATTTCCGAGACATGGCGCTGGCAGCTGCGTACCGACATGCCCAGGCGCCGTGCGATGGATTTGTCCTCCAGCCCTTCGGAGAGCATGGCGGCGATCGACTCCTGGATCTCACCGGAGATGCGCAGGGCCGATGCCGAGTCGAAGGCGAGGGGGAACGGCGAGGCGCCACGCCAGCAGCAGTCGAAGAAGGCCCGCATGCAGTGGATGAGATGAGGCTCCCGCACCACCAGCGCCGCCTGCGGATCGTCCGGCAGACCCAGCAACGCCACCCGGTGATCGAAGATCAGCATCCGGCAGAGGCCCTCGGACTGGGTGCGAACCTCCGCTCCCAGGCTCGTCACGCGCCGCACGCGTTCCACGGTCGGCTGGTGATAGCGGGCGGTGTGCTGGTACAGCGTGCGCATGGCGACACCGCGCGCCAGCAGCCGGTTGTCCCGCTCCGCCGCCTCCTCCAGGGCCCGGGGCGAGCGGGGACCGCCCGGCTGAGCGGCGAGCACCTCCTCGTGGCAGGAGAGCATCAGTTCCTCGATGGTCTCCTGCACCACACCGAGATCGGTGATCAGCTCGACCGGTTCCGCGTCGGAGCGGTGTGCCCATCCCGACTCATAGGCCGGAAGCAGGGACTCGAACATCCACCGGAATCGCTCGACTTCTTCGTGCTGCTCCCGGATGTACCGCTCCATCGGGCGCAGCATCCGATCGGCGGCCGTCCGCGGCGGCACCGCGGTGAAGCGGTCGGACCCCGATTCGGCGCGGGACAGTAACCGCATTCCCAGAAGTTCCTTGAGCGCCCGTTCCGCGGTGTCGTCGTCGAGCCCGAGAGCACCGAAATCCTTTACGCCGCACACGCTTCGCTGTGCCGCGAAGGCGAAGACACGCAGCGCTTCCTGACTCAGCTCGATGTGGCCGAACGGCCCCGAGGTATTCATGACCCTCCTCTTGCGCCAGCAATGTCCGCCGATCGGGAGGAAGCCTAGGCATGAGCGGTCAACAGCGAGTCAACGATGAGGAGACGGGAATGTCCACATGAAAGTGAAACCCCCTGCGGAACGACAGGGCACGGGCCGAACGGACGCCGCGCGAGGAACCGACGGGGCCGGGCGGACGGCGGGTCAGGCGGCTCGCGGCGGACTGCTGCGCCGCCACCGGGACTTCCGGCTGCTGTGGTGCGGGGAATCCGCCGGCAAGTTCGGCGCCTCGGTCACGAGTGTGCTGCTGCCACTGGCCGCCGTCTCCGTCCTGCACGCCGGCACCTTCGAGGTGAGCCTGGTCAACGCCGCGGCCTGGGTCCCCTGGCTGGTCATCGGGCTCCCCGCCGGGGTCTGGGTGGACCGGCTGCGCCGCAGAACAGTCATGATGGTCAGCGACGCCGTCTCCGGCGTGCTGTTCCTGAGCGTGCCCGTTGCCGCCTGGTTCGGGGTGCTCAGCATCGGGCAACTCCTGCTGGTCGCCCTGCTGGCCGGGACGGCGGCCGTCTTCTTCCAGACCGCGTACACCGCCTATCTCCCCGCCCTGGTCGGCCCGGCGGACCAGGCCGAGGGCAACGCGAAGCTCCACGGCAGCGCTGCCGCGGCGCAGATCGCCGGATCCGGGGCCGGGGGCCTGATCGCCCAGTCCGCCGGCGCGGTCAACGGGATGCTGACCAACGCGGCCACCTTCCTCGTCTCCCTCGTGTGCGTGGCCCGCATCCGGCACCGGGAGCCGCCCCCTGCCGCCGCCGCGGCCGAACGAGCGCGTGGCGCGCTGTTCCGGGAGGTCGCGGAGGGGGTGGACCTGGTCGTACACGATCCGTATCTGCGCAGCCTCACCCTCTTCGGGGCCGCGTCCAACTTCTTCCTGGGCGGCTGCAACTCCCTTCTCGTGGTGTTCCTGGTGCGGGACATCGGCCTTTCCGCCGGCACGGTGGGAACCCTGGTGGCGATCGGCGGCGCCGGCGGAGTGCTGGGCGCGCTGCTGGTACGACGGTGCGTGGCCCGCTTCGGAACGGCCCGCGCGCTGCTGCTCTTCGAGCTCGGCGTGCCCGCGCTCGCCCCCCTCATGGCACTCACGACGCGGGACGCGGGAATGGCGTTCTTCGTCGTGGGCTATGCGGCGGTCGCGCTGGGCGTCGTGGCGGGCAACATCATCAAGGCGGGCTTCACCCAGGCCTACTGCGCCTCGGAGGTCCTCGGCCGGGTCACCGCGTGTTCGGCGTTCCTCAACTACGGGACGCTGCCGCTCGGCGCGCTGGCCGCCGGGGGACTGGGCGCCTGGCTCGGGGTGCGCCCGACGATGTGGCTGCTGACCGTGGGCATGCCGCTGGCCGCGTTGATCCTGTGCTGCTCACCGATCCGTACCTGCCGGGATCTGCCGGTGCGAGAACCCGGGACGACCTGAAAGCCCCGCACCGCCGTTCCGTACCCACCCGTCCCCCCTTTCATATATGCGACAGGCGCGAAGACCATCCCCGGAACTCTCTGGGACGCGGCGCTTTTTGCTGACAACGTGAAACCCCTCGGACCACCGAGAAATCCCCTGAACCGCCGGACGTGAGAGGAAGAACTCCGTGATTCGTTCCCGGGGCCCGGTACAGCAGACGACGACCCACCCGTCATCGACGGAAGAGAGCGACACCGGATGGGGGTGACCTTTCCGGAACGACCCCAGAGGAAATCCGCCGGCAACAGCACGAAAGGACGAGCAGCACCATGAGTTCTTCCCAGCCCGACACCATCGGCACACCCACCTGGACCATCGAGACCGGAAAACCGGCGACGACACAGGTCCCTCGGTTCGCGGACGCCGACGAGGCGTGCCAGTGGCTCACCTCGATCCACTCGGAGCTGCGTGCCGCACTCCACCGGCACGGCTCGCTCTACCTGCGCGGCCTCCCGATCGCCGACATCGACGACTTCGCGAAGGTGCGGGACGCCCTGGTGCCCCGGCGCACCCCCTACCGGGAGAAAGCCACCCCGCGCAGCAGCTACGGCAACGACGTCTACTCCTCGACCGACCTCCCGCCGAACCAGCCCATCCGGATGCACAACGAGAACAGCTACACCCTGACCTTCCCGGGGCTGCTGCTGTTCTCCTGCCTGACGGCCCCGGAGGAGGGCGGAGCCACACCGGTCGCGGACTGCCGCGAGGTGCTGCGCCGCATCCCCGACGACCTGGTCGCCCGGATGCGCTCCGCCGGCTGGCTGCTGACGCGCAGCTACTCGGAGCACATCTCCCTGGACTGGCGGACCGCCTTCGCGGCCGACACCCGGGAGGACGTCGAGAAGTACTGCGCGGACAACCTCGTCTCCTGCGAGTGGGACGCCTCGGACGGCCTGCGCACACGGCAGTTGCGCCCCGGCATCATCCGCCACCCGGAGACGGGCGAGGAAGTCTGGTTCAACCACATGGCCTTCTGGAACTCCTGGTCCCTGGACGAGGAGCTCCGGCAGACCCTGCTCGACGAGTTCGGGTCCGACGGGCTGCCCTTCGAGACGGCCCTCGGTGACGGTGCGCCCCTGACGCGGGAGGACATCGACACGATCAACGCCGCCTACGAGAGCGCGACGCTCCGCGAGACCTGGCAGCCGGGCGACGTGCTGCTCGTCGACAACGTCCTGTGCACCCACGGCCGGGACCCCTTCCGGGGCGACCGGCGCATCGTCGTCGCCATGGGCGACCCCGTGGAACTCGCGGACTGCCGGCCCACGGTGGCCCCCGCCCCCGCCCCCCGAGAGGACCAGCACGCGTGACCGCCATTCCCGAAGGGCCGTACGGCAACGCGTCGGCCCCGGAGCACCACCGGGACCACCCCGCCGACCTCCTGGCCCGCTTCCAGCAGGCCGTAGCGGCCGCACCGGACCGGGCAGCGGTCCACGACGAGCACGGCGGCCTGACCTTCGCCGAACTCGACCGGCGAACAGCCCAGGTGGGCAAGGCACTGACCGTGCGAGGCGCCGCCCCCGGCGAGCACATCGGCGTCAGCCTGCCCCGCGGCGCGGACCTCGTCGTCGCGCTGCTCGCCGTATGGCGGGCGGGCGCCGCCTACGTGCCGCTCGACCCCGCGTACCCGACGGAGCGTCTCCACGCGATGGTGCGGGACGCGGGCATCAGGACCCTGCTGACGGCCGACGACGACCGGGCGTGGCCCGAGGGCGTACAGACCCTCTCCCTCGGCGAGCTGCCCGCCCCGGCGGACCGGAACCCGGCGCCGCCGGTCCCGACCCCCGCGCACGCCCCCGCGTACGTGATCTACACCTCCGGTTCGACGGGCACCCCGAAGGGCGTCGAGACCACCCGGGGCGGTGTGGCGTCCCTGGTGTCCGGGCTGGAAGCCGCGGGCATGTACGCCGAGGAGCCCCGCGTCGTCGCCTGGAACGCCAGCGTCTCCTTCGACGCCTCCGTCCAGCAGTGGGCGCGGGTGTGCCGCGGCGACACCCTGGTGGTGCTCGGCGAGGAGGAGCGCACCGACCCCGCCCGGCTGTGCGAGGTCCTGGACAGGCACGGGGTGCACGACCTCGACCTGACCCCGTCGCACTGGCATCTGCTCCGGGCCGACCTGCTGGTGCGGGCCGCCGAGGGACGGCGGCTGAGGCTGTTCATGGGCGGTGAGCCGGTGCCCGGGCCCACCTGGCGCGAACTCGCGGCCGAACGTGCCGGCGGACGACTCGAAGCGCTCAACCTCTACGGCCCCACCGAGTGCACGGTGGACGCCACCGCCACGTGGATCGAGGGCGGCTCCCCGCACATCGGTCACCCCCTGCCGGGGGTACGCGCCCACGTACTGGACGCCGCGCTGCGGCCGGTGGCCGACGGTGCGGAAGGGGAACTCTTCCTGGCCGGCGCCGGGGTGGCGGCGGGGTACGTGGGACGGCCCGCGCTCACCGCGACGCGGTTCGTCGCCGACCCGTTCGCGGCCGACGGCACCCGGATGTACCGCACCGGCGACAAGGTGCGCCGCCGCGCCGACCAGGCTCTGGAGTACCTGGGACGCATCGACCGGCAGGTGAAGATCCGCGGCTACCGCGTCGAGCTGGGGGAGATCGAGGCCGCGCTGGCCACCCACCCCGGTGTGGCGACCGCCGTCGTCACGCTGCACAGCAGCCCGGCCGCGGGGGAGCAACTGGCCGCGTACCTCGTCGCGGCGGACGGCACCAAGGGTTCCACGGCGGTCGCCGCGGCGAGCCCGGACGCGCTGCGGGAACACCTGGCCAAAACCCTGCCGCAGTACATGCTCCCGACCGCGTACGTCAGCCTCGACGCCCTGCCGCTGACGGTGAACGGCAAGGTCGACCTCGCCGCCCTGCCCGCCCCGGAACAGGCCGCGGACGCCGCCGCACCGCCGGACGACACGGCGCAGGACCACGCCCCGGACGGCGAGGTCGAGACGCTCATCGCCGATGTGTGGTCCGAGGTGCTGGGCCGTGCGCACATCCGGGCCGACGACGACTTCTTCGCCCTGGGCGGCCATTCGCTGATCGCCCTGCGCGTCGTCGCCCGGCTGAAGAAACAGCTCGGGATCGCCGTGTCCTCCCGCGAGGTCTACCGGCACCCCCGGCTCAGGGACCTCGCGCAGCACGTCGAAACCGTGCGCGTAGGCCGCTGACCGGCGGACCCCCGACCGTTGCTGCCGGCCGGTCACCGTGGCGGCGACGCGGCGGCCGGGAGATGTTCGAGAAAGAGCGAGAAAGAGAGGGCCACGATGGCCGCACGACAGGACACCACCGTCATCCGGATCAAACAGCCGGACCACAACACCCGGCGCACACTCCTCTGCCTGGGCTTCTGCGGCGGAGGCACCGGGCCCTACCACGCGTGGAGCGAACACGTCCCCGAGGACGTGGCCCTCTCCGCCATCTGCTATCCGGGCCGGGAAGGACGTTTCCTGGAGCCGTGCGCGAGCGACTGGGAGGAACTCGCGGCCGACACCACGAGCGCCGTGCTCTCCGCCGTCGACGGGCCGTACGTGCTGTTCGGCCACAGCATGGGCGGGTGGATGGCGTTCGACGTGGCGTCCCGTATCGAAAGCAGCGGCGGGCCGCTGCCGGAAGCACTGGTCGTCTCCTCGTGCAACGCCCCCGACCGTGGCCTGACGCCCCGCGACATGTTCCCCGCGCGCCAGGACAGCGACGCGCAGCTGCTCGACTGGATGCTGGGCAACGGCCTGATGCCCGCTCATGTCCTCGAGGACCCCGACCTCCAGGACATGGCGGTCGAGCTCATGCGCGAGGACATCCGCGTGCGCGACACCTTCGGCTACCGGGCGGGGACCGCCGTGAGCGTCCCGGTCCAGATGCTCTCCGCGACCGATGACGACGTCATCGAGAAGGACGCCGGAGACCAGTGGAGCAGGGTCGCGCTCGGGCCCTACCGCCACGACGTGCTCCCCGGCGGGCACTTCTACACCCCGGACATCTGGCGGCAGCTGCCCGTCCACATCACCGCGCTCACCGCTTCCATGGCCCCCGCGCCCGCCTGAGCCCGCTGCCCTCCCGCTTCTCCCTCCCACCCCGCTCCTCATCGGAAAGGACCCCCCTCGTGACGAATCCCTTCGAGAACCCCGACGGCACCTACCTGGTCCTGGTCAACGGCCGCAACCAGCACTCCCTGTGGCCGTCGCACATCGCACCCCCCATGGGCTGGACCGTGACGCACGGCGCGGCCGGTCACCAGGCGTGCCTCGACTACATCGAGGCGAACTGGAGCGACCTGTCGCCGAAGACCGCCGTGGGCCAGTGAACCGTTCCCGGATCTCCAAGGAAGTGTCATGACTGAATCGCAGAGCCCGCCGGCGGACCGGACCGCCGACGAGGAACACGGCAGCGGCGAATCCGGCGGCCGTGGTCCGCGGACCGTGCAGGAGGAGTTGCTGTGCGGCTTGTTCGCGCGGGTACTCAACGTTCCCCACGTGGGCGTGGACGACAACTTCTTCGCCCTGGGGGGTCACTCACTGCGAGCCGCCCAGCTGCTGAGCCGTATCCGCTCGGTGTTGGGTGTGGAGTTGGGGGTGCGGGAGTTGTTCTCCGCGCCGACGGTGGCGGGTCTGGCGGGGCGGTTGGCCGAGGGGATGGCTGCTCGTCCCGCGGTGGTGGCGCGTCGTCGGCCGGAGGTGTTGCCGCTGTCGTTCGCTCAGCAGCGGTTGTGGTTCCTGGATCGTTTGGAGCAGAGCCCGACCTATAACGCGCCTTTTGCCTTCCGGGTACGGGGTGGTGTCGATGGGGAGGCGTTGCAGGCGGCGGTCGGTGATGTGGTGGCCCGTCACGAGGCACTGCGGACGGTTTTCCCGGCTACCGAGGGTGAGGCCCGTCAGGTGGTCCTGGCGCCCGATGACGCGGTGGTGAAGGTGGCGGTCGTCTCGTGTGCGGTCGAGGATCTGCCGGCCGTGGTTCAGGAGTCGGCGTTCGCTGCGTTCGATCTGGCGGTCGAGCTGCCGCTTCGGGTGACGTTGTTCTCGGCTGCGCATGACGATCATGTGCTGTTGCTGACGTTGCATCACATCGCCAGTGACGGGTGGTCGGAGGCACCGTTGCTGCGGGACCTCTCCACTGCCTACCGGGCCCGAACCGAGGGCAGGGCGCCCGAGTGGCAGGCGCTTCCCGTGCAGTACGCCGACTACGCGTTGTGGCAGCGGGAGCTCCTGGAGGACATCGGGGCGCAGCAGTCGGAGTTCTGGACGCGTACCCTGGCCGATCTTCCCCAGGAGCTCGCTCTTCCCACGGATCGGCCTCGCCCCGCTCAGGCTTCCCACACCGGTGGGATCGTCCACTTCCACCTTCCCGCCGAACTGCATACGCGTCTGGAATCCGTGGCGCTCACCCACGGGACGACCCTTTTCATGGCACTGCAGGCAGCTCTGGCGACTCTCCTGACCCGTCTCGGCGCGGGTACGGACATTCCTCTGGGTACGGCTACGGCCGGCCGTGGTGACCAGGCTCTCGATGATCTCGTCGGTTTCTTCGTCAACACTCTTGTGTTGCGTACGGACACCTCGGGTGATCCGACGTTCTCGCAACTGCTCCAGCGGGTGCGGGAAGCCGATCTGGCGGCCTTCGCCCATCAGGACCTGCCCTTCGAGCAGTTGGTGAAGGAACTCAACCCCGACCGCACTGCCGCCCGGCACCCGTTGTTCCAGACCATGCTGGTCCTCCAGAACAACGCCGAAGCGGTCCTCGACCTCCCGGGCACCACCGTCACACCCCGGGCATTCGACACCGCACCCACCAAATTCGACCTCGGCTGGAGCTTCGCCGAACAGCGGGACGCGGCCGAAAGCCCCGCGGGGATCGCGGGAACCCTTCAATTCGCCACCGACCTGTTCGACCACTCCACCGCCGCGTGCCTGCCGCGCGTCCTGGAACGCCTCCTCGACGCCGTTGCCACTTCTCCGGATGTCGCCGTCGGTTCGCTGGAGATCTTCGAGTCGGCCGAGCAGGAGCGGGTGCTTCTCGCGCGGGCGGCGGAGCGTGGACGCGCCCTCGACGCAGTGGAGGAGGTGCAGGAGGAAGGCGAGGGCGGGCGTGGCCCGCGGTCCGTGCAGGAGGAACTGCTGTGCGGGCTCTTCGCCGACATTCTGAAGGTGCCCGGCGTGGGCGTCCACGACAACTTCTTCGCCTTGGGCGGCCACTCGCTGCTCGCTACTCGGCTCCTGGGGCGTATCCGCTCGGTGTTGGGTGTGGAGTTGGGGGTGCGGGAGTTGTTCTCCGCGCCGACGGTGGCGGGTCTGGCGGGGCGGTTGGCCGAGGGGGCGGCTGCTCGTCCCGCGGTGGTGGCGCGTCGTCGGCCGGAGGTGTTGCCGCTGTCGTTCGCTCAGCAGCGGTTGTGGTTCCTGGATCGTTTGGAGCAGAGCCCGACCTATAACGCGCCTTTTGCCTTCCGGGTACGGGGTGGTGTCGATGGGGAGGCGTTGCAGGCGGCGGTCGGTGATGTGGTGGCCCGTCACGAGGCACTGCGGACGGTCTACCCTGCGGTCGACGGTGAGGCCCGCCAGGTGGTCCTGGCGCCCGATCGCGCGGTGGTGAAGGTGGCGGTCGTCTCGTGTGCGGTCGAGGATCTGCCGGCCGTGGTTCAGGAGTCGGCGTTCGCTTCGTTCGATCTGGCGGTCGAGCTGCCGCTTCGGGTGACGTTGTTCTCGGCCGGGCATGACGATCATGTGCTGTTGCTGACGTTGCATCACATCGCCAGTGACGGGTGGTCGGAGGCGCCGTTGCTGCGGGATCTGTCCCTCGCCTACCGGGCCCGTCTGGACGGCGGGGTGCCCCGGTGGCGGCCGCTGCCGGTCCAGTACGCCGATTACGCGTTGTGGCAGCGGGAGCTCTTGGAGGACATCGGGGCGCACCAGTCGGAGTTCTGGACCCGTACCCTGGCCGATCTTCCCCAGGAGCTCGCTCTTCCCACCGACCGGCCCCGCCCCGCTCAGGCGACCCACACCGGTGGGCTCGTCCACTTCCACCTCCCCGCCGAACTCCACGGGCAACTCGACGCTCTCGCCCGTGGTCACAGCGCGACCCTCTTCATGTCGCTCCAAGCCGCCCTCGCCGCACTGTTGACCCACTACGGCGCGGGTACGGACATTCCTCTGGGTACGGCTACGGCCGGCCGTGGTGACCAGGCTCTCGATGATCTCGTCGGTTTCTTCGTCAACACTCTTGTGTTGCGTACGGACACCTCGGGTGATCCGACGTTCTCGGAACTGCTCCAGCGGGTGCGGGAAGCCGATCTGGCAGCTTTCGCCCATCAGGACCTGCCCTTCGAGGAGTTGGTGAAGGAACTCAACCCCGACCGCACCGGCGCCCGGCACCCGTTGTTCCAGACCATGCTGGTCCTCCAGAACAACGCCGAAGCGGTCCTCGACCTCCCGGGCACCACCGTCACACCCCGGGCATTCGACACCGCACCCACCAAATTCGACCTCGACTTCACGTTCGTGGAGAGCCGAGACGAGCAGAGCGAGCCCAGCGGCATCGACGGTCTGCTGCACTACTCCGCCGACCTGTTCGACCACTCCACCGCCGAATCCCTGACACGGCACCTGACCCGCGTGCTCGAGGCGGCCGTCACGAACCCCGACGCCCCCGTCGGGTCCGTGGAGCTGCTCGATCCGCTGGAGCGGGACCGCCTCCTGGTGCGGTGGAACGACACCGCTCGCGCGCTGCCCGACCACCGCTTGCTGCACGAGATCTTCGAGGAGCAGGCGCGGCGGATGCCCGACGCCACCGCGCTCGTCGACGCGCGGGGCTCGCTGACGTTCCAGGAGCTGAACGTCCGGGCGAACCGGTTGGCCTGGCTGCTCATCGGGCAGGGCGTGGGACCCGAACAGCGTGTGGCCACCCTGCTGCCACGCACCGGCGAGCACCTCGTCGCCCTGCTGGCCGTGCTCAAGGCAGGCGCCTGCTACGTGCCGCTGGACCCGGAGTATCCGGTGGACCGGCTGGTTCTCATGCTGGAGGACGCCGCACCGACGGTGGTGCTGACGGAGACGGGCCACGCCGACCGGCTCCAGCCGCACTGCGGAGCGACACTGATGCTGCTGCCTCTCGACGACCCCGCCCTCCGCTCCTCCCTCACCCGGTATGCGCCCGTGGACCCCGGGCCCGCGGACCGGCCCGTCCGGCTGCACCCCGAGCACCTCGCCTACGTGATCTACACCTCCGGTTCGACCGGGCGGCCGAAGGGCGTGGCGGTCGAACACCGCAGTCTCGCCAACCTGTTCCACGGCCACCTCGGTGAGGTCTACGCCTCCTGGCCCGCGGACGGCCACCGGATCAGGGCCGCCTTGACCGGGCCGTTGACGTTCGACTCCTCCTGGTGCCCGCTGCTGTGGATGATGGGCGGCCATGAGCTGCACCTGATCGACGACGAGATCCGGCGTGACGCACGGGCGCTGGTCGAGTACGTCGCCGCCGAGGCGGTCGACTACCTGGAGGTGTCCCCGACGTACTGCCGCCAGTTGATGGCGGCGGGGCTGCTGTCCGACGCGCAGACGTCACGGCCGCGCATCATCGAACTCGGTGGTGAGGGCTGTGATCAGGCCCTGTGGAGCGACCTCCGGGCCGCTTCGGGCACGGTCACCGTCAACGGCTACGGCCCGACGGAGGCAACGGTGTACGTCTCGTACGCGACCGCCGCGGACCACGAGCGGCCGACGATCGGCCGTCCCATGACGAACAACCGCGTGTACGTGCTCGACGAGAGACTGCGCCCGGCCCCGGTGGGAGTGGTCGGCGAGCTGTACCTGGCGGGCACGGGTGTGGCACGCGGCTATGTGGGCCGCCCCGGTCTGACGGCGCAGCGGTTCGTGGCCTGCCCGTTCGGGGCGCCCGGCGAGCGGATGTACCGGACCGGGGACCTGGTCAGGTGGCACGCCGACGGGGTGCTGGAGTACATGGGCCGCGCCGACGACCAGGTGAAGATCCGGGGCTTCCGGATCGAGCCGGGTGAGGTGGAGGCGGTCCTCGCCGGGCACCACGCGGTCGGCCACGTGGCCGTGAGCGTCCGCGAGGACCGCCCCGGCGACCGCCGCCTGGTGGCCTATGTGGTCGCCGGCCCCGACCGTGAGGAGGGCACGGCCCCCGACCCGGCCGCACTGCGCCGCTTCGCGACGGAGAGGCTGCCGCGCCACATGGTGCCCTCGGCGTTCGTCCTCCTGGACGCCCTGCCGCTGACCTCTCGCGGAAAGCTGGACCGGCGGGCGCTGCCCGCGCCGGGCGACGGAGCGACGGCCGTCCGCCGCGCTCCGCGGACGGTGCGCGAAGAGCTGCTGTGCGGGCTGTTCGGGCAGGTGCTCGGGGTACCCGCGGTGGGTCTCGACGACGATTTCTTCGCGCTCGGCGGCCACTCGATGCTCGCGACCCAGCTGATCAGCCGGGTGCGTTCGGTGCTGGGCGCCGAGCTGGACATCAGGACCCTGTTCGACGCCCCCACGGTCGCCGACCTCGCCGAGCGGCTCGCCGGCGCCGAGGACCGGGCGGAGGACTCCCTCGCGGTTCTGCTGCCGCTCCGCAAGGTGCGCCGGCGGCCGGCCGGCGCACCGCTGCCGGGCGACGCCGCCCCGCCCCGGCCGCTCTTCTGCGTCCACCCGGCGGCGGGCGTCAGCTGGGTGTACTCCGGGCTGCTCCGCCACCTGCCGTCCGACCAGCCCCTGTACGGTCTCCAGGCGCACGGCCTCACCCGACCGGACGCCGCCCCGGCGAGCATGGCCGAGATGGTGGAGGCCTATCTGGCGCAGATCCGGTCCGTGCAGCCCGAGGGCCCGTACTCCCTGCTCGGTTGGTCCTTCGGCGGTGTCGTGGCCCATGAGATGGCGGTGCGGCTCCAGGAGGAGGGGCAGCGGGTCGACTCCCTGGTCCTGATGGACAGCTACCCGTCCGCCGGTGGTGTTCCGCCGGAGCGACCCGCCGGCGAACCGGGGGAGGGGACGACGGGCGAGGCGGAGCTCAGGCAGGCCCTGTTCGCCTCACTGGGACAGCGGCCGGACTCGGCCACCGATGCCACCGGCCCGCTCGCTCTGCTCGGGGACCGGGGCCTCGCGGCCATGACCCGGGTGTTCGCCCACAATGCGGGCTTGCAGGACGGCTTCACACCGAGGACGTTCCAGGGGGACGTGCTGGTCTTCGAGGCGACCGAGGACAAGGCGCCGGGCGCGGCCCGCCCACGCGACTGGGAGGCCCACGTGACGGGCCGGATCGAGGTCACCCCCGTACGGGGAGCGCACGGCGAGCTTACCCGGCCGGACCGGCTCGCCCGGATCGGTCCCGTACTGGCCGACTGGCTGGTGCGGCCCGGGCGGTGACGGCCTCACCGAGGTGACCGGGTCCCGTCCGGGTGCCGCCGCACCGCACCCGGACGGGACCCCGCCAGGGCGTCCGCCCCCGTCTCCGCGGGTCGTCGCAGCCCCCGGTACAGCTCCTCGGCCTGTGCCAGGTGGTCGTCGGCCGCCGACTCCTCGCGCACCGCCCGCAGGGCCCTGCCGAGAGCCTCGTGACTGCGCGCCATCAGCAGCGGTTCCCCGGTCGGCTGAGCGCCGGCCAGGGCGTCCCGCGCGGCGCCGACGGCGCCCCCGGTGTCCCCGGTCGCCAGGAGCGCCTCGGAAAGCCGGAACAGACACTCCGCCTCGTTGCGGGCATGGCCGCTGTCCCGGGCCCTCTCCAGCACCCGGCGGTACTGCCGGGCCGCCGCCGCGTGGCTGCCGTTCCCCAGCAGGCTGTCCGCCTCCGTCATCATCACCCTGATCAGCCACTTCTCGTCCTCGCTGCGGGTGAAGACACCCGTCAGCTCCCGGCACCGCGATCCGATGCGGTCCAGGGCCATCCGCCGGTCCGGATCCTCGACCTCGATCCGGAGCAGGACGGTGCGCCGTCGCGCGACCAGTTCCCGGTCACCGCTGACCGCGGCCAGGGCCACCGACCGCTCGGCGAATCCGCGGGCCGCCGCGAAGTTCCCGAACTGAAGCTCCAGCTCGGCCAGCATCGCCAGCGTGAACAGCACCAGCAGGAAGGGCCGGTAGCCGTCGCCCGGCGCCGGAGCGTCCTCGAAGGTCTCCAGGACCTTCAACAGGTGGGCCCGTGAGCGATGGAGCGACGCGGGGGAGGAATGCGTCTTGAGGATCACTCCCGCCGCGTAGTGGGCGGTGCCCGCGATGTCTCCGCCGCAGTGCGCCAGGGCGGCCGGGACCAGAGCGGTCGCGGCCTGCGCGAGCTGACCGAGCGGCACGATCTCCTCGAAGCAGGGCACGAGGGTGACGGTGTCCACGGCCAGCGCCACCGCATCGGGGTCACCGCAGGCCGCCGCCTGCTCGACGACCGCGGCCACCGTGGGCATCACACGCCGTATCCACACCCTCG
Source organism: Streptomyces syringium (assembly GCF_017876625.1). Lineage (NCBI taxonomy): Bacteria > Bacillati > Actinomycetota > Actinomycetes > Kitasatosporales > Streptomycetaceae > Streptomyces > Streptomyces syringium. The sequence goes on from NZ_JAGIOH010000001.1 coordinate 7,361,077, forward strand.
CCTCGTGGGCGTCTCCCAGCTCCGGGCCCGCCGACCGCCTCGGGTGGATCTCCGCGGTCAACGGACCGGCCAGGGGCTGCGAGGCCCGCACCGCGGCCACGACGCCGGCACACAGGTAGTCGGCCGCGCGGCGCACCACCTCACGGCGTTCCCCCTCGGTCAGCTCCGCCTGTGCCTTCGCCCGGGCGTACGCGCCGACCAGGTCGTGGAAGTGGTAGAGGCCCGGTGCGTGGGTCTCCAGGAGCACGGCGTCGACCAGTGCTTCCAGGACCGCCTCGGTTTCCCGCTCCGGCAGATCGAGAACGGCGGCCGCGCCCCTGACGTCGAACTCCGCGCAGTGCGGGACGGACAGCGCCGTGAACGCCCGGGCCTGCCCGGGAGCCAGCTGGGAGGTCGACAACTCGAAGACCGCCTCGACGGTCAGCTCGCCGACCCGAAGCTCTCCGAGCAGCCTGGCCTGGTCCGACACGCGTGCCAGCAGCGCGGCGACGGTCCACGCCGGCCGGGTCGCCAGCCGGGCCCCGGCCGCACGCAGCGCCAGCGGCAGGTGCCCGCAGGCCTCCGCCAGCGCCGCGACGGCATCCGGCTCCTCCGCGAGCCGCCGCATCCCGGCGACCTTGCCGATCAGCTCCACGGCATCGTCGGGGCCCAGACCCACCAGGGGCACGGTGAGGGTGGCCGGCATCGCCGCCAGGGCCCGGGCCGTGATCAGCACGGCGCACCGGGCCGCACCCGGCAGCAACGGTTCGACCTGGGCGACGCTGGTGGCGTTGTCGAGCACGACCAGCACGGCGCGCTGCGACAACAGGGTGCGGAACAGTGCCGTGCGATCGACGAGCGAAGCCGGGAAGCGCTCGTGCCCAATGCCCAGTGCCGTCAGGAAGCTCGTCAGGATCCCGGCCGGGTCGCACGGAGTGCCGTCGGGCCCGCGCAGGTTCGCGTACAGCTGTCCGTCGGGATAGGACCCGGCAACGGCGTGCGCCGTGCGCAGGGCCAGGGCGGTCTTGCCGACCCCGCCCATGCCCGTGATGACGGCGGCGGCGTGCTCGCCGCCGCCGGTGAGCGCGGAGACCAGCGCGGCGATCTGGTCGTGACGGCCGGTGAAGTCACAGGGCATCGGCGGGAGCTGAGCGGGCGGCGGCGGGTCCTGATCGCCCGCCCGGACCAGGTCGGCCCGTGCCGGTGCCTCCTCGTCGACCGCGGAGGGTGCCGCGAGGAGCGCCCGGTCCTCCGCCAGGATGGCCGCGTGCAGGGCCCGGAGCGCGGGACCCGCGTCGATGCCCAGCTCGTCCGCCAGCACCCGGCGGGCATGGTCGAAGGCCAGCAGCGCCTCGGCGCCGCGCCCGGAACGGTAGAGCGCCAGCATCAGCGCACCGTGCAACCGCTCCCGGTACGGGTACGTCTCCAGAGCGCGCAGGATGTCCGGTACCAGCTCCGCGCTGTGTCCGCACTCGAGCAGCAGCTCCAGGCGGTGCTCCATCGCGGACGCGCGCTGCTCGGTCAGTGCGCGGCGCTGGTCCTCGGCACCGGGCCCGGGCAGCCCGGCCAGTGCGGGGCCCCGCCACATCCCGAGCGCCTCCTCCAGACAGGCCACGGCGGCCGAGGGATCACCGTCCCGGGCCCGGTGCCTGGCACGTGCGGTGAGCAGACCGAACCGCAGCGCGTCGACGCCTTCCTCGGGGAGCCGCAGCACGTACCCGTCGGCCGTGGTGCCGATGAGCGACGACGGGCGCGCGCCGCCGTCCGTGTCCACGCGGTCGATGTGCGTCCGCAGCCGGTGCACGTAGTTCACGACCACCCGCCGGGCGGAGGACGGCGGATCGTCGTGGTACAGCCTGTCGATCAACTCGTCGACGGTCACCAGGGACCCCGCACGCAGCGCCAGGGCCGCGAGCACGGTCTGGGGCCCCGGCGCTCCGGGGCGGGAGGCCGTCCCGTGGGCCGAGACGAACTGGACAGGACCGAGCAACCGGATGCGAGTCATGATGTGAGGCGTGTGCACGTGCGAACGTCTCCCCTACCCCGACGGATGGTTGATGATCATATGGGGTGGGAGGCGCGGTCTTTCACGACCGCCCCCGCTGTGCTGCGATGGGGGGATGAGCGAACGGGTGCGCGCGGGTTACCGAGGGACCGGGCCGGGAGCCATCACGCCCGACGGGTGCGCGGTCGAGCTCTACGAACGGCTCCCGGTGGGCGACGAGCCCGATGTCATCGCCCGCGCGGTCCCCGCCCGGGCCCGCATCCTCGAACTGGGCTCGGGCGTGGGCCGGGTGACGCATCCGCTGGTCGAGCGGGGCTTCACCGTGACCGCCGTCGATGAATCCCCCCGGATGCTGGAGCGGGTCCGGGGCGCCCGGACCGTGTGCACTCCGATCGAGGACCTGGAGCTCGACGAGCGCTTCGACGTGGTGCTCCTGGCGTCGTTCCTGATTCACGCCGGTGATCCGCTGGTCCGCAGGGGACTGCTGCGGGCCTGCCGGCAGCACGTCACGGACGACGGATGCGTGCTGATCCAGCGCGAGAGCGAGGACCGGCACGAGAACCTGCCACGGGAGCGGAAGATCGCCGGGGGCCGCATCCGGGTGGTCTCCTCCGAACCGGTCCGCCCCGGTGTGCGGTCCGTCCACGTCGAATACCTCTTCCCCGACGTGCGATGGACCCAGACGTTCCTGTCCCACCCCCTGACCACACAGGCCTTCGAAGAGGCCCTGGCCGAGGCGGGGCTCGCCGTGGACGCCTATCTGACCGGTGACCGCACCTGGGTGCGGGCCCTGCCGGTCCCCGGGCCCTCCCGTGCCGCACCGCTTCCCCGGGCGGGGAAGCGGGCGGCCGGGGCGGACGCGGCTACCAGTTGAGCAGGGGGCTCTGGATGTAGTCGTAGGGGTGCTCGCCGCCGTTCCAGTAGACGCGCAGTTCGCTCTTGTACGCATGGCCCCGGCTCGGGTTGGGGAGCCAGGCGGTACGGTCCCACTGGTTGCACGGGCCGCTGAGCACGCGGTCGACCCAGCCGTCGGTCGCGTCGATCCGGACCAGTTCCAGCCGGCAGTTGGGGTCGGTGGTGGCGAGCCGGGCGTGCACGTCGAACCTGACGCTGCCGCCGTCCGCGCTGACGCAGGCCTGCTTCCAGGTCTCGCCGTTGCAGCCGCCGCCGGAGGCGGCCGAGGCCGAACCGGCGGTCAGGGTGAGCGCCGAGCCGGCCATGGCGAGGGCGCCGAGGCCGAGTGCTGCGCGGCGGATGAGTGACGAAGCCATGAGTGATCCCTTTCGATGGTGAAGCGGTTTCCTTGGTGCGGCATCACCATCGGACTGGTTCTTCAACACGCGATAAACGCCAGGTCAGGTGAGGTTTTCCAGGAGGGCCCGGGTCTGCTCGACGTCCGCCCGTGCCGCGCGCTGCTCGAAGAGCTCCAGGGCGGTCCGCAGACAGGCTTGGGCCCTCGCGGCCTGGCCGAGACGGCTCAGGGCGTGCCCCAGCGATCGGAGCAGCCCGGCTTCGAGCATGCCGCTCGTCCGGCGGGCCAGGGGGAGGAAGGTCTCGGCGGTCTCGGCGGTGAGGGCGTGGTCTCCGGCCTCGGCGTGCAGCTCGGCGATGAGATTGCCGGTGGCCGCCTCGAAGGCGGACACACCCAGGGTACGGAAGAGGGACAGCGCGTCCCGGGCGTGCCGGAGGGCCTCGTCGGCGGCGTCGCACAGGCGCAGCACGCGCGCGAGGTAGTACAGGGAGATGGCACTGGACACCGATGCCTCGCTGTTCTGCCCGCAGACCAACGAGGCACCCCGCTCGGCTGCCGCACGCGCTTCGGTGAGCCTGTTCCGCCGGGCGTAGTTGAAGGCCAACTCGCCCAGTGCGGTGCCTTCGGCCGTGGCGGCGCCCAGGGTGTGGAAGAGGCGCACCGACGCCTCTCCGTGCGCGATGGCGTCGTCGAAGCGTCCGTGGGTGCGAGCGCCCGCGCACAGCGTGAGGTGGGCCGAGGCGCGCAGCCGTAGATGGGCGTCGTCGGTGCACAGGGCGAGGGCGCGGGTGAGCTCGCCCTGTGCCGGCCCGTAGGAGTTGGCGTGCCACAGGGCGTTGCCCCGGACGTATCGGGCGAGGGCTTCGGCGTCATGGTCGCCGCGCCGCGCGGCGACATCGGCGACGTCCCCGGCGAGTTCACCGACAGCGGTGAGGTGGGAAATGCCGGCGAGCACGGTGTTGAGCCTGTCGACGAGGTCGGCTGCCTGGGCCAGGGGCAGACCGTCGTCGGCGCAGGCGCGGGCGACCAGGGCACGCTGCACGGGGATCTCCGCGCGCATCCAGTCGGTGGCGTCCTGGGCGGTGGCGAAGGCGAGCCCGGGCGAGTCCACGGGAACGCCGATGAGGGTGCGCTCGGCGGGTGCGACCGAGTGCGCGACGGCGTCGGCGTTGCGCGCGGTGCTCAGGGTGAAGTCCAAGAGCCCGGCGAAGGCCGCGGTCACCGTCGCGGGCGCGTCCTCCCGGCAGCCGGCGGCCCGGGCGAAGGCACGGACGAGGTCGTGGAAGTGGTAGCGGCCGAGTTCGCGGGACTCCAGCAGATTGAGGTCCACGAGCGACTCCAGCAGCTCCTCGGCACTGCCGACGCGGTCCTCCGTGTCCTCCCTGTCCTCCGGAGCCCCGGGGGCCGTCCCCAGCAGCGCGGCCGCGCACGGCAGGCCGAGGTCCGGCACGTCCAGGGCGGCCAGCAGTCGGAAGGCGCGGGCCTGTTCCGAGGTGAGCTTGGAGTACGACAGGGCGAACGTGGCCTCCACCGCCACGTCCTCGGTGCGCAGCTCGTCCAGTCTCCGGCGTTCGTCGGCCAGGCGGCGGGCCATCCCGGCCAGGGACCACCCCGGTTCCGCGGCGAGGCGCGAGGCGACGATCCGCAGGGCCAGCGGGAGGAAACCGCACGCGGCGGCCAGCGTGGCGGCAGCCGTCGGCTCGGCGTCCACCCGACGGGCGCCGACGACCCGACGCAGCAGCTCGACGGCTTCGGCGGAGGTCAGTACATCGAGCCGCAGGTGGCGCGCACCGGCCAGCCCGGTCAGCCGGGCGCGGCTGGTGATCAGTACCGAGCAGTCGGCGGACCCGGGGATCAGCGGTCGCACCTGGCCGTCCGACGCGGCGTTGTCCAGCAGCAGGAGCAGTCGGCGTTCCGCCAGCGAGGAGCGGTACAGCGCGATCCGCTCGGCGCCGTCCTCCGGGATGTCCTTTTCCGCCGTGCCCAGCTCCCTCAGGAACGCGACGACGACGGCCTGCGGATCGAGGGGTTCGCGGTCGGCGCCGCGCAGGTCCGCGTACAGATGGCCGTCGGGGAACCGGTCCGGTGGCAGCCCGCGGACCGTGTGGACCGCGAGCGTGGTCTTGCCGACGCCGGCCATGCCGTTGACCGCGGAGACGACCACAGCCGATGTGTCCGGGAGCGTAAGCATGCCGGTGAGCGTCTCGACCTCCTCACGGCGCCCGGTGAAGTCATCGACCACGCAGGGGAGCGGGGCCGGACGCCGAGGCCCCGTCGCCACGGGGGAGCGGGGCGTCTGCTCGGGGAGGTGGAGCGTGGGATCGGAGCGCAGGATCCTCTGGTGCAGCTCCCGCAGGGCCGCGCTCGGCAAACGGTCGGCGGGCGCGCGCCGGCCCGCTTCGGCGTCCAGGTCCCGCCGGGTGTCCTCGTAGACGCCGAGCGCCTCGGCCTGGCGGCCCGACCGGTACAGCGCGAGCATCTGTACGGCGCGCAGCCGCTGGCTGGTGGGGAACTCGACGGCCAGCGCACCCGTCTCGGCGGCCAGGTTCGGGCGGTCGCCGATCTCCGCGTCGAGCTCCAGCCGGCGCTCGAGCAGCGACTGCCGTACGCCGGCGAGCCGGGCGCGCACCGTCCGGGCCTGCGGGCCGCGGAGCCCGGCCAGGGGCTCGGCCGACCACAGCTCCAGCGCCCGGTCCAGGACCGCGCGGGCCTCGGCCGCCGTGCCGCCGGAGGCCCGGACGCGCTCGGACCGGGCCTCCGCCCGCTCGAACTCCCATACGTCGACGGCCTGGGCGGGAACCCGCAGGGCGTAGCCGTTGCCGACCGTCACGAGAAGGGGCTCGGCGGTGTGCTCGGCCAGGGCACCGCGCAGCCGGTAGACGTGGGTGCGGACGGCGTGCTCCGGGCGGTCCGGCCGCTCGCCTTCGTCCCACAGACCGTCGACCAGCAGGGGCACCGCCACCGTCCGTCCGGCGGCGGCCAGCAGGGCCGCCAGCAGCTCGCGCTGCTGGGGTCTGCCCAGATCGGCCTCGACGTCGTCGTACCAGGCCCGCACGGGGCCGAGGAGAGCGAACCGGAGCTTCGTCATGGCGTTACTTCGACGCCCAGACCTGAGCGAAGTAGGGCGCCTCGCTGTAGGGCATCGTGATGATCTGCAAGGAGGCGTCGCCTTCCAGCTTGAGCTTCATGACGTCCCAGGTCGGCACGGTGAGCTGGCTCCTGGCGGTGTGACTCTCCCAGCACGGACGGCCGTTCGCCGCGTACACCACCAGGTTTCCGTCCGTCTGCATCACGGTCCTGCTGCCACAGCCGACCGTGCCGGTGCTCCACCGCACCGCGTCGCCCTCGTAGGCGACGAGGTTGCCGTCGTGCTGCATGACGAGCCGGGCCCGGCCGTTGGTGAAGTGGTCGCCCGGGGTGAGGGTCTCGTTGTTCCAGAGGGTGGCGGCACGGTCATCGCGCTCGGCATGAGCGGTACCGCCGGTCGTCAGCAGGGCCGTGGTGGCGAGCAGCGCGGTGGCGGCGATGGCGGACAACCGATGAGTGATCGAACGTCTCTTCGTCATGACGGACAATTTCCACGTCATCGGTGCATGAACCGTAAATGATCGATAAACGCGTCGATCACCGACCCGATCAGCCGGCCGTCACCTTGAGGATGCGGCCGGAGGCCTCGACGACGAACATCTCGCGCCGCGGGTCGTGGTCGCCGAAGGCGCGGGCGACCCGGACACCGGTGGGCATCCGCAGCCCGTTCACCAGGACACAGGACCGGCCGGTCACCGGGTCCACCCGGATCAGTTCCCCGTCGCGGAAGCTCGCGACCACCAGATCGCCGTCGAAGAAGGTGAGGTCGTCAAGGACCTTGGTCTTCAGCGGGTTCGGGCTGAGCTCGGTGACCGTGGTGTGATGCGCCGGGTCCTTCAGGGGGATCCGCACGACCGGGGACGCCGTGTGGGTGATGACGCTCGCGTACAGCTGATCGCCGACGACCTCCAGGCCGTTGGTGCCGAAGACGTCCGCCTTCCTCGTCCACTCCTCGTCCTCGGTGCCGTCCGGCCGGATCCTGACGATGCCGGTGGCCAGCTCGCGGCTGAGGTAGAAATTGCCTTCGGCGTCGACGGCGAGGCCGTTGACGCCGGGTATCCCGGCCACGAACGTCTCGGCCCGCGGACGCTCGGCGGCCGGGTCGAACCGCATGATGCCGCCGGCCCGCGTCAGCGGCTTCACACCGAAGTTGACGTACATCATCCCGTCCGGGCCCCGCCGGATGCCGCCCGGGCCGGGCACGGCGACACTGGCCCTCAGCGTCCCGTCCGGGGCATACCCCTCGACGCGGTTCTTCGTCAGATGCGCGACCCACAGCGTGCCGCGCCCGTCGAACTCCAGGTTCTCCCGCCAGTCCAGCAGCGGAACGCCGCCTTCCCGGAACACCGTCACACGGGCCCGCTCCTGGCAGGGATCCAGGGCCGCCGCCGGCGAAGGGCGGGGTACCGCCGTCGACGGAGTCGCACCGCCCAGCACCAACGCGGCCAACAGACTTCCCACCCATGCCACTGATCGCATACGCATGCCCCCCGTTGTACCGTCCCGCCACTGTTCCCACCCTCAAGTGCCGTGGTGTCTAGGGGTAATCGCAGTTACCTGTGTGACTGACGTTGCCAAAGTGACCACTGGGGTCAATGGCCTCGGGAAAGACCGGCGATGGCACGGCTCGCGTGGCCCACAATGCCGCTATGGCCGACGAGTTGGGCATTCACAACGTCATGCGGGGCACGGCGGAGTACGTGCTGCAGATCGGGCACGTGCACGGAGACGTCACCGTGCATCTGCCGCCCGCCGCCGATCCGGTGGAGCGCGCCGCGTCGGCCCTGGCACGGAGCATCCGGGCGCAGTGGGCGGCGGAGCTGAACGCCTGGGACCTGGCAACTGCGGAGCCCCTGGCGGTGCGCTGGACCGCGCACTGGCCGACGGCCCGGCACGCTGCCGCGCACGGCGACCGGATCGCGACGGTCGTGGACGACTTCCTCCGGCTTCGCCACCGCCGCCTGGTGGTCCTGGGCGGCCCGGGCGCGGGCAAGTCGACGCTGGCCGTGCTGCTGACCCTGGAGCTGACGGACCGCTGCCTTTCGGCACAGCGCGCGCGTCACGACGGCGAAGGCGGCGACACCCGTCCCGTCCCGGTGCCCGTCGTCCTCACGCTGGAGTCATGGGACCCGCACCACGAACACTTCCACGTCTGGCTGGCGAGACGCATCACCGAGGAACACCCCGGTCTGCCGCCGGTCGACGGACGGCACCCCGCGGCGCGGCTGGTCCAGGAGCGGCGGGTCCTTCCCGTGCTCGACGGGCTCGACGAACTGCCCGAGCACCGGCGGTCCCTGGTGGTGCGCGAGATCGACCGGGCCCTCGGCGAGCAGGACGCGGTCGTCCTCACCTCCCGCACCCGGGAGTACCGCACGGGAGAGGAGGCGGGGGATGCCATCGCACACGCCGCGGTGATGGAGGCCCAGCCCGTCGGCCTGCCGGAAGCCACCGCCTACCTGCTGCGCTCCGCCGCGCCCCAGGTGCGCAGGAACTGGAAACTGCTGCTCGACGCGGTGGACCGGGAGCCGGACGGACCCATCGCCCGAGCACTGACGAGTCCGCTGATGATCTGGCTGGCCCGCCGGGGCTTCGCGGCACCGCCCGCCGACCCGCTGGACCTGCTGCGCCTGCCCTTCCCGTCGCGGGAAGCCGCCGAGAGCCATCTGCTGGACCTGATCATCCCCGCGGTCTTCCCACGGCAGCCACATGCTCCCGACCGGCTGCACGCCCCGCAGCAGTGGGACGCCCGGCGCGCCGGGCACTGGCTCGGCTACCTCGCCGGCCGCCTCACCGCGCGCCGCACCACCGAGCTGGCCTGGTGGGACCTGCACCGCACCGCCCTGGTGCGGGCCACGATGCTGCCGGCCCTCCTGCTGGTGTGCCTGATGCTGTCCAAGGTCGTGTCCGCCGGCGTCGGCTGGTTCGCCGCCGGGCAGGCGGACAGGTCCAGGTTCGGGGGCGAGTGGCTGCACGCGTGGGGTCTGGAGCTCGCCCTGTCGGGCGGCCTGCTCCACGGCATGGCGCTGTGGATCGCCGTGGACGTGTGGTTCGGATTCAAACGGGGGCAGCCCCGCCGGCGCGCCAATCCCTTCCGGATCGGTGCGGCCCTGCGCTCGGCGGGCCGGGCCACCTCCGTGGGGCGGGCGCTGAAGGCATCGGCGGTGATCGTCGTCCCCGCCACGCTGTTCACGCTCCTCGTGTCGGGGACGTACGACCCCCGCCCGTATGTGGTGATGATCGTCTGCAGCACCGTGCTGGCCCCCCTGCTCATGGCGACGCTCGCCGCCCCGTCCGACACCGAGGACGCGAGCACACCCGACGAGGTGCTGGCCAGCGAGCGCACCGCCGCGTGGCTCTCGGTGTGCACGGTCGCCGTGCTGATCGGCATCGGACAAGGAGCACACGGCTGGTACCGCCCGAGTGAGGGATCGTTCGAGGCGGGGCTGGCCCGGGCCGTCGCCGGCTGGTTCGGGGCGTCGGTGATGCTGCTGCTGATGAGCCTGTGGAGCCGCTGGCTGCTGGCCAAGGGCTGCCTGGCGCTCGCGGGGCGGGTGCCCTGGTCGCTGATGGAATTCCTGCGCGACGCGCACCACGGCGGCCTGCTGCAGCGCAGTGGCGGCGTGTACCGGTTCCGGCATCTGCGGCTCCAGGAACATCTGGCCGCGAAGACCGGGCGCCCCGCCCCCCGCGCCCCGCGGCAGCAGCACACCCCGTGGCAGCCACCCGCGCCCCGCACCCACCCCGCGCCGGCCGCTCCGCCCTCGCCCGTGGTCGCGGGTGTCGCACCCACCTTCCGTGACGCGCTCGCCGAAGCCGAGCGGGCGCCGCTGTCCTCCCTCAAGCACTGGAGCGTCCATACGGACGAGCACATGTTCCGGGCCGAGGGCCGGGCGCGCCGGATCGCCCTCGGCCACTGGCCGGTGGTCATGTTCTTCGCCGTCATGACGGTCATCCGCTCGGCCGTGAACGGCAACTGGCTGCCGGCCCTGGTGGGACTGCTCTTCTGGTGCTTCTTCGGGACACTGATCATGGTCGTCGCCTGGCTCCTGCCGCCGCAACGGCAGGAGCTGTGCATGACCACGGAGTACATCGAATTCCGCGTGGGCCGCGGCCGTACCCGGCTGGCGTGGGCCGATGTGCGGGATGTCGCCGTGCGCAAGTTCATCCGCCGCAAGCGGGACACCAAGCTCTACGCCCTTCATGTGCGCCCGCACCCGGGCGCGCCGCAGCCCGCGCGGTCCTTCCGCAGCAGCGACGGATGGTTCATGGTCCTCCCGCTGTCCACGAGGGAGGTCGTCCCGCCGGACCTCGCGGCGGCGCTGCGCCGCTTCGCCGGCGCCCGCTGGCGGCCGCCGGTGGACATCGCCACGCCCCAGAGCCCGCACGCCACCGTCCGTAACGAGATCTCCGGGCAGGCGCACGCGGGGGGCGTCATCCAGGCCGGCTTCGTGCACGGAGACATCACCAGCGGGCGGCCGGACCCGCGCGGCGCGGGCCGGGGCCCCGGAGACGGCTGACTCCCGGCGATGCCACTCTGTGTAATCGATCAGCTTCGGAGCGGCGGGGCCGGTCGGGGTGTCTTGTTTCCGTCATCGCTGAGGGCAGGGTCGTGTCGAGTGCGCGGCGATCACGAGATATCTTGATGTCAAGCAATGTTGAGACGTGGAGCGGAGCACCGGTGACTGACTCGACCATCATCTATACGCACACCGACGAGGCCCCGGCCCTGGCGACGTATTCGTTCCTGCCTGTGGTCGAGGCGTACGCCTCGACGGCCGGGGTCACGGTGGAGAGCCGTGACATCTCCCTGGCCGGCCGCATCATCGCCAGCTTCCCGGAGCGTCTCCAGGAGGGCCAGCGCATCGACGACGCTCTCGCCGAGCTCGGCGAGCTGGCCAAGACTCCCGGCGCGAACATCATCAAGCTGCCGAACATCTCGGCGTCCATCCCGCAGCTGAAGGCGGCCATCGCCGAGCTCCAGCAGCAGGGCTACGCGCTGCCGGACTACCCGGACGACCCGAAGACCGACGAGGACAAGGACGTCCGCGCGCGTTACGACAAGGTCAAGGGCAGCGCCGTCAACCCCGTGCTGCGCGAGGGCAACTCCGACCGCCGGGCACCCGCGTCGGTCAAGAACTACGCCAAGACGCACCCGCACCGCATGGGCGCCTGGACGGCCGACTCCAAGACCAACGTCGCCACCATGGGTGTCGACGACTTCCGCTCCACCGAGAAGTCCGCGGTCGTCGCCGAGGCCGGCACGCTGCGCATCGAGCTCGCGGGTGACGACGGCTCCACCACCGTCCTGCGCGAGTCGGTACCGGTGATCGCGGGCGAGGTCGTGGACGCCTCCGTCATGCGCGTCGCGGCGCTGCGCGAGTTCCTCGGCGAGCAGATCGCCCGCGCCAAGGCCGAGGGCGTGCTGTTCTCCGTGCACCTGAAGGCCACGATGATGAAGGTCTCCGACCCGATCGTCTTCGGCCACGTGGTGCGCGCCTTCTTCCCGAAGACGTTCGCGAAGTACGGCCAGGTCCTCATCGCGGCCGGCCTGTCGCCCAACGACGGCCTCGGCGGCATCTTCAAGGGCCTCGAGACGATGCCCCACCTGGGCGAGGAGATCAAGGCGTCCTTCGACGCCGAGCTCGCCGAGGGCCCCGCCCTCGCGATGGTCGACTCCGACAAGGGCATCACCAACCTGCACGTCCCGAGCGACGTCATCGTCGACGCCTCCATGCCGGCGATGATCCGCACCTCCGGCCACATGTGGGGCCCGGACGGCCAGGAGGCCGACACCCTCGCCGTCCTCCCGGACAGCAGCTACGCCGGCGTGTACCAGGTCGTCATCGACGACTGCCGCGCCAACGGCGCCTTCGACCCCTCGACGATGGGCTCGGTGCCCAACGTCGGTCTGATGGCGCAGAAGGCCGAGGAGTACGGCAGCCACGACAAGACCTTCGAGATCCCCGCCACCGGCACCGTGCGCGTCGTCGACGCCGCCGGCAACGTGGTCCTCGAGCAGGTCGTGGGCGCCGGCGACATCTTCCGCATGTGCCAGACCAAGGACGCGCCGATCCAGGACTGGGTCAAGCTCGCCGTCACCCGCGCCCGCGCGACCGGCGTCCCCGCCGTGTTCTGGCTCGACGAGGGCCGCGCGCACGACGCGACGCTCATCGCGAAGGTCAAGACGTACCTGGCCGAGCACGACACCGACGGCCTGCAGATCGAGATCATGTCGCCGGTCGAGGCGACCGCGTTCTCCCTGGAGCGCATCCGCCGCGGCGAGGACACGATCTCGGTCACCGGCAACGTGCTGCGCGACTACCTGACCGACCTCTTCCCGATCCTGGAGCTCGGTACGAGCGCCAAGATGCTCTCGGTCGTCCCGCTCATGAACGGCGGCGGTCTGTTCGAGACCGGTGCCGGCGGCTCCGCGCCGAAGCACGTGCAGCAGCTCGTCAAGGAGAACTACCTGCGCTGGGACAGCCTGGGTGAGTTCCTCGCCCTCGCCGTCAGCTTCGAGCACCTCGCGCAGACCACGGGCAACGCGCGCGCCCAGGTGCTCGCGGACACCCTCGACCGCGCGACCGCCACGTTCCTCAACGAGGACAAGTCGCCCAGCCGCCGCCTCGGTGGCATCGACAACCGTGGCAGCCACTTCTACCTGTCGCTCTTCTGGGCGCAGGAGCTGGCGGGCCAGACCGAGGACAAGCAGCTCGCGGAGGCGTTCGCCGCCCTCGCCAAGACGCTGGCCGAGCAGGAGCAGACCATCGTCGACGAGCTGATCGCGGTGCAGGGTTCGCCGGTCGACATCGGCGGCTACTACCAGCCCGACCCGGCCAAGGCCGCTGCCGTGATGCGTCCGTCGGCGACGTTCAACCAGGCCATCGCGACCCTGGGCTGACCTTCCCGACACGGGCGTGCCACTGCGCCCGTACGCCGATGCCGCCCCGGCCGGACTTCCCTCCGGCCGGGGCGGCATCGTTTTCCCGGGGACGGGCGGTCCCGCCCCGCCGACCGGTCAGCCGCCGTCCGCCGCCGCCCCGCCGACGGCCCTCCGGGCGCCGGCCGGCGGTGCGGTGACGGGCAGCGGGTCGTGCCGGACGCGTGCGGCCGGCAGCCGGGCAGCGGCGAGCCGGTCCACGGTGGCACCCACCAGCGCGGGCGGGCCGCTGACGAACGCGACGTGCTCGGACCAGTCGCCGTGCCGCCCCACGACCTCCGCCAGCCGGCGGTACGGGTCCGTCGCCGGGCCCTCGCCGAGCACCGGGACCACGCGCAACCACGGATGGCGGCGCTCCAGGTCCGTCGGCGACTCGATGTCGTACAGCCCGGACCGGGCGTCGAGGAACAGATGCGCCGTGCGGTGGGCGGTCCGGCGTGCGGCCAGCTCCTCCAGCAGCGCCTTGGCGGGGGCCCAGCCGGTATCGCCCGCCACCAGCAGCACATCGCGCGTCAGCGGGTCGTCGAGCGTCATCGTCCCGCCCGCCGGGCCGAGCCGCAGGGTGTCCCCGACCCGGGTGTGCGCCACCAGGGCCTCGCTCACTCCGCCCGTTCCGGTCCGCCGGACATGGAACTCCAACTCGCCGTCCGGCCACGGGGCGCGGGCGAGGGAGTACTGCCGCCAGGCCTGCGGCAGCAACGGCGATGCCACCGAGGCGTACTGCCCGGCCCGGTAGGGATAGGGCTCGTGCGGGCGCACCCGCAGCACCGCAAGGCCCGGGCGCCGTACCTGGTGCGCCGTCACCGTCGCCTGCCACGCGGGGGGTTCGGCCAGGGCGGCCTCCGCGCCCTCGACCATGGCCGCCACGGCGAACCGCAGCATGCGCAGCCACGCCCCCTCCATCGCCTCGTTCCACCGCGGGCCCGCCGAGCGGTGCAGCGCCTCACGCAGCGCCGTCTCGAACGTCGCGAAGTGCGCGGGCCGCACCCCGAGTTTGCGGTGATCGCGCCCGAGCCGGGTGAAGACCGCCACGATCTCCTCGGGGCGGTGCAGATGGTCGATCAGATAACGGAGGATGTCCGCCAGGTGCTTGCGCTGGAACTCCATGGACGCGGGAAACAACGACCGCAGGAACGGCCGCTGCGCGAACATCGCGTCATAGAGATGCGAGATCAAGCCGTCGAAGGGTGTCACCAGGTCGAGATGGTGTGTGATCACCCGCTGATCGGCCGCCCCGTCGTACGTTCGCGCCGCTTCGTGCACGGCAGGGGCGCCGTCCGGGCGTTGCCCCGGGGTCAGGAGCTGTCGGCGCAGCCGCATCGCGTCGTGCCGGGCGAGCAAGGCGTGGTAATCGGCGTTGACGGTGGTCACGGTCGGCAGCTCCTCACGCGGGCGGGCACCCCGCACTGACGGACCCGCCGATCGGGCCCGTACGACGATCCGGCCCGGTCGGCGGGCGGGTCGCGTCAGTATGGCAACGCCCCCGAGGGACCGGACGGCCCTATTCCCCAGGGCCGTTCGGCCCTGTCCGCCGGGCGCCCGGCGGGTGTGGGCTGGCGACGCCGACCGGTGCGCCCGGGACCGGCGGGGCCCTTGGCGCTGCCCCGGCGGTCCCGGACATACTGGGAGCTCCGCCAGTGGAGCGGCATTCCCGGACGCCCCGTCAGACAGAGTGAGCAGCACATGGACCAGCACGCCGCGCCCCTGCGCGTCTTCATCCTCGACGATCACGAGGTGGTACGCCGCGGGGTGTGCGATCTCCTCGAAGCGGAGCAGGACATCGAGGTGGTGGGGGAGGCGGCCAACGGCCGGGAGGCCCTCTCGCGAGTGCCCGCCACCCGTCCGCACGTGGCGATCCTCGACGTACGGCTCGGGGAGCCCGGTGCGGAGGGGGGCGATCACGAAGGCATCGAGGTGTGCCGGGAACTGCGGGCGATGATGCCGGAGCTGGCCTGTCTGATGCTGACGTCCTTCGACGACGACGAGGCCCTGTTCGACGCCATCATGGCGGGCGCCGCCGGTTACGTCCTCAAGCAGATCAACGGCTCGGACCTGGTGACCGCGGTACGTACCGTGGCCACGGGCAAGTCGATGCTGGACCCGCGCACGGCTTCCCGGGTGATGGAACGGCTGCGCGTGCCACGGCGCCCGGAGGTGCCCGAGCCCGAGCCGGACCTGCTCTCGCCCCGGGAACGGCAGATCCTGGAGCTGATAGGGGAGGGGCTGACCAACCGTCAGATCGCCGACCGGCTGTTCCTCGCCGAGAAAACCGTCAAGAACCGCGTGTCCTCCCTGCTGGCCAAGCTGGGCGTGGGCCGGCGTGTCCAGGCCGCGGAGATCGCGGGCCGCCTCCGGGGACAGCGCGAGGGGCGCGGCGCCCGTTAGCCGCAGGTCACTCGGGCAGCGGCACGCGCCACACGATGCGGGTACCGCCCGAGGGCCCCGACCCGACCGTCAGGGCGCCGTCGTGGAGTTCGGCACGGGAGCGCATATTGGCCAGCCCCCCGGTGTGGCCGCCGCCCCTGCCGATGCCCACGCCGTCGTCCGTCACGGTCAGCGTCACATGGCCGTCCACGACCAGGGCGACGTCCACCCGGCGGGCCCGTGCGTGCCGGGTCGCGTTGCTGAGGGCCTCGGCCGTCACCGCCAGTATCTGCTCGGCCAGTTCGTCCGGGACGTTGGTGTCCGCCGGGCCCTCGATCCGCAGGGACGGGGGGAAGCCGAGGGTGCGGGCGGCGGCCTGAGCGGTCTCGGCCATGCGGCGGCGCAGGCTCGGCCCGCCGTCCCCGGTCGTACGGAGCGCGAAGATCGTCGACCGGATGATCTGGATGGTGGTGTCCAGGTCGTTCACCGCGCGGCCGACCCGCTCGGCCGCCTCCGGCCGGTCGATGAGGCGGGTGGCGCTCTGCAGGGTCATGCCGGTGGCGAAGAGCCGCTGGATCGCCAGGTCGTGCAGATCCCGGGCGATGCGGTCACGGTCGTGCAGCACGGCCAGCTCCTCCGACTCGGCACGGTGCCGGGCGAGTTCGAGGGCGATGGCGGCCTGATCGGCGAAGCCCGAGATCAGCTTCACCTCGAAGTCGTCGAAGGCGGGCCGTCCGGCCAGCCGGCTCAGCCGCAGTGCCCCGGAGGCCCTCGCGTCCGCCCGTAACGGGACCGCGACGGTGGGACCGCACCCCTCCTCGGCGTCCCCGTCGAGAGGGTACGCCCGAGGATCGGTACGGACGTCGGGGCTGGCCACCGGGGACCCGGTGCGCGCGGCCAGGCCGGCCAGCGACGCCTCGGCCGGCACGACCAGCCCGCCGATGCGGTCCGCGCCGTGGCCGTCGGCCACCTCCACCATCAGCCTGTCCGGCGCCCCTTCCGCGGAGGACGGCGACGGCACGGGAAGCAGCACGGCGGCGCGGTCGGCGCTCGCGACCTCCCTCGCACGCTCGGCGATCAGACGCAGCACCGAAGAGGAGTCGGTACCGGACAGCAGACTGCGGGTGATCTCGCCGAGGGCCTCCAGCCAGCGCTCCCGTCGGCGGCTCTCGTGGTACAGGCGGGCGTTGTCGATGGCCACACCGGCCGCGATGGACAGGGTGCTCAGCACCGCCTCGTCGTCCTCGTCGAAGGACGCCCCGCCCCGCTTCTCCGTGAGGTACAGATTGCCGAAGACCTCGTCGCGGACCCGGACCGGCACCCCCAGGAACGTGCGCATCGGCGGGTGGTGCTCGGGAAAGCCGTAACTGTGCGGGTGGTCCGACAGATCGGTGAGTCTGAGCGGTACGGGATTGCTGATGAGTTCGCCGAGAATGCCCCGACCGCAGGGTGCGCGGCCGATCCGCGCCGCGAGTTCGTCGGACATCCCCACGGGCAGGAACTCCGAGAGCCGCTGCCCGTCGCCGACCACGCCGAGCGCCCCGTATTCCGCGTCCGTCAGCGTGACTGCCGCCTGGACGATGCCCCGCAGAACCTGGGGCAGTTCGAGCCCGTGGCCCAGGCTCATGACAGCGTCGAGCAGGCTGTGGACCCGGTCCGGTCCAAGGGGCTGCGGCCGTCGCGCCGACTGCGTCTGATCTGCGGTTTTGGACATGACTGCTCCCCTGGCCCGTGCCTGGTGAGCAGCCTACGCCAGCGCCGGGCGAGGCCCGCGCGGGGGCCCGGGAGGAAACTCGGGAAGGGGCACCCGCATCGGCAAGTGTTCGACGGGGCCCGGCTGTTCGAGAGGGCGACCGACTTTCCGGGGTGCAACTCCCCTCCGACGAGTGGTTTGCCCGTGTGCGGACGAGCCGCCCCGATCGCCTTGGCGACACTGGCCGGTGGGCAACACGATGATCTCAACAGCGGGGGGACGAAATGGCCGCCGGTACGGTTCTGTTCGCGCTGCGCGAGGACCCAGGGGCAGAGGGTTCCGAAGGCGACCAGTTGCGCAGGATCCGCAAGGCGGTGGAAGCCCAGGGGCTGGACGTGCGCTGGGCGCGTACCGCGGCCGACGCACGGGCGGTGCTGCGCACGGAAGCGGGCCTCGCGGCCGCCGTCGTGGCATGGGACCTCCCCCCGGGCGAGCGCGCCAAGGACGAGCCGGGCGGCGCCGCGGTGCTGCACCAGATCGGCCGGCGCTTCAAGAACCTGCCCGTCCTGCTCGTCATGACGGACGAGGCCGACGAGGACCTCGACCGGCTGCCGCTGTGGGTGTCGGAGACGGTGGTCGGCTACATCTGGCCGTTGGAGGACACCCCGGCCTTCATCGCCGGACGGATCGTCAGCGCCGCGCGTGCCTACAGCGAGGCCGTGCTCCCGCCGTTCTTCAAGGCGCTGCGGCACTTCGACGACGCCCACGAGTACTCCTGGCACACCCCGGCACACGCGGGCGGCGTCGCCTTCCTGAAGTCACCCGTCGGACGGGCCTTCTTCGACTACTACGGGGAGCGGCTCTTCCGCAGCGACCTGTCCATCTCCGTCGAGGAACTGGGGTCCCTCTTCGAGCACACCGGTCCGATCGGGGAAGCGGAGCGCAACGCCGCCCGGATCTTCGGCGCCGAGCGCACCTACTTCGTGCTCCACGGTGACTCCACCGCGGACCGCATGGTCGGCCACTTCTGCGTCTCCCACGACGAGATCGCGCTGGTGGACCGCAACTGCCACAAGTCCGTGCTGCACGGCCTGGTCCTGTCGGGTGCCCGACCGGTCTACCTCGTCCCCACCCGCAACGGCTACGGGCTGGCCGGCCCGCTGCCGCCCGCCGGGATCGGGGCGGCGGCGGTGGCGGACCGGATCGCCCGCAACCCGCTGACAGCCGACGCGAGGTCACCCCGGGCCGAGTACGCCGTGCTCACCAACTCCACCTACGACGGGCTCTGTTACGACGCCGTGCGCGTCGCGCGGGAACTCGCCCCCAGCACCCCGCGGCTCCACTTCGACGAGGCGTGGTTCGCCTACGCGCGCTTCCACCCCCTCTACGCCGGGCGCTACGGGATGTCCGTGGGCCCCGACACCTTCGACGGACCCGAACGCCCCACGGTCTTCGCGACCCAGTCCACGCACAAGCTGCTGGCCGCGCTGTCCCAGAGCGCCATGGTGCACGTCAAACCCGCCCCCAGGGCCCCGGTGGAACACGAGCGCTTCAACGAGGCGTTCATGATGCACGGCACCACCTCGCCGCTCTACCCCGCCATCGCCTCCCTCGATGTGGCCGCCGGGATGATGGACGGCCCCCAGGGGCACTGGCTGATCGACGAGGCGGTCACCGAGGCCATCCGGTTCCGTCAGGCCGTGGTCCGCACCGGCAGGCGCATCGCGGCCGCCGGGGACCGGCCCGCCTGGTTCTTCGGCGTCTGGCAGCCCGAGACCGTCACCGACCCGGCCACCGGCGCACCGCACGCCTTCGCCGACGCACCGGCCGAGCTGCTGCGCACCCGGTCCTCCTGCTGGCAGCTGGAACCGGACGCCGACTGGCACGGCTTCGCGGGACTCGGCGAGGGCTACGCCCTGCTGGACCCGGTCAAGGTGACCCTCACCTGCCCCGGCATCGATGCCACCGGGCAGACGGCCGACCGGGGCATCCCCGCCCGGATCCTGACGGCCTACCTGGCGACCCGGAACATCGTGGTGGAGAAGACCGACACCTACACCACCCTCATCCTCTTCTCCATGGGCATCACCAAGGGCAAGTGGGGCACGCTGCTGGACGCCTTGATGGACTTCAAGGCGCTCTACGACGCCGACACACCGCTCGATCAGGTGCTGCCCGGCCTTCTCGCGCAGTACCCCCGGCGCTACGACGGGACGACGTTGCGGGAGCTGTGCCAGTCCATGCACGAGCACCTGCGCCGGGCCGATCTGGTCACCTTGCTGGACACGGCCTTCCAGGAACTGCCGGAGCCGGTCGCGCCGCCCCAGTGGTGCTACCAGCAGCTGATCCGGGAGGGCACCGAGCGGGTCGGGCTCGCCGACGCCGCGGACCGGGTGGCGGCGGCCATGATCACCGTGACGCCGCCCGGAATCCCCGTCCTGATGCCCGGCGAGTCCACCGGCGGCCCCGATGGGCCCCTGCTGCGTTACCTCGGTGCGCTGGAGGCCTTCGACCGGGAGTTCCCCGGATTCCGCAGCGAGACCCACGGAGTGACCGTCGACCCCGACACCGGTGACTATCTGATCGAGTGCGTACGTCCGGACCGTTCGGCCGCCCTCCGGCACTGACCGAATCTCGGAACTCGCGGAAGGCTGTGCGGCGTGACAGGGCGACGGGGAACAGGGTGTGTACTGGCACTGGCCACGGCTGCCGTCCTTGCCTTGACGGGCGAGGCGGCGGCCGACGAGGCGGGTGCGCGGGCCTCGGTCGGCGGTGCGTCGGTGGTGGACGCCCTCGTCACCGACCTCCCGCGGCTGCTGCCCGACCATCCGCCGTCGCACGTCGGCGTGGACGCGCTGGGCGGCGCGGCGCGCGCGGACGTCGTCGACAGCGGAACGGGGTGCGTGAACGTCACCGCGCACGTTCTCGCCGTCGACGCGGAGGCCTGGCTGAACTGCCGCCGACCGAATCCCCCCGCGCCCGCACCCCCCGCGCCCGCTCCGCCGGCCCCTGCCCCGCCCGCGCCGGCCCCGCCCGCACCTCCGGCCCCTGCCCCGCCCGCGCCCCCGGCACCGGGGCCTGCGGCGCCCGCGCCTCCCGCTCCGCCGGCTCCCGCACCCCCGGCTCCACCGGTTCCCCCGCCCCCGGCACCCGCACCCCCCGCTCCCGCACCACCGGTACCGCCCCCTCCCGTACCCGCTCCACCGGCCCCCGCGCCGATCCCTCCGGCTCCACCCGCGCCACCCGCGCCACCGGCGCCACCGGCTCCGGCGCCTGTGCCCCCCGCCCCCGCACCTCCGGCACCCGTACCGCCCGCACCCCCCGCGCCCCCTGCGCCTCCGGCACCTCCCGCGCCCCCGGCACCGGGGCCGGCGGCGCCCGCGCCTCCCGTGGCGGTCCCACCGGCGCCGCCCGCGCCCGGACGGCCGGGTGTTCCCGCCCCGGCGCCACCACCGGAGCTCACGCCCATCGGCGGCAAGCCGTCCCGCCCGGCACCCGCCGCCACCCCGCCGCCGTCGACGCCGCGTCCCGTCCCGCCCGTGCGCTCCCGCCCCCACCCGCGGCCCGCCTACCGCAGCTCCCTCACGTCCCAGGGCGAGCAGCCCACCCGCACCACCTCGCTGGTCACGCTCACCCTGGTGATCACCGTCCCCGCGATCATGGCCGCCGCGCTCCTGCGCCCGCGCTCCGGTGGCCGACGCGGTCGCTGACCGTGTCGAACACCTTTGTCCTGGCAAGCACTTGCGAACCGGCCATGGGGCGCCATAGCTTTCGGGGACGTCGAAGCAAGCGGGGGAAACCATGCGCGACGACCATGGCGGCCTGGTGGTGCTGGGCACATCGTCAGAAGTCGGCAAGACTCTGGTGACGATCGCGATCTGCCGGTGGTTACGTGACCAGGGTGTGAAGACCACTCCGTTCAAGTCCCTCTCCATGCAGCCCGGAGAGGCCCTCTATCCCACTCCGCCCGACGGGGCCATCCACTATCACCAGGCCTACCAGGCGGTCGCCGCCGGTGTGCGGCCCCACGGCGACCTCAATCCGATCGCGCTGTGGGTGACGCCGGAGAGAGTCGCGACATCCATACGCGGAAGACGTTCCGACGACTGGCTCAGCCAGCCCCCACGCGTCTGCACCGACCGCGGCCGGGCGGAGATCATGGAGGCGTACCGGCGGCTGGCGGAGCAGTACGACTTCGTCGTCTCCGAGGGGTGCGGCAGCCCGGTGGAGCTGAACCTCAAGGACCGGGACGTGACCAACTTATGGCTGGCGGACGCGGCCGACGTCCCGTGCGTGCTGGTGTGCAGCACCGTCCACACCGGTGTCTTCGCCGCGCTCGTGGGCACGCTGGAGCTCATGGCCCCCGCCGAGCGCCGGCGCGTGGTGGGGTTCGTCGTCAACCGCTTCGCCGGCGACCCGCGTGAGTTCGACTCGGCCGTGACGATCCTCGAGCAGAGATCGAGCCTGCCCTGTCTCGGTGTCATCCCGCACTTCGACCGGGCGCCCCTGCTCACCTCGGTGCCGACCGGTCCCGGCCAGGTGCTGGAGCGCGCGCACTCGCCCGAGCTGGACGCGGAGATCGCGGCGTGGACGGCCCATGTGAGCAAGCATGTGGCGCTCGACCGGCTGATGGAGGGCGTGCGCGGCTACGCGGCGGTGGCGGACGGGGCGGCATGAGCCCAACCCGGGCCGGGAACGCGGCGGACAAGGCCTCCGCCGGACCCCCGGAAGCCCGGGGCATCGTCTCCTTCGTCGTGATCTGGTGCGGCTCCGCGCTGTCCCAACTGGCCAGCGCGAGCACGAATTTCGCCATGACGGTCTGGCTGTGGGAGCGGAGCCACGCGGCACTGCCGATCATCGTCCTGGAGCTGTGTTCCTATCTCGCGGTGGTCGCGCTGAGCCCGGTCGGCGGAGTGCTCGCCGACCGCTGGGGACGGCGGCGCACCCTGGTGCTGAGCAGCCTCCTCGGGGCCCTGGTCATCGGATGCCTGTGGCTGCTGTACGGGCTGGGGGCGCTGAGCGAAACGTACGTCTATCTGTCGATGCTGGCCCTGGGCGCGAGCATTACGCTGCAGTACCCGGCGATGGCCTCCACGATCACCGCCCTGGTGCCGCCCGCGCAGTACGCGCGCGCCAACGGTCTGCTCTCGCTTTCGGTCTCCGTGTCCGGGGTCGTCGCCCCCGCCCTGGGCGCGCTCTTGATGTCGTCCGCGAACCTCGGCGTGGTGTTCATGGCCGACATCGCCAGCTACGCGATCGCCCTGGCCACGCTCGTGATGCGCGCCCCGCGTGCCTCCCCGTCGGCCCACCCCAAGACGAGCGGTCCCACGGCGAGGGATCCCGCGATCAGCGGCGCTACGAAGGGCGGCGCCCGGCTGAGGGCCGACCTCACGCTCGGTTTCCGTTTCATCGCGGGGCAACCGGGTCTGCTGGCCCTCCAGGTGTGTTTCTTCGCCTTCTACTTCGCCGGCATGTTCGGCGTCCTGCTCGCACCCATGGTGCTGGCCAGGACGGACGGGAACAACGCGGTGCTGGCCGGGGTGCTCAGTGCCGCGGGGGTGGGCGGGGTGCTCGGCGGTCTGGCGACCACGGCGTTCGGCATCCTGCGGGCCCGCCCGCTGTATGTGATCTTCGTGGGGTTCGTCGTCACCGGGCTGCTGGGCCAGCTCCCCTATGGCCTCAGCACCAGCACGTCCGTGTGGTGGGCGACCTCGTTCGTCGGGGCGTTCGTCTTTCCGTTCATCCTGGCGGCCCATCAGACGATCTGGCAGACCAGGGTGCCCGTGGAGATCCAGGGGCGGGTCTTCGCCGCCCGACGGGTGCTCACCGAGTCCGCCGGGCCGATCGCCCTGCTGCTGTCCGGCCCCCTGGCCGACCATGTCTTCGAACCGGCCATGCGCGGCCCGCTCGGCTCCTCGGCCGGATGGCTGGTGGGTACCGGTGCGGGCTCGGGCATGGCGCTGCTGCTGGTGCTGTCCGGCCTCCTGTCCGTCGTGACCGGCTGTGTCGGCTTCCGCGTCGTCCGGCTGCCGACCGGGGAGCGCGACGCGGATCGATAGGGACGGCGGGCTGTTTCCCTACCGCGTCAGGCGCGGAAACCCAGCGAGGCGACGTAGGCGAAGTTCTGCGACGCGTTGAGGATCCGGGTGAGGACGAAGTCGTCGTACAGCCCCGGTGGCACCTCGGTGTCGACCCGGGCGCGCACACTGAGGAACAGCGGCGAAGGGCGGTTCGCGAGAGCGAGGGGGATCTCCTTGCGGTTCTGGTCCGCGCTGGTCATCCGGGCCGTCGCCAGCACCGTCTCGACGCTGTGGTAGGGCCGGGCGGGATCCGGCAGATAGGCCGTCACCGTGATCAGGTGGCCGGGGTAGCCGGTGAAGGTCTCCAGACCTTCGGTGACCACCACGAGAGCCGTGGTGTCCGGCGCTTGAGGACCGGTCCTCTCCAAGGTCAAGGGCACTTCGGCGGACAGTCCGGAGTAGTGGGCGTCGCCGTACAGCCCCGGTTCGTCACCGAGGTGGATCCGTCCTTGCCAAATCAGTTCCGGCTTCGGGCTGCGCATGGAGCTTCTCCATTCGATGAGCTGTCGCCGAGCTGCTGCTGGACGCCTTCGGGACGCCTCAGACCTCCGGCCGGGGCAGGCCGATGGGGTTGGGGAACGGCAGGACACCCGCGGCCAGCACGCCGGCCACGGCCGGCCCCAGTGCCGCGATCAGCGCGTCCACCTCCTCGGCCTTCTCCAGCGGGCGCAGCAGCCGGGCCGCCAGCCGGTCGGTCTCGTCCTCGATCCGCTGCCGTCGCTCGCGGCCCCGCGGCGTGCACGCCCCGCCCGTCGGTTCCAGGAGCCCCCGCTCGCGCAGGCGTTCCCGTGCGGCGTCCCACTCCTCCTCGCTCCAGCCCCTGTCCTGCCGCATCCCCTCCGCGGGTACCCGGCCGGTGGACGCCGCGAGCAACAAGGCCTCGCAGCCGTCGAGTTCATGGTCGGCCAGCACGCACGCGTGGGCGTCGCCCCGGTACTCGCGGACGGTGGTGACCAACTGCCACAGCCGCTCCACCGGATCGGAACCGACGCCGTCGCACAGCTCCCGGTTGGCGGCGAACAGCGGGCGGGCTCCCGCGGGCGCGGCGTCGATCACGGCGCGCAGCGGGCGCTCCACCCGTGCGTACAGCTCCTCGGCCCCGGGCGCGAGAGCGCGCAGCGCGGCCGCCGCGGCGCGCGCCCGGTGCGTGACGGCCTCGGCCGGGGTGACCGTGTCCCAGGCCGCGGGCAGCGCCCGGGCAATCATCGACGGCGCGAAGACGGAGAACACGGCGGCGGTCACGGCCGGGCCGACCGGCCCGAGCGGAGCCGCGCGGGTGGCGAAGTAGCCCATCCAGAAGCCCTTGAGGCCCAACTCGCGGCCCATTCCACGGCACTGCGGGTGGAAGTAGACGACCGCGTGCAGGGGCTCGGTCCGCAACCACAGCATCCGTGCTCTGCGCTCCATGACGTGGGAGGTTACCTCCGGGTCAGGTCACCGGCGGTGTGCGATGCGGGGCCGCCGACGGGGCGACGGCCAATTACGGCCACGTAGCACGCCCCGCCACGCCGGTCCGGGCCGGGGCCGTATGCCCGGGCGCGGCATTCCGCTCGCCGGAGGTCGTCGCTGCTCACCCACGAGCCGGGCGCCGTCCGCTACCGGGCTCCGCGGAGCCGGTACCGATTGGCCGAAGTCCGCCCGTCCTGCGTCGCACGGCGCTTGACGTATCCCGGCACGGCGCGAAGACTCGAACGGACGTCGGGATGCCATGGCGGAAACGCGCCCGCATCGCCGCACACACGCAGCGTGCGCCCCCAGTGCGGCGCGACACGCCTACAGGCACGGGTGCTGCCCGCATGCCTCGGTCCAGGAAGAGCCAGGAAGAGTCTTCATCCCCCCACCTCACGACTCACCGACCCCTGCGATCCACGTTCGTCCAGGAGGAATCTCCGGTGGATCACGCCTCTCAGGTCCGCATCATCGAGGAATTGCTCGCGTTCGAGGAGCAGCGCACCACGGACATGGCCGGTCAGGACCACGAGTACCACAACCCCGTGTCCGTCTACACCGATCCCTCCCGCTTCGAGGCGGAGGTGGACCGGATCTGGTACCGCACCCCGCTCGCCGTCGGCCACGTGGGGGAGTTCCCCCGGGCGGGCGCGTTCAAGTCCCTCTCGATCGGCAAGGTCCCGCTGCTGGTCGTGCGTGGGAAGGACGATCGCATCAGGGCGTTCGTCAACGTCTGCCGGCACCGCGGCACCGTCCTCGTCGAGGAGCCCGAAGGCCGGGCGAACGCGTTCGCGTGCCCGTACCACGCCTGGACCTACGGGCAGGACGGCGCGCTGCGCCACGTCCCCGACGACTTCGGCTTCCCCACCGTCGCGTCCGCCAAGGACGACTACGGTCTGCGCGAGCTGTGGTGCCAGGAGCACGCCGGCTTCGTGTACGTCCAGGCCGACGGCAGTGCCCCGGAGCGCCCGCTCGGGGACTGGCTCGCCGATGTGGGAACCGACCTGCGCGACCTCGGCCTCGACGACTTCGTGTGCCTGGACGCCTCCCGCGCCCCGCACCCGGTCAACTGGAAGCTGCCGTTCGATATCTTCCTGGAGAACTACCACACCAAGTTCACCCACCGGAAGACGATCTACCCGGTCTTCCTCTCCAACGTGGCGATGTTCGACCACTTCGGCCCGCACATCCGGTGTGTGCTGCCACGCCGGGAGATCACCGAACTCCGGCACATCGACCGGAGCAAGTGGGACCTGGTGGAACAGTCCACCATCCTCTACGTCGTCTGGCCCAACACCATGATCGCGGTGCTGCCCGAGCACGCCGCCGTCTGGCATGTGTACCCGGACGGAGTCGGGCACTGCACCCTGCACTTCTACGCCCTGCTCGCCCGGCGCCTGCACGAGTCCGAGGCCGAACAGGAAACATGGAAGAAGAGCCTGAAGGTGGTGCAGAGGGTCAAGCGCGAGGACGCGGAGCGTTTTCTCTCCATCCAGCGCGGGCTGGAGTCCGGCGCCAACCCGGCGCTGACCTTCGGCCGCTACGAAAAGGCCATCTCCTGGTTCCACCAGAGCATCGAGGAGGCGCTCACGCGTGACCACTGACACCGCGCCGGAGGTTCTCCGGGTCGAGACACCCGAAGAGTTCCGCACGATGCCCGAGGAGTACCAGGAACTGGCCACGCACCAGATGATGGTGCACACCGAGGGTGAACTCTCCGGGGCCGACGACTACTTGCAGATCTTCTTCCCCATCGCGCCCAGTGCCTACGAGCGCAAGGTGTGCTGCGAGCGCGCCGCCGAGGAGGTCGACCATTACATGATCGGTGCCGCGGTCCTCAACGACCTGGGCATCGACACCGACTACATGCTCCACCAGAAGCTGATGGAACGCGGGCTGTACGCGTCCCCCGCCATCCACCGGATCAAGACCTGGCCGCAGCGCGCGCTCTTCTCCTACCTCGGTGAGGACGCCGTCCTGGACCACATCCGGGAGATGGCGCAGAGCAGCTACCGGCCCTGGGCCGAGTCCTTCGACAAGGTCATCAAGGACGAGCTCGTCCACGTCGGGCACGGCCGGCGCATCGTGCGCGAGCTCATCCGCACCCCCGAGGGGCGCGCGGAGGTCCAGGCCACGCTGGACCGCATGTGGCCGTTCATTCTCAGCCTGTTCGGCAGCGACAAGTCCACCCGGTCCCCGCAGTACCTCCGCTGGGGGCTGCGGCAGAAGACGAACGCGCAGGCCCGCGCGGACTTCGTGGCCCGCGTCGTGCCCGAACTCCGGCGCATCGGACTGACCGTACCCGGACCCGCCGCATGAAGCAGTTCCTCCCTGTGCCGCAGGTGCCCGGCCGTTCCCGCCCCGCGACACCGGAGCGGGGCGGCTGGGGACAGCGGCTGCGCCGGATCCTGGCCGCGGACCCCGCACTCCGCGACCGCTTCGACGCCATCCGCCACTACGCGGCCGGCATCCGCGCCTCGGAATACCACCTCACCAACGCCTGCAACATCCGCTGCAAGGGCTGCTGGTTCTTCACCTATGAATTCCAGAAGGCCTCCCGGGAGAACACCGACCTGGCCGACCTCAAGGCCTTCGTGGCCGACGAGGCGGCACGCGGCGTCAACACCGCGCTGCTCATCGGCGGAGAGCCCACCCTCTTCCCCGACCGGATCGCGGTCTACCGCGAGGCCATGGAGCGGGTGACCATCTCCACCAACGGCCTCCGGCGGCTTCCCCGCGCCGGGTTCGAGGACGTCACCGTCGCGATCTCGCTGTTCGGCGGAGGACCGCTGGACGACGAACTGCGGGCCGTCCGGCCGAGCGGAAAGAGGTTCACGGACCTCTTCGGCACCGCCCTCGGCCACTACGCCGACGACCCGCGGGCCGGATTCGTCTACGCCCTGTCCGAGGACGGCATCGACCATATCGAGGACACCGTCCGCCGCATCCACGACAACGGCAACAGGGTGCACTTCAACTTCTACAGCAGCTACGACACCGACGACCCGCTGCGCGGCGTGCGGGGCCGGGAACTCCTCGCGGAAGCGCTGCGCGTGCGCGAGCTCTACCCGGACACCGTCGCCAGCCACCCCTACACGATCGAGGTAATGATCACCGGGGACGCGCACTGGGACTCCTTCGGCTACGACGTGTGCCCCAGCATCAGCGCCCGGCACCCGGCGCACCACTCCCGCACGCGCAACGGAAACCCCGTGCTGCCGCAGTTCAACACCTGGGCCGCGGACCTCGAGACCGTGCACTTCTGCTGTACCAGCGGGCACTGCGAGTCCTGCCGGGACAGTCAGGCGGTCTTCAGCTGGCTCATGGTCAGCCCCCGGCACTTCCTGGAGAGCGCCGAACA
This sequence comes from Streptomyces syringium, assembly GCF_017876625.1. Taxonomy (NCBI): domain Bacteria; kingdom Bacillati; phylum Actinomycetota; class Actinomycetes; order Kitasatosporales; family Streptomycetaceae; genus Streptomyces; species Streptomyces syringium. Next base: position 7,389,287 of record NZ_JAGIOH010000001.1, read on the forward strand.
GCTGTGGACGTGGGTGCACATCGCGGAGAGCTACTGGAGCCAGTTCTACTGGTCCCCCTTCCACCCCGCCCACCGGACTCCCGGCACCCCGGGCCCAGATCCGGCAACAGCTCCGGCAACAGCACCGGCGACGACAGCACCGCGGGAGGGTGCGTGACCCAGCGGGACCCGAGCATCCCCCACCACCTCACGGGTCGGCGGACCCCCGTATCGAGCCTGGTGGAGGCCGTACGGTTCCGCGCGGCCACCACCCCCGGCCAGACCGGCTACGTCCTGCACCATCCGCGCGACGACGGCTCCGACGACGTCCGGCGGCTTGCCTACGGCGAACTCGACGAGCGCGCCCGGCGCGCCGCCGCCCATCTGCGCGACGGCCACCGCACCGCGGCCGGCGCACAGACAGGCCCCCGCGCCCTCCTGCTGTACCCGCCGCCGTCGGCCGACTACATCGCCGCCTTCTTCGGCTGCATGTACGCCGGATTCCTTCCCGTGCCCGCCTACCCGCCGATGACCCCCGACCAGTGGGGCGCGCTCGCCGCCGTGATCGCCGACTGCGAAGCGGAGGTGGTGTGCACCACGGCCGACCTCCAGGAGTACGTCACCTCCTCCCTCGCCTCGGCGGGCGTCACCACGGTACGCACCGTGGCCACCGACCGGCCCGCCCCGCCTCTCGACGAGGCAGCGATCCACCACCCCGGCCCCGACGCCGTGGCATTCCTGCAGTACACCTCCGGCAGCACCGGCCGGCCCAGGGGAGTGGTCGCCCTCCAGCGCAACGTCCTGGCGAACCTCGAAGTGATCGAGTCGGCGTTCGGTCACGGCCCCGCGTCCACCGGGGTGATCTGGCTGCCGCCGTACCACGACATGGGACTGATCGGCGGCATCCTCACCCCCCTGCACCAGGGCTTCCCCGTGCACCTCAGCTCACCGCTGGCCTTCCTGCGCGACCCCCTCTCCTGGCCGCGCCTGATCTCCCAGGTGGGAGCCACCACCAGCGGCGGCCCGGACTTCGCCTACGCGCTGTGCGCCCGCAAGGCACGGCCGCAGGACGTGGCCGAGCTGCGACTGGACACCTGGGACGTGGCGTTCAACGGCGCCGAGATGCTGCGCCCGCGCACCCTGGACGACTTCACGTCCGTCTTCGCCCCCGCCGGCTTCCGCCGCTCCGCCTTCCTGGCCTGCTACGGGCTCGCCGAGAGCACCCTGATGGTCACCGGCACGCCCAAGCACCGCGAGCCCCTGGTGCTCCCCGGCGACGCGGCGGTGGCCAGCGGCGAGCCCGGCGACGGCGAGCTGCTCATCGCCACCCCGGACGGGCAGCGGATCACCGACGACGGACGGGAGGGCGAGATCTGGCTGCGCGGACCGAGCGTGTGCGAGGGGTACTGGGGCCGCCCGGAGGACAGCGCGGCGGCCTTCGGCGCCCGCCTCGCCGACGGCAGCGGCCCGTATCTGCGCACCGGCGACCTCGGATACCTGCACGACGGGCAACTCGTGGTCGTCGGACGCCTGAAGGAACTCATCATCGTGCGCGGCCGGAACATCGCCCCGGCCGCCGTGGAGGACGCCGCCTGGCGGAGCGCCCCGGCCCTGCGCCCGGGCTGCGTGGCCGCGTTCGCCCTCGACGGAGTGCACGGCGAGGAGGTCGCCGTCGTCGCCGAGGTGCGCCGCCGCGACCCGGCGGGCGGCGGCCCCGTCGAGGCCGCCCTCTTCGACGAAGCGGTGCGGGAGGTCAGAGCCGCCGTGGCCCGGGCCTGCGGCGTCGCCGTACGGCTCGTCGTCCTCGTACCACCGGGCACCGTCCCGAAGACCACCAGCGGCAAGGTGCGCCGCTCCCTCTGCCGCGATCTGCTGCTCCGGGGCGCCCTGACCGCACTGCACCGGGCCGACTCCGGCGGCGGCCCGGCCCCGCGCCCGGCCGCCGCCCGGCCCTCGCACGGCGGTCCCACCCTCGCGGAGGCCGTGATACGACAGGCGGTGGCGGCCGTGCTCCGCGTGCCCGCGGACACCGTGGACCGCCACCGCCCCTGGAACGAACTGGGCCTCGATTCCCTCGGCCTCACCGAGCTGGCGGCGTGCCTGGAGGAACGGACCGGCACCGAGGTCCCGGTGGGCATGCTCTTCGACCATCCCGGCATCGCCGCCCTCGCCGACGCACTGGAACGGCGCAGCCGCCCCGCCGCCACCGCACGCGACGGATCCACCGCCACCGCCCGGCCGGCCGGCTCCCCGGACCCCGCGGCCCTTTTTGCCGGCCGCGAGCCCATCGCCGTCGTCGGCATGGCCTGCCGCTTTCCCGGCGGCGCCGACGACCCGGACGCGTACTGGGGACTCCTCCGGCGCGGCCTCGACGCCACCGGAGATGTCACGGACGAGCGCGCCCGGCTGCTCGGCGACGACACCCGCACCGGCCGACAGCGGCTCGGCGCCCTGGAGGGCGTCGAGTACTTCGACGCGCCCCTGTTCGCGGTGAGCGTCCCCGAGGCACGGGCGATGGACCCCCAGCACCGGCTGTTGCTGGAGACCACCTGGGCGGCCCTGGAGGACTCGGGCACCGACCCGCTCGGGCGGCGCGGCTCGCGCACCGGCGTGTACGTGGGCATCTCCGCCGCGGACTACGCGCGGATCGCCGAACGGTCACCGCTGTCCCGGTTCTCCGCCGTCGGCGCCAGCCCCTCGGTCGCGGCCGGGCGCCTGGCATACCACTTCGGACTGCGCGGACCGGCCCTGTCCGTCGACACCGCCTGCTCCTCCTCACTGACGGCCGTGCACCTGGCGGTCTCGGCACTGCGCCTCGGCGAGTGCGAACAAGCCGTCGTCGGCGGGGTGAACCTGGTGCTCGCACCGGAGCCGACCGCCGCCCTGGACCGGCTCGGTGTGCTGTCCCCCTCCGGCCGCTGCCTGCCGTTCGACGCGGCGGCCGACGGTTACGTACGAGGCGAGGGATGCGGTGTCGTCATCCTCATGCCGCTGTCGGCCGCCCGGGAGCAGGGACTGCCGGTGCGAGCGGTCATCCGCGGCAGCGCCCTGGACCACAACGGCACGGGCAACGGCATCACCGCCCCCTCCGGTCTCGCCCAACGGGACGTCATCACCGCGGCGTTGCGGGACGCCGGCCTGCCCGCGTCCCGCGTCGGCTATCTGGAGGCCCACGGCTCGGGCACCGTGCTGGGCGACGCCGTCGAGCTGGGTTCCGCGGCGGTCCTCGTCGACGGCAGAGACCGTCCGCTGTATCTGGGCTCGGTCAAGGGCGTCCTCGGCCACCTGGAGGCGGCGGCGGGCATCGCGGGCCTGATCAAGACGGTCCTCGCCCTCGAACACGGCGAGATCCCCCCGACCCGCGGCGAACGCGGCCCGAACACCACGGCGGACTGGGCGGGCGGGCGGCTGGCGGTGACCGCCGAACCGGTCCCGTGGCCCGCCCACGACGACGCGCCCCGCGCCGCCGGAGTCAGCTCGTTCGGCTTCAGCGGCACCAACGTCCACGTCGTCCTCGAACAGGCGCCGACGCCCGAGCCGCACACCGAACGGCTGCCGTCGCCGGCCCGGCCGGACCGGCGCTTCGCCGTCCCCCTCTCCGCCCGCACCGACGCCGCGCTGCGCGCGAGCGTCGAGCGGCTCGCCGCGGCGCTCCGCCGCACCCCCCACGAACTGGGCGACGTCGCGGGCACCTTGGCCTGGCACCGGCCGGTCCTCACCGCGCGCGTGGCCTTCCAGGCCCGCGAGACGGCGGAACTGCTCGACGCCATGGACAAGTGGCTCACCGACCCCCCTCTCCCGGGCGACACCCCTCTTCCGGGTGACGCGCCGGACCGGGCGGCCGCGCAGGGCCCCCAGGACCCTTACGGCACCGCCTGCGCCCGGTTCGTCACCGACGGCACCCTCGCCGGAATACGCACCCTCGCCCCCGAACCGTTCCGGCGGGTGCGCCTGCCGTCGTACCCCTTCGAACGACGCCCCTACTGGATCGGCGGAGGCCGACGTGACCGATGATCTGACCTCTCCCCTTCCCGTCATGGCCCCCGACGCGGCGCTCGGGATCCTCACCGACCGGGAGGCCGACGCCGACCCCGAGCTGATGCGGGGTGCCGCACTCGTCCATCTCATCGCTCTGGTGCGACAGGGGCTGGAACTGGACGACACGGAGGACGTTCCCGTCGACGTCCCCGTCGACCAGCTCGGCGTGGACTCCCTGCTCGCCCTGGAGATCGGCGACCACGTCTTCGACGCGACCGGTGCCGTACTGACCGTGGAGGACGTCGCCCAGCGTCCCACCCTCGGCGGGCTGGCCGCGCTGATCGTCGCCGACCTGCGACAGCAGCGGGCCACGTGACGCCGGTGTCCGTGCTGTGCGTCCCCTACGCGGGTGCCACCGGCCTGGCCTACGCCAGGCTGTCCCGCCGGGCGGGCCCGGAGCTGCGCTTCACCGGGCTCGACCTGCCGGGGCGCGGCGGGCTCGCGGACCGCCCGCCGCCCCGTGACGTGGCGGGAGCGGTGGCCGCGCTGTCCGCCCAGGCCGCCCCCGTGGCGGGTGCGGGCGTGCCGTACGCGGTGCTCGGGCACAGCCTGGGCGCCTTGCTGGCCCACAGGCTGACGGCGGCCCTGTCGCGGGGGCCGCACCAAGGTCCGCGGACGCCACCGAGTCTGCTCGTGGTCTCCTGCTGCCCGCCGCCGCATCTCGCGGACCGGCTGGGCGCGGGGGCGGAGGAACTGCTCGGTGCCGCCGCCCGCGAACTGCGGGCCACCTCCGGGCGTGCCGGGGCGGACCGCACCTGGGCGGCGGGCCGGCCGGACCTGGAGCTGGGCCGTGAACTGACCGGTGGCGCGGGCCCGCCGGACGGGGGACCCCGGCCGGTGGACGTCCCCGTGCTGGCGTTGTACGGCGCCGACGACCCCCTCTTCCCCGGCCGGGCCGTGCGGGGCTGGGAGCGATGGACGCGTGCCGGCTTCACGGCACGGGAGGTGCCGGGCGGTCACTTCTGCTTCCGCGAGCACGCCGCCGCGTACGTCACGGCGATCCGGGAGGCGCTGCACGGCATCGTGCCCGGCCCCGGTGGGCCGGCGGCGGACGACCGGCAGGCGGCACGGCTCAAGGGCGTCAGGACATCCCGAGGCGATGAGGTGTGGCGGGCATGAACAGCACGAGGATGGCGGACACGGGGGAGACGACGACGTCGTCCTTCGAGGTCCCGGCCTCCGGCACGAGCCGGATGACCTGGGACTACGACATCACCGACGAGCGGCTGATGGCGCTCTACCAACGGGGCAAGGACCGCCAGTGGGACGCGACCTCGCGGATTCCCTGGCATCTGGAGGTGGACCGGGCCAACCCGCTGGGCCAGAGCGAGGAGTTGCTGCCCATCCACGGATCACGCGACTGGCAGCGGTTCCACCACGACCGCCGGTTCGTGGCGGATGTGTTCCTGCACACCACGGCATGGCAGTTCAGCCAGTTCCTGCACGGGGAACAAGGCGCTCTGGTGTGCGCCTCGCGGATCGTGGAGACGGTTCCGGGGATGGAGGCGAAGTTCTACGCCAGCACCCAAGTGGTCGACGAGGCACGTCACTTGGAGGCGTACTCCCGCTTCGTCAACGACAAACTCGGGCTGATGTACCCGGTCAACCCCGCGCTGCGCACCCTGCTGGGCCAGACGCTCGCGGACTCGCGGTGGGACATCCCGTACCTGGGGATGCAGGTGCTGATCGAAGGGCTGGCGCTGGCGGCCTTCGGGCTGCTGCGGGACGCCACCGCGCACACCGCCCCGCTGCCGCACGCCCTGCTCGCCTATGTGATGCAGGACGAGGCCCGGCATGTGGCGTTCGGACGGATGGCGCTCAAGGACCTGTACGCGGACCTCTCCGACGCGGAACGCAAGAGCCGCGAGGAATTCGTGATCGAGGGGTCGCATCTGCTGTTCCAGCGGTTCCGGGGCGACGAGATGTGGGACGCGCTGGGTCTCGACACCGCCGACTGCGTGGCGAGCGCGGACCGGTCGCCCTCGATGCGGGCGTACCGCAAGCTGTTGTTCAGCCGGATCGTGCCCGCTCTGCGCGACATCGGCCTGTGGAGCGACCGGGTGGCGCGGGAATACGAGAAGCTGGGCGTGCTGGAGTGGGCGAAGGAGGACCTGGACAGCCTGATGCGCCGGGACGAGGATGTCGCCCGGGCCGCCGAACGCCAGCAGCGCGAGCTGGCCGTGCGGCACGCCCAGGTCGCCGAGACCCTCGCGATGGGGTCACCGGAAACGGGCGACGTGACCACGACGAGCTGATCCCGCTCGGGGGGCCGGTGCGGGACCGACGGGAGGACCGATCCGCGTGACATCCGGCAAGCCCTTGGACACCGACACGTCCCGATTCCGCTGCGTCCTGCGGTTCACCGCGCCGTTCCACGACGTCGACATGCTCGGTCACGTCAACAGCGTGGCGTATGTGCGCTGGGCGGAGAGCGCCCGCGCGGCGTATCAGATCGACGTGTTGAAGGAGGACGTGGACGGCCCGCGTGGCTTCGTGGTCGGGCGCCTCTCCCTCTCCTACTTCCAGCCGCTGCGCTTCCGCGACCCGGTCAGCGTGGGCATCCGCGTGGCCCGGATCGGGGCGAAGTCCTTCGACTTCGCGTATCTGATGTGGCGGGACGGCGATGGCGCGGTGGCGGCCGCCGGCGAGACCGCGATGATCGCCTACAACGCGGTGGACGGACATTCCATCCCCGTGCCGGACGCCTGGCGTGACGCCGTCACGGAATTCGAGGCGATCCCGCCGGAAGGTCCGCAGCGCTGACCGGCACCTCACGGGTCATTCCGCCGACGCCCGGCACTTCTTCAGCACATCGCGGGCCGTCGAACGCAGGGTGTGTGCGGTGTCGATCGTGCTGGTACGCGCTCGGTGTGCGATGTCCCGCGCGGGACCGAGCGAGCGTCGTCCGGGGCCGCGACGAAGCAGGTCCTGATAGAGCGCCAGGTGACGCTCGGCAATGCGCGCCGGGTCGAAGCGGGCCGAGTTCTCCAAGGCCGCCTCGCCCATGCGCTGCCGTAGCTCGTCGTTGCCCACCAGTTCGAGGAGTGCGGCCGCGATGGCGCCGGCGTCACCGGGGCGGACGAGGCGTCCGTCGACCCGGTCTTCGATGATCTCGCGCGGTCCGGCGGGGCAATCCGTGGAGACGACGGGCAGACCGCAGCGCATCGCCTCGACGATGGTCATGCCGAACGATTCGTGGTCGGAGGTGGAGGCGGCGATGGAACCCCTCGCCCACTCCGCTTCCATCGGATGGGCTCTGCCCATGAGCCGGGCGTTGCGGCCCAGTCCGAGTTCACCGATCAGGGCGGACAGATTGTCCTTCTCGTTGCCGGCGGCTTCGCCACCGCCGAAAATGCGCAGCTGCCAGTCCGGGTGGAGGGCGACGACCTCGGAGAAGGCCCGGATGAGCAGGTCGTACCGCTTCACCGAAGTGAGCCGGCCCGCCGCCACGATCACCTTGCCGGCGCCGTCGGCCGGTTCGACGCGGGCGGCGGGAACACTGTTCGGTATGGCCTCCACCCTCATCCCGGGCAGGCCGAGCTGCCGGTAGGCGTGGGCGTCGGCCTCGGTGACGGTGGTGAGGGCGTCCAGCAGTTGATAGCGGTGGCGTATCTCGTGCCGCATCCGCAGACCATGGCCCGACAGGGTCAGGTGTTCCTGCCCCACCCTGATGGCCGCACGGTGCGCCTGGCGGGCGATGTGGACGTTCAGTCCCGGTCTGGTCCCGACGATCACATGGGCGTCCAGCCCCGACAGGTACCGGCCGATACGTTCGTCCGTGAGGCGGCTGTACTGCTTGTGCCGCCCGTCCGCCCGGGGAAAGACCCTGGCGGGCTGTGCGTGGCGGGGATCGTCACCGTCGTGGTCCGCGGAGCCGGGGCGCAGGTCGACCAGAGGGGTCAGGCGCACCGTGGGGGGTGCGCCCATGGCCGGCACCTTGCGGTGGCGCAGCACTGAGATGATCTCCACTTCATGGTGCTCCGCCAGCGCCGCCGCCAGATTGAACGTCGACCTGATCGTGCCGCCGATGCCGTAGGCGTTGTGGAGCAGGAAGGAAATACGCATGCGGCGGCACGCCTCTCGGTGGTGCGAAGGGGTGGCAGGCGGCGGGCACGGACCGGAGGCCGAAGCGTGGTGCGCCGTTCGACAACGGCCAAGGACGCCGCGGGTGGGCACCACTATGCGCAGCTCATCCTTAACCGTTCCTGAAGCCCGCTGTGTGCGCGGTGGGCCGCCTGTGCGGCAGTGCCATGCTGGCGTGGTGGATATTCTGGTGGTGGAGGACGATCCGGTGATCGCGGCCGCTGTGCGCGACGGCCTGGAGGCCGAGGGATACACCGTCACGCACACGGCGGACGGCCTGTCCGCGGTGGAGCTCGGCAGCACGGGCGGGTTCGCGGCCATCGTCCTGGACGTCATGCTGCCGTCGCTGAACGGTTTCGCCGTATGCGCACGGCTCAGGGCCCTGGGCACCGACACCCCGGTGCTGATGCTGACGGCCAGGGACGAGGAACTCGACGAGGCACGCGGTCTGGACACCGGCGCGGACGACTATCTGACGAAGCCGTTCTCCCTGGTCGTCCTCACCGCGCACCTGCGGGCACTGATCCGCCGCAGTACCCGTACCGTCGCGGGCGCGGACCAGCAGGACGTGCTGCGCGCGGGCGACCTGTGGCTGGACGCGCAGGGGCGCACCTGCGGGCGCGGCGACGAGCGCATCGACGTCACCGGCCAGGAGTTCGCGGTACTGGAAGTCCTGATGCGCGAGCCGGGCCGGGTGCTGTCGAAGGAGACCATCCTCGGCGAGGCCTGGGACATGGCCTACCGGGGCGGGACGAGCATCGTCGAGGTGTACATCAGCCTCCTGCGCCGCAAGATCGACCACCCGTACGGCACCCGGAGCATCGTGACCGTCCGGGGACACGGCTACCGCCTGGACGACTCGCATGCCTGATCCCGTTCCCCCGATTCCCGCCCGGAGGTTCCTGCGGTGGGCGCGGCTGCCCACCCGGGCCCGTACCGCTCTCGCCGCGGGCGCCGCCGCCCTGATCCTCGCGGGCGTCGGCGCGTGGTGGCTGCACCACGACGTGTACACCACCCAGATGACGGCTGCCCGCGGCCGTGCCTTGGCCCAGTCCCGCGCGGTCGCGGCGGAGTTCGCCCGCGTCCAGGCCAGGGACCGGGACGCCACCAGCGACCTCATCGACGTGTGGCCGGTGGTGATCATCGGCCCGAGCGGTCCGTTCGCGTCCTGGCTCCCCGAGGCGTTCCCCGACACGGCCGGAACGCTCCCGCCCGCGCCCGCGTCGGCGCGACCCGGCTGGGGGACCTTCGTGCCGGTCCGCTTCGGCACGCCGGCCGCATCCTGCCGGCGGGACCCCTCGCTCACCACGTCCGGAGATCCCGCCCCCGACTGCCGCGCGAAAGCCGCGCCCTTGACCGGACAGACCCTGGACATGGCCGGCACCAGCGTGGAAATCCACACCCCCGGCTCCTCGACGGTCCCCGCGGGCCGTTACACCGTCTATGTCGCCGTCACCCGGACCGCGGCGGCCGAAGCAGCCGACGCGCTCATCCCGGCCCTGGCCGGCGCGGTCCCGCTGGCCGCTGTGATCGTCGCCCTCAGCGCCTGGGCGGCAACCGCCCGCGCCCTGCGCCCCGTCGAAGCCATCCGCACCCGCCTGGCCACCGTCGACCAGCCGGGCGCGGGCACCCGCGTCCCCGTCCCCGCGGCCGAGGACGAGATCACCCGCCTGGCCCGCACCACCAACCACACCCTCGACGTCCTCGACGCCCACGCCCGACGCCAACGCCAATTCATCGCCGATGCCGCCCACGAACTGCGCAGCCCCGTCACCGGCCTGCGCGCCACCCTCGAAGTCGCCCTCACCCACCCCCAACGGCCCGGCGCCCTCACCAACGCCCTCCAGGCCACGACCGGACTGCAGCACCTCGTCGACGACCTCCTCACCCTCGCCCGCCTCGACAACGCCCCCACCTCACCGGCGGCCGGGACCCGGGTCGACCTCACCGACCTCACGCAAGAACTCCTCGTCGAACTTCCTCACACCCACCCCGGGGCCACCCCACGTCTCACCCTCCATGCCCCCGACGACCCCGTCACCGTCCCGGGCGACCGTGACCAACTGCGCCGCCTGCTGCGCAACCTCCTCGACAACGCGGCCCGCCACGCCGACACCCAGGTCACCGTCACCCTCGACGCCCGGCCCGGATGGGTGGAATGCACCGTCCACAACGACGGCGATCCCGTCCCCGCGGCAGACCGTGAACGCATCTTCGAGCGCTTCACCCGTCTCGACGAAGCGCGTGCCCGCGACACCGGCGGCAGCGGCCTCGGTCTCGCCATCGCCCGGGACATCGCCCACCACCACCGGGGCACCCTCGCCGCCACGGCGACCGGTCACGGCGCGGCCTTCCTCCTCCGGCTCCCCCGCTAGCGGTGGTCGGCCGGACCGGGAATGCGGACCCGTTGCGGATCAGTGCGTCAGATGCGCTTCCAGATGCGTGACCTCCTCGATGTCGACACCCGCCTTGTCGAGCAACTGGTGGGCGAGGTTGTTCAGCGCGCGGGCCGCGGCGACCTCCTCGCCGACCCGCTGCTGTCCGGGGTCGTCGGGGTGCCGGTGGGCGATTCCCTGGGCCATCAGCTCCGTCCCGTCGTGCAGGCGCAGCCGCACGGCGGCCTGGGTCATGGCATCGACCTCACGGAACTCCATGTCGATGGCGCAGTCGACGATCGTCTCCATGGCGATCACTTCCCGTGTGTGCGTTGAGTTGTGCGCTTCTCGCGGGTCCCCTCAGGGGCCCGACGCGGTGGGTGCGGGCGGGGCCCGGTGGCCGCCGGAACCTCCGCCGAGGTGCCCGGTGAACCAGTCGCGGGCGAGTTCCGCGACGGCGTCGAGCGTTCCCGGCTCCTCGAAGAGGTGGGTGGCACCCGGCACGACCGCCAGTTGCCTCTCGCACGTCAACCGGTCCGCAGCCTGCCGGTTGAGGTCGAGCACGGTCTCGTCGTGGCCGCCGACCACGAGCAGGGTCGGCGCCGTGACCTCGGGCAGCCGCGGCCCGGCGAGGTCGGGGCGACCGCCCCGGGAGACCACCGCGGCGATGTCCGTCCCGGAGGCCGCCGCGTCGGCCGCCGCCCACAGGGCCGCCGCCGCGCCGGTACTCGCACCGAAGTAGCAGACGGGCGGGGGCGCCGGGCCGGGCGACTCGCGGCGCAGCCACCGTGTCACCTCCGTCAGCCGCCGGGCCAGGGGCTCCACAGCGAACACGTTCGCCCGGTCCTGCTCCTCGGCGGGGGTGAGGAGGTCGAAGAGGAGCGTGCCCAGCCCCGCCTCGGTGAGGACGCCCGCCACCGCGCGGTTGCGGGGGCTCAGCCGGCTGCTGCCGCTGCCGTGCGCGAAGACCACGAGACCGGGGGCGCCGGCCGGCAGGTCCAGATCACCGGCGAGCGTGACACGGCCGCCGTCCACCGGGATCTCCAGCGGGCCCGGCACCGCCCGGGCGCCGCCCGGCCCGGGGTTGCCGGGCCGCTCCGCCGTGCTGCGCCGCAGCAGTTCGACGACTTCGTCGTCCGAGGTCTGGTCGAAGTCCCGGTACCACTCGCCGACCGCGGAGAAGCCCGCCGGTGTCGAGAGACAGACCAGCTCGTCCACTTCCGCACCGAGCGCCGTCACCGCGTCCGGGGGCGCGACGGGCACGGCCAGCACCACCCGGGCGGCGCCGTGGGCCCGCGCCACCTGGCACGCGGCCGACGCCGTCGAGCCGGTGGCGATGCCGTCGTCGACCACGACCGCCGTACGGCCGTCCAGCGGGATGCGCGGCCGTCCGCCACGGAAGCGTTCCGCGCGCCGGACGAGCTCCGCCTCCTCGCTCCGCTGGACCTCGGCGAGATCCTCCTCGTCGACCCGGCTCATCCGGACGATGTCGTCACGTACGACGCGCACGCCCCCCTCGCCGATGGCGCCGAAGCCGAGCTCCCGGTGGTACGGCACGCCGAGCTTGCGGACGAGGATCACATCGAGCGGCGCGTGCAGCGCCCGGGCGACCTCGAAGGCCACGGGGACGCCGCCGCGCGGCAGGCCGAGCACGACCGGATGGTCCCCGCGCAGATACTCCAGCCGCTCCGCCAGTTGCCGCCCGGCATCCTCACGGTCGTCGAATCGCATCACGCACCTCCGGCCCGGGTCCGGTCCGGCCCCGGCAGACGAGGGGAATCGGGACGAGAGTCGCTATACGTCCAATATCCTCACATTCGGCCCGATAGTCCATGCGATGGCGGAGGTGCGGTGGCTCGGCCCCTCAACGGGGCTCCAGCGCCGCCCGCACCCGCGCCGCCGTGTCCGCCGCCTCCTCGTCCGAGGCGTACCGGCTCCGCGGCCAGAAGAAACCGCGCAGACCGTCCTTGGGGTTGCGCGGCACGACGTGTACATGAAAGTGCGGCACGGACTGGCTGATCCGGTTGTTCGCGGCCACGAACGACCCGGCGGCGTCCATGCCGCGCTCCACCGCCCCGGCGATCAGCCGCACCCGGGTGAAGAACGGCCCCACGTCCTCCGCCGGCACATCGGTGAGCGTCTCCACGTGCCGTCTCGGCACCACCAGGACATGGCCGGGAAAGAGCGGCCGCGCGTCCAGGAACGCCACCGCCGTCTCGTCCTCGAACACCCGGTGACCGGGCTGCTCGCCCGCCATGATCGCGCAGAAGACGCAGTTCACGACACCCATCAACTCCCCGTCGGTCGATCCGTGGCGAAATTATCCGTGACACCCGTGGCCGGAGGGGGCAGGGATCACTCATGCCCCTTCTCGTCGGTACCTCGGGATGGCAGTACAAGGACTGGCGCGGCGGCCTCTACCCCGCCGATCTGCCGCAACGGCTGTGGCTCGAGGAGTACGCCCGGCGCTTCGCGACCGTGGAGAACAACAACGCCTTCTACCGGCTCCCCACCCCGGAGACCTTCGCCGCCTGGCGTGACCGTACCCCGGAGGGGTTCGTCATGGCGGTCAAGGCGAGCCGCTACCTGACCCACATCAAGCGGCTGCGCGACCCCGAGGAACCGGTGGCGCGGCTGATGCGGCACGCCGCCGGGCTGGGGGACCGGCTCGGGCCCGTCCTCCTGCAGCTGCCGCCCACCCTCCGAGCCGACCCCGCCACGCTGGACACCGCCCTCGCCTGTTTCCCCGCCGGGGTCCGGGTGGCCGTCGAACCCCGGCACGCGTCATGGTGGACCGACGAGGTGCGGGCCGTCCTGGAGCACCGCGGGGCCGCGCTCTGCTGGGCGGACCACGACTCCCGCCCGGTGACCCCGCTGTGGCGCACGGCGGACTGGGGATACGTGCGATTCCACTGCGGCCGGGCCGAACCGTGGCCCCGCTACGGGCGCCACGCCCTGACGAGCTGGGTGCGGCGCGTCACCGAGAGCTGGCCCGACGGTGCCGATGTGTACTGCTACTTCAACAACGACCCCGGCGGCGCCGCCGTCCACGACGCCGCGGTCTTCGCGCGGGTGGCCGCCGGGCAGGAGCGCACGGTCAGCCGCACGCCGACCGCGCACGGCTGAACGGGCGTCAGGCGCCCCGAGCGGGCCCTCGCACGGGTGCGCCCGGAGTTACCCGGGGGTGTGTGCACGGCGGTCCGGCGGGCACCGTACGGTGATCGGATGACCCACGCCGTTGATGTTGTCGAAGCCGCCGCGATCGCCCTGCACCAGGGCTCCTGGATCCCCAGTGGCGACGAGCGCGCCCTGGGCCAGGCGTTCTTCTCCCACCGCGCGGCGCTGGAGCAGCGCCTGCTGCCCGGCATGCCCGCGAGCCAGGACCCGCAGGGGTGGGTGACCCAGCACGTGCTGTGGCTCCAGGACGCGGCCGCCCTTGCCGACCAGCTCGTCGCCCAGTGGTACGCCTACCTGCCCGGCAGTTACATGACGGCGCTGCTCGCCGCCTACGCCGACCGGATCCGTCCCGTCCTCCCGCTCGCGGCCCGGTTGCACGAGTCGTGGGAGGCCGAGCGTCCCGAGCCGCTCACGCAGGAGACGGTCGCCTGGTGGGAGGAGTGGCACGTGCCCGCCGCCGAGCGGAAGCAGCTGGACGAGCTGACGCATCAGACGATCATCATCGGGTCGGTGCTGATCACGGCGGTGGGCGACAACTGACCGGGACCGGCCGCCCACCGCCGTGCACGACGGGCCGTCAGCCGACGGGCATCTTCGTCGCGGCAGGCGCCCCCGGGGGCGGCACGGGCACCGGCTGGGAGAGGCCGGCGGGCACCCGCGAGCCCGGGGCGGCGAGCCCCGCCGCGCCGGCCGGCACGGGGACGGCCGCGAAGATCGCGTCCTGCTGCGCCTGGAGCTCCTTCACCCGCTCCGGCGGGGTCCCGGGCAGGCGCTGCTCCTCATAGATCCTGTGCGTGTCCAGCTGGGCCTTCTTGCTGGCCGGGGTGTGGAACTGCACCTCGTACGCGTGCCCCCACCGCGGCTCGCGCCAGGCGGAGTTGATGCCCTTGTAGCCCTTGGGCCGGTCCCAGGTGTTGGACCACTTCACGGAGTCGTCGCCCCACGCGGACAGCAGGGACGCGGCGAGGGTGACGCCGGTGGTGTATTTCCCGTCGGGCCACTGCAGGGTGTAGCGCACCGAGTCCTTCATGGTGTCCAGGGCCTGGTTGACGGTCTGCCCCGGTGTTTCCTTCATCGAGGTGGCGACCTTGCGCTTCAGCGAGTCCGGCGACTTCAGGCGCTGGTCGAAGCCGATGAGCTCGGCCTCGCTCAGGACGGCCGCCGCCCGCACACGCGGACTGATCTCCTTCTCCGCCTGCTCGGCCTGCTTGAGGAAGGCGTCCACGGCGCTGTTGTCGGCGGCGCCCAGCTCCAGCCCGTCCCCGCGCCAGCCGTCGTCGCGGGCGGCGCTCTTGCTCGTCCTGCCCGCCCCGTCCGCCGGGCCGGCCGCGGCCCACGCGGCCGTCGGCGCCATTCCCGCACCCAGCGCCGCGGCCAGCGCGGCAGCCACCGCACCCCGACGTCCCCTGACCAGCGTCCCCATGGAGACTTCCTTCCTGTACCGCGTCCGGATCGTGTGCCGGCCCGGCGCACGGAATCCGCGCGCCGGGCCGGGCAGACGATCAACGCGGGGGAGCGGCCATCGGTTCGCGGACGACCCCCGCCCCAGGGGCTATTTGACTCGATCACGACGGTCCAGGGCGAGAAATCGTCGGCCGTACGAGGACGGGGAACGCCCAGGACACGTTCACCAGGACGGGCGCGGCGGCGGAACTCCCTGCGCCCACCGGGCTCGGCGGCTGACCCCGCGCCCGGCGCCCGGCGGCTACGGCGAAGGGGTCGGGCCCTGCATGTGCTCGCTGATGTACTGGAGCGGCCCCTGGCCCAGGCTCGGGACGTAGCTGCGGGCGCTGTGCTTGCCGCCCTCGATCACCCGGAGGCTGGTGTGGACCGGGCCCTTTTCGTACCGGGCCTGGAACTTCCTGATGTCCTTCAGACGCTTGACCGGTTCCTTGGTGCCGACCTGGAAGGCCAGGTAGACGTCCGGGCCCTTCCTGTCGATCAGCTTCTGGGCCAGCTTCTCCGGGTTGTTCTCCTGCTTCTCCTTCTCGTGACCGGCCCACAGCGGGGAGTCCGGCACGATGTCCGGGCCGGACGCGATCACGGCCTTGAAGCGGTCCGGGTACTTCAGGACCGACTTCAGGCTCGCGAAGCCGCCGGAGGAGGAGCCCATGAACGCCCAGCCGTCGCGTGACTTCAGGGTCCGGAAGTTCTGCTTGACCAGGTCCGGGACGTCCTCGGTCAGCCAGGTGCCCATCTTCGCCTGGCCGGGGATGTCACTGCCGTCGTAGTAGCGCTTCTCGTCGGGGTTCAGCACCGGCATGACGAGGATGAAGGGCAGGCTCTTGCCTTCCTTCGACCACTTGGCGATGGAGGACTGGAGCTTGCGTTTCGTCTGTTTCCAGTAGTTGGTCGGGTAGCCGGGGCCGCCGGGCAGGGCGATCATGACGGGGAAGCCGCTCCGGGCGTACTTCTTGTCGTGCAGGTACTGATCGGGCGCCCACACCCAGACGTCGCCGGTGAAACCGGACTTCTTGCCGCGCAGGGTCGTCCTTGCGATCTTCGTGCCGTCGTCGACGGTGTCGTCGATCGTGAAGGTCCGCTCGGGCCCGGTCGGCATCAGCGTGTCGGCGTTCACCTTTCCAGGGTCCCCATGGGACTGCCCCCGGGCGAAGCTGATCGGGTCGCCCTTGTCGGTGAACGGAGGGATGTCGAAGTGATCGAGCACGGGCCAGGCGACCAGCCCGAGGGTGGCGACGGAGGCCACGGCGATGATCCAACGTCTGGCGCGGAAGCGCGGGCGGCGGCCCTGCGGCGGCTGTGGGCCGTCGGGCGAGTGGGTCATCACATCACTCCGGATGATGGTGCTGCCCCGAAGGACATGAGCGGGTGTTCCGCCCATGTTGATGATCAAGCCCGCGCCGAGGTTCCGAGTTTTTCACGTGGCGATCGCCACTAAATCTTTGAAAACACTTCCTGAAACCGGATCATGCCGTCAAAAGCACGGGGACACCACCGTATGGCACCTCATGCCGAAACCCACCATGACCAGGCCGGGACCACGCGTGTCAGGAGCGGCGCCACCGGCGCCGGCGCACCTTGCTCCAGACCGGCCCGCCGGGGCGCCATGCTGCCGCTCTCATCGACGTCCGGGCGCGGCGAAGAGTTCCCCGCGCCACCGGCCGGCCGGTGGCGGCACGGGGGAGGGGACGGTACGCATCAAGCGCAGGTTCTCGCCGGCCGCGCGGTCGACGCGCACGGTCGCACCCGTACGGGCCGCCTCGTACACGGCGAGCGCGGTGCGCAGCGCCTCGCGACCGGCCGGGCCGTCGACGGCCGGGGGCCGGCCGTCGGCCACCGCGTCGCAGAAGTCCAGCAGTTGCTCCCCGTGCGGGCCGCGCAGCAGACCACAGCTGTCGCGTTCCTGCCCGGCCGCGGCCCCGGCCGGGCGGCGGAGATCGGCCTGGTTGCCCGCCCCGTACGCCCCTTCCGCGAGGCTGCCCGGCTCACCGAGGGTGTCCGTCTCCGCGTCCGCGGCGTGGAAGTAGACGAGCTCGTCGTTGTCGATGACGGCCGAGCCCCGGTCGCCGTGCACCGCCAGCCGCGTCGTACGGCCGGGGAAGGCGGCCGTGGTGGTGAGCAGGGACGTCAGCGCGCCGCTCGCGTGGCGCAGGCTGGCGGTGACCACGTCCTCGACGCCGATGCCGGTGTGGCCGAGCAGCGCGGTGTGGGCCTTGACCTCCACGACGGGGCCGAGCAGCCACTGGACGAGGTCGAGGGAGTGCACCCCCTGGTTGATCAGGGCTCCGCCACCGTCCAGTGCCAGGGTGCCGCGCCAGCCGTCCGACGCGTAGTAGGAGCGGCCGTGCCACAGCGGGACCTCCACCGATGCCGAGGTCGGCGTGCCGAGCTCACCGGCTTCGAGGGCGTCCCGCACGATGCGCGAGGCGAGGTCGAACCGGCGCTGGCTCATGACGGCGAGCACCCGGTCCGCCTGCCGGGCGGCCTCGATCAGCTGGTCCGCGGCCCGCACCGACACATCGATGGGCTTCTCCACCATCACGTGCTTGCCCGCGGCGAGGGCCGCCCTGCCCAGCTCGGCGTGCAGCCCGCTGGGGGTGCACACCGACACCGCGTCGATGTCGTCGCGCGCCAGCAGCGACGCCACGTCCGTCGACACGCAGCCGGTCTCGGCCGCGGCCTGCCGGGCGCCGGCACTGTCCCGGGACGAGGAGGCCATCGCCACCAGCCGCGCGCGTCCGGCCAGCGGTGGATAAGAGGTCAGGACCCGTGCCTGCAGACGCCCCATGACGCCGCATCCGATGATGCCGAAGCGCAGCTCGCTCACGCGACTTCTCCTGTCATGGCCCTGTTATCGGCCCTGTGGTGCGCCGTGGTCCCGCGTCCCTCCGGGGGAGGGGACGTACCGGACGGCTCCCGCCGGGTCCGGACGGGGGGTGTGTTGGGGGGTTCCGGACAGCCGGTCCGACATGCGCTGTCGGACCGGCGGTAACCCGGCAGGAGCCGTGCCCGCAGTATCGACCGGCCAGCCGGCGGACCGCATCTGACACATGACCTGCGGCGGACAGGGAACGCGGACCCCTCGATGATCGTCATGACCAGTGACGCGGGCATTGTGCACGAGCGCGGACGCTCGGGCATCAGTCGCGCGACTGGTGAACTGACGAAGGGAGCCCCGATCTCATGGTCCTGGGGCGGGAGCGGGAACGGAACGAGCTGGCTGCCCTGCTCGACGACGCGCGCGAGGGGCGCAGCCGTGCCCTGGTGGTGCGCGGCCCGGCCGGCATTGGCAAGAGCACGCTTCTCGACGACCTGGTGGGCGCCGCGCAGCCGGATGTGCGGGTGCTGCGCGCGGTCGGCGTCGAGAGCGAGGTCGAGCTGCCCTTCGCCGGGCTGCACCAGGTGCTGCGGCCGCTGCTGCCCGGTCTGGAGCGGCTCCCGGCGCCACAGGCGGGGGCGCTGCGCGCGGTGTTCGGCCTGGAGACCACCTCGGCCGACCGGTTCCTGGTGGCCCTGGCCGTGCTGACGCTGCTGTCGGACGCCTGCGAGGAGGCGCCGGCGCTGGTGCTCGTCGACGACGCGCACTGGCTGGACCCGGCGTCCGCCGAGGCCCTGGTCTTCGTGGCCCGGCGGCTCGAGGCGGAGGGCCTGGCCATGGTCTTCGCCGTACGCACCGGTGCCGGCCGCTTCGACGCCCCCGGCGTCCCCGACCTGCACCTCGGGCCGCTCCCCGCCGAAGTGGCCGAACGGCTGCTGGAGCGCTCGGCGCCGGAAGCGGTCCGCTCGGTGCGGCTGCGGCTGCTGAGCGAGGCGGGCGGCAACCCCCTCGCCCTGCGCGAACTGCCCGCCGCCCTGGACCCCGACCAGCTCAGCGGCAGCGCCGCGCTCCCCGAGTGCCTCCCGCTCAACGACCGGCTGCAGCAGATCTACCACAGCCGCCGGGCGGAACTCCCGGCCCGCTACAGCGAGGTGCTCCTGCTCGCGGCCGTCGAGAACGACGGGGACCTCGCCGCGATACTCCGCGCCGGGGGCGACCCGGACGCCGCGATCGCCGGGCTGTCCGCCGCGGCCGCGGCCGGACTGATCGACCTCGGCGAGCAGCGGGTGCTCTTCACCCATCCGCTGATCCGCTCCGCCACCTACCAGGCGGCCTCCCTCACCGAACGCCGTGCCGCGCACCTCGCGCTGGCCCACGCCATGGACGAGGAGGACGAACGACGGGTCTGGCACCTGGCGGCCGCCACCATCGGTACGGACGACACGGTCGCCGGCCTCATGGCCACGCTCGCCGACCGCTCCCGCCGGGCCGGCGGCGCGACCACCGCCAGCCGCGCGCTGCGCCGCGCCGCCGCTCTCGCCTCCTCACCCCGGGTCCGGGCCCGGTGGCTGATCGACGCCGCCGAGTGCGCCTGGACCGCCGCGGAACCCTCGCAGGCCACGGCGCTGCTCGACGAAGCGGAATCCCTGACCTCGACGGCGGAGCTACGGGCCCGCTCCGCCCAGGTGCGCGGTGCCATCACCCATGCCAGCAGCGACCCGGCCATCGCCTGCCGCACGCTGATGGACGGCGCCCGCCTCGTCCTGGAGAGCGACGCGCTGCTCGCCGGGGAGATGCTGGTGATGGCCGCCCGCTCCGCGTGGGTGGCGAACACCCCGCGCCAACTGGGCGAGATAGCCGCGCTCCTCGACCGCAGCGACCGCGCCACCAGCGGGGTGAGCGACCACTTCATGGCACAGCTGCGCTGGCTGCGCAGTCTCGCGCCGGAGGAGACGCCGACCGCCGTCCCGTGGAGCCACACCCCCCAGGCGTCCGCCGCACGGGTCCCGGCGTGGCTGTCCTCCACGGACCCCAAACCCTGGGTGTGGCCCCCGGTCTTCCTGCCGCACATGACGGGCGACACCGCCACCACGCTCGACGCCTACCAACGTGCCGTCGATACGTTGCGCAGGAACGGCGCGGTGGGCGCCCTGCCGATGTCCGTCGCCCCGCTCGTCGCGCTGCAGCTCATCACCGGCCAGTGGACCGTGGCCGCCGCGAACGGCGCGGAGGCGCTGTTCCTCGCCGACGAGACCGGCCAGCTCGGGGCCGCTTCCCATCTGCGCGCCATGCTCGCCTGGATCGCCGCCGCCCGCGGTGACAGCGAGCGCTGCCGGGAGCTCGCCGCGGAATCCCTGGCGATCTCCGTGCCGCGGCGTATCGCCTCCTCGATCGCCGTCTCGCACTGGGCGCTCGGGCTCAACGCGCTCGCCGAGCGCAAGGCCCCCACCGCGGCCCGGCTGCTGCGCGAGGTCGTCACCCCCGGCGCCCCCGCCGAACACTTCATGATGGGCTGGCTCGTCCTGCCGGACCTCGTCGAGGCGTCCCTGCGCGCCGGGCAGGTGGAGGAGGCACGCCGGGCGCTCAAGGAGTTCGAGTACCGGGCGATCCCCGCGCGGCTGCCGGAACTGCGGGGCACGTGGCTGCGGTGCCGCGCCCTCCTCGCGGCGGACGACGAGGCGGACGCCCTGTTCGGCGCGGCCCTGGACGCCCCCGCCGCGTCGGCCTTCGACACCGGCCGCACCCACCTGCTGTACGGCGAGTGGCTGCGCCGGGTGCGCCGCATCAAGGACGCCCGGGAGCACCTGCACCAGGCCGTGTCCTCCTTCTCCCTGGTCGGGGCCGAGCCGTGGGCGGACTCGGCACGGCACGAACTGCGCGCGGCGGGCGAGCTGTTGGAGGAACCCGGCACCGACACGGGCGAGGCGTGGAGCGCGCTGACGCCCCGCGAGCGGCAGATCGTCCGCCTCGTCGCCCAGGGCATGAGCAACAGCGATATCGCGGCACAGCTGTTCCTCAGCCCGCGCACCGTGGGCTACCACCTCTACAAGGTCTTCCCCAAGCTCGGTCTGACCTCGCGCAGTCAGCTGCACGGGCGGAGCGTGCCCCCCGGCGGGCGGTCCGTCGGCCCGGCGTTGTGACCAACACCGCGTTCCCGCTCGCGCACCCGGTCGCCCCGGCCGGTGGATCATGTGGGTCGGAGCGCACCAGGGGGGTGCGCTCCGACCGATAGAGGGGACTGCGTACGTTCATGACACGACACCGAATACCCACGCCTGCCCGTGGCGCCCTGTCCGCCGCTCTGGCCGTGGGCGTGCTCGTGCCGCCGGTCGTCGGCGCGGCACCGGCCACCGCCGCGACCGGGCAGGTGAGCTGTGTCTCGGACAAGGCCGGGCTCGCCGCCAAGCTCTCCAAGGACATCACCGCGGCACTGAAAGGCCGGTCCGCCACCACCGCGGTGTCCCTGCGCGACCAGGGCACGAACACCGTCTGCACCCTGCGCGAGGCCGACCGGTTCGACTCCGCGAGCACGGTGAAGGTGACCGTCCTCGCCGCCCTGCTGTGGGACGCGAAGAAGACGGAACGACGCCTGACCGAGCGCGAGTCCGACCTCGCCACCGCCATGATCACCAAGTCCGACAACGACGCCACGAGCGCGCTGTGGAAGCAGCTCGGCGCGGCCAAGGTCAAGGCGTTCCTCAAGGCCGCGGGGATGAGCCGGACCGTGCCCGGTGACGGCGGCTACTGGGGTCTCACCCAGATCACCGCGGGTGACGAGCAGAAGCTGATGGACCATCTGGTGCCCCGTCCCGGCGGGAAGTCGGTGCTGAGCGAGGCCGCACGCGCGTACGTCCTCAAGCTGATGGGGAAGGTCATACCGTCCCAGCGCTGGGGCACCTCGGCCGGAGCGCCGAGTTCGGTGAAGATCCAGGTGAAGAACGGCTGGCTGTCCCGCGCGACGCACGGCTGGCGCGTCCACAGCCTCGGAGCCTTCACCGGCGGCGGCCGCAACTACACCATGACGGTGCTCACGCACGACAACCGCACGATGGACGACGGCGTCGCCACGATCCAGGCCGTCGCCAGGGCGGTCCACAAGAACCTCAACCCGGCCACGCTCAAGGCGACCGGCCTCTACACCCCGACCGGCAACCCGCAGGAGGTCATGCCGCCGCTGCCGCGGTAGCCTGCCCGGCGGTTTTGCGTTGTGTCCTCAATCGCCGGACGGGCTGGTTGGACTGAGCTCAGCCACTCAAGCCCGTCCGGCGTTTGAGGACAGCCCACGCCCGGGAAAACGTATTGATCACCGCGAGCCCGCGTGATTGGCTTCGGCGTCATGGCGCGGTGGCAGGCCGACGGGCCGTCAGGCCGCCGCCGAGGCACCCCGGAAAGACACGACCATGACGCTGAAGATCACCACGGCCGCGCAGCGCCCCGAGCTCCTGGAGCCGCTCTGGGCGATGCCCGACACCTGGCCCGAGTACGTCCAGAACGACCCCATCGGCTGGGCCCACTTCGCCCGCATCCCCGCGGTCTTCCCCGATTTCGTGCTCATCGCCACCGATGACGGCGGCGAGGTGGTCGCCCGTGCCTTCAGCGTTCCCTTCGCCCTGAACGTGAGCGGCCGCCACGGTCTGCCGGCCGCCGGGTGGGACCAGATATTGCTGTGGGCGTTCTCCGACCACCGCAAGTCCGTACGTCCCGACACCGTCAGCGCCATCGACATCACGGTCCGGCCCGACCACCTCGGCCGAGGCCTGTCGGCGACGATGCTCGCCGCGCTCCGCGACAACGCCGGCGCCGCGGGCTTCGCCGAACTCGTCGCCCCCGTACGGCCCACGGGCAAGAGCGCCCACCCGCGGCTGCCGATGGCCGAGTACGCGGCGCTCACCCGTCCCGACGGCCTTCCCGTCGACCCGTGGCTGCGCACCCACGTCCGCGCCGGTGGCGCCATCGACTCCATCGCCCCCACCTCGATGACCGTCCCCGGCACCCTCGCCCAGTGGCGCACCTGGACCGGGCTGCCCTTCGACACCCGAGGGCCCGTCGACGTGCCCGGCGCCCTCACGCCCGTGCACTGCGAACCCGACCACGACTACGCCGTGAGCGTCGAACCCAACGTCTGGGTACGGCACAGCCTGGTCTGACCCGGGCCGTCAGCCGTCGCACGCCGCCCGGTCGAGGTCCCGCGCCGCCCGCGCGAGGGCCTCGCGGCAGGCGAGCACGGCCGGGTGCCGGCTGCTGCCGCAGCGCACCACCGTGAACAGCCTGCGCGACCGGCGGCCGCCGGGGAGCTCCAGCAGGGGTACGGTCGGCTTCCGCCCGCACCACAGGAGGTCGGGGAGGAGGGCCGCGGCGTGCCCCTGCTCGACGAGCCGCAGATGCAGCAGCATGTCCGTGGACTCATAGCGCACATCGGGTTCCCAGCCGGCGTCGCGGCACAGGGCCATCGCCCACCGGCGGGCCGGTGTGCCCTCCGGTTCCATGACCCAGGGCCGGCCGGACGGACCCTCCCCGGCCCCTGCGGGCAGTGCCAGGCGCAGGGTGTCCCGGCTCAGGTCCACCTCCTCCAGCTCGGGGTGGCGCGGGTGCGGGTGCCCCGGGTACTCCTCCGCGATCACCAGATCGAAGTCCCGCGCGCGCAGCGCCGGCAGCGCCGCCTCCGGCTCGGCCTCGGTGACGTGCACCCGCAGGGCGGGGTGCGCGGTGCGCAGCAGAGTCAGCGTGGGCGGGATCAGGGTCAGCGCCGCGGTCTGGAACGCCGCCAGGCGCAGCGTGCCGGTGAGGCCGGTCAGCGAGCCGGCCACCTCGGCCCGGGCCTGTTCGAGCCGTTCCAGCACGGCCTCGGTGTGGGCGACGAGGATCTCGCCCTGCTCGGTGAGCCGTACCCGGCGGCCGACGGGCTCCAGGAGCGGCACGCCGACCTCCTTCTCCAGGACCGACAGCTGCTGGGAGACCGACGAAGGGCTGTACGAGAGTGCCGCGGCGACGGCGGCCAGGGTGCCCCGGTGCTTGAGCTCACGCAACAGCCGGAGCCGGTGCAGGTCGAACATGATCGATCGGACCCTCTCGCTATCGTTCGGCTTTTCCGATGATTATTGATCGAAAAGCTTCGCTCGACCGACGGGCGGTGGCCGGGGCACCGTTGTGATCATGCACAGCGATACTTCTTCCCGCCCTGCCCCGCACCCGGCCGACCCGCGGGCCACCCGTCCAGGGCCCCGGCACGGTGCCGCGTGGTACGCGCACCCCGCCGCCCGCTCGTGGACCTGCCCGCCCGCCGCTCACGCCGGCCCCGCCGTGCACGGCTTCCACGCCTCCCTCCCGGGGTACGCCCCGACCCCGCTGACCGAAGTCCCCGCGCTCGCGGCGGAACTCGGCGTCGGCCGGCTCTTCGTCAAGGACGAGTCGGCCCGTCTGGGGCTGCCCGCCTTCAAGGTGCTGGGCGCCTCCTGGGCGGTCCACCGGGCCGTGTCCGCGTACCTCGGCCGACCGGCCCCCGCGACCTTCGACGCGCTGCGGGCCCACCTCGCGGGCGGATCCCCGGTACGGCTGCTGACCGCGACCGACGGGAACCACGGCCGCGCCGTGGCGTACCTCGCGCGGCTGCTCGGACTGGCGGCCCGGATCTTCGTGCCCGACGGGGTGCACCCCACGGCCGTGGCCGCCATCGCCGCCGAGGGCGCCGAGGTGGTCCGGGTGCCCGGCGGCTACGACGCCGCCGTGCTGCGCGCCCGCGAGAACGCGACGGGCCCGGCGGACATCGTCGTCCAGGACACCGCATGGCCCGGCTACGAGCGGATCCCCGGCTGGGTGGTCGAGGGGTACGCCACCTTGTTCGCCGAAGTGGACGAGCAACTGCGCGCGGCGTCCGCCGGGCCGCTCGGCGTGCTGGCGGTCCCCGTCGGGGTGGGCTCGCTCGCCCAGGCCGCCGTCGTCCACCACCGGTCCGGGGCCGGCGGCCGGGCACCGGCCCTGCTGACGGTCGAACCCGACACCGCCGCCGGACTGCTGGAGAGCCTCACCGCAGGGGCCCTGCGCACGGTGCCGACCGGCACCACGATCATGGCGGGGCTCAACTGCGGTACGCCGTCCTCCCTCGCCTGGCCGTATCTGCTGCGCGGCGTGGACGCGGCGATCGCCGTCGACGACGCCGCCACCGCCCGCGCCGCCTCGGACCTCGGCGGCCTGGGCGTCCCGGCCGGTCCCTGCGGGGCCGCCTCCCTGGCCGGGCTGCGCGCCGCCCTCACCGGCGACGGCGCGGGCGCCCGCCGGGCGGCCCTGGCCGCCGACCGCGACAGCACGGTCGTCCTGCTGAGCACCGAGGGCAAGGACGCCAACCAGCACTGACGGGGCGGACGGCCGCAGCGCCCGGCCGCCTTTCCCGACGCGCGGGGCGGCTACGCCCCCTCGACGGGCAGGGGAGCGCCATGCCACTGCCAGGGCGGGGTGACGCGCGGCAGACCCGGCAGCTCCGCGCGGCTGCTCGCCCACAGCAGGGTGCGCCAACGATCGGTGTCCACCGGAGCGTCGGGGAACAGCCGGTCCAGCACCCGGCCGCACAGATCGGCCGGGGGGTTCCAGCCGACGCCCAGCCCCTCGGCGACGTCGTGCGTGTGCAGCAAGGTCTCCACGACGCCCATGGCGGCGAAGCCCTCCGGGTCCGAGATCCCGAAGACGTGGTACGCGCGGACCTCGGGGGACGCCGTCCGCACCATGGCCACCAGCAGGGCGCCGGAGGCCTCCAGCACCCGCAGCAGCCCGGCGGGCCCGGCGGCCGGATCGGCGACGATCACATTGGCCGGGGCGCCCGGCCGCTGCCGCGTCCACAGGAACGGCACCTCGCCGTCCAACGCCGGTTCCTCGGGCCCCAACTGGGCGGCATAGGCGAACAGATCGTCGCTGAGGTGCTCGACCGTCTCCCAGCAGTCCCAGTCCAGGGAGCCGGCCTTGGCCTTCCAGTCCGCAGCGGGCGCACCGCGCAGCGCGGTCACCGCCAACCGGACGGCCAGGCGCACATCGTCCGCGGTGACGGGCTCTCGTGGGTGACCATGCGTTTCCGACATGACGCGACCGTACCAACAGCCACGGACACCCCTTCGGTGATCGGTTGTTCGAGCGGGAGGTGCAGGGGTGCCGGGATGTGGCGCCTCAGCGGTGGAACGGCCCGTTCGGGGAGCGACGTTCCGCCGACTGCCCCTCCCGGCGCGCGCCGCCGCCCCCCGTGCCGGAACGTGGCGCCCATGCGGTCAGCGCGCCTCACCCCCGGCCCCCGGGCCACGGCAGCGCCGGAGCACCACGTACCCGGCGCGAGACCCCTGCCGTGGCTCGCGGGTCTCGCCGCCGTCTACACCCTCGCCCAGCTGGTCCTCGTCACGCCCGGCCTCGGCCTCGGGTGGGACGAGACGGTGTACCTCAGCCAGGTCAGCCCGCAGGCTCCCGCCGCCTTCTTCAGCGCGCCCCGCGCCCGGGGCATCACCTTCCTCGTCGCGCCCGTGGCCGCCCTGACGACCTCCACCGCCGTCCTCCGCGTCTGTCTGGCCCTCGCCTCGGGCGGCGGGCTGCTGCTGTCGCTGTGGGTCTGGCGGCGGCTGCTCCCGCTGCCGGTCCTCGTGTCGGCGGGGGCCGTGTTCAGCGGCCTGTGGATCACCCTCCTCTACGGGCCGCAGGTCATGCCCAACCTCTGGGTCGCCTACGGCGCGCTCCTCGCCACGGGCTGCTTCCTGCGCGTCGTCCGCGCACCCGGCGGAACGGCCGACCGGCGCGCGCTCCTCGGCCTGGCCGCCGGGGTCGCCTTCACCGCGCTCATGCGGCCCGGTGACGCGCTGGCACTGGTGGCGCCGCTCGCCGTGGCGGCCCTGTGCGTACGGTCCTGGCGACGGCCGGCGGTCCTGCTCGCGCTCGTCGCCGGCGCCGCCCTCGGCAGCGCGCAATGGATCGTCGAGGCATACCTCCACTACGGCGGCCTCGCCGCACGGGTGCACCGGGCGGGGGAGATCCAGGGCGGCATCACCGCGCACCTCGCCGTCGGCGACCAACTGCGCGCCCTGGAGGGGCGCACACTGTGCCGCCCGTGCGAGGTGCCCTGGCGCCACCCGGTGACCGCCTTGTGGTGGTTCGCCATCGTGCCGCTCACCGCGGGCGGCCTCCTCGCCGCCGCCCGCACCCGCCGGCTGGCCGTCTTCCTCCTGCCGGCCGTCGTCGGCCTGGCCCTCGCCGTCCCGTACCAGTTCATCGGCTACGCCGCGCCCAGGTTCCTGCTCCCGTCCTACGCGCTGTTGTCCCTGCCCGTCGCCCTGGGCCTGCTCGGCGTGGTGACCGCCGCCCGACCGCGCGCGCTCGCCGCCGCGGCGCTCGCCCTCGCCCTGTCCGCGCACTTCGCCGTCCAGTACGTCGTCCTGCACCAGGCCGTCTCCCGCGGCCACGCCATCCGCGAGGCCGTGGACGGCGTCGCGGCGCAACTGCGCCGCCAGGGCGTCCGCGCGCCGTGTGTCGTCACCGGGGCCGAGGCGGTACGGGTCGCCTTCCGGGCCGGGTGCGAGTCCCGCCAGATCGGGGGCCACGACGGCAGCATCACCCTGCCGGAACTCCTGGCCGCGGCCGAGAGCCGGCCGGTGGTGCTGCTGGTGGGCGGCGGCCAGCCGGTGCCCGCGTACGCCCGTGACTGGCGGGTGCAGCCCCTGCCGCGGCTGTCCGGGCTGGCGGGCTACCGCGCCTACCTGTCCCCGACGCCCGTGGGGCCGGGGCGCGCGTCGCGCTGATGTGACGGAGGGGCCGTCCGGACGCGGGCTAGATCGACTGGTAGCGGGTCCGGACCGGGCTTACATTCGGTGGAGTGGGCCGCGAGGTCCACCGACCCTGTCGCAAGGCACGATGCGCCATGACGACCTCTCAGCCGAGAGCAACGAACGCCCCGGTCCGGTCGCGGGCCGGGACCTCGAAGCAGGGCGGCGGGAACGGCATCGCTCTTCTCGTCATCGCCTCCTGTCAGCTGATGGTGGTCCTGGACATCACCATCGTGAACATTGCGCTGCCGCACATCCAGAGCTCGCTGAACTTCTCCACCACGAGCCTCTCCTGGGTGATCAACGCCTATACGCTCACCTTCGGCGGTCTGCTGCTCCTCGGCGGCCGGGCCGGTGACATCCTCGGCCGCCGCCGTGTGTTCATCTTCGGCGTGCTGCTGTTCGTCCTCGCCTCACTGCTCGGCGGCCTGGCACAGAACTCCGGTCAGCTCCTCGCCGCCCGTGCGCTGCAGGGGGTGGGCGGCGCCATCGCCTCGCCGACGTCGCTCGCGCTGATCACCACCACGTTCACCGAGGGCCCGGCCCGCAACCGGGCGTTCGGTGTCTTCGCCGCGGTCTCCGCCGGAGGCGGTGCGATCGGTCTGCTGGCAGGCGGGTTGCTCGTCGAATGGCTGGACTGGCGCTGGATCTTCTACGTGAATGTGCCGATCGGGCTCGCCATCGCCCTCGCCACGCCCCGGCACATCAAGGAGTCCGAGCGCCACCCGGGCCGGTTCGACCTCGTGGGGGCGCTGACCTCCACCCTCGGCATGGCCCTGCTCGTCTACGGCTTCATCCGGGCGGCACAGGACGGTTGGCGGGATGCGATCACGCTCGCGTCGTTCGGCGCGGCGGTGGTGCTGCTGGTGGTGTTCATCCAGATCGAGCGGCGCTCGAAGCAGCCGATCACCCCGCTGAAGATGTTCGCCGACCGCAACCGCGCGGGCACCTACGGGATCATGCTGAGCCTCGCCGCCGCGATCTTCGGCATGTTCTTCTTCCTCACGCTCTTCGTGCAGAACGTGCTGGGCTTCAGTCCGCTCCAGGCCGGGCTGGCCTTCCTGCCCGTCAGCGCGGTGATCGCGGTGGGCGCGGGAACGGCCTCCCAACTGCTGCCGAAGTACGGCCCGAAGCCCTTCATGGTGCTCGGCGCGATCCTGGCCGCGGCCGGGCTGTCCTGGCTGACGCTGACGGACATCCACTCCACGTACCTGGGCAGCGTCCTCGGCCCCATGCTCGTCTTCGGCCTCGGCATGGGCATGGAGTTCGTCTCGCTGACACTGATGGCCGTCTCCGGGGTGGCGACCCATGAGACGGGCGCGGCGTCGGGTCTGCTCAACGCCACCCAGCAGGTGGGCGGTTCGCTGGGGCTGTCCATCCTCGTCACCGTCTTCGGCACGGCCAGCCGCGACGAGGCGAAGGAGCAACTGCCGCGGTTCCTCGCCCGGGCCACCCCGGCGGAGCGCGCGCGTTTCGAGGAGACCGGCCAGCTCCCACCGCCCTGGGGGAGCCAGGTGCTCACCTCGGGTGTCTCGGCCGCGTTCATCGTCGCGGCGGCGTTCACGGTGGCCGCCGCGGTGATCGCCCTGCTGGCCATCCAAGTGCGTCCGTCGGACCTGGAGAATCTGCAGGGCAACTCCGGCCCCGCCGCGATGGCGGCACCGGCCCCGGCACAACCGGCCGCGCCGACTGCTTCCGGTGCCGCCACCCGGCCCGGCACGAGGGAACCGGGACGACGCCCCGCAAGCCCCCTGTCCGGTCCCCGGCGTTACCTCGTGGCGGGCGCCGTCGTGACCGTGGCCCTTGTCCTGCTCGCCGTCCTCTACGCGGAGCGCAAGAAGACCCAGGCGCGTCACGCCGGGTCGTCCTGACCGCGCACCCCGGGTGGATTTCTCCGCCCGGGGATCCGTCAGGGGTCTCTCGGGGTCGGGTCAGGGCCGTTCCCCGATGGCGGGACGATCATGAACGGGGAGACTCGGCCGGGTGAGTCGGCGTCAGCGGCGCGGCTCGCTCCGATCGACCCTCCCTGGAGAGCAGCATGAGCAGTTCCACGCCCCGCACGACGCGGTGGTCCGCCCTCGCCCTGTCCGTCCTCGCGGTCACGGCCACCGTGGGCGGGGCCACCGGCCCCGCCCACGCCGCGTCGCCGGCGGGCCCGCCGGCTTCCGCACCCGCCGTGCGAGCGCCCCTGGACACCAGGGCCCTGCGTGAGGCGATCACCATCCGCCCCGGCGACCAGGCGGCCGGCGCCATGGCCCGGGTCCACCGATCCGGGCACGAGTGGAGCGGTGCGTCAGGGGACACGCACACGGGCAAGCGGATATCCGACCGCGCCCACTTCAGGATCGGCAGCATCTCCAAGACCTTCGAAGCGGTGGTGCTGCTGCAGCTCTCCGCCGAGGGCCGGGTGGACCTCGACGGGACGGTGCAGCACTACCTCCCGGGCCTGCTGCCGGACACCTTCCAGCCGGTCACCGTCCGCCAACTGCTCGATCACACCAGCGGTCTGCCGAGCGACTTCGAGGGCGCACCGGCACCGACCGGCGACGAGCAGATCGCCACCCGCTTCGACTACTTCACCTTCGACCAGGTCATCCAGGGCACCCTGCGCCCCAAGGGCAGGGCCTGGCCCGGTCCGCACTTCGCGCCCGGCACCCAGCAGGAGTACAACTCCTTCGGCTACCGCGTCGCCGGAAAACTCATCGAACACCTCACCGGCCACTCCCTGAAGCGCGAGATCACCGACCGGGTCCTGACCCCGCTGCGCATGCGGCACACCTCGGTCCCGGCGGGCAACGCGACGCTGCCCCGCCCCTATCTGCCCGGCTATCTGCCCACCAGCAAGGGCGAGTTCGTCGACGTCAACGAGCAGGGCGGCAACCCCTCGCAGATGATCTCCACGACGGCGGACCTCGACCGTTTCATGACGGCCCTCTTCACGGGCCGGCTGCTGCGCCCCGCCCAGACGGCCGAGCTGCGTGCCCTTCCCCGCGACGCGGACGGCAAGCTCCTGCCGTACGCAAACGGTTCCAACTGCAACACCGGACCGGACAAGGGC
Organism: Streptomyces syringium; assembly: GCF_017876625.1. Taxonomy (NCBI): domain Bacteria; kingdom Bacillati; phylum Actinomycetota; class Actinomycetes; order Kitasatosporales; family Streptomycetaceae; genus Streptomyces; species Streptomyces syringium. The sequence goes on from NZ_JAGIOH010000001.1 coordinate 7,420,061, forward strand.
TCCGCCTGCTTCAGTGTCGCGCTGATGTCCTTCCCGCTGCCCGACGGCACGCTCCTGTGGGGCAAGACCGGCCACGACCCCGGTTACGCCAGCGGTGTCTTCGCCTCCGCCGACCTGAGCCGCCGCGCCGTCTACGCCGTGGGCACCGACTCCTTCGGCGACGGCGCGGCCCCCAGGATCTCGGGCCGTCTGGCGGCCGCCGCGTTCGGCTCGAACGGGTAGGGCGGACCTCATTCGATCATGCTCATGATCTAGCGGGTGGTGTGCGGCCCTGTTAGGTTGCCTTCCCGGAATATCCCCCGTGGTCACCCAGGCCAGGAGGCGCAGTGAGGCGTGTCGCAAGGGGAGCGCGTTGGAAACGCGTGGTCGGTGGCATCGTGTGCATGGCAGTGTTGCCCCTGTCTTTGGGCAACGCACCGGCTCCGAATGCCCGAACAACGAGTGATTCCCCAGGTGCGAGTCCGGCGGCGAAAGCTTCGCCCTCCCCTCCGCCCGTTTCGCTTGATGTCGACGGCCCGGTGGCATTGACCGGACGGTCCAGTGATGGCACATCGCTGGAGGGCGCGCGGTTCAGCGTATGGGCGGGAGCGAACCAGGACGTACTCGGAGCGCTGAAGCCGGGTGACGCGGTCCCCCGGTTCAAGCTTCCCCGGAGCGCGGTGACGATGGAGGGCGATGAGTTCGCCGTCGTGCTGCGGCGCAGCGACCTGAAGAAGGAATACGTCTCGGACGGCGACATCGTCCAACTCGAGGTCGAGATCTACGACCCGAAGCGCGATCGGCTGGCCGTGACGGGGGGCTCTGTCCGCTCGCGCGGAGCAGGCGAAACCGGCATCCCCTGGGCGGATCCCCTTCAGGCGCCATCCGGCGCCTCTCGCTCGCGTTCCGCGGCGAAGCCGACTCCCGTACTGCTCGATGTGCGCTTCGCGGAAGCTCCATCGGGAATGCGGTCGGGCGCGGCAGACGTTCCACCGCCCTGCTACCTGAAGCAGTTCCTGAAGCAGGCGAAAGCCTGGGCGGACATCGGCGAAACCTACCCCGTGGACGACGGTGGCGGGGGAATGAAGTTCAACGACGAGGCGAAAGCGACCTACGAAGCCGCAGTGAAAATCGGCGATTGGACCGCCTCCGGATCCAAGACCTTCTCCAGCGGCAGAACCATGGAATGGCCGGCGTCCGGGATCGGGGCCGGTGCCAACGCCGGAAAACCGAGAAAGTACCAGGTCGAGCTGGAATACATGCTCTATTCCTGTCAGAACTCGGGAGGCCTGGAGCTCTACCAGGGGTGGGACCCGGTCCGGCACACCGGCGGCAACCGCGACGAGTCCGTGACGCGCCCCGCGTGGATCGGCAGCGACATGGACCACTGCACCCAGGTGAGCTCGCCGAACTGGAGCAGGTTCGACGAAGCGGGTGGATCGGTAGGACTCGCCTGGGAAGGCGAGCACGGGGTGGGATCCAAGGACGCCCTGGACATCGGGATCGACCTCAGCGTGAAACGGGAGTGGTCGACCAAGTCCGAGATCATGTACAGCATGACGGCAGGGGCGAACTGGCTGTGCGGCAAGGACGACGTTCCCGGCCATGCCAGCAAGATCGCCCAGTACTCCAAGGTAGTCCTCAAGACATGCGAAAACCGCCAGTTCCCCGTGGCGAAGCAGGTCGAGGCCAAGGCGGCTCCGGAGAAAACTTTTCTCGACTACGCGAAGACGACTCCCAACGGATGGACCGGGGGTGACTCGACGTATTCGGTGAGAATGCCGGACGGCCGGATCCTGTGGATGTTCTCCGATACGTTCCTCGGGCCACTGAACTCCGACGGCACACGGCCGACCAGCGCACCGTTGGTGAACAGTTCCTTCGTGATCCAGAACGGAAGCCAACTGCAGACCGTGACCGGCGGGACCGCCGGCATTCCGCGCGCGATCATGCCGCCTCCTGGCGGCGATACCTCCCGCTGGTACTGGCTGGGTGACGGGATGATCGCCGACGTCGACGGCAAGGACCGCCTGCAGGTCATCTTCCATCAATGGCACCGATACGGCAGCGGCGCGTGGGACTTCAGGCTCGAGCGCATGGTCGTGGCCACCTTCGAGCTCGGCAATCTCAAGTCCCCGGTATCGGTGCAAGAAGTTCCGTCCGCCAATTCCGGCGTGCAGTGGGGTGCTGCCGTACTTCCCGCATCAAAGAGCGGCGACGATTACACGTACATCTACGGGATCGAGGACGCACCCACCAACAAGCAGCTGCGAGTCGCGCGCGTCAAGGGCAGCGACCTGTCCAAGGTGGACCGGTGGATGTTCCTCAACAACGACCGGCAGGCTTGGATGACCAAGGAAGCCGAAGGCGACAACATCATGGGCGGTGTCGCCAACGAATTCAGCGTCACCAAATGGAACGACGAGTACGTGCTGGTCAGCCAGGACAGCACCGAGGCGTTCAGCTCGAAGATCCGACTCTGGAGCAGCTGCCAGCCGCAAGGATCCTTCAGCTTCACCGACGGGAAGGACGTGATCTACCGGATGCCCGAGGTCGGCCTCTGGGGGAGTTACGGGGACAAGAACGTCTTCGCCTACAACGCCCATGTGCATCCGACCCTGGCCTCGGGGGACCGCTGGACGCTGTCCTACAACGTCAACAGCTTCGATACGACCGTCGGAGCCTCCGGCGCGCACTACAAGGACCCCAGCATCTACAAGCCGAGGTTCGTCTCCTTCACCCTCGCACCGAGCGCCGCATTGCGGTCCGCACCGCAGGCGGTAGGGAAACCTAGTCGAACGTCTCGAAGGTGACGACTGCGGTGTCTTCCCCTTCCCAGCGGACGTCCACCTTCACCCTGCTGGCCTGAAGGCTGCCCGTCGGCCTGAGGATTTCCAGGGCGAGCCCTTCCTTCCGTTCCACCACGCTGCCGGATCCCGCCCCGTCCGGCGGATACCGCTCTCCGTCCAGCGAAGCGAGCCAGGGGCGGGCATCGGCGCGTGCCATGCGGAAGGTGCCCGACTGGGTGTGGCCCGCAAGGCCGCCGCTGAGCTCGGTGCACCGTTGGTCGCTCGCAGGGTCGGGAAGCACCCAGCCCATGGCATACATGGCCTCCGAGCAGGCCATCGGGCGTTCCTGAAAGCCCTCAACGGTGTCCTCGCCCCCGGTGAAGGCGTACGTCAGGCCGCCCAAGGCCGCAGCCGCGGCCAGGGCGATGAGCCACGGCGCCTTGCGGCGCTTCGGGCGAGGTGCGGGCGCTGGGATCTCCGTTGCTATATGCACCGAACAAGTATGGCCCAAGCGGCACGACCGCACCTCAAGCCGGCGGATACAAGACCGACTTGACGCTGACAGGGTGGGCCGGCCACTGTGGCCGCCACGCCGGCGTCAGTGCACCCGGTGGTCCTCCAGGGGCGCCGCCGTCAGCGGGCCGTGGGGCTCCCGGGGCAGGTGCGGGGTGTGGTTGACCAGCCGGGCGGAGTTGCCGACCACGGCGATGCTGCTGGTGTTGTGCAACAGGGCGGCGAGCACCGGGTTCATCGAGCCACCGGCTCCGGCGAGCAGACCGACGAGGTTGACGCCGATCGCGAGACCGTAGTTCTGCCGTACCACGCGCAGCGTGTGGCGGCTGAGTTCGACGACGGCGGCGACCTGGCGCAGATCGTTGCCCGCCAGGGCGATGTCGGCGGTCTCCAGCGCCACGTGCGAGGAGTGCTCGCCCATGGTGATGCCGACATCGGCCAGCGCGAGGGCCGGGGCGTCGTTCGTGCCGTCGCCCACCATCGCCACCGTGTGGCCTTCGGCCTGCAGGTCCCGGATCAGCTGCAGCTTGCCCTCCGGGAGAGCGTGCGCGTGCACCTCCGTGATGCCGAGGGTGTCCGCGACGACCTGCGCGGTCTCCGGCGCGTCACCGGTCAGCAGCACCAGACGCGCGACACCGAGGTCCCGCAGCTGGCGGATGACGGTATCGGCCCCGGCGCGCACCGCGTCCGACACCCCGAGAATGCCGATGAGATCCTCGTCATGGGCCAGGCAGATGACGGTCTCGCCGCCACCGCGCAGCCGATCGGTCCAGCCCCGGGCGTTCTCGGTCAGCTCCACGCCGTGCCGGCGCAGCAGGGCCGGGCTGCCGATCAGCAGCCGGGTGCCGTCCAGTTCCGCCCGCATGCCCATGCCGAGCACGACCTCGCAGGCCTGGTGAATGGGGACCTGGAGGTGCTGCTCCTCGGTGTGCGCGACGATGGCCTGGGCCAGCGGGTGCCGGGCGTGCAGTTCACCGGAGGCGGCCAGGCTCAGGACGTCGTCGGCGGTGAACCGCTCGCTGAGGGTGACCACGCTGGTGACCAGCGGCCGCCCGAAGGTGAGCGTGCCCGTCTTGTCGAAGACCACCGCCGTGACCCGGCCGATGCCCTCCAGGTGGGTGCCGCCCTTGATGAGGGTGCCGCGGCGGGCGCCGTTGCCGATGGCGGCGCTGATCGCGGTCGGCGTGGCCAGGCCCGCCGCGCACGGACACGCGATCAGCAGCATGGTCATCGCGCGGCGCGCGTCACGGGTGACGAGATAGGTGAGTCCCGCCAGAGCGAAGGAGACGGGCACGAACCGCTGGGTGAAGCGGGTGGCCACGGTCTGGATCGGCGCCCGGTCCGCCTGGGCCTCCTCGACCCGGCTGATGATCCGGCCCACCGTGGTGTCCCGCCCCACCGACGTGGCACGGACGGTGAGCGAACCGGACGTGAGGATGGTGCCCGCGTAGACGGGGGATCCGGCCCGGATGTAGACGGGCAGCGCCTCGCCCGTGATCGCCGCCTGGTCCACCAGCGCCTCACCGGTCACGGCGTGCCCGTCGACGGGGATCCTGTGGTGTTCGTACACGGCCACCACGTCGCCCGGCTCGACGTCCTCCAGCGCCGTCTCGACCTCGGTGCCCTCCCGTACGAGCCAGACGCGCTCCTCGCCGACGGTGAGCAGCTCCTCGATGGCCCGCCGGGTGCGGCGCAGCGTCAAGGTCTGGAGGAACTCACCGATGTTCAGCAGCCACAGCACGGTCAGGGCCACGACGTTCTCCCGCAGCACCAGCGAGATGATCGTGGCGGCCGTGACCAAGGTGTCCGTGCCCGGGGAGCGGTGACCGCGCAGCGCCCGCAAGGCGCCCCGGAAGAACGGCAGCCCCGTGAAGACGGTGACCACCCCGGCGAATCCGGAGGAGCCGAAGGCCACCCGTGGCCGGCGCAGCAGCCGGCGCAGCGCGATGAACGTGAGCACGGCCCCGCCCACCACCAGCCGGGCGACCTCGCCGGTGGAGGAGTCGGGCATCGAACGCGTGGGCCTGGCGGGCGCGGACGCGGGCGGCGCCTCCTCGAGCGCGGCGACCAGCCGGTCCACGTCCAGGTCGTCGGGGGCCACCCAGATCACGACGCTGCCGGTACGGGGGAAGACCCGCAGAGCGCGGAATCCGCTGATCCCGGTCAGCCGCTCGTCCACCTGTCCGGCACTGCCGGGCCGGGCCCGCAGCCAGGGAACGGTCAGCCGGGCACGGCCGCCGGCGACGGAGCGTACGACCACCGCGGACATGATCAGTGCTCGTGTCCGTGGTCGTGGTCCTCGACGCCGACCGCGGAGGGCGGGGGCGCCTCCTCGCCCAGGGTGGTCCGGGCCTCGGCCAGTACGTCCCCGGCCTTCAGCCGGGCCTCTTCCGCCGCCCCCGCGAGCCACCGGCCGGCGACGATGCCGCCCGCGATGCCTCCCACGAGCGCCTTGCGCGCGGCCGGTTTCGCCTCGGGGAGCTTCTTGGCGGCTCCCCGGATGATCAGACCGCCCACCACGCCGGAGACCGCGTAATGCGCGAGACGGCCGGCTGCGGCACCGGCGATCGCGACGGGATGCATGAAGATCTCCTTCCGTCCGTGCCCGAAAACGGCTCGACGGAGTCTCCTTTTCAGTGTGCGCCCGTTCGGGCGACCGGAGCGAGCGGAGCCCACGCCGACCGCCCCGCCCGCCTCAGGCCGGTTCCGTGACCCTGCCGCCTTGCCGCGCGCCCAGGAGGCGGCAGACGAGATAGATCACGAAGGAGAGCGTCGTGACGTACGGACTGATGGGGACCGTGCTGCCGACGGCGAGCAGGATCCCTCCCTCCATCGACACCAGCGCGAAGACGACGCTCAGTACGGGCAACAGCACGGGCGAGGCCGTGACCCGCGCGGCGGCGGCCGCGGGGGTGACGAGCAGCGCCAGCACCAGCAGCGCCCCCACGATCTGTACGCACAACGCGACCGCGAGCCCGAGGACCAGCATGAACGCGGGGGACAGGGCCCGCACGGGGACGCCCCGGGCCGCCGCCACCTCCGGGTCGACGCTTGCGAACGTCAGCGGCTTCCACATGATCGCGAGGGCGGCGAGCGCCACGGCCGAGGTGCCGAGGAGCCACGACATCCGCGGGGTGTCGACGGCGATGATCTGGCCGGTGAGGATGCCGAACTTGTTCGCCGTCCGGCCCTTGTAGAGGGAGAGGAAGAGCACGCCCAGCCCCAGGCCGAACGGCATGATGATGCCGATGACGGAGTTGCGGTCGCGGGCGCGGACGCCCAGCACCCCGATCGCCCCCGCCGCCAGCAGGGAACCGGCGATCGCCCCCGCCACGATGTTCAGCCCGAGGAACAGCGCCACCGAAGCCCCGGCGAAGGACAGCTCGCTGATCCCGTGCACGGCGAACGGCAGATCACGCATGATCACGAACACTCCGACCAGCCCGCCGACCAGGCCGAGGAGAGCCCCGGCGATCAGCGTGTCGTGGACCAGACCCAGCAGCTCGCCGTAGTCGTCGAAGTCGAAGACCTGCCGCGGGACCGTGCCGCTCGCCCCGCCGACGGCCGGACCGCCCGGCCCGCTCACGGCGGCCCGTCGCCGTGCGGACCGCCCGGGTGCTCCGCCGCGGGACCGTCGGGCTGCCCGCCGGAGTGGGGGTGCGCGGGACCGTCGGCGCCCTCGTCAGGCGCCCCGACCACGACGACGCGGCCCCTGACCCGGACGACGTCGACCCGCGTGCCGTACAGCCGCGACAGGGAGGCCGAGGTCATCACCTCCTCCGGCGGCCCGATCCGGAACCCGCCGCCCGCCAGGTACAGCACCCGGTCCACCATCCCCAGCACCGGGTTGATCTCGTGCGTCACGAAGACGACGGCGGTGTCCGCGGAGCGGCGCCGCCGGTCCACGAGCTCGGTGACCGAGCGCTGGTGGTGCGGATCGAGGGAGAGCAACGGTTCGTCGCAGAGCAGGATCCGCGGGTCCGTGACGAGTGCCTGCGCGATCCGGACACGCTGCTGCTCGCCGCCCGAGAGCCTGCTGACCGGCACGTCCGCGTACGCGGTGGCCCCGACCACCGCCAGGGCCTCGTCCACCCGGCGGCGACCCGCGGCGCGCGCCCGCGACGGCCCCCAGCGGTGGCCGTCGAGGCCGAGCCGTACCAGGTCGCGTGCCCGCAGGACGGTGTGCACGGGCAGCGGCTTCTGCTGGGGAACGTAACCGATGTCGCTGCTGCCGCGATCGGGGGCGTGACCGAGCACCGACAGCGTCCCCGCGGTGAGCCGCTGCCGGCCCAGCAGCACCCGCAGCAGACTCGTCTTGCCGGAGCCGTTCGGGCCCAGCACCGCCAGGAACTCCCCGGGCCGCACCTCCAGGTCCAGATCACGCCACAGCACCCGGTCGCCGTAGGACAGCGCCGCGCCCCGCAGGCTGATCACCGGTGCGGCCGTCCCCGCGCCCTCGCCGGGGGGTGTCGCCCGGCGAGGGTGCGGGGAATGCGGTGCGGTCGTCTCCGAGCGGTCCATCACGTCCCCAGTGCCCGTCGCAGCGCGTGGACGTTGGCCGTCATCCAGCCGACGTAGTCCTTGCCCGCGGGGAGCGTCTCGGTCACGGGGACCACCGGGATCCCGTGGTCCTCGGCGGCCCGCTTCACCTTCTCCGTCTGCGGACCGGTGGTCTGCTCGTTGTACACCAGGGCCTTCACCCGCTTTCCCGTGAGCAGGTCGAGGGTCTCCCGCAGGCTGCCGGGGGAGACCTCGGTGCCTTCCTCGACGGCTTCGCTGAAGTCCGCCGGTGTCATGTTCCGCAGACCGCTCGCCTCCGTCAGATACAGCGGCAACGGCTCGGTGACCGCTACCGCGGCGCCTCCGTGATCCGCCTTGATCCGCGCCTCCTCGGCCTGGAGGGCGGTCAGCTTCCCCCGGAACTCCTCGGCGTTGCGGCGGAAGGCCGAGGCGTCGCCCGGGGCGGCCTTGGCCAATGCGTCCGCGATCCGGTCGGCCACCTTCCCCATGGCCGGAACGTCGTACCACAGGTGCTCATTGAGCTCCTGGCCCGCCGCCGGTGTCTTCCCCGAGACCCGCACGGCGTTCACGACCTGGGCCGAGGAATTCTTCGTGCCGCGCAGCATCCTGCCGACGAAGTCGTCGTAGCCGCCGCCGTTCTCGACGACGACCCGCGCCCGGGAGAGCGCCAGCTGGTTCTGGGTTCCCGCCTCGTACGAATGCGGGTCCTGCGACGGGTCGCCGATGATCGAGGAGACCTCGACCCGGTCGCCACCGATCTGCCGCACGATGTCCCCGTACACATTCGTCGAGGCGACCACGGGGACGGCGCCCGGCCGGCCGGTGGCGGAGGATCCGGCGCCGGACGAACCGCTCTCGCAGCCGAGGGCCAGCGCCGTGCACGTGGCCACGAGCAGCGCCGGGCCACGGGCCGAGGACGCCTTCATACGCGGCCTCCCGATCGGACGATCGAAGCGAAACGGAAACGGTTGTCACGTAATTGTCGCTCCGGGGGCCGGGCTCCTCCACCGGAGCGGCGTGCCGCGGCGGGCCGGCGAAGGGCGTTCACGCGGTGCTCCGCCAGCCGTACCGGCTCCTGCGCACCCGGCGCCGGAGGCCGGCGAGCAGCGGGTGCCTGTCCTGCTGCTCGCGGGAGCGGCGGTCGAGCTCGTCCACCAGCCGCCGGGACCGCTCCTCCACGTCCAGCTCGTCCAGGATCCGGTCGATCTCGGTCAGGATCGCACCGTGCAACTGCCATTGCCGGGGGTGTTCCAGGACGCGCACCAGCAGCAGGTCGGCGGCCCGGTCACGGCTGGCGCGGCCCGCGGCGAGCTCACTGACCAGCCTGTCCTCCGCGTCCTCGGCATTGGAGCTCACCTGCGTGGTGATCAGCACGGCGAAGCTCTCGACAGCGAGGGCGAGATGGGTGAACACCTCCTGCAACGCCCTCGCCACCTCCTCCTCGAACAAGGGCTCGTCCGTCCGCTCCTTGGCGAGGTCGGTCAGGGTCCGGCACGTCACCCGCAGGACGACCGCGGCGATCTCCAGGGCGTCGAGACCGGTCCGCAGCACCACCCGGAAGAGCTCTCCCTCCTTGACGCGGGGATTGAGCCGCAGACTGTCCTCGGCCTGCCGGAGTTCGGCGTCCACCTCCACGATGTCGTGGTCCAGCCGACGGGCCTCGTAGAGCCTGGCCGCGGCCTCCTCGACCGTCGTGCGGCCCTCGACCTCCTCGCCGATGCGCCGCAGCAGACGTCCCATCCGGCGCGACAGGTGCTCGATGGCCTCACTGGCCGGCTGCACCCACACCGGAGGGGCGAAGAAGACATTGAACAACAGCCCCACGATCGCGCCGATCAGCGTCTCCAGCACCCGGTCCCACGCGCTCTCCGCCACCCGGGTGACGCCGAGGACGAGCATGGCGCTGATCGCCACCTCGGGAACGAATTCCCCCGCCCGCGCGAAACGCCCGATGACCAGGGAGGCGAGGATGATCAGCCCCAGGCTCCACCAGGTGAGGCCCACCATGGTGGAGAAGCCGATGGCGATGAACACCCCCACCACCACGGAGTTCACTCGGCGGATGCTGGTGGTGAGGGTGGAGTAGAGGGTGACCTGGACGACGAGCAGGGCGGTCAGGGGTGCCGTCAGCGGCACGGGCTCGCTGCTCAGCGACAGTGCCACCACGTAGGAGATCACCGCGGCGGTGGTCGAACGCAGGGTCTGCGCGACCGCGGGTTCTTTGCCGCGCCGGACGAGGGTCGTCAGGGGATCGGGGAGGTCAGGCACTTAGTGCCTGTTCCCTCTCAGCCGCACCACAGACACCGTCCGACGCCGTGCCACCCGGGTGGCTCCACGCGTGCGACACACGGCCCGGAACCCCGTTCTCCCACCCTGAGCGGAGGCGTCCTCGCCGCCGACTGCACCGAAGGGCCCACCCCCGCTCCACCCGGTGGACGAGGCGCACGGCCGCCCCCGCCGACACAGTGAAGTCATGGACCAACCACCGAGCACCCGGCGGACCCGCGTCCGCGTCCTCGCCTGCGCGGCCGTGGTGGCCGCGGCACTGTCCCCCACCGCCGCGCGGGCCGGCACACCCGCCGCTCCCGAGCTGCGGGCCCCGCAGGGCACCGTGCTGCTGCCCAACCTCGACGACGACGCCCGGCGCTGCACCGTACGCCCCGGTGACCTGGACCGGCTGGACGTGGCCGTGGACGAGCGCCTCGCCGCCTGCCACGACGCCGCCGACGACCAGGTCAACGGCCCCGAGGACGCCAAGGACCTCACCCCGGTGCGCGTACGGCCGATGAGCGTGGGGAAACGGGCGACCGGGCGCGTCGCGGTACCCGCCGCCCAGCGCCCGTACGCACGGATCTTCATCGAGCGCGACGGGCGGTACGTATCCCTGGGCACCGACGGCCGCATCGGTGCCGAGGAGCTGCGACGGGGCGCGCGGCTGGCCGTCGAGGGGCGTGACATCGTGCGCGACCCGGCCCGGTGGGACGGCCGGATCACCGTGACCCTCACCGTCACCGAGCACGACACCACCCGCCGTGCCCGGGTGACCCTGCGCACGGCACCGGTCCTCCTGCAGCACGACCTCCAACGGGCCGAGCACGTCTTCGCCGCCGCACCCGGCCCGGGCACGGGACAGCCCGTCGAGATCCCGGCCGCCACCCGCCGCCCCGGCCAGTGGCGGGCCTTCGCCGACTCGCTCCGCTCGGCGGCCCGGAAGGCCGGCCTGCCCGAGGGCGAACTCCGCTTCCAGCGCGGCACCGCCCCGTGGTGGCGGGACGTCTGGCGCCAGGACATCGCCGAACCCGGATACGTCACCAAACCCACCCCCGACGGCCCGCACACCATGCGTGTCCTGCTGCGGTCCCCCAACTACTGGGCCTCCGAGGACGGCCGCTCGGCCAGTCTGCGCCGCTCCGGGCGGCTGCTCCACCGTGATCTGCGCGGCCCGGACGTGGCCGTCGTCCAGCAGTACACCCCGCACCGCGACAAGAACGTCGACGAACTGCTGAACTTCACCGGCAACCTCGAATCGCTGCCGCCCTACGCCGGCTATCCACGGGGCCGGATCCTCTACGGCAGCTCCGAGCACCGCCGCCCCGACCCCTCGTTCATCCGGATGCTGCGCGCCCAGGGACAGCAGCCACCCGTCGTCATCGACACCTCATGGCTGCTCGTCGGGCACGTGGACGAGACCGTCCACGTCGTACGCGCCGACAACGCGCGCGGCTGGACCCTCGCCGTCTCCGACCCGCGCACGGCGATGAGCCTGCTGAAGCAGGCACAGCGCGCCGGCGAGGGAGGGCAGCGACTGCTCGCCGATACCGTCGCCACGGACCGGCCGACCATCGACGAGTTCCTGCACCACGAACGCGTGAGCGGCGGCAACGAGGAGGCCGCGCGGCACATCGACCGACAACTCGACGTCCTGCTGAGGGCCACCGGCCTGAAGGCGGAGGAACTCGTGCGGCTGCCGGTGCTGTACGTCGGTATCGACCCCGGCGGCGGACTGCCGCGCCGCTCCGTGGCCGTCACCCCCGCCCTCGCCAACGGACTGTCCCTCACCGCACGGGACTTCGCCGCGCCCGTGCCGCACGGGCCGCGCGTCGCCGGACGGGACCTCTTCCGCGACGAGGCCGAGAGGCGGCTGACCGCGAACGGTGTGCGGGTGCACTGGGTCGAGAACATCTCCTGGGCCCACCTCAACGGCGGCGAGGTGCACTGCGCCACCAACGCCCTGCGCGAGATCCACCGGTGACGTCGACGGACGCAGGGGGACGGGCCCCTCGGCGGCTCAGAGGACGGGCCGTCGGAGTACGGCCGCGACCTCCGCGGGCGTCCAATGCCCCTCGGCTCCGGGACACCCGGCCAGATAACCGGCCGCCTGCCCGGCGGTCCAGCCGTGCGCCTCCATGAGACCCGAGGCGAGATGCCGCAGATAACCGGGGGACGGGGGACGGCCGGCCACCTCGCCGACGGCCCAGGGGGCGGTGAAGGTGACGACGGGAAGACCGTCCAGAAACCCCGGGCACACCAGGGTCTCGTACCGTCCCGGCCCGAGGCGCGCCCGGCCGTGCGCGATCACCTCCCGCAGATCCACCTCCCGTCCGGGGCTCTCGTACATCTCCTGAGCCGCGATGCCGGAGAACTGCGCCACCGAGAGGAGATAGGCGCGCGCCGGTGCCTCGCCCTCGGCGTCGGGTTCGTAGAAGGCCCGGCCCCCGCCCCAGACGGGCGACTCGGTGGCGAAGTACACGAGCCCCGGCAGCAGCACGGCGCAGGAGCGCTCGGGCTGCCGGCGGTCCGCGCAACCCGGGTACGTACGTGTCCCGCCGGGATGCCGGCCCCCGGCGAGGTAGTACGTCAGACGCCGCGGATCCATGTTGGAACCGTAGGCGGCGTACCAGACGCGGTCGATGGGCCCGGCGGGCACGCCCAAGGGGTCGAGCCGTCGGGGGACGACAGCGTTCACGGCCGGTCGACCGGTCCCGGCCTAGGGCGTGGACAGGGGCGTCAGCTTGAGCCGGATCTCCACTTCGTGCTCACCCGACACCGTGCCGTGCTCCTCGACGTCGAAGACCGCGGCCAGCTTCTGCTGGACCTGGCGCACGGGGTGGGCGGGGCCGAAGAGGTCCACGGTGACCGCGCCGGACAGGGGCGCGGGGGCGGACACCGCGTCGCTGCGGGTCCGGGCGTCGACGATGGTGCACCAGATCACGGGGTTGTCCGCCGTGGACCGCGACGCGCGGGTCTCGCTGCGCGCCGGACCGGTGCCTTCGGGGAACGCGGTCTCCAGGGCGCCGAACACCACATTCGCGTCCTCGTGCCCGCAGTCGGTCAGATGAACACTGACGTGATCCGCACTCTCGGGGGCGCTCATCACCCGTGCTCCTTAGCCGTCGGGGACTGCCGGGCCGGAAATCCACTCCCACGGTACGGGGCGGGAGGCGCCTCGGCACCACGGCAGGGCCATCCGTGGCCCTGCCGTGATGCCGGGGCGTATTTCGCCGTTATGCGGGGAAAGGTCGGGAACGACCGGGGCCGGCAGCGACAGGCCGCCCCGGCGCGCGTCGTTCACGCGCGGATTCGGATGAGAGGCAAGAGGCATGGCAACAGGCACGGTGAAGTGGTTCAACGCCGACAAGGGATTCGGGTTCATCACTCAAGACGACGGCGGTCCCGACGTTTTCGTCCACTTCTCAGCCATCCAGACCACCGGGTACAAGGAGCTGCTGGAAGGCACCAAGGTGGAGTACGACGTCACCCAGGGCCCGAAGGGCCCGCAGGCGGAGAATGTCGTGCCGCAGTCCTGAGCCCGGGGCGGGTCCGCCGGGAGCCGCCCGGCGGGCCCGCCCTCAGCAGGGTGTCCAGCAGGGGGGTGGTGAAGACACGGTGCGGGTCGTAGCCGTCGAGGGTGCCGACCGCCCAGTTCCACGTGGGGTGCGGCCCCTGGAGGAAGGACTCGGGGATCCGCCCGCCCAGCACCGCCGGATCGCGCCAGGCGCCCTCGTCGGTGTGTGCCCATCGCTTGGACCACTCCACCCGGGGTGCCGCGTAGGAGCCGTCGTACGTGCGGTGGTAGAAGTCCTCGAGATCCCGGTAGAAGGAGTGCGAGCCGGGAGTCCCCGCGAAGGTCGCGACGTCGAACCAGACCGCCGTGTCCCAGTCGGGGTGCTCTTCGCGAGGGCGGACCGCGGAGAGCGCGGGAGGCTCCGCGTGCGGCACACCTGCCTCCGCCGGGTCGTCGAGGCCGCTGATCCTCATCTCGACGCCGATGTTGACCGGGAACAGGCCCCGCGCGCGGTAGTCCTCCAGCAGCCGCCGGTAGAACGCGGCGAACTCGGACACCACACGCTGCACCGATCCGCGGCCGGTCAGGATCGCGTGGCTGCCCAAGGTGCCGCGCACGGCGGTCGGTTTCACGAACAGCAGGACGTTCTTCGACCAGCCCCACATGTCCCAGGCCAGGCCCGCCGTCAGACCCGCCGCGGTGACGGTGTACTGGAGCTGTCCCAGAGCCGGGGTCAGCGCGGGCGCGCCCTTGACGACCCGCTCGGCCAGGTCGGAGACCGCACGGGGGACGGCGTTCAGAAAAGGGTAGTTGTACGGAGACGTCACCGGGCGGGACAGCGGGGGCCGCTGCGGGGTGACACTCCAGACCTGCACCCACGGGTGCGTGGTGAAGGGGAACCAGGAGACGACCACCCGCCCGGCGCGGTCCAGATAGCCGGCCAGACTACGGGCCCCGGTGCCCCGGCCCGGCGGTGCGAACAGTTCGGTGGCCGGCACGTCGAGGTGGTTGACGCAGCGCAGCCGGTAGTTCTCCCCCACCCGCAGGGTGACTTCGGTGACGAAGGACCGGCCGAGGTGGGTGAGGAACGCCTTGCAGTCGGGGTGCGAGCGCTCGAAGAGGCGCTCGACGTAGGAACGCCTGGCGCCGTCCCACACCACGGCCTTGAGCGAGACGACCAGATTGCTCAGCGAGCCGTAACCGTGCCCCGGCCTCCGCTGCTCGCCGCGCGCCGGTACCGCGCTGCCGTGCCCGTCCACCGCCAGCACGCCCCCCACCGTCAGGGCACCGACGACGGGCACCGCGGTGAGCCCGAAGCCGTGCCGCTCCAGGAAGGCGAGCAGGGCGTCCATGGTCGCCCCGGGCTGTACCCGTACGGCGGCGGGCGAGGCGGACTCCATGCGCATGGCCGTCAGATACCGGGTGGTGTCGACCAGGACGACCTTCGCCGACGCCGGGGTTCCGTCGGCCACGGTCAGCGGCGCCCAGCCGTGCCGGGCGCCGCGGGCCCGCACGGCGAAGCCCCGGGAGCGGGCCCAGTCGGCCACCGCGACCACCTCGGCGGAGTCCCGCGGGGCGCACGTCCACAGCGCGTCCGTACGGACCTCGCCGTCCCAGTTCTCGTAGATCTCGCGGTACAGCTCGACGGACGCGGGGAAGCCGGGCGGGGCGGCGGACGCGGCGGCGGCCCGGGGCTCCCGGCCGATCACCGTCCATCCGCCGGCCAGCGCGACGGGGGCGCCGAGCACGCTACGGCGCGACAGCCCCCCGGCCGGGTGCCGCTCCCGCGTCACCGGGCTCCTCGCCCGACGAGGAGGGTCCGCAGATCGACGATCTCGAAGCCGCGGGCGCGGACGGCGTCGATGATCCGGGGCAGGGCCCGGGCGTCGAGGACGGGCTCGTGACCGTCCGCGCTGCCGACGTGCAGCTGCACGATCTCCCCGGGCGTCAGGGCCGCCAGGGCCCGGTCGACGGCCTTTCGGACCGTCATACCGCCGGCCGTACCGAGGTAGCCGTTGGTGTCGGCGGTAAATTCGATGTCCGCGAACCCCAGGGCGTTGACCTCCGTGATCCCCCTCACCGAGGTGGCACTGTAGGGGAAGCGGAAGAACGGCAGCGGCACCGCGCCGGTCGCCTGACGAATGGCCCGGTCGGCCCCTGACACCTCCTCCACCACCTCGCGGTGGGTGAGTCCGCCGAACTGCGGGTGGCTGTAGGAGTGGTTGCCGATTCCGTGCTCGGCCGCCATCGCCCGCGCCGCCGTGGGGTGGCGCTCGGCGAACTGCCCCGTCAGGAAGAACGTGGCCGGGGCGTGCCGACGGCGGAGCACCTCCAGCACGGTGTCCACCCCGGCCCCGTCCCACGCGGCGTTGAACGTCAGTGCGACCACCGGCCGTGTGGTGGGAATCCGCCGGATCTCCTTGCCGAACAGACTCCGCACCGGCCGGGGATCGGCACGGTCCGCGTGCGGTGGGGGCACATCGCCCCTCGGCGCCCCCACCGGCCCCACGACCAGGGCCACGGTGGCCGACAGGGCGGTCAGGATCCGCGCCGCGGCGGTGGTCAATCGGTTCATACCCACCCAACGCGTCGGCCCCCGGACACGACACGGGCCGACCGCGGGCCGTGATGCGTCCACGCGAGGCCGACCTCAACTCCTACCCTGGGCGATACAATTGAGCCCGGACACATCTCCCGTCAGTTCCGGTACGAGGAAGGCAAGTCCGTGAGTGGTCTGAACAAGGGGCTCAAGAAGGTCGAGGTGACGCTCAAGTGGGACCCGAGTCCCTCGGGCACACCGGCCAACGACCTCGACATCGTCGCCGCGACCTACTCCGCGGACGATCCGCACGGCAAGCCCGAGTACGTCGTGCACTTCGACAGCCGGTCACCCGACGGCACCATCACCCTCAACAGGGACAGCCGTACCGGCCAGGGCTTCGGTACCGACGAGGCCATGACGCTGGAGCTGGACCGATTGTCCTCCCGGTACACCCGGGTCGTGGTGGGCGTCGTCATTCAGCAGGGCGACGGACGGAAGACCTTCGGCGAGGTGCCGAACACCGCTGTCCGGGTCCGTGAGGACCGTACGGAGCTGGTGAACGACGACTTCGTCGGTGTCTTCGACGCCACGGCGGCGACCGTCGCGGAATTCACCCGGGGCGCCTCGGGAGAGTGGGTGTTCCGCAAGGCCGTCCGCGGATTCGACACCGACCCGGCGTCCTTCGCCGCGCTGATGGGCCGGAACCCGAGCCTGCCGGATTTCTGAGCGGCCGTCGGGGGAGCGACCGTCCTGCTCAGCGGGGCGGGCGCCGTGCTCGCGACCGGCGGCGCACGTGCCAGACGCCCGCCGCGAGGAGGGAGACCGTGACGAGGACGATCAGGCTGGTGCCCCAGAACCCGCCGGCGAGCCGGACGTCCGCCGCGGCGAGCGCGGCGGCGGTGGCGAAGGGCACGACGGCGAGGGCGGTGAACCGCAGAACAGCGGCGAGGCCGGCCGCCCGGGGGACGCGGGGACGGCGTCCACGCTGTCCGAGCGGCTTGTCCGCGGCGCCCGGGGTGTAGAACCGCACGGCTTTCGCTCCGAGCCGCAGTGTGTTCCTCCGGTAGATCACCGCGAGTGCGGGCACCCAGATCAACGGCAGCACCATGCCCACGAGGAAGAGGGCCACGATCGGGACCGTCGAGATCACCTGCTGGAGCCGGCCGCGCTTCTCGCCCCCGCCCACGATGCCGAGGAGCGCCGCCATCCTGACGATCAGCGACCAGCGTGTCCGGCGGGGGATCCGGCCCCGTCCTCCGGAGGGATGACGGCTCACGTCGCGCAGGGCACGGGCGGCGTCCTCGGTCGTCGGGTACACGTCCTGGAGGACCAGCAGGTCCGCCACCCGTCCTTCGCTCCGGGCGTCGCGCCCGGCGAGGACGGCCAGTTCCAGCATCATGCGGGCCTGGGAGAGCAGGGCTGCCACGAAGCTCAGGGGCACGAGGAACACGAACGGGCCGCCCAGCACGGCGCCGTCGGCCATCGTCATGCGCGTCCCGTGGGCGATGACCTCCCTGCGGAGTTCGTCGTCCCCGGCCGACGGCTCGCGCTCCTTCCGGCGGGAAACCGAGGCAGCCGCCTGTGGTCCGAACCTCTGCACCGCGAAGAAGGACAGTTGCTCCGGCATGTGCTGCGGATCGGCCCAGATCCTCGGCAGCAGCGCCCGGGCCTCCACCGTCGCCCGCTCCTCCGGGCGGCCCGGGGGCGGCCCACCGGTGGTACGTCCGCTGCCGTTCATCCGGTCGCCCTTCTCGGAACGGTCCTCCTGCACCGGTCGTCCGGCCCGTACCGGTGGCCTTCCACTGTGGGCCCGGCGTACCCGGGCCTGCCTCACCCGTTCCGGGTGAGGATGATGCCCCTGCCGACGGTGAACATGGGACCAGAGCGCAGGCCGCGAAGCCGGGAGGTGCCATGGGATCCGTCATCGCGCGTGGGGCGGGGCAGCGCTGGACGGCGCGGCTGGCGGTCGTGGCGGCCGGCGGCGCGGGGGTGCTCCTGCTGTCCGTGGCGGGGCTCCGGAGCGTGGGGCTGGTTGCCGTGGGGCTCGGGGGCCTGGCCGTCTCGGCGGCGGCCGGGTGGTGGGCGCTGACGCGCCGGGGTGCGGTGCGAGGCGTCGCGCTGATCGTGGCGGTGGCGGCGCCGGTGGCCGTGCTCGCGTCGTACGTGGCGGCGAGGCTGCTCTGGCTCGTCCTGGTCTCCCTGGGACTGTGGGCTCTGGCCGCCGCCGCGGGCTGGGCCGCGCTGAGGGCGGACGTCCTGCCCAGCACGGCGCCCGGGCGTCCCGTCCCACCGCCCGAGCGCGCCTTCCTGCTGATGAATCCGCGCTCGGGCGGCGGGAAGGCGGTGCGCTTCGGCCTGAAGGAGAAGGCGCAGGCACTGGGCGCGGAAGTGCTGCTGCTCGACGCCGCCCGGCATGCGGACATCGCCGCTCTCGCGCGCGACGCCCTCGCCCGCGGCGCGGACCTGCTCGGCGTGGCAGGTGGTGACGGGACACAGGCGCTGGTGGCGGCCGTGGCGGCGGAGCACGGGGTGCCGTTCGTGGTGATACCGGCCGGCACGCGCAATCATTTCGCCCTGGATCTCGGGCTCGACCGGGACGACCCGGCACGGAGCCTCGAGGCGCTCACCGACGGGATGGAGTTCCGGGTGGACCTCGGACGGGTCGGCGGGCGGGTCTTCGTCAACAACGCGTCCTTCGGTGCGTACGCGGAGGTCGTGCAGAGCCCCGCGTACCGTGAGGACAAGGTCGGCACCGTCCTGCGGCTGCTTCCCGGTGTGCTGACCCACCGGCACGGTCCCCGGCTGGCGGTCGGCGCGGGTGCCGTCACTGTCGACGGCCCGCAGGCCGTTCTGGTCAGCAACAACCCCTACCGGGTCGGTGACCGTGCGGGGCTGGGCAGGCGCGACCGGCTCGACGGCGGGGTACTGGGCATGGTGAGCGTCCGGGCCGACAGCGCGGTGGAGGCGGCCGACCTGCTGCGTGGCCGGCGCGCGCCCGGCCTGGTCTCCCTGACCGCCGGCGAGGTCGTCGTCGATGCCGATCAGCCGGAGGTGCGAGCCGGCGTCGACGGTGAGGCGCTGACTCTGCCGACTCCCGTGCACTGCGTGTCGGAGCCCGGTGCGCTGCGCGTACGCGTTCCCCGGAACCGCCCGGGCGTCCCGCCGGCGCGACCGCGCCTGGACTGGCGGCGCCTGTGGACGCTCGCCTTCACGCCGGGCCGCGCCGACGGTCCGCCGGCCGCCGAGCGGGTCCGAAACGCCCGCTCCGGTGGCTCCGATCACGATCGGAGCCACCGGGGACGGCCGGAGTACCGGGGGACTACCCGAGCCGGACGAGCTTCGAGCCGAAGCCCGGTTCGCTCAGGTCCTTCTGCAGCGCCACCGGCACCTTCGCCGCGCCCGGACCGTCGCCCACCGTCAGCACACCGACCTCGGTACCGGCCTTGGCCTCGTGCGGAACGGCCCGGCCGCCGTCGGCGAGCGTGAAGGTGGGCTTCAGCCCCGGCCAGCCGGCGCTCTTGAGGTCGGCGGTGGCCACCAGCGGGGTCCTGCCGTCCAGACCGTCATCGACATAGCCGACGACCTGGCCCTTCTTCACCACGGTCGCCGAGACGAGACCGTCCCGGATCCCCGCGATCACCTTCTGGGTGTTGTCCAGCGCCCGCTTGAGATGGGCGTTGGAGTCCCCGCCGGGTGAGCGCTGATCCATCGTCACGCCGAGGATCAACTGGTCCTTGCCGTCGACCGTCCGGTAGGCGGCCCACATCAGCGCACCACCGGCCGGCGTGGTCGAACCGGTCTTGATGCCGGCCGTGCCCGGCTGCGTCGTCAGGAGCGCGTTGTTGTTGTAGATCGGCTTCTCCAGGCCGGGGATCGTGGCGCTGGGCATCCGGACGACCTGCCGGAAGACATCGTTCTGCATCACTGCCTCGGCCAGCTTGAGCTGGTCGGCGGCGGTGCTCCTGGTCGACTCCAGGAAGCCGCTGGGGTCGGTGTAGACCGTGTCCTTCATGCCCAGTTCCCGGGCGACCTTGTTCATCTTCTCGGCGAAGGCGTCCTCCGACCCCGCGTCCCAGCGCGCCAACTGCCGGGCGACGTTGTTACCGGAGGGGATCATCAGCATCTGGAGCATCTGCTCCTGTGTGAACCGCTGACCCGCCTTGAGCGGCACCCTCGACTCGTCCTTCTTCGCCGAATCCGCCTCCGCCTGGGCGTCGAGCGTGATCTGCTCCCCGCTCTCGCCCTTCTTGAGGGGGTGTCCCTTGAGGATCACGTACGCCGTCATCACCTTGGCGACGCTCGCGGTCGGTACGGGCTTCTGCTCACCGGAGGTGCCCAGGCTGCCCGCGCCCACGACCTTCGCCGCGGACTGCCCGTGGTCCGGCCACGGCACGGAGAAGCCACCCTGGAACGTGTAGGACGCCGAACCCTCGAGCGCGAGCGTCGGCTGCGGCAGCGGGCGCACCATCTGCGCGGTCACGACCCCGACCGCGAGCACCCCCGCCACGGGGCCCCAGATCTTGAAGCGCCGTGCGGCCGAGCGCATCGGTGTCTGCGGCGGGGCCGGGGTGTTCGTCAGCTGCGCCAGCAGGTCGATCGGGGGTCCGGGCCGCTGCTCCGGCTGCCCGGCACCGGGCTGTGTGCCCGGCGCCGTGCCCGGTCGTGCGGTGATGGCGGGGCGGGGTACGGCGGTCGGCCGCTCGGCTGCCTTCGGGCCGGAGCTGCCGGCCGCCGGAGGCCGGGGCGGGGCGACCGGCGGGACCGGCGCGGTCTCCCGCGCCGGTGTCGGTGCCTGGGCCGGCTTCACGGCCGCCTGCCGGTCGGGCTTCCTCGCGGCCGGCCGGGGGCCGTCCCCGCTCGGGGCGGTGGCGGGCGCCGGGTGCCTTTCCGCGGTCGACGGTGTTCGGGCGGTGTCCGCTCCCGCGTCCGCTGCCGCGCCGAGGGCCGGCAGTACCGCTGTCGCCTCCGCGGCGGAATCGGTCCCGCCCGCCGCCCAGCGGGGCGTCTGCCGGGACTCGGACTCGGCGGGTGCCTTCGCACCGTCCGACGCGGGCTTCCGCCCCGTGGTGCCCGCCGACAGCGAGCGCCTGGGGTCGGCGGGTATGCCGTCGTCGGCACGGGCGTCGTCGGCCGTCGACGGGCGCGGCGATGCGGCCCAGGCGGGTGATGCCCCGGCCCCGGCCTTGGCCTTTGCCTTGGGCGCGGACGGCGCCTCCGGTGCCTGCGGTGCCTTCGGCCGGGTCGGTTCCTCGGTCTCCGACGGCGCCTTCACCTCGGACGCTTCCTCGGTCTCGGGCGGTGCCTGCGTGGGTCCGGTCGAGGACTGGACCTGCTTCGACTCGTCGGGGGACTCGCCCGTCACCGACAGCTCTTTCATACGCCGCACTGCCTTGCCTGTGTTGTTGATGAGGATCCGCGTCCCGGGGCCATGGCGGTGCTGGTGGAGTCCCGCGCACGCCCCGTCGGCGTACAAGACGGGAGGACATACCTTCTGGTTCCCCGTGGAAAACACCTATCTGATCATGAAGGGGGTATTCCTCGGACGCGGGGCACCCGGGGCGAGGCGGCGAGGGGCGGGCGGCCTATTCGGCGATGGCGGTCGAGTGGGACCACGCGAAGACCGCGAGCTCGCGGCCGCCCCCCACGGCTTGGGTCCGCGTCGTGCGGGCGAAGTGCTCGTTCTTGTTGAGGTGCGGCACCGTCACCTCGGTCGAATCCCCCTGGCCCGGAGGCAGCCGCCAGGTCGGGGGCAGCTCCGCCGGCCCTCCGACCAGGAAGATTTCCGTTCCGGCTGTCTGAGGCTCGTCGGTGGGCACGGTGTCTCCTCCACTCGATGAAAACTGGATGAATCGGGCGCTGATGTCAACGATCAACAGATGCGCGGGACACGGTTCCTGACGCCCGCCCACCGGCCGGCGGCCCCTCGCGAACGGCACCCGCGACGTCGGGCAAACGCTGGCGGGAGCGAGGGCGGCTACGCCATGCTGGCGCGATGGACGAGGAACCCCTGAAGGACTGGGCGCAGCGGCGCGAGGCGGACCGGGAACGCAAGAAGGGCCGGCTGCGCGCGGTGCCGCTCGGGCCGGGGCGGCACCGCGGATTCCATGTGCATCCGCAGGCTCCGCGCGTCATCGAGCAGTGGGACGGCTACGAGTGGACGCCGGTGACCGTCGCGGACGATCTGGCCGCGGCGCAGGACCTCCTCCACCCGACCGATCCCGCCGGAGACCCGGCGGGGGAGTGGGACCGCCCGGCCCCGGGGAAGCCTCCCGGGAAACACCGCAAGCCGGAGCGCACGGACCGCCGGGAGACGTGAGGGCGCGGCCGGTCGTTCGGCGGCCGGGCCCGGCGCGGCGGCCGGGTGGGTCATGAACGGACCGGCAGCCGCTCCACGGCTGCCACGACTCCCGCCGCGCCGTCCTCGGCGTTGATCCGGGCGGCGAGCGCCTGGGCCCGGTGGCGGTGGGCGGGCTCCTCCACGGCCTGCCGCAGTGCCGCCGCCAGCCGGCCGGAGGACAGCTCGGCCAGGGGAACGGGCCCGGGGCTCACCCCCAGGGCGGTCAGCCGCCGCGCCCAGAACGAGGCGTCCAACTGGGCCGGTACGGGGACCGCGGGTACACCGGCCCGCAGCCCGGCCGCGGTGGTGCCGGCGCCCGCGTGGTGGACGACCGCCGCCATCCGCGGGAAGAGCCAGTGGTGCGGGATCTCGTCGACGGCCAGGACGTCGTCGCCGGTGACCGACAGATCCGACCAGCCGGTCTGGACGACCGCGCGGACCCTGGCCGTCCGCAGGGCGGACCCGATGACGGCGCCGAGCCGTTCGGCGTCCGCGACGACCAGGCTGCCGAACCCCACGTACACCGGCGGCGGTCCCGAGGCGAGGAAGTCGGCCAGCCGGGGCGGTGGCCGCCAGTCCGGCGGGGGCGAGGGCCACCAGTAGCCGGTCACCTCCATGCACGGCGGCCAGTCGGACGGCCGGGGCACCACGCACGGGGAGAAGCCGTGCAGGAGGGGCATGCCCTGCCGGATGGCCCGCCGCCGTTCGGCCCCGGCGCTGCGGCGGGGCAGCCCGAGCTGTTCGCGCAGCTCGCGGACGGGGGGTGTGATGAGCCGGTCGACGGCCGACTGGAGGGCGTGGCCCATGAGCAGATTGCCCCGGCGGCCCAGGGAGCGGGTCCCGGTGAGCACGGGCGGGAACTCCCCGGTGGGGGCGAGCGGCTGGAGGAAGAGACCCGTCGTGGGCACGTCGAGCGCTTCGGCGACGACCTGGCCCAGGGGCGCCGTGGTGGCCGACAACAGCAGCAGATCGGTGCCCTGCCGTGCCGCGTCGAGCAGGCCCCGCCCCAGGGCGGGCATGATGGTGCGGCCCATCCGCAGCAGTTCCATGACGGCCGTCGCACCGGTCCCGGCGCGGAGGATGCGCTGCCCGGCGGCAGAGGCGAGCTGGGCGCGGGGATCGAGGGGCAGGGAGCGGAAGCCGAGACCGGCCTGTCCGACGAGGCCGGCGAAGCCGTCGTGCGTGGCGATCGTCACCTCGTGACCGGCCTGCCGCAGGCGCACTCCGAGCCCGGTGTAAGGGGCCACGTCGCCGCGGGACCCGACGGTCGCGATCAGAACACGCATGGCAGGCAGTATCGCGGAGCCGGGGTGGGATGGGTACCGCGGCGAACGGTCGGTGGCCGGCGTCGCGCGGGACGTGCGCGGGCCCACCGGCCGGTGAGCCGGCGTCGGGCGGGGCCGGGTGCGGCCCCGCCCGACGGGACGGCCGTCGTGCCGTCCCGATGGGCTACTTGACGAAACGGACCTCGGGGTAGGCGGCCGAGGGCCGGTCCAGGAGGGGGCTCGGCCGGCCGCGCAGATGCCGGTCCATGAAGGCGGCCACGTACGCCCGGACGACGGGGGTCGCCCGGTCCCCGGGGAGGGTGCCGAAGGCCATGTCCCGCTGGTCCGCGGGGATCCGATTGCCGAGGTCGAACCGGCTGCCGATCCAGGGGACGTCGGTGAAGGTCATGTGGCCGCCCGTGGGCACGTCGAGCCAGCGCTGCCAGCCGGAGAAGTGCCGCCGCCGCTCGTTCCAGTTGGCGTTGGGCACGGAGTCCTTGGTCCGCTGGGCACCGAACAGCAGCACCGGACGCTTGAGGGCACGCGCCGGCGGGGCGGTGAAGAAGTCGCCGTCCAGATTGGCCGCGGCGTCGACACGGGAGTCGGTGCCCAGGAGTTCGACGGCGCTCGCGCCGCCGATGGAGTGCCCCGCCACGGCGATGCGGGTGGCGTCGACGCGGACGCCGGTGCCCGGGCGGGTCAGCCGGTCGAGCAGGAAGCCGATGTCCTTGACCCGGTTGGGCACGACGCGGCCGAAGTCCGGGCGCTCACAGATCAGGCACGGTTCGATCCGGCCGCCGGGGAACTCCACCGGGGCCTCGTAGGTGTGGTCCAGCGCGGCCACCACGTAGCCGCGGCCGGCCAGTTCCTCGGCCAGGGTGGTCAGCGTGAGGCGGCTCATCCCGAACCCCGGGGACAGGACCACCAGCGGGCGGGCAGCGGGCGCTGCGGGGGCGTTCACGGTGGCATGGGTGCGTACGGCGGCGAGCGCGTCCGTGCCGAATATGGCCGTGGACAGCGCGGCGGACGCGTACGGGGCAGGCCGGGCGGAGGGTCGCAGCGCCGGGTACCACAGCGACGCCATCAGCTGACGGTGGCCCGCTTCCGGCTTCCACGGGTCGGTCCGGGTGGTGTCCACCAGATGCAGGGACTTGGTGCCGATCAGCTGTTTCCCGGTGGGGGAAGGCAACTCCGGCGCGGTCGGCGGGGACGCCGCGGCGGCGGACGGTATGCCGCCGAGAACGGCCAACAAGAGGGCGAAGCAAGCGGCAGCAGCCGACCGCAAGGGATGACGTGACATGATCACACGTTACGACGGACCTGAGTGTATGCAGCAACCGGTCCACGGAGGCGCGGCGGGACCCCGCTTCGGCGCGGGAGGAGCGGCGGCCGGGAGGAGCGGCGTACCGCCGACGAGCGCGGGTACGCGGCGCGTATGGACACGCAAGCAAAGCCTTCCCTCGCACCCGCCCCGCCCCACGGGGCGTCAGGTTTGAGCACTCCCCGACGGGTAACGCGGTGGGCGAGGCCGATATGACGAACACAGCGCACGGCTCCGACGTTTCGGGGAACGGCGCGGGGAAGAAGCGGAGCCCCGAGCAGGGACGCCCGCCGTCCGCCGTGGAAATCCTGCGGCTCGCCCGCGCACAGTTCGCCGAACTCACCGGCACCCAGCCGGAGTCGGTCTCCTCCTTCGAACGCGCGGAGGACGGCTGGGTCGTCCGGGTCGAGGTCCTCGAACTCGCCCGGGTGCCCGACACGATGAGCCTGCTCGCGACCTATGAGGTCATGCTCGGGCCGGACGGCGAGCTCACCACGTACAAGCGCGTCCGGCGCTACGAGCGCGGGAAAGCGGACCCCACCTAGCGGCTCGGTCCCTCGGCCGCTAGGGACGTCACGCACGCCCCGCGCACACCGACCAGCCAAAGGAGGACCGGACGACATGACGGTTGTTCCGGCACAGCAAGGCCGCGGTGGCGGCGGTACCAGTGGACTCTACGACGTCCTGGAACTCGTCCTCGACCGAGGCCTCGTGATCGACGCCTTCGTGCGTGTCTCGCTCGTCGGCATCGAGATATTGAAGATCGACATACGGGTCGTCGTCGCGAGCGTCGACACCTATCTGCGGTTCGCCGAGGCGTGCAACCGGCTCGACCTGGAAGCCGGCCCGAACCGCAGCCCGGGGCTGCCGGAGATGGTGGGCGAGATGACCGAGTCCGGGGCCCGCGGCAAGACCAAGGGCGCGCTGTCCGGCGCCGCCCAGACCGTCTCGGACGCCTTCCAGCAGGCCCGTGACGAGGGCGAGAGCCGGTCGGAAGCCAAACCGCGAGCCCGGCGCACCGCTTCGAACCGCAGGAAGGAGGAACAGGAGTGAGCACCTACGTCTACGGCATCGCCCACCGCTCGCACCCCCGCCCCGACACGGAGCTCGCCGGTGTCGGCGACCCGCCACGGCCGGTCCGCACCCTGGCCGAGGGGGAGCTCATCGCGCTGGTCAGCGACGCGCCCGAGGACCTCCGGCCCAAGCGCCGGGACCTGCTGGCCCATCAGCGTGTCCTCACCCACGCCGCCGCCGGGGGCCCGGTCCTGCCGATGCGGTTCGGCGGGGTGTCGCCCGACGACGCCGCCGTGAAGTCGGTGCTGGCCGACCGCGCGGAGCACTTCGAGGAGCGGCTCACGGCCCTCCACGACAAGGTCGAGTACAACGTGAAGGCCTCGCACAACGAAGACGTCATCCTGCACCAGGTACTCGCCGACAACGCCGAGCTGCGCGCCCTGACCGAGGCCAACCGGGCCGCGGGCGGCGGGACCTACGAGCAGAAGATCCAGCTCGGCGAGCGCATCGTTGCCGCCGTCCAGCAGCGCGAGACACGCGACGCCGAAATGGTCCACGACACCCTCATGGGCATCGCCGCGGCCGTCAGCCGCGGCCCCGCGTCCACCGGCTGGCTGGTGAGCGTCTCGTGCCTGGTCGCCCGCGCGGATACGGCCCGGTTCCTCGCCGCCGTCGACGCGCTGATCAAGGACAACCCCCAGCTCGAGATCCGGCTCAGCGATCCGCTCCCGCCCTACAGCTTCGTGGAGTGACGTCCCATGGGCCTGCTGGGCGAACTGTTCCTGCTCCCGGCGGCACCGGTCCGCGGCACCCTGTGGGTGCTCGGGCGGGTGGCCGCCGAGGCCGAGCGGCAGTACTACGACCCGTCGGCCGTGACACGTGAGCTCGCCCTCCTCGAGGAACGACTGGAGGCCGGCGAGATCGACGAGGCCGAGTTCGACCGCCGCGAGGACGAGCTCCTCGACAGACTGGAGAAAGGCACACCGTCGACATGAACAACAGGACGGCACTGGGGCTCGCCGTGGGCGCGGGCTATCTGCTGGGACGGACCAAGAAGGCGAAGCTCGCTTTCGCCGTCGGGACGTTGGTGATGGGCAAACGGCTGAACGCCGGTCCGGGCGCGCTCACCGGCCTCGTCACCGACCGGCTGCGGGACAACCCGCAGTTCAAGGAGCTCGGTGATCAGCTGCGCGAGGACCTGCGCGGTGTGGGCAAGGCCGCCACCGGCGCGCTCGTCAACCGCCGGATCGACGCGCTCGCGGACCGGTTGCACGAGAGCACCCTCGACGTGCGGGACCGGATCTCCGGTGTCGCCCCCGACCTCGACGACGAGGAGGAGGCAGAGGACACCGCTCCGGAAGACGCGGTGGACGAGGACGAGGACGAAGAAGACGGCGCGGAGCAGCGGGTGCGCAAGACGGCCCGCAAGCCGGCCCGCAAGGCCGCGAAGCAGCAGACGCCGAAGAAGCAGGTCCCGAAGAATCCGAAGAAGAAGCCGGCGGCCCGGAGGGCGGCCCCGTCGCAGGGAGGCCGGTCCCGTGGCTGACACCGAGAGCGGCACGCAGAGCGCCGGGAAGGGCGTGCTGGGCACCGTCGACGCCAAGAAGGCCGACCGCCTCAAGTCGGAACTGACGCATTACGCGCTCGCGCAGACCGAACGCGCGCTGGCGGGCCTCGGCCGGAAGCTCGGCGAGAGCACCGTCAAGCTCAACGACATCGCGGAGGGCCGCAGTCCGGGCTTCGCCCGGCTGGCCCTCGACGGCGGCCGCAAACTCGCCGAGGGCAAGGGTCCCCTGCGGGCCGGGGTGGAAGTCGGGGCCGCGCGTCTGAAGGACGGCGCCAAGGGGCTGGCCCAGCAGGTGGCCCAGCGGATCGGGAAGGCCGGCGCACGCGGCCGGAAGGGCGAACGCGGGCGGAAACCCACCGTCGTCATGGAGTCCGTCGACGTCGGCGTGCCGGTGCGTGAGGCCTACGACCAGTGGACCCGCTACCAGGACTTCCCGGCCTTCGCCGAAGGCGTCGAGGACGCCGGGGCGGTGGACGACACCGGCTCGGAATGGGACCTCAAGGTCTTCTGGTCCAGCCGTCACTGGACGGCACACACCACCGAGCAGATCCCCGACGAGCGGATCGCCTGGACGGCGCACAGCGCGAAGGGCACGGGCAAGGGCGTCGTCACCTTCCACCCGCTCGGCGACAGCCTCACCAGGATTCTGCTGGTCATCGAGTACTCCCCCAAGGGGCTCTTCGAGCGGACCGGCAACATCTGGCGCGCGCAGGGCCGCCGGGCGCGACTCGACCTGAAGAACTTCGCCCGCTATATCGCGCTGCGCGGCGAGGCCGAGGAGGGCCGCCGCGACGAGATCCGCGACGGAGAGGTCGTCCGGTCGGACGACGAAACCCAGGCGGAGGACGACGAGGCGTACGCCACCGACGACGAAGTCGGCGCGGCAGAGGAAGCGGAATACGACGACGAGTACGAGGACGATCCGGACGCCGAAGACGACGTCGCCGAGGACGCCGAGGACGCCGAGGACGAAGACCGCGGCGGGCGCGGCCGGAAGAGCCGTCGATGACGATGCCGAGCCGACTCCCCGACCCCTACGTCCCCGACGGCACGAGTGCGAATCTCGCCGACATCCTGGAACGCGTCCTGGACAAGGGCGTCGTCATCGCCGGGGACATCCGGATCAACCTTCTCGACATCGAACTGCTCACCATCAAGCTCCGCCTGGTCGTTGCCTCGGTCGACAAGGCGAAGGAGATGGGAATCGACTGGTGGGAGACCGACCCCGCCCTGTCGAGCGGCGCCCGGCGGCGTGAACTCGCCGAGGAGAACGAGCAGTTGAAGCAGCGGATCGCGGCCCTGGAGGCGGGGTCGTCCGACCGGCCGGCCGAACGCGAGGAACCGGGATGACCGAGCTGTGTTATGTGTACGCCGTGACCCGCCCCTTCGACGGCACCCTGCCCGAGGGCCTGGCAGGGGTCGCCGGCACACCCCCTCGTCTGCTGGCGCACGACGGGCTCCTGGCCGTCCTCGGCGACGTACCGGCCGATGACTTCTCCGAGGAACCGCTCCGCGCCCGGCTGGAGGACCTCGACTGGCTCACCTCGACGGCCCGTGCCCACGAGGCCGTGATCGGGGCCCTGGCCGCGGTCACCTCCCCGCTGCCGCTCCGCCTCGCGACGGTCTGCAACGACGACGGGGGAGTGCGGCGCCTGCTCGACTCCGGGCGCGAGCGGTTCACCCGCTGCCTGGAGCGCCTGGACGGGCGCGTCGAATGGGGCGTGAAGGCCTACGCGCGGGAAGCCCCGGAATCACCACGCGACGACGCCACCACGTCGACGGGTCCGAAGGGGCCGACAGGGCCGACGGGCCCGGCGGGCCCGACGGGGGCGCCCTCGGGCCGGGACTATCTGCGGCAGCGGCTGCGGCAGCGCAATGCCCGGTCGAGCATCCTGGCGGAGGCGGACACCGGGTCCCGGCTGCTCCACCAGGAGCTGTCCCGGCTCGCGGAGGACGTCCGGGTGCACCGGCTCCAGGACGCCCGGCTGCCCGGTGTGCCCCGCGGCAACGTCCTCAACGCCGCCTATCTCCTGCCGCGTGAGCAGAGCGGGGCGTTCGTCGAAGAGGTGCGGCGGCTCGGTGCGCGAAGCCCCGGGATCCGGGTGGAGCTGACGGGCCCTTGGGCGCCGTACTCGTTCGCCGACGTGACCGACCCGGCCCGCGAAGGAAGCGAGGGACGATGAGCCTCGCCCCGCACGGACAGCGCGAGGTGAGCCTCGTGGACCTGCTCGACCGGTTACTGGCGGGTGGGGTGGTGCTCACCGGGGACCTGACCCTGCGCATCGCGGACGTCGACCTGGTGCGCATCGACCTGAACGCGCTGATCAGCTCGATCGGCCCCCAAGTCGCCTCCCCTTTCGAGGTGTACGACGACGCGGACGATGAGGAGGAGGCATGAGCCGGCGGGTGGAACTCGGCCCCGACACGGTGGAACGCGACCTGGCGCAGTTGGTCCTCACCGTCCTCGAACTGCTCCGGCAGCTCATGGAGCGCCAGGCGCTGCGCCGGGTGGAAACCGGTGACCTCGCCGCCGACCAGGAGGAACGCATCGGTATCACGCTGATGCTCCTCGAGGACCGGATGGCGATTCTGCGGGAGCGGTTCGGGCTGCGGCCCGAGGACCTGAACATCGACCTCGGTCCTCTGGGCCCGCTGCTGCCCCGGGACTGACGCGGCGTACGACCACCGGTGTAGGGCCCGAGCCCGTTACGGCCCGGGCGGCCGTCGATCTAGCCTCGGGCCATGGACACAGCGAACGGGACACTCGACGAAGCCCTGCAACGCCTGCACGCCTGCGGCCCCGAGTACCGGGGGTATCTCAGCAACCACGGACCGATGGCCGTGGAGGCCCTGGCCCGCCGGGGCCAGGCCGGCACCGTCCACCGCTGGCTCGACGCCTACGAGGCCAGGCTGGAGGACGTCCCGAGCCCGCGGGCCCGGATATCGGACGACGACTGGCACGAGGCGCTGGGCGATCCGCGCCGGGTCAGCGACTGGATCGCGTACTTCTCCCGCCAGATGGCCGTGCGCCCCTGGCGGGAGGTACTGACCGAGTGGTGGCCGCGGCTGCTGCCCGGCATCGCCGGAGCCGCGGCCCATCCCGTGATCCGTGTGGGCCATGCCGTACGCACCCTGCTGGTGGAGGGCGAGGACGCACCGCGCGTCGCGGAAGTGGCCCACGCCCTCGGGTACTGGGCGGCCCGGCACACGCTGCTGCCGGTGACCGTGCGCCCCTCGGGCACCTCCGCACCCGCCGACGCCCTCGCCGCCCTTCCCCGGGCCACCGATCCGAGTGGCCCCCCGGTGGAGCGGTTCCAGCTGCTGCCCGGTACCCCGGGCTGGCTGCGGACCGCCGAATCGCTGCACGTCCCCACGGACCCGGAGGCCATTCGCGAGGAACTCACCGCCCTCGTGCGGGCCACCACGTTCCACTACGGCGCGTACGGCCACGGCGACCCGGTCATGCTGGTCCACGCGACGACGGCGCCGAGCGCCGTTCTGCGGACCCTGCCCGTCCTTCCCCACGAGTTGTGGGGCCCCTCGTTCGCCGTGGCGTGGGCGGCGAGCGCGGCCATCACCACCGTCTATGCCGCGGACACCCCGCGGCCGGCGTCCCCCGACGCCTCCTCGATGACCCCCGAGGAGGTCTTCGAGGAGGCCGCCCGCAGCGGCGACGCGCACGCGATCAAGTTCGTGGACACGGCCCTGGACGTGGCCGCCACCAGCGAGGAGGGTGACAGCCGCGCCCTGTCGGCCGCGCTCAAGGCCGTCCGGCTGATCGAGAAGGACGACTGACACCACGTCGGGGCGGCCGCCGCCCGCCCCGGGAGCCGGTCGTCAGGGCGCGGCGACCACGGCGCGCGAGCGGTCGGCGGCGATCCGCACGGCGAAGGCGGCCAGCGCGGTGCCCATCGCGTAGCGGTGGATCCGGGCCCACAGCGGGCGCCCGGAGAAGAACGAGGCGACAGAACCCGCCGTCAGCACGAAGACGCCGTTCATGACGACGCCCACGAAGATCTGGGTGAGGCCCAGCACCAGGCTCTGTGCGGCCACATGACCCTTCTCCGGCTCGACGAACTGCGGCAGCAGCGAGACGTACAGGATGGCGATCTTCGGGTTGAGCAGGCAGGTCAGCAGCCCCATGCCGAACAGCTTGCGGGGCCGGTCGGCCTCCAGCTCGCGGGGCGAGAAGACGGACGACCCGCCCGGCCGTACGGCCTTCCAGGCGAGCCAGAGCAGATACGCCGCACCGGCCAGCTTCAACGCCAGGTAGATCTCCGGGACGAGCGAGAACACCGTCGCGATGCCCGCGGTCGCCGCCACCAGATAGACGAGGAAGCCCACCCCGACACCGGCGAGAGAGACCAGCCCCGCCCGGTACCCCTGGGACACCGAACGGGACACCAGATAGATCATGTTGGGCCCGGGGGTGATCACCATCCCGAACGCCACGACCGCGATGCCCACTATCGCGCTGATGCTGACCATGCACGTCTCCTCAGTGTGTGAACGTCGAATAAGGCCGACACGGGGGAGGAAACGCTTGATCGATTGAAATGCTTCCCCTGGGGGCCGTCACGTCCCGGCGTCGAACGCGCGACGCGCGGCGCGGCGCCAGCGGTTGGCGGGGAGGGCGGGGCGCAGGGCCGCGAACGCGCCGCAGTACTTGGTGAAGACGGCCGGCCGCACACCGTGGGAGTGCAGCAGGAGGTCCGCCTCGGTGAGGTGCCCCGCCGTCTTCGTCTCGACCAGGACGAGCTCCGGGTCGCAGCGCACCGTCCGGCCCGCGCGCAGGTCCTCGCAGACCAGCCCGGCGTCGCAGGTGATGCGCTCGCCGTCGGCCACCAGGGTCGCGCGGAGATAGTCGGTGCTCAGCGACGGGTGCAGTGCGGCGGGGGAATCGATGCCGTAGACGCGGTGGAGGGTGTCGGCGAGAAAGGCCCGGCAGCGGCCGTCGAGCGGGGTGTCCTCGCCGGTCAGCGGCCGGCGGTGTTTGACGGTGTCACCGCGCCGCCCCTTGAGCTTGATTTCGAACTGCCGCTCTCCCGAGTCCTGGTACACCCGCTCGCGGATCTTGAAGCGGAGCCGTCGGCCCTGCCGGTGGTCGTGGAAGGAGCGGAGCCCGGGGGTGTCGTAGTAGACCGAGTGGTACCGGAAGGCACGGCGGTCGTCGATGGTCAGGGCGCGGAACGGGCCGCCGGGCCGCCGGGGGTCGGTCAGCCGCTCGGCCATGCGCAGGTAGATGTCGACGGGTACGAGATAGCTGCGGTCGAAGCGGGCGAGCAGTTCGGCCCGCTCGTTGACCTCGGCGAGGGAGATGGCTCCGGTGCCGTGGACCGCCTCGCCGATGGCCCGCACGGCCGCTGCCGCCGGCGGTGCCTGCGCGATGGTGGTCATGCCGCCTCCCAGGCGGGGGCGGTGGTGCGCACCGTCTCCGACGGCTCGGCCCGGCGGATGTCCGCCCCCGGCTCGGGCTCGCGGTAGCGGACGTCGACGATCGTCAGATCGCGGACGAAGTCGACCTCCATGACCGTCCACTGGAGGGGCTCGCCGAGGCGGCGGGCGAGATCGGCGCGCAGCGCGGCCGGGTCGCTGTGGACGGCGTCGAGCGTGACGACCGTGCGGCGCGAGCGGGCGAGCAGCCGGGGGTGGTCGGCGCCGTAGATGACGAGGAGCAGCAGGGCGCTCAGCGCGGCCGCGAGGGAGAACGCCAGGTGCGGCAGCCCGCAGATGAGGCCGAGGACGAGCGTGGTGAAGTAGTAGGCGACCTCCTCGTGCTGGACCGAGTCGGAGCGGAGCCTGATGATCGACAGCACGCCGAAGAGCCCGAAGCCGAGTGCGGTGCCACCGTTGCCGCCCACCTCCGCGAGGGCCGCGACGACGGTGAACAGGGCGACGTTCAGGGCCAGATAGGCCGGTACGAGGTCGCGCCGCCGGTGTCGCGGATAGTAGATGGCGAAGGTCAGCAGGCACACTGCGGCGAGATCGAGCCCCAGATGCGCGGCGAGGTGTCGTAGGGAGTCCATGGCTTCGCTCTCTCTGGACGTTCGAAGGAATGCGGACGTAGAGAGAACTCTGGGTGAACAAGTGCACACATGTGAGTGGACATTGCGGATCGTTGACGGAACCGGATGAGGACTGTCCGGAAGGACACCCGTCCTGTCGCATTCGACGTTCTTGCGGTGCGGTGTCCCACCTCTCACCCCGGCCCCGCTCTGTCCCTCCCGTACGACCCGCAGGGCGGGGAGGGACAGACGGTGCCCGTCGGACACCGGTCACGGGTGCAACGTGGCCTCGCCGGTGATCCGGACACCGGTCCGCTCGCCGGGACGGACCGTGACCGGACCGCTGACCCGGATCTCCACCGGGTCCGCCAGCCCGTCGACGCCGACGGTGACCATGGCGTCGTGCCCGTAGAAACACACGGACGTCACCGTGCCGCCGACGGCCCCGGCCGTCCCGTCCGCCTCCGCCGGGACGTCGGTGAGCCGCAGCTGTTCGGGCCGCAGCAGCACCCTGCCCCGGCGAGGACCGCCGGCCGTGCCGCCGTCGGCGGACGCGGCGAGCGGCACCCGGCCCAGCGGGGTGGCCGCCGCGCCGTTCTCGGCCGTGCCGGGGAGCAGGACGGCATCGCCGACGAAGCGGGCCACCCAGGGGTCGGCGGGGCGACCGTACACCTCCTGCGGGGTGCCGCACTGGGCGATCGTCCCGTCGCGCACGACCGCCACGCGGTCGGCGACGGAAAGGGCCTCCTGCTGGTCGTGGGTGACCAGCACGGCCGTCGCGCCCGTGGCCCGAAGAGCCGCGCGCACATCGGCCCGCACTCCGGAACGCAACGCGCTGTCGAGGGCGTTGAACGGCTCGTCGAGCAGCACCAGCCCTGGCCGCGGCGCGAGCGCCCGGGCCAGGGCGACCCGCTGCTGCTGGCCGCCGGAGAGCTCATGGGGCATCCGGCCGCCGTATCCGGCGAGCCCCACCAGCTCCAGCATCTCCTCCGTCCGCCTGCGGCGCTCCGCCCGGTCCAGGCCGGTCAGCCCGAACGCCACGTTGCGGGCCACGCTCAGGTGCGGGAAGAGCGCCCCCTCCTGGGGGACGATGCCGATGCGGCGACGCTCCGGCGGCAGATGCGTCCCGGGGCCGCCGAGGGTGCGCCCGCCGACCGTGACGGTGCCCGCGTCGGCGCGCAGGAAGCCGGCGACGACGCGCAGCAGAGTGGTCTTGCCGCACCCGGAGGGGCCGAGCACGGCGGCCAGTTCACCGCCGGGGACGGTGAGGTCGAGCCCGCGGAGGACGGCCGCGTCGGGGCCGTAGCCCTTCGTCAGCCCCTCGATCTTCAATTCGGTCATGTGCGGTGCTTCCCGAGGAGGTAGGAGGGGACGGCGGCCAGCAGGATCAGCGCGGCGGCGTACGGCGCGGCGGCGGCGTACGACCCGGTGCCCGTCTCCGTCCAGAGCCGGGTCGCGAGGGTGTCCATTCCCGTGGGGCGCAGCAGCAGCGTCGCGGGCAGTTCCTTCATGCACACCACGAAGGTGAGGGCGGCCCCGGCCGCCACGCCGGGAGCCGCGAGCGGCACCGTGACGTCGCGCAGTACCCGCGCCGGCGAGCGCCCGAGCGAGCGGGCGACCTCCTCCAGCACCGGTGGGGACTGCAGGACGGCGGCCCGCGTGGCGGCCACGGCGACCGGCAGGAACAACACCGCGTAGGCGCCGACCAGCAGCGGGAGTTGCTGGTAGAGCGGGTAGGCGTAGCGCACGGAGAAGAACACCAGTGCCAGCGCCACCGTGATGCCGGGCAGCGCGTGCCCCGCGTAGGCGGCCTGTTCCAGCAGGTGGGCGGCGCGCCCCCGGTACCGTGCGGCGATCACCCCGACGGGCAGCGCGAGCATGGTGGTGAGCGCCGCACCGGCGGCGGCGACCGACAGCGTGGCGACGGCGGTGTCGAGGAGCCCGGCGGGATCCCAGGTCGCGGAGTTCCCGACGGCCAGCCAATACCCCAACGTGCCCAGCGGGAAGACGACCGCGGCGGCCGTCACCGCGCCGCACCAGGCCAGCGCCGCCACGCGCAGCCGGCCCAGGGCCACCGGGGCGGCCCGGCGCGCGGTACCGGTACCCGTCCTGGCGTGCCCGGCCCGGCCGCGGGTGCGGACCTCGGCGGCCACCAGGGCCACGGTCATCACCACCAGGACGACGCTGAGCGCGGCGGCCGGTGTGCGGTCGAAGCTGGCCCGGTAGGAGGTGTGGATGGCCCGGGTGAAGGTGTCGTAGCGCATCAGCGACACGGCGCCGAAGTCGGAGAGGACGTACAGCGCCACCAGCAGCGCGCCCCCGGCCGCCGCCGGGCGCAACTGGGGCAGGGTGACACGCAGGAAGGTGCGGACCGGCCCGTGTCCGAGCGAGCGGGACGCCTCTTCCTGGGCGGGGTCGATGCCGCGCAGGGCGGCGGCGACCGGCAGATGGACGTACGGGAAGCTCACCAGGGTCAGCGCCAGCGCGGACCCGGTGAAGCCCGCGAGCCCCGGTGCGGCGGACAGCCAGGCGAAGGCCGCCACGTAACTGGGCACGGCGAGCGGCAGCGTGGCCAGCACCGACCAGGCCCGGGCGCCGGGCAGCGCGGTGCGCACGGTCAGCCAGGCGAGGGAGATGCCCAGCACCAGGCAGGCCGCCACGACGACGGCGGCCAGGCCCAGGCTGCGGCCGAGCAGCGAGAACGTGCGCTCGTCGGCGACGATGTCCCAGGCGTAGCCGGGCCCCCGTTCCAGTGACCGCACGGCGAGGTAGCCGAGCGGCAGCACGGCGAACACCGCGGCCACGGCCGCCGGGACGACGAGCATCCAGGGCGGCCGGGGCCCGCCGCGCCGCCGCGCGCCGGCCGGCGAGGGGGCAGCGGCGGACGGGTCCGCCGACGAGGTGACGGCTGATGACGGGTCGGTGGAACGCATGCCGGCTCAGACCATTCCGACGTCCTGGAGCATGGCCAGGGTGTCCCGGAGGGAGTCGAGCCTGGCGAGGTCGATCTTGGGGGAGTCGAGGGAGTCCAGCGACGGCAGGTCCTTGACCGAGCTGGTGACCCCGGCGGCCAGCGGATACTCCTTCGTGTCCTCGGCGAAGTAGGTCTGCGCCTCCTTGGACAGCAGGAACTCGACGGCCTTGCGCGCCTGCTCGCTCTCCCCGCTGCCCTTGAGGACACCGACGCCGGCGACGTTGACCAGGGCGCCGGGGTCACCGCCGCGCGGGAAGTGCAGCTTGGCCTTGACCTTGTCCGCGCCCTTCTCCGCGACCCGCTCGTACCAGTAGTAGTGGTTGACCAGGCCGACGGAGACCTCGCCGGATTCGACCGCGTCCAGCACGGCGATGTTGTGGGCGTAGGCCTTGGCGCCGTTGGCCTTGAGGCCCTTGAGCCAGGTGCGGGTGGCGTCGTCGCCGTCGAGGATCCGCATACCGGTCACGAAGGCCTGGAAGGAGGCGTTCGTCGGCGCGTAGCCGACCTTGCCCTTCCACTCGGGCTCGACCAGATCGCGGACGCTGCCCGGGACCTCGGGCGTCTTGTCCGGGTGGTAGGCGATGACACGGGCGCGTCCGGAGACACCGGTCCAGTCGCCGTTCGCCGAGCGGTACGCCGGGGCGACCTTGTCCAGGGTCGCCTGGGGGAGCTTCGCCAGACGCTTCTCCTTGGACAGGGCGCCGAGAGCCCCCGCGTCCTGGGAGAAGAACAGCGCGGCCTTCGTCCGGTCGCCCTCATCCAGGAGCTGCGCCGAGAGTTCGGCGCTGTCCCCGTAGCGGACCTGCACCTTGGCGCCGACCGCCTTCTCCAGCTTCGCCAGCAGCGGCTTGACGAGCGCCTGCTGACGGCCCGAGTAGATCACGAGGGGCGACGTGCCGCCCTTGGCGCCGCTCTCACCCGTGCTGTCACCGCTGCCGCAGGCCGCCGCGGCAGGGAGGAATATGGCTGCCGCGGCAAGCGCGGTGAGACGACGGACCAAGGGCCGACGCATGGTGATGCCTTCCTGCAGGAGCTCGCCCCGGTAGCTGTATGTGACATCAAAGAGGCGGGCGAGCGGCTGAAAATGGTTCACACGGGAACCCGAACTGCTTATAGATAAGGTAAAGCTAACCTAAAGGTCAAGGGGTTCGTTCATTACGACTCGGAACGGTGCGCGGCCGTGAAGGGCTACCCAATTTGGATCATCGTTGCTGGTCAGCCGGATGATCTTGGGGAGATGCAACGTTCGGAACACATTTGTCTCCCACGCTTTTCGAGGGAGGTAAGCCTTACTTACGATGCGCCACGTGACACTCCCTTTCGGCCAGCTCCCCGGCGTCAGAACAGTCCCCTTCGCTCAAGATCTCGCGACGCACGGTGACCGGACCGCCCTCATCACCCACGACGGCGAGGTTTCCTACCGCGAACTCGCCGCCCGGGTGGCGGCCACCGCCCGCCGCCTCGGCCGGGACCGGCGGCTGGTCCTGCTCACGGGCGCCAACACCGCCGAAGCCCTCGTCTTCTACCTCGCGGCACTGACCGCGGGCCACCCGGTGCTGCTGGTCCCGGGCGACAGCGCCGAAACCGTCCGGTCGCTGGTCGCCGCGTACGACCCCGACGTGGTGGTGCGCCCGGCCGACGGCGAACGGGCGGTCCACGAGCGACGGGCGGGCTCGGCCCACGTGCTCCACCCGGACCTCGCCCTGCTGCTGAGTACCTCCGGCTCGACGGGCTCGCCGAAGCTCGTCCGCCTCTCCCACGACAACCTCCAGGCGAACGCGGAGTCCATCGCCGCGTATCTGGACATCCGCGACAGCGATCGCGCCGCCACCACCCTGCCCATGCACTACTGCTACGGCCTCTCCGTCCTCAACAGCCACCTGCTGCGCGGCGCGGGACTGATCCTCACCGATCTCTCCGTGGCCGACCCCCGCTTCTGGGAACTCTTCCGCCTCCACCGCGGCTCGACGTTCGCGGGCGTCCCCTACACCTTCGACCTCCTCGACCGGGTCGGCTTCGCCACCATGCGCCTGCCGCACCTGCGGTACATCACCCAGGCCGGGGGAAGGCTGGCGCCCGAGCGCGTCACCCACTACGCGACCCTGGGCCGCCGGGCCGGCTGGGACCTGTTCGTCATGTACGGACAGACCGAGGCGACGGCCCGCATGGCTTATCTGCCACCCGGACTCGCGGCGGCACACCCCCAGGCGATCGGCATCCCGGTCCCGGGCGGCTCCTTCCGGCTCCGGCCCCTCTCCGACCAGGCCCCCCACCTGGCCGACCCGCCCGGTGAAGGCGTCGGCGAGCTGGTGTACACGGGGCCCAACGTCATGCTGGGCTATGCCGAGAGCCCGGCCGACCTCCGCCTGGGCCGGACCGTCCGGGAACTGTGCACCGGAGACCTCGCCCGGCGCACGGACGACGGGCTGTACGAAGTGGTCGGCCGCAGCAGCCGCTTCGCGAAGATCCTCGGACTGCGCGTCGACCCGCAGCGGGTCGAGGCGATGCTCGAACGGCACGGTGTCACCGCGTACTGCACAGGCGACGACGAGGAACTGGTCGTGGCCGTCGCCGACGACGTGGACGCCGGGCAGGTCCGGCGGCTGGTCGCGGGCGAGTGCGGGCTGCCGGTACGGGCCGTACGCGTCTGCGTCCTCGTCGAACTGCCCCGGCTCGCCTCGGGCAAGCCCGACTACCGGACCGTGCGGGAACGCACCCGCCGCCCCGAAAACGTACCCGCCGCGACGACGGCCTCCCCACCGGCGCAGGCACCGACGGATACAGAGCCGGCCGACCCGGTGGCCCTGGGCCGGCTCTACGCGGAGATCCTCGACCGCGCCGACGTGTCCGAGGACAGCACGTTCGTCGGACTGGGCGGCGACTCCCTGTGCTACGTCGAGATGTCCCTCAGGCTCGAACGCCTGCTCGGGCACTTGCCGGCCGACTGGCACGAGCTGACGATCCGTGACCTCTGCCGCCCCCCGCGGCGCCGGGCCACCCGCCGCCGCACCCTGGAAACCGGCGTCGCCCTGCGCGCCGTCGCGATCGTCCTCATCGTCGGTTCGCACATACCCCTCTTCCTGGTCCAAGGCGGCGCGCACGTCCTGCTGGGCGTCGCGGGATTCAACTTCGCCCGCTTCCATCTCACCGCCGCCCCGCGCCGTGAGCGCCTCCGGCACACCTGGCACAGCATCGGCCGCATCATCGCGCCCAGCGTCGCCTGGATCGCCCTGGCGGTACTCCTGACCCCCGGCTACGACCCGGAGAACGTCTTCCTGCTCAACAGCGTCCTCGGCTCGCACGAAGGCAGGCAGGAATGGCACTACTGGTTCGTCGAGGCGCTCGTCTACTTCCTGATCGCCACGGTCCTCTGCCTGGCCGTGCCGGTGCTGGACCGGGCGGAGAGACGATGGCCGTTCGCCTTCCCCGCCGTCCTCGCGGCCCTCGCGCTGGTCACCCGCTACAACCTCCTCGGCTTCGACCTGCGCGTCCGGCACCTGGCCGCGGTCGTCGTCTTCTGGCTGTTCGCCCTGGGCTGGGCCGCGGCCAAGGCGAGCACGGTGTGGCAGCGGCTGCTGGTCAACGCGGCCGTCCTGGCCACCGTGCCGGGGCTCTTCCCCGACCAGCAGCAGCGGGAGCTCGTCGTCATGGCCGGGCTGACGCTGCTGGTGTGGATCCCGAGCCTGCCGAGCCTGGGCCCCCTCAACCGCGTCGCCGGAGTGCTGGCGAGCAGCTCGCTGTACATCTACCTGACCCACTGGCAGGTCTACCCGCTCCTCGCGGACCGGTCCCCGCTGTCGGCCTTGGTGCTCTCCCTCGCCGTCGGCATCGGCTACGCCACGGTGGCCACTCGCGTGATGCGGCGACTGCCCGCCCTGCTCCGGCGCGGCGGCCGCGGCGACGACGGACCGCGCGCCGCCCGCCCGGTGCCGCAACTGCACGGCTGACACCGCCACTCGGCGCGGCGTCCGTACGACGTGAGGGCCGCGCGCCGCCCGCCCGGCTCAGTCCGCGGCGGGGGCGCGCAGGGCGAGGATGGCCATGTCGTCGTGCCCGTCGCTCGGCCGTGCCGCGACCACGGCCTCACCCAGCGACTCCAGCGGCAGCCGGGCGTGTGCCGCCGCCACCTCCGCGACCGCCCGCAGACCCTCCTCCGGATCGCGGCCCGGGTGTTCGACCAGACCGTCGGTGAACATCAGCACCGTGGCCCCCGGGGGCAGCACGTGCCGGTGGTCATGGCGGGCGAAGGCGGTGTCGACCCCGATCGGTACGTCCGGCCGCCCCTCGAGGTACCGCGCGTCGCCCTCCGCCGTGACGACCAGCGGCGGCGGATGACCGGCGCTGCTCCACACGATCGCCCACCCGTCGTCGTGGGGTTCGAGCCGGGCCAGGCACACGGTCGCCATGGTGGGCTCGGCCACGGCCTGCAGGGTGCGGTCCAGCCTGCCCAGCAGCTCGCTGGGCAGCACGCCCGAGTCGTAGGCGAGGGCGCGCAGCATATTGCGGACCTGCGCCATGGCGGCGGCCGCCCGTACGTCGTGGCCGACGACGTCGCCCACGATCATCGCCCGGGTCCCGTCGGGCAGCAGGAAGGCGTCGTACCAGTCGCCCCCGATCAGGGCCGGCTCGGCCGCGGGCCGGTACAGGGACCAGGACGTGAAGGGCGCGAGCTCGGGCAGGCTCGGCAGCAGCAGCCGCTGGAACTGCTCGGCCGCCGTACGCACCTGACCGTAGAGCCGGGCGTTCTCGATGGCCACGCCCGCCGCGCCGGCGAGCGCGATCACGACGGCCTCGTCGTCGGCGTCGAACGGCTTGCCGTCCCGGCGGTCGGTCAGATACAGGTTGCCGTAGACACGGCCGCGCACACCGATGGCGACCCCGAGCAGTGTGGTCATCGGGGGGTGGCCCGGCGGGAATCCCGCGGACATCGGGTGGGTGGTGATGGTGTCGACCCGCAGCGGACGCGGATCGCTGATGAGCAGGCCCAGCAGCCCCAGCCCGTGCGGCAGCGCCACCCCCGCCAGCCGTGCGTTCTCCGCCTCGTCCAGGCCCACGGGGATGAACTCGGCGAGCTCCGTCCCCTCCTCGTCGAGCACCCCGAGCGCGCCGTAGCGGGCACCCACCAGATCCATGGCGGTGGTCACGATGCGGCGCAGGACGACCGGCAGTTCCAGCTCGCCGCTGATGGCCAGTACGGACCCCAGCAGCCCCCGCATCCGCTCCTGGACGCGGGCGAATTCGGCCGGCCGCTCATCGGGCCACGCCGGGCTCGCGTCCAGGAGCACCCGATGGCTCGGGAGCCCGTACCGTGACTCTTCTTCGTCTGCTTCCCGTTCGGCTGTCACCACTGGTCAAGGGTAATGAGTCGATGCCCCCAGGGGGGTGGGTTGCCGTAGGTCGGGCGTGTGGGCCGGTCAGACGGACGCGCCGAAGAGCTGGGTCCAGTAGGTGCCGGCCCGGCTGCCGGTGGCGTAGCCGATGCCGATGTGGGTGAAGTGCGGGGTGAGGATGTTGGCGCGGTGCCCCGGGCTCTCCATCCAGCCGCGCAGGACCTCGGCGGGGGAGCGCTGACCGCAGGCGATGTTCTCGCCGATGCCCCGGTGCGGGCACCCCGCGGCGGCGGCCCGGTCCCAGGGCTCGCGCCCTTCGGGAGTGGTGTGGGAGTAGAAGTCGCGGCCGGCCATGTCGGCGCTGTGGCCCTGCGCGGCCACGGTGAGCCGCGCGTCGACGGCGAGCGGCCGCAGCCCGGCGGCGGTCCGTTCGGCGTTGGTGAGCGTGACCACCTGGGACGCGAAGCGGGCCAGGCCCTCCTCGGTGAAGGGCCGGGCCCACACCGCGGTCCAGTAGACGTCCCCCGGGCGGCCGCCGCCGACGGCGCGACCGATGCCGACGTGGGTGAAGTCCCCGTCGCGCAGCGGGAGCCCGCGCTCCGCACCGGCCAGGCAGTAGGCGACGAACTCCTCCGGGGTGCGGGGCCCGGAGACGAGGTGCTCGGCGAGGTGCAGACACCGGTATCCGCCGGTGGCCATCCGGTGGAAGAGCGAGGTCCCGTCGGGGCCCTCGACGCCGAGGCGGCCGTGCGCGGCCATGCCCGCGGCGTGCGCCCGCGCGGCGGTGACCAGGCGGGGTTCGAGGGCCACCGGTG
Source organism: Streptomyces syringium (assembly GCF_017876625.1). Lineage (NCBI taxonomy): Bacteria > Bacillati > Actinomycetota > Actinomycetes > Kitasatosporales > Streptomycetaceae > Streptomyces > Streptomyces syringium. Next base: position 7,462,818 of record NZ_JAGIOH010000001.1, read on the forward strand.
CCGTGCCGCCCGCCGCCCGCTCGGCGTTGACCAGCCGCAGGAAGGCGGCCTCGTCGCAGGACGGTTCGAGCAGCGGGGCGGCCGCCGGCTCGGTGTCGTCCAGGACGTCGACGCCGAAATCGCGGGCGACTCCGGCGAGACCGTCCGCGTAGCCCTGGCCCAGGGCCCGTAGTTTCCAGCCCGCCCCGCGCCGGTAGAGCTCGGCCAGCAGCAGCACGGTCTCCCGCGACAGGCCGGGCGGGGCGAAGCGGAGCAGCCCGTGCCCGGCGCTGTCCGTGAGGGTCATGACGGGTGCCGGCAGCCGGCCGAGCGGTGTGCCGGGCACGGCGGGGCTCACGACCACCGTGACCCGGTCCGCACCGGCTCGCAACCGCCGGGGGTCGACGACGACGGTGTCACCGCGCAGCCGGGCGCCCGGTGCGGACGGCTGATTGAAGAACACGAAGTCGGCGTCGCCCGCGACCTTGCCCGACGCGTCGGTGACGATCACCGACAGGTCGAAGGGCCCCGGCACACGGATCGAGAGGGCACCGTCCGGCAGCGCCCGGTTTCCCCCGGCGGTCAACTCGTGCATCGTGCCCCTTCCCCTGCCGTCGGCCGACGCCGGGTCAACGCGCGGCGGACCGCCCGTGGTTCCGGCCGGCCACCACCTCGAACGCGAAGGCGATGTTTCCGGGGCCTCTGTTCGTGAGTCACCCGAATGTGGAGGGCGATCGGTGTCCCGATGGGCTGGTTGTCGTTTGGACTGACAGGCGGTGCCGCCTCATGCCCCGGGGTGGGCAGCGGCCATCGGAGACGGCTGTTCCATGCCGTTCGCGGCGGAAGAAGAACGAGGTGACCGGTGCCAGCAGATGACGTCGACCGTCGGCTCGCCCACGACCCCATCGCGATCGTGGGACTCGCGGGAATGTTCCCCGAGGCAGGGGATCTCGGCGAGTTCTGGGACAACATCGTGGCGGGCAGGGACTGCACCACCGACGTCCCGCCCGCCTGGTGGAACACCGAGGACCACTACGACCCGGACCTGTTCGCCCCCGACAAGACCTACGCCCGCCGTGGCGGATTTCTGACACCGACCGTGTTCGACCCCCGCGCGTTCGGGATGCCGCCGAACACGGTCGACTCCACGGGGTTGGTGCAGTTGCTGAGCCTCATGGTGGCCAAGGAGGTGCTGCGGGACGCCGGGTGCGAGCGGGCCGAATGGTACGACCCGGCGCGCACCGGGGTGGTGCTCGGGGTGTGCGGCACCAACTCCACCCTCATCCCGCTCGCCGCCCGTCTGCTGGCCCCCGCGATCACCGAGGCCGCCGTCCGGGGCGGGGCGCCGGAAGCGGAGGCGCGTCGGCTCGCCCGCGCGTACCTGGACACCCTGCCGCCGTGGACGGAGGACTCCTTCCCCGGAATCCTCGGCAATGTCGTCTCCGGCCGGGTCGCCAACCGCTTCGACCTCGGCGCCGCCAACCACACCGTGGACGCGGCGTGCGCCAGCTCCCTGACCGCCGTGCGGGCCGCCGCCGACGAACTCGTCAGCCGCCGGGCGGACTTGATGATCACCGGAGGGTGCGACGCGGACAACTCCGTGGTGTCCTTCATGTGCTTCAGCAAGACCCCCGCCCTGTCGCTCACCGGCCGGGTGCGCCCCTTCGACGCCGAAGCCGACGGCACACTGATCGGTGAGGGCATCGGCATGCTGGCGCTCAAACGCCTCGCCGACGCCGAACGGGACGGTGACCGCGTCTACGCGGTCCTCCGCGGCCTCGGCAGCTCCAGCGACGGCCGCGCCAAGAGCATCTACGCCCCCTGCGGCGAGGGACAGCTGACCGCTCTGCGGCGCGCCTACCACGACGCCGACTGCGCCCCCCGCTCCGTCGGGCTGATCGAGGCCCACGGCACCGGAACCCCGGCCGGTGACGAGGTGGAGCTGACGGCGCTCGGCGAGCTGCTGGCCACCCCCGACGACAGCCGCTACGTCGCCGTGGGCAGCGTCAAATCCCAGATCGGGCACACCAAGGCGGCGGCCGGCGCCGCCGGGCTGATCAAGGCCGCGCTGGCCCTGCACCACAAGCTGCTGCCGCCCACCATCAACGTCACCAGCCCCAGCGCCCCGGCCGCCCGCGAGGACGGCGCCCTCTACATCAACACCACCGCCCGCCCCTGGGTCCTGGACGCGGCCCGGCCGGTGCGCCGCGCGGGCGTCTCCGCGTTCGGCTTCGGCGGGGTGAACTACCACGCGGTGCTCGAGGAACACCGCCCCCGGCAGGCCGAGCCCGAGCGACGGGTCCTGCACCGCACCCCCGGTGCCCGCCTGTGGCACGCCCCGACCTCGCAAGACCTGCTCGTCCTGCTGGAGAGCGGCGGGGCACCCGACGACGGGCCGGTGCCCGCCGGTCACGCCCGCGTCGGCTACGTCGCGAAGGACGAGGCGCACCACGCCGAACTGCTCACCGCCACCATCGACCAACTGCGCAACAACCTCGGGCACGACGAGTGGCACCACGTCCGGGGCATCCACTACCGCCGCACCGCCCTGCCGCCCGGCACCAAGGTCGGCGCACTGTTCGCCGGGCAGGGCAGCCAGTACGTGGACATGGGCCTGCGGGCCCTGCTCGACGTACCACCGGTGCGTGCGGCCTTCGACGCCGCGGGCGCCCTCTTCCCGCCCGGCGATCCCCTGGCGCGCACCGTCTTCCCCCCGCCCGGGGCCCGGGACAAGCAGCGCGCGGACGAGCGCCTGCGCCGCACCGCCTACGCCCAGCCGGCCATCGCCGCGCTGTCCATGGGGCAGTACCGGTTCCTGGCCGAGCTGGGGTTCGCCCCGCACGCGGTGCTCGGCCACAGCTTCGGCGAGCTGACCGCGCTCTGGGCCGCCGGAACCCTGGACGACCACGCGTTCCTGACACTCGCGCGGGCGAGGGGACAGGCCATGCAGTCCCCGCCGCCCGGCAGCACCGACCCCGGGGCCATGGCCGCGCTGCGCGTCCCGGAAGCCCGACTCCGGCAGCTGCTGGCCGAGCACCCCGAACTGGTGGTGTGCGGCCGCAACGCACCGGACGAGATGGTGGTGGGCGGCCCGAGCGCGGCCGTCGAGGAGTTCGTACGGTGGTGCGCCGGGCGGTCGGTGCCCGTACAGCGGCTGCCGGTCGCCGCGGCCTTCCACACCGAGTTCGTCGAGCACGCACTCGACGCCTTCGGCGCCGCCTGCGCCGGCGTGGACTTCGCCGCACCGGCCCTGCCCGTCTACGCCGACACCGCGGGAGCGACGTACGGAGCCGACCCGGAAGCCAACCGCCGCACCCTCGTGGAACAACTGCGCCACCCGGTGGACTTCGCGGCACGATTGGAGGAGATGCACGCGGACGGTGTCCGTGTCTTCGTCGAGTTCGGCCCCGGTCGCACCCTGACGGGTCTGGTGGAGCGCACCCTGGGCGAGCGCGGCGCGCAAGCCGTCCCCTGTGACATCGCCGGCACCGACAGCTCGGCGGCTCTGAAGGAAGCGGCACTCCGGCTCGCCGTCCTGGGGTTGCCGCTGGCAGGCATCAACCGCTACGACGCCCCCGAGCGACCGCAACGCCCCACGGCCTCCAACGTCGCCCGCCTGCTGGAGGGCCCGAACTTCGCGTTGAAGGCCAGGCAAGGAGCGTACGAGGACGAACCTCGGCTTCCGGAGCGACCGTGGGCCCCGCAGCCCCCCGTACCGGCCGGGACGGACCCGCTGTCCGAGGCCGCCGCCGACCACCTGGCCGCCCATGTCCGCTATCTGAACGGCCAGTTGGACACCACGGAGCAGCTCACCGGCCTGTTGGCGGCCGGCACGGTCGACGGGCGCGTGGACGAGTCACTCGCCGCCGCCGTCCACGCCATCACGGAGCACAGCATCGCGCTGGGAGAAGCGCACACCCGCGCGGGCGAGGTCGTCACCCGGCTGCTGAGCCTGCCTTCCGACGGTCGGGAGACGCGGCACTCCACGGCCCCGCAGGCACCTGGCGGGACGACGGGCCGGCCGCCCGAGGCGGCCGCTCCCACGGACCGGACCACCGCGCTCGTTCCCCGCCCGGCGGGCGAACCACCGCTGCACCCCCGCACCACCGCCGACACCCCACGACCCCCGGCGCCCCGTACCTCCGCGCTGGCGGAACTCATGGCCGGCCAGAACGGGCCGGGGCGGCCGGCACGGCCGACGATGAACGCCTCGGACGTGGACCTGGAGGAGATGGAACAGGTCTTCCACCAGGTGGTCGCCGAGAAGACCGGCTATGACGTCGACATGATCGAGCCGGACCTCTTCATCCAGGAAGACCTCGGTATCGACTCGCTCAAACAAGTGGAGATCGCGGCGGAGGTCTGGCGCCGCTATCCCGTGATCACACGGGACGAACTCTTCCGGTTCACCGAGGCCCGCACCGTCGGCGAACTCACCGACATGCTCCGCAACATCCTCGACGGCTCGCGCCCCGAACTCCGGCGGGCCGACGTCATGCCCCTCGACCGGGCCCACGTGACGTTGCGGGAACTGCCCGCCGTCGATGTCCGTACCGATGCCTACGCCGACACGCCGTGCGCCCTGCTGCTGGACGACGGCGGCGAGCTGTGCGCGGCGCTGGCCGAAGCCCTGCGGACCCGGGGCTGGCGCACATGCCGTCTGATGCTCCCCGGCGCCGACGGCGCCCCGGGCGAGACCTGGGCCCTCGAGGACTGGACCGAGCCGGCGCTGGCCGGCCGGCTCGCCGACATCCTGACGGCCACCGCGCGGATCGACCTGTGCGCCCTGCCCGTCGACCGGCACCCCGGTATGACGGCGGATCAGCTCGTCACCCGGCTGCAACACGCCGTCCTGGTGGCCAAACACACCTTCCCCGTACTGGAGGAGACCGCCCGCGACGGCACGCGCGCCGCGTTCGTCACCGCCACCCGGCTCGACGGCGCCCTCGGCTACGCGGGTTCCGGCGCGGATCCGGTGGCGGCCTTCGCCGGTGGCCTCGGCGGCCTCGTCAAGACGCTCGCACTGGAATCGGCTCCCCTGTTCTGCCGTGCCCTGGACTTCGCCCCCGAGCTGTCCCCGGACACCGTCGGTGATGCCTTCGCGGCGGAGATCGCGGACTGTGCCACCGACGTCCGGGAGGTGGGCGTGGACGGCACAGGGCGCCGCACGCCCGTCCTCTCCGCGACCCCGCGACCGCTGCTGCCGCACCCGTCGCAGACACCGGGGCCGGGCCCCGCGGACGTCCTGCTGGTCACCGGCGGCGCCTCCGGCATCACCGCCTGGTGCGTCGAAGCCCTCGCCGCCGAACTCCCCTGCTCCTACCTGCTGCTCGGCCGGACGCCGCTCACAGCGGAACCGGAGTGGGCGGCGGGCCTGGAGGGAGCAGAGGCGCTCCGCGGCGCGGTCGTGGAGCGGCTGCGCGCCGCCGGAGACGACGCCGACGACCCGCGGCACCGCGCCCGCACCGACCGGCAGGTCCAGGAGATCCTGGCCGGCCGCAGGATCCGGTCCGTGCTCGACGCGCTGCGGGCGCGGGGCGCCGAAGCCGACTACCTGGCGGCGGACGTCCGCGACGCCGACGCGCTGTCGAGGGTGCTGGCTCCGCACGCCCCCCGCATCACCGGCGTGATCCACGCCGCGGGATCCCTCGGCGACTCGCCCCTGGCGGACAAGACACTCGACTCCGTCGCCCGGGTGATCGGCACCAAACTGTCCGGCCTGCACCAAGTGCTCGACGCCCTCGACGCCTCCATGCTCCGTCACCTCGTGGTCTTCTCCTCCGTGTCGGGCATCTGGGGCAACGTCCGGCAGTCGGACTACGCGCTGGCCAACGAAGCCGTCAACCGCTATGCCTGCGCCTTCAAGGCAGCCCATCCCACCTGCAGGGTCACGGCCATCGCGTGGGGCCCGTGGGAAGGCGGCATGGCCGCCCCCGTCCAGGAGATCTTCCGCCGGCAGGGCGTCCCGGTGCTGGCGCGCGACGTCGGATGCGATTACTTCCTCGGCCAGCTGCGTCCCGGCAGCGATGCGGACGAAGTCGTCGTCATCGGGCCGGTCACCCCGCTGTTCCGCCGCTCCGACAGCCTGCCCGGCCGAGGGCTGACGGCACTGCGCTCCCTGGGCGGGCTGGAGCGCGAGCCCATGCTGCGCGACCACCGCTGGGCGGGCGCGCCGCTGATGCCCATGACCGCCGCCGTCGGGTGGGGGCTGCACACGGTGGAGAGCGCCCGGGCGGGGGCCCGGCCGGTGGTCGCATGCACGGGATTCCGCATCCGCCGGGGCCTGTACTTCGACGGCTCGCAGCCGGAGCAGGCCGTGGTCCGCGTGGTGCCCGACCCGGAAGAGGCGGCAACCGACGCCCGGGTGACGGTACACACCGTCGGCGACGACCAGGAAGCACAAGCGCGGTACGAAGGCGGTTTCCGGTGCACCGACCGTGCCCCCGACGCGCCGCGCCTCGAACTGCCGCCCTATGTGATCTCGGACGAGCCGCACCCCGCCTACGCCGAAGGATTCCTCTTCCACGGCCCCACGCTGCGCGGCCTGCGCAACGTCCTGGCCGAGGAGGACGGCAGGCTCGTCCTGGCCGCGCGGCTGCCGGATCACCCCCTTGCCCACGGCGCGTACGCCGGAGCGCTCTACAGCCCCGGCCCGGCCGATCTGCTGCTCCAGACCGCGGCCCTGCTCGGGCGCCGGCACCACGAGGACGGTTGCGCACCGGTCAGCGTCGAGCGCGTGGAGCTGTTCACGCCGCTCCCGGACGACGAGCCGTTCGCCATCGTCGCCGAACTGGAGTCGGCGACCGTGCTCGACGTGCGCTGCACGGTCACCGCCTGTACCCCGGAGGGGCTCGTCCACCAGCGGTGGTCCGGGCTGACGCTCGTCGGGCTCAGCAAGGAACAGATGGTGGACCGGATGACCGCACCCGGCCGCCGGGCGTCCGCGGGGGGCCGGGCATGACGGGATCCGGAACGACGGACGCGCTCGGCTTCGAGGGTGTTCCGCTCGCCGAGCTGTACGGCGGGTCCGACGCGGTTCCACCGGGCGGTAGCGGCACGGCCACGCCGACGGAGCCGGCCCTGCGCATGGCGCGGCACGTGCAGCGCGCCCACGCCGCCGTGCTCGAAGCGCACCGGGCGATCAGCGCCCGCCAGGCCCTCCTCGCCGGGACCGGTGCGTCCCCGGGGCCGCGGGACGACCCTGGCGCGTGGGCGCGGCTGGGCGGCGCGTTCGTGGTCCTACGGGCAGGAGCGGCCCGGCTGCCGGACGCCGCCGCGCCCGGCGTGTACGAGGTGACCTGGCGGGGGCAGGTGCCGGCGGAACCCACCGGACTCCATGCCCGTCTCGCCGGACCCGGCGCCACCGATCCCTGTTGTCTCGTCCACGACGGTGACCGGCGGCTCGTCGCCTCGATCGTGCGGAGCGCGCCGGGCCGGTCGCAGCCAGAACTGACGCAGCGTCATATCTCCGCTGTCCCGGCGGAGTTCCGGCCCCTCGCGCTCTCCGCCGTTCACCGGCTGTCAGCGGCTGGGCTCGACGCGCTCGCCGCCGGGGACATCGCCGGTGTCTTCGGCGATGCCTTCGACCAAGGCGGCCTGGAGCCGGAAGACCTGCCCGAACCATGGCCCGCCCGCCTGCTGGAGGACATCACCATCGAGCCGGGCGGCGGCCCGTACGGCCACGGGCTGCTCGTCGCGACCGCCCGTACCGAGGCCGGCCGCGACACCGCACCGGTGTGGCCGTGGCTGGTCGCGGCGGCCACCGAGGTGCTGCGGGTGTACGTCTTCCACCAGGGCGTGCATCTGTGCCTGCCCGGGGCGCGGGTACGTCCCGTGGCCGACCGCCCCACGCGGATCGAGGTGCTCGACCCCGCGGCGTTGCGTGCGGGCGCCCTGCGGTTCACGGTGGAGGTGACCGGGATCGGTCTGGCGCCCCGCCCGTACGCGACCGCCGACTGCGAGGTCACCGCGGCCGGGCGGACGGTGGCCCGGCTACGGGACATCGGCGTGACCGTCCGGGAGCGGCCCGGCGCGGACGTCCTGCCCCACCCCGAGCGGACCGGCTGCCGGAGAGCGGCGTCGGGCAGCCGGGCGGTCGTCAACGAACTGCACCTCGCGCATGCCGCCGAAGGCGATCCGGCGGAGGTGTTCGCCGCCTTCGGCGCACGGCCCACCGCGACCTCGACCCGGCCCCGGCTGCCGCGTGGCGGTCTGCGGATGGTGGACCGTTGCCCGCGCGCCGAGATCGGTCCGGCGCCGGACCGGACCGGCGGCCGGCTGACCGCCGAGTACGACGTCCCGGCCGACCCCTGGTACTGCCGGGAGAGCGGTGACACCGCGATGCCGCCGTTCGCCCTGATGGAGATGGCGCTTCAGCCGCTGGGGCTGCTAGGCGGGCTGTCCGGCATGACGTGGGAGTACCCCGAGCAGGACTTCGTGTGCCGCAATCTCGAGGGCCGGGCCACGTTGCTCCGCGAGGCGGACCCCCGGGCGGCGACCGTAGGCCAAAAGGCCGTCCTGCGCTCGTCCGTGCCCCTCCCGGGGGCGGTGATCCAGCGCTCCGACTTCGAGCTGAGCATCGACGGCGAGGCGTTCCACGTCGGGGAGGCGACGCACGGCTACTTCACCGCCGAGGTGCTGGGCACCCAACAGGGCCTGGACGGCGGCGCGTACGTCGCACCGTGGCTGGAGCGCCGGTCCGCGAGTCCGGTCGGGGCGCGACGGCTGGACCCGCGTGCGGACGCCCGCCCGGGCAGCGGCCGGCTGGCCCTGCTCGACGACGTGGTCGTGGTGCCGGGAGGCGGTGACCACGGCGCCGGATACGTATGGTGCGACAGACCGGTGCGCGACGACGACTGGTTCTTCGACCAGCACTTCGCCCACGACCCGGTGCTGCCCGGATCCATTGGGGTGCAGATGCTCTTCCAGGCCGTACAGGCCTGCGCCGTGCACACCGGACTCGTCGACCATCTGCCGAGCCCGCGGTTCACGCTCGCGGTCGGCGAGGAACTGCGATGGTCCTACCGGGGTCAGATCCTGCGCCACCACCGGCGGGTGCGCGGCGAGGCACACCTCCGCGAGGTACGGCGGGAGCACGACCGGCTGCTCGTACGCGCCGACGGCAGCGTATGGCGCGACGACCTGCGGATCTATCAGGTGGACAACATCGCCCTGACCGTCCGGTCCGGGGCGGGGCGGGAGGCCGCGCGATGACCGTGCACCACGACGCGGACGGCGTGTACGCGGTCCTCTCCGCACTGGACCTGCCCTGCTACGTCGTCGCCGTCGGCGGGCGCGTGGGGGCCACCCACGACCGTCCCGGGCCGGGCTCCGCCACCAGCTTGCTCGCCGCGGCCGGCCCGCTGCCGCCCCACCGCCTCGGCTCGGCCGCCTTCGCGCGCCACCACGGTGTGCGCTCCGCCTACATGGCGGGCGCCATGGCCGGCGGCATCTCCGGCGAGGACCTCGTCGTCGCGCTGTCCCGCGCCGGTCACCTCGCCTCCTTCGGCGCCGCCGGTCTGCCCGAGGCCCGACTCGGCGCGGCGCTCGGACATCTCCAGGAGCGGCTCGGTGCCGCGCCGTACGCCTGCAATCTGATCCACAGCCCCATGGCGCCGGAGGCCGAACGGACCTGCGTGGACCTCTGCCTGCGTCACCGTGTGCGCTGTGTGGAGGCGTCCGCCTTCGTCCAGCTCACCCCGCCCCTGGTGCGCTACCGCGTCACGGGCCTGCGCGCCGGCCCCGACGGCGGCGTGCGCGCCGGACACCGGGTCATCGCCAAGATCTCCCGCCCCGAGACCGCGGAGCTGTTCCTGCGTCCGGCACCCGACGCGCTCGTCGCCGAGCTGCTGGCCCGCGACGAGATCACCGCCGAACAGGCAACGCTCGCGCGTGCGGTGCCGATGGCCGACGACATCACCGTGGAGGCCGACTCCGGGGGCCACACCGACCGCCGGCCGCTGACCGTCCTGCTCCCGGCCGTCGCGCGGCTGCGCGACCGGCTCGGCCGTCCGCACCCCGGTGGTGAACCGGTGCGCCTCGGCGCGGCCGGAGGCATCGGCACGCCCCGCGCCGTCGCCGCCGCGCTCGCCCTCGGCGCGGACTACGTCGTCACCGGCTCGGTCAACCAGGCCAGTGTCGAAGCCGGGACCTCGCCGGCCGTCAAACGGCTGCTGGCCGAAGCGGGCCTGGCCGACTGCGTCATGGCGCCGGCCGCTGACATGTTCGAGCAGGGCGTCACCGTGCAGGTCCTCGGCCGGGGCACACGCTTTCCGAGCCACGCCGGGCGGCTGTACCGGCTGTACCGCGACCACCCCGGTCTGGAGGCCCTGCCCGCCGTCGAAGGGCGCCGTCTGGAGCGGACTTTCAAGATGCCCGTGGACGCGGTGTGGCAGGAGACCGCCGAGTACCTGAAGGCCCATCATCCCGATCGGCTCGCCCGGGCACGGCAGGACCCCAAGCACCGGATGGCCCTGGTCTTCCGCTGGTACCTGGCCATGGCCTCACGATGGGCGATCGCAGGGGTGGACGACCGTGCCGAGGACTGGCAGATCTGGTGCGGCCCGGCGATGGGCGCGTTCAACGACTGGACCGCGGGCAGCGCACTGGCCGCCCCCGAGCACCGGCACGTCACCGTCGTCGCCGACCACCTGCTGCGCGGCGCCGCCTATCACCGCCGACTGGACCAACTGCGCGCCGCGGGCGTACGGATCCCCGGCGGGTGCGCGGAATACCGTCTGCCCCCGGTGCCGGTACCGCGGGCGGCCGGGGCGCGTGGCACCGCGCCGCGCGCCCGTCGCTGACACGCCCCCGTTCGCGGTCAGCCGATGGTGAGGCGGCCACGTCCCTCGACCCGGCCGAGCCCCCGCGTGAGACATCCCCTGACGTCGCTGGTGGGGACCGCCGTGCCGGAGTACGAACGGCCCGCCATGAGTCCGGAGGTCACCCTGCCGCTGAGGAAGGAGTCGAGAGGGGTGTAGCCCTGCCGGCCCCCGGAGGCGGGCCGCACGGCGGACCGTCCGACGACGCCGCCGGTGCGGTTCGCCCCCGCGTACCAGGTGATGGTGCCGCTGCCCTTGACGCCCGTCGCCCCGGAGCAGTTCGCGAGACCGCTGCCGCTCAGCACGAGCCGTCCGGACCTGATCCGTGACCGTCCGCCGCCGGAGGCGCAGTTGTCCAGGTGGGCGGTGCCGCGGGCGGTGACGCGACGGGGGGTGGCGGAGACGGCGGGCGACAGCGTGATGCCCGGCGCCGTCCGCAAGGAGCACTTCAGGGTGCCGGCCGACCGGACGGCGTCGGGTACGGCCCGCCCGGACGTCCGCGCGGACGCCTCGGCGTGACCCGGCGTGGTGCCGGTCACGAGCAGGACGACGACCGCTCCGGCCGCGGTCGCCACGTCGGCGCCGCGCCGCGCCCAGGCGGCAGCGGCGGCGCGGATGATGTGAGCCCTACCGGGCATGTGACCTCTCCTCTTTTCGCAGCGGACCTTCGCCGCGACGGACGGCCGCGACGAAGTGAACCCCTCACTCCCGGTCGCGCAAGGTAGCCCAACCGCTCCCTCTTTCGCCACAGTTCACCCGAATCCTTACGCCGGACGAGTAACGAGCGATTTGCCGGAACTGATCGCATTTCACCAGGATTGTCGCGTCGAAGAAGGGGCCCGTATGCGAGGCGAACGTCCGGTGGCCGTACCGAAGGCGCGCGGGGACGGTGCGGCCGGATGGTCCGCCCGGCACCCGTGGTGGGTCCTGATGACCGCCGCGGTCCTCGGTGCCCTGCTGGCGTTCGCCGCCCTCGGCACCCCGGACCGGCTGTCCAACGGCGGCTACATCGCCCACGGCACCGAGGCGACCCGCGCCGAGAGCGTGCTCGCCCAGCGGTTCGACGCGGGGATCCCCGACCTTGTGCTGCACGCGCGCGCCGACGGGCCCGTCACCGGCCCCGAGGCGGCCGCGGCCGGGCGGGAGTTCGTCCAGCAGGTGGCCCGGCGGCCCGGGGTGCGCCAGGTCCTGTCCTACTGGACCCTCGGGGACGCCCGGCTGCTGAGCGAGGACGGGCACGCCGCCCTCGTCGCCGTCGACCTCCGGGGCGACGAGCACGCGACGGCCCGGCGCGCCGCGACGCTGGTCCCGCGGCTGACGGGGTCGCACGGGCCGCTGCGGGTCACCGCGACCGGTCCGGCGTGGGTCATGGCGCAGGCCACCGAACTCAGCGGACACGAGCTCGTCCGGGCCGAACTCATCGGGGTGCCGCTGGCCGCCTCGGTGCTGCTGTTCGCCTTCGGATCGATCACGGCCGCCCTGCTGCCCGCGCTGATCGGCGGGCTCGCGGTGGCCGGCACCTTCGCGGTGCTGCGGCTGCTGACCGCGTTCCTGCCCGTCTCCGCCTTCGCGTCGAACATCACCACGGCACTCGGCTTCGGCCTGGCCGTCGACTACGGGCTCTTCGTCGTCACGCGCTACCGGGAGGAACTGGCCGCCGGCGGCGACCCGGACCGGGCCGTCATCCGTACCATGCGCACCGCCGGCCGTACCGTGAGCTACTCCGCGGCCACCGTCGTTCTCTGTCTGAGCGCGCTCCTGCTCTTTCCGCTGGGATTCCTGCGGTCCCTGGCCGTCGCGGGGGTGAGCGTGGTCGTGCTGGCGGCGGCCGTCACCGCGCTGGTCCTGCCCGCTCTGCTCTCCGTCGTCGGCACCCGTGTCGACCGCGGTGACGCCTTCGCACCCCTGCGCCGGACCCGGCGCGGCGAGGGCAGGTCGGCGTGGCACCGCGCGGCCCGCGCCGCCACGGCGCGACCGGTGCTGGCCGGTGGCTGCGCGGTCCTCTTCCTCGCGACGCTCGCCCTGCCCTTCGCGCACGTCCGCTTCGGCGTCGCGGACGAGCGCGTCCTGCCGGAGCGGGTCGAGTCGCACGCCACCGCCCTCACGGTGGAGCGGGACTTCCGCCTGCCGTGGAACCGCACCCTGACCGTGCTCCTGCCCGACGTCGACGCGGTGGACCAGGAGGGGGAGCTGGACGCCTACGCCCGCCGCGTCTCCGCCCTCCCCACGGTGGACCGGGTCTCCACCGGCCTCGGCGCCTACGAGGACGGCCGGCTCGCCCAGGGCCCGGACGTCGGCTCGCTCGCCCACATCACCCGGGGCGCGACCTGGCTGGCCGTGACCGGCAGCGGACCGCCCGCGCAGGACGAGCGCCTGGTCGAGGAGCTGCGCGCCCTGCCGTCCCCCGGACCCCATCTCGTCGGGGGCCGGCCGGCCCGGGTGCTCGACACCAAGAACGCCGTCTTCGCCGCGCTGCCGACGGCGGCCGCCGTCGTGGTCGGCGGGGTCCTGTTGCTGGTGTTCCTCTTCACGGGCTCGGTCCTCATCCCCGTCAAGGCGGTGCTCATGGGGGTGTTGAGCCTGACCGCGAGCTTCGGCGTCATGGTCCATGTCTTCCAGGACGGACACCTGCGCGGCCTCCTCGGCGACTTCACCGTCACGGGGGAGCTGGAGACCTCCACGCCCGTCCTGGTCTTCGGCGCGGCCTTCGCGCTCTCCATGGACTACGAACTCTTCCTCGTCTCGCGCATCCAGGAGGAGTACCGGGCCTCGGGCGACCACCGCGGCGCCGTGGTCACCGGCGTCGCCCGCACCGGAAAGATGATCACGACCGCTTCGGCGGTCTTCGCCGTCGCGCTCCTTCCGCTGGTCACCTCCGAGATCACGCTGCTCAAACTCATCGGATGGGGACTGGCGTCGGCCGTCCTGGTCGACGCCACCGTCGTCAGGGGCGTGCTCGTACCGGCCTTCATGCGGCTGACCGGCCACGCCAACTGGTGGGCGCCGCGCCCGCTCGCCGCGCTCCACCGACGGCTGGGCGCCGACCGGTGGCACACGCCGCCGCCCCGGCCCGCGGGCGTGCCGCCCGCCCGGCACCTCACCCCGGGAGGGCGGCCGTACGAAGCAGCCGGCCGGGCGCCGGGCGAGGGGCCGCCCTGAGCCGGGCCTCGTCGTAGCGGCGCAGCACCAAGCGGGCCACGGCCTCGTGCGCGCCCAGGGGCGCGCAGGTGACGCTCGCGCCGGCGGCCGCCGCGCGCCGGGCGAAGAAGCCGGGGGCCAGCAGATAGGGGGCCACCGCCGTGTACCGGTGGCCCCGCGCCCGCAGGGCGGCGACGGCCTCGGCGGGCGTGGGGGACGCACCGCTCAGATACGAGGGCACGACCGGGCACCCCAGGCGCACTTCGAGCAGCCGTGCCGCCTCGGCCGTCGCGGCGTTCGTCGCCGGATCCCGGGAGCCGGCGGCCGCGAGGACGACGGCCCCGCCCCGCGCGTGCCCCGGTCGGCCGGCCTCGCGGAGCCGGTCGGCGAGGGCCGTCGCGAGCAGCGGGTCCGGGCCGAGGACACGGGCCACGGGAGCCCGGCCGAGACCGGCCGCGGCCAGGGCGGCGGGGATGTCCGTGCGGACGTGGTAGCCCGTTCCCAGCAGCAGCGGCACCACGACCGGGGTACCGCGCAGACCGCCGAGCGTCTCCGCCAGTCCGGGATCGGCATGGTCGAGGAAGCCGGCCCGCACCCGCAGTTGCGGCCGCAAGGCCCTGACCCGGGAGAGGAGGTGAAGAACGGTCCGGATGCCCGCCGGGTCGCGGGTGCCGTGGGCGACGGCGACCAGCACCGGCGGGCGGGCGGCACGCAGCGCGGTCATTCGGCACCGACCAGACGGTAGCCGCGCTTGGGCACCGTACGCACCAGGTCCGCGTGCGGCCCCAGAGCCGACCGCAGCCGGGCTATGGCCACCTCCACCGCGTGCTCGTCGGCACGGGCGGCCTCCGGCCAGGCACGGCGCAGCAGCTCACCGCGGCTGAGCACATGGCCGTGCCGCTCGGCCAGGGCCCGCAGCACGGCGGCGAGCAGCGGCGGCAGCCACTCCGCGGTGCCGTCGCGGAGCAGCGCGTTGCCCTGGAGCACCAACCGCCCGGGCGGATCCAGGAGTTCCAGGCGACCGCGCCCCGGCAGCACGTCACTGAGGGCTCGCACCAGCGAGCCCAGCCGGCCCCGCTCCGGGCAGTGCGGCCGGAGACCGAGCTCCAGCAGGGGCCGTGCGCAGACCGGCCCGACACACACCCCCAGCACGTCCTCGCGCAGCGCCGCCAGCAGCGCGTCGTGGCGGCCCAGGGAACTGGCCGTCTCCAGCAGGGCGACCACCGCCGGGGCGCTGGTGAAGGTCAGGGCGTGCACCTCGCCGCGCACGGTCGCCTCCACCAGCCTCCGCAGCGCCTCCGGGTCCTGGGGCGGACCCCACCGGTAGACCGGCACCTCGATGACCTCCGCACCGCGCTCGCGCAACGCCGCGGCGAAGCCGTCGAGCGGGGCGCCGTGTTCCTGCACCGCCACCCGGCGGCCGCGCAGATCACGAGCGAGCAGCCACGTCAGCAGCTCGTGATTGGCCTCGGAGTCGGGGGAGTAGGCCTCGTCCACACCGCTCGCCCGGACCGCCCCGGTGGCCTTCGGGCCGCGGCTGATGACGGTGGCGCCACGGCACAGCCGGGTGAGGTCCGC
This sequence comes from Streptomyces syringium, assembly GCF_017876625.1. Lineage (NCBI taxonomy): Bacteria > Bacillati > Actinomycetota > Actinomycetes > Kitasatosporales > Streptomycetaceae > Streptomyces > Streptomyces syringium. Next base: position 7,478,333 of record NZ_JAGIOH010000001.1, read on the forward strand.
GCCGACGCCCCATCCGTCGGCGGTGCTCATCCAGCCCCGCCAGCCCAGTCCCGTCGTGGCCACCACATAGTCCAGCGCCCCCGCGAGACACCGCTCGGTGGCCCGGCGCAGCAGGGTGTCGTCCTCGAGCGGGACGATGCTCAGTGCGGGGGCCTCGACGACCCGGGCGCCGCGCCGGCGCAGCAGCGCCACCAGCTCCTCCCGGCGTCGTGCGGCCGTCACCCCGATGGTGAAGCCCGTCAGCGGCCCCACGGGTGAGTCGTTCGGTGGCGCGGTGGCCGTGCGGGTAGTCCTCATGCCTGCAGGCTGCGCGCCCGGTGTTTCCGCCGGATTGCCCGGCCGTCACACCCACGTGAGATCCCGCGGTCACTTTGTTACGGCACATGTCGTGGTCATCACCGAGCCCCCCGCCGCGTATGAAGAGCCCGTACCCCGCGCGCAACATCGCGGACGCCGCCGTGAAACGGCCGGGGACCAACCTGGTCGGCATGACGACGACCGACACGCACTGCCCGTACTGCGCACTGCAGTGCGGCATGGGGCTGCGACTCCCTCCCCCCGGCGCCGGCCCCGGCGTGCCGCCCGTGGAGGTCGTCGAGCGCCCCGGCTTCCCCGTCAACCGGGGCGCGCTGTGCGGCAAGGGCCGCACCGCCGCCGCCGTCCTGGACCCGGCCGTGCGGCTGACGGCCCCGCTCGTCCGCGACCCGGCCACCGGCACCCTTGTGCCGGCGTCGTGGGACGAGGCCCTGCACCGGGTCGCGGCCGGGCTCGAAGAGACCGCCACCCGCTACGGGCGTGCGGCCACCGGCGTCTTCGGCGGCGGCGGACTGACCAACGAAAAGGCCTATCTGCTGGGCAAGTTCGCGCGCGTCGTGCTGCGCACCCCGCACATCGACTACAACGGCCGCTTCTGCATGTCGTCCGCCGCCGCGGCCCACCGGGCCGCGTTCGGCATCGACCGGGGGCTGCCCTTCCCCGTCGAGGACATCGCCACGGCCGGGTGCGTCATCCTGGTCGGCGCCAACCCCGCCGAGACCATGCCGCCGCTGCTGCGGTACTTCACCGAACTGCGCCGCAACGGCGGCCATCTGATCGTCGTCGACCCGCGCCGCACCCGCACCGCCGAACAGGCCGACACGCACCTGCGCCCGGTGCCGGGCACCGACCTCGCGCTCGCCCTGGGACTGCTGCACCTGGCCATCGCCGACGGCCACCTGGACGAGGAGTACATCGCCGACCGCACCACCGGCTTCGAACAGGCCCGGGCGGCGGCCATGGCGCACTGGCCCGAGCGGGTCGAACAGCTCACCGGGGTACCGGTGCCGCTGATGCGCGAGGTGGTCCGCCGGTTCGCCGACGCCCCCACCGCCATGGTCCTCACCGCCCGGGGCGCCGAGCAGCACAGCAAGGGCACCGACACCGTCGGAGCGTGGATCAACCTGTGCCTGGCCACCGGCAAGGCCGGCCGCCCCGGCAGCGGCTACGGCTGCCTGACCGGCCAGGGCAACGGCCAGGGCGGGCGCGAACACGGCCAGAAGGCCGACCAACTGCCCGGCTACCGCTCCCTCACCGACCCCGCGGCACGCGCCCACGTCGCGAAGGTCTGGGGCGTGGACCCCGGCACGCTGCCGGGCCCGGGGGTGAGCGCCTACGAGCTGCTGGACCGCCTCGGTACCCCCGGCGGCGTCAGGGCCCTGCTGGTGGCGGGCTCCAACCCGGTGGTGTCCGCCCCGCGCGCGTCCCACATCACCGAACGCCTCGCGGCACTGGACTTCCTCGCCGTCAGCGACGTCGTGCTCTCGGAGACCGCGGCACTGGCCGACGTGGTCCTGCCCGTGGCGCAGTGGGCCGAGGAGACCGGCACCACCACCAACCTGGAGGGCCGGGTCATCCTGCGCCAGGCCGCCGTCACCCCGCCCGACGGCGTCCGCACCGACCTGGAGGTGCTGCACGGGCTCGCCGAGCGCCTCGGCGTCCCCCAGGGCTTCCCCGACGACCCGCAAGAGGTGTTCGAGGAGCTGCGGCGCGCCTCCGCGGGCGGCCCGGCCGACTACGCGGGCATCAGCTACCGACGGATCCGGGCCGAGGACGGCGTCTTCTGGCCCTGCCCCCACCCCGCGCACCCGGGCACCCCGCGCCTCTTCCTCGACCGCTTCGCCACCCCCGACGGCCGGGCCCGCTTCGCCGCCGTCTCCCACCGGCCGGCCGCCGAGGAACCCGACGCCCACTACCCGCTGCACCTGACCACCGGCCGGGTCACCGCCCAGTACCAGAGCGGCGCGCAGACCCGGCGCGTGCCCGAACTCAACGCGGCCGCGCCCGGACCCTTCGTCGAACTCCACCCCCGGCTCGCGACCCGCCTCGGCGTCACCGACGGCCAGCTCCTGGCCGTCACCAGCCGCCGCGGCCGGGCCCTGGCACCCGCCCGCATCACCGACACCATCCGCCCCGACACCGTCTTCATGCCCTTCCACTGGCCCGGTCCCGGCCGCGCCAACACCCTGACCAACCCCGCACTCGACCCGGTATCGAAAATGCCCGAATTCAAGGTATGTGCCGTCCGGGTGGAGAAGGCGACCACCGGAGAGCAGTCATGAGCCCCCACCGGATCGCGGTCATCGGCGCCGGCATGGCCGCCGCCCGCTTCGCCCGACAACTGACGACCCACAGCGGCCCCGAGGACATCGAGCTGACGCTCTACGGAGCCGAACCCGACGCCCCCTACAACCGGACCCTGCTCACCGAGGTCCTCACCGGCCGCTACGCCGACGTCGACCTCCCCTACGGCCCGGGCACCACGCTCCGTACCGGCACCGAAGTCGTCGCCCTCGACACCGGCGCGCGCAAGCTCGTCCTCGCGGACGGGGAACACACCGCCTACGACACCCTCGTCCTGGCCACCGGGGCGAGCCCCGTGCGGCCGCCCCTGCCGGGCTCGCGCACACCGGACGGCGGCCTCCTCGGCGGCGTGCACGTCCTGCGCACGCTCGCCGACTGCCGACGCCTCGCCGCGGCCGCCGCACGGGCCACCCGGGCCGTCGTCATCGGCGGGGGAGTGCTGGGCGTCAGCGCCGCCCGGGCCCTCGCCACCCTCGGCCCGCACGTCGAGATCGTCCACAACGAAACCCACCTGATGGACCGCCACCTCGACGCCCAGTCGGCGGCGGCACTGCGCCACCAGCTGACCGGCCTCGGCATCGGCACCCACCCGGGCGAGGAGGCCCGCGCCCTGCACGGCACCGGCCGGGTGACCGCCGTCGAACTGGCCGACGGCTCCCAGCTGTCCGCCGATCTCGTGCTCCTGACCTGCGGCGTCCGCCCCCGCACCCGTCTGGCCCGGGCCGCCGGGCTCGACGTGCGCCACGGGATCGTCGTCGACGACCGCCTGGCGACCTCCGCCCCCGACATCCACGCCCTCGGCGACTGCGCCGAACACCGGGGCGTCGTCCACGGCCTAGCGGACCCCGCCTGGCGGCAGGCGGACACCCTCGCCGCCCTCCTCTCGGGCGCCGACCCGCACGCCCGCTACACCGGCACCCGCCCCCCGACCCGGCTGACGGCGGGCCCCGTGCACCTGGCCGCCTTCGGCGACCCGGCCGCCGAACACCACGGGGACCACGAGGTGCTGCGCCTCGCCGACGCCACCCGCGGCACCCACAAGAAGCTCGTCCGGCACGGCGACCGGCTGGCGGGCGCCGTCCTGCTCGGCGACCTCACCACCCTCGGCGACCTGCTCGCCGTGTGGCAGCGCGACGAGGACCTCCCCGCCGACCCCCTGTACCTGATCCACGAAGGAGCCCGCCCGTGACGCGACCGTCCGACGCCACCGACACCCGCCGCCGCCTCGTCCTCGTCGGGCACGGCATGGTCGGCCAGCGCTTCCTGGAAGCGCTGTACGAGCAGGAGGGCGCCGACCGCCGGTGGCACGTCACCGTACTGGCCGAGGAACCCCGGCCCGCCTACGACCGCGTGCACCTCACCGCCACCTTCACCGGCACCCGCGCCGAGGAACTGGCCCTCACCCCGCCCGGCTTCCTCGACGCGCACGGCATCGACCTGCGCCTGGGGGAGCCCGCCACCGCCATCGACCGCGAAGGGAGCACCGTCACCACCGCGTCCGGCGCCCGGATCGGCTACGACGCCCTGGTCCTGGCCACCGGCTCGTACCCCTTCGTGCCGCCCGTCCCCGGCCACGACGCCGACGGCTGCCACGTCTACCGCACCATCGAGGACGTCGCCGCCATCCGCTCCCGCGCCGCCGGCGCGCGCACCGGCGTCGTCGTCGGCGGCGGACTCCTCGGCCTGGAGGCCGCCGGAGCCCTGCGCGCCCTCGGACTGCGGACCCACGTCGTCGAATTCGCCCCCCGCCTGATGGCCCTCCAGATCGACGACGCCGGAGGTGCCGCCCTGCGCCGCAAGATCGAAGAGCTGGGGGTGTCCGTCCACACCGGAGCCGGCGCCGAACGCATCGACACGGACGCCGACGGCCGGGTCCGCGCCCTGGCCCTCTCCGACGGCACCGTCCTCGACGCGGACCTCGTCGTCTTCTCCGCGGGCGTACGGCCCAGGGACCAGCTCGCCCGCGACTGCGGACTGCCCGTCGGCGACCGCGGCGGCATCGTCGTCGACACCGGCTGCCGCACCGCCGACCCCCGCGTCCACGCCATCGGCGAATGCGCCCTCGCCGCCGACGGCCGGGTCTACGGACTCGTGGCCCCCGGCTACGCCATGGCGGAGACCGCGGCCCGCCGACTGGACGGCGAGGACAGTGAGTTCACCGGCGCCGACACCTCCACCAAACTCAAACTCCTCGGCGTCGACGTCGCCAGCTTCGGCGACGCCCACGGCACCACCGAAGGCGCACTCGACGTCCTCTACGCCGACAGCCGGGCCGGCGTCTACAAAAAACTCGTCATCGGCCCGGACGGCAGCCTGCTCGGCGGCATCCTCGTCGGGGACGCCGACTCCTACGCCACCCTCCGGCCGCTCGCCGGGAGCCGCGCCCCCCTGTCCGTACCGCCCGAACAGCTCCTGCTGCCCGACTCGGCCGGACCCGCGGGCGGCCCGGCGGGAGCCGCGGCCCTGCCCGACGACGCGGTCATCTGCTCCTGCCACAACGTCAGCAAAGGCACGATCCGCGCCGCCGTCGGCGAGGGCGGCTGCGCCACGGTCGCCGCCGTCAAGAAGTGCACCAAGGCCGGCACCGGCTGCGGCAGCTGCGAGAAGGCCCTCACCACCCTCGTCACCGACGAACTCGCCGCCACCGGCACCGAGACGGCCCGGGGCCTGTGCGAACACTTCACCCACACCCGCGCCGAGCTGTACGAGATCATCCGGGTCAAGGGCATCACCACCTTCACCCGGCTCCTCGCCGAGCACGGCAGCGGCCAGGGCTGCGCCGTCTGCAAACCCACCGTCGCCTCCATCCTGGCGACCCTGGGGGACACCCCCTACATCCTCGACGGCGAACAGGCCGCCCTCCAGGACACCAACGACCATTTCCTCGCCAACCTCCAGCGCAACGGCTCCTACTCCGTCGTCCCCCGCGTCCCCGGCGGCGAGATCACCCCCGACGGACTCATCACCATCGGCGAGATCGCCCGCGACTTCGGCCTCTACACCAAAATCACCGGCGGCCAGCGCATCGACATGTTCGGCGCGACCGTCGACCAACTGCCCGCGATCTGGCGCCGCCTGGTGGACGCCGGATTCGAGTCCGGCCACGCCTACGGCAAGGCCCTGCGCACCGTGAAGTCCTGCGTCGGGCACACCTGGTGCCGCTACGGCGTACAGGACTCCGTCGCCCTCGCCATCGACCTCGAACTGCGCTACCGGGGCCTGCGCGCCCCGCACAAACTCAAGTCCGCCGTCTCCGGCTGCGCCCGCGAGTGCGCCGAGGCACAGAGCAAGGACTTCGGCGTCATCGCCACCTCCACCGGCTGGAACCTCTACGTCGGCGGCAACGGCGGCATGACACCCCGCCACGCCGACCTGCTGGTCCAGGACGTCGACCGCACCACACTCATCCGCACCATCGACCGCTTCCTGATGTTCTACATCCGCACCGCCGACCGGCTCGAGCGCACCGCCCCCTGGATCGAGCGACTCGAAGGCGGCCTCGACCACCTCCGCGCCGTGATCCTCGACGACGCCCTGGGCATCTGCGCCGAACTCGACGCGCTGATGGACCGCCACGTGGGCACCTACCAGGACGAATGGGCCGCGACCCTGGACGACCCCGAACGCCTGCGCCGCTTCGCCTCCTTCGTCAACGCCCCCGGCACCCCCGACCCCGCCGTGCGCTTCGTCCCCGAACGCGCCCAGATCCGACCCGCCCGCCCCGGCGACGCGGACGGCACGGCCCCGTCCGCACCCCTGATCGCCGGCCCCGCCCTGAAGGTGCGTACCCCATGACCGACACCGCTCACGCCCCCACGGCCCCCACCGAGCAGCCCGCGCGAGCGCAGGACCCACCGGGGGAGACGGCAGCCGCGGCTCCCGCCCCGGACGCGCTCGTCGAGATCGGCGACGGCGACACCTGGACCGGCGTCTGCCGCTACGGCGACCTCACCCCCGGCCGGGGCGTCACCGCTCTCGTCGGCGGCGAACAGGTCGCCCTCTTCCGCGACGCCGACGGAGCGCTCCACGCCCTCGCCAACCGCGACCCCTTCAGCGGCGCGTACGTCATCTCCCGCGGGGTCACCGGCAGCCGCGCCGGCACCCCCGTGGTGACCTCACCCATGTACAAGCAGGCATTCGACCTGCGCACCGGCGACTGCCTCGACGAGGAGAGCGCCCCCGACGGCACCCCCGCCGCCCTGCGCACCTGGCCCGTGCGGACCACCGGGCCGGCCACCCCGCCACCACCCCCGCGGCCCGCAGCACCCGCACGGGCCCGCACCCTCACCGAATGGCGCCCCGAGGACCCCGCGTTCTGGGAACGCGTCGGCGCCCGCGTCGCCCGGCGCAATCTGTGGCTGTCCGTCCTCACCGAACACATCGGCTTCTCGATCTGGAGCATGTGGTCGGTCCTCGTGCTCTTCCTCGGCCCGGAATACGGCATCGACGCCGCCGGAAAATTCACCCTCACCGCCGTCCCCACGGCCGTCGGCGCGGCCCTGCGCCTGCCCTACACCGCCGCGGTCGGCCGCTTCGGCGGCCGCAACTGGACCGTCGTCAGCGCCCTGCTGCTCCTGATCCCCACCGCGTTCGTCGCCGTCGTCCTCGAACCCGGCGTCTCCTACTCCACGCTGCTCGTCGCCGCGGCCGTGGCCGGCGTCGGCGGCGGCAACTTCGCCTCCTCCATGGCCAACATCAACGCCTTCTACCCGCAGCGGCTCAAGGGCCGTGCCCTGGGCGTCAACGCGGGCGGCGGCAACCTCGGCGTCCCCGCCGTGCAGCTCGTCGGCCTGCTGATCCTCGCCACCGCAGGCGCCGCGCACCCGCGCCTGCTGCCCCTGATCTACCTCCCGCTGATCGCCCTGACCACCGTCGTGGCCGCCCTGCGCATGGACAACGTGCCCACCACCCGGGAGACCGGGCCCGCCCTGCGCGAGATCACCCGGGACCGTCACACCTGGGTGATGTCACTGCTGTACCTGGGCACGTTCGGCTCGTTCATCGGCTTCAGCTTCGCCTTCGGGCTGGTCCTCCAGGCGCAGTTCCACCACCAGCTCGACACCCCGGTCAAGGTGGCCTGCCTGACGGTGCTGGGCCCGCTGCTCGGCTCGCTCGCCCGGCCCTTCGGCGGTGCCTGGGCCGACCGCCTCGGCGGTGCGCGGGTGACCCTGGCGACCTTCGCGGCCATGGCCGTCGGCACCGCTCTGATCCTCACCGCCTCCCGGCTCCATCTCCCGGCGCTCTTCCTCGCCGCGTTCGCCGCGCTGTTCGTCCTCAGTGGCATCGGCAACGGCTCCACCTACCGCATGATCCCCGCGCTGCACCGCGCCAAGGCCCGCCACCGCGCCCTCGCCGACGGCACTGTTCCCGCTGCGGCCGAGGCCACCGCCCAGCGCCACGCCACCGCCCTGATCGGCCTCGCGGGCGCGATCGGTGCCTTCGGTGGCGTGCTCGTCAACGTCGCCTTCCGGCAGAGTTTCCTCACCGCCCACAACGGCGACGCGGCCTACCTCGCCTTTCTCGCCTTCTACCTCGTCTGCTCGGCCCTGACCTGGACCGTGTACCTGCGCCCGTCACCGCACCGGCTGAGCGGAGTCTGACGCCCCGCTCGGGGCGGGCGCCTCGGGAACGAAGAAACGGTAGTGTGGCCGCCGCTTCTTCGTGAGGGAGGGACCATGGCCGATGCGCCGCAGGCCACCACGGTGCGCGGGCCCCGCAAGGATCAGGCCCGCAACCGGCGACGGCTGCTCGACGCCGCCCGCGAGGCGTTCTCGGACCTGGGCCCGGACGCCGGCATCGACGGGATCGCCCGCCGCGCGGGCGTCGGCGCGACCACCTTCTACCGGCACTTCCCGACCAAGGACGACCTGGTCGACGCGCTGCTCGACGAACTGTCCGAAGGCGCCCGGAACGCCGCCGAGCAGGCCGTGGGCATCACCGACGGCTGGACGGCGTTCCGTACCGTCTTCACCCGGGGCTGCGTTCCGCACGAGGAGGACCGCGCGCTCTTCGACATCCTGTGCCGCACCGGCCCACGGGCGGCCGAGCACGGGCTGCGGGCCACCGTCGAGCTGATCGGCCCGGTCGTCGAACGCGCCCGGCGCGAGGGGCTGTTGCGCACCGACGCGACGGTGGAGGACATCGCCGCGTTCATGCGCATGGCCGACTCGGCCGCCTCCGCCGGGCAGCGCCGCCGGGCGTACGACGTCCTCCTGGCCGGTCTCCGCTCCCACGGCGGTGCCGTCGACGCGTGAGACGCGGCGGCGTCGCCCGGCGCAGGCGATGTCACCCGGCCGGGGCGGCCGCTTCGAGGTCGTCGACGCTGCCGGAGGTCACCAGCGGCTTCAACCGGACGATGCGCGGCTGCTCGTGGGGACCACCACGGCTGCCCGGCCCGCGTTGCCGGGTGCATGCGGCTGTGTTGGAGTGGAGCCGACCGTAATGTCTCCCATGCCGCCGCGGCCGTTCACGGGCCGCGGGGCGAGGTCGGAACATGGACGACGATCCCCGCGCGCCCGGATGCCCCGGCGCCGTCCCGCACGGCGCCGCCCCGGCGGGCCGCCGTGGCTGAGCCCCCGGCCGACGCCCGGCTGCGGAAGGTCACCGGAGCGAAGGTCTTCGCGAGCGACTACCGCCCGCGCGACCTCGCCGCCGAGGGATGGCCCGCCGACTGCGCCCACGCCCTGCTGCTGCGCAGCAGCCACGTCGACCGGCCCTACCTCCGCCTCGACCTCGGTCTGCTCCCCGCCGAGCTGCGACCCGACCGGCTCGTCCGGGCCCAGGACCTCCCCTCCCCGCCCTACCGCAACGAGATCTCCGCCGAGTCCGTGCAGGCCCTGCTCCCCGAGGGAGAAGTGGCCGACTACCTCGGGCAACCCGTCGCCATCGCCCTCTACGGCGACTTCGTGCGCTTCCGCCGCGCCGCGCAGGAACTGCGCGAGGACGCGGGCCCCCTGGTGTACGGACCACCTCAGGCGACCGGCCCGGCCCCCACGCCCGCGCAGGAGCTGGAGGACTGGACACGCCTGCGGGCCACCGGCGCCCAGCGCCAAGCGCACTACCTCCTGGACACCACCGTTCCCCAGGGGTACTCCCACTGGAACCGGGGGCGGATCAGCAGGTTCGACGGCATTTCCTTCATCCGCGGCGGCGAGCCCGACCTGGAGGCGGACGAGCTGTTCAAGGCACTCGACGCCGAGCCGGCCGACCCCACGGAAACCCAGCTCGTCACGACGACCTTCACCCAGCAGACCGACCCGGCGTTCCTGGAGCCCGAATCCGGACTCGGCTGGCTGGACCGTACGACCAAAACCCTGCACCTGCTCCTCGGCACCCAGTCCCCGCACGGCGACGTGCCCGATCTGCGCAGACTCCTCGGCGGCGGCAACCCGGCGGTGACGTCCATCCGGCTGACGACGACCGACAGCGGCGGTGGCTTCGGCGGGCGGGACAAGTCGCCCTTCGCCTTCTACCTCGCGCTCGCCGCGGTCTTCTCCCCGGGGCCGGTCCGGCTGGCCTACGACCGACGCGAGCAATTCCAGGGCGGCCTCAAACGCCACGGGTCGGCCGTGCGCAGCTGGGTCCGCACCGGCCCCGACGGACGGCTGCGGGCCATGCGCTCCTTCATCGTCCTGCGGGGCGGCGTCGAGGCCAATCTCAACGGCGCCGTCCTCGGACTCGCGGCCCTGCACGCCACCGGCCCCTACCGCGTCCCGCGCGCCTCGGTCCACGGCGTCGTGCTCGAACGGGCCATCCCCGCCGTCGGATCGATGAGGGGATTCGGCATCCCGCAGGTCGCGTTCAACCTCGAAACCGCCCTCGACCGCCTCGCCGTGCTGCGCCTGGGCCAGGACCCCATCGCCTTCCGCCTCGCCAACGTCCTGCGCCCCGGCACCGGCCCGGGCGGCGACGTCGACCTCGCCGGGACACCCCTGCGGTTCCACGTCGCGAACGCCGAGATCTGCGCCGCCGCGCTGGAACACCCGCTCTGGCGCACCCGCAACGATCCCCGGCCCGCCGACGGCACCCTCTACGGCGTGGGCTTCGCCTGCTGCATGGAAGCGTTCGGCACCAGCCAGGACAGCGTCTACAGCGCCGTCCACCTCACCGACGACGGACACGTCGAGGTGTGGGGACAGAACGTGGACATGGGCCAGGGAGCCCGCCGCTCCCTGGAACACGCCGCCCGCGAACTCCTCGGCGCGCCCGTGGACGTCCGCCTGGGCGTGGTCGGCCCCTTCGAGAGGTTCGAGAAGCAGGTCGAGGCTCTGGGCAAGCACGGCCCCGCGGGGATCAAGCTGGGGCACGGCGCGAGCAGCGCCTCCAAGACGGCGTTCTTCCATGTGCACGTCCTGCGGGAGACGTGCCGCGCGCTGCTGCGGCTGCGGCTCGTGCCGGCGGCGCGCACGCTGCTGGGCCTGCCCGGCCTCGCCGCGGACGTGCTGCTCGCCGCCTGGCGCGACGGCGCCTTCCACCTGCCCGGCCACGCACCCGTCCCGCTGGCCGCGCTGGTCGCGGAACTCCGGCGCACCGGACAGGCGACCTACGCCATCGCGCACGGCTACTTCTGCAACGGCTGGTCGTCGGCCACGTTCCGGACCGACGGGCCCGGTCACGCGATGGACATCGACGCGCTGGGCTTCGCGACCTCCCCCCAAGGCCAGGTCGTGCTCCAGGACTACGCAGAGCCGCTGCGACCGCCTCCCGACAAGGGACCGGGAAAAGCGACGGTCCCGCGGTCCCTGTACGCGGCGGCCGGGCACCTCGTCGGCGTGGAGATCTCCCCCCGGCAGGGGACGCTCCGCGTCGTCGACGCCGTCACCTTCCTCGACGCCGGCGACCCCCTGCTGCCTTCGGTGATCGAAGGGCAGGTGGAAGGCGGACTCGCGATGGGCATCTCGCACACCCTCTTCGAGGAACTGCCCGAGGAAGCGGGCACCGGCCCCTTCGTCAATTTCGACCGCTACCGCCTGCCGCGCTACGCCGACATCACCGCCATCCGGCGGGAGACGGTCCTCGTCCCCCTGCCCCCGGACGGTGTGCTGGCGGGCAGCGGCCCCGTGCTGCGCCACAAGGGCATCGGCGAGGCCACCATGACGACCGTCAGCCCCGCCATCGCCAACGCGGTCGCCCACGCCCTCGGCCACACCGGCGACCGCTGCTGGCCCGCCACCACCCCGATCCGGGTGGCCGACCTCCCCCTCCCCGCCGGACGGCCGTGATGCAGGAACCGCAGACCGCGCTCGACCTCACCGTCAACGGCACCCGTCACACCGGACGGGACGTCCCGGGCGACATGTCGCTCGTGCACTTCCTGCACGAGGACCTGGGACTGACCGGCACCAAGATCGGCTGCTCGATCGGCGAGTGCCGCGCCTGCACCGTCGCCGTCCGCGCCCACCCCGGCGCCGCGCTGGTGACACGGCAGTCCTGCATGACGAGCATGCGGCACGTGCGCGGATGGGACATCGTCACCGTCGAGGGGCTCGCGACGGGGGACACCCTGCACCCGGTCCAGGAGGCGTTCCTCGAACGGGACGCCTTCCAATGCGGCTACTGCGCCCCCGGCTTCGCGATCGCGGGCCGCGTCGCCGTCGAACACGCCGCGGGCGAGAGCGACGAGCAGGGTGTGGAAGCGCTCGTCGACGCCGTGCTCGGCCCGCACGTATGCCGCTGCACCGGCTACCACCGGTACCGGGAGGCGGTCGTCGCCGTCGCGTCGGCCGCCGCGGACGAGCGCCGGGCCGGCCCGGCCCCGACACCGGGGACCGGCCCGCCCGCCCGGACGGCGACGGCCCGGCTGTCGGCCGAGGAGGCGGACGCGCTCGGGTACACCCCGCTCTTCGACGACCCGACTCTCGAGCTGGTCCGGCTGCTGCGCGACGGCGCCGAGATCGAGCACTCCCTGCTCGTCCAGTACCTGTATGCGGCCTTCTCGGTGAAGGTGCCCCGCTACACCCGCCTCGCCGGCTGGCCCAGCCACCGCTACGGCGGCCGGCCGCTGCATCTGCTGGGCGTGGCGATCGAGGAGATGACCCACCTCGACATCGTCAACGGCCTTCTGGTGGCCCTGGGTTCGGCACCCCACCTCGGGCGGCAGCAGTTCCCCTACGAGCAGGACATCTACCCCTTCGACTTCGTGCTGGAGCCGCTGAGCCTCGAGTCCCTCGCGAAATACGTCTACGTGGAGGCGTCACCGGACGCGGTCGACCCCGACCGGCCGCACACACCCGAGGACCGTGCCTTCATCGAGAAGCTCTACGCGGTGCTCGGCGCGGGCACGGAGCCGCGGCCGCGCCCCAACCAGGTAGGCAGCCTCTACCGCAAGGTCGGCAGAGTCCTCGACCTCCTGGAGCAACGCGAACCCGACCGCCTCGACTACCCCACCTGGCGGGCCCGGCTCGACGTCCTCCGCGAGGAGGGCGAGAGCGAACACTTCGCCCTGTTCCGCGCCCTGTTCGAAGGAACCCACCCGGCTCTGCTCGGCGCCCAGCAGGTGTGGGACCCGGACAGCCCGGACCACCCGGTGATCCCCCTCCATCACGCCACCGGCCTGCCCCCGTCCGGCGAGCCCGTCCGCGACGAGACCGTACCCGCCCTGCGCCACCTGGCGAATCTGCACTACTGGGCCGTGTGCATGCTCCTGGACCAGTCCTACCGACGGGACGGACAGTTCCACAGCGCGGCCCGCCGCCATATGACCGGCCCCCTCAGAAGCCTCGGCACCGCGCTCGCTCACCTCGGCGAGGGCGTGCCCTTCGACGTGTTCGTCGCGGGCTACGCCCCCGGCCGGGACGAGCGGGAGAACCTCGCACTGACCCGCAGCATGGTGAGCCAGACGACCATCGCCCAGGAACGCTACGCACGTCACCTTCCGCCCGACTACGCGCACACCTGCGCCTGGGAGACGCTCTGGGAGCTGTCGCTCAGGGAATGAGGCGAGAAATGAGACGTGGAACAGGAGCGGGACGCCGCACAATGACCCGATGACGAAGTTGATCACACCTGACGTACGGGTCCACGGCTCGTTCGTCGACGCCATGGCCGAGTTCCGAGCCGAGGGCCGGGGAGGGCCGGGCGACGACTCCAACGTCGGCAGAGCCATACGCGCGTACGGCACCCGATGGCACGACCCGCGGGTCTTCGCCGCGTACGTGGAAGCGCTCCGCGCGGACGCCCACGCCGACACCCCTCGCCCCGAGGGCCATGCCCCGTCCACCCACTTGTGGTACGTCGCCGGCGACACCTACCTGGGCCGACTGGCGATCCGCCATGTCCTCACCCCGCCGCTCCTGGAATGGGGAGGCCACATCGGCTACGACGTCCGGCCCTCCGCACGCCGCCGCGGGCACGCGACGGCGATGCTGCGCGCCGCACTCCCGGTCGCCCGTGGCCTCGGCATCGACCGGGCCCTGATCACCTGCGACCCGGACAACGCCGCCTCCCGCAAGGTGATCGAGGCCTGCGGCGGGGTCTACGAGGACCAGCGACGGCGGAAGCTGCGCTTCTGGGTCTCCACGACCGCCGAGCAGGGGGCCCGCGCATAGGGGCGCCACAGCCTCGAAAAACAAATTACCCCGGACCGCATTGACGGCCGGGGTAATTCTCTGCGTATATTGGAGAATTCCATGCCCTGACGAACTCATGGCATGGAGAAGCGTTATGAGGCCATGATATCCGGGTGGGAGCAGAATTGTCAAACGAGAAATGGGCGCACGAGCAGGAATTCATCGATCTGCTCCACGACCGCCTGGCCGAACTGCGGGCAGCGGCCGAGGCGTCGGTGAAGGACGCCCTGGCCCCGGCGGGCAACGGCCTCCAGGCGCGGCTGGAGCGGGACGTGCTGGTCGCCGAGCAGTCCGGGCTGCTCGCCGCCTTCAACGCCGGGGAGAACGGGCTCTGCTTCGGCCGGCTGGCGTTCCGGGACGGGCGCGATCACCACATCGGCCGGATCGGCATCCGGCGCGACGACGCGGACCGTACCCCGCTCGTCATCGACTGGCGGGCGGAGGTCGCCCGCCCCTTCTACCTCGCCACCGGGTACACCCCCATGGGGCTGCGCCGCAGGCGTCACATCACCACCGAAGGCCACCGGGTCACCGCTCTGCACGACGAGATCCTGGACCTCGCCGACACTCTGCGCACCGGCCATGAGGGAAGCGACGCGGACGCCGTCCTGCTCGCCGCGCTGGACGCCTCCCGTACCGGCCGGATGCACGACATCGTGCAGACCATCCAGGCCGAGCAGGACCGCATCATCCGCGCCCCGCACCACGGCGTCCTGGTCGTGGAGGGCGGCCCCGGCACCGGGAAGACCGTCGTGGCGCTGCACCGGGCAGCGTTCCTGCTCTATGCCCACCGGGAGCAGCTGGCCCGCCGGGCCGTGCTGATCGTCGGGCCCAACCCCGCGTTCCTCGGCTACATCTCGGAGGTGCTGCCCTCCCTCGGTGAGACCGGCGTCCTGCTCGCCACGCCCGGCGAACTCTTCCCCGGTGTGACCGCCACCGGAACCGACACCGCCCGGGCCGCCGCCGTCAAGGGCGGCGCAGCGATGGCCGGCGCGCTGGCGCGCTTCGTGCGGGACCGGCAGACGCTGCCCGACCCCGTCACCGTGATCGAGCACGAGGACGGCGAGCTGCTGCTGGACGCCGGAATCGCCCGCGAGGCCCGGCGACGGGCCCGCGAGACCGGGCTGCCGCACAACCTCGCCCGGCCGTACTTCGCGTTCGGCGTCATCGACGCGCTGACCGCGCAGCTGACCGACCGGCTCGGCGCGGACCCCTACGGCGGGCCGAACCTCCTCGGCCCCGACGACATCGCCCAGCTCGGCAAGGCCATCGCCACCAGCCCCGAGGTGCGCTCGGCCATCGACGAGCTGTGGCCCGCGCTCACACCGGAGCAGTTGGTCGCCGACTTCCTCACCGACCCCGTCCACCTGCCGGAGGCCGACGCGCGGGCGATCCGCCGCACCGGCGGCGACTGGACCCCCGCGGACGTCCCGCTGCTGGACGAGGCAGCCGAACTCCTCGGCGAGGACGACGCGGCGGCCCGCGCGGCCGCCGAGGCGGAGCGCCAGGAGCGCATCGCGTACGCGCAGGGCGTCCTCGACCTCAGCTACGGCTCCCGCACCCAGGAGTTCGAGGACCGCGACGACGAGGACTCGGAGGTGCTGGCCGCGCACGACCTGGTCGACGCGGAACGGCTCGCCGACCGGCACGAGGAGGCCGACCACCGCAGCGCCGCCGAACGCGCCGCCGCGGACCGCACCTGGGCGTTCGGCCACATCATCGTGGACGAGGCGCAGGAACTGTCCCCGATGGCGTGGCGGCTGCTGATGCGCCGCTGCCCGACCCGCTCGATGACCCTGGTCGGCGACCCCGCGCAGACCGCCGAACCGGGCGGTTGCGGCGCGTGGGAGCCGATCCTCGCGCCGTACGTCGAGGGCCGCTGGGAACACATCAAACTGGGCGTCAACTACCGTACGCCGACGGAGATCATGGAGATCGCCGCCGGTGTGATCCGGTCCGTGGACGCCACGTTCGAGCCCCCGCGCTCGATCCGTTCCACGGGCGTACGACCGTGGGCGCGGCACACCGGCGACCTGCCCGGCGCGGTCGCCGAGGCCGTGGCCCGCCGGACGTGCGCGGAGGGCCGCCTCGCGGTGATCGCCCCGCGCGACCACCACGACGCCCTGGCCGCGGCCCTCCCGGCCGCCTCCGCAGGCCCCTCCCCGGATCTGACCAGCCCGGTGGTGCTGCTCGACCCGAGGCAGGCCAAGGGCCTGGAATTCGACACGGTGATCGTGGCGGAACCGGGGGAGTTCGGGGTGAGCGACCTGTATGTCGCGCTCACCCGGGCGACGCAGCGGCTGGGCGTCGTCCACACGGGGGCGCTACCCCCGGGACTGGAGGTACTGGAGGCCGACGAGGCCGCCGCCGCGCCCGGCCGGTGACCGCTCGGTGCGGGGACGCGCCGTGTCCCCGCACCGAGAAGCAGCAGGGAGCCGAGCCCTACGGCTTCGCGGAGTCCATCCCCGGGCGGGCCTGCCGCCACAGCCCCCGCGTGAAGTCGGGGATGGCCTGCGGCGCGCCCTGGGCCTTGATCGAGGCATGGCTGAGCGGCACGGGAGCGGTCCAGGTGGCCGCGTCGTACACATCGAAGTCGGGCACCAGGCCCAGGCGCATGCACTGCATCAGCCGGAAGACCATGATGTAGTCCATGCCGCCGTGCCCGCCGGGCGGATTGGCGTGGTCCTTCCACAGCCAGTGGTCCCACTTCTCGTACTTCTTGAAATCGCCCCACCTGTCGTCGGACATCTCCGGCTCGAGATAGATCCTCGGCGGGTAGTCCTCGAAGACCCCCTTCGTGCCGCCCAGAATGTTCAGACGGCTGTAGGGATGCGGATTGGAGACCGCGTGCTCCAGCCGGATCACCCGGCCCTTCGCCGTCTGGACGAGACTGATCGACATGTCGCTCTGGACATAGCTCTCCTTCCAGCTGGGGTCGCCCGGCGGCATGTGCTCCGCGCGATAGGCGGCCAGTCCCAGGGCGGGGGAGCCGAACGTCGTGATCCGCACCGCGCGGTCCCCGCGGTTGACGTCCATGTAGTTGGCGACCGGCCCGAACCCGTGGTTGGGATAGAGGTCGCCCTTGAGCCGGGTGTGCCAGAGCCGCCGCCACGGGCCCTCGTAGTACGTCGGCGAGAACATCAGACCGCGCAGATCGTGGATGTACGCGCCCGCCCCGTGCAGGAGGTCGCCGAAGAGACCCGCGTGCGCCATCCGCAGGACCCGCATCTCGTTTCTGCCGTAACAGCAGTTCTCCATCTGTATGCAGTGCCGGCGGGTGCGCTCCGAGAGGTCCACCAGCCGCCACAGCTGGCCGAGTTCCATGGCGATCGGGCACTCGACGCCGACGTGCTTGCCGTTCAGCAAGGCCGCCTCGGCCATCGGGAAGTGCCATTCCCAGGGCGTCGCGACGAAGACGAAGTCCAGATCACCGCGCGCGCAGAGCTGTTCGTAGTCGTCCTCGCCCTTGGTGTAGAGGGCGGGCGCCGGCTGGCCCGCGGCCGTGACCTTCGCGGCGGCCTTCTCCGCCTTCGCTCTGACCGGGTCGCACAGCGCGTTGATCTTTACACCGGGGACGGCGAGGAAGAGGTCGGTCATGGCATCGCCGCGATTGCCCAGGCCGATGATCCCGACCCGGACCGTACTGCGCCGCTCGAACGGTGTGCCGATCATGGTCTTGCCCTGGCGGGCCGGCCAGGCCGGCTCGTCGGCCGCCTGCCGCTCCGGGGCGCCGGGGGCCTGGGGGGCGGCCGCGGCGCTCGCCGCGCCGAGTCCGCCGAGACCCACGCCGAGTCCGGCGCCGGCGGCGCCCGCGGTCCTCAGCACGGAGCGGCGGCTGACCTCGGGGTCCTCGTGGTGGTGCGGGGCTGGCTCGGGCATCGGGTCCTCCTGGGAGCTGATGATGAGCTGCGCATGCGGGAACGTCGGTAAGGACCTTGACGGTTGAGGCGGATGCAGCGCAAGAGGCCCGCGGGGCTCCGCGCCGGTTCGTCGAGCCATGGTGTGCGCCGGCCCCGCGCGCGGCACAGGCCCCGGCTCGTAGCCCGATTGGTTCGAATCAGGTCGGCATCGGCTTCACCGAGTCCGTGACCGGTGATGTGTGGTCACGGGGATCACCGAAGGAAGGATCTCTATGCGCAGCCAACTGCTCAGACGCGGGGTGCGGACGGCGGCCGTCGCCGCCCTCACCTTCGCCATCACCGTAGGCGGAGCGAGCGGTGCCACCGCACAGCGGCACGGGACGTCCCCGATCGACGTCACCGTCAACGCCTCGGGCATCAAGGCACCGCACCACCACGAAGGCGGCCGCGTCGCCTTCCGGGTCTCGACCGACGCCAAGGACGGCCGTCAGCTCCAGGTCGTGCGCCCGCACAAGGGCGTATCCATCCGCCGGGTGCTCCGCGACCTGGCCGACGCGGTCAGTCACACCCCGTCCAGGGCGGCAGCCGGAATGCGCGCGTTCGAGGCCGACGCCGAGGCCGTGGGCGGAGCCTTCGTCACCCGGAAGGTCCGCGAGGAATTCATCACGTCGATCCCCGACGGCACGGTCTACCTGATCGACTTCACTGCGTTCCTGGAGCGTCCCGCCAAGCCGGTGGTGAAGTCCCTCAAGCTGTACGGTTCGCGCGACGGGCACCACCGGGACCTGACGAGGTCACCGCACAGCACCGTGACCTTCCGGGACACCGACGCGGGACCGCGCTTCCACACGGAAGGGCTGGTCACCGCCCACAAGCCCATCCTGATCCGCAACGCCTCGTCCGAGGTCCACGAGGCCCAGATCCAGCGCGTCACCGCCGGTACCACCGACCGGGGGCTGCGGAAGTACTTCGCCGCGATGGCGCAGGGCAAGAAGGCGAAGTCGCCGTTCACCGGTCAGCCCGTGGGCTTCGGCGGGATCTCTCCCGGGCACAAGGCGCTGTTGCGCATCCACGGCCTGAAGCCGGGCACCTACGCGCTGACGTGCTTCGTTCCCGATGAGCACAGCGGCCTGCCGCACGTCTTCACGGGCATGCACAAGATCGTTCACCTGCGTTGAAGGAAGGAGGTCGTCGGTGGCGGAACTCCGCCCCCGACGACCTCCGCTCACGCCGACGCCTTCTCGAACTCGCCGGTGAAGGCCGCGCAGAAGGCCTCCAGATCGCCGGGCTTACGGCTGGTGACGAGCGTATTGGGGCCGCTCGCACACACCGCGACCTGCTCGTCGACCCACGTGCCCCCGGCATTGCGGATGTCGGTGCGCAGACTGGGCCACGAGGTGAGGGTCCGGCCCCGCAGGACATCGGCCTCCACCAGGGTCCAAGGGGCGTGGCAGATGGCCGCGACGGGTTTGCCCGCGTCGAAGAACCCCTTCACGAACGCCACGGCCCGCTCGTCCATCCGCAGCGCGTCGGGGTTGGCGACGCCTCCCGGCAGGACCAACGCGTCGTAGTCGTCGACGCCGGTGTGGTCCAGGTCCGCGTCCACGGCGAAGGTGTCGCCCTTGTCCAGATGGTGGAACGCCTGGATGCGGCCGGACTTCGTCGAGACCAGCCGTGGGGTGCCGTCGGCGTCGAGCGCCGCCTGCCAGGGGTCGGTGAGCTCGATCTGTTCGACACCTTCCGGTGCCACCAGGAACGCGATCCGCATGCTGCTCATCATGGTCCTCTCGTTGTTCCGGGAAGCGGTTCCGGCCGGTGACGACGGGCCCGCGCGGCCCGCGCGGTCACGTGGCCCCGCCCCACGCCGGTACGGGTGACCGGACGGCAGCCGGTAAAACCCCCGCCCGCCCCGAATCCCCTCGAACGATGCGCCCGGGCTACTCCCTCGGCTTGTGGCGGTGCAGAGCCCAGCCGGGCAGCCCGAACCAGCACAGCAGCAGCCAGGCGACCACCCCCGCGACCAGCCACGGCACGGCCGCGTTGTCCAGCGCGATCCGCAGGATCAACAGCAGCGCCGAGGCGACGGTGGCCAGGAGCAGCACGACCCCGACCATGGTCAGCCGCGCCGCCCAGGCGACGGTCTGCGGCTTCATCCGGCGTCCGGTCACGATCCGGTGGAACGAGACCGGGCCGACGAGCGCGCCGGTGGTGGCCGCTCCCAGGACGACCGTGACCACGTAGATGACGCGATCGGTGTCGTCCAGGGTCGCGAACCGTGGTGTGAAGACCACGGTCAGCAGGAAACCGAAGAGGATCTGCACACCCGTCTGCGTGACGCGGACCTCCTGGAGCAGCTCACTCCAGAGCCGGTCCGCCCGTTCGTCGGCCGATTCACGGCGCCCGTCGCGCCGCTCCCCGCCCGGCCCGGTGGTGCCGTCCTGCCCTCCCGTCGCCGCCATACGGACCCTCCTTCCTGTCCCCTCGCCGCCGTCCCGCCGCCGCGGCACGATGCCCGGCGCTCTCCTCAGCTTGCGCCGGATCCCTCTGCGGGGTGGTCCGGGCGAACGGGGGAGGGGTGGGCGGGATGCTCTCCGCCCGGACCACCCCCCACGCGCGGGGAGCGGTGCGTCACCCGGTCGGCTGCCCGCCGACCGGCTTCGTTACGCCGTCCGGTATCCCCACGTTAGGGCGGGGCCGCACCGGGAACATGGAAGGGCATGCCGAAACCCGACCGCACCACGTACGAGTCCCACTGGATGGATTCGACACCGGACACGGCGTACCCCGCGATCGGCCCCGAGGCCGTGGTGGAGGCGGATGTCGCCGTGGTCGGCGGTGGCATCGCCGGCCTGTGCACCGCGTGGGAGCTGGCCCGGGCCGGCCGGGACGTCGTCGTGCTGGAAGCCGACCGGATCGCCACCGGCGTCAGCGGGTACACCACCGCCAAACTCTCGGCACTGCAAGGCCTGTGCTACGCGCGGCTGCGGACCGCGCACGGGGCCGACGCCGCCGCGCTCTACGCGCGCTCGCAGCTCGACGCCGTGGAACACACGGCCGCGCTCTGCGCGGAGCTGGGCATCGACGCCGAACTGGAGCGGGCCGTCGCGTACACCTACGCGCGGACGGCCGAGCACGCGGACGCCGTCGCCGACGAGGCACGGGCGGCGCGGGAAGCCGGGCTCGACGCCTCGCTCGTCACCGACACCGGCCTGCCGTTCCCGGTGGCCGCCGCCGTACGCGTCCCCGGTCAACTCCATTTCCACCCGCGCAAGTTCCTGCTGGCACTCGCCGAGCGGTTCACCGCCGGCGGCGGACGCGTCCACGAGCGCACCCGTGTGGTGGGGCTCCACGACGGCGCCCGCTGTCGGCTCACCACCGAGAGCGGAGCCGTGGTGCACGCGCGTGACGTCGTCATCGCCACGCACTACCCGGTGTTCGACCGGTCCCTGCTCTTCACCCGGCTCACGCCGCGCCGGGAACTGGTCGTCGCCGCACCGGTCACGACCGCGCAGGCGCCCCCGGGCATGTACCTCACACCGCAGGACGGCACCCGCTCGGTGCGCAGCGCCCCCTACGGCGAGGGGCGGCGGCTGGTCATCGTCACCGGAGAATCCTTCACACCCGGTGCGCGGGGAGTGGCCGACCGGTTCGAGCGGCTCCAGGCCTGGGCGGACGCCTGTCTGCCGGGCTTCGCCGACGCGCCGTCCGTCCACCGCTGGGCCGCGCAGGACAACGACTCCGACGACCACCTGCCCTACGTCGGCCATGTCCATCCCGGAACCCGGCACGTCTACGTGGCCACCGGGTTCGGCGGCTGGGGCATGTCCAACGGGGTGATGGCCGCCCGGCTGCTCGCCGCCCGGATCACCGGCGGCCCGCGCCCCGCCTGGACACGGCTCTTCGACCCGAGGAGACTGCCGCCGCTGCGGGACACCGCGGAGCTGGTGAAGGGCCAACTGGACGTCGCCCGGCACTTCGTGGGGGACCGGCTGCACACCACCCACGTCGACGCGGTCACGGACATCACACCGGGGCGTGGGGCCGTCGTACGGATCGGCGGACGCCGGTGCGCGGTCTACCGTGACCCGTCCGGCGAGGCCCGGGCCGTCTCGGCGCGGTGCACACACCTGGGCTGCCTCGTCCACTTCAACGACGCCGAGCGGGTGTGGGAGTGCCCCTGTCACGGTTCCCGGTTCGCCACCGACGGCTCGGTCCTGCACGGACCCGCCGTCCACCCCCTGGAACCGCGCGAGATTCCCGGCAATGACCGTCATGACAAGGGGAACAAGGAAACAGACACGTCAGGCTGAGTGCGGTTGCGGACCTCGAAGGCCGACCACAGGGTGGGTTTTGAAGGCAGCCGCCTTCCGACAGACAGGAGACCGGACCATGAGCAAGGCAAAGGGCAAGGCCAAGCAGGCCAAGGGCAAGCTGAAGGAGACCACCGGCCGCGCCACCGACGACAAGCGGATGGAAGCCGAGGGTCGCGCCGAGAAGGTGCAAGGCAAGGCCCAGGAGACCGCGGCGGACGCCAAGAAGAAGTTCGAGCGCTGACGCCAGCGGTTCCGGCGGCGGACGCCGGGACCGGTACGGACACCGTAAGGACCGGAGAACATGCCTCGAGGATCAAGCCCGAAGCGTGAACGCCAGTACGAGCACATCAAGGAGAGCGCCGAGGACCGCGGCGAGAGCACGAAGCGGGCCAAGGAGATAGCCGCCCGCACCGTGAACAAGGAACGCGCACGCTCCGGTGAGTCCCGCACCGCGAGCAAGAGCTCCACGCAGGACATGTCCTCCTCCAGGCGAGGCGGACAGCGTTCCCACAGCGGCGCCCAGGGACCGACCTACGATCAGCTCTACGCCGAGGCGCAGCGCCGCAATATCCATGGGCGCTCGTCGATGAACAAGAGCGAACTCAAGCGTTCCCTGGGACGCTGACAGGTCACTGATCGCAGATCACCGCGGCCGTTCCGTCCGGAACGGCCGCGGCTTGTCGTGAACGCCTGTGGCACCGAACGCAGGGGGGAACGAACGCCTGTGGGACCACAGACGGCGGGTCCGTCCTAGCGCGCGCTGGTGGCATACTGCCTTCGTCCCGTGCGGATCGCCTGCCGGTCCGCCTCGCTCGTCGCGCCCCATACCCCGTACTCCTGACCGGAGTTCATGGCCCAGCGCAGGCACTCCTCCATGACAGGGCAGCGCCGGCACACGGATTTGGCGTCCTCGGTCTGCGTGACGGCAGGGCCCGTGGTGCCGACGGGGAAGAACAGGTCGGGGTCCTCTTCCCGGCAGGCGGCGTCTTGTCGCCAGTTCACGTGGCAACTCCCTCTGTCGCGGTCGGATCGGCTGTCTCTCTTCGCGTTGCCGGGAAGGGGCGACGTATGCCTGATCCCCGGTGGCGGGCCGGGACGTCCGCGCGTCAGTCTTCCAGCAGCCGGCGCACCACCCGGCCGAAGACCAGCCGGCCGGACCAGGTGATCAGCGGGTCGAACAGCCGCGGCAGCCCGCGGACACGGAGGTCCTCCCTCCAGACGACCCACGATCCCGCACCGTGCGCGCGTACGTCCAGCTCGGCCCAGCCGGTGACCACCGAACCCCGTTTCTCCAGCCGGCAGTGACCGGGGGCGGTGGCGGAGGGAGGCTGCCAGCGCACCACGTCCATGGAGTCGTCGAAGGCCACACGCCCGACCCCCGTGCGGGCCACGAACCTCGTCCCCACACCGGGCGGGTGCGGCGTCAGCACGACGATCCGGGTGAGCGGGACATGCGCCGCGTGGTCCTCCCAGTGGGTGAGCCGCTGCCACGCGGCATCGACGGACAACCGTGAGGGGCGTTCGATCAGGAACGGGGCCATGACGGCATCGTAGGCGGCGACGCCTCGCCGCCCCCGGGCCGTCACGGCCGGAGTGGGCAGCCGTGGGACGGGGCCGGGTCAGCCGAGGACGGATGCCACCCCGAGCGCGACGGTCAGCAGCGCCATGAAGAAGGCCACGACGCCCGCGCAACCACCGAACAGCACTGTGCGCGCCCGCA
Source organism: Streptomyces syringium (assembly GCF_017876625.1). Taxonomy (NCBI): domain Bacteria; kingdom Bacillati; phylum Actinomycetota; class Actinomycetes; order Kitasatosporales; family Streptomycetaceae; genus Streptomyces; species Streptomyces syringium. The sequence continues at coordinate 7,502,412 of NZ_JAGIOH010000001.1, forward strand.
CCGGCCGCCCCTGCCGGGCGCGGCGCCGGGCGAGACGGGACAGCAGGCCCGCGGGGACGATCAGGGCCGTCACCCCGAGCCACCACCAGAGGTAGACACCGGGAGCCGCCACGCCCCCGCGGCACCCCGCCCCCACACCCACGACGGTGACACCGGCCGCCGCGACCACCGAGGCCATGCCCGGTATCCACCACCAGGCCCCCGCCCCGCCCCACCACACGCCGGCCCGGCGCGCCAGCGCCACGGTGGGCAGCACCAATGTCAGCGCGAGGAGCAGAGCCACGCCGGCCACGACCGGAAGAAGGAGGGGCAGGGCCACGACGGCCAGGGCGCCGCTCTCGTCCTCGGGTCCGGGATGGGTCACTCCCCAGGACCACAAGGCGGCGGCTGCGAAGGCCATCTCGACCATCAGCGCCGAGACGGTCACCGTGAGCCCGGACGACGGGCGCCCGTCGGTGTCTGCTGTCACTGTCTGCACGCCCTGATCATCCCCCGTCCCCCGGTCCGTACGGGTCCCCGGTGTGGATCATGTAGTGTGACCGGCACCAGTACGGAAACGACCGAGGAGGTGAGACCCATTACCGCTGTAGCAGGCTGGGTGCTCTCATCTCACGGCTGTACGGTCCACTTGTCACAGTGACCGGGAGAGCGCCCTTCGGTACCCCGAAAGGCTTCCCATGTCGGTTTCCCCGTCATCGCTCTCTTCTTCCCTCTCCCGGTCCGCCCTCGTCACCAGGCTCCGGGCCGTCGGCTGTGTCTTCGCCGAGGACGAGGCGGAGCTGCTCCTCTCCACGGCACGCACCCCCGCCGACCTCGCCGCCATGGTGGACCGCCGGATCGCCGGGCTTCCCCTCGAACACGTCCTCGGCTGGGCGGAGTTCCACGGTCTGCGCATAGCCGTCGACCCCGGAGTCTTCGTACCCCGCCGCCGCACCGAGTTCCTCGTCGGCCAGGCCATCGCCCTCGCCCGGCAGGCCGCGGCCGACGCCGCGCGGACCGCCCCCGTCGTCGTCGATCTGTGCTGCGGCTCGGGCGCGGTGGGCGCCGCGCTCGGCGCGGCCCTGGACCAGGTCGAGTTGCACGCCGCCGACATCGACCCCGCCGCGGTGCGCTGCGCCCGCGGCAACCTCGCCGCGGCCGGTGGCCGCGTCCACGAGGGCGACCTCTACGCACCACTGCCCGAGACCCTGCGGGGCCGCGTCGACGTCCTCGTCGCCAACGCGCCCTACGTACCGACCGAGGCGATCGGACTGCTCCCCCCGGAGGCCCGCCTGTACGAGCCCCTGGTGTCGCTCGACGGCGGCGCGGACGGGCTGGACGTCCAGCGGCGGGTGACCGCCGAGGCCCCGCTGTGGCTGGCACCGGGCGGCCATCTGCTGGTCGAGACGAGCGAGCGTCAGGCGCCGAGGACCGTCGAGGCGTTCGCCGGCAGCGGGCTGATCCCACGCGTGGTCACCTGCGACGACCTGTACGCCACCGTCGTCATCGGAACCAGGCCCACCCGGGACTGACCCCGCCGCGCGCGACCCCGGCCCCGCTGCTCGCCCGCAGACAGCAGCGCAGCGGGGCCTGGTCGAGCAGGGGGCGCAGCAGGTCGGCGTCCGCCCGGGCGGCGGGGATCAGCGGCGTGGACGGCGGCGCCAGGCGCCGGTCAACTGGGTTGCGACGTAAAGGGCGGAGAGGGTCGCGAGCAACGGACGGAGGAACATCACGTCGTCCGACATCCAGCCCCGGACCGCCATCGTGGTACAGAGCGGCAGGAAGAGCAGACGCAGCGTCCACCAGTGCCAGGGCTTGCGCACGGTGTGGACCCGGTGGGGTGCCTGTCCGTCGGCGGCGGTGGCCTTCTCCCAGTCGGCCATCGCCCCGGGGCGGGCGAGGACTCGGGCGTCGGGCAGCTCGGTGAGGACCTCGGCGCGGGTCCCGAACGCCGCGGGCAGGGGCGGCATGCGCAGTGCCGCGACGAGGTCCGCCTGCCGGCGCGCGGCGTCGTCGGAGCCGCGCAACAGGGCGATCAGCGGACGGATGTCGGCGATGTCGTACACGGTGGCCACCGCCTGCGCCGTGGCCGTCACCTCGTCGATACCGGGGACGGGGGCTGCCGGGTCCCACTGGTGCTCGGCCCGTCTTTTGCCCCGGTGCACCAGGGTGAAGCCGTGCCGGTCACCCGACCGGTGAAGTATCAGCGCGGGCCACCGCTCCCGGGTGGTGAAGGTGCCCGCCGCGGTGACGAGACGGTCCCGGGTGTGCAGGGAGCCGCGGCGCGCGGGGTCGGGGTGGAGCGCTGTCTCGACCAGTGTGTGCCAGCCGTTGGCGGCCGTGGCCATCCGCAGGGGCGGCCCCGTGGGGCTCGCCTCGGCGACCGTGTCGAGGGTCGCGGAGACGACGGCGAGGGAGCAGTGTTCCGCCGCCGGATACGGCTCGCCGGCCGGCGCGGGGACGGCCGCCGGGGCCGGCTGCGGGGGCCGGCCGAAGAGCGGGGTGGTTCCCGCGACCTGCATCCGCACTCCGGTGCGGTACTCCAGGAACTCCTGGCGCGGGTCCCCGACATACGCCCAGGGGAACCGGGTGGCGTGCACGCCGATGGCCCGGAACTGTTCGAGCGACTCGGCCCAGCGGCCGGAGTTGGCCAGCATCAGGGCGAGGTGGTTGCGTACGTCGGCGACCTCCGGGTCGCCCGCCTCGTAGTGCGCGACCATGTCGAGGGCGCGCTGGATCGCGGCATCGATCCGGGCCGGGTCGATCGGCCCGTCCGCGACGGCAGAGGCCACGATGACGTACTCGACGGCCGCCTGGAGCGGCAGCGACCGCAGCTTGGACGGGGGCAGCGCCTCGTCGGCGGCGCGCTCCGCGAAGGCGAACATCTCCTCGTGCGAGCCGTACCACTTGTCGCACAGGTACTGCAGGGCCGTCGCGTGGCAGCCGAAGTGATGCGGGGAGCGGGCGGTGGCCTCTTCCCAGTAGCTGTCGAAGATCTCCCGGGGCGCCTGGCAGCCTCGGGCGTGCGTGAGCGCGACGCGCCAGGGGACCGGGTCGGCGGGGTTGAGCTCGATGGCCGCCCCGATCACCGGGACGGCGTCCTCCAACAGCGCGAAGAAGCCGCGGAACCGGTCCTCGCTCACCTCGTCGGCCCGCGCCGAGCTGCGAATCTCCCACGCCTGCCGGATGCACAGGTCCGCCTTCACCAGCATGGCGTCCGGGTCCTCGGGTGCCTCGGACAGCCAGGCGTCCAGCCAGCCGGGGTTGTGCAGCGCGAAGGAGGCCAGGTCCGACACACAGCCGTCGCGGCGCTCCCACTGCATGTCGTGCCGTGTGGCGGCGAGGAGTTCACGGGCCGCACCGAAGTCGCCGGAGGCGGCCGCGGCGAACGCGGTGCGCAGCGGCGCGTCCGGCGCGTCGACGACGACGGCCTCGTCGGGCGGCAGCCCCACGCTCAGCGCGGAGGCATGGCGCACCATACGGGGATAAGTGATCAAGGAACGCGGAGAGAACATAGGGTCCCTATTAAAGGGCGTATTCCCGCATTCACCCAATCAAATACGACCGCCCCGGGGCCCGGTGGCTCCGGGGCGCCGGCCGCGGACCGGCCGCTCACCCGGCCGCCGGACGCCGGGCAGGCTCTTCCGGGGCGGGGGCCTCTACCGGGGCGTCGCCGCGCAGGGGGACCTCCCGGATGAACCAGGCGGCCGCGAAGACGATCACCGACGCGACGGCGGCGCCGATGACGATGCCGTGCAGACCACTGGTGACGGCGGCCCGGTAGGCGTCGCGGACGGGAGCGGCCATGTCCTGCACCAGGGCCGGAGTCACGTCACCGGCTCCGGAGGCCGCCCGCCCCGCGGCCTCGGAGCCGAGCTTCCCGGCCAGGCTCGCCTCCATACGGCTCGCGTAGACGGCACCGAGCAGCGCGATGCCGAGCGAGCCGCCGATGGTGCGCATCAAGGTGACCGTTCCGCTGGCGGCGCCCATGTCGCGGGGGTCGGCGCTGTTCATGGTGATGAGCATGGTGCTCTGCATCGTCAGCCCCATGCCGAGCCCGGCGACGAGGGTGAGCGCCGAGGCCACGGCCGTGCCGGTGCTCACGTCGAGCAGCAGCAGGAGGAGGGAGCCCACGGTCATGGCGGCACCACCGAGGATCGGGTAGAGGCGGTAGCGGCCGTTGCGGCTGACCAGACGGCCCGTCGTGAGCTGGGCGCCGAGCATGCCGAACATCAGGGGGAGCAGCAGCATGCCGCTGGCCGTCGGCGACGTGCCCTGCACGAACTGCATGTACTGCGGAAGGTAGTTCGTCACCGAGAGCATCACCGCTCCGACGAGGAAGCTGAGGACCTGGGCGAGGGTGAAGTTGCGGTCGCCGAACAGCCGGGGCGGGATGACCGGTTCCTCGGCGCGCCGCTCGGTGTACACGAACCCGGCCAGCGTGAGGACGCTGACGGCGCCCAGGGTGAGGATGACCGGCGAGGACCAGGCGTAGCTGGTGCCACCCCAGCCGGCGAGCAGCGTCAGCGCCAGGATCCCGGCGGTGAGCAGGCCGGCGCCGGCGTAGTCGATCCGGGCCTTGATCCGCTCGGTGCGCAGCCGGATCCCGCTGCCCACGATCAGCAGGGCGACGACTCCGATGGGCACGTTCACGTAGAAGGTCCAGCGCCAGCTCAGGTGGTCGGTGAGAAAGCCGCCGACCAGCGGGCCGCCGATGAAGGCGACCGGCATCATCGCGCCGATCATCGACTGCAGACGGCCGCTCTCCCTCGGCGGCACCAGCACGCCGATGATCGACAGGGCGCCGACCATCAGCCCGCCCGCACCCACCCCCTGTACGGCGCGGAACGCGATGAGCTGGCCCATGTCCCGCGCGAGCCCGGCGAGCATCGAGCCGATCAGGAAGAGCACGACCGCGGTCATGAAGGCGCCCTTGCGACCGTAGAGGTCACCGAGCTTGCCCCAGATGGGCGTGGTGGCGGCCGTGGTGAGCAGATAGGCCGTCACCACCCAGGACAGCTGGTTCAGTCCGCCGAGCTCACCGACGATCGTGGGCAGCGCGGTGCCCACGATCAAGCCGTCCAGCATGGCCAGGAACATGCCGAGCATCAGGCCGAACACACCGAAGTAGAGGGACCTGTGGCGGGTCGGCGCTTCGTCGCGCTCCGCCTCCCGCGTCGGACTGTGGACGTCGTGGTCGTTCATCGCTGATCCCCCTGGCAGTGACGGTCGGCCGAGGCCGTATGCGTGTGTACGTCGTATCGAGTTGCGTACAACGTACACACCGCTGTGTACGCTGTCTACTGGCGATACGATGTACACACACCAGCTAAGGAGCCCGGCCCGTGACCGACCGGAAGAAGGGCGAGGACGAGGCCGTGGTCTCCCTCTGGGAGCGGCTCGAACGCCCCGCGCCCACCCGAGCAGCAGCCCTCACGCCGCAGCGGATCGCCGCGGCGGCGGTCGCGATCGCCGATGCGGAGGGCCTCGACGCCGTCACCATGCGGCGGCTCGCCGGCACGCTGGGCGTCGCGCCGATGGCCGCCTACCGGTACGTGTCGGGCAAGGACGACATCCTGGCGCTGATGGTCGACCTCGTCTACGGAGAGCTGGAAGTCCCCGCCGGCACCGACTGGCGGCAGAGCATGCGCGCTCTCGCCCTCAACACCCGGGACCTGATGCTCGGACACCCCTGGCTCGCCCGGCTCTCCGAACCGCAGGCGGTGCTCGAGCTGACGCCGAACCGGATGGCCGTGACGGAGCGGGCGCTGACAGCGCTCGACGGCCTGGGCCTGGACGCCGACACGATGATGTCCGTCCTCCAGACCGTCGCCGCGTACACGTACGGCAGCACCCACTCCGAGATCGCCGTGCGGCAGCTGATGGAGGGTCAGGGCTGGACCAGCGGTGACGAGGTGAGGACGGCGCTGGCTCCCCAGATGATGTGGCTCATGAACACCGGCCGGTATCCCGCCTACCTGCGCTACGCCCAAGGAGCCCAGCGCAAGGACGACGCGCGGTGGCGCTTCGAAACCGGCCTGGACTACGTCCTGGACGGCATCGCGGCTCGCATCGGGGCCTGACCGCCCCCGGCTGATCGGCTGTGGACACCGGGGGCCGGGTGGGCCGACAATCACCCCATGACGTCTCCCGATTTCCGCACGCAGGTGAGCCGGCGACCGTCGGAGGCGGAGCGGGACCGGGCGCTCGACGTGCTGCGGGCCGGCACCGGCGAGGGCCGGCTCTCGCACGACACGTTCATGCACCGCATGCAGATCGTCCTCACCGCCCGCAGCCGGACCGAGATCGACGTCATCGTGGCCGATCTGCCGCCCCGCCGAAACCTCTCGGACGCCATCGTCCGGACAGTGGCGCGGTGTTCGGCCCTCGGGGTCCGGCTGCGCGAGGCCTGGCACCTGGCACGCCTGCCCGGGCTGCGCCTTCCCGCACCCGACACGAAACCGCTCGGCATCGGCCGTTCCCCGCTGTCGGATCTGCGCTTCGACCACGACACGGTCTCCCGCCGGCATGCCGAACTGCGGTACGTGGGCGACTCCTGGCGGCTGTCCGACCTGGGCTCACGCAACGGCACCTATGTCAACGGCCTCCGCATCGCCGGCACCGTGTGCGTCCGCCCCGGCGACCACGTCGCCTTCGGCAGCCTTCACTTCCGCCTGTCGGTGTGAGCCGTCACCTCGGCGCCGACCGCTGATCGGCGCCGATCGGCTCAAGTGGGATGCCGCCGGGCCCCGTAGGGACGACGATGTCCGCCATGACGACCTCCTCGCGTGCCCGTTCCTTCGACGCGGCCGCCGCCCGCTACGCGGCGCACCGCCCCTCCTACCCGCCCGCCCTCCTGGACGCCGTCGAGGAGCTCGCCGGACGCCCGCTCGCCGGAGCACGCGTCGCGGACGTCGGGGCCGGCACCGGCATCGCCACCCGCCTCCTGCACGGCCGTGGAGCCCGCGTCGTCGCCGTCGAGCCCGGTGACGGCATGGCGGAACAGTTCCGCCGGGCCCTCCCCGGTGTGCCGGTCGTGCGCGGCGACGGCGACCACCTTCCGCTGGCCTCCGCCTCCGTCGACTTCCTCACCTACGCCCAGGCCTGGCACTGGACGGACCCGAGCCGATCGGTCCCCGAAGCGCTCCGCGTCCTGCGCCCCGGCGGCGCGCTCGCGCTCTGGTGGAACGATTTCGACACCGCCGTCCCGTGGGTCGCCGACCAGACCACCCGTCTCCGCCACTTCTTCGGCGAGGCCACGAGCACCCGGTTCGATCCTGTGCACCTGCGCCGTCTGCCCACCGGGCTCGGCCTCGTCAGCCACCGGGTGCGCTGGACCCGGCGCGTGCCGGTCGACGTGCACCTGGGCAATCTCGGCAGCCACTCCGCCTTCCTCGTCATCGGTCGCGAAGCCGCCGACGCCTTCCTCGCCGCCGAGCGCGACCGCCTGACCGGGCTCTTCCCGGACGGCACGGTGGAGGAGAGCTACACGGTCAGCCTCAGCGTCGCCCGCACCGACGGCCCGTCCCGAGGCGACAGGCCGCGACCGCCCGCGCGCTGAGGTGGACGCCCCGGCGTCATCGGTGCGATCGTCGGCGATCGTGAAGCACGGTTTCCTGGCGCTGGCGCCGCAGTACACCCCGACCCGCGAACTGCTCGCGTCCGCCGCCCGGCGGCGGGGCATGGGCGTCGAGATCCTCCCCGCCCGCGGTGGCGTGACAGGCACGACAGCGGAGAAGGACAGCGGGCACTACTACGGTGGCCCCGTCTTCGCGGCCGGCGTCGTCGACGAGCTCGCCGTCGCCCTTCTCGAGCCGGACGACGGCTGGCTGGCCGGCCTGCCGCACGCGTACACCCGTCGGCACATCAGCACCTCGACCCTGGGCGAGGCACGCCGACTGTCCGGGCCCGCCTTCGTCAAGCCGCCCAGCGACAAGAGCTTCCGGGCCGCCGTCCACGACACCGGCGGCTCCCTGCCCGAGAGCGCGGAGCTGGCGCCTGAATCACCGGTGCTGATCAGCGACGTGGTGACCTGGGCGGCGGAGTTCCGGCTGTTCGTCCTGGACGGCGAGGTCCGTACGGGGTCGCAGTACGCCACCTACGGCCGGTCCGCATCCCAGCCCCTTGACGGCCACCACCATCGCGACGCCGTCCTGGAGTTCGCGGACGACCTGCTGGGTACCTGTGGCGACAGCCTGCCCAGCGCGGTCGTGGTGGACGTCGGCCTGCTGACCACCCCCGAAAACGGCGCCGACTCCGACTGGGCGGTCGTCGAGGCCAACATGGCGTGGTTCAGCGACTGCTACGCCGCCGACCCCGACCGGGCGCTGGACGTCGTCCTGCGCGCGGCCGGCCCACGCGCACGGATCACCGACCGGGACCGCCGGTTCTGCCGGGAACGCGGTGGCACCCGCCCGTCCGCTCGCCGTGCGCACTGACCGCCCGATGTCTTTTCCGGGGGCCGGCGATCCGATGCCTTGAGAAGCGGAATCGCGGGCACTCGCTGGGGGACCGATCATTTCGTCCGACTCACCGAGTCCGACTCACCGAGGAGGAGACGTCATGTCACAGATCGAGGAGTCCGTCGAGGTCGCCGTTCCGGTCACCACGGCGTACAACCAGTGGACCCAGTTCGAGGACTTCCCCCGGTTCATGAAGGGCGTCGAGCGCATCGAACAGCGCACGCCGACCCGCACCCACTGGGTGACGAAGATCGACGGTGTCACCCGGGAATTCGACGCCGAGATCACGGCACAGATCCCCGACGAGCGCGTGGCCTGGACGACCGTGTCCGGCGAGGTCCGCCAGGCGGGTGTGGTCACCTTCCACCGCCTCGACACGGCGCGCACCAAGGTCATGCTGCAGTTCGACCACGCTCCCGATGGCTTCGTCGACACCGTCGGCGACAAGCTGGGCTTCGTCCGCCGCCAGGCCAAGGACGATCTGGAGCGCTTCAAGACCTTCATCGAGTCCCGTGGTATCGAGTCCGGCCAGTGGCGAGGCACCGTCGGCTGACCGGTTTGCGGCAGAAAGGGCCGGGTACTCGGTGCTCGGCCTTCCGCCACGGCGGGCCGGGCCCACGCGCACGTGGTGATCAGGAGGAACGATGGACCGGGGAAGCAGCAAGCACGGCGCCAAGCGGGACGACGAACTGAAGAAAGAGGTGGAAGGCCTGACCCGCTCCGGAAGGCCGACGCGCGCCCAGGAATGGCGTGAGGCGGAGCCGGCGACCGAGGAGCCCACCGGGGAGGAGGGGAGTGCCCCGGGAGAGGGCAAGAGCGGCAGGTGAACGGCCCCCGGACCGGCCGGGGATGAGCCGGGGCCGGGCCGGGAAACGCCGTCAGACCAGCAGCTTCTCCGGGTGGAGAGGCAGCTCGCGGACGCGGACGCCCGTAGCGTGGTGCACCGCGTTGGCGATCGCCGCGGCCGTGCCCACGATGCCGATCTCGCCGATGCCCTTGCTGCCCATGGGGTTCAGGTGAGGGTCCTGCTCGTCGATCCAGTGGGCCTCGATGTCGCCGATGTCCGCGCAGGCCGGCACGTGGTACGCGGCGAGGTCGCGCTCGGCGAAGTCACCGAACCGGCTGTCCAGGGTGCTGCCTTCGGTGAGCGCCATTCCCACCCCCATCACCATCCCGCCGATGAGTTGACTGCGCCCGGTACGGGCGTTGAGGATCCGGCCCGCGGCGAAGACACCCAGGAGACGGCGGACGCGGACCTCGCCGGTGTCGGTGTCCACGCGCACCTCGGCGAACTGTGCGCCGAAGGAGGACTTCGCGTGCGGCGGCTCGGACTCGATGTCGTCCGAGGTGTCGGCGGTGGCCGTCAGCCCGCCGGGCGGAGGCGTCCCCCCGTGCTCGCCGATCAGATCCCCCAGGGCCCGGCAGGCCTTGTGCACCGCCCACCCCCAGGAGGCGGTCCCGGAGGAACCCCCGGCGAGCGGGGCGGCGGGCAGGGAGCTGCTGCCGATCTCGACCGCGACCCGGTCCATCGGCACCGCGAGCGCCTCGGCCGCGATCTGCGCCAGCACGGTACGGGCGCCCGTACCGATGTCCGTCGCGTTGACCCGTACGGAGAAGCGGCCGTCGCCGTCGACGCGCACCTGCGCCGACGAGGGCGCCACATAGACGGGGTAGCAGGAGGAGGCCACGCCGGTACCGATGAGGTGACGGCCCTCGGTGCGTGAGCGGGGGCGCGGGTCACGCTCGTGCCAGCCGAAGCGCCGCGCGCCCTCGCGCAGACACTCCACCAGATGCCGGCTGCTGAACGGCTTCCCGCTGTCCGGCTCGGTCGCGGTGTCGTTGCGCACCCGCAGCTCGACGGGGTCCACGCCGGTGGCGCAGGCGAGTTCGTCCATCGCGCACTCCAGCGCGTACATCCCCGAGGCCTCGCCGGGCGCCCGCATCCAGGACGGGCTGGGCACGTCGAGCTCGACGACCTGGTGGGTGGTCCGGCTGTGCGGCGAGACATACATGGTGCGCGAGGGGGTGGCGGCCTGTTCCACGAACTGCCGGACGGTGGAGGTCTGCGTGGTGACCTCGTGCGCGAGGGCGCTGATCGTCCCGTCCGCGTCCGCGCCGAGCCGCAGGCGCTGGACGACGGGCGGGCGATGACCGACGACGGCCGCGAGCTGCGCCCGCGGCAGCGCGAGCTTGACGGGCACCCCGGTGTGCCGGGCGGCCATCGCGGCCAGGACCACCTGCGGCCGTGGCGTGCCCTTGGAACCGAAGCCGCCGCCCACGTGCTCGGAGACGACGGTGATCCGCTCACTGTCCATGCCGAAGAGCGCGGCCAGTGTCTTCTGGACGGTGGTGGCGCCCTGGCTGGAGTCGTGGGCGTGCAGGCGGTCGCCCTCCCACCGGGCGGTCGTGGCGTGCGGTTCCATGGGGTGGTTGTGCAGACCGGCCATGGTGTACGTGGCGTCGACGCGCACGGCGGCGCGCGCGTACGCCGCGTCGAAGTCACCCCGCTCGCGGCTGCCGGGAAAGCCGCCGTTGGCCTCGTCGGGGGTGTAGAGGCCCGGGTGGTCGGTGGCCAGCACGGCGTCGTGGTCCTCGGCCGCGTACGTGACCTCGATCGCGGCGGCCATGGCGCGCGCGGCCTCCAGGCTGCGGGCGACCGCCAGCGCGACGTACCAGCCGCGGTGCGGCACACGGTCGTTCTGCAGCACGAGCAGGGTGGCGTCGTCCGCCTCCTTCAGCCGCGGGGCGTTCTCGTGGGTCAGGACGGCGAGGGCCCCGGGCTCGTCCATCGCCCGCCCCGCGTCGACCGCCACGACCCGCCCCCGGGCGATCGTGGCGGGGACGGGCCAGGCGTAGGCGGCGCCCGGCGGCGTGTGTTCGGCGGCGTACCGGGCCGCCCCGGTGACCTTCTCGCGCCCTTCGACGCGCACCGGGCCGGGTGTACTCGTGGTGCTCATGAGGTGGCCCCCTCGGTGACGGCGGCGGTGCCGCCGAGGCCGGCGAGTCCGCTGAGGACGCGCACGGCCAGATTGCGCGCGAGGGACACCTTGAAGGCGTTGTCGCGCAGTGGCTCCGCGGCCGCCAGCTCGGCGTCGGCGGCACGGGTGAAGGACTCCTCGGTGGCCCGGGCCCCGCGCAGCGCGCCCTCCGCCGCGCGGGCCCGCCACGGCTTGTGGGCGAGACCGCCGAACGCCAGCCGGACGTCGTGGACCGTGCCCTCACGCACATCGAGCGCGGCGGCGACGGAGACGAGGGCGAAGGCGAACGAGGCGCGGTCGCGCGCCTTGCGGTATGCGGACCCGCCCGCCGGCGGGGGCGGCAGCTCGACGGCGAGTACCAGCTCGGCGTGGCGGATGACCGTGTCCCGATGGGGTTCGTCGCCGGGCAGCCGGTGGAAGTCCGTGAGGTCGACCGTCCGCTCGCCCTCGGGCCCCCGCAGGTGCACGACGGCGTCGAGCGCCGCGAGCGCCACGGCCATGTCCGAGGGGTGCGTGGCCACGCAGGCCTCGGAATGGCCGAGCACGGCGAGCTCGCGGTGGACGCCCTCGCGGGCCGGGCAGCCGCTGCCGGGAACGCGTTTGTTGCACGGCTTGCCGACGTCCTGGAAGTACAGGCAGCGGGTGCGCTGGAGCAGGTTCCCGCCCGTGGTGGCGGCGTTGCGGAGCTGGCCGGACGCGCCCGCCAGCACCGCCTGGGACAGCGCCGGATAGCGGGTGCGTACGGCCGGGTGGGCGGCGAGGTCGCTGTTGCGGACGCCAGCGCCGATCCACAGACCGCCGCCCGCCGTCTCCCGGATCTCCGTGAGCGGCAGTCTGCTGACGTCCACCAGCAGACCGGGGGAGGCCACACCCAGCTTCATCAGGTCGACGAGGTTCGTACCGCCGCCGAGGAACATGCCGTCGGGGGAGCCGGCCAGGGCCGCGATCGCCGCGTCGACGTCGTCGGCGCGCGTGTAGGCGAAGCTCCTCACCGCGTCACGTCCTCGATCGCGCCGACGATGTTGGGGTACGCGCCGCACCGGCACAGGTTGCCGCTCATCCGCTCGCGGATCTCGTCGGGGGACAGGGGGACGCCCGGGCCCGGCGGACCGTCCGTCAGCGGGGTGACGTACGAGGGGTGACCCGCCGCCGCCTCGGAGATCGCCCCGACCGCCGAGCAGAGCTGCCCCGGCGTGCAGTAGCCGCACTGGAAACCGTCGCGGTCGACGAACGCCTGCTGGAGCGGATGCAGCCCGTCGCCTCCGGCCTGTCCCGCCAGCCCCTCGATGGTGGTGATCTGCGCGTCGTCGTACGCGACCGCCGGCAGCAGACAGCTGTTCACGCGCCGCCCGTCGACCAGCACGGTGCACGCCCCGCACTGCCCGTGATCGCACCCCTTCTTGGCGCCGGTGAGATCCAGGTGCTCGCGCAGGGCGTCGAGCACGGTCGTCCGGTTGTCGAGGGTCAGCCGCCGGGGAACGCCGTTGACCCGGAGGGTCACTGTCGAGGTGGTGGTCCGGTCAGGGTCGCCGGACCGGCCCGGACCGGTGGGCCGGTCGGGGGCGGGGTGCGTTGCCACGGTGCCTCGCCTTTCGCTGGTGTCCCATCAGCACCGTGACGAGGTCCCCGGTTCCCCGGCGCGCGTAAACGCACCAGGGAGGGACGACACCCATTCGGCCCGCCTCAGGGGATCACTTCAGCGCGCTGCGCTTGTGCCACTGCTCCCAGGTCTCCTGCCAGACCTCCAGGCCGTTGCCGACGTCCGTCTTCTTGGTGCTGGTGGTGCCCTTGACCTCGACGGTGGAGCCGATGGACAGGAAGTCGTAGACCTTCTTGGCGTCGCTGGTGGTCATACCGAAGCAGCCGTGGCTGTTGTTCTCCACGCCGATGGAGTTGTTCCAGGGCGCCGAGTGCAGGAAGGTCCCGGAGGCGGTCAGATGGGTCACCCACTTCGAGTCCAGCATCCACTGCTTGCCGTAACCGATGGTGGACGAGTCCATGGTCTCCGCGGCGTTCTTGCTGCGTACCGTGTGGATGCCGCCGCGCGTGGGGTCGGTGGGGGAGCCCGCCGAACCCTTGATGTCGCCGACGGGCTTGCCGTTCTCGTACATGGTCAGGGTGTGGCCGGGGACGTCTATGACGGCCTTGCGGTCGGCGCCTATGGTGAAGCCGAAGTTGTAGTTCCGCGCGAACCAGCCGCCCTCACCGGAGTTGATTCCCGACAGCGAGCCGTTCACCGAGACCTTGGTCCCGCTCGGCCAGTAGTCCTTGGGCCGCCAGTCGATCCGGTCCTGGCCCGAGTAGTCCTTGACCCACCCCCAGGAGCCCTCGATCTTGGGCTGGGTGGTGACCTTCAGGGACTTCTCGATCTCGGCCCGCTTGCTGTCGTCCACCGGCTTGTCGAAGAGGATCGAGACCGGCATGCCCGTACCGACGGTCTGGCCGTTGCTGGGGGTGTTGGTGAGCTTGTTGACCGCCGGCGCCTGCTGTGTGGTGAAGGTGGCGGTCGAGGACGACTCCTTGCCCTTGCCGTCCTTGCCGCCCTTCGCCGTGGCCCGCACGGTGTACGTGGTCTGGGGGCCGGCCTTGCTGTCCGAGGCCCAGGAGGAACCGTCGGCCGCCAGCTGCCCCGTGACCTTGTTGCCCTTGTCGTCCTTGACGTCCACCTGGGTGAGCCGCCCGCCGTCCGCCTTCACCGCGATCGGCGAGCCGAGCGCGACGTCCTTGCCGCCCGCCGGGCTGACGGTGATTTTGGCTTCCGCGTCGGAACCGGAGCCACCGGAACCGCCCCCGCAGGCGGTGAGCATCAGGGAGCCCGTGAGAGCGGAAACCAACAGTACGGAGCGACGGCTCGATCCGAGGTGCACGTCAGTCGACCTTTCCAGCAACAAGAACAAGGCGGTGGGGCACGGCCTCGGTGACCCACCAGCGCGGCGGCAAACACCGCCCACAGCTCTACAGATGAGCTGCGGGCTTGTGCGGTTGCATGGAGAAAGAAACGTTTGTGCGGTGCATGGACCGGAGTGTCCGACTCCGTCGGCCGACGGCCGGTTCTACGCGGCGAATTCCGTGAGATCGATGGCGTGCACGAGCAGCGGAATGTCGTACTCGGGATGTGTGATCTCGCGCTCCCGCGTCATGCCGAGCTTGCGCAGCACGTTCTGAGAGGCGTCGTCGCCCGGCCGGGACACGCTGATGACACGGTCGAGCCCACGCTCCTGCAACGCGAACTCCAACGTGGCCTGAGCCCCTTCGGACGCGTACCCCTGGCCCCAGAACTGCCGTCCGAGCCGCCAGCTGATCTGGACCTCGTGCTCCAGCCCGGGCAGCGAGACGGGCACCGAAAGACCGACGCACCCGGCCAGTTCACCGGAGGCGAGCAGCTCGACGGCGAACACGCCGAAGCCCTCGTCGTCCCACTCCTCCTCCCAGCCCTCGATGTCCTCGGCGGTCTCCTCCAGGTCCCGGACCGAGCCGTCACCGACCCAGCGCATGACCTCCGGGTCGGCGTTGATGTCGGCCATCGGGCCGAGATCGTCCTCGCGCCAGCGGCGGAGCATCAGTCGGGGCGTTCGAATCTCTGTCACGGCGATCATCCTGCCGACCGGAGGCGGACAAAGCCAACCGGGACGCGCCACCGTCGGAGCGGACCGGGCCGGCGGCTGCCCCGCCCGGTGGGGGAGCGGGACCACGCGCGTTGACAACAGGGTCGCCTGATGGCTGTAATGGCGGGGCGCCGCGTGACGCCGACCACAGAGCAGTGGGCAGGTCGGCAGTCGGGCGAGCGCCGTACCGAGGGACCACACCATGAGTGCATCTTCCGCACCCCGCGCCTGACGCCGATCACGTCCGCGCGTCCTCCCTTGTCCTCCGCGGTGCCCCGCACCGCCGTGTGACGTCATCACCGCCATGCCTTCCCGACGGCCGTCCGGGCTTCCGACCGGCGCCGTCCCCAGGCGGGGACCGAGTGCCGCGCGCCTCACCGTCATCCACCCTCACCACGGTGCGACCGTGGAACGGGCGTACTTCTCTGGAGATCCGACACCGCATGCCCACTTCCTTCAACCAATCCGTCATCGAGGAGTTCCGCGCCAACGGCGGAAAGGTCGGCGGCCCCTTCGAGGGCGGCGACCTCCTCCTTCTCACCACCACCGGCGCGAAGTCGGGAGCGGAGCACACTGTTCCGCTCGGTTACGTCCGCGTCGGCGGCCTGCTGCTCGTCATCGGCTCCGCCGCCGGAGCGCCCCGGCACCCCGCCTGGTACCACAACCTGCTCGCCCACCCGCTGGTGCGGGTGGAGCTCGGCACCGAGGAATTCGAAGCGATCGCCGTGCCCGCCGAAGGCACGCGGCGCGACCGGCTGTTCGAGCAAGTGGCCGCTGTGGAACCGGGATACGCCGACTACCAGACCCGCACCACCCGGCTCCTGCCGGTCGTGGTGCTGGAGCGCCCCGGGATCGAGCCGGGGGAGGGGCCGGGCGAGGTCACCACGCTCGCCGACAAGCTCCTGGAGGTCCACACATGGCTGCGCGCACAGCTACGGCATGTGGGCGCCGAGGTCGACGCCCACTTCGCCGCGCGGGCGGATCGCACCGGGCCCGACGGGCCCCCGGCGGCGCCCGGGCTGGGACTGCAGATCCGCCAGCACTGCCTGGCGTTCTGCCAGTCCCTGGAGTTCCATCACACCGGCGAGGACGCGCATGTCTTCCCCGCGCTCGCCAGTCGCCACCCCCATCTGGCAGCCGCGCTCGACCGGCTCCGTGACGAACACCGGACGGTCGCACGCCTCCAGGGCGAGCTGGTCGCCCTGCTGGCAGACATCGGCGGAGCCGACCCGTTGCGCTTCCGCACCGAGCTGAACCGCATGGCACGCGAGCTGACGGCACACCTCGACTACGAGGAGGAGTCGCTGATCCCCGTCCTCGCCGGCATCCCCTTCCCCCCGGCCCCACCCGCGCACGCCGGGGCCGCCACCGTGACCGGCTGACGGGCCGACGGGGGCGGCGGTCCGCTGCCGCCCCCGGCACGACCCCTTGCGGCCGTCACGACAGCGGGCGTCACGACAGCGGGTGCGCCGCACGGAAGGCGTGCAGGTGGACGAGGACGTCGTGCCCCCTGCCGAGCGCGAACGGGCGGTAGGGGTCGCCGGGCGGTCCGATGTCCCGGGTGGGACGGGCCCGGTGCGACCAGTCGCGGGCCGCCGACGGGACGGTCCGCAGATCCACCAGGAAATCCCGGTACCGCGTCTCGTGGCCCACCCGCTCCAGTAGCTCCTCGCTGCTGCCCGCCCTGGGCGACGCGAACTCCTCGGTCCGCCACTTTCCGTCGTCGCCCGGCACGGTGGCACTTCCGCGTCCGAAGGTCGTGCCCACGCTGAGGTAGCCGCCTTCACCGAGCAGTTTTCGCAAGTAGGCCCCTTGGGTGACGGGGTAGTGGGCGGGATCGTAGGTCTCGTAGGCGGTGTGCCCGTTGTGGCCGGACAGCAGGAGCTTGTGACCGGTGTGCCGGTACCACCAAGCGGTGTTCCAGGCCATCAGTTCGTCGCGGTAACGCATGGCCTCGGGCCAGGTCGCCGGGTCCTTGAGATCGAAGGCCAGCAGCGTGGCGGTCTGCTCGATGACCCGCGCGTGCTGCACGACCCGGTCGTAGGCCGCGCGGTCGGGTCCGGGGCGCAGTCCCTCCAGGATGCTCACGGCCTGCCGGGCCAGTCCGGCCAGCCGGCGGCGCTCGGCCGGCGGCAGCGCACTGAAGTCGGTCTCGGCGGCATGGGCCCACAACGCCTCGTAGAGCCCGTCGAACTTCGGCCGCAGTGCCGGATGCCGTCGGCCGACGTACCCGAGGACCCGCTCGAACAGCATGTCGTCGATGCGCGGGTAGGCCAGATCGTTCCCCATGAACCGCACCGGGGACTTCGGGTGGCGCACATTGTGCTCACGCATCCACGTGATCAGGTCCAGATACTCGTGGACGTGCCACGGCCACTTGCCGTTGCCGAACTCCTCTTCCATGATCGTGCGCGGGTCGCCGGTGCCCTGCCGCACGTACGCGTCGATCCGCAGCCCGGCGCCCCAGCCGGCCTCCAGCGCGAAGGTCCTGAACCCCTTGTGCTCGACCAGATACCGGAAGACCCGGTGCTTGAGGGTGAACAGCTCGTGCGCACCGTGGGCCACCTCACCGAGCCCGACCACCGGCACGTCACCGATCGCCGCGCCGAGCGGGCGCAGATCGCCGAGGTCGCCGTACGGCCCGGTCGACCGCAGCGGCCGGCAGGCGCGGGCGAACGCGGCGACGACCGCACCGGCCCGGCCGTCGGGCGGCGGGGCCGCGGTCCGGGCGTGCGCCGGCCGCGCGGTGGCGGTGAAGCCCAGGGCGGGCAGCGCAGCGAGCAGCGACCGGCGTGAGAGGGGCGACATGGCGGGGTTCTCCCTACGGGTGGGGCCGGACGATCGGTCCGGACCCAGTCTTCCCGGGGGCGCACCGCGCCGGCGATCCCGCCACCACCCGCCCGGCGGTGGGGACAGCCCCACCGTCGCGCGTCAGCTCGGCTGGAGCGCCCGGATCCGATGGTCGAGCTCCCGTTGGTAGAAGTCGATGAACCCGTCCGGGTCCGGGCCGGCGTTCTGCATGACCAGGTGGTCGAAACCGGCGTCGACGTATTCCTGCGCGGCCTCGACGTAGCGGGCGGGGTCGGGGCCGCAGGCGAACTGCTCGAGGATGTCCTCCTCGCGGACGGTGGTCGTCGCGGCGTCGAAATTGGCCGGGTTGGGCAGCTCGCTCATCACCTTCCAGCCCGTCACGGCCCAGCGTGAGGTCTCCAGTACGGCCTTGGCGGCGGTGTGCTCATCGGCCGCCCACGCCATCGGCACCTCGGCGTAACACGGTCCGCTGCCACCGGCCTCGCGGTAGTGCCGGACGAGTTCCGACTTCGGTTCGGTCGCGAACAGCCCGTCCCCGAGCTCGGCCGCGATCCGGGCCGCGGCTGCCCCGCCGGCTGCCACCGGGATCAGGGGCAGCTGCTCGGGCAGGTCGAAGACCCGCGCGTCCTCCAGCCGCAGGTGCTTGCCTTCATAGGAGCGGTAGCCACCGCGCCACAACGACCGGATGATCTCCAGCGCCTCGCGCAGCATCTCGTGGCGCACCCGGACCGAGCCGGGAAATCCCGGGCCGATGACGTGTTCGTTGAGCCGTTCCCCGGATCCGACACCGAGGGTGAAGCGGCCGTCGCAGACCAGGGCGAGCGTGGCGGCGGCCTGAGCGATGATCGCCGGGTGGTAGCGCACCGTCGGGCAGGTCACGCCCGTCACCAGGCCGATCCGCTCGGTCTTCACCGCGATCGCCCCCAGCACCGTCCAGGTGAACGGCGAATGCCCCTGGTTGTCCAGCCAGGGGTGGAAATGATCACTCATCTCCACGAAGTCGAACCCGGCCTGCTCGGCCCGCACGGCCTGCCGGATCAGCTCGCCCGGTCCGAAGGACTCCGTCGCCAGCTTGTAGCCGACCTTCATCTGCCTCACTCCTTTGGCTCGTGCGTCATGTCCGATGAGTCGCCCGTCTCCCTGACGCGTTCCCCGGCCGGCGCGCGGCAGTGGCCGGGCGGCGCCGTTGCTGACGGGGCGAGCCCCCGGCCGTCGCTGCCCGCGTCGGCCGGGGCTGGAGAATACGGGGGCTATCGGCCGTTGACCGCGGCGGCCTTGTGGTCCTTGTCGCTGTCGTGGCAGGTGCCACCGTGCACGAGGCCGAGGTGCATGGCGACGGTGGGCCGGAGCTTCTTCGCCAGGTGCCGGACCTTGTCGTTGTGGCCGTACTTGATCTCGTGGTCGATCAGGTCCAGGGTCTTCATGTGCCCGGCGGCCTGCGCCTTGAGCCATGCGACGTCGTACGCCTTGGTGTGGGCCTTCGTCCGCAACTTCGCGAGCTGCTTCTTCTGCTCGTCGGTGGGGGAGTCGGGCAGGGAGGTCCGCACCTTGTCCGCCACCCTCTTCACTTCTTCGTCCATCTTCATGTGGTCGCGGAGCAGGACCTTGGCGACCCGCTTCACACAGGACGTGGTGGCGTTCTTGCCGGCGTCCTTCGCCATCGCGATCTCGGCCAGATTGCCCCGGTGGGCGGTGCGCAGGAAGGTGTCGTCGGCCGAGCTGGTGCGGGGGCAGGTGGCCAGGGCGGGGCTGATGGCCGCACCGCTCACGGCCAGGACCGCCACGGCCGTGGCCAGCTGGTGTCGCATACGCATGGGTTGCTCCGTTCGTTCTCGGGCTGACGGCGCGCGCGACGAGGGATGCCGGGCCGGCCGCCGTGGGGTGCCGGGTCACGTGGGTCGCTGGTGCGGCGGCCCGGCGACAACATGCCTGCCACCCAGCCGGGCCGACGTACGCAGCATCCTGCGAACGGCGCAGCGGGCGCACCCGGGTGGCCCAAGGCGACGGGCCCACCGGGTGACGCTGTTCCCCTGTCGGGTCCCCTGTCGGCCCCCGGTCGACGATGAACGGCCGACCGCCCGACGCGCCGGCCTCAGTCGCGGTCGACGTGCTCGCGGAGGATCTTGCGGTGGGTCGCGTCGACGTCGAACGTGGTCTTGTTCCAGTCGCCGGTCGTCACGACGTCGACGGACCAGAAGACCGCGCCGGCGTCCGTGTCGTCGAGCTCGACGGCGGTGACCGTGCCCTTGGTCCTGTCGAGGGCCGTCGCGGCCGCATCCTGCGGCGAGACCTTGGCCTTGCTCAGACGGTCGGCCAGCTCCTGCTTGTCCCCGTCGTCCTGGTCCGCCTTCGCCCGGGACTCGAGGACCTTTCCGGAGACGGCGTCGACCCGCACGAGGTGGGCGGTGCCGTCCGGGGCCGCCACCTCGGTGTGCCACTGGGGGCCCGCGCCGGCGGTGCGCTTCAGCTCCACGGAGACCAGCCTGCTGCCGGGGACCTTCGCCGACGCGGCGTCCGCGGCGCGTTCGTAGCCGACCTTCGCCGACGGCACCAGCGCCTTGCGTTCGGCCTGGTCCTCGGTGAGCTGTCCTGTGGCCGACGCGGCGCCGGCCGACGGCGTCGACGACGTGGCGCTCCCGCCGCCGTCACCATCCCCGTCACCGCACCCCGCCACCAGTGCGAGCGAAAGGGCGAGCCCGCACAGCGCGCCGACGCCGCGAAGGCGCCCGGGGCGCGGACCGCCGTGAATTTCGGATGAGGATCGGGATGTGTCGTTCATGGGCACACGTGTTGCCCCGACTCACCCCGGTCATGCCCCCTCGCGCAGGGAATCACCCGACGGTGGCGGCGGGGCACGGGCTCACCCGGCGTTGTCGACGCGGAGCCGCACCTGCTCCTCCAGCCGCTCCAGGCTCCGCTCCAGCGCGGTGCGCACGGTCTCCTCTCCGGGGTCGTGCCGCTCGTCGAAGAAGGACAGATGGACCGTCACCTCGCTCGCGCCCGCGCCGACACCGGTCACCTGGAGCCATCCGGCGTAGCTCGAGCTGTCCCGCGTGCCCCACTCCACCCGCAGCCGGTCCGGCTGCGTGCGGAACAGCGCGGCCGCGTCCTCGCCGGTGCGGTCCTCGTGCACGGTCACGGCCGGGAGCCCCTGCGCCTCCTGCACGTGCAGATCCGACGGCAGCCAGCCGGCGAGCCGGCTCACCGTGCTCGCCTGATCGAAGACATGCTCAGGCAGCGCGGGCATCGTACGGGAACGCTCGTAATCGCTCATGCCACACCCATCGTCGGTCCGGAACCCCTCCCTGACCCGCCTGCCCCGTCGACGGCTCCCGAGGCACGAAACCACCCGTTCGCTCCGGAGCGGTCCGCCCTTCGGCCCCGCACGGGCCGCGGCCGGTTTCACGTCCCGACCCCCTCCCTCACGCCGGGATGTGGGCGATACTGGCCACCGCGGCGGGAAGTGGGGGCGAGTCCATGGGTGGGCCACACACGGTGAGGGCGGGCGAAGAAGCGCCCCGACACGGCGTTCTCGACATCCGGCCGTGCGCGGACCGGCCGGGAATAGCCGCCTCCGGCGAAATCAGCCTGACGTCGCAGACGGAGTGGGAGGGCGCGTTGGAAGGACTGCTCTCCCGTGGCGGGGACGCCTACCTGGAGCTGTCGGCCGTCACGTTCGTCGATGTCGCGGGCACCTCCGCCCTGGCCCGCGCGGCCCAGCGGCTCGGCCGGGCCGACCGGCGGATCGTCGTCCACGAACCGCCGCCGTCGCTGCGTCGTGCGCTGGAGATGTTCTGGTCCGATCTGACGGTGATCGAGGTGACGGGGTGACGGGCGTGACAGTCAGCGACGAGACGTTCGTGCACCCAGCACTCTTCTACCGCGGCGACACCGAGTATCTGACCGCCACCGTGCCCTTCATCCGGGACGGACTGGCCGCGGGGGAGCCGGTGGCCGTGGCCGTCCCCCAAAAGAACCTCACGCTGCTCCGGGAAGCTCTGGGCGAGCACGCCGCCTCGGTGCGCCTCATCGACATGCAGCAGGCCGGGCGCAATCCGGGCCGGATCATTCCGCGCGTCCTGCGCGCGTTCGCCGACGCCCATCAGGACCGTCACGCGCGGATCATCGGCGAGCCGATCTGGGCCGGCCGCAACGCGGCCGAGTACCCGGCGTGCGCGCAGCACGAGGCGCTGATCAATTACGCGTTCACGGGGCGCGACGTCACCATCCTGTGCCCCTACGACACCGGGCGGCTGTCCGCCGCCGTGCTGGCCGACGCCGAGGCCACCCACCCCGTCGTCGTCAGCGGCGGCCTGGAGCGGTTCAGCGACGCCTACGCACCCGACCGCGTCATCGCCCGGTACAACGAGCCCCTGCCCCTGCCGCCCGGGGTGGCCGCCTTCACCTTCGACGCGGCGAGCCTCCCCGACGCCCGGCACTTCGCCGCCGGGCTCGCCGCGGGGTTCGGGCTGCCCGACGGCCGCCACAGTGATCTGGAGCTGTCGGTGGCGGAGCTGACCACCAACAGCGTGGTGCACGGCGGTGGTGCGGGCACCCTGCGGGTCTGGGCCGAGGGCGACCACCTGGTCTGCGAGGTCGAGGACCGCGGACACATCAGCGCCCCCCTGGCCGGCCGCTGCCCGCCCCCGCCGACCCAGCCCGGCGGCCGGGGGCTGCTCATGGTCCACTACGTCACCGACCTGGTCCGTACCCACACCGGGCCACAGGGCACCACCACCCGCTTCTACCTCCGGCGTTGACCGGTCACCCCCCGCCTGCGTGACCGGAGCGCGGTGTACGCGCACGTGTCGCGCCTCATGAGGGGTGGTTCGGATCACTCCCTGTCACCGGAGCCCGAGGACGGCGGTCAGCTCATCGGGCCGGGCAGGGCGCACATCCCCGCTGTACGTATCGCCATTTCGGCACGTCCGACGCGGCCCGGCAGAGGCCCGCCGCCGACGGGCGGAGGCACGAGCCCCCGAGGCGCCAGCGCCATGCCGCGCGCGCCGTGCGCACGAGCAGTGCGCCGCGCCCCGGATCATGCGCACGGGGTGTTTTTTCGCCTCTTGTCCCCCTCGTGCGTCCCACAAGACGGCCCCCGCAGCAGATTTCCCCAAGGAGATCGACTGCGACCCTACTGTCTGGACATGGGACACACCGCCTCGGGACCGGCACATTCCGCCGGATACCGCGAACTCGTCACCCGTCCCCTGCTGATCTGGGCGGCGGTGATGACCACCGCCCGACTGCCCGTCGCCATAATGCCGCTGGCCTGCGTCTTCCTCGTCCGCGAGGAACCCGGTGGCTACGCACTGGGTGCGTTTCTCGCCGCGGCGTTCACGCTGGGCGAGGTCGTGGGCGGGGCAATCCTCGGGCCACGGCTACGCCCCCAACGCGTCGTCGGCCAGCTGGCCTGCGGGCTGGGCGGCGGAGCCGTCGCCTTCGCCGCGCTCGGCATGCTGCGGGGCGCTCATCCGGTGCTCCTGGCGGCGCTCGCCGCTCTGGCAGGCGCCGCCCCGGCCGCGAGCCCCGCGGGACTGCGCACGCTGCTCACCACCCAGGTGCCCGCACAACTGCGCCCCCGTGTTCTGAGCGCCGAGACCATGCTGGCCTACACCACCTCGGCCGTCGGCCCCGCACTCGTCAGCTGGCTGGCACTGGACTTCGCCTCCTGCGCCCCCCTGTGGGTGGCCGCCCTGCTGGCCTTCACCGCGGCCAAGGCGCTGCGCGCGCTGCCGATGCGATGGGAGTCCGAAGAGACCACGCGCACCGGCCCCTCACTCCTGCGGTGCGTGCTCCCCGCCTGGCCCGCCTACCTCGCGGGCGCCGCCGCGCTCATCCTGTTCGCCCTGTCGGAACTGGCGCTGCCCGCGCTGATCGAGGAGTGCGGCGCCCCCATCGGCTGGGTCGGGCTCATGCTCACCATGCAGTCGGGCTTCGCCGTCCTGGGCGCCATGATCTACGGGCTCCGCCGGTGGCCGGGCGACCCCCAACGGCAAGGGCTCGTCCTGGTCCTCGGCATCGCCGGCTGTGTGGTGTCCGCGGCCCTCGGCCACTGCCTCGCGGCCATCGTGGCCGCACTGTCGGTCGCCGGCCTGCTGTACGCGGGAGCCCAGGTCACCCGGCACATGGCGGTGCGCGAGAGACTGGAGCCCGCCGCATTGGCCGCGGGCTACTCGGTCATGGGAGCGATCGCCGCCATCGGCTACGCGCTCGGCGCGACCCTGGCGGGCGCCATGCTCAGCTCCACCACCCCCACGTTCACCCTCCTCACCGGGGTGGCCGTCGCCGGTGTCCTCATCTTCATCGGTGCGCTGGGCGACCGACGCCGCCGCGACCCGCCCGGCCACGAGCTCGCCGCACCGGACGAGGAAGAGCCGAGAGTGCCCCGTCAGGCGTTGGGCGGGTCCCCCGACACCGCCCGGACCCACCACGACCCGTGAGCCGGGGCCGGCCGTGGCCGCGCCCGCATCACGCGCCGAGCAGGTCGAGGATGTCGTCGGCGTGCTCCTCTTCCTCCTCGAGGATGGACTCCAGCAGTCGGCGCGTGGTGGGGTCGCGGTCCGCCAGCCAGCGGACGATCTCCTGGTAGCTGGAGATGACGATCCGCTCGGCGAGCAGATTGTGTTCCAGCATCTCCTTCAGATCGTTCGGCGACGGGGTGGTGTAGTCGGTGTGCGCACGCCGGGCCAGCGTCGCCGGGTCGAAATCGGGCTCGCCACCGAGCTGGGAGACGCGCTCGGCCGCCCGCATGGCGTGCTGCATCTCCTGCGCCGCGTGCTCGGTGAACTCGGCGGCCACCTGCGCCCGGTCGATGCCGGTCGCCGAGATGGCGTGCCGGGTGTAGCGCAGCCAGCACACCATTTCCGTCGCGATGACGTCATTGAGGATGTCGATCACGCGTTCGCTGTCGACGCCGTACGAGTCGGTGACGGGACCCGCCTCCATCTTCCGCCGTGCGTCCTCGCGGATCCTGGTGACATCCAGAACGAAGTCGTCGCTCATGCCCAGCCCTCTCTGCTCGCGTCGCGCCCGGCTTCCGGCGCTCGGGAAGAAGAGGGTTCCCCCGGGGCGGGGCACAGCCACGCGGGCCGTCCCAAGATGACCGGTTCGCCGCAACGGGGGTGGGTCAGTCGCGGACGGGGACCTTGTGGGCCACGGCGGTGACGTGAAGCTCACCGTGGTCGACGATGTCGCCCAGCGCGATGGTGCGGTAGGTCGTGGCGCCCGGCGGCGTCACCCGCAGGTATTCGGCGTGGCGGGCCTTGGTGCCGGAGTGGGTCCAGGCGACGTTGGCCTGCGCGGCCTCGCCCGCCCGCAGACGCACGACCTTGTTGCCGGGGTCGTCCGCGTACCAGGTGCTGCCCCACACCGTGCGGGTGGGCAGCGGGGCGTGACGGGCGTTCTCCAGCCCCAGCCCCGGATAGCCGCGCAGTGCGCAGAGGCGGCCGGAGGTGTTCCGCAGCTCCAGTGTGCCGCCGGCGTGGTTCATTCCGCCGCCGAGCCGGTCGCGGAAGGAGATCCGCAGGTCGGCGGTGCCGCAGGTGGCGACCGCGCGCGGGGCGGAGGCTTCCGTCGGAGCGGCCTGGGCGGCCCCCGCCCCGGCCGGCACGGCGAGCGCCGTGCCGATCGCGGCGGCGGTGGAGACGAGTACGGCGGTGGTGGGACGTATCACGAGCGTGTCCTTTCCACGGGCGTTGGACGCCTGTCGTCCTGGCACGACCCGGCGCGCGCCGGGCCAACCGGCCGCCTACCCGCCGGGCGCGCGGGTGAACACGGGCGAATCGAGCCGACCTCACGGCCCGGCGGACACCGGCAGCGTGACGCCGGCCCGCTCGGCACCCCGGGGGCCGAACGGACCGACGCGGTGTCCGGCACACGTGCGGGGCACTCAGCCCAGGATGTGCACCTCGGTGCTGTTCGTCCCCGTGCGGCTCTTCTTGACGGCCACGAGGTCGGGGCGGCCGTCACGGTTCCAGTCGGCGACGGAGAAGTCGAACGTCCCGTCCGTCTCGTGGAGCGCTGTGCCGGTCTGGAGGATGAAGCGCTGGAAGTTGTGGGCGCCCGAGAGGATGTGCACTTCGGTGCTGTTCGTCCCGGTGCGGTTCTTCTTGACGGCGACGAGGTCGGGGCGGCCGTCACGGTTCCAGTCGGTTATGGCGTAGTCGAACGAGTCGTCTGTTTCGTGGAGTGCTGTGCCGGTCTGGAGGGTGAAGCGTTGGAAGTTGCTGGCGCCGGAGAGGATATGGACTTCGGTGCTGTTGGTGCCTGTTCTGTTTTTCTTCACCGCGACGAGGTCGGGGCGGGTGTCCCGGTCCCAGTCGGTTATGGCGTAGTCGAACGAGTCGTCTGTTTCGTGGAGTGCTGTGCCGGTCTGGAGGGTGAAGCGTTGGAAGTTGCTGGCGCCGGAGAGGATATGGACTTCGGTGCTGTTGGTGCCTGTTCTGTTTTTCTTCACCGCGACGAGGTCGGGGCGGGTGTCCCGGTCCCAGTCGGTTATGGCGTAGTCGAACGAGTCGTCTGTTTCGTGGAGTGCTGTGCCGGTCTGGAGGATGTAGCGTTGGAAGTTGCTGGCGCCGGAGAGGATATGGACTTCGGTGCTGTTGGTGCCCGTTCTGCTCTTCTTCACCGCGACGAGGTCCGGGCGGCCGTCCCGGTCCCAGTCGGCTGTCGCGGTGGCGAAGGTGTCGTCCGTTTCGTGGAGCGCCGTACCGGTTTGCAGGATGAAGTTGCCGAACGCGGGAGCGTTGATCTGCCGGGCACTGGTCGACGCGTGCTCGTCGCCCGCCGCCACGGCGGCGCCGGGAGCGGCGAGTATCACGCCCAGAACCACCGGGGCGAGCGCGGCAATAGCCTTCATGGTGCGCACAGAAATGCCTCCCTGACACTTTCTCCCGAGAAGATCTCGCGAGCTCGCCCGATACTAGGGGCCGGTGTTATCAACAGAGTTGAGAAGCCGGCCAGTAGGCCGGAAAGGGAGGCTGATGGACTCATTCCGTAGGCCGCGCATGATGATCGCCATTGCGGCGCCATCCGCCGTTCGTACTGCTGAAACCGATCGTCGGGGCGCGGAATTCGAGCCGAGCGCCCGCCGGGCCGGGAGCTCCCCCCGGGGCCCGGCGAAAACGCGGCTAGATGCCGAACGGGGCGGCGTAGTGGATGGTGCCGCTCGGCAGCGGGCGTTCGTCGAGACCGAGGACCATCATGGCCTCGTCCGGGACCTCGATGGTGGGACGGATCCCGTACCCGGAGGCGGGAGCGAAGCCGAATCGCGGGTAGTAGGCGGGGTGCCCCAGCACGGTGACGATGTGCTCTCCCCGGTCCCTGGCGGCATCGAGCACGGCGCGGATGGCCGCGGCACCGGCACCGGTCCTCTGGTACTCGGGCAGAACGGCGACGGGGGCCAGGCAGAGGGCGGGGGTGTCGTCGATGTGGCAGCGCGTCAGCAGCGCGTATCCGGCAACGGTGCCCTCCGGTGTCTGGGCGACCATGGAGAGTCCGGGGATCCAGGCGGAGTCGGCACGCAGGGCGTCGACGAGGTCGGCTTCCAGCGGGGTGTCGAACGCGGACCGGTTGATCTCGCGGATCACCGGGATGTCGGCGTCGGTCTCGGGACGGCTGATCCAGTCGGTATGTGTCGTCATAGATGGACGAGTCTCCATTTCGGGCGGCGGGTTGTCGATTGAATTTCTCCTCCGGCGGCGGACCCGGCGGAACACCCGACAGGACCTAGCGCAGGATTCCCTCCAGGAAGTCGCTGCTGAGCCGTGCCACCACCGTGATGTCGAGCTGGTACATGACGTACCGGCCACGACGGCGCGTGATGATCAGGCCCGCCTTCTTCAGCACCGCCAGATGACGGGAGACCTCGGGTGCGCTGATGCCGAGGATGACGGCCAGTTCGCCCGTCGTGTGCGGGGCACGGGCCGTGGTGCGGCACACCTGTATCCGTACGGGGTGCGCCAGGGCTTCGAGCCGCAGCTTGAGCAGCTCCACCGAGGCGGGCGCCGGAAGTTCGGGGCCGCCGACGGGGTAGTGGACGACCGGACGCCACCCCGGCCGGTGCAGGATCATCAGATGCGGCCAGCCGAAGTGCGACGGCACGAAGGTGAGGCCCACTCCCACCTCCGGGTCCATCGCCGTCGCCTGCCCCTCCGACAGCTTGTCGGCACGGATCCGGGCCCCGCCGTCCTCCAGGGCCAGGGCCGGCGACACCGCGGTCAGCGCGTGATCGAGCCCTTTGCGCCGCAGCAGCTGTGTCTTGTGCCGGGCGTCGGCGGCCAGCTTGCCGTGCACCCGGCGCCAGGTGTCCGCGAAGAAGGCGGCGTCGCAGTCCTCCACGAGACGGCGCACCCACACGCGTACCGAACCGGGGTCCTCCAGCAGCCGCGCGGTGAACTTCATCTGCTGCGGACCGCGGGCCGTCGCCAGCTCCAGCGCCCTTGCGCGGGCCGCGGGATCGCTGAGCGGTGACAGACCGCCCGTGTTGTACGAGTCGAGGCTGCAGAACTCCAACGCCGTCGAGACGAACTGCTCGTCGTCCAGCCGGTCCAGCAGGTCCAGCTCCTCGGCGAGCGTCGCCCGGGTCCTGCCGTCACCGCCGCGCACCCCGGCGAACGGCATGAAGAGGTCGGAAAAGGTATTGCGCCAGAGGAAGTCGGCTTCGCAGAGGCGTCCCGCGAGATCCGGCTCCAGCGAGGCCGCCGTGGCCGTGGCCCAGCCTGCCGTCCCCGGGTGGTGCCCGGGCTCGGACAGGGTGTGCAGGGCGAGGCTCAGCTCGGCGAGCGGGGACAGCTCGAAGACGATGTCCGCGGTCGCCAGCCCCGCGATGTCGATGAAGACGCTCATGCCCACCATGGTGCCTGCCGCCGCGCCGGACCCACGCCGTGCGGGGGCGCCGCGGTGCCGCCCCGGTTTGCGGGTAGGAGTCCCGAAGACGCACGCGACCGGCCTTTTCGACCGTGGTGAGGGGAAGACAGATGACCGTCGCGAAAACGAGTGTCCTGGTCCTGGACTGCGCGGAGCCCGAGGCGTTGGCGGAGTTCTACGCCAATCTGCTCGACGCGCGCACCCAGCCCGGAGCCGACCCCGATTTCGTCGAGGTCGTCGGCCTCGACGGCGCCCACCTGGCGATCCGGAAGGATCACGGCCTGGCGCCGCCCAGTTGGCCGCGACCGGACGACTCCCAGCAGGCACACCTCCGCCTCCTCGTCGCCCGGGACGACATGGACGAGGCGGAACGGGAAGCCATCGCTCTCGGTGCCCGGCCGCTGGATACGAAGGACAACGGCGGCCCTGATGATGTGCGGATCTACTCCGACCCCGCCGGGCACCCGTTCTCCCTGGCCGCACGCCGGGACCGGCCCGACTGCTGAGCCACGCCGTCGCCCGGGGTGCCGGGCGACGGCCTCGGAGTCCGCGGCCGGGACAGAACGGAGCGGGTGGCCGGACGAGTCGTCCGGCCACCCGCTCCGTTGGCGTATCGGGGTGGTTGTTCGTGTACCGCGGCTACCAGCGGTACCAACGGCCGCTCCGTCGGCCGCCGCCACCGGCGGTCGGCCGGACGACGAAGCCGAGCAGCCATACGGCGAGCACGATGAGGGCGACCCACCACAGGGCCTTGAGCGCGAATCCCGCACCGAACAGGAGCAGGGCGAGCAGCAGCACAGCGAGTAGGGGAACCATAGTCATCAACCTCCACACAGCCGTTTGCCCTGAGCGGGCCCCGGCATGCATGCGGATTCCTTCCCGGCGGCCCGGGGGAGGAGGAAGGGGCCGCACCGCCTCTGGCGGGGGCACGGAGTGTGTGGTGGGATGCGAACCGCCGCCCGGAAGCCCATGTGCGAGGGAGACGTGTCATGGAACGCCCACCTGAGGCCCTGGAGCATCGGACGGTCCGGCTGGTCCGCTGGCGTACGGGCGACGCGGAGTGGGCGCTCGACCTGGTCACGGAGGCCCTGGACCACCTTCGTCCGTACATGCCCTGGGCCGACGGCTACAGCGCCGAGCAGAATCTCGCGTTCCTTCG
This sequence comes from Streptomyces syringium, assembly GCF_017876625.1. Lineage (NCBI taxonomy): Bacteria > Bacillati > Actinomycetota > Actinomycetes > Kitasatosporales > Streptomycetaceae > Streptomyces > Streptomyces syringium. The sequence goes on from NZ_JAGIOH010000001.1 coordinate 7,532,275, forward strand.
CTCCTGCGAGCAGGCCTGGGACGCCGGAACCTCCTTTCAGTACTCCGTGCACCACCGGGGGCGCCCCGCCGGGTCGTGCGGACTCCTCCGGCGTCCCGGAACGGATGTCGTGGAGATCGGCTACTGGCTCCACCCCGACCACACCGGGAAGGGCCTGGCGACCGACTCCGCCCGCCTCCTCGTCACCGCCGCGTTCGCGCTGTCCGATGTCGGCGCGGTGGAGATCGTGCACGACGCGGGGAACCACGCGAGCGGAGCCGTGCCGCGCCGACTGGACTTCACGCGCATCGGCATGCGAAGTTCCCAGCCCCCGCTCCCACCCGCCGATTCCGGCATCGAAGTGATCTGGAGCCTGTCACGGCATCAGGCCGCGGGGTGACGTCAGTCGTGCGGCCGCCGCGCGTGGCGGCCATGGCCCGGCTGGAACATCGACTGCAACCGTCCGAGCAGCCCCTTGTCGGAGCGGCCGCTGTCCGCCTCCCGGACCGGGTCCTCGCCCGGGGGCGGGCCGGCAGGGGGCGAGGGCTCGGCACGGGCGACCGCCGGGGGCTTTTCCAGCTCCCGGCCCGCCCCCGGGGAGACGTCCCGGCGGCCGGCGGTGCTCGGCAGCGGGCCCAGCAGCGCCCACCCGTAGGCCGTACGAGGTGTCCCTTGCGGGGGAGCGGGTGCGGCGGCCGCAGGCGACGGCCACTCGACCTGCCACGCCACGTCGTACTTGCCGAGGCCGTACGGATGGGCGTATTCGAGCGAGTTCACGGCGGAGGGGCCGTAGCCGGTGAAGTCCCCGTAGCCGCCGGGATCATAGGTGGCGGGGGAGTCGTAGGCCGGGGGGCCGGCCATGGGGCGGAGGTGGCCGGCGGCCGAGGCGACCGTGGCCTCGGCCTCCTTGAGGGTGGCGAGGGCGTGTGCCCGGGAGGTCTCCACCCGGGCGGTGGTGAGCTCGCTCTGCAGTGAGGTGACACGGTCCTGCAGCCGCCGCAGCCGGTCGATGTGGGCATGCAGGTCCGTCCGCAGCCGCTCGGCTTCCCGCTGCGCGGTGGACTCGTGCAGTCGGACGCGCTTCAGCTCGACCTGGAGCCGCTCGGCGTCGCCCTTGCGCCGGAGGGCGAGGGCGGTGCCGCGGGCCGCCTGCTGCCCGGTCTCCCGTAATTCCCGTCGCAGGGCCCGCACTTCGTCCTCGAGCGAGCTCGTGTAGGCGTGGCGGGCGGCACGCTCGTCCTCCGCCAGATATTCCTCGTACCGGGTGGGATCGCTGTCACGGAGGGCGGCGAAGTAGGAGCACATCAGGGCCTGCCGTTCCTCGGCGGTAGGACCCCGACCCTCGGGCAGCAGAGCGAGCAGCTGATCGATCTCGTGGCGGTCCGGCACGCGCGCACCCCGTGCGACGGCGGCCAGGGCGGCCGGCGAGACCGTAGTGGCCGGTGCCGCCGGAAAGCGCAGCCGCAGAGCGCGGCTGACGGCGTCGGGGTCGGCATCCAGCCGGTTCATGACCGTCTCGCGCACCGTCGAGGCGAACGCCTGTACGGACTTGGGGAGGGGGCGGCGCCTTTCCTGGTCCGCCTGCGTCCACAAGGCCTTGATCTCCGGCCAGACTTCGCTCTCCGGCCGTTCCCGTTCGCCGCTCATCCGCAGCAGTTGCAGGACGACGGCGTGCAGGGTGTCAGATCCTGTCAGACTCCGGCCGGTCAGGATCTCGCCGACCGTGGTGTGCGAGGCGGTCGCGGGCAGGGAGTTGTCCTGATTGACGGCCTCGGAGATCCTGCGGTACGAGGGGTTGCCCGCGGCCTCGCGGAGGGCGCACATCGCGTCGCGTAGCCGGAGCAGGGCGCCGTCCGGCCCCCGCCCACCCCGCATCTGTGCGGGCATAGCCGAGGCTCCCTGCTGTCAGATCGTGTCAGAGGAGCCGATCCTTCCATACCCCGGTGTACCGCCGGGAATTATCTGACAACTCTCTGCACGGCAGATGCGTCAGCCCCGCCGAGCCGAGGTGTCGACTGGAGGAGCCGACGGTGATCGCCGCCGGTTTCGCATACGACCGGGCCGCCGCAGACCAGCGGGCAGCAGGACCGGCGGCCCGGTCCCCACCCCAACGAGGGGCGTCATGAACCACCTTAAAGAGCACGACTTCCGCGACCGCCTTCATGGCCAAAGCCACCACCGCGCGGCGCCGGTGCGCTACCGTGCCCGCCGCGCGGTCGTCGCACTGACCTTCCTCGCAGCGGTCCTTCCCACGGTCCCCGCCGCGCAGGCCACCGCCCAGGGGGCGTCCCCCTCGGCGGCCACCGCGCCGACGCAGCCCACGGACCGTCCGCCCGCCCGGCCCGGCGGGCTGTCCGGGCCGGAGCTGTGGCGCGCCGGCCTGCCCCCGTTCCTCGCTTCCCTGGGGTCGGGCACCGTGCTCGCCGTCACCGGGTGGGGCATCAAGCGGATCGCCTCCCGTCGAGCCGCCCCGTAGCGGACGGACCGGCTCCCGCACCAGGGGCGCGGATGCCGGGGGGACCACTCACGCCTCCCCGGCAGTGCGCCCGGTACCGGAACCCCGGGCCGTAGCCGTCACACTCGCTGTTTGCTCGCGACGGCTTCCGCCGGGGCGGCACGCGGCGGCCGGTCGGCCAGGGCGAGCACGGGGACGATCGCGAGCGCGAGGACGGCTCCTCCCGCCGCCAGCGCCGGGAATCCACTGGCCGCGACGACCAGGCCGGAAGCCATCCCGCCGGTCGCGCCGGCCAGGGCGATCCCCACGTCGACCGTGCCTTGAGTCGCGGCACGCCGGGCGAGCGGAACCGCGTCCGTGACGATGGCGGTGCCGCTGATCAGCCCGAAGTTCCACCCCAGCCCCAGCAGGACGAGGGCTGTGGCCAGGGCGGCCATGGAGTGCGGTGGTGCCACGGCGGCGAGGATTCCGGCGGCGAGCAGGGTCAGACCGGGCGCGGCGGCGACCCACCGCCGGCCGAGGCGGTCGACGAGCATGCCCGTGAGGGGAGAAGGCATGAACATCGCCGCCACATGGAGGGCGATGACGAGCCCGGCCGCCTGTGTGCCGTGGCCGTGGGCCCGCATGTGGACGGGCGTCATCGTCATGATCGCGATCATCACGAGCTGGGTGACGACCATGACGGCGGCGCCGGTGGCGAGGGCACGGGTGTCCGTCCGGGCGGCGTCGCCCTCCCCGGTGCCATCGGCGTCGTCCGGCGACGTGCCGGCCGCCGCGAGGTCGCGCGCCAGCAGCAGCGGGTCCGGGCGCAGGCAGATGCCCAGCACGGCGGCGGCCGCCGTGAAGGCGAGGAGGGCCAGCAGGAACGGGCCGGCGAGGCGGGGGATCCCCCAGGCATGGGCGACGTCGCCCGTGGCACTCACCAGGAGGGGACCGACGACCGCGCCGAGTGTGGTGGCGAAGAGCACGGTGCTCACCGCGCGGCCCCGGCGCGCGGGCGAGGCGAGGTCCGCCCCCGCGTACCGGGCCAGCAGATTGGTCACCGTGCCCGCCCCGTAGACGAAGAGGGAGAGGAGGAGCAGGTACACGCTGTCGACGACGGCCGCGATGACGACACCGAGACTGCCGAGCGCGCCGACCACGTAGCCCAGGGTGAGTCCCGGCCGCCGTCCCCAGCGCTGGCACACGCGCCCGATCCCGATGGCACCGAGCGCGGCCCCGGCCGTGAACAGGGCGCTGGGCACCCCGGCGAGGCCGGTGGAGCCGAGCATCTCCTCGGCGAGCAGCGCGCCGACGGTGATGCCGGCGGCGAGCCCCGCGCCGCTGAGGACCTGGGAGACGACCAGGACGGTCAGGACCCGCCGCTGCTGTGGGACCTCCGGATTGCCGTGCGTGGCCGGTATGCCGGACCGAGCGCTCATGATGCCTTTCCCTGTCCCCCGGAGCGAGAAGTCTCTCCGGATGCCACGCCGGATGGTGGTGCGGGCGCCGTGGTCCCGTCGGTGATGCGGGCGTACGCGGCGCGCGTGCTACGCCGCTGCCAGCGGTTCGAGTGCGGCGATGTCCTCCAGTGACATGTCCAGCTGCTGGTGGAGGAACCGCACGATCGTCCAGTGCGGCAGAGCGCCCTCGTCGAAGGGGCCGAACTCCCGGCAGTACAGCGGGATCCAGCGCAGGGCTTCCTCGATCGCCTGCTCACGGCCGGGCTCCTGCTGGTAGTCCTCGTAGCCGATGCTCCGGTGATGGATGAAGAACCGGCCGGGCAGTCTCTCTTCGCACAGTTCACGGTACTCGCGCGTCTGCAGAATGAGGTAGTGCCATATCTCGTCGATCTCCTGCTCGACGGGCAGGAAGAGTCCGCTGAGCTGCTCGCGGTGGTGCGAGATGAGGTAGAGGTACCGCAGGCACTCGAGGACCTGGCGTTCGACGAAGTCCGGTGCCGCTTCGGTCTTGTCGGTGAAGTACTTCACCACCTCGTCGTGGAGTCGGCTGCCGAGAAGAGCCTTGAGGTCCTCGGCGGACACGGTCGGCTGTGGGGTGGTCACACCATTCTCCCGTCGGGTGGGTCAGAGGTCTTTCGCGAGCCAGGCGTACTTGCCGGACTTGCCGATGGCGATGTGCGTGCGGTGCTCGACACGGCACCGGCGCCCGGTCAGTTCGCCGACGCTGTGCTCCAGTGCGGCTGCCTCGGCCGGCTCGAGTGGTGCGTCGTGGAAGGTCGTGTACCGCAGTACGGCCTCCGCGTCCCCGGAGGGCCGGAGCTGGTGGAGGAAGACGTGCGGTGACGCGCGGCCGACGCTGTCGTCGAGGTCTCCCTGCGCCACCGGGCCGTGCGGCGCCGGGAGAAGCTCCTTCTCACGGCCGCAGAACCGGGAGATCCTGGCCGGGTCCGGTGTGCCGTCCAGGGTGCGTACGCAGTCCCCCGAGCGGTACCGGATCAGCGGCATATGGGGATTCCGCACACTCGTCACAATGAGGTTGAAGAGTTGACTTCCCGGGGTCACCGGAATCAATTCCACATTCATCTGGTCGAGGTACGGCCAGTACCGGCCGTCGCGGTCGCTGTAGTAGAGGTAACCCAGCTCCGTGCTGCCGAACAGATCGATGATCGGGCAGGTGAAGTGCCGCTGGAGGAAACGGCGGACATTCACCGGGGTGTATTCGTAGGCGTGGATGATGCTGGCGGGCTGCGGGAACTGGTCCCACAGGCCCCACTCGTTCACCTTCCGCACGAGGTGCGCCAGGTGATAGCCCGAGCAGTCGAGGTGGTACCACCCCTGCGGATGTGCCTGCCGTGCCGTCCGGATCTCGGCCAGCATGCGCTCGACCTCCTCGCGCTCCCACAACGCCGGGTCGAGCCGCAGGTTGAGGTAGAGAGTGCGGGCGTCCAGCCGCCGTTCCTCGAGGTCGGGCAGGGTGTCCGGCTCGGCTCCGCGCTTCTTCGCGTTGACCCGGGCGACGTGCTCCGTGGCCAACACGGTGGTGAGGGAGACGCGTTGGCATCCCTGGTCCCACGTGGCGGAGATGTCGGGATGCTCGCTCCACAGCCGGTAATAGGAGTTGAGCAGGAAGTACGGGGGGCGGATGATCTGCATACGGGCATGATTGGTGCCGGTGGAGAGCACGAACTCCGCCTCACCGGCCGCGAGTGCCTCCGCGAGCCGGGGTGTCATCCAGTTGTCCGGGAAATCCCGCGCTATCTCGGGTTTCTCGAGTATGGGGAAGTGTCCCTGCTCGATCGACCTCCGGTAGATCGGTATGTCCCTGATCCGCTCGACGATGTCGGCTGTCGGCTGACCGTTCATTCTCACCCTCGGGGTCTGCTCGGAGAACGGAAGCCCCGCATGAAGCCAGGGGCCGTGCGCCGGGGGAGCGGGCCGCGGACGCGCGAAGCGGCCGGACTCGCTCCCCCGGGTTTCAGCGGACGGTCGTCAGGAGATGCAACCGGCCTTGGGGGCCGCGCTGATGCAGCCCGACTTGGCCACGCTGATGCAGCCGTCCTTCGCGGCGTTCTGCGCCGAGTTGGCGGCGACCCAGCCCTTCCAGACGCTGTCCTGGGCCATCTTCTTGATGAGCTTGTCCATGTCGACCTCCGAAAACAGTGACGTATGCGACGGATGACCTGCTCTTTTGTCGCTCCGTCAGACCGTAAAGCCATGGCCAAGAAAGTGTCAACGTTGAGCAAGGCAATGATCGCTTCGAGGTTGGCCGACCGGTGAGTTGACACGTGGACGCCGCTCAACTGGACGTCGGCGGAGCGGTGGGCCGCGGGCCCCTGACGGCCGGCGACCGCGGCGAAGCCGGGGCCGGTGGGCCGCGTCGGCATTGTCGGGCGGATGTCGTGAGGCGGGGGCGTGGCATGGCGGTGGTGGGGTGAGACGTCCTGCCGATGGCGTGCGGCGGCCTCGGGGGCGTACGCCCCCAGGACGCACTGCCGACTACGCATCCATCAATAAGTTAAGCGCATTATTGAGCTGCCTAGGGCTGCCGAGCTAAGGTAACGTACAGGCAAAAGACGGCGTGGCCGCAGTGCGGGACCGCTCCCCGACTGCGGTGTGGCATTCCATGACGCGTGGTCAACGGGTCGCGTTCTCGGGGGAGTTCGTGTTCACAGGGCAGCGCGCGTTCAAAGAACTACAGCGAATTTCAACCAAAACGGGGATGCCGGGACCATCAGGCCGCCTCCGGACCGCACGCTCTTCCAGCGCGCCACCCCTGCGGTGGAAACCTGTGCGGCGCTGAAGCCACCACAGGGAAAACCGGTCGATTCCGGCACAGCACCCATGGGCCGGCCTTCCGGCAATCCCTCGCACGCGAAGTACTCCAATGCTGACCTTGAACACACCGTGCCTGAATGTACCGGGCGCAGGAGGCGGGCCAACATGAAGTCCCTGATAGCCAACGCGCGATCGTTCGCGACGCACGTCACCGAGCGTGCCGAGGAATTCCGTGCCCTGGAGGCCGGACAGAATCCGGAAGCGTTGTTCATCACTTGTTCCGACTCGCGAGTGGTGCCCTCACTGATCACCGGTGCGCGCCCGGGTGAGCTGTTCGAGCTGCGGACCGCGGGCAACATCGTGCCGGAGTACTGCAGTGACCACCCCGCGGGCGAGACGGCCACCATCGAATACGCGGTGCGCGTGCTGGCCGTCCGCACCCTCATCGTGTGCGGGCACTCCCATTGCGGCGCCGTCGGTGCCCTCGTGCGCGGCGACGACCTGTCCGGCGTGCCGGCGGTACGGGGCTGGCTGGAACGCGGAGCCTCCGCAGAGCTGAAGGCGTTCGCCGACGACCGGGACGACCCGGTCGTCGCCGCCTCCGTGCAGCGCCACGCCCTCGCCCAGCTCGACCGGCTGCGCGCCTACCCCTGCGTCGCCGAGCGGCTGTCCGACGGCCGGCTGACGCTGCACGCCTGGTACTACGAAGTCCACACCGGGACCGTCCTCGCCCACCGCGCCACGGACGGCGAAGCAGCGTTCCTGCCCCTGTGACCCGCGATCCCTCGCACGCGGTCACACCGGCTCGTCCGTCCCCACCTCATGTGAGGAACCCATGCGCCCCCTGCCCCCTCCCGCGGCCCTGCGGCGGGACTTCACCGCCTCCCTCGTCGTCTTCCTCGTCGCGCTGCCCCTGTGTGTGGGCGTCGCCGTCGCCTCGGGCGTGCCCGCCGAACTCGGCCTGGTCACCGGCATCGTCGGCGGCCTCGTCGCGGGGGTACTGCCCGGCAGCTCCCTCCAGGTCAGCGGTCCGGCCGCCGGGCTGACCGTCCTCGTCTACGAAGCGGTCCAGGCCCACGGGATGGCCACCCTCGGTGTCATCGTCCTGGCCGCCGGCATCCTGCAACTCGTGCTCGGACTCCTGAAGTTCGGGCGCTGGTTCCGTGCCATCTCGGTCGCCGTCGTCCAGGGGATGCTCGCAGGCATCGGACTCGTCCTGATCTTCGGCCAGTGCTACGCCATGGCCGATCGCAAGGCGCCCCGCTCCGGGATCGACAAGCTCACCGGACTCCCGGCACTGGCCGCCGACATCGCCGCGGACGAGCGGTCACTGACCGCGCTCGCCATCGGAGCCGGCACCGTGGCCGTCCTCGTCCTCTGGAAGCGCCTGCCGGACCGGATCTCCGGGGCGCTCCCCGCACCCCTGGCCGCCGTCGCCCTCGCCACCGCCGCGACCGCGGCCTTATCCCTGCCCATTGCCAAGGTCGAGGTACAGGGCCTGCTCGAATCGGTCCAGCCACCCGCCCTGGACGACTTCAGCGGCCTCGGCGAGATCGCCCTGCTCGGCACCGTCCTCGCCTTCACCCTCATCGCCTCCGCCGAGAGCCTCTTCAGCGCGGCAGCGGTCGACCGCATGCACGACGGCCCGCGCACCGACTACGACAAGGAGCTCATCGCCCAAGGCGCCGGGAACACCGTATGCGGCTTCCTCGGCGCGCTGCCGATGACCGCGGTCATCGTCCGCAGCTCGGCCAACGTCCAGGCCGGTGCCCGCACCAAGGCCTCCCGGGTCCTGCACGGTGTGTGGCTCCTGCTGTTCGCCGCCCTGCTCCCCGCCGCGCTCGGCGTCATCCCCCTGGCCTCCCTCGCCGGTGTCCTGGTGCACGCCGGGTGCAAGCTCGTCCCGGTCCGGGAACTCCTCCCGCTGTGGCGCGAACACCGCGGTGAAGCGGTGGTACTGGCCGTCACCGCGATCGCCATCGTCACCACCAACATGTTCGAGGGCGTCCTGGCCGGGCTGCTGCTGGCCGTCGCCAAGACCGCGTGGGCGATCTCCCACGTCCACATGAGCGTCAAGGAATCCGGCACCGGTCCCGTCCACGTACGGCTGACCGGCAACGCCACCTTCCTGCGCCTGCCGCTCATCCTCGAAACGCTCGAAGCACTGCCGAAGGACCGCCCCATCGAACTGGACCTGTCCGGGCTCCGCCACCTCGACCACGCCTGCCAGACCGCCCTCACCAACTGGGCCGACCGCCACAACGAAGAAGGCACCGAGCCGGTACGGATGAGCGGCCACCACCAGGGCCGGGCGTAGCCGCCGCCTGCCGGACCCCAGGGGACCGCGGCGCGCCCGGCGTTCACCACGGGCGCGCCCACCCCCACGCGGCGGGCTACAGGTCCCGCCAGCGCACCAGCGCCAAGGAGAACAGTCCGAAGAGTGCCAGTCCCACCGCGATCGCAGTCAGCAGCCACGGGCCGGCCGGGGTGTCGGCGAAGGTGCGCAGCGTGTCGTCCAGCCCCTTGGCGTGCTCCGGGTCGTAGGTGACGGCCGCCTGGACGGCGAAGCCGCCCGCCGCCGCGAACACCAGGCCCCGGCTGACTCCGCCCCCGACGCCGAGGACATCGACGGTCCTGCGCGTCGCCGGGGACATCCCCGCCCTCAGATGCCGGCGGTACGCGCGTGTGGCCGCCCTGATCGTGATCCACACACCCGCCGCCGCCACCCCGGCCCCCACCGCGGCCACCAGTACCTGGCCGCCAGGCCACTCCAGCACGCGGGCCGTCGCGTCCCGCGACTGCTCGTCGGTCGAGCCGGCGCCGCTGCTCCGCTCACCGGCCGCGAAGGCGATCACCGAGCCGGCGACGACGGAGTAGAACACGAAACGCACGGCCGACAGCAGCCGCTTGCCGGCTTTTCCGCCGTGCGGCCCGGCGCTGCCGAAGACCGTCTCCGACAGTCGCCACAAGGCCATACCGATCAACCCGATGCCCACCGCCCAGACCAGCACCCGGCCGAAGGGCTGCTCGGCCAGTTCCTGCACCGCTCCGCCGCGATCGGCCTGTTCACCGCCGTCGAGGAGGGCGATGCGCAGTGCGAGCGCGGCGATGAGGAGGTAGAGCACTCCACGCGCCGCCAGCCCCGCACGCGCGGCCGCGGCCACTCCCGTCCCGTGCGCCGCTCGTGCTTCGCTGCCGCCCGGCCACCGTCTCATCGTGCCGCCTTTCGCGTCGGACCCCGCCCACACGGCTCAAGGGATGAACCATCTGCCCCGGGCGGCCGGGACGAAAACGACAGCGGGCCGTGGACCGTCCCACGATCACGCCCGGATGGTCTACCGGCACACCGCACGCGTGACGGGGCGCCGGCCGAGGACACGGGCGGGCCCCGGTCAGCGGCCCCGCCGACGGTATTCGCGGACGAGCACCTTCACCGCGGCGGGCACGGAAGGCCGTGCCGACCCGTGCAGGAGGCCCGTGCCCTTGGCCGCGGCCGCGTCGGCGGTGAGGACCTCCAGCGTGATGACCGCCCGGGTGAACGCGCGGTGGGCGGGCGGCGCGAGGCCGGGCAGCCCGCGGCTGGCGAGCAGGTCCCGGCGGGCCCGCGCCAGGAGGGACGTGAGCAGGGCGCGGGTCCCCGGGGACTCCCGCCCCGTTTCCAGATCGGCACGACGGACGCCGTGGTGCGCCAGCGCGTCGTCCGGGAGGGTGAGCCTGCCGTCCCGCAGGTCCTCGGCGAGATCGTTGACGAAGTCGAGCCGCTGGCTGCCGTCGATGTAGGCACGGCACAGCTGGTGGCTCAGCTCGGCGCCGGCGTCCGGCGACAGGAGCAGGCAGGCGATGAGCATGAACGCGGGCAGCGAGTACGCGTCGATGTACCGCTGGTAGTCCGCCTCGTCGGAGAAGCCCGTGAAGTCGCGGTCCGCGGACGCGCCGGCGAGGAAGTCCTCGACGTGGCCCCGCAGGCGCGGATGGACGGAGACGGTGTGCAGGAGTGCGCGGAGCACAGGGTCCCCGCTGTTCCCGGTCGCCAGCGCCTCGCGGACGCTCTTCTCCCACGCGGCGCAGGAATCCTCGGCGTGCCCGGTCGCGGGGCTCGCGTCGAGAAGGGTGTCCGTGTGGTGCATGAAGGCGGTGGCGGCGATCACGTGGGGTACGAGCGCCGGGGGCAGCAACAGCCGCACGGCGACATAGGCGTGGCGCCGGTACGCCGAGACCCGGTCGCGCTGCCGGGTGTAGTCGGCGCGCAGCCGGGGGGCACCGATGCCCGCCGCGGTGAGTGTCCTGTCCCACGAGTGCATGCGGCACGTCTTCCTGCGAGTGGTGACGATCAAGGGCGCGAGCCTATCGGGCCCCGCGCCGGGCCTGCGGCCGTCGCCGGACACCGGGCCCACCGGACGAGGCTCCTGCCCGGGACTGCTCCGAAGGATGTAGCGGGGATCTGGTCCGCGACGGCGATTCTTCCCTCGTGATCCTTATCTACCGTTTTACGTATGAAGCCATCGACCGCCCGGGCCGTGCCATCCGAGGCCCCGGCATGGAGAGCGTTGGCCGCCCCGTTCCTGTTCGACGTGGCCCTTCCGCTGACCGTCTACTACGTACTGCGGTCGCAGGGCACCGGGCAGTGGCAGGCGCTGATGCTCAGCGGAACCGTCCCGGTGGGACGGGTCGCCGTCATGCTGGCCGCGCGGCGGCACGTCACCGGCTTCGAAACCTTCATGATCGGCATGCTGGCGGTGCGCGTGATCACGTCGCTGTTCACCGGCGACCCACGGGTCCTCCTGGTCAAGGACGCCTGCCTGTCGGTGGCCGCCGGCGCCTGGATCCTCGGCTCGCTCCTGACCGCCAGGCCCTTCGCCTTCCAGATGGGCCAGTACTGGTCCGCACCGGCCGCACAACACGGCCGGGACACGGCCTGGCACCGGTCACCGGCCCTGCGGGGCGCACTGACCAGGCTGACCGTCCTGTGGGGCTGCGGTCAGGTCCTCGACTCCGTCGTCGGCGTGACGATCGCGATGACCTGCGCCGTCGAGGTGGTACCGGTACTCAACCGGGCCAAGGGGCTGGCCCTGCTCGGCCTCGCCGCCGCCGTCACCGTTCTCTACAGCCGCCATTGCGCGCGCCGGAGCGGGCTGTCCCTGTTCGGCGCCGTGCCGCTGCGCACCCGGAAGCCGCGCGTGGCGCCCCACGCAGGCGACCCGCACGCACCCGACCCTCCCCACACCCGAACTCCCCGTACAGGACACAGAAGAAAGGACTCCCCATCATGACCGTGCATAGGACCTCGTCGGAACCGGGCGCGCTGTCCACGATTCTGGCCGAACTGCGACGTGTGGCCGCACTTCCCCTCGAACGAGGCGAGACCCTGCCGCCCGCCGCCTACACCTCACCCGAGATGTACACCCGCGAGACCGAGCGCATCTTCGGCCGGGAGTGGCTGTGCGTGGCACGGGCCGAGGAGATCCCCGAGCCCGGCAGCTATCTGCGGCTGGACGTCCTCGGCGTACCCCTGGTGATCACCCGTGACGAGGAGGGCGAGCTGCACGCGCTGTCCAGAGTCTGCCGGCACCGGTTCATGGACATCCTGCCCCCGGAGACGACCCCCGAACACGGCAGCCTCAAGCGGTTGACCTGCCCGTACCACACCTGGACCTACCGACTGAACGGCCAGTACGCGGGCCGGCTCGCCGGAGCACCGCTGATGCGGCAGGTGGAATTCGACAGCGCGTCCTGCCGGCTGCCGGCTCACTCCGTCGAGGTGTGGAACGGCTTCGTCCTCCTCAACCTCGACCCCGACGCCACCTCACCGGCACCCGAACTCGCGGGCCTCGACCGCGTCCTGCGCCGTCACGGGCTCGAGGACTGGGTGAGCGTGGAGACGCAAAACTGGCGGGACATACCGGCCAACTGGAAAGTGGCGGTCGAGAACGGCTCGGAGAACTACCACCACATGGGCACCCATGCCGCCACCCTGGAACCCCTCGTGCCGGGCCGTGACACCCGGGTCGACGACTGTGACGGCCGCTGGTTCACCATGTTCACGCCCTATTCGGCGGACGCCGTGGCCGCTGCCGCGGCCGAGGGCACCGCACCGCGCGGCGGCCCGCAGCGGGACGGGGGAGCGGGGCCGGCGAACGGGCCCGGGGACGGGCAGGACCCGCCGGGCATGCTGATCGCCGGGATCTTCCCCCAGTCCGTCCTGGCCGTCGTGCCGGACAGCGCCGTCTGGATCCGCTGGATGCCCACCGGTCCCGCCACCCACGACACGCGGATCACGGTCATGGTCCCGCCCGACGCGCCGAGGCCGCCCGACTCCGACGCCTACCTCGTCCGCCTCCGCGAGCAGATCACCCTGATCCAGGAGGAGGACCTGGTGGCGATACGAGGCGTACAACGCGGGCTCGCCTCCGACCCGGCCCCCTCGGGCGGCCGTTTCTCCCATCTGGAGCGCCCGCTGTGGCAGTTCCAGCGGTACCTCGCCGACCGGCTTCTGTGACCCCCTCCGGTGACCGGCGGCCGACCGGGTCCGGCCCGCCACGGCTGAACCCTTGCCTCCGGCGGCGCCGTTGCGGAAGCTGGGGGGCACAACCGCCGGGGGCGCACTCCAAGCGCCCGGTACCGGCCCGCATGCCCGCACCGCGCCCGTCGGGTCCGGTGCCGTCGGGCGGGCCTCCGCCATCGGACACCGTGCTGAACGGGGACTGTGATGACCCACCGCGTCCGTCTGCGCCGCGCCGCAGCCATCGCCCTGACCGTCGTGGCGGGGGCGGTCGCCGCCCCGACCGTGACTCCCGCGGCGGCCGCGGCGGCCGCCCCCGCCTTCCTCGACCCCGCCCAGCTTCCGCCGCACCCGGGCTCGGCCTGGTACGGCGGCCCGGTGACCAGTGGCGTACCGGACCCGCTGCCGTTCTGCGTGGGCGCGGCCCTGCCCGGGGCCACCTCCCGATACCGTGACTTCTGGACCGAGTTCGATACCAACGCCGAGCAGATCACGGTGGTCGAGCGCGACGAGGCCCGCGCCAGGACCCTGGCCACACTGCTGAACAACGCGGTCAGGCAATGCGCGGACCGGGCCGAGCAGGAGGACCCGGACGTCACCGCGGAGTGGCGGGACTACGGCCGGATCGACGTGGAGGAAGGCGCCCGGGTCCACGGCGTGCGCACCACGCACGCCGGGACCGGCAACGACGTCCACCTCTTCTCCGTGGGCCGTGACGGAAGGACGGTCACCGTCGTGCACTGGGCCCAGATGGGAACCTTCGATGACATCCCCGTGCCGGGTTTCAGGAAGACCACGCGCACAGCGGTGAACAAGCTCTACTGACGCGGCTCTCGCCGCACGCCGCGCGGTGGGTGCGGGCCGGCCCCACTTCATACCAGGTTCGTTCCGTCGTGACCGCTGTTTGCGGAGCGTGACGCCATTCTCACAACACGGCCGGACGGGATGACTTTCGCGCCCTCGTCCGCTGTCCTTGATCCCGACAGCTGTGAAGCAACTGTGAAGACGGGATCGGTGAGTTGGACAGACAGAAGCGGAACCTGTGGAGCGGTGTGATGATGACGGCCGTCCGCGGCAGGATCGCCGCGGTCGCCGGCGTGATCGCGCTGGTCGCGGCCGTCCTGACCGGCACCGCGGCCGGCCCGGCCGCCGCCGGGCCCCAGGCGGCGAAGCCCCGGGGGCAGTGGTCCTGCTCCGGTGCGCCCGTTCCCGACGGGTACGTCATCACCGGCTACGACCGCACCGGGTGCAAGGGGGCGGGCTCCTGGTACCAGGAGCCCGTGAAGGACGGCATCTGGACCTGCTCGGGCTCGCCGATCGTGCCCGGTTACGTCATCACCGACTACGACCGCAACGGCTGCAACGGCATCGGCCAATGGCGTCACCGGCTCGCCAAGGACCGCACCTGGACCTGCTCGGGCTCGCCCATCCCGCCCGGCTACGTCACCACCAACTACAACCGCAGCTCCTGCCAGGGCATCGGCGCGTGGTACCACGAGCTCGTCCGGGACGGCATCTGGACCTGCCCCGGCTCGCCCATTCCGCCCGGCTACCGCAGCACCACCTACAACGCGAACGGCTGCAACGGCCAGGGCGCGTGGCTCACCCGGCGCGTCTGACCGAGGCGTGACGAGCGAATGGTGAAGACCGAGTCGTGAAGACCGAGGCCGCCGCGCACCCCGTGGCGGCCTTCGTCGGCGTAGGGTCGGCGAGGGGCCCGCGACCTCGACACCGGCTTCCGGAGGTTCCATGAACAGGCAGTCCCGTCCGCAACGGCCCTATGACATCGTCCTCTTCGGGGCGACCGGGTTCGTCGGGGAGCTCACCGCCGAGTACCTGCTGGCGCACGCACCGCGCGGCCTGCGGTGGGCGCTCGCCGGGCGCAGCCGGGCGAAGCTGGAGCGGCTGCGCGACCGGCTGGCCGCGATCGACCCGGCGCGTGCCGCCGAGGTGGCGCTGGTGACCGCGGACGCGGGCGACCCGGCCGCGATGCGGGCGCTCGCCGAGTCCGCCCACGTCGTCGCCTCGACCGTCGGCCCGTACATCCGGTACGGCCGGGAACTGGTGGCCGCGTGCGCGGAAGCCGGCACCGACTACACGGACCTCACCGGCGAGCCGGAGTTCGTGGACCTCATGGCGGTGCGCCACGACGCGCGGGCCCGGGAGACCGGCGCGCGGATCGTGCACGCCTGCGGCTTCGACTCGATGCCGCACGACCTCCTTGCGTACTTCACCGTCCAGCAGCTGCCGGAGGGAGTGCCGCTGACGGTCGACGGATTCGTCCGGGCGTCGGGGATCATCTCCGGCGGGACACTGACGACGGCCCTCACGATCGCCGCACGGGGGCGCCAGGCGAAGGCCGCGGCCCGGGGGCGCCGCCGGCACGAGGCGAAGTCGGCCCGGCGCCGGGTGCGGGCTCCGCTGGGTGCGCCGCGATTCAGCAAGGAGACGGGCACGTGGGCGCTGCCGCTGCCCACCCTCGACCCCCGGATCGTATGCCGGTCGGCCGCCGCGCTGGAGCGCTACGGCCCCGATTTCCGCTATCGCCACTATGCGTCCGTCAAGACGCTGCCCGTGGCCCTGGCCGGGCCGGTCGGCGTGGGCGCGCTGGCCGCCGCGGCACAGGTGCCTGCCGTCCGGACCTGGCTGACGGGCCGTTACGAGCCGGGGAGAGGCCCGAGCCCGCAGCAGCGGGCCCGCGCCTGGTTCCAGGTGCGGGCCGTCGGCGAAGGGGGCGGCCGACGGGTGTTCACCGAGGTCTCGGGCGGCGACCCGGGCTACGGGGAGACCGCGAAGATGCTGGCCGAGGCGTCGCTGTGTCTCGCCCTGGACGAACTGCCCGCAACCTCGGGGCAGGTCACGACGGCCACGGCCATGGGCGACGCGCTGATCGAGCGGCTGCGGGCCGCCGGCATCCCGTTCCGCGTGTGCCACACGGCTGACGTCCCCCGGTGACCCGGTAACGCGGCAACGTCCCCGCGAATCCGGCCGGTTGAGGGGTATCAACGAGGGCGGGACGGGCATACGGGACAGTGCCGGGCTCCGGCGGCAGTGGCCGGGGCCGGTCAGCACCGGGAGGTAGAGATGATCTGGTGGGGGTGGCTGATCGTCGCGGCCGTGATTCTGCTCGCGCTGACGGTCGCGGTGGCGGGTGTACAGGCCCGCAGGCGTACCGGAACGGTGATCGCAGTGCAGCGCGGGCGCCGGTTCGGCAAGGGATTCGGCAAGGGGGGAGGCCGGTGAACACCCTGATGCTCGCCTCCGAGTTGACCAAACGACCGGTGGTCACCCTGGGCGGGGAGGCCGTCGCGCAGATCAAGGACACCGTCTTCGACGGCCCGGCCGGGCAGATCACCGGCTTCACCCTCAACGGCCGGGGACTGCTGTCCGGCCCCCTCAAGCAGAGCCTGCCCTGGTCCGCCGTGCACGCGCTGGGCCGTCACGCCGTGATGATCCTCGGCCGGGAGGTGCTGGCCGAGCCCGCGGCGGTCGTCGCCTCCGGCGAGGCGGCGGGCGGCGGGGTCCTCGGGGTGAGGGTGCTGACGGACGAGGGCACCGACGCGGGCACCGTGCTCGACGTGGTCGTCGAGGCCGACGGCCGGGTGGCGGGGTTCCAGGTCGCCGCCATCGAGCCGCCCGAACACCGCAGGCGTACCGTCTTCATCCCCCGGGGTGAGGGCGTGGCCGTCTCGGGCCAGGCCCTGATCGTCCCCGCCGAGGCCTGCCGTTTCGTGGCCGACGACCTGCCGAGCTTCACCGCCCAGGTCGAGATCTTCCGCGCCCGGCAGGCCGCCCGGCGGACCCGGACCGGACCGGAAGGGATGGAACGCACATGGTGATCCTGTTCTCCCAGGCCCGCGGCCTCCCGGTCGTCACCGCGGGCGAGGCCGCCGAACTGGGCACCGTCGACGCCTTGACGATCGACGCCTCCACGCAGTCCATCAGCCACATACGCCTCTCCGGTACGCGGGCCAGGAGCCACGCGGTGCTGGCCTGGGACCTGGTGCGGACAGTCGGCCAGGACGCGGTCATCGCCCACTCCGCCCCCGCCGCCGAAACGAGCCCCACCGCGGCTCCGGCGCACCGGGAGGCCCTGGGCAGCCGCGTGCTGACGGACCTCGGTGACGAGCACGGATCGGTCAAGGACATCGCCTTCGACCCCACGACCGGCCACATCGATACGCTCCACACCACACGGGGACCCGTACCGGGACCACACCTGATCGGTCTCGGCGACTACGCTCTCGTGGTCCGCGCCCACCGACCCCTGTAGTCCTCGGGCGAGGACCAGGGACGCGGCTGCCGGCCCTACCCGGAACCGGTCCGGTCCGGGAAGGGGCCGGCCACCGGTGGGAACGACGCGTGCAGCACCGCTCCGCCGCGGGCGCCGTTGGCGATGCGGAAGTGCCCGCCCAGCTCCGCCGCCCGTTCCCGTATGGACCGCAGACCGACCCCGCCGCCGGTGCGGTGGTCCGGGAGTCCCTGTCCGTCGTCGCTGACCTCGACGGTGACGCGGTCCGGCACCACACGCACCGTCACCGTGGCCGTGGCCGCGCCGGAGTGCCGTACGACATTGTTCAGCGCCTCGCCGCCGATCAGGTACACCGCCACCTCCACGGCCGCCGGCAGCGGCGGCAACGGGTCGGGCGTGAACTCCACGCCCACCCGGAGCCGTCCGGCGAGCCGGTCGGCCAGCTCCCGCAGCGCCCGGCTCAGCCCGAGCCGGTCCAGGGCCGCCGGGGTGAGGCCGTCGGCGATGCGGCGCAGCTCGGAGATGGCCTGTCCGATGCCCTCCGACGCGGTAACCAGGGACGTGGCGGCGGCGGAGCCGTCCGGCACCGCGTACCGCGCGGTGTCGACCTGCAGCCGCACCCCCGACAGCGCCGGCCCCAGGCCGTCGTGGAGATTGCGCCGCAGCCTGCGGCGGGCGTCCTCGCGGGCCACCACCATCTGTTCCCGGGCGGCGCGCAGGTCTTCGTACAACCGCAGTGACGCGATCGCGGGCGCCATCTGATCGGCCAGGAACCGCAGCACCTCGTGGTCCTGACGATCCGGCACCCGGTCGCCCGGCCTGGGCGTGACGTCCAGACTGCCGACGACACCGCCCTCGTACACCAGAGGAAACCCGGTGCCGCCCGGCCCGGGCTCCCCCGCGGCGGCCAGCACACGGGAGCCGCCGCGCGTCTCGACCCGGACCTTCGCGCCGGGCATGCGCAACCCGGCCACGACGGCATCGCACAGCAGACGCGGGGCCTCGCCAGGGCCGACGGCCTGGCTGAGACGCTCGGCCAGTTCCCGTACGACGTGGTATGGGCGGGCGCGCTCGCCGTAGTAGAAGCGGTCCACGCACCGCACGGCCCAGCGCGCGGTGGGGTAGAGCAGACCGCCGGTCACCAGCCCGGCCGCTCCCATCACCAGGGCTCCGCCGCTCAGTCCGCCCGGGAGGGTACGGGAGAGCAGCAGCACCACGGCCGTACAGCCGACGATCAGCGCGGTGCCGAGGACGAAGGCGGACAAGACCCGGCGGGTCGCCCGGTCGAGGTGGGCGGAGCGGTCACGGCTGAAGGCGTACGCCGCCGCGATCAGCCACGCGGCGGCTCCGATGTAGGTGACGTACCACCAGCCGCCCCGCAGGACATCGGACCGGATGACGTAGACGTCGCCGAGCCACACCAGATAGGCCAGGAGAGCCACGACCTGCCGTCGGCCGGGGGAGTGCCGCCAGCGCACCGTCATGACCGTCACATTGATCAGCAGGAAGAGCGACATCGGGTACACGGCCGGGACATGCGCGGCCGGCAGCGTCCGCAGCCGGCTCCAGCCGTCGTCGTCCAGCGGGCCGGGGAGCCCGTAGTCGGCGCCCAGTGTGACGTACTCGCCGTACGACTGCACCACGCTCCATACGGCGAGGACCACCGCGTAGGGCCGGAGCAGCCAGTGGCGGGGCAGGCTGCCGTCGGGCAGGTACAGCGGGAACAGGTACAGGGCGAAGATGAACAGGGCGATGCAGACCGTCGAGGCGGCGGCCAACGCCTGGCCGACGCCGCCTCCGACACCGGCATCGGACGCCCAGAGCCGGGCCGTCGCCGACACGGTGCTCGACGCCCCGGCCGTGATCATCAGCGGGCCGAGGCCGCTGCGGGACCGGTGAGCCGTCAGGAAGGTCCCGAGCAGGACGAACCCGACGACGGCCAGCACCTCGGGCCCACGGACCTTGATGTAGGGGGCCAGCCCCGCGTCGTCCAGACGGGCGAGGGCGAGAACGACCCACGCGGTGACGGACACCAGCGTGACCGCGCACGCCCCGTAGGCCAGGACGACTCTCCGCTCGCGCACCACGGCCTCTTCGCGCACAGCGCCATCCTCGCCCGCTCGTCGTCCCGGGCGCGTGGGGTCACTGTCCCGGAAAGGTCCCATCTTCCTCCTCCAGGACGTCGGCCCGGAGCAGTGCGGACAGCGCGTCACGGGCCGCGCCTCGGAGAGTCAGCACCGGGCGCGGCCGTAGTGCCGGGCCAGCGCGTGGAACGCCTCTTTCGGCTCCCAGTGCCAGTCGGCCGTCGCGCCCCCGCCCGTCGTCCGGATCGTCTTGACGATGCTGTACCCGGCCATGTCGAGGTCGTGGCGTGGCTCGGACGAGTGGGGGGAGTCGGGGCTGACGAAGGTGTAGACCATCGCGGCGTACAGATCCATGGACTCGAAAACGTCCAGCATGTCGGTGAGGTACGCGGCCTGTGTCCGCTCGCTGCGCACCAGGTCGCCGACGACCTCCGGTTCCGGCTTGGAGTAGTCGACGGTCTTCCAGCCCATGCCGCCCCGCTCGGGCGCCCCCACATAGGTGCAGGTGCCGAACTCGGAGATCGCAACCGGCTTGCCCCAGCGCCGGTAGCCCGTGAGCTCCCGGACATGGTCGGCCCGGCGGGGGAAGTACCCGTAGTAGTTGACGCTCACGATGTCGAAGAGGCCCCAGTCGACCTCGTCGCCGTGTGCCGCGCCGTACGTCGTCCGTCCGCGGAAGACGGATCTGCCGACCGCCGCCGACCGTGCGATGAACTCACGCAGCCGCCGTGCCGTCAGCTGAGGGTCGAACTTCCCGCTGAGCATGTTCTCGACCCGCTCCAGGACGTTGTCCCCGGGGACGATGCCCGGCACGTACAGCGCGAACTCGCAGCCGACACTGAGATGGACCGGGCGCCCTGCCGCCGCAGCCGCTCGGCGTGCCGCCCGGTCTCCGCGAGATGGTCGAGGATCTCCCGCTCGGGGCGGTCCCCGAGGCGCGGCTGGAGCCAGATGTGCAGTCCGCGCTCCGCCGCCTCGCGGGAGGTGGCCGCGAGCCGGTCGATGCCGTCACCGAAGACCGTTATCGAGCCGGCGTGCAATTCGTCCTTGATGACCCGGAGGTCTTCGCGCATCCTCGCGGCGCTCCAGCCCGTCTGCGGTGTCTCCCCGGCGCCGACCTCGTAGCACACGCCCCGGTGGGTCAGCCCCGGCCCGTTCCCCACCCGGGGCTCCGGTTCGGCCGTCCTTCCCTCCGCCCCGGCCCGGCCGGGCGCCAGGAACGCCCCCGATGTCGCCGCGACGCCCACGGCCGCCGCCCTGGCCAGAAACTGCGCCCGATTGATCCCCTTGCTCTGCACCGTGTCCCCCATGTGTCCGTCCAGCGGGTCGCTGCCTCGCTGTTCCCCGAGGCGGTCCCCAGTCTGCTGAACGACGGCAGGCCCGGTCGTCGGCCGAAGGTCTATGGCACCAGCGACCTTGGTAGCGCATGCGTCGTTCCGCTTACTGCCGCACGAGTCGCTCAGCGGCAGGAAGCGTCGTGCAGTTCGTGCACCGCCCGGAGCCAGAGGGCCGGCAGCCGTTCGGCGTGCGGAAGCCGGTCGGTGTGGGCGAGGTAGAGGTAGGCCGTGTCGTGGTAGCCGGTGAACATGCTGTAGCAGTGATGGCCAGGCGCGATGGGCCCGAGCGCCACCGCGTGGAGCACCGGCGCGCCCCGGAAGGACAGCGGGCCGGCGCTCATCCGTACGTTGCTCGCGGACATCACCCCGCGCTGCGGGCGCAGGCTGCGACGGGCGATCCAGGAGGCGAGGGGGAACGAGAGCCGGTCGTACGCCGCTTGGGCGGCGACGCGCCGGTGGTCGGGACGCAGGAGCGCGGTCTGCCGCGCCACGGCACGCAACCGCCGGCCGGGGTCCGGCTCGGCGCAGGGCAGTACCACCCGTTCCGAGATGACCCGGTTGCCGATGACCGGCGACGGCGGTCCGAGGTGCCGGGTGGACACCGGCATCCGTACGGGCAGGTCCTCCGGCCGGCGGTCCGCCGCCGATCCGGACCCGGCTCGGATCTGCTGCCAGGACCGCAGGGCTCCGGCCCATCCGGCGAGGTAGACGTCGTTGACCGTGGCGCCCGCCGGGCGCCCGACCGCGCGCAGCAGGGACAGCGGCAGCCGGGCGAAGCCGAAGCGGGGTGCCCGTCCGGGCCGGTCGTCGGGGGGCGGCCACGTGAGGGGGGTGCGGTACCCGCGGAGCACATCGGCGGCGGCGCCGGTGGCGGCCGTCGCGGAGACATCCGCCGCGGACGGTCGTGCGGACCGGGGTGCCGGGCTCTCCGAGGGGGATGCGGCGTCCGGCGGCCGCAGCCCGAGCAGCTCCGTGACCACCCGAGTGGTCGCGACGCCGTCCAGGAGAGCGTGGTGGACCCGGAAGAGCAACGCGTAGCGCGAGCCGTCCTCCGGGCTCCGGACCAGCCACAGGTCCCACGGCGGCCGGCGCTCGGCGGGCAGCGGCCGTGCCCACAGGCGCTCCAGCAGTCCCGGCCAGTCGGCGAGCCGGTCCACCGTCGCCTGCCGTACGTGGTGGAGCAACTGCGGGCAGCCGACGTGCTCGAACTCCCGCGCGCTGCGAAAGGGGACCGGCCAGTGCCGTGACAAGGCCGTGACGCGCTCGATCCGGGGAGCGAGCCCCTCACGGAGCTCCGCCACGTCCGGCGGCCGGTCGGCGATGGTGAGGAGGCAGCCGACCATGGGTGGCAGGCCGCCCGTCACCGTGAGGTAGTGCGCGTCGGCCGGGCGGTACGGCACGCGGGCCGGCGCGGAGGCGGTAGCGGACAGCAGCACCGGTGTTCTCCCTTGCGGCGGGGCCCTTGAGGAAGCCCGCACCACTGTGCCGGGTCCGGCGGGAGCAGGACCGACCCACACCGCGTATCCCCTCGCGATTCACCCGGTCGTCCCTCTTCCCGTCCGCCTGATGGTCTGTTACCGGCCACCTCGGTCGCGGGACGGCTGCGGCAGGACCCTCGCGAGAGTCCCCGGCGCGGCGTGATCGAAAGGTGGACAACCGCAGTACAACGGACACGATCGCCCCCCTGAGGGGGTGCGGGGTCCCTCGGGGACGGGGCTCGGGCGCGAGAGGCCGCATCCGTTCACTGGCGCAAATTCGCTGGTCCGCCCCCGGTGTTTTCGACCAACATCATTAAGCGCTGCTTCACTTGCCCGGCGGGAGCTCCTCATCGCCCGATCGGGCGATTTCGGGGGCTCCCTCTTGACGCGTGCGTACAGAGGGAAGGAACCGGGATGTCGACCGCAGCGCACCGGCAGCAGCCGGAGCAGCCCGCACCGCGAGAGGGCCGGGCCCAGCTCAGCCTGGGGATCGCCGCCGCGCGGAACCTGGCCACCACCACCAAGAGCGTCCCGCAGACGCAGGGCATCAGCTCGAGGTGGCTGCTGCGCATGCTGCCCTGGGTGGAGGTGAAGGGCGGCACCTACCGGGTCAACCGGCGCCTGGTGTACGAGGTCGGAGACGGCCGGGTCACCTTCGTCCAGGACGGGGCCACGGTCCGGGTCGTCCCCGCGGAGCTGGGGGAACTGCCGCTGCTGCGCGGGTTCCACGACGACGGGGCGCTGCGGGCACTGGCTGAGCGCTGCCGGCAGCAGGAGTACGCACCCGGCCAGGTGATCGCCGAGCGGGGCGAGGCCGTCGACCACGTCTATCTCATCGCGCGCGGCAAGGTGGAGAAGGTCGGCACGGGAGCGCACGGCGAGGAGACCCGCAGCGGGGTGCTGGCCGACGGAGGCTTCTTCGGCGCGCAGACGGTGGCCGAGGAGCCGGGAGCGTGGGAATTCACGGCCCGCGCGATGACGGCGTGCACCGTCCTGGCCCTGCCCCGGGCCGCGTACGAGGAGGTGGCCGGCCGCAACGAGCGACTGCGGGCCCATGTCCGCCGGCGCGAGGCCGAGAAGGCACGGCCGCGGAACAGGAAGGGCGAGGCCGACATCGCCCTCGCGTCCGGCCACGCCGGCGAGCCGGTGTTGCCGGGCACCTTCGTCGACTACGAACTCGCCCCCCGCGAGTACGAGCTGAGCGTGGCCCAGACGATCCTGCGGGTGCACAGCCGGGTCGCCGACCTCTACAACGACCCGATGGACCAGGTCGAGCAGCAGCTGCGGCTGACCATCGAGGCGCTGCGCGAGCGCCAGGAGTCCGAGCTGGTCAACAACCCCGACTTCGGCCTGCTGCACAACGCCGACCACAGCCAGCGCATCTCCACCCACTCCGGCCCGCCCACCCCCGACGACATGGACGAGCTGCTGAGCATGCGGCGGGGGACCAAGGCGTTCTTCGCCCACCCCCGGGCCGTCTCCGCCCTCGCCCGCGAGTGCAACAAGCGCGGGCTGTCCTTCGACAGCGCCGACGTGGGCGGCCACCCGGTTCCCGCCTGGCGGGGTGTGCCGATCCTGCCCTGCGGCAAGATCCCCGTCTCGGACGCGGGCACCTCCGCCATCCTCGCCATGCGCCTGGGCGAGGCCGAACAAGGAGTGATCGGCCTGCGGCAGACCGGGATCCCCGACGAGTACGAGCCCGGCCTGAACGTACGGTTCATGGGCATCAACGACCAGGCCCTCATCTCCTACCTCGTCAGCACCTACTACTCGGCGGCCGTGCTCGTCCCCGACGCGGTCGGCGTCCTCGAGAACGTCGAGGTCTTCCACACCCCGTCCTGACGGGCACCACCCCCGGAACGGAGAGAAGGACCCGTGTCACTGCTGTCCCGGATCACCGCGCCCACGGCCCGCCACGACGTGGCGCGGCTGGCGGCCACGCTGCTCACCCACCACCAGGGCATCCGCCGTCCGGCGCCGAGGACACTGCCCGGAACCGCCGCCCCCCGCCCGGCGGGCACCGCCCTGCCCTCCGGGCCGACGGGACTGGGCACCTCCGCCGCCCGTCTCGCCGTCAGGAAAACGGCCGAGGCTCTCCACGACGGCCGGGGCGAGCGCGGCGGCGGTGTCCCGGAGCTGTACTGCCCGCCCGTGCTCCGGGACGACCCGGCGCTCGGCCAGGAGGTCAACGACCGCCTGGTGGAGTGGGCCGACGAGGTCGGCATCTACGCGGGCCGCCTCGACCGCGTCCGCGCGGCCGACTTCGGGCGTCTGATGATGCTGGCCCACCCCGACACCGACGAGCCGGACCGGCTGCTCGCCGCGGGAAAGTGCGCGCTGGCGGAATGGGCCACGGACGACTACTACTGCGACGACACGACCGTGGGCTCCAGGCCGGAACTCCTCGGCTCGCACCTCGGGCTCGCCTACGCCGCCCTCGACCCCGCCCACCTCCCGTCCCGGTACGCGTCCGCGTGGGAAAGGGACATGGGGAGCGACCCCGTACGCGTCGCCCTGCGCTCGGGCCTGGCGCACCTGGGCCGGTACGCGGAGCCGTCGCAGGTGGCCCGGTTGCGGCACGAGGTCGCCGTTCTCTTCGTCGGCTACGGCCAGGAAGGCTCCTGGCGGTCCCGCGGCCACATGCCCAGCGTCCACGAATACCTGGCTCACCGTCAGATCAACAGCTTCCTCCCCTGCATCGCCCTGACCGACGTGGTCGGCGGCTACGCGCTGTCCGCCACCGAATACGCCGACCCCCGGGTGCGCCGCGCCGTGACGACGGCCGCGACGGCCTCGACGCTCGTCAACGACCTGTACTCGATGACGAAGGAACACCACTCCTCCGACGTGGAGTTCAACCTGCCCCTCGTGATCGCCGAGGAGGAGCGCTGCTCGACGCGCGAGGCGATCGAGCGGAGCGTGGAGATCCACGACGAGCTGGTGCGCGCCTTCGAGG
Source organism: Streptomyces syringium (assembly GCF_017876625.1). NCBI lineage: Bacteria > Bacillati > Actinomycetota > Actinomycetes > Kitasatosporales > Streptomycetaceae > Streptomyces > Streptomyces syringium. The sequence continues at coordinate 7,557,532 of NZ_JAGIOH010000001.1, forward strand.
CGGAGGCCGCGGCCCTCGTCCTCATCGGATCGCCCGAGCTGCGCCGGTTCCTCGCGGGCGTGTGGGCCTGGCTCGGCGGCAACCGCGCATGGCACAGCGGCAGCCCCCGCTACAACGGCGCGTGAGCCCCGCCCTTCTTCATCACCGCACACATTTTTCCGCACGTCCAAGGAGCAACCCATGACGACCACGCCCGCCCCCGCCGGCGTCCTGCGCACCGCCTACCAGAAGTCCGTCGCGGAGTACTGGAACAACGAGAAGGACCCGGTCAACCTGCGCCTGGGCGACGTCGACGGTCTCTACCACCACCACTACGGCCTCGGCGACTACGACCCCGCCGTCCTGGAGGGCCCGCAGGAGACCCGGGACGAGCGCATCATCGAGGAGCTGCACCGGCTGGAGTCGGCCCAGGCCGACGTCCTCCTCGACCACCTGGGCCCCATCACCCCCGACCAGCGGCTCCTGGACGCCGGCTGCGGCCGCGGCGGCACCAGCATCATGGCCAACGCCCGCTTCGGCTGCCGGGCCGACGGCGTCTCCATCTCGCAGGCCCAGGTCGACTTCGCCAACGACCAGGCCCGCAAGCGGGGCGTGGACGACAAGGTCCGCTACCACTTCCGCAACATGCTGGACACCGGGCTGCCCACCGGCGCCTTCCAGGGCATCTGGAACAACGAGTCCACCATGTACGTGGACCTGCACGAACTCTTCGCCGAGCACGCCCGCCAGCTGGCCTACGGCGGTCGCTACGTCACCATCACCGGCTGCTCCAACGACGTCACGGGTCTGCGCTCCAAGGCGGTCAGCCGCATCGACGAGCACTACACCTGCAACATCCACCCGCGCAGCGCCTACTTCAAGGCCATGGCCGCCAACGGCCTCGTGCCCATCAACGTCGTCGACCTCACGGCCGCCACGATCCCGTACTGGGAGCTGCGCGCCCAGTCCTCCCTCGCCACCGGCGTCGAGGACCCGTTCCTGACCGCGTACCGCGAAGGCAGCTTCCACTACCTCCTCATCGCCGCCGACCGGATCTGACCGGCGGTACGACACGGCTGATGTGGCGCGGGCCACATCGCCGTTCCGCCGGTGGGACGAGGGGCGGAACGGGGCCGGAACCGCTGACGCCGGCCCCGTTCGCACGGAAGTCACAGGCCATTGATGGTGTGGCCAAACCGTGAAACGATCACATATACGAAAAGCGGAACTTCGTGCGAAGATGCCGTCCCCCGGTCCGTCCGGACGGGGTGACAAGGGGAAACACAGTGAATCCATCGACGTTCAGATCCGCGGTCGGTGCGGTACTGACGGTGGCCGTGTCGGCCGTGCTCCTGCCCGCCTCCGCGGCGAACGCGGCGGCGGGAAGCACGCCGGACAGCGACACGGCCGCGTCCTTCGGCCGCATCGCCGACGCCGTGCTGACCGAGCGCACGGCGGCGCTGCTGGACACCCGGTCGGTGCGACGGGCGCCGCTGGTCTCCGACAGCAAGGTGCGCCTGTCGGCCGGCCTCGCACGGGCGGAGGACAGCGCGCTGTCCTCGCTCCGCACCCGCAAGTCCCGGCTCGCCGGCCTGGGTGAGGCGTACACCGCCGCCGACACCAAGGTCACCACGGGCAAGCCGCGCGTCAAGAACGGGCGGGCCACCGTCCAGGTCACCGAGACCACGACGCTCACCTACAAGAAGATCCGTGGTGACGAGCCGGCGACGACCGGTTTCCAGGCCCACCACGAGATGAACTTCGCCGTCACGTCGGGCGGCAAGTGGGAACTGACGGGCATCAAGCCCACGGACGAGGGCCCCCGGGCGGTCAACCAGCCCGTGACGGCTGCCGTGGCGAGCGCGGGAGCTCCGCCCAAGAGCACCCCCGCCTCGACGTCCTGGCCGGCGCGGTCGGTGCGGAAGACGGGAACCCCCGGTTACGACTACGCGGCCATGGCGGCCTACGCGGAGAAGTACTGGAAGAACTACAACCCCGCCTACCGCAAGTTCAACGACGCCGGCGGTGACTGCACCAACTTCATCAGCCAGGCCCTGAAGGCGGGCGGCTGGAAGAACGACTCCGGCACGTACTCGGACTACCGCAACTGGTGGTACAACTCCTCGAACCAGACCATATCCTGGGTGGGTGCCAACGAGTGGGCCTGGTTCACCCTCTCCGCCAAGCGCGCGACCAATCTGTCCAACGTGTACCAGATGGAGGTCGGTGACATCCTGCAGATGGACTTCGAGCGGGACGGCTCGAAGGACCACTCCATGATGACCACCTACCGGAGCAGGAGCGGTGTCCCGTACCTGACTTACCACTCGACCAACACGTACCGGAAGTCGGTGGCGAGCATCGTGGCCTCCAACCCCGGCTCGGTCTACTTCGCCTACCGCACCTGACCGTCCCGACTCCTGCCTGTGGGCCCCGCTTGCGGCGGGGCCCACTGTGCGTGGGCGCGCGACTGTCCGGCGACCCCCTGGCGGACCTCGCCGAGGTCCCGGGTGTAGGAGATCCCCGGGTGGCCGCCGAGCAGGACCTCGCCGGTGGGCACGAACCCGGTGCGGGCCAGTACGGCGCGTGAGCCGGCGTTGTCGAGCGTCGTGGCGGCCCGCAGTGTGGTCAGACCGTACGCGGTGGCGGCCAGGGCGCATGCCTGCAGGACGGCGGACGTGGCCAGACCTCGACCGGCGGCCTTCTCGGCGATCCGGTACCCGAGTTCGGCGGAACCGTCCGCCACATCGACCAGATTGATCCGCCCCAGCACCTCCCCGCTGTCGTCCACCAGCACATGGAAGTGGATCAGTCCGGCGTCCTGCTCCGCGAGCAGACTGCTGTGCCGTGCGGTGAAGTGAGTGAAGTAGTCGTCACCACGGTCCGGGACCGAGGCGGCGAAATAGGCCCGGTTCTCCTGCTCGAAGGCGAGCAGGGCCGGGGCGTGGTCCGCGCGAAGGCGCTGGAGTGAAGGCATGGGACCACGGTACGCACCCTCACGTCACCGGTGATCCTCGGAAGGGCCGCGGTGACGTGCCGTCAGGCCGTTCGCCCGTCAGCTTCCCCCGTGCCGCCGGACGAGCAAGCTCCCCAGGTCGGTGCGCCGGTGCAGCACCGCCCGCCCGGAGCGGACCGTGGTGATCAGCCCCGCACCACGCAGCGCCGCGGTGTGGGCCGAAACGGTGGCATTGCTGACGCCCACCCGCCGGGCCAGCGTGCTCGTGGTGTGCTCCTCCGCCAACAGCAGCAGCATCTCGACGCGGGTGCGCCCGAGCACCCCCGCCAGCGCGTCCGCTCTGTCCGCGGCACCCGTCGCCGGGAGCGGCAGGCCCGGCCCCGCCGGGTAGGTCAGGGCCAGGGGATGACCGGGCAGGTCGGCGGCGATGGGCCGGCCCGTCCAGTGGAAGGTGGGCAGCAGCAGCAAGCCACGCCCCCGGAGTTCGGTGTCCTCCTGACCGCGGCCCTCGAACTCCCAGACATCCTGGTCCAGTCGGCTGCCGGGCACGAGCGCGCGGAGCGCGGCGCCGACGCCGTGCTCGGCCACGGTCAGGGCATGACGGGTGAACTCCGCCTGGTGCAGGTCCTGGACCAACGGCCACACCGGGCGCAGCACCGCTTCGAAGGCAGCCTGCTGGGCGCGGCGAAGACGCCGCCAGGCGTCGGCGTCACCACGGTGCAGATCGCGGATCCACAACGGAGCCGGGGACGGGGACGTGGCGTACACCCGCTCGATCTCGGAGCGGACCAGGCCGGGGTGCGCGGCCCGGACGGTGTCCAGGCCCTCCTTCAGGTCGTCGCTGAACACATCGAGGAACCGGGGCGCCTCCGCCGCGGGGACCAGGTCCGCCAGTGGCTCGACGGCGCCGGGCAGGGAACGGAGCAGCCGTTGTCTCCAGCGGCCGAAGAGCAGCTCGTCGTCGCGACGGCACATCATGGCGAGTGCCGCGTTCAGCTCCTGCAACGGAGCCGGCCGGGGCGCGAGCCGGACCCGGGCGAAATCGGCGGCCGTGAAGCGGATCCGGATCACTACTCTCCCTCGCGGCGCTGCGCCATCGTTTCGGCCAGGGCCTCAACCCTCGCCCGCCCTCCCCGCCGGGTGCCAGCATCCCCGTCAAGCCCCCGGTCATTCACTCAGGGGGCCGCCGGACGACGCAAGGACACGCGTCACAGGGACACAAGGGAGAGCCATGTTCCGTCAACACCGCGACGGCAGCGAGCGGATGAACCGAGCAGGTGGTGAGGAGAGGGCCGCCGCCGTGGGCCGGCGGATCGTTACGAAATCGGCCGTGCTGGCCGCCGGACTGCTGCTCACCGGCAGCGGCGGCATCGCACGGGCCCACACCGCGGAGGGCTTCACCGTACGGCTGCCGGCGCCGACCGGCCCGCACCGGATCGGCACCACCACGCTGCACCTGGTCGATCACTCCAGGCGCGACCCGTGGGATGCCACCCTCCCCGTCCGGGAAGTGATGGTCAGCGTCTTCTACCCGGCCCGCACCGTGCGCGGCTACCCGGTCGCACGACAGATGACCCAGGACGCCGCGGAGCTGTTCGCGGTGATCGACCCCGCCATGCACCAGGGACTGCCGAAGGCCGGGGTGAACTGGGCGGCCACCACGACCCACGCGCACACGGGCGCGCCCGCGCGACCGGTGCGGCGACCGGTGCTGCTCTACAGCCCTGGCGGCGGCGATCCGCGCACCCTGGGCACCGGGACCGCCGAGGAACTGGCGAGCCGGGGCTATGTGGTGGTGACCATCGATCACCCCGGCGATGCGAGCGAGGTGGACTTCCCGAGAGGGACGCGACACAGGAAGAAGGTCCGCCCGACGGTCTTCCGGACGGACCCCAGGAAGGATCCCGGGCTCTTCCGCACCGCGATCGACACCCGGATCGCCGACACCCGGTTCGTGCTGGACACACTGGAGGCCGTGGCAGCCGGACACCGCCCGGGCGCGGAGCGACGCGCCCTGCCGGAGAACCTCGGCGAGGCGCTGGATCTGCGACGGGTGGGCATGTACGGCCACTCGGCCGGAGGCACCACCGCGGCCGAGGCGATGTACGAGGACCACCGCATCAGGGCGGCGGTCAACCTGGAAGGCTATCTGAACCATCCGCCGGCCAAGCCGGGCCGGACCGGCGAGCTGTTCCCCGTCGCCCGGCACGGGGTGGACCGGCCGCTGCTCCTGCTGGGGACCGACGGCTTCCGGGACGAGGACATCGACCGTTCCTGGTCGGCCATGCTCGCCCACCCCGGCGGACACACCCGCAGACAGCAGCTCGACCACGCCACGCACTGGGTGTTCACCGACTACGCGGCCATGGCACCCCAGTTGCAAGCCGCCGGGCTGATGACCGCCGACAGCCGGATCGAGCTGGTCGGCGCCATCGACCCGGCACGGTCGGTGCCCGCGGTGCGCGCACACGTGTGCGCGTTCTTCGCCCGGCACCTGCCGCCGTCGGGGGCGCCCTTGTCGTAGCGGTGGACGTGATTCACCATCGAGGACAGGGCAAAGCGTACGAAAGGAGCCCACTCGTGCGCGTTCTCTGCACGGTCACCGGATCGCCTTCGCACGCCCGGGCGATGCTGCCGCTGGTGACCGCACTGGCGGCGGGGGAGAGGGAGGTGCTGATCGCCGCCCCACCACAGCTCGCACCCCTCTTCGCCGGTGGCCCCGTGCGGACCACCGGGGTCCTGGCGGACCCCCATGAACACATGGACCGGCTCTTCCGCGGCGGGGCGGGCGCCGGGGGCCGAAGGCCGGGGACGGAGCCCGAGCACGCCTGGGCGGAGGTCTTCGCGGGCTCGCACCTGGCCGACAGCGCGGCCGCGCTGCTGCCCGTGGCCCGTGCGTTCCGCCCCGATCTGGTGGTCCGCGACGGTGGCGAGTTCGCCGGATGCCTGGTGGCCGAGGCCCTCGGCCTTCCCCATGTGTCGGCTCCCTCCGGCGCCGCGAATCACCTCGACCCGGTCCGGCTGCTGCCCGTGCTGAACGAGCACCGCGGCCGGCTGGGCCTGCCTGTCGCGGCCGACCCCCATGCCATCCACCGCTACGGGCGCCTGGACTGCATGCCGCCCCGGTACTCCTTCACCGTCCACCCCGCCCGGAAAACCATCATCTACCGTCAGCCCAGCGAGATCGATCCCACCGAGACGCTGGCACCGTGGATGGCGGAGCTGCCCACCGACAAACCCCTGGTGATCGCCGCCGTGGGCACCGTACTGCCGATGCTGGCCCGGCTCCGTCACACCGGAGCGGAGATCCCCCGCCCCATGGCGGACCTGCTCGACGTCTCGGACCTGCTGAACGCGACGGTCGCCGCACTGTCCCGGCTGGACTGCACGGCCCTGGTCGCCACCGGTGGTATCCCCCTGGAGCCCGCCCGGCGCAACGACAACGTGCACCTCGTCGACCACTTCCCGCAGCCCCCGCTGCTGCGCTGCGCACAGCTGTTCCTCACCCACGGGGGATACAACAGCATCAGGGAAGCCGTGGGTGCCGGTGTTCCCATGGCAGTGGCACCGCGCTTCGGCGACCAGTTCGCCAACGCCGACCGGGTTCAGCAACTCGGGCTGGGCCGCCGGGTCGTCGGCCCCGGGGAGACCCCGGTGGCCGACGACATCGCCGCCGCCTGTGCGCGGCTTCTCGACGACCCGCGGGTCACGGCGCGGACACGCCGTGCTCAGCGGCACATGCTGGCACTTCCGCCCGTCGCATCGGCTGTCGCCGACCTGGAACGGCTGGTGCGCGCGGTCGTCCCGGGCCGGCCGGAGGACGTGGCCGGGATCTCCGTCACCGGTCCTGGCTGAGCGTGTACAGCTCCTGGAACAGCCCTCCCGCCTTGAGGAGTTGGTCGAAGGTCCCGTTCTCCGTGATGCGTCCCTTCTCCATCACGATGATCCGGTCGGCGATCCTGGTGTTCTCGAGGCGGTGGGTGACGACGATGGTGATGCGGCCGTCGGCCACGTTCTTCAGCTCCTGGAAGATCCTGTGCTCGCCCCGGGCGTCCATCTCGCTGGTCGGCTCGTCGAGCACGAGCACCGCCGGCCGTCGGTACAGCGCACGGGCGCAGGCGATGCGTTGCCATTGGCCGCCGGACAGATCACTGCCGCCCCACAGCTCCCGGGCGAGCAAGGTGTCCAGGCCGGCGGGCAGCTCCTCGACGGCCTCGCGCATCCCGACCTCGTCGACCGTCTGCCACACCCGGTCGTCGTCCCAGGTCACCGGCTGCCCGAGGGTGATGTTCTCCCGGACCGAGAGCGGCCAGTGCGCGAAGAACTGCGTCACGACGCCCGTGCGCTCCCACACGGTGTCGGGATCGGCGCGGGCCAGGTCCACCCCGTCCCAGCACACCGTGCCCTTCTCCGCAGTGAACAGTCCGGTGAGCAGGCGCGTGAGGGTGGACTTCCCCGACCCGTTCTCGCCGACGACCGCCACGACCTCCCCACGGTTCAAGGTGAGCGACAGCCCGTCGACCGCCGGGCGGGTCTTGCCCGGGTAGGAGTACGACACCTGGTCGATCCGGATCCGCTCCGGGCACACCGGGGCCACGGCGCCGCCGCGTTGGGGAGCCAGGGAGCGTGCCTTGTCCACGAAGCGCCGCCAGTCCCCGAGGTACAGCGTCGTCTGGAACAGGCTCGTGGCGTAGTGCACGACGTTCGACAGCGCCATCAGCGCGGTGCGCACCGCGACGACGGCCGTCGCGGAGACGGCCAGGGACACCCGCCCGGTGACGGTCAGCCACACCAGCATGGCCCACGCGCCCAGCAGACACACGCCGCCGATCGCGGAGGAGAGGAGATTGATCCGCAGCATGCGCGGCGCGGCGCCCATGACCTTGGCGTCGATGCGTGCCGACATCGTGCGGTACCAGAAGACCAGGTACGCGCGCATGCTGTTGCCGCGCACCTCGTCCGCCAGCCGGGAGGTGGTGACGTGCCAGCGCATCATGCCTTTGACGTTGCGGCCCGAGTTCGTCGCGAAGTGCACCTGGTACTCGACCTTGGCCTCCGCCACCGCGCCCACGCCCGCAGGCAGCACCGCGAGGACGAGGACGGGCAGCATCAAGGGGTGGAGCACGGTGAGCACACCGCCGGCGGCGACCAGGCGGATGAGCGAGGACATGAACAACTGCGCGTCGTAGAGCATGCGGTCGACGCGCACCGCGCCGGACTCGGCGGCCTCGTGCTCGTCGGCGAACACCGGGTCGTTGAACGCGGACAGCTCGACCGAGCACATCGCCTCCACGAGCGCCACGTCCGCCGATGTCGCGAGCCTGGGTTTGAGTCGTTGCTCGGCCCACTGCGCCAGTGCGTAGGTGAGGCGGGCGGTCGAGGCCGCGGCCGCGACCACCACGAGCGCCGGCAGGGCGTCGCGGACCCGGTCGGGCACCAGGCCGCCGCCCAGGATCGGCACCATCGCCTTCGCGGTGGCGGCGAGGACCACGGCGGCGGACACCCCCGACACCACCTGGGCGAAGAGCATGACCAGCACGGCCCGGGGATCGATCTCCCACGCCATGCGCCCGATCCGGCCCACGAGTTGGGGAATCTTCCCGCACAGACGAAGGAACGACGTCTCCTCGAACGCGTTCCTCACCCCCGCGCCCCGGTATTCGATCTCCTGCGGCTCCGGCGGCGGCGGGCGGCGCCCGGCCTGCCCGCCAGAGGTTGATTTCGGATGGTTCGGCATGGGGTCTCCCTCGCGTGATTTCGTGCCATGTCGTAGGCACCCGGTGTCCAACCGGCCCAAGTGGGCGAAGGACACGTATTCCCGGCACCGCTCCGGTGGCGGTGAGAGCCGGGTGGGGGCGCGCGGGGAGGCGAATGCGCCCGGCTCTGAAGCGTTCCTGACATGGACTGCACGATCGGGCCGGGATTTCGCTTAGCTGGTCAGTGAGGGCCCAGTGGCCCCCGGGCGCCGAGGGGGTGGCGCTGCCGACCGGTGAAAGGGACACGTCAGTGAAAGACCACATGCCGCCGGACCGGAGGAGGGCCCACCATGGCTGACCAGCCCCGCCCGGTCCTGGGGGAGGACCTGTCAGCCGCGTTACCGGCTGATTTCCTTGCCTTCTTCTCCGTCCACCACCAGGCATACCTGCGCTACGCCCATATCCAGCTCGGCAGCACCGCGGATGCCGAGTGGGTCGTGGAGGAGGTCTTCGGTCAACTGGCGCTGATCTGGGGGGAGGTGCTGCGCCGGCCGAGCGTCCCGGCCTTCGCCCTGGCCACCCTCCGGGAGGAGATCGCCAAACTGCTGGCGGCCCGGGGACGGGACGTCGCCCTCGTCGAGACGGCGGCCTTCGCCGCGGTACGGGAGGCGACCCGGGCCCGGCTGGGCGTCCTGGAATCCGCCCTGGGCCTGTACGCGGCGATCACCCGGCTCCCCGACCGCCAGTACGACGTCGTCGTCATGCACTTCGTGCTGGGCTACCCCGTGCGGCGAGTCGCCGGAATCATGGGACTGTCGCCCGCCACGGTCCGCTCACACGTGCGCGGAGCCCGTCGGCGGCTGGCCCGTGACCTGCGGATCGACTGGGCCACGGAAGAGGAGGACTGAAGGATGCACACACGTCACAAGGGCGGTCACGACGAACTCGTCTCGATCGGAGAGCTGTTGGCCCGGGCCGACGTCCTCACCCCGCAGTTCGAGGACTACGACGAGGAGGCCGCCCTCCGGCGTATCGCCGCCCGCGTCGTCCTGGACCGGGCCAACGCCCTCGACCGCCACGCCCGCGCCATCCGCGACGGTCTCGGCGGCGGCCGCTGGACCCCACCCGACGGTCTGCCGCACGGCCAGCGCACGGCGCTCCACGCCCGCGCGGCCGATGAACTCGGTGCGCTGTCGTCCAGGGTCGTGCACGACCGCTCCGCCATCGCCTCCATGGCCCTCCTGGTCGACGACCCGGCCAGGATCGAACCCGTCGGCGCACTGACCTTCGCCTGCCTGCTCCACCTCGCCGACCGCCAGGAGGGCGCGGTGTTCTGGTGGCAGTTCGCCGCCGGCGCCGAGTCCGCCACCGCCGCCCACTGCCTGTACCTGCACCACCTGCGGCACAGCGAACGGGACGCGGCCCGGCACTGGTTCACCCAGGCCACCGGGCTCCATGCGCGAGGAAGCGACGTCTTCCGCGCCGAAGCCCCCACCCGCGTCCAGGGAGACACCCCCCCGAGCCGCTACGGAGTGTCCGACGCCGACCCCCGGCCCTCCTGGGAGGAAGGCCCCGACGCGCAGCCCGGCGGTATGCCGGTGTACCCGCCCGGTGCGCGGTGGCGGGCGAGCACCACCCACCTCACCGACGCGGTGCGCAGGCTGGAGACGGGCAGCGACACCGACTTCGGCTCCGTTCCCCGCCCCGCCCCGGAACTGGCCGCGGAACTCAAGGACACCACCTGGCCCCTGCGCCCACGTCCCACCGCCCCCGACGGACTGCCCACCGGCACGCGTTCTTGACCGCCCGGCGCCGGACCGCGGCCTCCCAGGGCTCTGGAATCATGTCCGGGTGATACCGAACGCAACCGCTCCTCCGCTGTTCAGCGGGGCCTTCGAGGCCCATGTGACCGTCCGCGCCACCCCGCCCCATCCACTGTCCCCGTCCCCGTCCCCGTCACCGGAAGGGGAAGCGCTCGAGCGGTACGCGGCCGCCCATGGCATGGCGTTCGTCGACATCGTGCTGGACCGCGGGCGGACTCCGCACCAGCCCATGCTCACCCTGCGGGAGTCCGGAGCGCTTCCGGCGGTCCGGCAAGCCGTCGAGAACGCCGTCCGCCGGCTGCGGGTCGCGGGTTTCGACGTCACACGGACGAAGATCGAGGCATCCCCGTGGGCCGACGGTGTGCCGGACACCGACGAGGCCGCGACCGCGCTGGGAGCGCGGTACTACTTCGAGCACCACGTGAAGCTGCTGCTCCCACCGGGCGCGGACACCTCGGCGCCGGCGCGGCTCGCCGGCCCCCACACCGCCCACCTCTCGCGCAACGCCCGCCGACTGCGGGCGGACGGCCGTGCCGAGCGCTTCGTCACCCAGCGCTGCCGGCTCGTCGGCCGGAGCACGGCGGGGGAGCGGCTGGACGCGCTGGTGGCCGAGCTGCGGAGGAGCGGTCACGAGGTGGCGTCCGTGGAGCGGGAGTTCGTCGTCCACGACAGCGACGAATCACTCGACGCGGGCTGGATCGCCGAGGAGAGGACAGGCGCATGACGGCGACACCATGGGAGCGGTTCTCCTACGGGCCCTGGGACGACACGGCGGTCGTCCCCCAGCTCCCGCCGGAAGAGACGACCCGAGCGGACCGGGACTTCCCGCACACCCTGCTCCCGGTACCCGGCCGCGGTGTCCTCCAGCGTCCCGCGTACGATCCGGCGGCCAACCACCACGCGATGGGGATGCGGCTGAGCGAGCCCCAGTTCACCGACGCGCACACCGGCCGGGCGTGGGGCGGGGCCCGGCGCCACGCACTGGACCACGTCCTCGCCGCGGTCGCCGCCTCACCGTGGGCCGAGCACCTGGTGTTGCGGGGCAGTGTGCTGCTCAAAGCGTGGTTCGGGGAAGCGGCGCGCGAGCCGGGAGACCTGGACTTCGTACTCGTCCCGGACACCTGGGGGATCGAGGACGACCGCACGGACGCGATGCTCGACGGCATCGCGCGCGGGGCCGAGGAACGCGCGAGGGAGGCCGGCGGCCCCGTCCGCATCGACGCGGCGGGAGCGGTGAGCGACGAGATCTGGACCTACGACCGGGTGCCCGGGCGCCGTCTCGTGCTGCCCTGGACGGCCGCCGAAGGCACCCCGCCGGGCACGGTCCAGCTCGACTTCGTCTTCAACGAGACGCTCCCCGCACCGGCCGTACGCACCACGGTCCCGCGCCGCGGCCCCGGCGCGCCCGCGGTGCTCATGGCGGCGGGCCCGGAGCTCTCCCTCGCGTGGAAGATCCTGTGGCTGGTGACGGACCGGCACCCCCAGGCGAAGGATCTCTACGACGCCGTGCTCCTCGCGGAGCACACCCGCCTGCCCTATGCGCTCGTGCAGCGCGTGCTCGTCGCGGCGGGGGAGTACCCCGAGGGCTCACCCCTCTCCCTGAGCCACATCCTGCACCAGTCGGCCGAAGCCGACTGGTTCGAGTTCCGCAAGGACCACCCGGGCTTCCCCGACGACGAGGCCGCCTTTCTGACACGCTTCGCCGTCGCTCTCGCCCCTGTCTTCGCCCCGGCGGAGGAAGGGGTGTACGCGCAGCTCGCCGCTTCCTTCCAGGATCTGACACATGCGCTGTCCGAACAGCGGGAAGCGGGCGGGACGGCGGCCGTCGAGGAGTGGCTCGCCGCGCGCGGTGTGCACAGTGTCGAAGCCGTCGTCGCCGTCCGCGAGCTCCTCGGCCGCACGCGGTGCACGCTGCGTGAGGCGGCCGACGTCCTCGCCTCCTTCCGCGATACGCGCTTCGGCCGTGACCGGCAGCTCTACCGGGGCGGCTGGCGCGGTGACGCACACCGGGTCGCCGGGCACCTGGAGACAGCCGAGACCCGCACCCGTTCCGTCTGAGAACGGGACTCGGCCCCGGCGGAAGCCGGGGCCGAGCGGGGTGTGAGGGCGGGGTCCGTCCGGAAGACCCTCAGCGTGCCGAGGCGGTCCGCTGCCGCAGGTAGCCGGTGAGCGCCAGGGCCAGCGCCAGGCCGCCGGTGAAGTACACCTGCACCCGGGTGTCCGCATCGAGGCCCATGAGGACCAGTACCCCGGCGACACCGGCCAGCGTCACCCAGGTCAGATAGGGGAAGCCCCACATCCGGACCACCAGCTTCTCGGGTGCTTCGCGCTCCAGCCGACGGCGCAGCAGCACCTGCGAGGCCGCGATGAAGCCCCACACGACCAGCACGACCCCGCCGACCATGTTCAGCAGCCAGGCGAAGACGGTGGTGGGCCACCAGAAGGACAGCAGGACGGCGAAGAAGCCGAACGCGGACGACGCGAGCACCGCACGGCGGGGCACCCCGCCGGTGACCTTCCCCAGGGCCTTGGGTCCCTGGCCGCGGGCGACCAGCGAGTACGCCATGCGGGAGGAGCCGTAGATGTTGGCGTTCATCGCGGACAACAGGGCGATCAGAATGACCACGTTCATGATCTCGCCGCCGGCCGGGACACCGAGGCGGTCGAGCACGGCCGCGTACGGGCCCTGTTCCGTGACGGCCTTGTCGTTCCACGGGATGAGCGTGACGATCACCAGCATCGAGCCGACGTAGACGATGCCGATCCGCCACATCGTCGTGCGCACGGCCTTGGCCACACCGCGCACGGGGTCCTGGGACTCGGCGGCCGCGATGGTGACCGTCTCCAGGCCGCCGTAGGCGACGACGGAGGCCAGCAGTCCGGCGAGCAGTCCGTCCGCGCCGTTGGGCAGGAAGCCGCCGTCGTGGAGGAGGTGCGCGCCGCCGGGGGAATCGCTGCCGGGCAGGAGGCCCAGGATCGCGAGGGTGGCCAGGCCCAGGAAGAGCACGATGGCGCCGATCTTCAGGGCGGCGAACCAGAACTCGAACTCACCGAAGTTCGCGACCGCGCCCAGATTGGTGCCGCAGAAGAGCGCCATGAAGATCAGCACCCACATCCAGGACGGCGTGCCCGGGAACCAGCCCTGCATGATGTGGGCCGCGCCGATCGCCTCGACCGCCACCCCCACGACCAGCAGGGTCCAGAACATCCAGCCGGCGGTGAAGCCGGCCCACGGGCCGATCGCCCGCTCGGCGTGGACGGAGAAGGAGCCGGAGGCCGGATTGGCGGCGGACATCTCGCCGAGCATCCGCATCACGAACATCACGAGAAGACCGGACGCGGCGTACGCGAGCACGATCGAGGGGCCGGCCGCGGCGATGCCCGCGCCGGAGCCCACGAAGAGCCCGGCGCCGATGACGCCGCCCAGGGCGATCATCGAAAGATGCCGCTGCTTGAGTCCGTTCGACAGCGGGGAACCCTGCTGCGGGGAGCTCTCGGCCTGCGGGGGAGGAGAGTGAAGTGTCCGGCTCATGGTCGTGCCTGTCCATTATGCGAGATCGGGAAGTCACGAGTATGAGCACCCGGGCGACGGTCCGGCCTGCTCGTCCGGTATTCGGACACTTGATTCACGCAATGTGATCGCCGCGCGGCACGGCAGCCGAGCCCCCGCCGTCCTGGCGGGGGCGGGCGGGCCCGCAGCAGCAGGGGCCGCCGGGCCGCACGCGGGGTGCGGCCGGACGGCCCCTGGGGACGTACGGGTGGTCGCGCTGGGTCACCAGGTGTGCGCGACGTCCACCACCAGCCGGTCGCCGGACTGCAGCACCCGGAACGGAAGCTTGGCGCGGACGCCCAGGCCCACCTGGGTCTGCCCCTCGAAGCTCGCCCCGAACCGGGTGTCCTTGAACGTCTTGTATCCGGAGATGTTCACACCCGGCAGCGGCTGCCCGGCCCTCCCGGCATAGGTCGGCTTGCCGGTCGCCGGGGAGTAGCTCGGAGCGTTCACGTAAATCTGCAGGATGGCACCGCCGCCGACCGGGATCCGGTCACCGGAGCCGTCCTGGTGGAACGCCTTGACGTAACCGACGTGGTAGCCGAGCTTGCCCTTCGCGCCGCTGACGTCGAACACCATGCGGTCGTAGCATGAGTGCCGACCGGTCGTGATGTTCTTCAGCGGCTGGGAGCCCGAGTCCCTGGCCGTCTTCTCGCCGCTGCCCCAGGCGGTCGAGCAGGCGGTGGCCGCAGTGGCCCTGCCGGCCTGACCGGTCGTGGCGCCGGCCGTCCCGGCCGTGCCCGCGAGCCCCGCGCCCGCCAGCACGAGGGCCGCGGCCGCTGTTGTCAGCCGTCGCATGAGATACCTCCAATATGATCTGAATACAGATACATATAGAGAGAACGGCCCGGGCGGCGGCGTAGTTGCACGCGAGGTGGCTTTCGGCCAACGCCGGGGCGAAGTTGTCGCGAAGGCGGGGTCGTTGGTCTCCGGGTTCACTCGTGGGGCTCAGCAGCACTGCCAGGTGAACATGGCTGCTTCGAAGCGGCGTTCAGCCAGGTCCTCGGGGCGTATGAGCCAGTAGAGAGCGCCGCAGTCGCCCCACATCATGTCGGCGTCCCCGTCGCTGTCGAACTGGGCCAACAGGGTCCAGGCGCGGGACTCGTGGGCCAGCCGCGGGTCGTCCCAGCGTGTCCCGGGCCCCAGGGCGCCCTGGGCGACCTCGGCCTCGACGGAGCCCTGGACGGGGTCGGCGTGGCCGCCGATGCGATGCCCCGGACCGCTGACACCCGCCTCCTGGAGCGCTTCGAGGAAGTCGTCCCCGTAGACGGGGTGGTCACAGTGGCCGGTATGGGCGAAGGTCTCCTCGATCAGGGGGTGGTAGGCGTCCGGCGCGGTCTCCTCCACGACGGCGGTCAACGGCACCATGGGATAGGGCTCCAACTCCGGTGGCGCGACGCGCTCCGGGGCGGCGATGCCGACGGGGGTGTACAGCACGCGCGCGCCGTCCCGGCTCTCCGGTTCGTCGGGCAGCACGAGGGCATCGCCGTCGTCGACCTGTCCGTCGAAGTAGAAGAACGACAGCGTGCCGTCCGTCGGCAGCGGGATGTCCAGGACATCGGAAGGCAGCGCGGCGCAGTCGACGGCGGCGACGAAGGACAGCGGCCCGTGCCCCTCCCACACCGGCCACTCCACGTCGCCCGGCAGCTCCGGGAGCCCGCCGAGCCGGCCCACCACGGTATCCGTGCCCCGCGCCGCGGTCAGGCGCACGCCCGGTCGCAACAGGGCGGTCCAGCGCTCGGCCATGTCGGAAGGGAGGTGCTCGCGGGCGATGGCGGACAGGGATGTCGCGGGCGAGCCGGGAACTGCGGAGGGTGATGTTTGAGCCATGGCGTCATGATGCACGGTCCCACTGACATTCGGCGGCCTCAGACGACCCAGTGCGGTCGTCGGGTCGTGGGCGAGGGCGGAAGGCCGTCGGCGAGGACGGTGGCCATGCGGTGCACGGCCTCGCGCAGTGTGTCCGGCGGCATCGTGTAGGGGATCCGGAGCCGTTGTTCGAAAATGCCCGGGTCGGTGGCGAAGTAGGCACCGCTTTCGATCCGGACTCCCTTGTCCAGCGCCCGCTCGGCCAGCGCCGAGGCGACCGGTTCACCCAGGTCCACCCACAGTGACAGGCCGCCGGGCGGCAGTTGCCAGGTCCACTGCGGGATGTGTGCGGCCAGGGCCGCGGCGAGGGCGGCACGCTGCCGGCGCAGTTGTTCCAGTCGGGTCGGCAGGAGCTCCCCGCCCCGGGGCAGCAGGGCGAGGGCCAGGAGCTGATCCAGGACCGAGCCGCCCATGTCGGTGGCGACGCGCTGTCCGGCGAGCTCGGTGACGAGCCGCGCGGGCGCGCGGAGCCAGCCGATGCGCAGACCGCCCCAGTGGGTCTTGCTCATCGATCCTATGGTGATGACCTGGCCGGTTCCGCCGGGCGTGGGGTGGGAGGCGAAGGGCTGCGGGGCGGGAGCGTCGAGGGCGAGGTCGGCCAGGGTCTCGTCGATGACCAGCCAGGTGCCGGCGCGGCTCGCGGCGCGCAGGACGCGGGCACGCTCGCTGTCGGGCATGAGGCAGCCCGTCGGATTGTGGAAGTCGGGGATCAGGTAGGCCAGTTGGGGCACCACTTGGCGCAGGGTGGATTCGATGATCTCGACATCCCAGCCGGTGTCGGTCACGGGGACCGACACGGTGCGCAGCCGGGCCCGGCGCATGGCCTCCAGCGCGTTCGGGTAGGTCGGATTCTCGACCATGACCCGGTCGCCGGGGCGGCAGAGCAGCCCCAGGACGAGCGTGAGCGCGTGCTGGGCGCCGGAGGTCACCAGGATCTGTTCCGGCACGGTGGTCAGGCCCCGCCGGGTGAAGCGCTCGGCGATGGCGGCGCGCAGTTCCGGCAGACCGTAGGGGTGGTAGCCGGGAGTGTGCGCGTGCTCGGCCAGTTGAGGGGTGATTCGGGCGAGGGCGTCGACGAGCGTCTGTTCCGGCAGGCCGGGGGCGGCCCTGGCCAGGTCGATCGCGGTGTCCCGGGGGCCGAGGAGCCGGGTGACGCCGTTGGGGGCGCGGCCCTCGGGCAGGGCCGTCCAGGTGCCGGAACCCTGGCGGCTGTGCGCGTAACCGCTCGCCCGCAGCAGGTCGTACACGGCGGTGACGGTGGTCCTGCTGGTGTCGAGGGCGGCCGCCAGTTCCCGTTCGGCGGGGAGTCTGACGTGCAACGCGACGCGCCCGTCCAGGATCAGGGCGCTGATGGCCTGCGCCAGATGCCGGTAGGCGGGCCTCGCCCCCGCCGGGTCGGGCAGCATCGCCGCGAGCTGCCGGCTCCCGAGGGTCCGGTCCGTGCGGCCCGCCCGGTCCGTGCGCGGGAACGGATTCGTATCAGCCATGCCATTCTCCCGGGATTGGCCATGTGATCTGGGCCAATCACTGTACAGAGTTGCCCCAATGGCCTTGCAGGCGCACAGCGGACGGTGGAGGCAACCAGGCATGCGGCAGGACATCACGGACCGCTCCGAGCGCGAACTCCGCTGCGGCCGGGGGGATCGCGTCGCGATACCGCCCGGTCCCCGAACGAGCCCGCCTCCGCCGCCGCTCACCTACGTCTCCCTCGGTGAGCGTCCGCTGCGGCGCCTGCCCCAACTGTTCATCGGCCTCGCCCTGTACGGATTCAGCCTCTCGCTCATGGTCCGGGCCTCGCTGGGTGCCAACCCCTGGAGCGTCCTGTACGAGGGGCTGGCGAGGCACACCACCCTGAGTTTCGGCACGATCAGCGCCGTCCTGGGTGTTCTCGTGCTGCTGTTGTGGATCCCTCTGAAGCAGCGGCCGACGTTCGGCACCGTCGCCAACATCGTCGTCCTGGCGTGCTCCTCCGACCTCGGTCTTCTGCTCGTCCCCCCACACCTCGGGCTTCCCGCCCGGATCGCTCTGCTCGCCGGCGGCGTCCTCCTCAACGGACTGTCCGTCGCGGTCTACGTCGGCGCACGTCTCGGCCCCGGGCCCCGGGACGGGCTGATGACGGGCACATCCGCCGCGACCGGGCGTTCCCTCCGACTGGTCCGCACGTTGATGGAGATCACCGTGCTCGCCGTGGGCGGGCTGCTCGGTGGGGGCGTGGGAGCCGGCACCGCGCTGTACGCACTCGCGGTCGGCCCCATCACCCAGTACTTCATGCCCTGGTTCGCCTACCGGGGCCGTCGCCGCGACGGCACCACCTAGCTCTGCACCTCGTGGACCCAGGCGGAAAGGCCCGCCAGGAAGCCCGCGCGTTCGCTCGGTGACAAGCCGTCCAAGGCGCGCAGCAACGGCTCGCCGCGGCGGGCGACGAAGTCTTCGAGCGGCGCGCGGAAGTCCTCGGCGAGCGATACCAGGATGCGGCGGCGGTTCGCCGGATCCTCGGTGCGTTCCACGATGCCCGCCCGGCTCAGGCCGCCGACCAGTTCGCTGGCGGTGGGCAGCGACACGTGGAGCCGACGGGCGATCTCACTGACGGACAGCGGCTCCCCGGCCAGCAGCTGCGGCAGTACGGCGCCGTGACGTGGCGTCAGCCCGTGCGTCTCCATCGCGTCGCGCAGCTGCGCCGGCATGAGCGCCCGTACTACCGGACCGCGGAAGAACGGTTCCAGCAGTGGTACGAGGCCGACGACCGCGATCTCCTCGCGGGTCGGCCTCCGGGGGGCCTTCCCGGCCTCGTCGGTGTGCGGCATACTGCGAGTCTAGATGGTTTGGGAATCCAAACTGTTCGAATGCTCGAAGGGTGGGGTTCTGTGTCCTCGGTCGGCTACATCGACGCGGTCAACGATGCTTTGGAGCGGTTGGACGATCTCGGGTACGAGCGCGGGCAAGGCGTCGACCTCGCCAACCACGGCCCGATGGGCGCCGAGGCGCTCGCGCTGCTCGGGCAGGAGGACGAGGTCGCCCGCTGGGTGCGGCGCTACCGGGACGCGATGGAGCATCACGAGCCGCCCGCCGCGCGCTTCGCCCTGGACCCCACGGACGAGTCCTCCTGGCGTTCCGCGCTGGGCGCCTTCGGCCGGGCCGGGGACTGGGAGCTGCTCTTCGTCCGGGAACTGGCCGAGGCGCACTGGCGGGAGGTCCTCGTCCGCTGGTGGCCCCGCCTGATCCCGGGCCTGTTCGCCGGCCTGACCCACGGCCTCATCCGCACCGCCCACGCGGTACGCGGTCTGTACGCGGCCGGCGACAAGCCGACGCCACTCCAACTGCGGGAGCTCGCAAGGGGCTTGGCGTACTGGGCCGCCCGCTACACGGAGCTCCCCGGCCACCCGCGACTGGCCGGCCCCCACACGCTGCCCGCCGCGGTCGCCGCACTGCCCCGCGTGGCACCGGACGGCCCGATGGGCCCGGGCACGGCACGCGGGCGCCTGGACACCCTTACCGACGTGCCCGGCTACACCGAGTCGCTGGCGTGGCTGGCTCCCGAGCAGGCACCCCGGCTGCTGAGCGAGATGACGGTCCAGTTCGCCGACGTCTATCTCGGCCACCCCGAGGTGTATCCGGTCCCGCTGATCCACGGCGTCACCGCGCCGGCCGCCGTACGCCTCGTCCTCCCGCACCTGCCGCCGGAGCTGTACGAGCCGACGGTGGCCCGGCTGTGGCAGGTCCACGCGGCGTTCCTGCTGGCCTTCACCACCGACCGGCGCGGCGAGGGCACGGCGGCCTGGCGGTCGGAGGCCCCGGACCTGCCCCCGATGGCCGAGCTGGGCGCCCGCGCCGCCGAACACGGCGACGAACACGTCATCAAGTTCACCGAGGCGTGCCTGCGGGAATACGCCTTGCTCCCCGACCCGCGCTACCTGGCCGCCGCGTTCACCGCGCAGCGGCGCATCTCCCGCCTGGACGCCGGCGGTGGCGTCGCAGGCGTAGCGACCGGCACGCCGTGACCGCCCGGGGCGCCCGCACCCCCCGGCCCTTGCCTGTCCGGGCCGGGAACAGGCAAGGGCTGGAGGTGCGCGGGTTCCCAGCGCGGCCGCATGCCTGCCCCCGGTGCTGAGTCGCGTACCCGCAGGGGCGGCGCAGAAGCGTGTGGGCCGGTGCGGATCCCTGGGGATCCGCACCGGCCCACGACGTGCTACGACGGGGTCAGGTCACCATCGGTACCAGCGGCCGCGGCTGCCACCCGCGCCAGTGGAGCGCATGAGGAAGCCGAGGAGCCAGATCACGAGCACGACGACGGCGACCCACCACAGGATCTTCAGTGCGAAACCGGCACCGAAGAGAATGAGGGCGAGCAGCAGAACCAGTAGCAAGGGAACCATGTCATCCACCTCCAAACGAACGTGTGCCCCGCGGAAAGCCGTTCACGCCTGACGGTTCTCCGGCCCCGTCTCCCGGCCCGCCCGGGGCGGGGGCAGGGGTACCGCGGCGATCGCGCGCCGCACGAGGCTGCCCAGGTACAACGTCCCGGCGTGTTCCAGGGCGCTGGTGGTCAGGTGGTAGTTGTCGGCCCGGCGCCGCAGGTCGTGCACCAGCCGGCCCCGGTCATCACGGCCCTGTACGTGTGTGGTGCGCCGGGGACCGGGCAGCAGCGCGCCCGGCAAGGCCCACAGTGCCTTGCGCAGCGCGGGGTGGTGGCGGTGCAGGGTGTCGAGAAGAGCGTCGCGGGGGCCGGCCAGGGCCGCCCAGACGAGGCCGTCACGACTGGTCGTCAGGTTGTCGGGAAAGCCCGGCAGACGGTCGGCGAAGACGTCCGTGGTACCCGCCCGGCCGCCGGTGAGCCACAGCCGCAGCAGCCGGTAGGCCCCCGACTCGGAGATGACCAGGAAGGACTCGTCGGGAGCCAGACAGAGACCGTTGGCGAACTGCAGCCCGTCCACGACGACCTCCGCGGCGCTCCCCGGCACCCAGCGGATGACGCGGCCGGTGCCGGAGTGCTCGAGGATGTCGCCCTTCCAGTGGTGCAGGGGGAACCGCCGACTGGAGTCGCTCACGAAGACGGTGCCGTCCCGGGTGACGGTGACGTTGCTGCACAGGTTCAGCGGCTCTCCGGCCGCCGCGGTCAGAAGGCTCTCCACCGCGCCGGTCGCCGGGTCGACCCGTAAGAGTCCCTGGTAGGCGTCGCAGACCAGAAGACGGCCGTCCGGAAGGTGATGCATTCCCAGCGGCCGGCCGCGGGTGCGGGCCACCTCCGTCACCCGCCCGGTGGCTGTCCCCACCCGCAGGATGCGGCCGTCGGCCACACCGGTCAGCAGATTCCCGGACCCCTCCAGCGCGAGGTGCTCGGGACCGGCCCCGTCGAGCGGGAGCAGCCGCAAGGGCGGCATCGTCGGCCTTCCCGTCCGGGCCTGCGGGCGGGAAGGCCGCGGCGGGTGCCAGACGACCGGCTTCATGCGCGGCTTACGCGGCATGGACGATCCGCCCCCGCCGGGCCCGCACGCAGCGCAGCATCTCCTCCGCGTACGGCAGGACGATGAAGAGGCCCACGGCCGCACCGATCGACGCGAGATACGCGGCGGGAAGCGGCTGCTCCTTGGGGACGAGCCGCCAGTCGTCCGCGGCGGCCTCCTTGCCGTTCCGCAGGCCTGCTCGCACCTTGTCCCAGTGCAGGCAGGCGGTGAAGGCCGCCGCCGACAGCGGGAGCACCTCCAGGAAGCTGTGGATGTGCTGCTCCACCGGGCGCACTTCCCGGTCGTGCGTGGCGATCGTGACGTCCCACAGCGCGGTCGCGCCGTGCGCGACGGCCGCGCCGCCCATCAAGGACAGCACCAGCGGGTTGATTTTCGCGACCAGGCCCGCCACGACCGGGATGCCGGCCTCGGTCATCATCAGCGCGTGCACCGCGGACTCGCGTACGCCGCTGGTCTCCTCGATCCGTGTGCGCCGGTGCATCACCCAGTCCGCCACGGCGGGTACGAACCACAACGGCAGCACTCCGTACATGAGGAACCTGCGGCTGGCGTTCTCCACGTCGTCCGCACCCGGGGGGATGCGCAGGGCGGGCCGGTCACGCCACCGCAGCCACCGGCGTGCGGGACCTGTCCGGGATATACGCATGGAAGTGCTCCCTCTTGTCGTGATGGGAGCCGAGCCGGTGCGGGCGCCCATCGGGGTCCGGTCGCTCAGCCATATCCGGGCGCGAGCGACTCGAATGTCTGCTCGAAGTGGCGGTGTCGGAAGGGCACAGGCGGTTCGCCGGGTACGGACACGCCGGGCCCGGCGAGCCTTCCCGCCGGGCGCGGCTCTGTGCCGTGTGTTCCGCTTCCTGCCATGGCGTCCCTTCATAGTTGCCGCCGCGGGGCCGGGTACCCGCCCACGCGACCGGTATTCCCGTGTCCCGCCCGGCGTACGGGTGAGCGCGGTGCGGCGCATGCTCCGTTCGGTGCGACGTGTCCGTGGCAGGCCCGCGAGGAGGAAGGGCTGTGACCGACCGGGAGGATCAGGCGCGGGCAGCCGCCTTGCGCAGACCGTAGGCGGCGGCGCCGACCGCGAGGACGACGACCCCGGAGACGACCGAAGCGGACGGCAGGGCGAAGGCCAGGGCCAGGCAGCCGAGCGCGCCCAGCACGGGGACGGCCCTGGGCGGGCGGCCTTCGTCCGGAGTCAGGGTCCACGCGGAGGCATTGGCGATCGTGTAGTAGACGAGCACCCCGAACGAGGAGAAGCCGATCACGTCCCGCACGTCGGTGGTGGCGGCGAGGACGGCGACCACCGCGCCGACCGCCAGCTCCGCGCGGTGCGGGACCCCGAAGCGCGGATGCACGGCGGCCAGCGCGTGCGGCAGATGCCGGTCACGGGCCATGGCCAACGTGGTGCGCGAGACCCCGAGGATCAGCGCGAGCAGCGATCCCAGCGCCGCGACCGCCGCCCCGGCCCGCACGACCGGGACCAGGCCGGGCACACCGGCGGCGCGCACGGCGTCGGCCAGGGGCGAGGCCGTGCGGGCGAGTCCGACGGGCCCCAGCACCGCCAGCACGGCGACGGCGACGGCCGCGTACACCACCAGGGTCACGCCGAGCGCGAGCGGGATCGCGCGGGGGATGGTGCGCCGCGGGTCACGGACCTCCTCGCCGAGCGTGGCGACGCGCGCGTACCCGGCGAAGGCGAAGAACAGCAGCCCGGCGGCCTGCAGTACGCCCTCGAATCCGGCGTCCGCGCCGATGCCCAGGCGTGCGGCCCGCGCGGTGCCCCCGGTCAGGCACGCGATGACGACCGCGACGAGCACCGCCAGGACGACGGCGACGATCCCCCGGGTCAGCCAGGCCGACTTCTGCACACCGGTGTAGTTCACGGCGGTCAACACCACCACGGCGGCGACCGCCACCGCGTGCGCCTGACCGGGCCAGGCATAGGCGCCGACGGTGAGGGCCATCGCCGCGCAGGAGGCCGTCTTCCCGACCACGAAACCCCACCCGGCGAGATACCCCCAGAAGTCACCGAGCCGCTCGCGCCCGTACACATAGGTCCCGCCGGACCGCGGGTAACGAGCAGCCAGCCGGGCCGACGACGTGGCATTGCAGTACGCGACCACGGCCGCGACCGCCAGGCCCGGCAGCAGCCACGAACCGGCCGCCGCGGCGGCGGGCGCGAGCGCGGCGAAGATTCCCGCACCGATCATCGCTCCCAGCCCGACCACCACGGCGTCGAACACGCCCAGCCGCCGCCTCAACTCACCCGTGCCCGCGGGGTCCCTCGACTCACTCATCACGCTCACTCCTCGAGGGCAGCCACCGTCCGGGCCGGGAGCCGACTCCGGCCTCGGCGCACGATATACGAGCGGGTGCGGGCCGGTGGCGTGACGGCGTTCCCCCGCCGGTGATCGTCCTGGCCACCGGAGGGGCCCGGAAGCCACCCGGGCGCCGTTGCCGAAAACTGCAACGTCCCTGCGTAATACGCCTGTCGGCCGATTTCCGAACCGCTGCCGCCGACCCTTATGCGGAGCGCCCCGGGTCGCTACGATGACGGCAATGGTCACGGTCCGGCGCGCCTTCGGTCTGCCGCGGACTCGCCCTGTGGGCGCACGTCCGCGGCGCCTGTTGTTGCTGGCGACGCTTCTGCTGGGCCTGTTGTACAGCCACGGTGTGAGCACCGAGGGGGCCGGCGGTCACGCGGTCACCGCCATGTTGTCCGGCGTGGTGGCCACCGGTCACACGGCGCAAGCGGAACGGCTTCCCGCTGCCGGTGCCACGGCCGCCGGTATCGGCGCCCACCGGCAGCGGCCCGCTCCCCACGGCGCCGCGGGCCACGGGGTGGAGGACTGTCTGTCCGGCCAGCCCCAGCAGATCGCACCGCTGCCGATCCCGTGTGCCACCCGCTCGGTCGTGGTGCCCGTGCCTCCCCTCCTCCCGGCCGTCGTCTCAGCGGCCGACGCCGCGTCGGCACACCCGCCGTCGGTCGATTCCACGATTCTGATCATTTAGGCCCCGCACCGCGACGAACCGGCCTCCCTTCCGGCGTGCTCGGCCGCGCTGTACGAGGAGGCCGCCCACAGGGCCGTTCGCGATGCCCGCAGGACCGTGGCGCACGCCGCCTTCCCGCAGGTGAGCGGCGCTCCCCAGGACCTTCCCCGCCGCTCGTCCGCCGACGCCCGACCGCCGCACGCCCTTGATGCGCTGCGTGCGCGGTTCCGGTTGCCGTGCCGGCTGCCAAACGGAGCACTGGTGACGTACAACCCCCCACCTTTTTACGCCCTTCGCCATCCCGTCCCGCCGCCCCGCCCACCGCTGTGGCTTCCCGTTCTCGGCCTTGCGGCGGTCCTGCTGATCACCCTCTTCGGCTGTGGGTCCGCCGCCTACGGCGGCGGCTCGCCCCAGCCCCCGTGGACGGTGGACGCGGGCAGCAGTGCGCAAGGCACCCCGCCCGCGCAGCCCGTGTCGTCCCACCACCACGGGTCGGTCTGCCATGGCCCGGCCACCACGGACCGTTCCGGGCGGATTCCACGTGGGTTACCGGAGCCGGTGCCCCTGGCCCTCGACGTCATCGGTTCCGCGGCCGTCCCCCTGCCCGCGGTCGCGGCAAGGCGCCCGCCGCACGGAGAGCGTGAGGGGAGAGGGACGGGACGGGAGGCACTCATCCGCCTCTGCCGGTGGAGGACGTAGGCCCACCCGGTCACGGCCGGGTGCCACCACCTCGGCCCTACGCGAACACCGTGCCGGCCCGCATCCCACACGAGAGCGAAACCATGACGCCTCCTCAGATCTCCAAGGCACCTTCCCCCGCCCCCGAACCCCCCGGGCACGCCCCCACGACAGCCTTCCACCCGCCCGTCCAGGGCGTGTCCGGGTTGGTCGGCAACACCCCGCTCCTGCGGGTCTCCGAACCGCTCGCCCCGGCCGGACGCGGATTCTGGGCGAAGCTGGAGGGCTTCAATCCCGGCGGGATCAAGGACCGCCCCGCCCTGCACATGGTCGAGCGCGCCCGCGCCCGCGGTGACCTGCGCCCCGGCGGCGTGATCATCGAATCCACGAGCGGCACGCTGGGGCTGGGACTGGCCCTCGCCGGCATGGTCTACGGCCACCCCGTCGTCCTCGTCACCGACCCGGGCCTGGAACGGTCCATGACCCGGCTGCTCACCGCCTACGGAGCCCAGGTCAACGTCGTCTCCGAACCCCACCCCACCGGCGGCTGGCAGCAGGCCCGCAGGGATCGCGTGGCGCAGCTGATGGACCGGCACCCCGGATCCTGGTGCCCGGACCAGTACAACAACCCCGACAATGTGGCCGCGTACACACCGCTCGCCCTGGAACTGGCCGCCGGGATCGGCCACATCGACGTCCTGGTGTGCAGTGTGGGCACCGGCGGGCACTCCGCCGGTGTGTCACGGGTCCTGCGGCAGCTCTACCCCGGACTGAGCCTCGTCGGTGTCGACACCATCGGGTCGACCATCTTCGGCCAGCCCGCCCGCACCCGGCTGATGCGCGGCCTCGGGTCGAGCATCTACCCCCGCAACGTCGCCTACGACCACTTCAGCGAGGTGCACTGGGTCGCTCCCGCGGAGGCCGTATGGACCTGCCGGGAACTCGCCGCCTCGCACTACGCGACCGGCGGATGGAGCGTGGGCGCCGTCGCGCTCGTCGCCGGGTGGCTGGCCCGCACCCTGCCCGCGGACACCCGGATCGCCGCCGTCTTCCCGGACGGCCCGCAGCGCTACCTCGGGACGGTCTACGACGACGACTACTGCGCGGCCCACGGGCTGCTGGACGCCCGGCCGGCGGTCGAGCCGGACGTCGTGGGCAGCCCTGACGAGAAGGAAGTCAGGCGCTGGACGCGGTGCGTGAAGGTGGTCGACCCGCTCACCCTGCCCGCGCGGCCCCCGTCGGCCACGCCGGCGGACCCGTCGGACGGCACCGGGGGGAGCACCCCGCAGGCAGCCCCCGAGGCCCGGGAGCGCAACCGGTGAAAGCCATGATCACCCAGGTGCGCTCCTTCGAGCGCAGCGTCCAGCTCCTGATGGTGAATCAATTCACCATCAACCTCGGCTTCTACATGCTGATGCCCTATCTGGCCCAGCACCTCGCGGGCAATCTCGGCCTGGCCGCGTGGCTCGTCGGATTGATCCTCGGGGTGCGGAACTTCAGCCAGCAGGGGATGTTCCTCTTCGGCGGCACTCTCGCCGACCGGCTCGGCTACAAGCCGGTGATCATCGCCGGGCTGATGCTGCGGATCGTCGGTTTCGCCGTGCTCGGGCTCGTCGATTCCCTTCCCGCGCTGCTGGCCGCGTCCGCGGCCACCGGTCTGGCCGGTGCCCTGTTCAACCCGGCGGTCCGGGCGTATCTGGCCCAGGACGCGGGTGAGCGCCGGGTGGAGGCGTTCGCCCTCTTCAATGTCTTCTACCAGGCCGGGATACTCCTCGGACCGCTGGTCGGCATCGCGCTGACCGGCGTGAGCTTCCGGCTGACGTGCGTGGTGGCCGCGGGGGTCTTCGCGGTGCTGTCGGTCGTGCAGATCCGTGCCCTGCCCGCCCGTACCGCACCGCCCGACCCGGACAGGTCGGCGGTGACGGTCCTCTCCCAGTGGCGGACCGTCGTGACCAACCGGCCGTTCCTGCTCTTCTCCCTCGCCATGATCGGCTCCTACGCGCTGTCCTTCCAGGTCTACCTCGCCCTGCCGCTGGAGGTGAAGCGCGTCGCCGGGGACGGACACGTCAACACCATGGGCGTCGGGTTGCTGTTCGCCGCCTCCGGCCTGGCCACGATCTTCTGCCAGACCCGGCTCACCACATGGTGCAAGAGAAGGCTGGGCCCGGGGTTGTCCATGGTCGCCGGCCTCGGGTGCCTTGCCGTCGCCTTCCTGCCGCTCCTGGCCGCCACGGCGTTGACGGTGCCCGGCCAGGGACCGGCGCGCTGGGCCCTGGCCGTCGGGCCACCGCTGGTCTCGGCCCTGTTCATCGCCCTCGGCACCATGCTGGCCTACCCGTTCGAGATGGACACGATCGTCGCGCTGGCGGGGAACCGGTACGTGGCCACGCACTACGGCCTCTACAACACCATCAGCGGCATCGGCATCACCCTCGGCAATCTCCTCACCGGTGTGACGCTGGACGCGGCCCGCAACGCCGGAGCCCCGGCACTGCCCTGGGCCGTCCTCGCCGCCACGGGCGGGGCCTGCGCGCTGGCGGTCCTCGGCCTCCACCGCACCGGCCGCCTCACCCTGGCCCCGGAGCCGCGACCGCACCCCGCGACGGTCTGACCCGTCCGGTCACCGACGCCCGGGGGTGGGGGCACCCGCCAGGTGCCCTCCCCCCGGGCCTGCCGATCACGACACGTGCTCGCGCTACTACTATGGGTGTGCGCTTGGGGCGGTCGGCGGCGGGTGGCGGAAGCGATTGATCCCGTGTCAGGGCCGCGGAACAAGCGCTGAACGGCCGGTCCGTGACAGAAGGGCGCTCTGTGACCTCTCCGGACAGCATCGTGCGGACCGCCGCACTCGTCGTCGCCGCCATCACGCTGGTCTACACCGGGCCGCTGGTCGCCATCGGTCTCCTGTTCGCCCGTCGCGCAGACGGGTCACTGCGCGGCCAACTGCGGTTGAGGAACGGTCCCCCCATCGCGCTGCCCGCCGGCTGGAGCGTCTTCGTGCTGGTCCCGTGTCTGAACGAGGAGCGGGTCATCGCCAACACCGTGCGCTGTCTGCTGGACCTGCAGCCCGGCGTCCGGGTGATCGTCATCGACGACGGCAGCGACGACGCCACGGCAGACCTGGCCCAAGCCGCGGGTGCCGGCCGGGTCACCGTCGTGCACAGGGCGCTGCCTGACGCCCGGCGCGGAAAGGGGGCGGCGCTCAACGCCGGTCTGCGCTCCGTACGCCGTCATGTCGAGGACGAGGGGCTGGACCCCGGCCGGGTGCTGGTGTGCGTGCTGGACGCCGACGGCCGGATGACGCCGGGAGCGGTCGCCCGTGTGACCGAGCTGTTCTCGGTGCCGGAGGTCGGTGGTGCGCAGCTGGCGGTGCGCATTCGTGGCCGCGGTCATGTGGCCCTGCGGTTCCAGGACCTCGAGTTCTGGGGTCTCAGCGCGATCAGCCAGTTCGGCCGGACCGCCACAGGCTCGGTGAGCATGGGCGGCAACGGTCAGTTCACCCGACTGTCCGCACTGGACGAGGTGGGGGAGCTGCCGTGGTCGGACTCCCTGACGGAGGACCTGGAGCTGGGGCTCAGCCTGGCCGCGCACGGCTGGACGGTCACCTCCACCACCGGGGCCTACGTCTCACAGCAGGGTCTGACCGACCCCCGCCGCCTGCTGCGCCAGCGCACCCGCTGGTACCAGGGCCACATGAGCGCCATCAGGCGCCTGCCCGAGCTGTGGTGCGGCTCCGGCATCGGGTTCGGGGCCCGGGCGGAACTCACCGCGTATCTGCTCATCCCTTACCTGATCACCTTGCCCTGGTCCGTCGTTCAGCAGTACCTGCTTCTTCGTATCGTGCAGGGGCAGGGCTCCGGGCTGTTCTCCCTCGCGGGCGGCCCCCCGTGGATGCGCGGCCTGAGCGGTCCGGGTTGGTATGCGCTGTCCTTCGGCGGTTTTCTGGTCTGGGGCCTGGTGTACTGGCGGCGCACCGACGATCTGCCGGTCTGGAAGGCCGTCGCGTACGCCCACGCCCAACTGCTCTGGATCTACGTCGGCTTCATCGCCTGCTGGCGGGCCGTGTGGCGCATCCTCACCCTCCGCACCGGCTGGTCCAAGACCGAGCGCGCCGCGGAAGCCCCCCTTGTCCCGCCCGGGACGGCGGCCACACGGTCGTTCACGACCGGAACCGAGTAAGGGGCTGCCGGCCATCCGGAACCGTCAGGGGCGGCGCTGGATGGCGACCAGGGCGACGTCGTCGTCGAGCGAGCCGCCGGTATGGGCGAGCAGGTCCGCGTGAAGGTGGTCGATGAGCTGTTGCGGTCCGGACCCCTTGCACGCGGCCAGGCGTTCCGCGAGAGGGTAGAAGGCTCCTTCGCCGTCGCGTGCTTCGATGACTCCGTCCGTGTAGATCAGGAGCAGATCGCCGTCCCGGTAGGCGAACGGCTCGGTCGTGTAGTCGTCTTCGGTGACGTCGCTGCCCAGGCCGAGGGGGAGGGCGGGGTCCTGCACCGCCAGCGGGGTGACCTTGCCGTCGCGTACGAGCAGCGGGGAAGGATGGCCGCAGTTGATGAGCTGGAGCTGATCGCCCCGGTCCGGGATCTCCAGCACGGCGGCGGTCACGAAGCATTCCCCGGCTTCGTCCTCGGCGGCCGGTTCGGCCATGTCCCAGTAGACGGTGTTGTGAAGGTGGGCCACCAGTCGCGGCAGCGGGGGACAACGGTGGGCGGCGGCCCGGAAGGCGCCGAGAAGCAGTGCCGCGTCACCCACGGCGGCAAGGCCCTTGCCGCGTACATCGCCGATCATGATGCGGGTTCCCTGCCGGGCACGGACCACCGCGTACAGGTCGCCTCCGATGCGGGCCTCGGCTTCCGCAGCGATGTACAAAACCGCGATCCGCAGCGGACCGATCCTGGACGGCAGCGGCCTGAGCAGGACTTTCTGGGCGACATCGGCGACCAGACGCGTCTGGTCGAGTGTCTGCTCGTGCCGCTCGAAGACGATACGGAAGGCGACGAGGAAGAGGGAGACCGCGAAGATGGCCCAGATCTGTGCCTGCTGGTCGGCTGTCGTCAGACGGCCGAAGATCGCGCTCAGTCCCACCTCGGCACCCACCGCGAGAGCGCCGACGAAGGCCGTCAGCCGGGGACCGCCGATCGCCGCCGTGATGGCCGGCGCCACGACGAGGAGCGGCCCCAGATGGATGTCGGCACCGGTCACCAAGTCGACCGCCGTGATCGCCACAATGAGCCCCAGCGGTACCGCGATCAGTCCGGGGCGGTGCCGCCACGGCTGGCCCCGGCCCGGCGGACGGTGCGGAAGGCGCATGATTCCTGCTTACATGGCCGACGGCACCGGGGATCCGTCCGACACGTCTTGTGCCGACACGTCTTGTGCCGATGGGCTCGGTCCTGCCGCAGCGCCCGGATCCCGGCCGACCCGGCATCGCTGATCGGCGCGGTGGAGGAGCTGCACGCCGCCCCGCGGACCGCCGGTCAGGTGACCCTGGCGCGAAAGAGGTGCCATCCCCGCGGCTCGCTGGAAGAAAGCCAGGGGATGACCATCACACCATCACGCCCGGCACCCGGCCGCGACACCAGGGACGGACCATGCAGACCGACACCGTAAAACGGTTCCTCAACGCCCTCAGCCCGGCAAGCCGGGAGGACGTCCAGCAGATGCCCGCCGAAAAGCAGGAACAGATGGCCGCGGCATGGGAGAAGTACCTCAGCGACGACACCTCGCTGCTGACACTGAGCGAACTCGACCCGCCCAGCGCCGAACACCGAGCCGCCGAGCACGTCATCCAGGATCTCCACTGACCCACGTGAACGGCACTGTCCGCCACGGGCTGTCCGGGTCGGTGGCCAGCGCCCGGTGCGCGTCCAGGACCGTGGTGTACCAGGGGCCGAACTCCTCCTCGTCGAAGTGCAGACACCGGCCCAGCACGTACCCGGCGGAGAACTCCTCCCACGAGTCGTACGCGGCCCGCGCGGCCCCGCCCGCGCGCTCGATCGCCGCGTACATCTCGGACTCCGCGGCATACCGGGCGCCCCGGCCCCAGCGGGCCATCTTGGAAGCGCGGCCGATGTCCCACGCCGCGACGGTGCGCACGAAACCGTCGGGCGGCAGAAGACCGTCGGCGCGGAAACGGGACTCGTACCGCAGCACCTTGCCCACCAGAGCACGCAGATGCGCCACGAAATCACCGAACTCGGCGTCGTCGTCGACCGTGCCGTCCTCCTGGGCACGGGCGCGCAGCGTCGACTCCACGCAGTCGCGCCACTGCTCGGGATCGACACGGCGGGCCCCCGCACGGAGCAGCGCCGTCCGCGCACCCAGCACGAAGTCCCAGTACCAGGGGCTCACCTCCTGGTCGAGGAGCCGCTCCTGTATCCCGAGCCAGTCCGCACGGCCGTGCACACCCCAGTCGTCGGCGATCCGCTCGGTCTCGCCCCGATAGCCCATGCCGTGCCAGTGCGGCGTGTTCCACGCGTCGCCGTTACGGAAGCACAGGTGTGCCCCGCAGGCCAGGCCGTGCAGCAGCGGGCCGGGGGCGGGGGCACCGGTGCGCCGCGTCACCACACGGTCCATCAGCGCGTCGGGGGAGAACAACTCGTGGTGCAGGTCCAGCCACGTCTCCCGTTCCTCGTCGTCGGTCAGGAAGTACTGCTCGCAGGGTGTGGCTGCGTTGACCGCGAGGACGTCCACCTCCTCGGGGACGATCTGCGCGAGCGCGCCGAGGGTCGCGTACTCGTAGACGAGATACGGATGCGGTCGCGGGAGCAGGCCGGGGGTGTAGACCTGCGCGACGGTGCGTCCGTCGGGCGTCCCGGTGGTCAGCATGGGGTACGTGCCCTCGTCGGCCGCCTGCGCCTGGTCGAGACGCACCGGGTAGTACACGCCCTCGATCGCGAGGGTGCGCAGATACGCGTACGCGTCGTCCGCCCGGCACAGCCGGTACAGGTACTGCTCCAGGTCGGTGGGCGCCTGCCAGCGGCTGCCGTCCTGCGGCGCCGGGACCACCGGGAAGAACTCGTCGTGGACCTCGTCCTCGGCTGCCGCGTGCATGGGGTTCCTTCCGTTCCGGTCCCGGCCTTCGGATCGCGTACGTACACCACGGCCTTCCGCGTCCGGAGACGGGGCCGCCGGGCAGGGCGTGCTATCGGCCCGTGCGAGGGCCCGGCACCTGCGGTGCGGATTCCAGGGCGGGGTCGTCCGTGCCCTGATCGGCACGGAGTTGCGCGGCCACCGCGTCCGTGCGGTCCCTCAGCGCGCGCACCCGCTCGGCGGTACGCGTGCCCACCTGGGGAGCCGCCGCGGGAAGGACGGGCACGCCGTGGGCCTGCGCGGTGAGCACGAGGCTGTGCATGACCTCCGCCTGCTGGGCCAGCAGGGCTGTGGTGAACATGTTGGCCCGCAGCGTCTTCTGCTTGCCGAACGCACCCCGGTAGGTGATCTCACAGGCGACGGCGACCGTCTCCAGCCGCTGCTCGGCCGCCTGCTCCAGCGCGGCGAGCATGACGGACGCGAGGCCCTCGACGACCTTGGTGACGACCCACTTCCGCCCCGGGAGCGGCGGCAGCAGATCCCGGATCCGGTCGATCTCGGCGTCGAGCGCCTCCGTGGTCATGGCGCTGAACGCGTCGTGCAGCTGCAGGCTGACCACCTTCGACCACGGGATGTCCTCGCCGTCGAAGCCGACCGACTCGGGGCCGAAACGCAGCGCGCCGATGCCGTCCAGGGGCCGCAGCGCCTTCGCGGTGATGGCGGGGACCCGGGGGTGGCGGCAGATGAGGGCACCGAGCGAGAACTCCCACTGCTCGTGCGTGGGCGCGGCGGGTGCGGGCAGGGAGCGGAGGACGGAGAGCACCCAGTCGCCGGAGGCGTTGGTACCGGCCCGCCCGGCGTCGGCGCCGCGTTGCACGGCCTGTGCGATGTCTCTGCCGAAGGAGGTGGCCGCGGTGCCCACCGAATCGCCCAGACTGCGTGCCCGGTCGAATATGCCCATGCCCTGACCCTGCCTCACCTGCGATGTTCTTGTGGCGGCGACACTCTACCCAGAGTTCGGGAGCAGGTGATCAACCGCAGCGCGTCGGCGCGCGACGCGGCGTGGCAGGGAGCGGGCCGCCCCCCCCGCCGGTGGGCCCTTGCTCAAGTGTCATTTCCGCCTCTCCCGTGACGACACCCCGACCCTCCGGACACGATTTCCGGAACGGGCTCAGGGCCGGTGTGTAGAAAGAAGAAGTCAGGGCACGCGATGGACCGAGGAACGGTCGCCCGCTTTCGGAGCACCGATTTCCTCACGGCTGCATATCGTCGATGAAGGAGCCTTTCATGACCGAGAACATCTGGGGTTACCAGCCGACGGCCGGCCACACCGCGGGCACCAGCCTGATCGGGTACAAGGTCGAGGCGACCGACGGGACCATCGGAAAGGTCGACAAGCACAGCGACGACGTGGGTTCCGCGTACCTGGTCGTGGACACCGGGTTGTGGATCTTCGGGAAGCACGTCCTGCTGCCCGCCGGCACCATCCTCCGGATCGACGCGGACGAGGAGAAGATCTACGTCGGCCGGACCAAGGCCGAGATCAAGGACGCCCCCGAGTTCGACAAGGAAAAGCACCTCGGAGACCCGGGATACCACGATCAGGTCGGCGGCTACTACGGCGGCCACCGCGCCTGACACCGCACGCGCGACCTGAATCGCCGCACACGGGTGGGGCCCGCCGGAGAACCGGCGGGCCCCACTGGGTGCGCGCACGGGGACATCACGTGCTGAGGACGGAGTCGTCCAAGGGCCCTGCCCCGGGGAGCCGGTGGCGGGCCACGATCAGCGCGGTGTCCACGTCACGGGTTCCGGTGGACACGCACAGCGTGTAGGCGACGTCGTCCATCCGCCTGCGCACCTCTTCCCCGCCCTGCCGGGCGCCGAGGGCCTGGAGGGTCTCGTACTCCGCGATCAGGTCGGCCAGCACTGCGGGGTGGGCCATCAGCATGTTCGGGCTCCTCTCGACTGCCGTCCCCCGGTCCGGCGACCGTCTACCCCCGATGCCGCTCTTCATCCATCGAACCGACGGGGAAGGGTCACGCAATCCGGCCGAACGGGCTGTCGTCGAGATCCGCGAGCAGAGCGGCGGGATCACGGTAGACGGCCAGCGCGCCCGCCGCCCGCAACTCCTCCTCGCCGATGCCCCCCGACAACAGCGCGATACAGCCGACCCCCGCCCGCCGCGCCGCCTCGACGTCCCACACCGTGTCGCCCACGAACAGCGCCCGCTCCGGTGCCACCCCTGCCTGTTCGAGGGCCTGGCACACCGGATCGGGGGCGGGTTTGGTGGATTCCACGTCGTCCGCGCTGGTGGCATCGGAAATGGCGTCGTCGGCGTCGACGGCCCGGCGCAGCGCGGTGAGTTCCGAGCCCTGCGCGGAGGTGGCCAGAACGACGCGCCAGTTCCGTGCGGCGAGGCTGCGCAACAACTCCGCCGCCCCGGGCAGGGGGGACAGCCGGTCGAACCAGGTCGCGTACAGGACCGTGTGCGCCGTGCTGATGGCCTCGTCCTCGTCGTGGTCGCGGGCGTCACCGAGGAGCCGGTCCAGGAGCCGGCCCGATCCCATGCCGATGGTGTGATGGATGTCGGACATGGCGACGTGGTGCCCGGCCTGCCGGAGCGCTTCCCACCAGCTGACGGCGTGCAGGTAATTGGTGTCCACGAGCGTGCCGTCGACGTCGAAGACGGCCGCGCGGGGAGGCGAGTCCGCGCGCTTTCCGTGCGCGGTCGCGGGACCCGGCCCCGGGCACACGGTTCAGCCTTCTTCCGCGTCGTGGGCGATGTCGTCCTCGACGGCGTACTCGTCCAACGAGCTGGTGGCCGGCCCTTGCAGGAGGGATCCGTCGGTGTCGAAACGGGAGCCGTGGCAGGGGCATTCCCACGTCCGTTCGGCGGCGTTGAACGCGACCAGGCAGCCCAGGTGGGTGCAGCGGGCGGAGACGGCACGCAGGGTGCCGTCGTCCTGCCGGTAGACCGCGCACCGGCGGCCCTTCACCCGCACGAGGGCTCCGGTGCCGGGGGTGATGTCCGCCACGGAGTCCACATGGGAGGGCCGGAGCCGGTCGCCCAGGAAGTGCCGGCCGACCTCCGCCTGGTGTTTGAGGAAGGCGGGCGCCTCGCGCACGGTGCTCCACAGCCGCCGGGGGTCGTACAGGCCGGCCCAGGACGGGGCGGGCGTTCGGTCGGTGATGAGATCCGCCAGCAGCCGGCCCGCCATGACGCCGCCGCTCATCCCCCACCCGCCGAAGCCGGTGGCGACGTACGTGTGCCGGGCGCCCGGATGGAAGGGGCCCACGAGGGGAACCGTGTCGGTGGAGTCGTTGTCCTGGGCGGCCCAGTGCCGGACGATCCCGGCTGCCGGGAAGTGCTCCCGGGTCCAGTCGGCCAGCCTCGCGAACCGCTCGGCGACTCCTCCCGCGCCGGGGGTGAAGCTTTCGCCGGTGACGAGCAGCAGGCGTTGCCCTTCGGCGCAGGGCGCAGTCCGCACCGACCTCTTGTTCTCCTCCTCCGTGATGTACATGCCGCCGGGGTCGAGGCCGGCGGGGAGCGTGGCGGCGACGACGAGTTCGCGCCGGGGCGAGAGACGGGTGAACAGCAGGGCGCGGTCGAAGACCGGATAGTGCGTGGCCACCACGACGTCGCCCGCGGTGACGACGGCTCCCCCCTCGGACGTGACGCGGCACGGAGTGCCTTCGGTCAGGCCGGTGACACGCGTGCGCTCGTGGATCCGTCCGCCCCGGGCGGTGATGTCCTCGGCGAGGGCGAGCAGGTACTTGCGCGGATGGAACTGGGCCTGGTTCTCCACCCGGACCGCGCCGGCGACGGGGAAGGGCAGCCCGGTCTCCTCGACGTAGGCCGCGGCGAGCCCCGCCTCACGGGCCGCCTCGGCCTCGGCCCTGACCGTCTCACACGACCGGGGGTCGGTGACGTAGGTGCAGGAGGGCAGGCGCTCCAGCTCGCAGTCCACCCCGAGGGCGGCGGTGATCTCCGCGACCCGTTCGACGGCTTCCTGCTGGGAGCGCGCGTACAGCCGGGCGTCCTCGCTGCCTCGGGTGCGGCGCAGTCTCCCGTAGACGAGGGTGTGCAGGGCCGTCACCTTGGCGGTGGTGTGGCCGCTGACGCCCGCGGCGATGCGGTCGGCCTCCAGGACGGCCACCGAGCGGCCGGCCTCCACCAGTTCCCACGCGGCGCTCAGCCCCGCGATGCCGCCGCCGATGACGGCGACGTCCACTTCGAGGTCCGAGGTCAGGGGAGGGTGGGCGGTGGCGGGGGCCGTGGCCATCCAATGGGATTCGGCGATGCCGGGGAGCGCGTCGGCGGGATCGGTGGCGGGTGACATGACAGACCGGGTTCCCCCCTCGCCCCGGCCGAACCGCCGTCCGCCGGTATTCGCCCGGACGGCCGGTCCGCGCCGGTCCCGGCCGGTCTCAGCCGGCCGGGGGCCCGGCCGCCGAGGGGCGGTCGTGGCCGCGCTGGTTGAACCGGTCGGCGGCCTTGTCGTTGAGGGCGCTCAGCGCGCGGCGCAGCCGGGAACCCGGCCCGCCGGGCGGGGTGTCCAGGGCGTGGCCCGGGGCGGTCCCGCTCCGCTCGCCGTCGGGTCGCGGCAGGGCCCGGGCGACGACCGACAGGAGACGGGTGGTGGTCGCCGGGGCGAGGCCGTGGGCGGTCGCGGCGAGCCGGGCGGCGGGCGTCAGGACGATGCGCGACCGACGGCGCTCGATGCCCGAGACGATGCGCTCGGCGGCCCGCTCGGCGTCCATGGAGACGAGGGGCGCGCCCGCGACCACGGAGAACCACGCGAATTCCCGGTCGGCGGCCCCGCCGAAGCGGGCGTGCAGATGGGAGCCGGTGCGCATCAGACCGGGGTGGACGGCGGTCACCGTGACCCCGCGCGCCGTCTCCTCCGCGCGCAGCCCCTCCGCCAGCGCCGCCACCGCCGACTTGGCGCACGAGTACGGCAGCAGATGCGGGACGGCGACCAGACCGCCGACGGACCCGATGAGCGCCAGCCGCCCGCCGGCCCGGCTGCGCCGCAGGTGCGGCAGGCCCTCGGCCGCGGTGTTGAGCGCCCCCTCGAAGATGGTGGCCATGGCGTCCCGGAAGCCTTGCGTGCCCACGGAGTCCCAGGGCGCCACCTGGATGACGCCCGCGTTGGCGATGACGACGTCGACGCTCCCGTGCCGGGCGGCGACCTCGGCGAAGAGGTCCCGTACGGCGGCCTGGTCGCGTACGTCACAGACCACGCCGCGGACGTGGTCCGCCGCGCCGGTCCCGCCCAGGATCGACTCGGCGTCGGCCAGTTCCGCCGCGTCCCGGGCGGCGATGGTCACGGTGGCCCCGCGGGCCATCAGCTGACGTGCCATGAGCAGGCCCAGACCGCGGGAGCCGCCGGTGACCACGGCGGAGAGCCCGTCGAAGGGACGATGGTGCGGGGCGGGGCGTTGCATGGCGGCTCCTTCACCCGTGCGGCGGACTTCCGCGTGCGGGACTCATGGCGGCGTGGGCGGTCACGGGTGCAGCAGTACCTTCAGCACCCCGTCGGCCTTCTTCTGGAACAGCTCATAGGCCTCCGGCGCCTGATCGAGACGGAGGTGGTGGGTGGCGAAGGTGTCGACGCCGAGGACGTCCTCGTCCGTGAGCAGCGGGAGGATCTCGTCCGACCAGCGGCGGACGTTGGCCTGTCCCATCCGGATCTGGATCTGCTTGTCGAAGAGCGTGAGCATGGGCATGGGATCGGTCATGCCGCCGTACACCCCGCTGACGGAGACGGTGCCGCCGCGGCGCACCAGGGCGATGGCCAGGTGCAGGGCGCTCATGCGGTCCACACCGGCCTTGTGCATGAGCTTCTCCGCCCAGCGCGGCGGCATCAGACCGGCGGCCTGCTGGGCGAGCCGGCCGGCGGGGCTGCCGTGGGCCTCGGTGCCCACCGCGTCGATGACGGCATCGGGCCCCCGGCCGCCGGTGACGTCGCGAACGGCGGTCAGGAGATCGCTCTCGTGGTCGAAGCCCTCCAGGTCGAAGACGTCGAAGCCGTCGCGCCGGGCCCGCTCCAGCCGGTCGGGCACGTGGTCGATGCCGATCACCTGAGCGGCGCCCAGGTGACGGGCGACCCGGCAGGCCATGGTCCCGATGGGCCCGAGTCCGAGGACCACCACACTGCTGCCCGACTCGACACCGGCGTACCGCACGGCCTGCCAGGCCGTGGGCAGGACATCCGAGAGGTAGACGAACCGGTCGTCGCTCGGCCCGTGCGGCACCTTGATCGGGCCGAACTGTGCCTGCGGCACCCGGAGGTATTCGGCCTGCGCCCCGGGTACGGCACCGTAGAGCTTGGTATAGCCGAACAGTTGTGCGCCCATGCCGTGTTCGCGGACCTGGGTGGTCTCGCACTGGGTAGGCAGGCCGTCCCCGCACATCACACAGCTGCCGCAGGCGATCTGGAAGGGAACCACGACGCGGTCGCCCGGCGAGAGCCCGGGCACCTCGGATCCGGTCTCCTCCACGATGCCCATCGGCTCGTGGCCGAGGATGTCGCCGGGCGTCATGAACGGGGTGAGCACCTCGTACAGATGCAGGTCCGAGCCGCACAGCCCGCTCGAGGTGATGCGGATGACGGCATCGGTGGGTTCCTGGATCACGGGGTCCGGGACCTGGTCGACCCGGACGTCGCGCTTGCCGTGCCAGACGGTGGCCCGCATGGCGGATCACCTCCTTCGCATACAGAGGACAGGCGGCAGCGGATGAAGCCGGGGTCGACAGGTCGGGGCCCCTCGGCAGGTGGGTGCTGTCTCTTCCGTAACCGAGTGACCAGCCGCGCGAGAATCAAACGTGGGCCGTTCGAGGAGCCGCTCCGAGGACCGGACGGCGACAGGGACGGAACCGGCCGGCACCGTCGCGCGACACGCCGGGAACGGAACAGGGGATGATTGCGCGGACTCCGGCTGTTGAGCGAAGGTACATGGCGGTCGTGCGTGACATGCCTGCCACCGCGACCGCACTCGATGCGACGTGAGACCTCGTGGACGGGACAGACAGCATGCCTCTTGAAGGTGAGTACGAGCCGAGCCCGGAGCAGTGGGTACGTGACCAGGTCGAGCTGTACGAGAGCTCGGGCGGCACGCAGGGCACGACGCTACGGGGCATGCCCGTCGTCGTCCTGACCACCCGGGGCGCCAAGAGCGGCAAGCTCCGCAAGAGCCCGCTGATGCGGGTGGAGTACGGGGGCGCCTACGCCGTGGTCGCCTCCCAGGGCGGCGCGCCCAAGCACCCGGTCTGGTACCACAACGTGGTGGCGGACCCCCGCGTGGAACTCCAGGACGGCCCCGTGCGCAAGGACATGACGGCCCGGGAGGTCACCGGGGAGGAGAAGGCCCTGTGGTGGGGACGTGCCGTCGCCGCATACCCCGACTACGACGACTACCAGAAGAAGACAGCCCGTGAGATCCCCGTCTTCGTCCTGGAGGCGGCCCCCACCGGACACTGACCCCGGGGGCGGTTACACGCCGGCGAACGACGGCCGCTCCGGCTCCCCGGGCGCGCCCGCGCTGTGTGGTGCCCCGGTGGGCGGCAGGTAGGTGGCGCACGAGGGCGGCAGAGTCACACCGGCGAAGCGGAGTTGCGCCAGACGGCTGTGGTAGGCGGCGCCTCGCAGCAGGCTCCGGGCGATGTCCGCCACCCGGCGGTTGCCCGGGGCGGCCCACGGGGTGCCGCCGACCCAGGCGTTGAACGCGCCCATGGCCGGGCCGCACCAGATCTGGAAGTCGCCGGCCCGGTCCGCTTCCCCGTGGGCCGCCCAGCGGGAGGACAGGCCCAGGTACCAGCGGAAGACCAGCGCCATGCGGAGCTTGGGGTTGCGCTCGGCGCGCTCGGCCTGGCCGGGCCGGTGCGCCCGGAGATAGGCGGCCACGTCGGGCCACACCTCGTCGAGGGGACGGTGGAAGATCTGCTCCTCCAGCCGCCCGCGGTCCTGCGCGGACAGATCGTGCAGGCCCTCGTGCTCGCGGTAGAGCCGGTACAGCCATGCCGCCCGGCCCGGGAAGAGCGTCCCCCGCTTGAGGACTTGCACGTCGATGCCCATCTCGAACATGTCGGCCGCCGGAGCC
The DNA here is from genome assembly GCF_017876625.1 of Streptomyces syringium. Classification (NCBI taxonomy): domain Bacteria; kingdom Bacillati; phylum Actinomycetota; class Actinomycetes; order Kitasatosporales; family Streptomycetaceae; genus Streptomyces; species Streptomyces syringium. Next base: position 7,597,671 of record NZ_JAGIOH010000001.1, read on the forward strand.
ATGGCGCAGTCGCCGATGTCCGCTTCCGCGAGAAGGGCCTTGGCGGCGGCGGAAGTCCCGGCTTCGACGCAGGCCTGGTTGACCGATCCGGTGACGATGTAGGCCGCCCCCAAGGCGAAGGCCGCGAAGGCGGCCTGGGGAGTGCCGATGCCGCCGGCGGCACCGATCCTTACCGAGCCGCCGGGGCGTCCCGCGAGCGCTTCGCGGTCGCGCAGAGCGGTGACCAGAGGAAGCTGGGTCACCAGGGGGCGACGGTCGGTGTGTCCGGCGGAGTCGGCTTCCACGGTGATGTCATCGGCCAGCGGGACCCTCGCGGCCAGCTCCGCCTGGCCGGCGGTGACGCGCCCCTCACGGACCAGAGCGGCGAGGATGTCCGCGGGCGCGGGACGCAGGAAGAACTCGGCGGTCCCGGCCTGGGAGACCTTGGCGATGACCCGGTTGTCGGCGTGTACCGCCGCACGGGGACTTCCCCGCAGCCCGGCCGCCCGGTACCGGACGAGGTCGGGGGTGGGCTGGAGGAAAGCGGACGCTTCGACACAGCGCACCCGGTGCCGCAGATAGAGGTCGACGGCCTGCCGTTCGGCCTCGGGGGCCGCCGGGCTGTGGATGAGATTGCAGGCCCACGGCAGGCCGGGGGCCTCCCGGTGGAGGCGGAGCACGGCCCGTTCGATGCGGTCGGCGGACAGGCCCGCGGCGCCGAAGGACGCCAGGTGGCCGGTGCGCGCCAGGGCGATGACCAGCTCCTCCGAGGAGATGCCGCCCGCCATGGACCCCGCCATGTAGGGCTGCTCGGCCCCGTGGTGGCGAAGGAAGGCCGCCGACCCCAGTTGGCGGGTGGACACCGGTGGCGCGGCGGCGAGGACCTGCACTCCGCTGCCGGGCCGCGGGAGCCGGGAAGTGGCACCGACGCGTCCGTCGGCCCGGACCACGTAGCACGGCCGGTCTAGATCGCCGAGTACGTCGCGGACCCGCGCGGAACCGAACTGCACGCTCATGCCGTCACCCGCGTCCGGTGGTCGGAGTCGTCCTGGAGGGCGATGTTCTCCACGGCGTAGACACGGAGCCCGTCCCGCCAGACGCTGCCGTCGGCCCGCGCCACGAGGCGGCCGGCTTCCCGGCGGACGTCGCGGAGGTGCACCTCGGCCTGTACCTGCCGGTGGTGCGGCAGGATCTGTCCCCGGTAGGTCCACCGCAGTTCCGCGCCGGGGTGCGGGGTGAGCGCGTGCAGCCGGCCCTCGGTGATGGCGCCGGTGTGGAAGAGGAATGCCTTGACCATCTGGAAGAGCATCTCGACACCACAGGAGCCGGGCATGACGGGCTCGTGGAGGAAGTGCTGGGCGAAGTACCAGTCGTCCGCGCGAACGGGTTTGGTGCACAGCAGATAGCCGGCTCCGTGTGTTCCCCCGTCCGGTACGAGCTCGGCCGCGGCCCCGGCCAGGAAGTCGAGCCGCCCGCGCCCCGGCCGGGGGCCGCCGTCGAGATCGAGGACTCGGGCGGTGGCCGGCGGGGTCTCCCGGCGGTGCAGCCACGGCGGGACGAGCCGCCCCGCGTCCATGCCCTGCTGCTGCGCCAGGACCGGTTCGGTGAAGAAGCCGTGGACGGTCTGCCCACGGTAGAAGACCTCGTCGCCCAGCATGAGTTCGTACCCGTACCGCTGGAGCACCGCCCCCGGCAGAGGGGTGTGGGCGAGCAGCGTGGTGTGCTGGCGGACCGTGCGTCCGCGCAGGTCCACGGCTCGCAGCAGGCACGCCTGCCCTTCGAGGTTGCGGGTCGTGAGGTTTTCCCGTGGATGCTCCAGTCCGGCACCCGTCGCGGCTCCGGCGAACGCCGCCGCCTGGATGGACGTCTCCAGGTAGAACAGGTTGGGGGCCGTGCCCGCGTTCTCCTCGAGGTACCACGCGTCGTCCGGTACGTCGTACTCCGTGGTGTACGTCACCCCGGTCGGGTACTCGCCCTGACGGTAGGGGGCGGTCAGCATCCGGTCGACCATCAGCATGTCGCCCCGGGGCGGGCGCGGCCGGATCCGCTGGGACGACGTCCCGGACGGGCCGTAGGTGACGCCGAGATCACCTTCGGCGGCGTGCGCCAGATGCAGTTCGTGGGTGTACGTCGGCTCCCCGCCCGTGGTGTGCCGGAGCGTGTGCGCGGGCTCGCGGGGGCCGATGGCGGCGCCCGGTTCCTCCCGGAGCACCGTTCCCACACCGTGCAGGCGCGCCACGAGGTGCGAACCGTCGAGGACACGCACGTCCGCCACCACGTGGGGCCGGGGGACGAGGCCCACCGAGACGATGTCGGCCTCCAGGGTCAGTGGTCCGCCGAGCCGGGTGGTGTCCGGTACGTCGATGCCGGTCGCCTCGCCGTTCCACGGGTGGAAGCGCGGTGCGGGCAGGCACAGGTGAAGCCCGAGGCGCAGGGCGTGGACCTGGAGAGCCTGCCAGGCCGCTTCGAGGAGTGAGGGCCAACCGGCGCGGGCTCCCGGCCGGGTCGTGGCGGTCAGGTGCCCTTGCCGGTAGCGGCCGGCGCGGAGGCCGGAGAAGGTGACCTCGTCGAGGAGCCGGAAGCCCGCAGGTCCGGCCGGGGCCGGGCGGTCGCCCGGCAGCCCGAAGGACGGGCCGAAGACCTCGGCGGCGCGTCCGGCGGCCAGCAGGGCCAGATCCGACGCATCGACGTGAGGGCGGGTGGTACGGGCCAGCGGCCGGAACCGGCGTGGATACTCCGGCAGCGCCCGCCCCGGCTCTTGTGCCGTGGGCCCGGTGGTGCCCGCGGCTTCGGCGATCAATCGGCCCTCGTGGTGAACCGCCCAGGCGCAGGCCCCCGGAGCGGGCCCGGACCCGGTGGCCCGGGCCCGCAGTCCGGTGGTGTGCGGCGGCAGGTCGTGATGCCAGGTCACCGTGGTGCGGACCGCGGTCGGCACCTGCCCGGTGAGTTGCGTCAAGGCGGCCTCACCGGCTTCGAGGACGGCGAGCGGCCCCGGGAGAACGCTGTCCTCGGCCCGCGGGGGCAAGGGCCGGCTGGTGCCTTCGAGGATCCATTCCCCGAGCGCCTGGAGCATCACGTGGTGGGCGGTGCGGGCCAGTCGGGCGATCTCGTCGGTCAGGTCCGTGGTGTCACCGGGGCGGTGGGGGGTCGCCCGGGGCGGTGGAAGGAGGGGCGCGGGCGGGGCGGCGGGGACGTCCCGCCCTGCTTCGGGCCACCACGGGGTGACGAAGTGCGGGCCGTCGAATCCGAGGTCGTCCATGGTCCCTGCCTGCTCGGGGGAGTCGGGGAAGTCGCGGGGGATCGGCATCACGGGCTCACGGACTCAGCCGGTTCCGGAGCCGGCCACGCGGCTCTGTTCGCCAGTTCCGGCGCGACCACGATTCCCTTCAGGCCGTTCCAGCGCTGCAGGACATCCCCGTCGGGAGTGCAGGCGGTGACGGTGCAGGTGAGGTCCAGCGGATTGTGTTCCCTCAGCGCCGCGACGATGACGAAGGGTTCGTCGTCGGGCAGCGGCGCGAAGATCTCCACGTGTTCCACGGCGACCGGCAGACAGCGGTGCCCGGACAGCCGCCGCCCGAGGAGCGCCGCGGCCTGGAGCAGCAGATCGGCCAGGGCGGGGCTGTACAACGCGCCGGAGCAGGCCCCGCCGGCCAGCTCGGGGTCCCGGAGCCGGGCGAGGACGGTCAGTTGCGTGTCGTCCTCGGCCAAGGCCGGCCCGAGGCCCTGCAACAGGGGGCCGTGGAAGAGGAACCCCTCGTCGTAGGCGGGGTGACGGCGGCCCTCTCCGGCCCGGTAGGAGGGCAGCTGGAGCCGCCCCGGCGCGGGGAGGCCGTCGGCCGGTGAATGGAACACGCCTTCGTAGCGCGGCAGCGGCGCCGCCCCGCCGTCGTCATGGATCGTGACCCGGACGCCGGTGCCGCCCCGGCCGGCTTGCGGGCGCATCGTGATCCGTCCGCGGGACGGCCGGGTGTCGTCGAGGACGAGGCCCTTGCGGACGGCGAAGTCACGCACCTCCGTCACCGGCCGCCCCGGGCCTGTGCGTTCCACCGCGTTCAGGCACCAGCCGACGGCGGCGGTCATCGGGAGCACGGGACGCCCGTCGATGCTGTGGTGGTGCAGCACGGGCTCGGCGGCCAGGCCGTCGAGGTCGCGCAGCAGGTCCGCGCCCCGCGGGGGAAGCGGGGGCGCCTGGAAGGCCGATGCGGTGGGGCCCAGGACGGTCACCAGGTCGTCGCTGTGCCCGGCGGTCATCTGCTCGACGAAGTACGCGCTGCCTTCCTCCCGGCTCAGCAACGGGAGCCCCATCCGGAGGAAGAGCTCCTGGGCCTGTGCCGAGGCCATGCCCCCGCGCCAGGGGCCCCAGGCGAGCGCCGCGACCCGGCAGTCCGGGTGCCCGGCCTTCCAGGCGCAGGCGAACCGGTTGAGTGCCTCGTTGGCCATCGCGTAGTCCGTCTGGTGGCCGTTGCCGTAGACGCCGGCCACGGAGGTGAAGACGACGAGGTGGCGCAGCCGGCCGGCCGGAAGACAGGCCAGCACGTTGGTCAGCCCGGTGAGTTTGGCACCCACGACCCGCGCGACGTCCTGTGCGCTCTTGTCCCGCAAGGGCTGGTCGGCCAGGACGCCGGCACCGTGGATCACGCCGGTCACCCGCTCGGCGTAGGGCGCCAGCGCCGCACGGACCGCGGCGGCGTCCCCGACGTCCGCGGTGACGTAGGCCGCTTCGGCGCCGTGGGCATGGAGTGCGGCGAGGGTGGCGTGCATGTCCCGCTGCTGGTCCAGGTGCCGGGCCTGCGCGTCCAGGGACGCGCGGACGCGGGGGTCGTCGGGGTCGTGGCCCTCGGCCCGGGCCCGCTCGGCGCAGGCGTCGCGCAGCGCCGGTGCGCTGTCGAGCCCGGCCGCCCAGTCGGGGAGGTCCTCCAACGGCGTACGGCCCAGCAGGAGGAAGCCGCACGGGTGGTGGGCCGCGAGAGCGGTGAGGCACCACGAGGTGATGCCGCGCGCTCCGCCGGTGACCAGCAGGAGATCGTGGGGCTCGGGGGCGGTGGGGACGGGCATGGCGGGCAGGAGGGCGGAGGGGGTGCCGGACACGGTGAGGGCCTGCCGTGTGGTGCCGTCCCACGCGATCTCGCGCAGGGCGGCGGCATCGGTGAGCTCGCGGAGGAACCGGCCGGCCACCGCGGGGACGGCCAGGTCGGGAGCGAAGTCCAGCGCGCGGCAGAACAGGTCCGGTTCCTCCACGGCGAGGGCTTTGACCAGGCCGCCCAGTCCGCCGGTCAGGGCCCGGGGCAGATCACCGCCGGAGCCGGCCAGGCCCAGGGCACCGTCCATCTGGGTGACGGTCACGAAACCCGCCCGGTGCCCGGCGGCCGCGGTGTCCTTGAGGGCGGGGGAGAGGTGTTTGGCGACGAGGACGGCGTGGCTCAGCCGGGTGATCGCCGCAGCGGTGTCCAAGCGATCGCCGCGGCCCACGGGCAGCACGCACAGGTCCAGCCGCTCGACCGATGCCAGCACGTCGCCGATCCGCTCGCTCAGCGTCTCCTCCTGCCAGTCGTCGAGGGCCCACCGGTCCCGGTCCGCACCGGGTGCGCCGAGTCCGGGCAGGGAGAGCTGACGGATGTGCCAGCCCTGTTCGTCGAGGGCCAGTGCGAGGCCGGTGGCCAGTGCGCTGCCGTCGTCCAGCAACAGCGCCGTGGGGTGCGGCCCGTAGGCGTCGGCGAGGGCGTCGGCCTCCGGCAACGGGCTGAGAGTCACGAACGCACGGCCCAGCGGCACCTGTGTGACGGTGCTCTCGTGTGCGGCGCTCGGGACGGCGATCTCCGTCAGGAGGAGGGTGAGTTCACGGACGGTACGGGCCTGGGCGAACCGGTAGATCTCCTCACGCGGCAGGAACGGGTAGCGGCGCCATGCCTCGGCGGCGATCTCCACCTGCTTGAGGGAGTCGATGCCCAGATCGGTCTGGATGTCCAGGTCGGGCTCCACCATGTCGAAGGTGTACCCCGTCTTCTCGGCGACGAGTTGACGCAGGACCCGCTCGATGTCCGCCGGCGCCATGGGATGCGCGGCGGTGTCCGGCGGAGCCGCCTCCCGGGAGGCGCTGTCCGGTGGATCGTCCTGTGCCGTCCCGGGCGTGGCGGGGCCGCCGACGGCGGGGCGGGGAGCGGGTACGACCATGGCGTGCGGAGGGTGGGTGCCGCCGGGCACGTCTGCGGCCGGCGCGTGGGTGCTGTCCGGCCGAGGTCCGCCGGGGGACGCGCTCGTGCTCTCCGCGTCCGTCGGACCGGTCGCCGGGGTGGCCCCCTGCCGCAGGCGGGCGAATTCGAGCATGATCTCGTGGGTGCGGATGTGGGCCTGGCTCAGGGCGACGCTGTGGTCCCTGACGGCCTCGACCCGGGAGAGCAGGGCGGGATCCGCCTCGTCCTCGGTCCGGTGGTGCAGCAGGTCGGCCAGTTGGCGGGCGGTGTGCAGCTGACTCTCCATGTACTGGGCATGGAGGCCGAGTTGCTCGGTCGCGGCGCGCGCCAGGGCGTCGTCCGCCCGGTCCGGGGGCGTCACCTCCGCTGCGGGCGCGGGTGGGGGAGCCGGGACCGCGGATGCGCACCGGTAGCCATTGGCCAGTTCGGCCTCGTACTGCGGCCGGCAGGCCTCCACCGCGAAGGCGTGGCCTTCCAGCAGGCGTGCCACGGCGGACGGCTCGGGGCGCCGTGGCGGGGCGGGGGCGTCGTAGCGGTCGATGCCGGCGATCTCCACGCCCAGCACCGCCAGCCGCAGGGCGGCGTTCTTGAGAGCCGCCGCGCTGTCGGCGTCCGGCCCGAGGTCGGTGGGGACGGCCTCCACCTCCTCCTCGCCGAGGGTGCGCAGCACCAGCCGCGACAGGACCTGCTTCGGACCGAACTCCACGAAGACCCGGAAGCCTTCGGCGTGCAGCTGCCGTACCCGGCCCGCGAAGTCCACCGGGTGCAGGAGCTGCTCGGCGAGGGTGCGCCGGTTGGCCGCTGTGTCGCTGCCGTAGGTCGCGCCGGGGGTGTTCGCGAGGACCGGCGTCGAGGGAGGGCACAGGCCCACGTCGGCGACGGCCTCGGCGAAGTCCTCCGCGGCGTGCTGGACCAGCGGGGTGTGGAACGCCGCGGCGACCGCCAGCCGGTGAACCGCGACCCCGTCCGCGGCGCACTCCGCGGCGAATCGGTCGACGGCCGCGGTCGGGCCGCCGACGACCAGCTCGTCCGGCGCGTTCAGGTTGCACAGCGTCAGCTCGGGATGCCCGGCGGCCCTTCCCTCCCAGGTGTCCACGGACATGCGTACCGCGGCCATGGCCCCGGGGTCGTGGCCGTCGACGGCCGGTGGCTCCATCGCCTGCCCGCGCTTGCGCGTGAGCATCAGACAGGCCTCGTCGGTGAGGCTCCGGGCGGCCCACAGCGCGGTGAGTTCGCCGCAACTGTGACCCAGCAGTGCCTGCGGAGCGAACCCCAGCTCGGACAGGAAGCGGTACTGGCCCATCGCCAGTGCGCCGATGGCGGGCTGGGCGTAGCAGGTGCGCCGCAGTCTCCTCGCGCTCTCGTGTGCCTCGTGCCGCCCCGGCACGGGATAGACCACCTGGGCGAGGGAATCCTCCTCGCCCGGCCACAGTGCGTTGGCCTCGTCGAAGGCGTCGCGCACCGGGGGGACGCACAGCAGGGCGTCGAGGCCCATGTTCACGTACTGGCTGCCCTGACCGGCGAAGAGGGCTGCCACTTTCGTACCGGCCGGCAGAGCGGCACGCCGGTAGTGGGCGCGGCCGGACAGGCTCCAGCTCCGCGCGTCGCGGTCGGCCCCGAGCCGGTCGATGGCCTCGGCCGTCAGTGCCGAGCGGGCCTCGTCGTCGGTGGCGAGGATCCCCAGGCGGGCGTGGTGGGCGGGGATCGGACCACTCGGCTCCGGATCGGCCCCTGCCCTCAGCCGCTCCAGCAGGGCGCCGGGGTCCGGGGCATGCCAGAGGTAGGTCTTCGGGGTGCCGTGCAGGGTTCGCGCGTGTGCGTCGGAGGGCCGGTGCTCCTCCAGGACGGCATGGAAGTTCACCCCGCCGAAGCCGAAGGCGGACACCCCGCCGCGGCGGACCGGGCGCCCCGGGTCGCGCACCCACGGCCGTGCCCGGGTGTTGAGGTAGAGGGCGCCGCTCCCGGCCGCCTTCTCGTTGGGCTCGTCGACATTGATGGTGGGCGGCAGCAGCTTGTGGTGCAGCGCCAGGGCCGTCTTGATGAGCCCCGCCGCGCCGGCGGCCGCCTTGGTGTGACCGATCTGGGACTTGACGCTGCCGATCGCCACCCGCCCGCCCCCGTCGCCGGAGCCGTCCAGGAACGTGCTGAGGGCCGCCAGTTCGGTGGTGTCCCCCACCGTGGTCCCGGTGCCGTGGGCCTCGATGAGCTCGACGGATCCGACCGGCGCGTCGGCATCGGTGTAGGCGCGCCGCAACGCCTCCAACTGTCCTTCGCCGCAGGGAGCGTAGATGCTTTTGGTCCGCCCGTCACTGGAGCTGCCCAGCCCGCGCAGTACGGCGTAGACACGGTCGCCGTCGCGCTCGGCGTCCGCCAGGCGCTTGAGCGCCAGCATGCCGATCCCCTCGCCGAGCAGGGTGCCGTCCGCGGACCGGTCGAAAGGCTTGACGCGCCCGCTCGGTGACAGGGCGGGTGTCTTGCTGAAAAACATGAAGGCCAGAAGGGAATTGTCCGCGTCGCACCCACCCGTGATCATCAGATCGGCGCGGTGCTCCACGAGCTCGCCGACGGCCATGCGCACGGCCGCCAGGGAACTCGCGCACGCAGCGTCCACGGTGCAATTGGCCGCCCCGAGATCGAACCGGTTGGCGATGCGCCCGGCGACGACATTGCCGAGACTCCCGGGAAAGCTCTGCTCGGTCCACGGGGGCGAGGCCGCTTTGAACTTGCGGACGATCTCGTCGGCGTCCCGTTCCGACAGCCCGCAGCTCAAGGCCGATTCCCTGACCATCGGGGCGTAGAGGCGGGCGACCAGTGGCCCGACCGTGCTGCTCTGGCCGCACACGCCGAGAATGACACCGGTACGCGCCGGGTCGTACCAATCGGCCCCCTCGCACCGGGCGTCCTTGAGGACCTCGCTCGCTACCCGCAGGCTCAGCAACTGGATCAGTCCGATGGAATCCAAGGTCGCGGGCGGCATGGAGAATTCGACCGGATCGAAGACCGTCGGCGGCAGAAAGCCACCACGGCGGGCATACGTCTTGTCCTCGGCGAACATATCCGGGTCGTAGTGGTCCGCGACCCGCCACGCCGCTCGCTCCGGTACGTCCGTGATGCAGTCCCGACCGGACACCACGTTGGACCAGAACGCACGCACGTCATGCGCCTGCGGAAACATTCCGGCGACGCCGACGATGGCGATCGGATTTCTGGCCAGTCGGAATTCAACTGCATCCAGCATACGAACCTCATTATTATCGGACAGGGGGGACGGGCGTCGAAAATGGGCGCAGCCATGTACGCGGCACGCACCGGTACGGTGACAGCCGGATGCTCCGGTGGGAGTGCCTCAGAATGCCACAGGAGATATTCGCCGCCTCGGTAGAACGTGCGGGTTTTTCTTCGGTTGCCGACGCTCCTCGTGTGAAGCATGGAATATCTCGCCCGCCCGGTAAACAGCACCGTCGGTGAATCACCCGTTCGGGAAAGGTGTCGCCCCGAGCCGGCGGAGATGCCGACGCACGGTGCGGGAGGGGAGGCGCCCGCATTCCGGGGGAGGTGCTGTGAAAGGCTGCGCCAGGACGCCCGGCGGTCAGGTCGCCGGGCCGGAAAAGGTCAGGACATCGAACGCAGTGAAGACGCCGGATCATTCGGGCTGGGGATCTGCCCCCGCCACCCACCGCGAGGCGATCGCGACGGAGACCGCCGGGTTCGTGGACGTGGTCAAGGGCGCGAGCCCGGCGACCCCTGTCCCCAGCTGCCCGGGGTGGACGCTCCTCGACCTCGTCAAGCACACCGGCAGTGTCCAACGCTGGTTCTCGGCCCTCCTGCGCCAACGCGTTCAGGAACCGCCGCGGAGCCGCGATGTGGAACTGCGACTGCCCGCGCGGGAGGACGGCTACGCCGACTGGCTGGCGGCGAGCGCGGCCGAGGCCGCGAGCACCTTCGCGACCGTCGACCCGGACGCCCCGATGTGGGCATGGGGCGCCGATCAGCATGCCCGGTTCTGGGTACGGCGGATGCTGTTCGAGACGCTGATGCACCGCGTCGACGCGGAACTCGCTCTCGGCCTCCATCCCGTGGTCGACCGTGACCTCGCGACCGACGGTGTGGACGAATTCCTCGTCAATCTGCCCTTCGCCGCGTTCTTCGCCCCCGCAGTGGACAACCTGCGGGGCCATGGCGAAACCCTTCGCTTCCGATGCGCCGACACGAGCGGCGACTGGCTGGTCCACCTCCGCCCCGACGGATTCGACGTCGAGCCGAAGCGCGGGCACACGGAGACGACCACGTCGGCCGACGTGGAGATTCACGCGGCTGCCGCGGATCTGCTGCTGCTCGTGTACGGCCGGCTCGACCGTGGCTCGGACGCCTTCGACGTGCGGGGGAACGAGGACCTGCTGACGCGCTGGTTCACCAACTCCGCGTTCTGAGAGCCGGACTGACTGACCGAACCGACTGATAGGAACAACAGGAAAAGGGAACGTCCCTCGTACGGGTGACACTGCGGATGCGGTTAACGGTCTACGGGAATCATCAGTTCAGCCTCACGACGGCGGGGTGCAGGCCGGGGTGACAGCCGAAGGACGATGGGGGCGCGCCGATGACGACGAACGATTCCACGACAGGACCGCTCCCCGCCCACGACTGGGCAGTCGACGACCTGCCGGCCCTGGACTTCGACCCGTTCATGACCCACTTGCTGCACCACGAGCCGATCACCCGGATCAGGCTGCCCTACGGTGAGGGCCACGCCTGGCTCGTCACCCGCTACGAGGACGTCAAACTCGTGACCTCCGACGCCCGCTTCAGCCGGCAGGCACTGATCGGCCGGTCCGTCACCAGGCTGTCCCCGCACACCATCCCTCAGGACGAGGCCGTCGGCTTCGCCGATCCGCCCCGCCACGCCCAGCTGCGCAAAGCCGTCGCCCGGGCCTTCTCCACCCGCAGTATGGAGCGGCTCCGGCCCTTCGTGCAGCGGACGGCCGACGAACTGCTCGACGACATGGAGCGGCACGGCAGCCCGGCGGACCTGATGCAGCAGCTCAACGGCCCCCTGCCGTTGACGGTGATCAGCAAGGTGATGGGCGTGCCCCCCTCCGACCGGCCCCGCATGGCGCACTGGACGGGCATGCTCCTGACGGCGGCGTTCACACGGGAGCAGAGCGAGGCGGCCAAGGCCGAAATCCGCGAGTACTTCGCCGCGCTCCTTCGGCGCCGGCGCGCCGAACCGCGAGAAGACCTGGCCGGCGACCTGGCCGCGGCGGTGGCGAGCGGCGAACTCAGCGAGGCGGAGGCCATCGCCCTGGCCGTGCTGATCCAGATCAGCGCCACCCACGCCGTCCGCAACAACAGCGCCAACATGGTCTACGCCCTGCTCACCGAGCCCGGCCTGGCGGCCAGGCTGCGGGCCGAGCCGGCGGTCCTGCCGCAGGCTCTCGAGGAGCTCCTGCGCTGGGTCCCGCACCGCCGTGGCGTGGGCATCGGCCGCATCGCCACCGAGGACGTGGAGGTCGGTGGCACCGTCATCGCCGCGGGCGAGGTGGTGTACGCCTCCTACCTCACCGCCAACCGCGACCCGTCCGTCTTCGAGCGCCCGGACGAGCTCGACATCGACCGGCCGCGCGTCCCCCACCTCTCCTTCGGGCACGGGCCCCATTTCTGCCTGGCCTCGATGCTCGCCCGACTGGAGTCCGAGATCATGCTCTCCGGCCTGCTCACCCGGTTCCCGGACCTGCGGCTCGCCGTGCCCGCGAAGGAGATCGCGTGGCAGCGCGCCGCCCTGATCCGGGGACCGGAGACGCTGCCGGTCGCCTGGTGACCTCGCCGCCCGGCCCTGGCGGCCGGGCGACCACGGAACTCGGTGCCCTACCGTGCCTTGACTGCCTTGACCGCCCGGAATTCCACGGCGTCGAGGTTGCCCTCGCCGTACTGGTCCTTCCAGTAGAGCGTCTTGTCGCCGGGGAAGGCGCGGGATGCCGCGAAGTACAGGTAGGAGCCGTCCCACCGTGTCTTGATACGGAACGAGTCCCCGGTGGACACCAGCATCCAAGGATTCTGCCGGCAGCTGTCCATCAGGACGATCCGGCGGTGGTAGGAGTGACACAGCATGGACGTACTGCCTTGGCCCTGCAGTCTGATCTGATACCCGTCACCCCATGTGGAGTTGCTGTCCTTCTCGAAGACGACGGGTATTCCGCGGTCTCCCGCGCGATCCGTGTAGCGCACTGAGTCCGCCTCCGCAGTGAGCCCACGGTCGAGCTTCGTGGCCACCAGGTAGTAGGGAACGCCGGGCTCTACGGGGCCGGTCCCGGCGCTGCCGGCAGCCAGCGCCGGCGAGGGGGACAGGGACACCGCCACCAGGGCGAGGGAGCCGGCCAGGACCCCTGACAGCCGGACTCGCGTGAGACTTCCCGAAGCGTGCTTCACCGGATTGCTCTCCTTCGGCACAGAACGCGTGGCCTTGTGCGGAACCCGTACACTCGGCCCCGCCGCCACCGATATCACCCACATGATCTACAACAACCAGCCCGTGGCGAAAGCGGTTTGGCGGATTGACGACGAGCGGCCCGCCGAGACCGTGCCGGGGCGGCATCGTCAGCAACAGCTCGGTCTGCCCCAGATCTTCCGGTACGCCGCGCGGTAGCCGGGCGGATCCCAGGCAGTGGCTCCGCCACTGTTGGCGGCCGTGGCGATGTGTACGGGGGCGACGTACCCGCTGGCGGGCTCGCCGGAGAAGGCGCGGTTGAACTCGTCGACGATCTGCCAGCCCTGTTCGGAAAGCGCCTCGGGGACGGTGGCCGCCTGGAACTGCTCGCTGTTGATGCGTTGGAAGGCGGAGGGGTCGCCGTCGCCCGCGCCGATGTTGTAGGGGGCCGCGGCGCCCTTCTTGCGGGCCGCGCGCAGGGCCGGGGCGGCGTCGGCGAAGTAGACGTCGTTGATGGCGACGGAGTGGGTCCACCTCTCCCCGAAGCGGGAGAGCAGCGAGGACACCTCCAGGGGAGTCCGGCTGCTGGTGTCGGAGAGGGGGATGTTCTCCTCGGCCAGGACTCTCACGCCGGAGCACACGGTGAGGCCCTCCTTGATCAGCTCGGACTTGTTCCTGGCGAACGGGATCGAGGCGTCGGTGAAGACGACGACGCCGGCGTCGCCGTGGGAGTGGGTGATGATCCAGTCGGCGCTGATCCTCGCGACGTCCTCGACCCTGGTGGTGACATTGCTGAAGAGTGCGGGATCCTTGCTCGGGCCGGGGGAGTCGACCGCGTGCCACCCGATGAGCGGAATGTGCTCCGCGGTGGCCCTCGCGACCTGCTGGGACGTCAGCCGGGGGTCGAAGCCACCGATGACGATGCCTGACGGCCGGAGGGCGATGGCCTGGCTGAACGCCGCTTGGATCCCCGCGGGGGTGCCCTGGCCGTCGATCACCCGGATGCTCCAGCCGATGGCTCTCGCGGCCTCCCGGACACCGTTTGCGGTGCCGGCGACACCGGGGTTGGTCATGGTCTGCGCGACGTAGACGATGTTCTTGCCGGAGACCGCCCTGGGGCCCCGGGTGGGGCCGCTCCACGCGGCGTCGGTCTTCTCGGCCTGCCGGACGGCCGCTTCGGCCTGGGCCAGGGCGGCAGGGCAGCCTGCCTTGGCAGGCCCCGAGGAGAGGGGCGCGGCACCGGTCCATGCACCGCGCTCACAACCGACGAGGACGACGGCCGCCGCTGCCAGGACGACCGCGCCCCCCGGGGCGGACTTGCGGTTCGTATGCACGCGCACGGGCACTCCTCGCGGAGGGGACGTCGGGGGAGCGGGCAGCCGGAGTCACGAGGCGGCTCCGGGCGGGGCATGGGGTGCCCGGGAGGGTTCCGTCCGTCGCCGGCGCAGCTGCCGGCGCGCGGCATAGCCGGCCAGGCCGACGGCGATGAGCAGGGTGACGCCGTTGAACAGCGGGGTGACCCAGAACTGGGCACCGAGCTGTCCGATGCCGGCCAGGCCGATGGCGAGGACGGTGACGGCGACGAGGGTGCCCAGGGCGTTGGCACGTCCGGGCCTGATGGCCGTGGAGCCGAGCAGGGCGCCGACGAAGGCGGGCAGCAGGTAGTCCATGCCGACGCTGGGGTTGCCGATCTGCTGCTGCGCGGCGAGCAGGACACCGGCTACGCCGACGACCAGGCCCGAGCCGACGAAGGCACAGACGACGTACCGCCGCGAGGGGATGCCCACCAGATCCGCCGCCCGACGGTTGGACCCGATCACGTACAGATACCGGCCGAAGGGCAGCCGCTCCAGGAGCAGCCACAGCACGGCGGTGAGGGCGAGGACGTAGAAGGCCGCTACCGGCAGGCCGAGGAACCTGGAGTCGTAGAGGGCGGTGAAGGCGGCCGGCAGACCGTGCGGCCCGGGAACGATCCGGGCGCCCTCGGTGATCCAGCCGGTGAAGGCGTACATGATGCTGCCGGTGCCGAGGGTGGCGATGAAGGAGTCGATCCTCGCGAATTCGACGACGGCACCGTTGACGGCGCCGACGACGGCCCCACCGAGGACCACCACCAGGCAGACGAGGGGCCAGGGCCACCCCTCGGTGACGATGAGCTGCATCGTCATGACGTGCGCGAGACCGAGACCGTAGCCGATGGACAGGTCGAACTTGCCGGTGGCGATGGGGATCGTCGCGCCGAGCGCGAGGACCGCGGGAATCGACTGGTTGGACAGGACGGCGGAGACGTTGTCGAGCGTGGGGAAGGTGTCCGGCAGCGTGAGGGAGAAGACCAGGAACAGCAGGGCGCCGAGTGCCAGGAGGCCGTAGGCGCCGATGAGATGTCCGAACCGGTGGCTCAGCGGGGGACGGGGCGAGGGGGCGCGTGCGGGGGTCACCGTCCGGGCGTCCCGGTGAGGGCGTCCATGTGCGAGGCGGCGCCGGCCAGGGCGGCGACGGTGAGGGCGTCACCGCTCAGCTCCGCCGTCACGGTCCCGCGGACGAACACCAGGGCGCGATGGCACACGCCTGCGACCTCCTCGAAGTCGGTGGAGACGAGCAGTACGGCGAGACCTCCGGCCAGCGCGTGGTGGAGCAGGCCGTAGATCGCGGCCTTGGCGCCGACGTCCACACCGGCGGTCGGCTCCTCCAGGATCAGCAGTCGTCGGCTCAGCCCGAGCCACCGGCCGATCATGACCTTCTGCTGGTTTCCTCCGGACAGGGTGGCGATGGGGACCTCGCTGTCCCGGGGACGTACCGCGAACCGTTCGATCAGTGCGGTGGCCTCGGCGCGCTCGCGGCCGGGGCTGATCCAGTGCCTGCCCCGCAGCCCCCGGCCCCGTGCCCCGGGGTTGGCCAGGAAATTCTCGCGCACGGTCAGTTCGGCGGCGCAGCCCTCTTCCTGACGGTCGCTGGTCACGAAGCCGATGCCGGCGTCGACGGCGGCGGTGACCGTGCCCGGCCGGTACGGCCGGCCCTCCAGCAGGGCTCGCCCCCCGACGATCGGCCGGGAGCCGGCTAGGGCGCGGCCCAGTTCCATGTGCCCGGCGCCCGTCAGGCCCACCATGCCGAGGACCTCACCGGCGCGCAGGCGCAGGCTGACCGGCCCCGTGCTCTCGGTCCGTACGTGCTCGAGGCTCAGCACGGCGGGGCCCGCGGCGGGGGCGGCGAGCCGGTGGCCGCCCGGTTCGTAGCCCACGATGTCGTGCACCAGCCGGGCGGGGCCGTGGCCGGCGAGCGGCCCGTGGCTGACGATGCGGCCGTCGCGCAGGACGGCGAAGGTGTCCGCGACCTTGTACACCTCGTCGAGCCGGTGGGTGACGAAAACGATGGCGTGGCCTTGGTCGCGCAGGGTGTGCAGGACGTCGAAGAGCCGGTCGCAGTCCGCCGCCGGGAGACTGGCGGTCGGCTCGTCCAGAACGATGAGCTCGGCTCGTGTGCACAGCGCGCGGGCGATGGCCACCAGGGAGCGTTCGGCCCGCGTGAGGTCGGCGACGACGGTGTCCGGGTCGAGGTGCGCGGCGACGGTGCCCAGGGCCTCGGCGCACTGCCGACGGGTCCGCCGCCAGGACACGAGCCCCGCCCGGCGGGGATATCCGGTGCCCAGGGCGATGTTCTCGGCGACCGTCATCCAGCCGACCAGTCCCAGGTCCTGGTGGATGAAGGACATGGCGCGGGAGGCCGCCTCGGTGCCGAGCGGATGCCCGGCGACGGTCACCGCGCCCTCGTCCGCATGGTGGACGCCCGCGAGCACCTTGATGAGGGTGGACTTCCCGGCGCCGTTGGCGCCGAGCAGGGCCAGGACGCTGCCGGAACCGATGTCGAGGTCGACCGCGTCCAGCGCGAGCGTGCCACCGAACCGCTTGCTGAGACCGCGTATGCGGACGAGAGGCTTCGGGGTACGGCCCGGGAGGGGACTGATGTCAGGAGTGTCGTGCACGGACTCCTCCGGGAGTCGGCCTCTTTGGTTCTTCCCGCCAGGACTTATCGGGATCGGCTACCGCATTTCGTCATGCTACGACCCCATCCGGCTTCGATGCCGGATGGGCCGTCAGATCGCGGGAATGTCGTCGATGTTGTCGAAGAACACCTCAGCGGGAACGGCCTTCGCCGCGGGCACCTCCAGAGCGCACTCGGCCCAGATGACCTTGCCCTCGGCGGTGTAGCGGGTGCCCCAGGACTGGGAGAGCTGCGCGACGAGGAACAGCCCCCGGCCGCCCTCGTCGGTGGTGGCCGCGTGGCGCAGATGCGGGGCGGTGCTGCTGGCGTCGGAGACCTCACAGGTCAGCGTGCGGTCGTAGAGCAGGCGCACCTGAATGGGGTCGGAGCCGTACCGAATGGCATTGGTGACCAGCTCACTGAGCAGCAGTTCGGTGGCGAAGGCGACCTCCTCCAGTCCCCATTCCGCCAGCCGGCGGGTGACGGAGCCGCGGACGGAGGAGACGAGGGCGGGGTCGGAGGGCAGGTCCCAGGTGGCGATCCGGTGCGGGTCCAGGGTGTGGGTGCGGGCGACGAGCAGGGCGATGTCATCGGCGTGGTGGGCGGGTGCCACGGCCTCGACGACGGCCCGGCAGGTCTCCTCGGGCGAACGGTTCGGGTGGGCCAGGGCCCGGCGCAGCTGTTCCAGGGCCGTATCGAAGTCACGGTCGCGGTCCTCGATGAGCCCGTCGGTGTAGAGGACCAGCTGGCTGCCTTCCGGGAGGTGGAATTCGGCGGTCTCGAAGGGGAGACCGCCCAGCCCCAGGGGCGGGCCGGCGGGCAGCTCCGCGAAGGTGACGGCGCCGTCCGGGCCGACCAGGGCGGGCGGGGGATGCCCGGCCCGGGCCATGGTGCACAGCTGCGAGGTGGGATCGTAGATGGCGTACAGGCAGGTGGCGCCGATGATGCCGATGTTGCCGGAGGAGGGGTCCTCGCCGCATTCCTCCCGGTCCAGGCGCCCCACGAGATTGTCGAGGTGGGTGAGGACTTCGTCCGGGGCGAGGTCCAGCTCGGCGAAGTTGCGCGCGGCGGTGCGCAGCCGGCCCATGGTGGCGGCGGCGTGCAGCCCGTGGCCGACGACGTCCCCGACGACGAGGGCGACGCGGGTGCCGGAGAGGGGGATGACGTCGAACCAGTCCCCGCCGACTCCCGACTCGGCCGGCATGTAGCGGTGCGCGACCTCGACGGCGTTCTGCTCGGGGAAGCCCCGCGGCAGCAGGCTGTGCTGCAGGGCGAGCACCATGGTGTGTTCGCGGGTGTAGCGGCGGGCGTTGTCGATGCAGATGGCCGCGCGGGTGGCGAGTTCCTGGGCCAGCGACCGGTCGTCGTCCCCGAAGGGGGCGGGGTCCCGCGCGCGGTAGAAGCTCGCTATGCCCAGGACGATGCCGCGGGCGAGAAGGGGGACGGTGATCAGGGAGTGGACGTCGTGGTCGAGGAGGCGCCGGGCGCGCACGGGATCCTGGGCGATCCAGCCCGCGGCGGACCTCAGATCGGGTTCGAGCACGGCCTCCCCGCTGGTCAGGCAGCGCAGCTGGGGTGTGACCGGCTGGAGGTCGACCCGCTCACCGGCGGGATAGAAGGGGCAGTCGTCGCGGATGCCGTGGACCACCGTGCGGTGGAGGTCCTTGCGGGGGTCCGTCGGCTCCTCACCGCGCAGCACGGCCTCGGGAAGGTCGATGGTGACGTAGTCGGCCAGGCGCGGGACGGCCATCTCGGCGAGTTCCCGGGCGGTGCGGCTCACGTCCAGGGTGGTGCCGATGCGGGTGCTGGCCTCGGACAGCAGCTCCAGGCGGCGCCGGGCCGCCACGGCGTACTGCCCCACTCCCGGCTCGCCCACCAGCAGCAGTCCGCTGGTCCCGGCGTCGGCGGTCCGCGGCGGGCGGGCCGCCGTGGCGGCCCGGCCGGGCGCGGGGCCGGGAAGGGGACCGAGCGACGGGACGGTGGGGGTGAGGCCTGCCTGTCGCGTCAGGAGGCCGGGCGGTGCTTCGGCTTCGGCTTCGGCTTCGGCTTCGGCTTCGGTGGAGATGGTGAGGCGTTCGTGCCCCGAGGGGAGGACCACCTCGATGACGATGCCCTCCACCCCGGAGGCGCTGGTCACCGGGCGGCTCAGCAAGGTGACCCGCCTGCCGCCGGGCAGGGACACCTCGACGGCGGCCCGCTGGGCCGAGGAGATCAGCTCGGTGGCCTGCTCCTTGAGGAGCATCTGGTCACGCCAGTCCAGCCCGCTCGCGGCCAGCTCGTCCAGCTGCCCGTTGCCGCTCGCGTCGCCGGCCGGTACGAGGGCCTTGGCGTCGAGGTACGCCTGCAGCAAGGCCCGCTCCCGCACGGAACTCTGCTCCAGCAGCCGGCGCTCGATGACGCCGGCAGCCTTACGGATCACGATGTCCAGCGCCGGATCCGCGTCGGTGTGCGGATAGCCCAGGCAGAGGACTCCCTCGATGCGGCCGCTGAGCAGGTCCCGGACGGGAATCGCCGAACACGCGTTGGTCTGCGAGCGTTCGGCGAAGTGCTCGGCGCCGTAGATGTTGATCAGACGCCTCTCCGCGATCGCCAGCCCGATGCCGTTGGTCCCGCCGAACTTCTCGTCGAAGACAAAGCCCGGCACGCTCTGGATCGGGGCCAGCTGCCGGACCATGGAGGGCTCGCCGAAACGGCGCTGCAGTACGGCCCCGCGCTCGTCGGCGAGGGCCACGTTCATGCTCCTGCCGTCGAACATGACCCGCAGCCGGTCCATCACGGGCGTGGCCGCGCGGACGAGACGGCCGTCCAGATCGAGATCCTGGACGAAGGGGAGCTCGCATCCGTCCGGGGCGAGCCCCAGGGACCGGGAACGCTGCCACGAACTCAGGATCGGGTTGCGCACCGCCCCCTCCACCGACCCCCCGCCGAGGAACTGCTCACGGGCGAGAACGGGGCCGATGTCCTGGGCCACGAGCCCCATCCGGACCACTTCCCTCATCGGTACGTGCCACTATGGCCACCCATGCGTCGGGGCGGCTGCACGGTTGTTCCATTTTAGAACTTTGCCGACACAACAGCACTGATCGCAGAGGAGTGACGTGGGGGCACGCTGCGTGATACGGGCCGCCGGGGACGCTGTACGGCTCCGCACGTCCGACGGGCCCCGATGTCAGAAGACCGCGACCGGATTGACGGGCGAGCCCGTACCGCCGGGGATGTCCAAGGGGGCCACCACCAGAAGGAACTCATAACGCCCCGTCCCGGCAGCGGTGGCGGAGAGCGTTTCGAGGTCGAGGTTGTCCAGCAGCGGCACCCCCATCGCGGCGACGGCGAGCGCGTGGACCGGAGAATGCAGGCCCTCGACCGGCGAGGGCCGCACATCGCTGTCCCCGTCGCCGCCGAGCAGGGCGATACCGCGCTCGGCCAGCAGGGGCACCGCCTCCACGTGGAGGCCCGCACTGGACGCATCGAGGTCCCAGGCGCCCAGTTCCCGGCGGCGGCGGAAACGACCGACCCGGAGCAGCACCGCGTCTCCCTCGCCGATCTCCACGCCGAGCGCTTCCTCCGCGGCGGCGACGTCCGCGGCCCGCACAGCCTGTCCGGGCTCCAGCCAGGAGGTCCCCAGAACGGCCGGCAGGTCGAGGAGCACCCCCTTGGTCACCAGAGGACCGAGTGCCGACACATCACCGAAGCGCGCCCCACCGGCGCCGACGAGCTCCCGAGCCGTACCGCCGTCGTAGAGCTGCCCGCGGTAGGCGATGTGGGACAGCGCGTCCAGATGACTGACGCCTTTGCCGTGGTAGTCGGTGCCGATGAAGTCCTTGTGCGTGGAGGGCTCCGGAGGCTCGACGTCACCGAGGTCGGACAGGTAGTGCAACGCCGGCTTGCTGTTGTCCGGACCCGGGGCGGTGTCCCACGGACGCGCCAACGCCACGACGGTCCCCGACCGGACCAGGGCGGTGGCCCGCCGGACATGGTCCGCGCTCACCCGGTTCCAGGCCCCGCGATCGGCGGGCGCCCAGCGCCCCCAGGTCCGGACCGCCGCGAAGAGCGCGTCGAACTCCTCCCGGGAGACAGCCGGCCCGTTACGGGCGGTGGCCGACGGGGGAGCCGGCGTCGGCGCATCGGTGGGATCGCTGCTCATCTGCTGCTCAGCTCTCCAAGGGGGAGGCGGCTGTGGTCCGAAGCGGCAGGGCGGGCTGTTCGCCCTCCCACCCGATGATCTCCTCCGCACGGGTGAAATGGCGACTCGGGCTGCTGCGGCCGGTGCTGTGGGGGACATGCACTCTGGCGAGATCCCCCAGCCGAGCTGCCAGGAGGCGACCGTGCCCGTAGACCCGACAGACCCTGACACCTTCGAGGCCGAGGGCACCGCCACCATCGAGATGCCGGAGATCGACTCAGCGGAACAACACACCTACTTCACTCGGCAGTGCGACGCGTTTCTCGCCGATGGTGATCCCGACTCCGCCGACGAGCGTGACCGGGCCGAGCAGGCCCGGGTGGTGGAGCTGAACGAGGACGACTACCGCTGAGCCGTCGGCGGCCGGCCCGGTGCCAGGTGCCCTCGGTTCCGGGGGCGTTGGATCGGCACCGGGCCGGACACCGTCGGTGTCAGCCGTGGTTGCGCGCGGAGCGTCGTCGCGCGGCCAGCATCACAGTGGCGGCACCGACCGCCACGATCCCGGCGCCGCCGACGGCCAGCACTGCCGTACGGCTGTCGCCGCCGGTCTCGGCGAGACGCCCGCCTTGGGCGGACGGGGCGTTCGCCGCCTTCGCCGCGGTGCGGGGCTCGTGCCCGTTCCCCGCCTGTGCCTTCTCGCCGTGGCCGCCTTCGGCGGGCCCGCTCTTGGCATGCAGGCTGCCCTCTCCGTGGCCGCCGTCGCCGGGTCCGTCACCACCGTGTCCGCCGTGGTCGACCGTCGACTTTCCGGCCGCCTGGGTGATCTGTGCGTCGCTGGGCGCGGACGCGGCCGGTGCCAGGGCCTTTGTCTGTTGCCCTGTCGCCGGAGCCTTCTTGCCGAAGTCCACGTCGGAGCAGGTGTAGAAGGCCTCGGGGCTGTCGGAGCGCTGCCAGACGCTGTAGACCAGGTGGCGGCCGGACCTCTTCGGAACCGTGCCGTCGAAGACGTAGCTCCCGTTCCTCAGCGTGGGGTCGGTGACCTTGGCGAACGGCTTCGCTTCCAGGTCCGCCCACTTCAGCGGCTTCTTCGGGTCGTAACCGGCCTTGGTGAGGTACAGCTCGAACGTGCCGCGGTGCGGAGCCGTCGCCCGGTAGCGGAAGGTGTGCTTTCCCGAAGCCAGTTTCGACCCCGGCCAGTCGGCGCGCGGCAGGTCCAGCCCCTTGTACTTGGCGCGTCCCGCGCTGCACAGCTTGCCGTCCGGGATGATCTGGCGGTGGCGCCCGGCGGCGTCGCCGATGTTGACCTCGTTCCAGTCGTAGAGCGGCTGGGTGCCACCGGCGGCGACCATCGCCTTGCAGGCGGCCGAGCGCGGATGCTCCGGCCCCTCGGCGAAACAGGCGGACACACGGCTGACGGGATCCGTCATGGAGCCGTGCGCCGTGGCCGGTCCGGCGGTCAGCGCGACGAGGGCGAGGGGTGCGATACCGACCAGGGATATCCGTACGGCCTGGTGACACATGCGCATGGGTTCTCCTTGTGGGGTGAGGGTGCCCCGCACGCCGGCGCGAGGTGGGGGGTGCCGTGCGTGCGGGGCGGTGTGGGGGGATGGAGGGAAGGCGAGGGGAGGGTGGGGGGAAAGAGGGGCGCGTCAGCTCTGGAGGGCGGCCAAGGCCTTCGTGAAGGCGAACTCGTCCTGCAGGATCGAACTGCAGGTGGCGGAAGCGGAGTTCTGTGCACCGCCCGGGCACTGCTTGTCGCGCGTGGCGGACCACATCGACAGCCAGCCGAGCCCCTTGGACCGGCCGAACGCCACCAGCTGAGCCGCGTCGTCGACCTTGAAGATCTCGGTGGCCACGTCGTTGACACCGATCATCGGGGTGACCGCCACCGCCTTCCACGCTGCCTTGTCGCTCAGCCCCAGCACGCCCTTGACCTGTGCCTGTGTCGCGGTGGCCGCGTCGATGGCGTACTGCCCCATGTCGCCGTCGAAGGACGCTCCGTAATCCATCGCCATGATGTTGACCGTGGAGATGGACACGCCGTTCTTCTTGGCGTTCTCCACCAAGTTGACGCCGTCCTGGGTGAGGCCCGTGGGCATCACCGGCAGGGTGAAGGACACATCGAGTCCGGGGTGCTTCTTCTGGAGCAGAGCGATGGCCTGGGCGCGCCGGGTGTTGGCGGCCGTGTCGGGCAGTGCGCTCCCTTCCACGTCGAAGTCGACCTTGGTGAGCTTGAACGCGTCCACCACCTTGCCGTACGCGGCGGCGAGCTCGCCGGCGGAGGAGCAGGCGAGGCCCAGTTCGGAGCCGGCGGCGCCGCCGAACGAGACCCGCACATTGCCGCCCGCCTGGCGCAGTGGGCCGATCTGCTGGGCCACGGGGTTGCTGCCGAGGTCGCTCACGCCGCCCCACTTGGGGGTGCAACCGCCGCCGGAGGTGATGAAGGCGAGGTTGAAGTTCTTGACACCGGTCTTCTTGGCCGTGCCCAAGAGGTCGTACGCGGGGTGGAGGAGGGTGTCGACGTACGGCGAGAAGGCGGCGGCGCTCTTGCCGCCCGGCGCCGGTGAACTCGCGGTCGGCTGCGGTTGCGACGGCTTCGACGACGGCTTCGACGACGGCTTGGACGTCGGCCGGGAGGTGGTGCCGGAGGTCGGCCCGGTGGTGGGCCGCGGGCCGGGGGAGTCGTCCGGCGAACACTTGCCGTTGTTGATCCGGCACTTCACCGGGCCACCGGCCGTACCTTCCCCGGCCGCGACGAAGCCGACGGTCACGGACTTGCCGGGGGCGATGGTCCCGTTCCAGCTCTCCGGTTCGACGGTGACGCTCCGGCCGCTGACCGTGTGCTTGCCGTTCCACAGTGAGGTGATCTTCGTGCCTTCAGGCAGCTCGAACGTCAACGTCCAGTGCGGCAGCTCCTTGGCCGTGTCATTGGTGACCACGAACTGCCCGGTGTAGCCGCCTGCCCAGGTGTTGGTCCGGGAGAAGGCCGCACCGACGGACGCGGCGCTGGCCGTACCGGTCAGCGTGAACGCGGCGCCCGTCGCCAGCGTCACGGCGATGCCGATACCGACCAGCTTCGCCTTGCGGCTCACTCGTCGGCGATGTGCGGAGGAACCCATCGCGTACCTGCCTGTCATGAGTTGGGGGGTGACGCGGCAGCACGCTAGCGAGTACGAATCGGACCAATCGTCGATTGGTGAGTCCGGCCCCGCTATTTATGGCGGGCTTAAGAAACGCATGGGTGGCGGTTAAAGGTGGGACGCGGTGCGCCCGCCCGCCGACCCCGGGGCGGGCGCGTGATCATCCCGCTGCGTCGCGGCCGGTGTCCGGGCCAGGGCGCCGGGACCGCATCCGGCGGCGCCGTTCGCGACGTCGCGGCTTGCCCGCGCCGCCCAGCGAGAGCCACACACGCACTTCCGTACCGCCGAGCACCGACCGCCCGATCCGTACGTCACCACCTGTGGACTCCGCGACCCGGCGCACGATGTCCAGGCCGAGGCCCGTGGAGCCGGGCCCGCCGTCGCCATGGCCGCGACGCAGCGCGGCGTCCGGGTCCGCGATGCCCGGGCCCGCGTCGGAGACGAGCACGATCACGGCGTCCTCACTGCGGTGCACATCCACCGCGAAGGCGGTGCCCTCGGGCGTGTGCCGGAAGACGTTGCCGAGCATCGCGTCCAGCGCGGCGACGAGCTCGGGACGGGCGACGGGGACCCGTACGGTCGTATCGACACCCGCGAGGCGGACCGCACGTCCCTGGTCCTCGGCGAGCGCGGACCAGAAATCCATCCGGTCGCGGATCACTTCGCAGGCGTCACAGCCGAGCGAGGGCCGCTCCTTGCGTTCACCTTGCTCACGGGCGGCGCAGATCAGCTGGTCGACCTCCCGTTCCAACTGCGCGACGGCGGCGCGCGTCTGCTCGGCGGCGGGGCCTTCGCCGAGCGACGCCGCGTTGAGGCGAAGGACGGTGAGCGGGGTACGCAGCCGGTGCGACAGATCGGCGGCGAGCTCCCGCTCATGGGAGAGCAACTGCACGATCTTGTCGGCCATGGAGTTGAACGCGACGGCAGCGGCACGCAGTTCCGGCGGGCCGGCCTCGCGGACACGTACGCCCAGCTTCCCCTCCCCGAGCTCGGCGGCGGCCTGCGCGAGCCGCTCCGCCGGACGCACCAGGCGCAGCCCGAGACGGTCCGCGGTGGCGAGGGAACCGGCGATCAGCCCGAGGCCCACACCGGCGAGAATCACCCAGGACGTGGTGACCCCGTTGCCGACCGCGCGGTGCGGCACATACACCTCGACCACCGCGAACTCACCGGTGCTGAGGGCGGTCGGCTGGAGCAGGGCGTAACCGCCGGGCACGGAGGTGACGGCGGAGCGACCACGACGAGCCGTCTCCACATCCCGCGGGTCGGCCCGGCGCCGGCCGATGTCGTACGCCTCGTGCGGGCCGCGCGCACCGCGCGCATCGGGGCCCGCCCCCTGCCGCGTGCCGTCATTGCCCGGTACGTGGACGGCCAGCCGCCCGTCCCCACCGGCCTGCGAGCTGGCGACCGCCCGCTCCAACTGCTCGCGGTCGGTGGTGATGGCGAGGGCCGGGCGGATCTGGGCCGCCTGCCGTTCCGCGTCGGCGAAGGCACGGTCCCGGGCCAGCTCCTTGACCACCAGCCCGAGCGGAACGGCGAAGGCCAGCACCACCATCACCGTGACGGCCAGCGAAACCCTGACGAGCGCCCATCTCACGCCTCCTCCAAGGGAGCCTCCGCAGGCATCGAGGGGCCCTCCGGGGGCTCCAACTTCACCCCGACCCCACGGACGGTGTGCAGATAGCGCGGCCTGGCGGCGGTCTCGCCCAGCTTCCGGCGCAACCACGACAAGTGCACATCGATGGTCTGATCGTCGCCGTAGGACTGCTGCCAGACCTCGGCGAGGAGCTCCTTGCGCGGTACGACGACCCCCGGGCGGCCGGCCAGGTAGGCGAGCAGGTCGAACTCACGCCGGGTCAAGTCCAGTACCCGGCCGTCCAATTCCGCCAGCCGCCGTAACGGATCGACCGACAGGCCACCGACCCGCAGCGTTCCGGACGGCACCGCCTCACCCACCGCACCACCCCTGCCCGCCCGGCGCAGCACGGCGGCCATGCGCGCGGTCAGATGCGCCACGGAGAACGGCTTGACCAGGTAGTCGTCGGCGCCGTCGGTCAGCAGCCGGATGATCTCCGCTTCGTCGTCCCGCGCGGTGGCCACGATGACCGGCACATCGGTGATGCCGCGCAGCATCTTCAAGACCTGCGCCCCGTCGAGATCCGGCAGCCCCAAGTCGAGGATGACCAGGTCGAAACCGACCTGTGCCACTTCGCGCAACGCCTCCAGAGCGGTCCCGACGCTGCGCACCGTGTGCGAGGCCTCGGTCAGCTGCCGGATGAGGGCGGAGCGCACGAACGGATCGTCCTCGACTACGAGCAGTCTTGCCATGGGCGGCACCGTACGCCATACGGGTGAGGCACTATGAGCCAGGTGAGGCGAGGAATCATGCAGGTCCTGCTGTGGGCACTGGCGACCGCGGCCGCCATGGCCGTGTCCTGGTACGGGGTACGTACCGTACTGGCGGGCACGGCCTACGAGCCGCCGCGCGCACTGCCGTTCTCCGGCACCGCGGCGCCGGCACCAGGCGGTTCGGCTTCCTCCACCCACGCCCCCGAACCGTCGGTGTCCCCCTCACGCCCCGGCACCACGACACCGTCCGCGACGCACGTCACGCCCACACCCACACGCGAGGCCGCGCGAAGGCCCGATGCCCCGCCCACGTCGGGCTCCACCGAGGTGAAGAGCTATCCCGTCCGGGGCGGGCGGGCGGTCTTCGACCTCGGCGAGAGCTCGGCCACGCTCGTCTCGGCGACACCGGACGAGGGGTGGCAGATGCGGGTATGGCAGCAAAGCGCCTGGATCCGGGTGGACTTCGTGGCGGGAACGAAGACGACGTCGGTGTTCGTCACCTGGAACGGCCACCCGCCGCAGGTCCAGACGGTGGAGAACTGACCCCATCGCACGGTGCGCCCGCCCGAGCCGCCCGCTGAACGCGGGAGTGCCGTGCGAGGATCCAGGAACCGTGTTCGGACACTGTGGAGGATGAGAATGTTCGCGATATCCCTGGGTGACGGAGCCGAGCTGCGGCCTCTGGAGCCGTGGCAGGCCGAGGAGTTCCTCGCCCACATGGACCGCGGCCGCGCATACATCGGCCGGTACGTCGGTCTCCCCGACGTGACGGCCGACCTCGACTCCGCGCGGAACTGGCTCCAGGTGTACGCCGACAAGGCCGCCGCCGACACCGGCCGGCTGTACGGCATCCGGCTGGACGGGCTCCTCGTCGGCGGTGTCCTCCTCAGGGCCTTCGACGCGGCTGCGGGCAACTGCGAGGCCGGTTGCTGGCTGGAGCCCGCCGCTGCCGGACGCGGTCTCGTCACCCGTGCCCTCCGCGTGGTCATCGACTGGGCGATCCAGGAACGCGGAATCCACCGGGTGGAGTGGCTGGTGTGCCCCGAGAACACACCGAGCATCAACGTCGCCAAGCGGCTCGGCATGAGCCTCGAAGGAGTCCAGCGCGAGAACGACCTCTACCGAGGCGTACGGCAGGACACCGAGATCTGGTCGGTGCTCGCACCCGAGTGGCGTGCCGCGCGCGACGCCTGTTCCTGAGCGGCGGGGACGACCGACGGCAGGACCGGTTCGCCGGTCGTGCCCGTTGACTCAGCGCGGTGGGTCGGACAGCCGGTTGCCGTCGCTGAGCAAGCCGGCCCGTTTGACGTGACGGAGCACCGGGACGACCTCCAGTTGGTGAACGGACGTGAGCGTCCCGATTCCCTCCGTCATGTAGGTGTACAAGGCGTGCTGGTCCCTGCAGAGCACCGTGGCGGCGAGGTTGGTGGTACCGGTCGTCGCCGCCACGAAGGGCACTTGGGGGTGATCGGCCAGCGCACGGCCCACCTCGGCCAGGTCGCTGGGCGGCACCGTCAGGGCGAGGGCGGCCTCCGTCTGGTAGCCCAAGTGGACGGGGAGTATTTCCACGTCGAAGGAGAGGGCGCCGTGACCGCGCAGGTACTCCAGACGGCGGCGGACCGTGGACTCCGAACGGCCGGTCGCCTTCGCGAGCTCGGGGTAGCCCGCCCTGCCGTCCCGCGCCAGTACGGACAACATCGCGTGATCCGAGTCGTCGAGACGAACGGTGTCCTCGTGGCTCACCGCGGGGGGCTGCAGAGCCCTGATCTGCTCGTCGCTCAGCTCGGCCGGCCCCAGCCAGTGGCCGGGGCTGCTGGTGTACCGGTGCAGCATGTTGTGGGCCGAGACGCCTGTGACCTGCTGGGTACGAGGCAATTTCTGGAGGAGCAGGGTCTCGTGGTCCTCCCGGGTGCGTGAGCTGACCAGGCAGCCGACCTCGGTGCCACCCGAGTAGATCTTGACCCAGCCGGTGTCGGGGCGGCGGGCCAGCGCCTCGGCGATGGCCAGGGCGGCTCCGGGGACGCACCGGATGCGCAGCCTCGATTCGAACAGCCCGACGCGGCTGCCGACGGGCAGGCCGAGCACGCGGAGCAGTCCCGCCCCGTGGAGCCGGCGGTAACGGCGGATCACCGTCTGATCCGTGGTCTCCAGGACGGTGGCGAGGCGGCTGAACGCGGCCCGGCCGTCGATCATCAGGGCCTGCGCGAGACGGCGATCGAAGAGGTCAAAGCCAGGAGTATCCATGGTTTCCATCATTCCACGGCTATAAATCATCGACTTCCGTCATCTAGGTGAGCTGGATTCCAGAAAACGGGTGGACGTGCGAGGTTCTACCCGTTGTCGGGTGTGCGGTGATCCGGGCAGGACCCACGAGGTCTGCGCCCAGCACGCCGCCCGACCTTGTCGGGGAAAGACCTCTGGAGGTTCGGATGCGTAAGTGGCTGCCGCTCGTAGCGGTGTGCCTGGGGACGTTCATGCTGCTCGTGGACGTCACGATCGTCGTGGTGGCGCTGCCCGACATGGCCGAGAGCCTGCACACCTCCTTCGCGGACCTGCAGTGGGTGATGGACGTCTACGCCCTGGCGCTCGCCGCGCTGCTCCTGGGCGTCGGCTCCCTCGCCGACAGGATCGGCCACCGCCACGTGTACGTGGGCGGCCTGGCGCTGTTCGCGCTCGCCTCGCTGGCGTGCGGGCTGGCGACGGGCCCGCAGGCCCTGATCGCCTTTCGCGCCGTGCAGGGAATCGGCGGGGCGGCGATGCTGGCCACCACGACGGCGCTGATCGGCAGCATCTACCACGGCAGGGACCGCGGGGTGGCGTTCGGCGCCTGGGGAGCGGTCAGCGGCGCGGCCTCCGCCGCCGGACCGGTCCTGGGCGGTGTGCTGACCCAGCACCTGGACTGGCGCTGGATCTTCTTCGTGAACCTGCCCATCAGCGTGCTCGCCATCGCGATGACCCTGCGCTTCGTCGCCGCGACACCCACCCGGGGATCGCGGGGCGTGGATCTGCCCGGCATGGCGACCTTCACTCTCGCCGCCGGATCCGCCACCTACGCGCTGATCAAGGGCAGCGAGCACGGCTGGACGTCGGCCACCACGCTGGGGCTCTTCGGGCTCGCGGCGGTGGCGCTGCTCGCCTTCCTCGTGATCGAGACGCGCCGCCGGCAGCCGCTGCTGGACCTCACGCTCTTCCGCCAGGGATCGTTCTCGGGGCTCATGATCGCCGCGGTGCTGTTGTCCGTGGCCGCGTTCTCCTACCTGGCCTACACCTCGCTGTGGCTCCAGTCCGTACGCGGCATGGGGCCGGTGGCGGCCGGTCTCACCTGCCTGCCCATGAGTGCGGCCGCGTTCCTCGTCGCGTCGTTGTCCGGGCGCTTCCTGCACGGCGCCTCGGCGCGCTGGATGATCGGGGTGGGACTGCTGCTGATCGGTGGCGGCGCGTTCCTCCAGGCAACGATCGACGCGGAGTCGAGCTGGACCGTTCTGGTCCCCGGCCTCGCGGTGACGGGTATCGGCGTCGGGCTCGCCACTCCCATGCTGGCGTCCGCGGCGTTGGCGTCCGTCGGGCCCGAACGCGGTGGAATGGCCAGCGGTGCCGTGAACACCGCACGTCAGCTGGGGAACGCCCTGGGCATCGCCGTTCTGGGTGTGGTCTTCCACGCCGGGCTGACCGGCTCGCTCCGGGACCACGGACCGGACTCCGTGCCCGACCCGGCCGCGACAGCCGACGCGCTGGCAGGAGGCCAGGCGGGAGCCGTGGTCGCGCACGCGGGCTCACCACAGCAGCGGGCCGCAGCCGGTCACCTGGTGCACGAGGCCTTCGCCGCCGGTCTGCACCGGACCTTCCTGGTCTCGGGCGCCCTGGGGCTGCTCGGTGGCATCGTCGCCCTGGTGCTCATCCGGCGCCCCAGGACGCTCACGGCGACGGCACCTCGTCGCGACGACGTGAACGCCACCGACGCGCGCGCCGCGGCCTCCTTGCCGCAGCCCCCGGCGATGTCGGCGAGTGCGACGGGAGACGGCAGCCTGTAGACCGGGCCGCGGCCGAGAAGCGCATGCGGATGCGGAGCAACAGGATCACAGGGCCCCGGGGCGGACAACCGCCCCGGGGCCCTTCCTGCTGAGCACCCTCCGGGCCTGAGGCGATGCCCCTAGTCGCCGTCCTGGCCGTGGGTGACGGCGAGGAGTGCCATGTCGTCGGAGATGCACCCACCGGTGTGACGGCTCACGTCCGTGAGGACGGCGTCGAGCAGCGCGTCCGGCCCGGTGAAGACACGCCCGGCGAGCCCGGCGACGGGGTCGTAGAAGGCCCCCGTCCGGTCCCGCGCTTCGGTGAGGCCATCGGTGTACAACAGGAGAGTCGTCCCCGGAGGGAACGGCACCGTGTCGGTCCGGCCCTCGCCGGGGCCCAGCTCCGCCAGCCCCAAGGGGAGGGCCGGCTCGGAGGGCTCCGCGCTGCGCACCCGGCCACCGTGGAGGAGCAGAGGTGCCGGATGGCCACGGTTGACGAGCCGCAGCTCATCGCCGGAGTGCGGGATCTCGGCCAGCACGCCGGTGACGAACCCCTCGGTCAGCTCGAGCCCCGCCCTCCTCCGTGCCTCCCGCAAAAGCCCCCGCTCCAGCCTGGCCCCGACCTCGACCAGTGTGGGCTCCTCCTCGGCGGCCTCCCGGAACACCCCCAGCGCCACGTCCACCGCTTTGACCGCCTCCATGCCCTTGCCCCGGACGTCGCCGACCAGGCAGCGCACACCGTACGGCGTGTCCTGCACGCCGTAGAGGTCACCACCGATCTGTGCGTCCTTCACGGCCGACTGGTAGCGCACGGCGATCCGCAGGGGACCGATCGAGTCCGGAGGCTGCGGCAACACGGCGCGCTGCACGGCGAGAGCGATGGTCCGCGCGGACTGCAACCGCACATCGCTGACGTACATGAGCCGGTTGACGACGACGGCGAGGGCCGAGACGGTCGCGACGGCCGCCAGCTCGCTCCGCCCGCCCGAACCTCCGATGAAGCCGAAGTGCGTCAGCAGCGCGGCGTCGGTGGCGCACGCGGCGACACCCGTCAGGACCGTCGCGCGCAACGACAGCAGTGCGGCGGCCGCCATCGGTGCGGCCGAATAGAAGGCCTCGGCGCTGAAATGCGGGGACGTGTGGTAGTCGAGGAGGGCGCCCCCGACCAGCAGGAGCACAGGCAGCCACCGGACGTGGCGCAGGCACCAGCGCTTCACCGCGGTGCGCCCCGAGCTCGGTGCCCTCACGTGCCTGCTCCCGCTCTTCCGTGCCGTACGAGCCATACGACACCTTCAAGCATCCTCGGGCGGGATTTCGGCTGCCAGTTCTGGAGCGGCCGTACGGGGCGGGTGCCGAACCGCGCACACCTGGTTCTGGTGTTCGAAACCCATGCGCCGCCCCCGCGCGGGCTCCGGCCGGCGGCGTTCGCCGACCGGCTGCTCACACACCGATCCGAAGACGCGGCCCCACCCCGTGGGGCGTAAATACGTTGACGTCGTCATCAGCGCTCCTCTACGTTGCACAACGCCCCTGTTGCCGTTGATCGGAGTAGGACGTTGCTCGTCTGAGGTCCTGAGACACCGCGCCCGCAGCCACGCTTCGCCATAGCGTCGCCGCTGCCGGCGTTCCGTGTGCGACCTCGACGCATTGAGCCGTCCTCTCCCCGGTGCGGGGATTCTTCGTCCCCCTGCGCCGACCTTGGTCGCCCTGTGGTGTCCCGACACGTTGCCCTGGCCACCCCTCCAGCAACCATGTGAGGCCCGCATGTCCGCTTCCCCCGCTTCCATCACCTGCACTTCGCTCTCCTACGCCTGGCCGGACGGCACCACCGTCTTCGAGGACCTCCAGGTCGCTTTCGGGCCCGGCAGGTCCGGACTCATCGGTCTCAACGGCTCGGGAAAGTCCACCCTGGTCAAGCTCATCGCCGGAGAGCTCACACCGACCGAGGGCACGGTGCGCGTGGCCGGCGAGACCGGTTACCTGCCACAGAACATCACCCTCGACACCACCCTCCGCGTCGAGGACGTCCTCGGCATCACCGAAACCCGCGCCGCCCTGCACTCCATCGAGGCGGGTGATGTCCGCGAGGAACACTTCACGACAGTCGGCGACGACTGGGACGTCGAGGAACGCGCCACGGCGACGCTCGCCGGACTGGGCCTGGGCCACATCGGCCTGGACCGCACCGTCGGCGAGGTCTCCGGCGGGGAGTCGGTCCTCTTGCGGCTGGCCGGGCTGTTGCTGCGCCGACCGGACGTCCTCCTCCTCGACGAACCCACCAACAACCTCGACCTGCATGCGCGCCGGCGGCTGTACGCGGCCGTCGAAGCGTGGTCCGGCGTCATGGTCGTGGTCAGCCACGACCGTGAACTCCTCGACCGCGTCGACCAGATCGCCGACCTGAGGGCGGGGGAGGTCACCTGGTACGGAGGCAACTTCTCCGCGTACGAGGAGGCACTCGCCGCCGAGCAGGAGACGGCCGAGCGCCTGGTACGGGTCGCCGAGTCCGATCTGCGGAAGCAGAAGCGCGAACTGGCCGATGCCCAGATCAAACTGGCCCGCCGCAAGCGGTACGGGCAGAAGATGTGGGACACCAAACGCGAACCCAAGGTCGTCATGGGAGAGCGCAAGCGGCAGGCCCAGGTCTCCGCGGGCAAACACCGCATCATGCACGAGGGCAGGCTCGCCGAGGCGAAGGAACGGCTCGACGAGGCCGTGGAGGCCGTGCGCGACGACGACGAGATCCGCGTCGATCTCCCGTACACGGCAGTGCCACCAGGCCGCTCCGTGTTCACGCTGAGCGATCTCCACCTCAGGTACGGCGCCCGGGTGAAGGGCGAGTTCGAGCTGCGCGGCCCCGAGCGGATCGCGCTCGTCGGCCGCAACGGTGCGGGCAAGACGACGCTCCTGCGCACGATCGCCGGAGAGCTGGACGCCGTCTCCGGGACGGCGACGGCCCATGTGCCGCTGAGGTTCCTGCCCCAGCGACTCGACGTGCTCGACGACGAGCTGACGGTTGTCGAGAACGTGGCGCGGTTCGCCCCCGAGGCGACCGGCAACAGGATCAGAGCCCGCCTGGCCCGCTTCCTGTTCAAGGGAGACCGGGCCGACCAGCGAGTCGCGACCCTGTCCGGCGGTGAGCGCTTCCGGGCCACCCTGGCAGCCCTGATGCTCGCCGAACCCGCCCCGCAACTCCTGATGCTGGACGAACCGACGAACAACCTGGACATGGCGTCCGTTCGCCGGCTGACCACAGCCCTGGCGTCGTACGAGGGCGCACTGATCGTGGCCAGCCACGACATCCGCTTTCTGGAGTCCGTCGCCGTGACGCGATGGCTGCGCCTGGACGGCGAGCTGCGGGACACGACGGCGGAGGAGGTACGCGCGGAGATGGCGACGAACTGAGGCCGTGACTTCCCGGACCGGGGTGGGAGACGGCGGCATGCCGTCTCCCACCCCGGTCACGATGTGCTTCCGGGGGTGTCCGGATCTGCCAGAATCCCGTCATTGCCGACATGGCGGGCTGTGGTGAAGATGGACGCATGCCCCTCACCCACCGCGTTGTCATCGCTGTCTTCCCCGATGTCGATCTGCTCGACGTCACCGGCCCGGCGGAAGTCTTCGCCTTGGCCAACCGGGAATCAGCAGGCAGGGCGGGCTACTCGGTGCGTCTGGCGGGCCCCGGACAGGGACCGGTCCGCACCTCGGCCGGTGTGCGGCTGCTCGCGGACACGTCCTTCGCCGAAGTCGGCGCGGGCGTCGACACACTGCTGGTACCCGGTGCGGTGGACATGCACCCGGAAGGCCCGGTGGCCCGCATCGACCAGGACGTCGTCGACTGGATCAAAACCACCGCCCCGCACGCACAGCGAGTGGCATCGGTATGCGTCGGCGCGCACCTGCTGGCGGCGGCCGGACTGCTGGACGGCAAGAGGGCGACCACCCACTGGTCGACGGCGGCACAGCTCGCCGCCGACCACCCCCAGGTCACCGTGGACGCCGACCCGATCTTCGTGCGCTCCGGGCAGGTGTGGACGGGGGCGGGCATCAGCGCCTGCATGGACCTCGCACTGGCCCTGGTGGCCGAGGACCACGGTGAGGACCTGGCTCTGGCAGTAGCCCGTCAACTGGTGATGTACCTCAAGCGGCAAGGCGGGCAGAGCCAGTTCAGTGTCCCACTGAGCCGCCCCGCCGCCGGCAGGCGGGACATCGACGAACTGCGCCTGTTCATCGCCGAACACCTCGACGCCGACCTGTCGGCGGCCGCGCTCGCGGCTCGGATGTGCCTGAGCGAGCGCCACTTCGCTCGTGTCTTCCGCCAGGAGACCGGCACCAGCCCGGCCGCCTACGTCGAGGCCGCACGCGTCGAAGCCGCGCGCCGCCTGCTGGAAACCACCGACCAGCCGCTCGAACACGTCGCCGGAATCACCGGCCTGGGCTCCGTGGAAACCCTGCACCGCGCCTTCCGCAAGCAGATCAGCACGACCCCGGCGGCCTACCGCCGCCGCTTCCGCACCACCACCTGACCACCCCTCGCGCGGCTTCACCGCGCGCCGTTCACCTTTCCTGAAAGGCCCCCTTGTGATGACCGCTTCCGCCAGCCTGCGTGACGTGATCGGCCTCGGCAGCCACGTGCCCCGCCTCGGCGAGTCCACCCTGGTAATGATCGACTTCCAGAACACCTACCGCGACGGAGTCATGGCACTCGACGGCGCCGAGCAGGCCCTGGCCGCCGGGGCCCGCCTCCTCGCCTCGGCCCGCGCCGTCGGCGCCCCGGTCATCCATGTGGTCAATGACGGCGGTGAAGGCAGCCCGTACGACATCCGCGCCGAGATCGGATCCATCAGCGACGAGGTCGCTCCCCTCGCGGGCGAACCGGTCGTGGTCAAGCACTTCCCGAACGCCTTCCACGACACCGCGCTGGAGGAGACCCTGCGCACCCTCAGTGCCGGACCCGACCTGGTCATCGCCGGGTTCATGACCCACATGTGCGTCACCTTCACCGCCCAGGGCGCCTTCAACCTCGGTTACCGCCCCACCGTCGTCGCCGAGGCCACCGCCACCCGCCCCCTCACCACACCCGACGGAAACGTACTGTCGGCCGCCACCCTCCAGAGCGCGGCCCTGACCACCATCAGCGACCTGTTCGGCACCGTCGCCCCGACGGTCGACAGCCTCGTTCCGTAGGGGCCGTTGAAACGCTGACCGGGGGCGGCTGGATGTCCTGATGGGGCGTCACCACGGCTCAGCGGATCAACAGCGAAGCACGGGATACGAACGCTTCGATGGCCTGCCTCGCCCGGGCATCCAGGGCGTCCCGCTCCATCTGGTCCCGCGCCGTCGACACATCCCGCGTGCACTGATAGGCCCGCTCGGCCGCGAGGACCACCTCCCGGTCATCAGTGAGCAACTTGACCCGATAGAGCACTTGTCGTGTAGCCGTTCGCAGACGGTGGGCTTCATCCCGTGCCGTGATGAAGCCCTCTCCGTCCGGGTCCTGCTGCTTGCGGTACCAGCGGTCCGCCTGGCCGTGGCGGTACTCCTCCGCTGCCGCGGCGAACGAACTGTACGTGCCCATGCGCTCCTGCCGGAGCGCTTCGGACCGTGCGAACAGCTCACTGCGCCGGGACGCGAGGCGCTGGAAGATGTGCGTGATCACGGCACCCAGAAGTGTGCCCCCCACCGCTACAACGCTTGTCCATATGGCTTCCACGGCATCAGCTGATCACATCGGATGCCGAATGCGTTGCCGAGGAATCGGACACGGTCAGCCTTCGTGTGTGGTGATGGCGTACCCCTCCGGGCCGGCGAACGTGAACATCCTGCCGAAGGGGCCCTCCTCGGGCGCCCTGAGGATGGGGATCCCGGCGGCGTGCAGTCGGTCGTGCAGCGCCTGCGCGTCGGTGGTCCGGAACCACAGGGCGACCCCGAGGCCGGGCCGCTCGACGGCGTCGAGATCCACCCCGGGCAGCGGCTCGCGCACCGCGAACGGAATCGGCTCGGTGGGGAACACCACGGCGCCGGAGGGCGAGGCCGGTGCGCGGCGCAGCCCGAGGTGCTTCTCGTAGAAGGCGGCAGCCGCTTCGACATCACGCACCTGCAGTGCGATGAAGTCGGGCCCGCTGACGGTGACAGCCATGAGTACTCCCTGGTCAGGTTCCATGTCAGGACTTTGACATTGAGGAAAGTAGACGGAGCTGCGCAAAATTGTCAAACTCCTGACATGCACGATGGGACTCTCTCCGGCCAGGCCTCGCCGTCCGCCGACGTCACCGAGCGCCTGGGATACCGCCTCAAGCGCGCCGCCGCGGCCCTGCGCGGCGCGATGGACAAAGCGCTGCGTGAGTACGGCATGACGGTGCCGCAGTACGCCTGTCTCGAACTCCTCGACCAGCGCCCCGGTCTGTCCAACGCCGAGCTGGCCCGCGGCACCTTCGTCACCCGGCAGTCCATGAACGTGGTCCTGCGCGGACTGCAGGACGCGGGCCTCATCACCCGCCCGGCTACCACCGACCGCGGACGTGCTCTGCCCGCCCACCTCACCGACGAGGGCCGGCTTCGCCTCGCGGCGGCACGCTCCGCTGTCTACGCCATCGACCAGCGCATGACCGACGCGGTCCCGGAGCAACGTCTCGCGGACCTCCTCGCCGACCTCGACCGCATGGTCGCAGCTCTCGACGGGTGAGAAGGCCGTGCGAACGTGATGCCGCCGGGTCGCCCGAACGCGGCGACCGCGTCGCGGCGGCCATCGTCGCGGATCAGCGCACGCGCGAGCCGTCGTTCGGCCTCTGACGAGCGCTCAACCCTGCCGCCCCGCCGTATCGTTCAGGGGTCCACGCGCTCCTCGCAACACTGAGGGGCCCTTGCCGGCGCGCGCCGGCAAGGGCCCCTTTTCCGTGATGATGGCTCAGTGGTCGGAGTAGCTGAAGTCGCCCATGGTCCAGGCGCTGACGTCCTTGATCGCGACGCGGTACATGCCGCCCGTCTCGGGGATGCCGATGCTGCCTTGCAGGATGCGGGCCACGTGGAAGTGCAGATGTGTGGGCGGCCGACTGCGGTCGGGCCGGTCCGGTGCCTGGCCGGCGGTGAAAATGCCGGAGAACGGGCCGAGGTGTGCCGAGTCCGTCAGGACCTCCGACACCCGCTCCCTCCATACGGCTTCGGGAGCCAGCCGTCCGGTGATGACAGCGCCGCCGGTGACAACGGTCAGGGACATCTGATTGCTTTGCTCGGACTCCACCATGGCGGCGACATCGACGAGCAGTTCGTCAGGGATCGACATGAGAGCTGATTCTATCCGCCGGGCCCGGCCGGCTGGGGTGGGCGTTTGGCCGGCCGGTGGGACTGGCACCCATCTCGTTCCTGGCCGCAGACTTCCTCCACCTCGGACACTCCAAAATCTATGCTCGCGGTAGTAGACATCGGGGCGTCGCGCGGCTAACGTTTCTGCCGTAGACGAGGTCAAGCGAGACCCGGCAGAGATGAACTGGCGGGTAGTAGTACGTGAGTTCGCAGTTCAGGGTGGCTGCGGAGTCCCGGAGCCGAGTTTCTTGCAGGATGGCGACGGGTCTGGCAGCCGCCCTGGGCGGCCCGCAGGTTTCAGGGGCTGCCACAGGCAGTACCAGCAGTCGGTTTATATGCGGTAACTCAGCAAAGGCGTCGGACTGCAGGCGCGCGTGCTGAGGAGTCCGGCAGTCGGGTCCTCCGCCCAGGGCCAGTGCAGTGGGGCGGCGGGCGGTCTGCCGGGCAAGGCGACCCGTGGTTTCAGGGGCTGCCGCCAGCAAGCCCGGCAGTTCGCGTGACCGGTGAGCGCTGGTCACGCAGGTAGCTGATTCAGAGGGAGAACGGAGGAAGCAGACGCCATCAGGATCGCCCGGGCGAGGAAGGTTCGGCTCGGGCACCGCAAGGCCCCGGAACGGAAGGTGGTCCCCGGTCACGCATTCACGATCCCCGCATCCCCGCCCTTCTGGGCGGGGCAGCGGAAACAGAAGGTCGGCGCGGTAACAGGCCGACGGATGGTGTTGAATTTCCTTCGGGGCCCTGGTGCCGTACGGCACCAGGGCCCCTCGACGCGTTGCACAACGAGGTGAGAATGACAGCAGACACTCCGCTCAGTGGCCGTCTGGACGACGACGACTACCCCGCGTACACCATGGGCCGGGCTGCCGAGATGCTCGGCACCACACCCGGCTTCCTCCGAGCCATCGGTGAGGCCCGCCTCATCACCCCGCTCCGCTCCGAGGGCGGGCACCGCCGGTACTCCCGCTACCAGCTGCGGATCGCGGCCCGCGCCCGCGCACTCGTCGACCAGGGCACCCCGGTCGAGGCAGCCTGCCGCATCGTCATCCTCGAGGACCAGCTCGAGGAGGCCCAGCGCATCAACGCCGAATTCCGCCGCGCCGCGGCCGACCCGCATCCCAGCTCTCACTGAGCGTCCGCGACCCCGGGGCACGGACCGGAGCCGGCCGCAGGGTTGGCGGCTACTCCGGGGCGTGGGGCGGGGTGATCTCCACCAGGCGCAGACCGGAGAAGCACCAGCGCAGCCACAGGACCGATTCGAGGTCCCAGTACGGAGCCGCGGCCAGACCGCCCTCGACCGGAAACCGGAACCCCTGGGTCGCGACGATCGCGCGCAGCGTCATATGCAC
The DNA here is from genome assembly GCF_017876625.1 of Streptomyces syringium. NCBI lineage: Bacteria > Bacillati > Actinomycetota > Actinomycetes > Kitasatosporales > Streptomycetaceae > Streptomyces > Streptomyces syringium. The sequence goes on from NZ_JAGIOH010000001.1 coordinate 7,636,513, forward strand.
CCCTGCGTAGTCCTGGGCCGCCCTCCGCCAGTCGGGGAAAACGGAACCGTCGTGCACCAGCGGGTAGCGCCCGACGAAGTCCGCCCAGGTGTTCGCGCTGCGGATGTCGAGGACTTCGGCCGTGGGGTCCGTGACCGGCAACTCCCACGTGTGCCAGGGCAAGGGATGAAGGCTCGAACCCTGGTCGAGATACATCCGCCACATGCTCGGGCCGCCACGCCGCGCCGTGGAGGTGTAGAGCCCCAGGTGGAACGGTTTTGTGCTGGGCGGAATCGGGTCCCTGCCGGGCGCGATGAACCGTGCCTGTTCCAGGACGGGCTGTCGGGACGGCATCAGCTCGTGAGGGCCGGTGCCGATCCAGTGCTGGCGCGCCCGGTCCAAGGGGCCTCGGACGAGGCTCTCCTCGTCGTGCGCGAGGTGCCGCAGCAGCAGGCAGCTCTCGGTGACCTCGTCCGCTTCGGACGGATCGATGGCAGCCGGGCCTTGGGCCGTGGCCGCCATTTCCTGCGCGGTCCACAGGGTCATGACCGAAATGAAATGACGCAGCCGGACATCGGAGCCGGCGGCCGGGTCCGCTACCGCGTCGAGGTCCGTCACTCTCCGGCGCAGGATCCGGGCGGGGGTGGGGCGCACGTCGGAAGTCCTTCCCCGGCGGCGCCCCCGTGCAACATGGGTGCTGCTCTTCCGGTGTCAGCGGGTCAGCAGGTGATGGGCACTTCCTGGCCGAGGCCGTTGGCGGATCCGGTCGGCGGGTTGTAGCCGGGTGGGAAGACGACCTTGAAGTACATCCAGCCGCGGTAGTTGCCAGGGCTGCAGCGGACCGCCGCGTTGTTCTGCGCGGTGCGGGTATTGTGCTGGGTCCTCAGCGTCGACTGGTTGACGAGCTGCCCATTCTTGTACAGGGCTGCCCGGGTGGTGATCTCCGGGACCGGTGCGGTGCACGAGACCGTCACGACGACGTTCACCGTACCGGGCACGTGGGTGGAGTTGTGCGGGCGCTGCACCTGACCCTCGCACCGGATCACCGCCGCCGCGTCCGCGTCGGAGCCGGACTTCCCGGCCTCCACGGCGCCCGCGGGGTCATCAAGAGCACCGCGCCCCTGCCCGGTGGGCACGGTGGCCGGGGCGGAAGGGTCGGCCGCGTCCGCTCCTCTGCCTGTTGCGGGGGAGGTCCCGGCGAGGAGCGCCAGGACCGCCATGGACGCGGCGACCGCCATCCTCCGTACGCGCATGTCTTCCTCCTTGATTGACGGGGAGCCGTCCGCGTGGTGCGGCGGTGTCTCCGCACCCCCGGCTCGGCAGTGGCCCAACCAAAAAGGAGATTCTACGTAGGGTAATCGATTCATCTCATAGGGTGACATATGTTCGAGTGCAGATCCGGCCAATCCGGGGCGGATCGCTCGACCGTGGTCAGTCGGAGGGCTTCTCCCAGACCGAGACGTGCCGACGGCTTTCGCTGGTGAACGGCGTCCGTGCCCACCCCTCCCACCGGTCGCGCAGCCGCAGCCCGGCGAGCTGTGCCATCAGGTCCAGCTCGGCCGGCCACACATACCGGAAGGGGATGGACGAGTGCTCGGCGCGACCGTCGACGATCGTGACGTAGTGCGAACTCATCGCCTGGGTGGCGACGTCGTACGTGTCGAACGCCCACCGGGTCGGGCTGATGTGGAACGGTACGGCGCTCTGGCCCGGGGGGAGCCGGCGCAGGTCCGGCACCCCCACCTCGATGACGAAACAGCCGCCGGGCTCCAGATGGTCGGCGGCGTTGCGGAAGCAGGCCACTTGGGCGTCCTGCGTCGTCAGATTATTGATCGTGTTGAAGACGAGGTAGGCGACCGCGTACGTGCCCGCTACCCGCGTCGTCGCGAAGTCGCCGATGGTCACGCCGATGGCGTCGCCACCCGGCTTGGCATGCAGCCGGGCGGCCATGGCCCGGGACAGGTCGATGCCGTGGACCGGGACTCCGCGCCGGGCCAGTGGCAGCGCGATCCGACCGGTTCCGATGCCGAGTTCGAGCGCAGGGCCGTCACCGGCGAGCTCGGCCAGTACGTCGACCGCCGGGTTCACCACATCCGGCCGGGACATGTCCGCCACCGACTCGTCATAGGTCGCGGCGATGCTTTCTCCGAAGTAGCCGTCCTCATCCTCCATGCCCGGACCGTACGGCTCGCGGCCCGGTCGGCGCCTGCGGATTTCGGGACGACAGCACGGAATCAGGCCACCTCTCGCACCGGTGCCGGTGCCGGTGCCCCCGGACAGCCCTTCACCACGGACCGGCACTGACAGCGTCTCAGCCCGTGTCATTGAAGCGCGCGGACCGTGGCGGTGAACACCGCAGGCAGCCGGGAGGCGGCCGGGACGACGAGGCGGGCGGCGGCGGGATACCGGGCGGCCCGCAGCAGGGCATGGGTGAGGAGGCGGTGACGTCTGGTCAGGCGGGCCCAGGCCGCTTCATAGGTGTGGGGTCTGCCCGCTGCCAGGCTCTCCACGGCGGCCCGGGCCGTGGCCAGGGCGAGGGCGATGCCTTCGCCGGTCAGGGCGTCCACGTACCCTGCCGCGTCACCGGTGAGGAGGACGCGGCCGGCCACCCGGTGGCGGGCCCGTTGGTGCAGCGGCCCGGCGCCGCGCACGGTGCTCGCCGGCCGGCCCTGCACCCGGGCGGCCAGGGCGGGGAAGGCCCGCAGGTGTTCGTCGTAGGGACGACGGGTGCCGCTGAGCACGGCGATGCCCACGCAGTCCTCACCCACGGGTGTCACATACGCCTCTCCCTCTGCCGACCAATGGACTTCCACACAGTCCGTCCACGGCGCGATCCGGTAGTGGCGGCGCAGCCCGTAACGGGCGGGCCCGCCACCGGGCAGATGCAGGCCCAGGGCGCGGCGGAGCGGGGAGTGCAGACCGTCCGCGGCGATCAGCCAGCGTGCCCGCCATTCCCCGGCACTCACGCCGAGCTCGTCCTGGCGGACGACCTCGGTCCTGGTCGTGGCGAAACGCACGCCCAACTCGACCGCCCGCTGGTGCAGGGCGGAATGCAGAACGGTGCGGCGCACCCCCAGCCCCGGGTGGTGGCGGAACTCGGCCTCCGCGCTGTGGTCACCGTCCATGTACCGGATGCCCCGCAGGGGATGGCCCGGTACGTCCAGGCCGAGTGCGTGCAGGGCGGCCACGCCGCTGGGCATGATGCCTTCGCCGCACGCCTTGTCCACGGGGGGCTCGCGGGGCTCGATGACCACCGCTTCCATCCCGCGCAGCGCGGCGTGGATCGCTGCCGCCAGTCCGGCGGGGCCGCCGCCCGACACCAGGACATCGATCATGTGCGCGCGCCCACCGCGGTGGCGGTGGCCAGTGCGGCGTCTTCGCACCGGATGCGGACGGTGAGGAGCCAGGCGTTCAGGACCGTGAACACCAGCGCGGTCACCCAGGCCCCGCCCACCAGGGGCAGGGCCAGGCCCTCGGCGACCACAGCCACGTAGTTGGGGTGGCGAAGCCGGCGGTAGGGGCCCGCGGTCACCAGACGCAGTCCGGGGACGACGATGACCCGGGTGTTCCACTGCCTTCCCAGCGTGTGGATGCACCACCAGCGCAGTGCCTGGGAGGCGACGACGACGGCGAGCATCGTCCAGGTGAGCAACGGCGGGACGGACCGGTGGGCGACCAGCACTTCGAGCGGGCAGGCCACCAGCAGCCCGGTGTGCAGGGCCACCATCCACCGGTAGTGTCCGTGGTCGGCCGGGGTGCCGCCGCGGGCCAGGCTCCAGCGCGCGTTGCGGCGTGCCAGGAGCAGTTCGCCGACGCGTTCCGTCGCGACGGCCAGCACCAGGGCTGTGTACCAGAGCACGTGTCCTCCGTTCTACCAGCGCAGCAGGACCAGTTCGCAGCAGAAGCCCGGGCCCATGGCCAGGAGCAGTCCGTGGGAACCCGGCGGTGGGGGGCGGCGGGCCAGGGTGTCACGCAGGACGTGCAGCACGGAGGACGACGAGAGGTTGCCGGCCTCGGCCAGGTGTCGCCAGGTGAGGTCGAGCGCGCCGGCGGGGAGATCGAGGGTCTCCGTGATGGTGTGCAGGATCCGGGGGCCGCCCGGATGGCAGATCCAGGCCGTGACGTCCTTGGTCTTCAGGCCGTGTTCGTCCAGGAAGCCGCGGACGTCGCCTGCCAGGTTGCGGCGGATCAGCTCGGGCACGACCGGATCGAGCACCACACGGAATCCGGAACTGCCGACTTCCCAGCCCATGGCGTGCCCGGTGTCCGGGTACAGGTGGCTGCGTGTGGCCACCACCGCGGGCCCCTGGGCGGACCGGCCCGCGCCACAGGCGACGACCGCGGCCGCCCCGTCACCGAACAGGCCGGTGGCGATGAGGTTGGCCGGCGAGGAATCCGCGCGCTGGAAGGTCAGGGTGCACAGTTCGACGGAGAGGAGGACGGCGACGTGATCGGGCCAGCCACGCAGATAGTCGTGCAGACGGGCGATGCCCGCCGCCCCCGCGACACAGCCCAGGCCGAAGACAGGGAGCCGTTTGATGTCGGGCCGCAGCCCCAGCCGGCCCACGAGGCGGGCGTCGATGGAGGGCGTGGCGATGCCGGTGACGGAAGTGAAGAGCAGCAGGTCGACGTCGGTGGCCCGCAGCCCGGCGGTCCGCAGCGCACCGCGGACCGCCCGGGCACCCAGGTCCGTGGCCGCGCGGATGAAAACGTCGTTGGCGCCGCCGAAGCCGTCCAGCCGGGCGTACTCCTCCAGAGGCAGCACCATGTGGCGGGTGCGCACTTGAGTACTGCTGTGAAGGCGGTCGAGTACCGCGCGGCCGGTCCCGTCTGGCAGACAGGCCCGGCATACCACGTCGGTAATGGCTTTCTGGGGCTGGCGGTGGGGAGCCAGGAGGCCATGGACGGCTGTGATCCGGGTCGTCATACGTCTCCCGCCATGAGGGGTGCCGGATACCCGACGGCTCTCTTGTTCCCCGTTCGCACCACGAACCCGCGCGGGTATTCCGCCAGTCGCCCGTCCGGCGGCCTCCACCGCCCGCCCTTGCGTTCTACGATCGTGCGGTGGAAACCGACCGGGCGCCGCTCGCCAGGCAGACCTCCGGCCTGACCGGCCGACCGGTCCTGGCGCTGGCCGCGTCGTGCCACCCGGGGCCTTCGGCAGCGGTCACCGTTCTGGTGACCGTGCTGGCTGTCGCCGCGGGACACTCCGCGGGCGGCTGCGCATGGCTCGCGGCGGCGGTGCTGACCGGTCAGCTGTCGGTCGGCTGGTGCAACGATGCCTTCGACGCGCGCCGTGACGCCGCCGCGGGCCGCCCCAAACCCGTCGCGACGGGAGCGGTGTCACCGCAGACGGTATGGGCGGCCGCGCACACCGCGCTCGCACTGTGCGTGCCGCTTTCGCTGATGTGCGGTTCCCTCGCGGGGACCGTGCATCTGGCGGGGGTCGGGGCCGCATGGGCGTACAACCTCCGCCTGAAGGCCACGATGTGGTCCTGGCTGCCTTACGCCGCGGGATTCGCGAGCCTGCCGGCCTTCGTCACCCTCAGTTCGGGCGCACACTCGTGGCCCCCGTGGTGGGTGGTCGTGGCCGGCGCTCTGCTGGGCGTGGGCGCCCATCTGGCTGACACCGTGCCGGACATCAGCAGCGACCTGGCAGTGGGGGTGCGCGGCCTGCCGCACCGGCTCGGCACATCCGGGACACGCCGGGTGCTGCCGGTGCCCCTGGTGGCGGCGACCGTGGCCCTGGCCCTCGGCCCGCCCGGTCCGCTCCCCGCCGCGGGGGCAGTCGCCCTGACGGCGGCGGTGGCGACGGCGCTCGCCGGGGCGGCGCTGGGCCGAACACACACCAAAGCCCCCTTCGCCGCGGCCGTGGCGGTCGCGACGGTGGACGTGGCGCTTCTGCTGGCTCAGGGCAGCCGCATCACCTGAGAGCTCGATGAGGAGCGCTGACCTGCTGAGAGATCCGGAGAGGTCCGGTGAGGGACGAGACGGCGAAAAGGAACAACCACTCCTCGCCACTCTTAACTTATAGCGCAGCAGGGGGCTTGCGGCAAGGCCCCGGTCGTGGTGCAGAATCGCGGCTCAAGCTCATGACCTGCGGAAATAGGAGATTCACCAGGTGCGTGTGTTGTTGTCGGTCCATGGGTCGTGCGGTGACGTCGAGTCGGTGGTGGGACGCGTACCGCGGGTGCGGGCGCTCGGCACCGAGATGCGGGTGTGCGTACCGTCGGCCGTCGCGGCAGCGACCTCGGACCGGAGCTGATGACCATGAACTCCCTGACCACCAGCGCGTTCGACCTTCCCGACCGCCTCTCCGCCAAGGCCACCCCGGCGCTGATCGACGGCGACGAGCAGCACTTCGCGGCCATCTCGGAGAGCCTCGAGCAGACGATCGCCGAACTGTCCGACCGTCTGGAGACCACGCGCAAGGCGCCCGGCGGCATCGGCCGCGAGGCGATGGACCGGGACGCGGAGATCCACCGCCTGACCAGCCGGCTGCGCACCTTGCGACGCTTCGGCCTGGACCTGTGCCTGGGACACATCGTCCGTACGGACAACGCCGACTCCGTGTACATAGGGCGACTCGGCCTCACCGACAGCACGGGTCGCCGGTTGCTGCTCGACTGGCGTTCCCCCGCGGCCGAGCCGTTCTTCGCCGCGACCCACGCCAACCCGATGGGTCTGGCAAGTCGCCGCAGGTACCGCTGGACCCGCGGCCGGATCAGCGACTACTGGGACGAGGTGTTCACCGCCGACGGGCTCGAGGGGCACGCCGCGCTCGACGACCAGTCCGCGTTCATCGCCAGCCTGGGAGGCAACCGGTCGTCCCGGATGCGAGACGTGCTCGCCACCATCCAGGCCGATCAGGACGCCATCATCCGGGCGGGATCCCGCGGTGCTCTCGTCGTCGACGGCGGCCCCGGTACGGGCAAGACCGTCGTCGCTCTGCACCGGGCCGCCCACCTCCTCTACTCCGACCCCCGCCTCGGTCACCGTAAGGGCGGTGTACTGTTCGTCGGTCCGAGCCGGCCCTACCTGGCCTACGTCGCCGATGTCCTGCCGAGTCTCGGTGAGGAGGGCGTGCAGACCTGCACCGTCCGCGACCTCGTCACCGAGGGAGCCGGAGCAGTGCTCGAGACCGACCCGGACGTGGCCCTCCTGAAGTCGTCCGCGGACCTGGTGAAGGCGATCGAACCAGCCGTCGGCATCTACGAGGAGCCGCCCACCGAGGGCATGACGGTCTCGACCCACTGGTCCGACATCTGGCTGAGCGCCAACGACTGGGCGGCGGCGTTCGAGGCAGTGGAGCCGGGCACACCGCACAACGAGGCGCGCGACCAGATCCGGGAGGAACTGCTCACGATCCTGATGGACAAGGACGACAGTGACGCTCCGCCCGAGCTGCTCCGCAGGTCGCTGCTGCAGGACCGGGAGCTGATCCGGACCCTCAACCGCGCGTGGCCGATGATCGAAGCGAGTGACCTCGTCGGGGACCTGTGGTCGGTGCCCGCCTACCTGCGCAAGTGCGCTCCGCACCTCGCCCCCGACGAGGTCCGCAAACTGCAGCGGAAGGACGTCCAGGCCTGGACGGTTTCCGACCTGCCGCTCCTGGACGCCGCCCGGCAGCGGCTCGGCGACCCGGAGGCGTCCGTACGCAAGCGCCGGCACGACGCCTCCGTCGCCGCCGAACGCGCGCGCAGGGCCGATGCCATCGACAGCCTGCTGCAGAACGTCGAGATCGACGAGAGCGAAGGCGCGGTGGGGATGCTGCACGGACGGGACCTGCAGGACAGCCTGATCGACGAGAGCGCACGGCCTGGCATCGAACCGGACCTGCTCGCCGGACCGTTCGCCCACATCATCGTGGACGAGGCTCAGGAACTGACCGACGCCGAATGGCAGATGCTGCTGCTCCGCTGCCCCTCCCGGAGCTTCACCATCGTCGGTGACCGCGCCCAGGCCAGGCACGGTTTCACGGAGTCGTGGCAGGAACGGCTCGAGCGGGCCGGACTCGACCGGATCGAGGTGGCCTCCCTGAGCATCAACTACCGCACGCCGGAAGAGGTCATGGCGGAAGCCGAACTGGTCGTCCGCGCCGCACTCCCGGACGCCAACGTGCCGACTTCCATCCGCAGCAGCGGCATCCCCGTCGTGCACGGATCCGTCGCGGATCTGGGCGCGATCCTCGACACCTGGCTCGCCGCACATGACGAGGGGATCGCCTGCGTCATCGGCGATCCCGCGTTCCGGGCGACATCCCGCGTCCGATCGCTGACGCCGGAACTGTCGAAGGGGCTCGAGTTCGACCTGGTCGTCCTCATCGACCCGGAGACGTTCGGTGAGGGCATCGAAGGAGCCGTCGACCGCTATGTCGCCATGACCCGCGCGACCCAGCAACTCGTCATCCTCACGAGCTCCTGACGCCGGCGGCACGCTTGCCTCGCCCGGCCCGGCCGATCAAGGGGTACTCGGGCAGCGTGCCGTTCTCGCCGTCGCCAACGCTTGGCCGGGGACGGTGGGCTCGCTCCGCCGTCGTCGCAGGTAGCGGCGGCGGTTGCGGGCGGAGTCAGCGTGGTGTGTTGTCGTCGGCGGTGAAGGGGCCGCCGTGGCCGGGCACGATCAGATCGGCGGTGGCCAGTACGCGGAGGCGGGAGGCGCGAAGTATCTCGCGGTCGGGGGCTACGGGGTCGTCGGCAGGACCGTCCGCGTGCCACCAGAGGTCGCCGGCGAACGCCACGACGCCTGTGGGGGTGCCGGCGAGCAGCGTGATGTCCTCGGGGCTGTGGCCCGGGGTGCGGATCAGGCGTAGTGAGGGGGTGAGTTCATAGCCTTCCGCGTCGCGGTTGGTCCACTGGTCGCCGAGGTATTCCACCTTGTGGTCGTGGACCCGGGCCCGGCGGAAGAGGCCGGCGTTCATGGTGTTGTCGGGGTGGTGGTGGCTGAGGACGACGTCGGTGATGTCGTCGGGGCCGAGGCCCAGTTCCGCGAGGGGGCCGAGGATGTCGTCGTGGCTTGCCACCATGCCCGGATCGAAGATGATGTGCCGGCCGGCGTCGGTGACGTAGGAGACAGTGGCGGCGACGCCGGGACCGGTGGAGCCGACGTAACCGGTGGTCAGGATCGTGTACACGGCGCTGCGGCCGAGCGGTGCGTCTGTCATGCCCCTCATCCTTCCGGGCCGGCCGATCGCCCACGAGTGGCATGGATGCCTCTCATCGCAGGATTACTGCCACAGTGCGATACTGCTTTCCGTGCCGCCCTTCCTGACCGTCGCCGCGTATGCCCCGCCCGGGGTCGGCATGCTCGCCGTCGGCATCGTCGCCGAGGTGTTCGGCCCGCATGGGGAGGAGCTGCCCGGCTTCGACTTCGCGCTGTGCACCGACCGGCCCGGGCCGGTCCCCACCGACCTCGGGGTGCCGCTCATGGTCGGGCACGGCCTGGACCGGCTGGCCGCCGCTGACCTGGTGATCGCCCTGCCATGGGCCGGCTTCCGTACGCCACCGGGCCCCGCCGTGCTCGACGCGTTGTCGGCCGCGCACGAGAGCGGCTCTCTGGTCGCAGCCCACTGTGTCGGCACGTTCGCCCTCGCCGCCGCCGGGCTGCTCGACGGCCGAAGGGCCACCACCCACTGGCGGTTCGCCGAACTACTGGCCCACCGCCACCCGGACGTCGTCGTGGACCCCGACGCCCTCTACATCGACGAGGGGCGGATCACCACAGGAGCGGGAGCCGCCGCGGGCTTCGATCTGTGCCTGCATCTGCTCAGGCGGGAGTACGGGGCCGCGATGGCCAACGCCGTCGCCCGCGACATGGTGCTGCCCTCCCACCGGGACGGAGGCCAGGCCCAGTACCTGACCTCCCCCGTCCCCGAGGACTGCCGGGACGAGCGGCTCGCCGAGGTACTCGCCTGGGCGCGCGAGCACCTCCACGAGCCGCTTCCCGTCGCGGAACTGGCCCGACGCGCCGTGATGAGCAAGCGGTCCTTCGCCCGGCGCTTCGCCGCCGCGACCGGCACCACCCCGCACGCCTGGCTCCGGAACCTGCGACTGAGCAGCGCCGAGGAACTCCTGGAAACCACGGACCTTCCGATCGAGGAGATCGCCCACCGGGTCGGCTACGGCAGCGCGGCCGTCCTGCGCGAACAGTTCGTGCGCCGCCGGGGTGTGCCGCCCCGTTCCTACCGCCGTTCCTTCACCAACGCGCCGTAGACCTGGCCGATTTGAGTGTTCGTCGGCCAAAGGCCTTACCGCTCCGGCATGGTCGGTCCATGGAAGATTGTGTTCCGTACCGCTCGCAGGAGGGAGAGGCCATGGGGTGGCAGGCCGAGGAGTTCGGGTCGTACCACGAGGGGCGGGCGGGGGCCGTCCTTGCCGATGGCAGCGAACCCAAGCCCGTCTACCTCGACGCCGGGAGCGGCGGCGGACCGCCCCCGACCAGCGACTGGCGGGTGTACGACGGCAGATTCGGCGCGCCGAAGGCAGCCGCGTTACGGGGCTCGTGCTCCTGTGGCTGGCGCGGCACGCCCCGCTACCCGATCGACTGGCCGCAGGTGATCGACGACGGCCACTCCATGGATACCTCGGGCCCGCGCGGCGACTGGGAACAGCACATCAGCGAGGTCAGGGCGCGCTCGGTGCCGCTGCCCGTCGGACTGGAAGAGCTGTTGGAGCGGGTGGAGGAGCAACTGGACATGCTGGCTGAGGAGGCGCCGGTGGCCGCGCTGAAAGCCGTGGCAGCGCTGGAGCGCATCACCGGCCGCATCGGCCATCGTGCCGCTCACCACACGCAGGCCGATGAACAGGCCGGTGAACTGTCGTGGGAAGCGATCGGAACGGCTCTCGGGCTGAGCGAGGCAGACGCTCGCTCCCGCCTGATCCGCTACAGCTTCCGACACTGACCCGGGGCTGGAAGAGTTGGCCAGTGGCTCACGGGCTCACCAGGTGGGGCGGCAGCACCATCACGTCACCCTGGGCGCGTGAGGCCCACGAGGGTCGGTGGTCGCACTTCCGGATCTTTCCGGGAGGCGCCGTAGCGCGTCGACGCGGGCGTGACAGTGTTCAGTCATGCCTACTTTCTCCGCGCCTGACGGAACCCGGCTCGCCTACCGCGTGACCGGCGACGGCGACCCGGTCGTCTGCCTCCCTGGAGGCCCCTCGGACTCCCTCTACCTCGGCGACCTCGGCGGCCTGTCCGCGCACCGCCGACTGATCTTCCTGGACCTTCGTGGCACCGGCCGGTCCGCGGTTCCCGAAGACACCACCTCCTATCGCTGTGATCGCCTCGTCGAGGACGTCGAGGCGCTGCGCGAACACCTCGGACTGGCCCCGATGGACTTGCTCGCTCACTCCGGCGGCGCGAACCTCGCGGCACAGTACGCGGCGCGCTACCCACAGCACGTCGGCAAGCTCGCCCTGATCACCCCCGGTGCGCGAGCCGTCGGTGTAGCGATCACCGGGGAGACGCGGCGCGAGCTCGCGCGGCTCCGGAAGGACGAGCCGTGGTTCCCGGCGGCGTTCGCCGCCTTGGAGGCGATCAGTGAGGGCACGGGCAGCGACTGGGAGGCCATCGCTCCCTTCTTCTGCGGCCGGTGGGACGCTGCGGCACAGAAGCACCATGCGGCGGGTCAGCCGAGCAACATGGAGGCCGTCGCGCTCTTCGCGGCCGAGGGCGCCTTCGACCCGGAGGCCACCCGTGCGGCGCTCGCCGCCTGCGAGGTCCCCGTGCTGCTGCTCGCCGGCGAGTTCGACCTGAACAGCCCCCCGCGGTCGGTGGCCGAATTCGCGGGCCTGTTCTCCGCCGCCACGCTCGCCGTGCAGCCCGGAGCCGGGCATTACCCGTGGCTCGACGATGCCGACCGGTTCGTGGCGACCACTGCGGCATTCCTGGGCTGAACGCCTGCGCACGCACGCTCCGGGAGCGGCGGCCGGGGTTTCCCGGCCCCGTTCGGGTCCGGATCCGCTTCGCTGCGGGGGTTATCAGGTTCGTCGGGGGTAACGGATAGAGGCAGACAGGCCGACCCTGACAGGGGGTTCGTTCGTGATGGTACGGAAAGTCCCGCACGACGATGCCGCGAAGGACATGGACAGCCGGGCGGCGGCCGACGCGCACCGGCTGTCACGGCCGGTGCGCGTGCTGGTCATGTTGCTGGCCTTCGCGGGGATGGTGGCCTTCGGAGTGGTGCTGGCCCGGCTGACGCTGGAACCTTCGGCTGCCTCGGAATCGCTGACGCACAGCAACCTGCGCCCGGGTGACTCCGTGCGCGAGTACCTCGCCCGACCGGCCTTCCGCGACACCCTCAAGCAGCTCGGCGGCAACATCGCGCTGGGTATTCCGTTCGGTCTGCTGCTGCCGGTACTGGTGCCCCGCGCCCGGGGGCTGATCCGCGTAGCTGCCGTGACCGCAGTGGTGATGTTGCTTGTCGAACTGGTCCAGGGCGCCCTCATCACCGGCCGGGCATTCGACATCGACGATGTGCTGCTCAATACCGCGGGCGCGCTGCTGGGCTATCTGGTGATCGGCCGCAGGCTGGGCCGGGCCGTGCACCCCCGGCGCCGTCACTGGTGGCACCGCTTCACCGGGCGCCCGCATTCACAGGAAAGCCGGTGAGTCGACCTGGCAACCGTGGTCCCGTTTCGAGGTCGCTGTCCTGATTCCCGCAGCGTATGGGGGTTGCGTACGGGTCGTCTGGGTTTCTGCCGTCTGCTGATCAGGACTTGGGATCTATGCGGTCGCGACTCTGTCACAGTGTTACCGGCGGTATGGCCAGGTGCGGGGCTGTTGCCTAGCGTGACGCGAGCTTGTTGATGGCGCCGGAACGGAGCGCCATCCCCACACCACTGGATCGAGAGAACCAACAGTGAAGTTCCAACGCGCTCGCGCCGCAGCCGCATCCGGATTCGCCCTCGTCGCCCTGGTCGGCATGGGTATCAGCGGCTGCAGCGGTGATCCGGCGGGGCAGGGTTCGGCCTCCGGTTCAAGCGGCCCGCCCGCTGCCGACAAGGCGACCCGTGCTGACGACAGCCGTGACGCCCTGAAGGACGTAGAGATCTCCGCCTGTACGTATGCCGACAAGAAGGGCATATCGGCCAGCGTGATGGTCTTCAACCATGATGTGACGGCGACCTACAGCTATGAGGTCGCCGTGAAGTTCACGGCCCCTGACGGCACTCCGGTGGCCACCCGGACCACGTCTGTTTCCTTCATCCGTCCCGGCCGCTGGAACAATCTCGACATCGTGGCTCCCTACACGCCCAAGGCGGGCGCGTCCACCAGCGGCGTCAAGTGCGAGGTGGACAAGGTGGAGCGCAGCGCGGGCTGAATTCCCGGGCCGGACGGACCCGGCTGCCGAGCCGCCCGGCTGCTCGCCCATGGGCTCACTCGACAGGCGCTGGACGTTACGGGCTGGCGATGAGGTCGCTGAGGCGCGGGGCAAGCCACGGCTTGCGGCCGCCTGCTCTGATCCCGCCGCGCGCGATCACTTTCCACAGTGGGGTGCGCCGGAACGCGACGAGGAGAAACGCGGTCGGCGTCGCCGAGATACGGCAGTCGTAGGCCCGGGGCGGCGCGTCGCGGGTCACGGTGGCCGTTTCGTCGCGGACGACGACCGCCAGCCGGGGGCCTCCCCTGATGGCGAGGTCGAAGGCGATGTCGACCCCACGGGCCTTCGCCGCGTCCAGGCTGAGCGGCATCATGGTCGGCATGGACTGGCCGATCACCAGGCGTGCCTCCTCGGGGCCGATCGTCCACGGGAGCCGGGCGCCGCGCGCGATGTCGAGGCCGTGGAGCAGGCTCTCGCTGAGCACCATTCCGGTGGCCGTCGCCAACGTCGGCGTCACCTGCTCCCCGTACCAGGGGGTGACGACGGGGGTGTGCGGAGCGAGCCCCTCGGTGGCCCGCAGGAACGCCTCGCCCCGCTCGGCGACGAAGTCGCCGAGGTGTCTGCGCTCCTCAGTGCCGAACAGGCCGATCGCCTTGGCGTTCACGGCCGTGATCCGTTCGACGAACGATCGGTCGCCGGAAGGCAGGACGCTCTCCCAGTCCTGGAACTCATGAGTGAAGGCGGAGCAGTACGCCAGGTACACGGCAGCCACATGCGCGCCGACATCTCCCACCGTCCACACCGGCACCCCGGAGGGCGCCCCGAGATCGGGCGCGTCGCGCAGCAGGCGCGCCAGGCGCGGGACGATGGCTCGCAGCGCGGCACGGGTCTTCTCGTGCTCGATGACAGGATCGGAGCTGCTGCCGACAACGTTCACGTCGCCCTCCTGGCTGCTGACGGGCGCACACATTACCGCTGAGTACTGGAGAGCGATACAGCTCGGACAGGGGTCCTTGCGTACGCGCAGAGCCCCTTCCGCGACGGCCCGTGGAACCTCATCCTCGCGCTGCCGACCTCATGAGGCCGGGGGAGGGGGTGGGCCCCACGGCGTCTCCAGCGCTGCCCGCAGGGCATCGACCGCCTGTCGGCTGATCCGCTCGGCGAGCTGCTCCTCCAGCCGTTCGAGGATGGCGCCGGCCTGGTGGTGTGCGCGTTCGCCCTCCTCGGTGCGCCGGATCAGCCGTCGGCGGGCGGAGGCGGGGTCGGGGATCTGCTCGAGAAGTCCGACGCCGACCAGTCCGTGCACGGCCTGGTGTGCGGTCTGCCGGGTGACGCCCATGCGCCGGGCGAGTTCGGACACGGTGGTGCCGTGGTCGTCCAGTACGGCGAAAAGCTGCACCTGTGTCGGTGAGACCGGTGTGGCCCCGGCTGCCTCCAGGGCTGCCAGCAATCCTTCGTCGAACCAGCGACGGGCGTCGCTGAACAGCTGGGGGAGGTTGCGGCGGGTGGACGGCATGGATTCCTCACGGTCGGCTTGCCTGTCGGCGCTGGCACATGTCAGGCTACCTGACATTCGCGAGATGGACCCAAGGAGTCCCATGACCATCGAGTACGCCACCCGCTACCGCCAGGCCTCGCACATACCGTCCGAGCCGGGCAAGCCCTACTTCATCGAGAAGGGCGAAGGAGACCGCGCCCACCTGTTCGGCGACCTGATCACCATCTACGCCGGCGGTGAACAGACCGAGAACACCTTCAACTTCTTCACCGTCGAAGGCCCCAAGGGCGACCTCATCCCGGCCCACCTGCACCCCGACACCCACGAGGTCTTTTACGTAACCCAGGGCGCTGTACGGCTGTTCGTCGAGGACACCGAAGGCAATCAGCAGGAGAAGCTGCTCACCCCCGGCGACTTCGGCTTCGTACCCAAGAACTGCCCGCACGCCTACCGCATGGAGCGCTACCACAGCCAGGTCGTCGGCGTCGCCGCCGGCCCCGGCGGCACCTTCGAGCGGTTCTTCGAGAACCTCGGCGCGCCTGCGGAACAGCTTGGCCTGCCGCACCAGCCCGTTGTCCCGGAACCCCATAAGTTCGCGGTGGTGCCCGAGCGGTACGACGTGCGCTTCCTGCCGGGCCATCAGTGGCAGACCCGGTGAGTGACTGTTTCGACTGACCGGAACCCGGCTTCTGCCGCAGGAGGACTGCAGGGCCGCGGGCTGACGTCCTAGAGTGACGAAATGCCCCCGTCTGCCGCCCCCTCTACCGAACCGACTGCCGACCCGACTGCCGATCGGCCTGCCCTGGACCTGCTCGATGCCTACCTTGAGGCTCGCTGGGACGGAAGGGACCTCCCGCTCCCCGACGTCATGGTCGGCGACTCGGGGGACGGAGCCGGCGAACTCCTCCACTGGGTCATCGGCCAGTTCCGGAGCATCCCCCGCGAGCCGAAGGGGGCCTTCGGCCGCGGGGTCGGCAGCCTCCTGACGGAGTTCCGCAGCCGTCGCTGTCCCTGGAACGCGGCCGCACTGCGGCTGCTCGGCGACGTCTATGCCTTCGCGGCCACCGGACCTCGTCGGCAGGAGGACTGGGCACGCGATGCCCTCGCCGTGCTGCACCGGTCGGTCCCCGACCCCCGCGGCTGGTTGCGACTGGACTGCGATCGCAACAACGCAGCGCGCCACACGGTGCCCGCCTACCCCTTCGACCCCCCGGCCGCATCGGAGTTCCCCGACCGCCTGTACCCCCTGGAAAGGGAGGCGGCGGTCGCCGCGCTCGCCGTCATGACGGAGGAATGGCAATCGGAGCCCGCTTCCGTCCGCTCCCGCCCGGACCGCGACGCGGTGCTGGCGGATGCCCGGACCCTGCTCGACAGGTACGGTCCCACCGCGCGTTACTGGACCAATGCGACGGCAGCGGCCTCGGACCCGTCCCCGGACTTCCTCACGGCGGGTCTCCAGGGCACTCGCTCCCATGGCTTCCTCACCTCCGCATACCTGGGTGGCCTCGACCTGTTCGAGGACCTGGGCCTGATCGCCGTGACCGACGACGAGGTAGGCGTCTTCTGGTCGTTCGGGGCCTGCTGACACACGACGAGGCCCCACGCTGGCGCACCCCTCAGGGCCCGCCGGGAGAAGCCGTAAGGCGGCGGCGCGCCCCACCGATGGTGGAACGACCTCGCCGACAGCGTGCGTGCCTTGGGGAGGAGGCCCGGGTCCCTGCGTTGCTCTTTCCAGGGTGGCCACTCGTGCGAGTGGAGTTCTTGAGGCCTGTTAGCTCAGACGAGTGACTTTCTGGGTTCTTTCGGGTGTATAGGGCATGCCTGCCTTATAGGAGTAACGGCCTCGGGGAGGACGAAGTGAAGTGGATCAGGATTCCCGTGATGGCGGCGGTCGCCGCCCTGACCCTCACCGCAGGAATGGCCGATGCCGTCGGCCGGGCAAGCAGCGCGCCGGCCTCCGAGCCCAGAGCCGCGGCCCCGATGGATCACACCGGGATTCAAGGCGGCGAGCTGGTCATCCCGGCAGGCGTCTCCACAACGACCCTCGTGCCGTGCCCAGCCGGCCGTGAACCGAGCGGAGGCGGCGGCGTCAGGTCCGGTAAAGGGCTCTTCATGACCGGCTCGTCACCCCGTGGCAATGTGTGGGAAGTCAAGTTCACCAACAAATCGGGCGTGGAGCGGCGAGGTTCAGCCTTCGTCGTCTGCACCGCTCAGTCCCACACACGCGTGGCTGCCGATAACCCCCTCACGGTGCCCGCCCACTCGCAGAGCGGCATCAGCGACGTCCGTTGCCCTGGCAACCAGACACCCACCGGCGGAGGGTGGGAGGCGACAAGCATCGAAGTCATCGGCCTGCGGTTCTCCGCCCTGTCCCAGGCCTACCACACCGTGGTCTTCAATAATTCGAACGCGGTGCAGAGCTTCAATGCGGTCGCCCTGTGCTCGACGATTGCCCATGAGCCCCGGCTCGGCAACCAGATCACCGTCCAGCCCGGCGACGAGGGTGTTGCGACTGCCAATTGCGGCCCCGGCCAAGTAGCCAGCGGTGGTGGTTCTTTCCCCAGCGGCCAGGCATTCATCGGCGCCTCTCGCGCACTCCCCAACGGCACCGGATGGCAGATCACTGCTGAGAACACGACGGGCACACCCCAGAAAGTGACTGCAGAGGCGATCTGCACATCGTCGTGACGCACCGCCACCGGACGGACTCCGCTAGCTGAGGGCTGTCCGGCAGGTCATGCGCGAAGCCAGAGCCGGACCGCCGCGAGGGTGACCGTGCCGTGAAAGGCATACGCTTTTTTGTCGTACCTGGTGGCTACGGCGCGGGAGCAGCCCTGTTGCGCGTTGATGGTTCGAGCGACCTCAGCACTGCTCAGTCACGCGAACCGTCGGACGCGCCTTAAGGCCCACTGGCCCATCAGTCCCACGCGTTGAAGAGCGTTGCGCCGAGAGTCGCCGGCTGCCAGTACCTGATCTGACGCCACTCCGCGGCGGACAGGGCAGAGGTGTCCGAGTCCGCCAGCGGTGACAGAAGTTGTACTGCGCTCAGGACGGCAAAGCCGTCATCGCTGAGGGCAGCGGCCCAGGCAGGTGGTTCCTGGAATTCGTCGGTGTACGAGGAGCGTCGGTCGGAGGCGAAGGCGATCAGCCGGTAGTGGGCGTGAAACAGCCCGATGTGCGTGCCGCTCCGAGCCTTGATCGTGGCGCTGTGGAAGCTCTGCGGGTACTTCTGCTCCGTGAAGTCCTTGACTTCCCCGCCTGCGGCGCGGGCTGCGGAGTGCCAGGCGGTACGGCACGCCTTGGGATCGGCATGCGGAAGCGGCGGGTCGCCCTGGTCGCGGAAGCCCGTTACGCCTCTCTCCAAACAGAAGGTGGCCGGCTGTGAACGGTCCACCTTTGCTTCCTCCGAGTTGGCCACCGCTGCTGATCGTCAGCTTCAGCGGCAATGGCCAACTCTCGCTGGCTCGGGGCATCCGGTCCTGGATCATTCATACGGGCAAGACCGTGGTGTGTGGGTGGTTAGG